>NZ_JSEP01000002.1 GCF_001624695.1 Labrenzia sp. OB1 | reverse complement strand
ATCGAGCTGTTCTTCAAGTGGATCAAGCAGAACCTGAAGATCCGGCATTTCCTCGGAACGTCCGAGAATGCCGTACGCATCCAGATCTTCATCGCCTTGATCGCCTATATCCTGCTGAGAGCCGCTCAGGCGACCCAGACCGCAGTCAAGCAACCACTCGCCTTCGCACGCCTTGTTCGCCTCAACCTCATGCATCGACGCACAATCAACGCACTAAACACTCACAAACCACCACCGGAAACAGACACAAGGCAGATGACCCTAAACCTTAATCCAATTTAAACCGGACAGCAGTGGGTAAAATCAAAGGGAGAATGAGGGATGCATGCGCTGCTTTTCGAAATGGAGCCACGTGATGGCCATGAAGACCATTACTTCCGGCATGCTACAAAGCTCCGTCCAATTCTGATGCAGCATGACGGCCTGATTTATATTGAACGGTTCAAATCACTAACCCGCCCGAAAGTTATCCTCTCTCATTCGCTATGGAGGGATGAGGCGTCAATTGCGCGATGGAGAGCCAATAAGGAGCACCATAAGTCTCAGACCGCAGGGCGTTTCAAGCATTTCGAAGATCACCGCATTCGGATTTCGCACGTGTTACGCTATGCGGAACCAAATGCACGTGTGCGAGAATGGAGCAATGACGGCTCATACAGGGCATCGCAGCTTCGGACTGACCGTTTCATTGGCATTCTGAGGTCGCGGAAGCAACTTGGAATACAGGACTGCGAGACCTTCGCCAGCGTCACAGAAACCGACTCGTTCCTTAGTGTATTTGATGTCACCCGTGAAGTTGACGGAAAATCAAAAATCGACGAAGCGCAAAGTGCCGATTGCGTCCTGACCGCGCTCCTGGCTCGCGTATCAAGAGACTACGGATTGTATGACCGCACCGAGGCACCTCAATATTTAAAAGCTGTAGAGAAAAGCAAATGATGCGTAGATAGCCATTGAAGCGAATGGCTGATAGGTCCCGCATTCCGGTCCTCGCGACATCGAGATCACGTCAACTTCGCGAATGGCAGCTTCCAGAAATCCGCGTTGCAGCCCCACTCTACCGACGAACAACGGCTCCGGGCCGGAAGCGCCAATGTGAACACTTTGGGTGAAAGTCGGCATCAACCGTTTGACTGCTGCACGCAGCCGGACAGCATCGCGCTCCCGGTTCGGTCGCCCGGCGTATTGCCATCTGATCCTGAAACCGGACATTTTCTGGATACTGAACGAACGAGCGAAGTGCGGACGTGGTGTGAGTTCGCTGCGGCTGCGCCAATGGCGGTTTTCAGCTTGTTGTAAAAATAATCTGCTCTGCTCCAAATCTCTGAATTCGTTCAACCTCCAGCATTCCCAGTTCACTCAGCAAACGACAGGATGCTGAATTTGCGCTTTGTGTTTCTGCTATGATCCTCACCAACCCGGTTTCATTCAGCGCACTTTTGACGACTGCCTGAATAGCCTCGCGCGCAAGGCCCTGCCCCCAAAAGGTCGGGTGAAATTGATATGAAATTTCGTAGTCTTTTCCGTCTTTGTGTGGTCCCAGTTCGACAATCCCTATGGGTTGACTGCGTTCTACGAGGCTAACGACCCAAACGCCGACATCGTTCGGAGCAGCTCGATATCGGATAAAGCGCGGAATCCGTTGGCTCCATATGACTGGGCCGCCCAAATACTGTCTGACACGCCTGTTCCGCATCAGCGCGTAAAAGAACCCAAAATCCCGCCAGCGGAGAGACCGTAACGAAAGCCGTTCTGTGTGGATTTTCTGGTCGAACTTCATGGCTGTTATCAAAAGCCGATTTCCGCAGCGATGCAATATCAAGGGTGTTTGAGCGCTCCTTCGTTACACTTTGCAATAACGCTGGTTCCGGGCCGGCAGCGCTGACGCATTCAGCGTCGGCGAAGGTCGGCTAGATCCCAATCGGAGCACGTAGGAGCAGACCGTCCATCACCCCCAGCCATCCCCTCACGCCCCAATCTCCCCCAGCTTCCCCCGAATAAACGCCCGCTCCACCTCCGTTCCTGCCAGTTCAAGCCCGGTTTCATAGGCCTCCTGTGCTTCCCGCGCGCGCCCCAGTTCCGCCAGAAACGAGCCGCGCACGGTGTGATAGCCGGCATAGCGGGCGAGTGGGGTGGAGAGGTGGTCAAGGCGGGCGAGTGCGGCCGGGATGCCGTCGAGTTTTGCCTGCACCACGGCGCGGTTGAGGGCGACGACGGGGGAGGGACGGATGTGTTCCAGGGCGTGGTAGAGGCGGTCGATCTCGTGCCAGTCGGTGGCCTCGTAAGTGGCGGCGCGGGCGTGGGTGGCGGCGATGGCCGCCTCGATCTGCAGCGGGCCGGGGCGGCCGGCGCGCAGGGCCGCCTCCAATAGGATGGTGCCCTCGGCAATTGGTATGCGTTCCCACAGCGTGCGGTCCTGGTCCTCCAGCGTCACCGCCCGGCCGCAGCCGGTCAGCCGGGCGCGGCGGCGGGAATGCTGGATCAGGCACAGCGCCAGCAGGCCGCGCAGCTCCGGCTCCTCGGGAAACAGGCGCACAAGCAGGCGGGCAAGGCGGATGGCTTCCTCGCACAGGGTCTCGCGGATCAACTCCGGCCCCTGCGAGGCGGAATAGCCTTCGTTGAAGACCAGATAGACCGCATTGGCGACGGCGGACAGGCGCTGGGCCCGTCCGGGCCCGTCCGGTTCCTCATAGGAGAGCCTGGCTGCCCGCAACCGCTTCTTGGCGCGGGTGATCCTTTGTTCCATCGTCTTCGGCTGCACCAGAAAGGCCCGGGCGATTTCGTCGACGGACAGGCCGGCGACGACCTTGAGCGCGAGGGCGATCTGCTGGTCGCGGCGCAGCACCGGATGGCAGCAGGTGAACAGCAGACGCAGGATATCGTCCCTGTAGACCGCCTGGTCGAGGGTCTCGCTCAACAGCTCTTCCGGATGGGGACCGTCGAACGCCGGTTCGATCTCGTCCGGCGGCGACAGGGTCTCGCGGGATTTCCGGCGGATCGCGTCGATGCCGGCATTGCGCCCGGCAACGATCAGCCAGGCAACCGGATCGCCGGGCAGGGCCTCCGGCCGCCAGGCCCTCAACGCCCGGAGCGAGGCTTCCTGAAACGCGTCCTCGGCAAGGTCGATGTCGCCGAAGGCCCGGTTCAGGGCGGCGATCACCCTTGGCCGTGCGGCCCTAAGATGCGTCGATAACCACGCGCTCGGCATTCTTGAACTCGGCTCCCTCGAAGAATTCGATCGGGCGGATTTCAATGCGCCCATGGTCCAGCGGCAGCAGCTTCACCGCTTCGATGGCGTCGTCCAGATTGGCGCAGTCGATCAGATAAAAACCCATGAACTGTTCTTTCGTTTCCGCGAAAGGCCCGTCTGTAACGACGAAATCGTCGCTGTCTTTTGTGACGGTCATCGCCGTGCCGGTCGACATCAGCTTGGCCGCTGCAGCGAAGGTTCTGTTGGTCTTGGTGTGGTCGTGAAAGGCGCCGTGTTTTTTCAAAAGAAGCGCATGTTCCTCGGGCGTCAGCGCGTCGATGAAGTCTTCGCTGGAATAGATCAATACGGAAAACAGCATGTCGGATCCTCCGGTGTCCTGGGCGCGATACTCAAGGAACGTCCGCAGGTGACCTTAGCCGACAGTGCCCGGGAAAAAGGAGTCAAAAAGGGAGAAAAAAGAAAAGACCGGCATCACCGCACATGCTGTTCCTCGCCAAGATGCATGAACTCCCGGAAAGCGGCCACGGCGGGCTGCTGGTCGATGCTCGCCGCCCAGGCGAGGCCGACATCCATCGTCGGGATCGCATCGGACAGGGAAATCACCTCCACCCTTCGCCCGTCCAGGGACCAGGGCCGGTAGACCATGTCGGACAGGATCGTGACGCCCATTCCACCGGCGACCATGGACCGGACCGCTTCGACCGAGGAGGTCCGGAATTTGGTGCCCGGGCGATAACTCGTGCGGTTCCAGTAGCGCTGGGCCGTGTTGGAGGCCTCGTCCACCGTCAGCATGATGTAAGGTTCGTTCGCCACATCGGAGAGGCTGACGGAGGGCCGCTCCAGAAGGGGATGTTGGGACGACACCCAGAGACGGCGCCGGGACTGCAGCAGGGTGTCATACGCCAGGCCTTCCTGGTCCAGGATGTTCGATGTCAGCATCACCGCCAGATCGAAGGTGCCCGATACCAGCCCGTCTTCTATGGCTGTTCTCGGCGCTTCGGTCAGTTGGAGCTTCACACGCGGGAAGGCCTGGCTGAAGCGCTCCAGATAGGGGGGGATGTAATAGCCCGCGACCGTATAGGTCATGGCGAGGCGCAAGGTTCCCTTGACCGTCTCGCGCGACCGTCGCGGCGACTGCACCGCCTCCTGGACGGCAGCCGTCACCCGTCTGCCGTGGTCGAGAAAAATATTGCCCTCGAATGTCAGTGTCATGCCGCCGGCGTGACGATCGAAAAGCGGCACCCCGACGATGTCCTCCAGGTGTTTTATGGCCGTGGTGACGGCGGATTGGGAAACGTTCAGCTCCACCGCCGCACGGGAGACCTGACCCATATTCGCAACGGCTATGAAATAGCGGATCTGGCGGAGGGAAGGTTCATTCATTTTTCTGATATTCTTTATCTGATTTGCAGATGAGGTCTTGTCATTATTATATCTGATCAATTTACAAAACCGGTCGATTTAATTTTAAAAAACGAAAACTCGCGTCATCAGCCATCTGAAAATATTGAGTTTATCAAAAATTGGGCTCTCTTGTGATTAGTTTGTAGGCGTGCCCATATTTTGCAGTTTAATGTTCTGAAAATCAGAAAATATATACCTGATAATCGTATTTTACAAACACGCCTGCGCGTTCTTTCATTCTTTCACCGTCCCTCCGGTGGCGGTCGGCAGATCGGGTCATGAAGACCCGCAGACATCAGGAGGCGCAAATATGAAGCATCTGATCAAACTCGTGACCGCGTCAGCGGCCATCGCATTCGTCACCACTGGCGGAGCATCGGCCGAGGACTGGTTCCCCTATTCCGTCGAGGTCTGGGACCCGCCTTTCGATATGGCAAGCCCGCGCTCGTCGGTGGACTATGCACCGCTCGCCAAGGCATCGAAGCCATGGGACCTGTGCGTGTCCTTTCCGCACATGAAGGACGCCTATTGGCTCGGCGTCGATTACGGCGTTACCGAGGAAGCCAAGCGCATCGGCGTCAAGGTGAACGTCGTGGAAGCCGGTGGCTACACCGAGCTCAACAAGCAGATTTCCCAGATCGAGGATTGCGTCTCGGCAGGCGCGGACGCCGTGATCATCGGCGCCATCTCCTTTGACGGACTGAACAATGTGGTGGCGGAACTGGCCGCCAAGAACATCCCCGTCATCGACGTGATCAACGGCATGTCCTCCGACAAGCTGTCGGCCAAGTCGCTGGTCTCCTTCGGCGAGATGGGCGCCAAGGCCGGTGCCTTCCTGGCATCCCTTCACCCCGGGGGTGGCACCGCCGCCAAGGTGGCGTGGTTCCCCGGACCGGCCGGCGCCGGCTGGGTCGAGGCCGGCAACACGGGTTTCCAGGGCGCGATCGAGGGCAGCGCGCTTGAACTGGTCGACACCAAATACGGCGACACGGGCAAGGAGGCCCAGGCCAAGCTTGTCGAGGACACGCTCGAAGCCTATCCGGACCTCGACTACATCGTCGGGACGGCGGTCACCGCCGAGGCGGCGGTGCCGATCCTGCGCGCACGCGGGCTGACGGATCAGGTCAAGGTGGTTTCCTACTACTACACTCCGGGCGTCGATCAGGGCATCGCCCGCGGTCAGATCCTTGCCGCACCGACGGATTCAACCGTTGTCCAGGGCCGCATCGCCGTCGATCAGGCCGTGCGCATTCTGGAAGGTGAGGACTACCTGAAACATGTCGGTCCGGCGCTCTATGTCGTGACGGAGGAAAATCACGGCGAATTCGACCCCTCGTCGACGCTGGCTCCGAACGGGTTCCGCCCGGTCTTCTCGGTCCAGTAGGCGAAGGCGGCGGCAAAACAATGTCGAACCGGCAAACGCCCGCTCAAGACAGGATGCAGCCAGCGGCTGCATCCCCCTTGCTGGAAGCGAAAAACCTGACCAAGGAATATCCCGGCGTCACGGCGCTGGACCAGGTGAATTTCGAACTCCGCCCAGGCGAGGTTCATGTTGTTTTCGGCGAAAACGGCGCCGGCAAATCGACGCTGATCTCGATCCTCGCAGGAGCCAATCAACCCACCGCCGGAGAGATCTTCCTGCGCGGTGAAGCGCAGCAACTGCATTCCGTGCACGATGCACGTGAAATCGGAATTTCTGCCGTTTTCCAGGAATTCTCGCTCATTCCGCAAATGACGGTTGAGGAAAACCTCTTCCTGGGTGGAGAGCCTACAAACCGCGGATTTATCGACAAGGACCGCATCCGCCGCGAGGCCAGGGCCATTCTGGACGAACTGGGCTTCAACCTGAACCCCCGTCAGCGTGTCGACCATCTCACGCGCGCCGAGCAGCAGATGGTGGAAATCGCCAAGGCGTTCCGTTCCGATCTGTCCGTCCTCATTCTCGACGAGCCGACGGCCTCGCTCACCAGTCACGAGACGGACCATCTGTTCGACCTGATCGCCCAGCTCACCAAGCGTGGCGTCGGTATCGTCTATATCACCCACCGGATGGCAGAAATCCGCCGCATCGGCGACCGGATCACCGTCCTGCGCGATGGCCGCTACATTGACACGGTGGATGCCAGGGCGACGTCGGAGGACGACCTTGTCCGGTTGATGACCGGACGCGTCGTCGGCAGCATTTTCCCCGAACTCGATCTTGGCGAACCGGGCCGGCAGGTGCTGCAGGTCAAGGATCTGAGCACGGCCGGCGACGCGGTTCGCGCGGCTTCGGTGGAGGTTCGCGCCGGCGAGATCGTCGGCATGGCCGGCCTGGTGGGGTCGGGCAAATCGGAATTGCTGCAGGCCTGTTTCGGCGCCTTACAGATCGAAAGCGGGAGCGTGCAGCTGAACGGCGCGGATATTACCGGCAAACCGCCGCGACACAGCATTCGCGCAGGTTTTCTCTACCTGCCTGCCGACCGGCGCAAGGAAGGCCTGATGATGATGCGGTCGGTGCGCGAAAACGTGTCGCTGGCATCGCTCGACATCGCGCCGTTTTCCAACGGGCTCTGGATGGACAGGTCCGGGGAGGCGCGGGCTGTGTCCGGTCTGGCGGAGAGGCTGAACCTGTCACCGCCACGCATCGAACGGGCGGTCGATCATTTTTCCGGCGGAAATCAGCAAAAGGCGATGCTCGCGCGCAGCCTGACGCGTTCCTACGACCTGATTGTGTTCGACGAACCGACGGTGGGTGTCGATGTGGGAACGCGCGCCTCGATTTACGAATTCATCGTTGAACTTGCAAAGCAGGGAACGGCAATCGTGCTCATTTCCTCCGATCTTCCCGAGGTCCTGCATCTCACCTCGCGGGCTTATGTTTTCTATCGCGGACGCATCCAGGCCGAACTCACGGCCGGGCAGCTCACCGAGGAAAATGTTCTGGCGCATTTTTTTGAAAGGGAGGCTGCTTGATGGCCGGTAAAACCGCGATCGCGCGACCATCCTCCGGTGCCGGGGATATCGTCAAGCGGCTCTTCGTGAAGCTGGGCATTCTGCCCTTCCTGCTTGTCGTGGCGCTTGTTGTCTTCACGCTGATGTCGGACAATTTTCTGACACCGCGAAATCTCATGAATGTGCTGCGCCAGTCGGTCTACCTGATGATCGTTTCCATGGGGCAGATGCTGGCGCTGCTGACCGGTGGCTTCGATCTTTCGGTCGGCACGATCCTGGCCCTGTCTTCCGTGGTCGGCGCCATGGCGATGGCGGCCTTCGCGGCGGCGTTTCCCGACATGATCGGGCTGGCGATTGCGCTCGGCTGCTTCGCCGGGATTGCAGCGGGCGTTTCAATCGGTGTCATGAACGGTATCGGCGTTGCCTTCTTCAATGTATCGCCCTTCATGATGTCGCTCGGGATGGCGTCCGTCGGCTTCGGCATCGCGCTCTATCTGACCGGCGGTGTCCCGGTTTACGGCATGCCCATGGAGTTCGGAAACATATTCGGTTTCGGCGTGTTCCTGGGAATACCGGCGCCTGTCTATGTCGCGGCACTCCTGATCGCAGCGCTTTATGCCTTCCTCTACCGCACACCGCAGGGCCGCTATTTCTATGCCGTCGGCGGCAATCTGAAGGCTGCGTCCCTGTCGGGGATCAATACCGCGGGAACGCTGTTCTTCACCTACGTCCTGTGTGCCTTCTTCGCGGCGGTCGCGGGCATGTTGCTCACGGCGCGGCTGGATACGGGGGAAGCCAATATCGGCTCCGCCATGCCGCTGGAATCGATCGCCGCCTGTGTCATCGCTGGGGTCAGTCTGCGCGGCGGCGTCGGCCGCCTGGAAAATGTCATCCTCGGCGCGCTCTTCATCGGTCTCGTCCAGAACGGGATGAACCTGGCCCGCATAGAATCCTACCTGCAGACGGTGGTGCTCGGCGCCCTTCTGATCCTGGCCGTCATCGCCGACCAGATCCGCCTGCGGTATGTCGCATCGCTCAAAGACTGAGAAATCACGGAGAAAAACAACAATGCCGGTCGAACTTAACTGCGACATGGGAGAGAGCTACGGGCTCTACAAAATGGGCGATGACGAAGGGATCATGCCGTTCATCTCGCAAGCGAATATTGCCTGCGGCTTCCATGGTTCCGACCCGAACCACATGCGCCGCGCCGTCGAACTGGCGCGCAAGTTCGACGTGAAGGTCGGGGCGCATTTCTCCTTGCCGGATCTGCCGGGCTTCGGCCGGCGTGAGATGAAGATCGAACGCGAGGAGATGGTGAACATCATCATTTACCAGGTCGGTGCCATCAAGGGATTTCTCGAGTTCGCCGGTCTCAAACTCATGCATCTGAAGCCGCACGGCGCCCTGTATGGAATGGCGGCACGCATGGAGCCCATAGCCCAGGCCGTTGCCGATGTCGCGCAGGTGTTCGATGTTCCGGTGCTCGGACTTGCGGGAACCCTCCACGAGGAAGTCTTCAAGGCAAGGGGCGTCGGTTTTCAGGCCGAATTTTTCGCCGATCTCGACTACGATGACGATGGCCGGCTGCTGATCACACGTGAGCATAAGCCGGTCGACGCGGTGCAGGCCGCAAAGCGCGTCCAGATGGCCGTTCGTGAAGGAATGGTCGCGTCGATCAACGGCAAGCCGGTGCCTGTCCGGGCCGAAACGGTCTGCGTCCATTCGGACACGCCGGACGCGGTGGGGATCGCGAAAGCCGTTCAAGGAGCAATCGCGGAGATCGAAGCCGCCTGACACATGCGCCCGTGACGCGTGCGCCGAACGAGCCCGCTGAACGAGCCCGCTGAACTAGAAGGAGATAACCCGATGGCCACACATGAGATCAAGTCCCCAATACCGGGAACCTTTTACCGCAAACCCTCGCCCGATCAGCCGCCTTTCAAGGAGGTGGGGGACATAGTGTCCAAGGGCGATACGGTCGGCATTGTCGAGGTGATGAAGACATTTCATGAAATCAAGGCCGATGCCGACGGTACGATTTCAGGGTTTCCAATCGGCGACAACGAACCGGTGATGGCCGGTCAACCGATTGTCGAGCTTGATTGAGGCCGCTGTGACCAAGGGCAACATCAACAAGCTGCTGATCGCAAATCGTGGCGAGATCGCGGTGCGCATCATTCGCGCCGCGCGCGACCTGGGCATCGTCACGGTCCAGGTGCACAGCGAGGCCGACACGGACAGCCGCGCGGTGCAGATGGCCGATGAGGCGGTGAATATCGGCCCGCCGCAAGCTGCAAAGTCCTATCTGGATGTCAGCGCCATCCTGAAAGCCGCAGCCGAAACAGGCGCCGACGCCGTGCATCCCGGCTACGGATTTCTCGCCGAGAATGCCGATTTCGCAGATGCGGTTGCGGCTGCGGGGCTCGTTTTCGTCGGCCCCTCCGGCGACACGATCCGCCTGATGGGGGACAAGGCGGCAGCCCGTTCGGAGGCGAAGAAAGCGGGCGTTCCGACGGTTCCCGGCAGCGACGGTGTGATCGACGACATGGACGTGGCGGCTGACCTGGCCGCGCAGATCGGTTTCCCGGTCATGATCAAGGCTGCGGCCGGTGGCGGCGGGCGCGGCATTCGCATTGCCCGCGACACTGCCGAATTCAGGTCGCTCGCACCGCAGGCCTCATCGGAAGCCAGCGCGGCGTTCGGTGACGGCGGTATCTATATCGAAAAGGTGATCGAGCGGGCGCGCCACATCGAGGTTCAGGTGCTCGGCGACGGAAAGAACGTCGTTCATTTCTTCGATCGGGAATGCTCCCTGCAACGCAGACGTCAGAAGGTCTGGGAAGAGGCGCCCTCGGCAGCTCTTTCCGACGAGGTCCGGGATGAGTTGTGCCGGTCCGCTGTCGCTCTGGCGAAGGCGGTCAACTACCGCGGCGCGGGCACCATTGAGTATCTGTATGACGACAAGAGCGGCGATTTCTATTTCATCGAGATGAATACCCGTATTCAGGTCGAACATCCCGTCAGCGAGATGATCTGCGGCACAGATCTTGTGGCGCAGATGATCGCCATCGCCGGGGGTGCCGCTCTTCAATCGACCCAGGATCAGATCAGGCGCTCCGGTCACGCAATCGAGGTTCGGTTGAACGCGGAAGATCCCGCGAACAATTTCATGCCGTTTCCCGGTGTCGTCGGCGAATTGCTGACGCCCGACGGGCCCGGCGTGCGCTTCGATCACATGCTTTATCCCGGCTACGCCATTCCGCCCTTCTACGACTCGCTGCTCGGCAAGCTGATTGTCTGGGCTGACGACCGGGAGGCCGCCCTTCGGCGGTTGAAGCGTGCGCTCGGCGAACTCAGGATAGAAGGACTGCCGACAACGGCTCCCCTGTTCGAAGCCCTGCTGGAGAGCGACGACCTGCGTTGCAACGAGGTTCATACCCGCTGGCTTGAATCGTGGCTTGAAGAAAATCCCGAACTCATCGCGCAACAAGGAGGCAAAGCCTTATGACCTGTCGATACACTTTCGGAGGCGACGAGCATATTTTTGTCGAGGTCGACGAAGCCATGTCACTCGAGGCCTTTTTCGTAAGTCTCTCCATGACCAACGCGGTGCGCGACGCCAATATCGAGGGGGTCACGGAAATCTGTCCCGCGAACGCCTCTTTCCAGATCAAGTTCAATCCGGACATCATTCACCCGGACGATCTGCTCGCCAGGCTGCAGCAGCTGGAGGCCACGGCCGAAAGCGCGGAGCCGGTCCTCGAGACCCGGATTGTCGAGATCCCGGTCTACTATCAGGACCCCTGGACCCATGAAACGCTGATGCGCTTCCGCGAGCGCCATCAGGATCCGAACGCGACCGATATCGAATATGCCGCCGAGATCAACGGCTTTGAAACGGTCGACAAATTCATCGAGGCCCATGCTGGTGCCCCGTGGTTCGTCTCGATGGTCGGTTTCGTCTCCGGTCTGCCGTTCCTGTATCAGATGGTTGACCGCCCGCGGCAGATCGAGGTGCCCAAGTATCTGCGCCCGCGGACCGATACGCCGCGCCTCACCGTGGGCTATGGCGGATGTTTTTCGTGCATCTATTCCGTGCGCGGCGCCGGTGGCTACCAGATGTTCGGCATTACACCCATGCCGATCTACGACCCGGAGCAGGAAGTCTCCTATCTCAAGGACTTCATGGTGTTCTTCAAGCCGGGCGACATCGTCAAATGGAAACCGATCAACCGGGAGGAATACGACCGGGCGGTGGAAGACGTGCAGGCGGGCACCTTCGCGCCGCGTGTCAGGAACGTGCGCTTCTCTCTCGACGACTACAACGCCGATATCGACGGCACCAACGCCAAGCTGATGGAGGTTCTCTATGCCGATTAATGTCCTTTCCGCAGGCATTGCGACAACCATCCAGGACCTTGGCCGTCCGGGTTACTATCACCTCGGCATTCCGATGGGCGGGGCGATGGATCGCCTGGCGCTGCGCACAGCCAATCTTCTGGTTGGCAACGAGGAAGACGCCGCCGGGCTGGAATCCGTATTCGTCGGTCCGGAACTCGAATTCACCGAGGATGCAACGGTTGCCGTTTGCGGTGCCGAGCTGCCGCCGAAGATCGATGGCGAGGAGCGCCCGACGTGGAGCGCCATTGCCGTCAGGGCGGGGCAGGTCCTGTCCTTTGACTTCCTGAAGTCCGGTGCCCGCGCCTATATTGCCATCAGCGGCGGGATCAACACGCCGCCCATGCTCGGCAGCCGCTCGACCTATGCCATCGGCGCTCTCGGCGGCATTGACGGCCGGGCGGTTCAGCCCGGCGATACGCTGCCGCTCGGACGCCCGAAGGCTCCGGTCAGGGAAGGCCTGAGTGTCCCGGACGCGTTGCGCAGGGGACCGGGCAATCCGGCGGAACTGCGGATGCTGCCGGGTCTGTACTGGCACCGGATCACGGAAGCGGCGCAGGAAGGGTTCTTCAAGGATACCTGGAAGGTGGCCAACGAGGCCGATCGTATGGGCTACCGGTTCCAGGGGGGACACAAGCTGGCGTTCGTGGAGCGGGAACAGCCCTTCGGCGCCGGCGCCGATCCCTCCAACATCACCGATGCCTGCTATCCTTATGGGTCCATTCAGGTTCCAAGCGGAACCGAACCGATCATCCTGCACCGCGACGCAGTGTCGGGCGGCGGCTACTTCATGATCGGCACGGTCATTTCCGCCGACATGGATCTGATCGGCCAATTGCAGCCACACACATCGACCCGTTTCGTCAAGGTGGATATGAACGCCGCCCTGGCGGCACGGCGGGATCGCGCGCAAACGCTCGAAGCCATTCGCACCGCGCTCGCCTGATCGCAAAGAAGAGGCCTGCCTGGCTGACCGGGAGGGTTCAGGAGTGCAGTCCCGGAAGCAGTCTGCGTTCGAGCGAACGCAGACTGCCATTGCACGAACACCACCGGCGCGCCGTTGACAAGCAGCGTCCGGCGCCAGTTCGCCCCGCCGTCCTGGATGAGCGCGGCAAAGCCGGGATAGGCCAGGGCGCAACCATCACCACCAAGAACGGCTGCACCCGCGCCGCGCCCTTCAACCGCGTCTCCTGCACCAGTGCGAAGGCGGCAAAGGTCGTCAGGACACTGACCAGCCAGACAAGCGGCACCGTGATCATGCTTTTCCCCGAACCCGGAGCCCCAAGGACTGCTCCCGCGGCCCGTCTGTTCCGGTGTGTTCGCAAAACGGGGCGGGTCAACTGTGGGTGGATGGGGAGGTTGGATGTCGTTGGGTGTGGCGCGCTTTGCGCGCCCATTTCGACCGTCCAGCTGCAAGGGGGCATTGTATGAAAGCCACCGTTCGTTGCACGGTGCCGAAAAGTTCGAGGAAGGCGTATTCCGTTGAAAAAACTCGGCCCGATAGCCGCCTTGATTGCCTCTTGAGGTTCCGCGCGCGCCGCCCTTTCAAGGCATTCGATGAGATTGCAGCTAGCAGCTGCATTGCAGATAGGACCGAGAAACACCGAACATCGGACTTGGGGGGCTGCCGGCGTATGATGGGGATAACGTGTCCGTCCAGACACTCTTCTCGGACGAACTGAACGAAGCTCAAAAGGTCGCATGACACCCGGACCAGAAACGGGGTGAAGACCATCATATTATTGTCATTTTTCGCGGTATTAACCTGCCGTTTACAAATTCAACTTTAGGTTTATTCGTCGTTAGTTTCGATATTTTTCACAAAAGGAATTTGTGAAATGATGACAGGAATTTCAACTTACTTAACATCCGCAACTTTGGGGAAGTCGACAATTGCCAGCCAGAATGGCAGCGCGTTGGCATCCGGTGAAGCAGAACCTTCAATCGGCAATGCGGTGGAAGTCGAATTGTCCGCTCAAGCCAGAGATTTCCTGTCAGGCATCCAAGTCGCGCGGGAAGTGGCTAACCGGTTGCAAGACAAGCTGGATCAACTCAGGGGCGGATCAGACGGCAATGAAACACCATCCGGCAACGGCGGTCGGGACGACGAGAAGCTAAGTCCTTTCTTTGGTGATTTCTTCTCCGGAACACCTGTCACATTCGGCAGCAATGTTAGTGTTGAAGGGACTGATGCGGACGAGTTGTTCGCTGTTGGAAGCAATTCTGTTGTTGAGGCCGGTAAAGGCAACGATCAGGTTTTGGCGGGGAGCGATGCGAGGGTTGATGGCGGCGACGGCGACGACTTTCTCCGTGTTTGGTCCAATTCGATTGTGAATGGTGGTTCAGGTAGCGATTATATCGATGCGTGGTCTGAGAGCCGTGTCGACGGCGGCGATGGAGATGATTTCATCAAGGCGTGGTCTAACTCCTTGGTGTCCGGAGGTCACGGGAATGATGTCATCGATGCATGGTCAGATAGCCGGGTTGATGGCGGAGCGGGAGACGACCTTATCAAGGCGTGGTCAAATTCCGAGGTGTTTGGAGGCAGTGGCAATGATGTCATCGATGCATGGTCAGATAGCCGAGTGGATGGCGGTTCGGGAGACGACACAATTTATGCGCATACAAATTCGGTTGTGCATGGCGGGGGCGGCGCCGATTACATCAGTGTGATGGGCGGCGGTTCGGCTCATGGTGGTGATGGCAACGATGAAGTTCATGTCCACGGAGATGGGGCTGCTAGCGGCGGAAGCGGTTCCGACTTTGTCACCGTTTTTGGCGATGGTAGTGCTCACGGTGGCTCTGGCAACGACAGCGTGACCTTGCATGGAACCGGAATCGCGACTGGCGGTGCCGGAAATGATCAGATTTATGCTTTGGACGGCAGTTATCTGGACGGAGGCGAAGGCAACGATAGCTTATCTGCAGGTCACGGCAGCACGGTTGTTGGTGGCAAGGGAAATGACAATATATTGGTTAGGGGGCAGGCAACTGTCATTTTCAATGCTGGAGACGGACAGGACACAGTTGCAATGTCCTCGGGGACGGTCATGTTCGGGGCGGAGCTGACAGCAGACAAGGCCCAGATTTCCATTGATGGAAACACGGTTTCAATTGCCTTCGAAGGACGAGATGAGCAGCTGTCCCTTGTGATCGGAGATTCAGAGGATGATACTATCCTCATGTTTGGTGATGGCAGCACAAAAACACTGACGCGCCAGGATCAAGCCGCAGAACCAGAGCCTGTCTTGTCAATGGATGTCAACTAAGGCGCCGGAGGCTGTGTCCGGAGTGGAGACGCAAGCTGGCGCTTCGCCTGAACAAACTGTGTCCGTGTCTGAACCGGTAATTGAAGCTGAGCCGGTTGACGTTGTCGTATAATCGGGGTGTTCGGCTTCTCTCAGATTGTCTCGCAGCTTTGTGAACCGAGCTTGCAGCTAACAGCTGCTTTGCAGAACGGACCAAGAATCACCGAACTTCCGGTTTGGGGGTGTTTGGGAGCTGCCGACGATTACCGCGGCGGTTCTGCTGGCCTGCGAAGTCAATCGGCTGATAGCACAGCAAGAGGAGAACGAAGCTGCTTGATCTGAGGCAAGTCTTGAGGTGAGGGGCAATACCGACGTTCGTTCGTGGTGCGGCGAAACGCGGTTTTATGCCTGAAGGGTGCGAAGATTTTTCAGCGGAGGCTCTAGCTCACAGGCAGCCGTTGGCAAACAATAGTGCATTCCCGCCGTTGTCCATTGAATGCGCCGAGACGAATGGTCGGGCGAGAATGTCGTGCATTCAAAATGTCAGCTATGGGCCGGAAGTTACAGTGAACCAGCTCAGTGCGAATGTCCGCGTAGGTAACTTGTGTGTTCGCAAGCCGCCAGTCGGCAGTCGGCACCTTTCCGGTCATTCGTTCTCAGCGCAATGAACGCCTTCTGCCGGCATTCCGCTTCCTCGGTGCGATGCCCGTTGAACGTCCGGATGTAACCTTGTCCGACAGCTCAGGAAAAAGTCGAAAAATAAAACGCCTGCCGAAAAGAGCCGGCCGTCCCCATCTGAAGGGAACCGGCCGGCAGTCTTATGTCAGCCCAGCATGCCTTCCTGTTTCAGGACCTGGAAGGTGCCGTCGAGGGTCTTCTCTACGGTCTTGACGAGAATATCCGCCTCTTCATGGGTGAGCACCAGCGGCGGGGAGATGATCATGCTGTCGCGGACCGCACGCATCACCATGCCGTTTTCGAAGGAGACATCCCGGCAGATGGTGCCGGCTGCGCCCACGTCGCGGAACGGCTTGTGCGGGTTGGTCTTCTCGGGCACCAGTTCCAGTGCGCCCATGAGCCCGGTCATGCGGGCCTCGCCGACCAGAGGATGCTCGCCAAGCTTCAGCCAGCGCTCCTTCAGATACGGGCCGATGTCTGATTTCACCCGCCCGACGAGACCTTCCCGCTCGATGATATCCAGATTGGCAAGCGCTGCCGCGGCGCAGGCCGGATGACCGGAATAGGTATAGCCGTGATTGAAATCCTCACCGGCCAGCATCAGCCCCTCGGCCACCCGGTCGGAGACCAGAACGCCGCCCATCGGCAGATAGCCCGATGTGAGCCCCTTGGCGATGGGCATCAGGTCCGGCTCCATGCCGTAAAAGCCTGACCCGAACCATTCGCCCATGCGGCCGAACCCGCAGATGACTTCGTCGGAAACGAACAGGATGTCACGTTCCTTGAGGATGCGGCGGACTTCCGGCCAGTAGCTGTCCGGCGGGATGATCACGCCGCCAGCGCCCTGGATCGGTTCGGCGATGAAGGCAGCGACCTTGTCTTCACCGAGCTCGTCGATGGCCTGTTCCAGCTTGCGCGCGGCGGCAATGCCGAAGTCATGCGGGCTCATGTCATGGCCTTCGCCGAACCAGTAGGGCTGGTCGATGTGATGCACGCCCGGAACGGGCAGGTCGCCCTGCTTGTGCATGGCCTTCATGCCGCCCAGGCTGGTCCCGGCAAGCGTGGAGCCGTGATAGCCGTTCCAGCGCCCGATGATCACCTTCTTGTCCGGTTTGCCGAGTTTGTCCCAATAGGTGCGCACCATGCGGAACACGGTGTCGTTGGCCTCCGAGCCGGAGGAGCAGTAAAACACCCTGTTGATGTGCGCGGGCGCCAGTTTGGCAAGCTTTTCGGAAAGCGCGACGGCGGGCGGATGGGTCGTCTTGAAGAAGGTGTTGTAGTAGGACAGCTCGACCATCTGCTTGTGCACGGCATCGGCGATCTCGGTACGGCCGTGACCCACCTGCACGCACCAAAGGCCCGCCATGCCGTCCAGAACTTCCTTGCCGTTGGAATCCCGCAACCACACGCCGTCGGCACTGGTGATGATCCGGGTGCCTTCCGCATTCAGCGCCTTCATGTCGGAGAAGGGGTGCCAGTGGTGGGCGGCGTCAAGGTCTTGCAGGGCCTTGGTCGGATAAATATTGGAATGGGCCGTCATGGCGGAAGCTCCGGATAAAGGTGGACGGGATCAGACGTTGAGCAGCAGGTATTCCCGCTCCCAGGGGCTGATCACGGACATGAAGGTTTCGAATTCTTCGTATTTGATCGCCCGGTAGGTGGCGACGAACTGCTCGCCGAACACCTCGATCATCTCGTCGGCCTTTTCGAATTTGCCGAGAGCTTCAGGCAGCCCGCGCGGCAGGGACTTGGCTCTGTCGGTACAGTCGTCGGCCTTGGGGGCGTCCGGCTTCAATCCGTTGACGATGCCCAGGTAGCCGCAGGCCAGGCTTGCCGCGATGGCCAGATACGGATTGGCGTCGGAGCCGGGGATGCGGTTTTCCAGCCGCCGGGCTTGCGGGTCGGAATAAGGCACGCGCAGGCCGACGGTCCGGTTGTCGTATCCCCAGTAGACATTGACCGGCGACGTCGAGGTTTTCGAGAACCGCCGGTAGGAGTTGACGTAAGGCGCCATGATGCAGGTCACCTTCGGCAGATACTTCTGGTGACCGGCGATGAAGGACAGAAACAGGGGTGTTTCCTCGCCGTCTTCGCCGGCAAAAATATTCAGCCCGGTTTCCTTGTCGACCAGAGACTGGTGGATATGCATGGCCGAACCGGGCTGATGCGACATCGGCTTGGACATGAAGGTGGCATACATTTCGTGCCGCAGCGCGGCTTCACGGATGGTGCGCTTGAACAGGAAGACCTGGTCGGCCAGCGCCAGCGGATTGCCGTGGCGCAGGTTGATCTCCATCTGCGCGGCGCCTTCCTCGTGGATCATGGTGTCGATCTCGAGGCCCTGCTGTTCCGACAGGTCGTAGATGTCGTCGATAAGGTCGTCGAACTCATTGAGCGCGGAAATCGAATAGGACTGGCGGCCGACTTCCGGGCGGCCGGAGCGGCCCCGCGGCGGCTCGAGCGGGTAGTCCGGATCGGTGTTGGGCCGCACCAGGTAGAACTCGATTTCCGGGGCAATCACCGGTTCCCAGCCCTTGTCCTCATAGAGTTTCAGGACCCGCTTCAAGACGTTGCGCGGGGCGGTTTCAAGCGGGTCGCCTCCCCGTGTATAGGCATCGTGAATGAGCTGTGCGGTCGGATCGCTTTCCCAGGGAACCGTGGTCAGCGTGCTGTAGTCCGGCCGGAAATACAGGTCGCCGTCTGTGGCGTTATGCTGAAACCGGTCGTCGTCTTCCGGATAGTCTCCCGAAATCGTCTGGGCGAAGATGGATGCCGGCATGGTCATCACGGGACCGGAAAAGAACTTTCCGGTCGGCATCATCTTGCCGCGCGCGACGCCGGCGATATCGGGAACGATGCACTCGATGTCCTGAATGTTGCGCGCGTTCAGCCATTCCCGCGCGGCATCGACATCCGGCACGCCGCGCAGGCTTTCCGACGGATTCTGGATTTCACTGGCAGGTGTGTCTGCAGTCACGGGAGGCTCCAATTGTTAGTCACCGGAAAGGAAAACGGTCCGGGACGATGACCGATCACCCATCCTGTGTCCGGCGCCCTTGCAAGGCAGCAGGATTTTGTGATCACAAAATGACACGGTACGGGAAAGGGATCAACACCCTCATGTGCCGGCGAGAATTTCCTTACCCAATATGCCCATGCCCTGGGAGATATCGGCAGCGATGGCAACGCGCAAGGCTTGTTTGTCGCGCAGTTTGATGGCCCGGATGGCTTCCTTGTGCCGGTCCACAAGACTGGCGGTGCCGACCCGGCCGTAAACCGTGCGCATGAAAGGAGCGAATTGCAGCCAGAGACTGTCGATCAGGGGCAGCAGGACTTTCGAGCCGGTCGCCCGGTAGATGCTGAAATGGAAGGCGTGGTTCAGCCGCATATAGGCTTCCGCATCGCCGCTGACGAGGCACCGGTCGATATCGTCGTCGATGGACTGCAGATCGCCCGCGGCGCCGGCGGTCAGGTGGGGGAGGGCCAGTTCGGCAAGTTCAGGCTCCAGCAGAAGACGTGCCTTGAGCACCTCGTCGAAACGGGCGGGTGTCATGTCCGGCACCTGGACGCGGCCGTTGGGTTTGACTTCCAGTGCATTTTCCGCCGCGAGCCGCTGGAGAACCTCGCGCACCGGCATCGGGCTGACGCCGAGTTCCGCCGCGAGCCCCCGGATCGTCACCGCCTTTCCGGGAATGAAGCGCCCGGTCAGCAGACCTGTGCGGATCGCCGCGTCCACCTGCTCACGGGTCGCACCGCGTGAGGTTGCTTGTCTGGTCTCGGTCTTTGCCGGTCCGGATTTGAGAGCGGAACGCCGAATGGGCAATGATGCTTTCCTCGCAGGGTGAAAAAGATGGTTTTCCATGATCCGTCTTGACAGGCTCAGGCGAAAGTGATCACATTTTTGCAAGGCACGCAAACAAAAGCGGACCGCCGGTCAACAGGAGCGTTCCGGCAAGGGCCGCCGATACAGGGGCAAACAGACTCTCAATGAACGAGCTTCCCCACCAGACTCTTGAGCATCCCGCCGAACCGGGATGGAAAGCCGACTTCAACGCCTTCATGGCCGAACACCCGGATCTGGACACTCTGGAAGTTGTCCTGCCCGATACCAACGGTGTCCTGCGCGGCAAATGGTTGCCCGGCAAGGCGCTGCCGAAAGTGTTTGAAGGCGGCGTCGCCTTTCCCTATTCGCTTTTCGGTCTGGATGTCTGGGGCCGCGAGGTCGAGGCCACCGGCATGCATCTGGAGACGGGCGACAAGGACGGTGTCTGCTGGCCGATCCCCGAAACGCTCAAGCTCGTGCCCTGGGCCGATCGCAAGACCGCCCAGGTGCTGCTGTCCATGTATGACCGGGACGGGCAACCCTTTCCTGCGGACCCGCGTCACGTCCTGAAAACCTCGGTGGAGCGGCTGAGGGAAGAATTCGGCGTCACCGCGACCTGCGCCTTCGAGCTGGAATTCTACCTGTTCGAGGAAAGTGACGGCGACTGGACGGAGCAGCCCAAGCCGCTGTTTGCAACCCACCTGGGTCCAGCCCGCCAGAACATGTACGCGCTCTCAGACCTGGAAGCGCTGCTGCCCGTGGTCGACGATCTGCGCAGGGCCTGCGATGCCCAGGGCATTCCGGCCGACGCCGCCGTGTCCGAAGCGGCTCCGGGCCAGTTCGAGCTGAATCTGCACCACCGGCGCGATCCGCTGTTGGCGGCCGACGATGTGGTGCTGCTGCGCAGGCTGGTGGCCGGTGTCGCGCGCAAGCACGAACTCAAGGCCTCCTTCATGGCCAAGCCCTTCGTGCAGTGGCCGGGCAATGGCATGCACGTGCATGTCTCCATGGAGGACAACAACGGCAATCTGTTCGCCGATCCCGACAAGGGGGGCGAGCAGCTCGGTTACGCGATCAACGGCCTGTTGAAGACAATGCCGGAAGCCTTGCTGATGTTCATCTCCACCTTCAACGGGTTCCGCCGCATGCAGCCGGGGTCTTATGCACCGGCGTCGATTTGCTGGGGCTATGACAACCGCTCGGTCGCCCTGCGCGTTCCGGCCTCCACGCCGGAAGCGGCGCGTGTCGAACACCGCATCGCCGGCGCCGACGCCAACCCCTACCTTGTGCTGACCGGCATTCTCGAGGGTATGATGGAAGGCCTGCGGCTGAAGAAGGACCCGCCGGCTCCGATTGCCGGCAACGCCTATGAAAAGCGCAGGAAACGTCTCACCCCGTGGATGGATGAGGCCATCGATGCCTTTGAGGCGTCCAAGCTGATGAAAAAGGCGGTCGGCAAGGAGATGCACAAGGTGCTGACCGAGATCAAACGGGAAGAACTGAACGAATTCGGACGTGAGATTTCCTCTCTGGAACGCCAGACCTATTTGTGATGCAGTTGCTGCTCAAAATAGGCGCTGGACAAAAAACCGGACCACCGTCAGAGTTCGGGAAAGCCAAGTCGAGACAAGTGTCTATGGCCGTTTGAATTAGAAAAACAGGACCGGAATCAGGTCACCGCAAATCTCTGAAGGGGAGTTACAATATGTCACTGAAATCCATTTTGACCGGTGCAGCCGCGCTCAGCCTGCTGGGCGGCGCGGCCTTTGCCCAGGACCGTGAAGTCAGGGTCTATAACTGGTCAGACTACATCGACGAGTCGATCCTCGAGGATTTTACCAAGGAAACCGGAATTGAAGTCGTCTATGACGTCTTCGACAGCAACGAAGTGCTGGAAACCAAGCTGCTGGCCGGCGGAACCGGCTACGATATCGTCGTGCCTACGGGTACCTTCCTTGCGCGCCAGATCCAGGCAGGCGTGTTCGCCGAACTTGACAAATCCAAGCTGCCCAACCTGTCCAACATGTGGACGGACATCGAGGAGCGGGTTGAGAAGTATGATCCGGGCAACGCTTATTCCATCAATTACATGTGGGGCACCACCGGCCTCGGCTACAATGTGGAGAAGGTGAAGGCCGCCCTTGGCGAGGACGCACCGGTCGACAGCTGGGACCTCTTCTTCAAACCGGAGAACATGGAAAAGCTGGCGGACTGCGGCGTGTATGTTCTGGATGCGCCGACCGAGATGTTCCCGGCCGCGCTCAAGTATCTCGGGCTTGACCCGGACAGCAAGGATCCGGCGGAAATCGAAAAGGCGGGCGAACTGCTTACGTCCATCCGCCCCTATATTCAGAAATTCCATTCGTCCGAATATATCAACGCCCTGGCCAACGGCGATATCTGCCTCGCGGTCGGCTGGTCCGGCGATGTGCTTCAGGCCCGTGACCGCGCCGCGGAGGCCGACAACGGCGTGACCGTGGAATATGCCATTCCCAAGGAAGGCGCGCTGATGTGGTTCGACCAGATGGCGATCCCGGCCGACGCGCCGCACAGCGACGAAGCGCATGAGTTCCTGAACTACATCATGCGTCCGGACGTCATGGCGAAGGCGTCCAACTACGTCTATTACGCCAATGGCAACAAGGCGTCCCAGGAACTCCTCAACGACGACGTCATCGGCGATCCGGCGATCTATCCCAGCGAGGAAGCGGTGAAGAACCTTTACACCGTGACCCCCTATCCGCCGAAGGTGAACCGGATTGTCACCCGCACCTGGACAACGGTGAAAAGCGGCCAGTAGGTCCTTGAGGCAGGACCGGGCTTTCAACGCAAAGCCCGGTCGGCCGCTGACTTCAAAATTCTCTTAGGGGCGGGGATTGTTGTGGCAAAGAAATCGATAGGACCTGTGCGCCGGGAATACACCCCTTGGGAAAATCCCGAGCATCCCCCCTTCATCGAGTTCCGTGAAGTCACCAAGAAATTCGGTGATTTCACCGCGGTCGACAATCTCTCCCTGAAAATCTACGAACGCGAGTTTTTCGCGCTGCTCGGCGGCTCGGGGTGCGGCAAGACGACCCTGATGCGCATGCTGGCCGGGTTCGAAACGCCGACATCGGGACAGATCTTTCTGGACGGACAGGATCTGGCCGGCATTCCGGCTTACCGCCGTCCCTCTAACATGATGTTCCAGTCCTATGCGCTGTTCCCGCATATGAGCGTTGAAAAGAACATCGCTTTCGGTCTGAAGCAGGACAAGCTGGATGCCGCGGAGATCGGCGATCGCGTCGGGGAGATGTTGCGGCTCACCAAACTTGAGCAGTTCGCCAAGCGCAGGCCGCACCAGCTTTCCGGCGGTCAGCGCCAGCGTGTGGCGCTTGCCAGGTCCCTTGCCAAACGCCCCAAGGTCCTGCTGCTGGACGAACCGCTCGGCGCGCTCGACAGAAAACTGCGCGAGGAAACCCAGTTCGAGCTGATGAACCTGCAGGAAGAGCTCAAGATGACCTTCCTGATCGTCACCCACGACCAGGAAGAGGCGATGACCGTCGCCGACCGGATCGCGGTGATGGACAAGGGCAAACTGGTCCAGGTGGCGACACCGGCGGAAATCTACGAAGCGCCGAATTCCAGGTTCGTGGCCGATTTTATCGGCGACGTGAACCTCATCGCAGCTACGGTCGCCGGGAAGTCCAGGGAGGGCACACGGCTTGAATCCGTTTGCCGGGGCTTCGCCATCGAGACAAATCAGGAAACAGATGCAGGTGTCGGCGACACGGTCTGGTACGCCATCCGGCCCGAAAAGGTCCGCATCGCGCACGGCCGCCGCGAGAAGGGCGCCGCCAATCAGGTCGATGGCCTGGTCTGGGACATTGCCTATCTCGGCGACGTATCGATCATCCATTCGAAGGTCGGCGAGGTCGAAAAGGACACAATCTTGCGGGCCACCTTCGCCAATGTCTCGCGCATGGTGGAAAATCCCATCACCTGGGACGACGAGGTGGTCCTCTCTTTCGACCGCGACGCCGGCGTCATCTTGAGGGGGTGAGAGAACGATGGATGCACCCGTCCCCGTAAAGAGATCCCTTGGAGGCTGGGCGCTGATCGCGGTGCCTTATGTCTGGCTGCTGATCTTCTTCCTGGCGCCGTTCCTGATCGTCTTCAAGATCTCGCTCTCGCAGATCGCGGTCGCCATCCCGCCTTATTTGCCGGCATTCGATCTTGCCTCCGGATGGCAGGCCTTTTTCGAAAAGCTGGGTGAACTGTCGTTCGAAAACTATCTCTGGCTGACGGAAGATGACCTCTACTGGAAATCCTATGTTTCCTCGGTGGTTATCGCGGGCATCTCGACGCTGCTGACATTGCTGATCGGCTATCCGATCGCCTATGGCATGGCCCGCAGTCCCCAGTCGCTTCGCCCGACGCTGCTGATGCTGGTGATCCTGCCCTTCTGGACCAGCTTCCTGATCCGCGTTTATGCCTGGATCGGCATCCTCAAGAATGAAGGTCTGCTCAATCAGCTTCTGTTGTCGCTGGGCCTGATCGACGAACCTCTCGTCATTCTCAACACCAACATCGCGGTCTATATCGGTATCGTCTATTCCTATCTGCCGTTTCTGGTCCTGCCGCTCTACGCGAGCCTGGAGCGGCTCGACGGCAGTCTGCTGGAAGCCGCCGAGGACCTCGGTTGCCCGCCCTGGCTGGCCTTCTGGAAAATCACCCTGCCTCTCTCGCTTCCCGGGGTGATCGCCGGATGTTTCCTGGTGTTCATTCCTGCCGTTGGCGAGTTCGTCATCCCCGATCTGCTCGGCGGTTCCGATACGCTGATGATCGGCAAGACGCTGTGGACCGAGTTCTTCAACAACCGTGACTGGCCGGTCTCTTCCGCCGTTGCCGTGATCCTGCTGATGATCCTGGTGATCCCGATCGTCCTCTTCCAGAACCAGCAGCAGAAAATTGCGGAGAAAGAGGCATGACGCGCGGCCCCTCCTGGTTCAATGTGACTTCTCTTGTCGTGGGTTTTTCGTTTCTGTACCTGCCCATCGTTCTCCTGGTGATCTACTCCTTCAACAAGAGCCGGCTTGTCACCGTCTGGGGCGGGTTCTCCGTCGAGTGGTACGTGTCTCTGCTGCACAACGAGCAGCTTCTGGACGCGGCCTGGGTGACCCTCAGGGTGGCCTTTGTCTCCGCCAGCGTCGCGACAGTCCTCGGTACCGCGGCGGCGCTCGTTCTGGTCCGCTCCGGCCGCTTCTTCGGACGCTCGCTGTTCTCCGGCATGATCTTCGCGCCGCTGGTGATGCCCGAAGTCATTCTCGGCCTGTCGCTGCTGCTGTTGTTCGTGGCGATGGATCAGTCGCGGGGGTTCTGGACCGTGATCCTGGCGCACACCACATTCGCCATGTGTTACGTCGCCGTCGTCGTGCAGTCACGGCTGGTCGGCTTCGACAAATCCATCGAGGAGGCCGCGGAAGATCTCGGTTGTCCGCCGGTCAAGACGTTCTTCCAGATCACCCTGCCGATCATTCTGCCCGGCGTCGTTGCGGGCTGGATGCTGGCCTTCACCCTTTCGCTTGACGATCTGGTCGTTGCCAGCTTCACGACCGGACCGGGAGCGACGACCCTGCCCATGAAAATCTATTCCCAGGTCAGGCTCGGCGTGACGCCGGAAATCAATGCCGTGTGCACCATTCTCGTTGTGCTGGTCACCATCGGCGTGATCGCCGCCTCCCTCGCGACCCGGCGGCAGCAGGTTCAAAAGGAACGGGACGAGCGGGCGGCGTTCGGGGCGGAGGACTGACGGGTCTGCAGATGCCGCAATCAGGTGCTTGGCGGCCTGAAAAGGTAAATTATCAGCCAGACGGGCACGACGATGAACGCCCCGAGGATCATGTTCGGGATCGCCCAGTCGATGAAGAGATTGAGATAGACCCAAAGCGCCATGGGGCTGAGACCGACATAACCCAGGATGTCATCCGCCGAGATATCGATGAGCGACAGTCCGGCGCCGACAAGCAGCGAGAAGACGGCGATCTTGATAACTGTCGAGAGGAACTGGTACACGGGCCATGGTATCTTTCTTGAAGGCGTTCTTTCCTCTTACCATATTCTGCCCGGCAGAAAACCGGGGAGATCTCAGCACAGGCGATAGTCCGCTTCGCAGGAAATCATGGATTGTCCGGATTCTGACGGAGCGTTCATGTTTTTCGCTGCAATGCATCAAAGAGATCTTGACCGGACGGGGGCAAGCGGTAAATGTGCCGCCCATGCGCCTAACGACACGGATTGGGAGTGACACATGAACAAAATCTACCCGGATGCGAAGGCAGCCTTGGAGGGGCTGACCTTTGACGGCATGACGGTGATGGCCGGCGGCTTCGGTCTTTGCGGTATTCCGGAAAACCTGATTACCGCGCTGCGCGACTCCGGAGCCGGCAACATCACCGCCATTTCCAACAATGCCGGTGTGGACGATTTCGGTCTCGGCCTTCTGCTTCAGACACGCCAGATCAAGAAAATGGTGTCGTCCTATGTCGGCGAAAACGCCACATTCGAAAAGCAGTACCTGAACGGTGAGCTGGAACTGGAATTCAATCCGCAGGGCACGCTTGCCGAACGGATCCGCGCCGGCGGTGCCGGTATTCCCGGTTTCTACACCAAGACCGGTGTCGGTACGCTGATCGCGGAAGGCAAGGAACACAAGGATTTCAACGGCGAAACCTACATCCTTGAAACCGGTCTCGTCGCGGACGTCGCACTGGTCAAGGCCTGGAAGGCCGACAAGGAAGGCAATCTTGTCTACCGCAAGACCGCGCGCAACTTCAATCCGATGATGGCGACGGCGGGAAAGACCTGCGTGGTGGAAGTGGAAGAACTCGTCGAGATCGGTGAACTCGATGCGGACAACATCCACACCGCGGGGATCTTCGTCGACCGGATCATCGTCGGCAATCACGAAAAACGCATCGAAAAGCGCACCACGCGCGCAGCCTGAGGAGGACCCATCATGGCCTGGACACGTGATGATATGGCTAAGCGCGCCGCGCAAGAGCTTGAAGACGGCTTTTATGTGAACCTGGGTATCGGTATTCCGACCCTGGTGTCGAACTATATTCCCGATGGCGTTCATGTGACCTTGCAGTCGGAAAACGGCATGCTCGGCATGGGTCCGTTCCCCACCGACGATGAAGTCGACGCCGACCTCATCAACGCGGGCAAGCAGACCATCACAGAACTGCCGCAAACCAGTTTCTTCTCCTCCGCCGACAGCTTCGGCATGATCCGCGGCGGTCACATCGATCTGTCGATTCTGGGGGCAATGGAGGTCTCGCAGAGCGGTGACCTGGCCAACTGGATGATCCCGGGAAAGATGGTCAAGGGCATGGGCGGTGCCATGGATCTGGTCGCCGGCGTCAAGCGCGTCGTGGTGATCATGGATCACACGTCCAAGGCGGGCGATCCGAAACTCCTGAAGGAATGCTCCCTGCCGCTCACGGGCGTGAAATGCGTTGACCGGATCATCACGAATTTCGGTGTCTTCGACGTGAGCGACGACGGCCTGAAAGTCGTCGAACTCGCACCGGATGTGACGCTGGAAGAGGTGAAGGCAAGCACGCAGGCCACTCTTCTGTAAAGGAAAGCGGATTCGGTTTACTGCAGACAGGATGCCACAGGAAACTGAACGGTATCCTGAAACCGACTGCAGATCCCTCAATCGGAGCGCCGGTGTCATGCACCGGCGCTCTTTTCGTCATACCGCAGCGCTGGACTCGGCGTCTTTCGTGCGTTCGGAAACAGGGCGTATGGGCGGAAAGTCCCGGTCGGTCAGCGTTTCCCGGTCAAGCAGCAGCTGCGCTCCTTCGTCCAGTTCCTTGCGACGGCCGTTCAACAGTTCCTTTGCGTGGGTAAAAGCCGCTTCCACACGCGCCTTGATCGCAAGGTCGATTTCCCGCTGGGTCTCTTCGGACACTTCGGTGACGTCACCGGCGGGCTGTCCCAGAAAGTTCTGTCTCTGTGAGGAATAGACGCGGTTGCCGAGCGCGGTTTCCATGCCGTAGCGCATGACCATGTCCCGGGCGACTTCCGTCACCTTCTGCAGGTCATCCGACGCGCCCGTGGAAATTTCTCCAAAGACGATATCTTCCGCCGCCCGTCCGCCCATCAGCACGGTCATCCTGTTCTCCAGGTCTCTGGTGGTGAGAAGGAACCGGTCTTCCGTCGGTCGCTGCATGGTGTAACCCAGCGCGCCGATACCGCGCGGAATGATCGAGATCTTGTGCACCGGATCGCAGCCCTCCAGGTTCGCGGCGACGAGCGCGTGGCCCATCTCGTGATGGGCGACGGTCGTGCGTTCCTTGTCCGACAGGATCCTGCTGCGTTTTTCGATCCCCGCGATCACCCTTTCGATGGCTTCGTTGAAATCCTGCAGGGTCACGGCATCCGCGTTCCGCCGGGTTGCGAGCAGGGCCGCCTCGTTCACCAGTGTTGCAAGATCCGCACCGGAAAAGCCGGCCGTGAGTTGGGCGACCTGATCGAGATCCGTTTCGGGAGACAGTGTGATTTTCTTGACATGCACGTCGAGGATTGCGCGGCGGCCGGTCTTCTCGGGGCGATCGACAAGTACCTGCCTGTCGAAGCGGCCGGCCCGCAACAGGGCAGGATCGAGGATCTCCGGCCGGTTTGTGGCCGCCAGCAGGATAATGCCGCTGGAGGGGTCGAAGCCGTCCAGTTCGGTCAGCAGCTGGTTGAGCGTCTGTTCCTTTTCATCGTTCGTCGCCATCGGACCGCTTGCCCTGGCGCGGCCGAGCGCGTCGAGCTCGTCAATGAAGATGATCGCGGGAGCCGCCTTGCGGGCCTGGTCGAACAGGTCGCGCACACGCGCCGCGCCGACACCGACGAACATCTCGACGAATTCAGAGCCGGAAATCGAGAAGAAAGGAACGCCGGCCTCCCCGGCAACCGCGCGCGCCATCAGCGTCTTGCCGGTTCCCGGTGGCCCGACCAGAAGGATACCTTTGGGCACATGCGCGCCCAGGCGTCCATATGAGGTTGGATCCTTCAGGAAATCGACAACTTCCTGAAGCTCGCGTTTGGCCTCGTCGACACCCGCGACATTTTCAAAGCGGACGGAAACATCGGTTTCCACAAAGACCTTGGCCTTGGATTTACCGACGGTCATCATGCCGCCGAAACCCTGTTTCTCGGCCAATCGGCGAATGAAGAACATCCACAGGCCGAACAGCAGCAGCACCGGCAGGACCCAGGACAGGATGTCCCGTATAAGCGTGTTCTGCACGACGCCGGTAAACTTCACGTCGTATTTGCTGAGCTCGTCGGCTAGCGGAATATCGACGCGAGTGGTGACGAAATACTGTTTGCCGTCCTTCAGAGGGTCCTTGAACTTGCCTCTGATGGTGTTCTCCTCAACCGAGATTTCGTCAATCTTCTTGTCTTTGAGATATTGCTCGAACTCACTGTAGGGGATGGGCTCGACGGTCTTGTAGGTGGTCCACCAGCTCTGGAAGACGAACACCATCGTCATCGCCGCAAAAGCGTACCAAAGATTGATCTGATGCTTTTTTTCCATCGAAAACGTGTCCCGGAAGATGCAGGCAGGAAGAGTTGCAAGAGTGCGGCCATTGGGTCGCCTTGATCAGGTGCTGTCAAGACATTGCGGCGGTCGAATTGTTCAGACAACCGGTCCGGGCTGGCGCTTTGAAAGCTTCGTCCTGAAGGAGGAAGCACTGGAGCGGGCGAGGTAGATAACCGGTATGAGGCCGACCAGCACAATCGCCAGCGACGGCAGGGCGGCTTCCTCGAAGGCTTCACGGGACGCCGCTTCGAAGACGGTGGTTGCCAGGGTCTCGAAGTTGAATGGCCTCAGGAGGATCGTCGCCGGCAGTTCCTTCATGCAGTCGACAAAACTGAGCAGCGCGGCCGACAGCAGCACGGGTTTCAGGATAGGCAGATGTATCTGGCCGAGTGTCTGGAAGCTGTCGCGGCCGAGCGTGCGTGCGGCCATGTCCAGATGCGGCGTGATACGGCCGAAGCCACCTTCCACCTGGCCGTAGGAAACGGCGAGAAAACGAACCACATAGGCATATACCAGACCCGTACCGCTGCCCAGCAACAGCAGGCCGGTATTGATGCCGAACCAGGTTTCCATGCGGCCGTCGAGGAAATTGTCGAATTGTGCGAGCGGGATCAGGATGCCGATCGCCAGAACGGTTCCGGGTATCGCATAGCCGATGGAGGCGAGGCGTACCGCTGTGCGCAGGGCACCCCTGTTGTTGAGACGCAGCGCATAGGCCAGCGAAACGGAGATGACGACGGTGAGGAGCGCTGCGACGGCGGCGAGGCTGAAACTGTTCCAGACGGTTTCCAGAAACCCGCCGGACCAGAAATCATCCAGCCGCCGGCTGGCCCGGTCGGCCAGAAGAAGACCCGGAACGACAAAGCCGACAAGGATCGGCAGCAGGCACAAGACAAGCGCGAGCAGAGCCTGCCAACCGCCCAGGTCGAAGCGCGTCGGCGGATGGCTTTTGCTGCCGCCGCCTGCATCGAACCGCTGCTTGCGGCGGCCGAAGCGCTCCAGCCAGAGCAGAAAAAACACCATCAGCAGCATGGCCAGCGCCAGCTGGGCGGCAGCGCCCAGGCTGGAGCGGTTCAACCACGTGTCATAGACGGAGAAGGTCAGCGTCCGGACGCCGAAAAAGGTGACCGCGCCGATATCGTTCAGGCATTCCATCAGCGCCAGCGAAATGCCGATCGCGATCGCCGGACGGGCGAGCGGCAGCGCGATGCGGAAGAACAGCCGGTAGGGCGAGGCCCCGAGCGTACGGGACACATCCAGTGTCGAAGCCGACTGGATGAGGAAACTGGCCCTGGTGGTGAGATAGACATAAGGGTAGAGCACTGCACCCATGACGAAGATAGCCCCTCCAAGGGAGCGTATCTCCGGAAACCAGTAGTCGCGCGAGGTGGTGAAGCCGAAGATATCGCGGATCAGCCCCTGGACGGGTCCGGTATATTCGAGCACCTCCACATAGGAAAACGCGACGATATAGGTCGGAACGGCGAGCGGCACCAGAAGGGCCCAGTCCATGATTTTCCGGCCTGGAAAATTGCACATGGTCACGAGCCAGGCCGTGCCGACGCCAACAACCCCGGTTATCAGTCCGACACCGAGCATCAACAGCAACGTGGTCCAGAATGCCCCCGGCAGCACCGTCCGGATCAAATGACTCCAGACATCGCCTGACGGTGTCAGGGAGATCCACACAATGGCGCCCAGCGGCAGCAACACAAGAGCCGCGATAAAGAGTGCCGCGATCTGCCAGAAACGATCGACAAGGGAAAGGGTGGGCGTGCGCAGCAAATCGGGACTGTTCGTTGGGGAAGATCTGCAGAAGCTGTAATAGTTATTGCGTCAAAAAGCAAAAAGCGCCGTGCTTTTACACACGGCGCTTTGCATCACTGATTGCTGCTGAAACTCAGGAGGACGGGCCGTCGTCGAAACCGACCTTGTCGACGAGTTCACTCGCGGTCTTGCGGTTCTTGGCGACATCCGCCAGCGCAATCGGGTCCTTCTTGATCTCGCCCCAGCTTTTCACGCGCTCGGAAACTTCCACGCCCGGCTTGACCGGGTATTCGTGGTTGGTTTCCGCGTAGATCTTCTGAGCTTTTTCCGAAGACAGGAATTCGATCAGCTTGACGGCGTTGTCCTTGTTCGGCGCGTTTTTGGTCAGGACGACGCCGGCCAGGTTCACGTGACTGCCGCGATCACCGGAATTCGGGAAGAGGATGCGGACGCTTTCAGCCCATTCCTGCTGCTCGGGTTCTTTCTCATTGGTCTGCATCAGACCCATGTAATAGGTGTTGCCGAGCGCGATGTCGCATTCGCCCGCATAGATTGCCTGAACCTGCGCGCGGTCGTTGCCGGCCGGCTTTCGGGCGAGATTGTCGCGAACGCCTTCCAGCCATTCTTCGGTCTTCTCGGCGCCGTGATGAGCAACCATCGATGCCACCAGGCCGATCGTGTACACATGCTGACCGGAACGGGTGCAGATGCGGCCCTTCCATTTCGGATCGGAGAGTTCCTCATAGGTGATCGTGTCCTGATCGACGCGCTCCCTGGAAGCATAGACGATGCGTGCGCGGTTCGTCAGGCCGATCCAGTGTCCCTCCGGATCGCGGAATTCCACCGGGACATTCTGATTGACGGTCTGTGATGTCACCGGCTGGGAAATGCCGAGCTGCTTGGCGCCGTCCAGGCGGCCGATGTCGACGGTGAGAAGAACATCCGCCGGTGAGTTCGCACCTTCCGCTGCAATCCGTTCGCCAAGGCCTTTGGAGGCGAAGACCACATTGGTGTCGATACCGGTCTCGGCCGTGAATGCGTCCAGAAGCGGCTGGATCAGAAACGGCTGCCGGTAGGAGTAAATATTGACTTCACCGTCAGCGGCTGCCGGTACGGCGGCGAACGCAACTGAAGTCAGGGCGAGGGCACCCGTAAGTGCTTGGATCGTGGCACGCATATTTTTCTCCCAGAAATCCTGCCACCTGCCGTAAAGGCAAAATGGCATGTTTATTTGAGCGAGAATATGTCGCGAAGGGGGTGGCAAGTCAATAAACACAGCAAAATCAACAGTTTAGAATTATTCAAAACTAACTGGAGGATTGTACTCCACTATATTTCGAAAAAGTGATTAGAAAACAAGAGTTTAAACATCAACTTTAGTTCATGCCCCGGTGGTTTTCTCCGGCGCGATCACGAAAATGTTTGATCGCGCCATGCGGCGCCCGGGGTCCGGTGCCGGACTGAACCGCTTGGCCGGCTGTTATTCCGACAGAACCCGCTGGGTTGGAAAGACGATCTCCACGAGCGTGCCCTGATCCGGTGTGGAGTCGATATGAAAGCTCGCCCGGTTGGCTTCAACCAGCGCCTTGGTCAGGGGCAGTCCGAGACCTGTGCCCCCGCCGCGGCTCGCGGTGTGAAGCTGGCGGAACGGTTCGAGCGCCGCCGCGAGCTGCTTGGCCGTCATGCCGGTTCCTGTATCGCGGACCCTGAGCGCAACCTCGCCGTTGATCTCCAGCGCCGTGGACAGGATCACCTGGCCACCGGACTTGTTGTATTTGATTGCATTGGACAGAAGATTGAGCACGATCTGACGGAGGGAGCGTGGATCGGCCACCACGTCCGGCACGGATTCCGGCAGACTGGCGCGAATGATGATGCGTTCCCGGTTTGCCTGCGGCTGCATCAGCGCCACGCATTCGTTGATCACGTCATTTGTCGACACCGCCGAGAACTTCAGGTCCAGCTTGCCGGCCTCGATCTTGGAGAGATCCAGCAGATCGTTGATCAGGCTCATGATATGCGAACCGGACGTGCGGATGTCCTTCAGGTAGTCCTTGTAGCGGTCATTGCCGATAGGGCCGAACCGCTCTTCCATCATGACCTCGGAAAACCCGATGATCGCATTCAGCGGAGTGCGGATTTCGTGGCTGATCTTGGCCAGAAAGTCGGATTTCTGCGAACTGGCATTCTCCGCCTGGCGCTTGGCCTGCGTCAACTCCTCTTCCGCCGTCTTCCACTGCGTTATGTCGCGCAGCACCGCGCAGTACTTCGCGTCGTCCTTGCTGTTGGTGATCCGGCCTATGGTCATGAACAGTGGAATGAGGCCGCCCGCCGGAACCTTGCCGAGCACTTCCCGCCCATCGTTGAGGATGCTGGCGACACCGTTGCGCGTAAGGCCGTCCAGATAGTCCGCAGCGGCCCGGTGGCTTTCCGGCGCCAGAAATTCGGTGAGCGGCGCGCCGATCATGTCGGAGCGGTTGGCGCTGAACAACGCTTCGGCGGAGCCGTTGACCTTGAGGATGTTGCCGGTCTGATCAAGAACCAGAACTCCGTCCGTCGCCGTTTCCAGGATTGTGTCCATTTCGGCGATCTGGCCGCGGGCGCTTTCCAGTTCGGAGCGCACTTCGGCGAAAAAGTTCGGCGCCGACTGTGGGCTGGCGGCCACGGGCGCCTGTTTGACCTGGCGCTCCGTTATGGAGATCATCAGTCCACGGCTGCCGTTCCATGGAACGGAGTGCATATGCGCATCGACGGTCAGTACGCCGCCACCGGCAAGACGCATCTTCATCGCTTCATCGACTTCACCGTCCATGCCGACGGCATCGGGAAGATCTTCGGTGTCGTCAATGAACAGTGCTTCAAGTCCGCCCGCCTCGCAAAGTGCGGCGACCGACTTGTAACCGAGCATGCCGAGGAGAACCTTGTTGGCATAGAGCACTTCGCGGTCATGCACGACCGCGATGCCGATCGGTAGCCGGTCGAGCAGGCTTGGGTCGATCGGGCCTGCTTGCGGTTCTTCCTGCGGCAGGTCGTCGATCTCGGGGCCATCGGATCCGTCGAAGTCGACAAGGTCGCCTTCAAGCCGGGCCCCGAGAGCTTCTGCGATCTTGCGGAAGGCCTGACGTTCCGGGCGCGAAAGGCTGGATGTGTCGACCGGGACGACACGGGGTCTTGCAGTCGCGAGCGGGATGACTTTTCCGGTCGGTCTGTGCGGTTCCTGAGCGGGGTCGTCACTGTCATCAACCGCCGGATCCGATGTCCCTTCTTCGGTCACAAACGCGGCGGTTTCCTCATAAAAGTCGCGCTCGTCGTCGCTGCTGTCATCCGTTTCCAGTTCAGCGGCCGCGTCCCCGGTTTTCCGGCCGTCCTCTTCGATGATGTCGAAATTGGCCTCTTCCAGAGGGGGAGCCGGTTCGTACCGGTCGTCTTCCGCAGCCTCTTCGGCGGGGGTCTCGTCGGCAGCTTGTGTCCTGGCAGGGCCATTGTCCCGTTCCGTGACCGGCGCGGATGTACCGTTCGAGGCAGCGTCTTCCCGGTCAAACAGATCACGCGATTTCTTTTTCGCCATGTCGGAGTTTTTCGCCAGCGACCGGACCGCGTTTTCAATTTCCGCAGGTTCCAGGGGGGCGGAACCGGCTATCCCGATGGGTTCCTCCTCAGCGGGGCCTTCTTCGGCGGAAGATGCGCCGACGCTCAGCGAAACGTCCGGCTCCAAGAGATCCGGGGCGTCCGTTTCTGACGCGGTGTCACTGTAATCGGTGTCTGCGTCCGGGGCTTCATTCACGCGAGTATCCGCTGGGACGGAGCTGGTTTCGTCGAAAGCCGGTTCCTCCGGAAGGGCAGTACCGGTCTCAAGCGCTTTCAGCTTGTCGTCCAGCGAAGCCGCGACGCGCCGGGTGTCTTCGTAGTCCTCGTCGCTCTCGGACAACTGCTCCGGTGCTTCCGCCTCTTCCGGTTTTTCGTTGTCTTCGGCGGGGGGCTTCGATGCGGGCGTTCCGGTGAATCTGGCAAGGGACCCGACCAGGGCGGCAGCGCTGGCGCCAAGGAATGTCTTTCCGCCGAAACTGTCGGGCTGTGCCGGTTTCAGATCGGCGAGGCTGTCCTTCGGCGCATCGTCAACCTCCTCCGCCGGGGCGGCATTCCCGGCATCCGTCACGACAGTTCGGGCAGAGGCGACAGGCTCATCGTTCGGTCCGAAGTCTTGGTCGCCAGGCGGGTCTTCACTCACACTCTGGTCTTTGCTGTCAGGCAAGTCGTCTTCCCCGGCTCTCTCAGGGTCATCCGGTGCGGCAGCCGGCGCTTCGATATGCGGGCTCCCGCTCGCCTGGCTGTCTATTTCCGAAGCTGCCCCGGCAGTCGCGGCTACATGCTCGACCTGAAGGGGCTCGTCGGTGCCGGCTTCGATCTCCGAACCCGCATCTTCGGCCAAATCGTCTTTGCTTTCGGTCACCGGATTTTCGGTGTTGGACTGCTCGGAGAACGTCTCATCGAATACGGTCAGGGCGGGGCTTAAATGAACGTCCTTGGCTTCAACCGCATCGGCGGTCCGGCAGACGCCGAAACCGCGATAGCCCTCGAACTTCCGGTTGCGGTCAAAGGCGGGCAGGGCGGCCATGTCCACCGGAACCCGGAGCGGGGCACCGCTTACAGGCCAGTCGACCGTCTTGCCGCTCCATGTGTCGCGGCGGTCGAGCGCTCGAGCGATGTTGCCGCGCGGATCCAGATCGAATTTTTCCGAAACTTCTTCCCAGGTCAGGCCGACGATATCCGCCGATTCCGGCCCAAGCACTTCAGAGACTTCATCCGACAGAAACGTGAACCGCTGGTCGATGTCCATTTTCCAGGCGAAGCGGACGGGACGGCGGCGCGGACGGAAGACAAACACCTCGCCTTCGTCTGCGACAGGCTGTTCCTCTGAAATGTCCGCAGTCTCCTGCGAAGTGTCTTCTTCTGTCGAGATCACCAGACCCGCGTCCGGTTCTGCGTTCTCTTCAGTCTCGTCACGAGGCGCCGCATCATCGTCACCGGCAAAGTGTTCGTCCCCGGCGGCCAGGCCCGGCACGACGGCTGGAGTTTCCTCCGGAGTGTCCGCGCCCTGGGAGAGGTCCTGGTCTGCTGTGTCCTCAAGCGGGAGAGGCTGTTCGTTTTCAGGAGCCACGGCGCTGTCGGGCTCGTGCCCGCTTTCCGGCTCATCGTTGCCGAAGTCTTCGGAAGCGCCGTTGCCGGTCTCTTGTGTTGCATCGGACGTATCGTCGGGAACAGCCGCCGAAAGCACCGGTTCGGGGGAGGGCACGGAGGCGTCTGTTTCGCCGGTGGCTTCGTCCGCCAGGGCAGCATTGTCCAGAACGATCAGCCGCCGGCCGGTCGCAACTTCCAGCACGACCCCTTCATGGAAGCCGCCGTCAAGTTCCAGCGGGCCGAACAGGGCCTTTTGATCCTCTGGCAGACCCGGATCCTCCAAAGCGCCTTCCAGATCGCCAAGGCGCTCTTCGACTACTTCGCCGGACGTCAGGAAGATCGTCGTTCCGTCACCGGTCAGCATGCGGGCGAAAGCCGCGACGGGCTCGCGCGTCGAGACAAGACCTTTGTCACCGCAGACGATCAGGGCCGCATCCTCGCCGTTTTCCAGCTCGACCCGTCTGCACTGGCACGTAAGAAGCATGACCCTCAGGCCCCGGTAGAACCGCAGGCGATCGATGCTGAATTTGTCCGTCGAACCGGATTGCGCGATGCGGGCAATATGAGGACGCGCCGGAGAGCGCTCCAGAGAGCTGAGGGTGGCAAGGCCGGAAACGGCGGAAACGGAAAAAAACGACGCACCTGCGGCATTCGCCCAGAGGATGCGCGCTCCGTCGGCCGACCAGAGCCAGGCCGCTCTTTTGTCGGCAATCAACTCAACCAGATCATCCATGGCGCACAGTTCCAGGAATGATTGGGTCTGACTGTCCATGGCTCTGCTCCAAACTGGTCTGCAACACCGGTTTACGGTGCACGCGGCTGCCGGATCTGCCTGCATTGGTAAACAACCCGTTAATACAAGCAAACTCACGCGTCGTCCACGTAAAGCATGGTTGTAAAAGGGGTTACGTGAAGGCGTGGTTAATCCGGACGACGAACCTGTAACGGTTGCAGGCCTGATTTCGCCGGACGGAAGTTGTCTTCCGAGGCTCCCGAAAACAACGTTGCGGCACTTTGGGAGGGGAAGAGAATGCCTTGCCGGCCACCCTTGATGCTCTTTCCCGAACGGCCGGATCGGAGTGGCGCGGGGGCTGAGCGCCGGTTTCACACCCTGGTGCTGGGCAATGGAAACGGGACTGCCGTCTACAACTTGGCATTTTGTATCCGGCGGTTTCCCGTCCGCCGGTTCAATCTGTTCGCAGGGGCGCCATCCGGGGACGCAGGTTTGCCGGATCGCCATGTCCATGTTACGTATTTTTTGCAGGAAACGATTTCAGGATTTCCACACACCTATCATCCTGCGACCTCAGGAGCGCCGACATGAGTACAGACAAGAACGGTTTCGAAATCCCCGACCAGATGCGTGAGTTCGCCGACAAGAGTGTCGACCAAGCGCGCAAGGCGTTCGACGATTTCATGGGCGCGACCCAAAAAGCGGTCTCCAATGTGGAAGACAGCGCCAGCGCCGTTCAGGCCGGAGCCGCGGATGTCAACAAGAAGGCCCTGAGCTACGCCGAGGAGCATGTCGACGCCGCTTTCCAGTTTGCTCAGCAACTCGTCAAGGCGGATAACCTTGAGGACATGATGAAGCTCCAGCAGGATTATCTGCGCAGCCAGATGGAAAACCTCGGCGAGCAGGCCCGCGAGTTCTCCAACTCCGCCACCAAGGCGGTCCAGGACGCGGCCAAGGCAACCCAGAAGAAGTAACCGTCTGTCGCTGGCCGATCTTTGCGGGCGGGATGCGATCGCACCGCCCGGGCGTGTCCTCCTGCGCGAGGCGGTCACATTGCATGCACTACTTGGTTCAGACCGCTAGACTGCATGTTCCAGTTGTAGTAAAATAAATGACGACTTGATCAGGACGTGCGGATTGACGCTGCCGGCAGCGGCCTCCGTGCATCATCTCCAGACGGCCTGAAAGCTCTCCCGAATTCATTTTATTGTGCAGTGCAAAAAAATGTTGCAATGCAACAAGGGATGCATTATGTAGAGCCTGCGGATGACGACAGGGTCCGCCGACAAATGTTTCGGCGGAAAGAAATCACACCAATGATCGCATCCGAACTCTAGGAGATGAGATCATGACTGAGACAACCACGACAGCCAAAGCGGCCCCGAAAGCACGTGCAAGCAAAGCCAAAGCGGCTCCTGCCGGTGGTGCTTTCCCGGACTTCGAAGCCTTCGCAATGCCGAAGATGGAAGTTCCTGCCGCGTTCCGTGAAGCCACCGAAAAAGGCATCGAAAACGCACGCGACGCATATGCAAAGGTGAAAACCGCTGCAGAAGACGCAACAGACCTGATGGAAGACACCTTCGAAACGTCCCGCCAGGGCGTTGTCGAGTTCAACCACAAGGCTGTCGATGCGGCCAAGGCGAACACCGATGCGGCGTTCACCTTCTTCAAGGACATCATGTCCGCGAAATCCGTTGCCGAAGCTATCGAACTGCAGTCCACGTTCGCACGTGAGCAGTTCGAAGCCGTGAGCAGCCAGACCAAGGAAATACAGGAAATGGCGACCAAGCTTGGTACCGACGTTTCTGCTCCGGTCAAGGAAGCTTTCGAAAAGTCCTTCAAGGAAATGAAGCTTCACTGAGCTTTTTGAGCTGAACGCTCAAGACGGCTATCAGATGCGATGCCCGGGTTTTTCCCGGGCATTTGCTTTTCAACAGACCGGTTTTTTTCGGAAAATTCAGACTTGCCGGTTTGCAAAAACGGGGTTAGAAGACGCCCTTGCAATCGACGGTTTGGGTCAATATGGTCCGCGCCGTTTTGATGACCCTTAAGCAGACGTAGCTCAGTTGGTTAGAGCGTCGGATTGTGGCTCCGAAGGTCGGTGGTTCGAATCCACTCGTCTGTACCATTTTTATTTGAAATTCGAAGATGCGGACAAGATGATCCGGGACGGTTCCTGACGGGGCCTTCCGGCGCAATTTGCTTCTGCTCAAATGCCGCTCGGGGCTTTCACGCAAATGAAGTTGTGTACCGCCACGCGTCGGGGTTGAATGATCCGGAAAACTGACGTTGGGGAAACTGGTTTGCTTCGGATGAAATCTGTTTCGCGGGAGGAAGTACATATGCAACATGAGGCAAGAGACTTGAGGAGCCGCCTGATCCGGTTGCCAGGACAGTTGCTGGTGGCCATGGTCAATGCAACTGCGGTGCTGGTCATTGTCGCCTGCGTTCTGGTGATCGTCGTGCTGAACCGGGTGGACACAGCAAGTGAACGGATTGCCGGGGACGTAACCGATGCGGCTATCGCCCGCCTGCAGACAACGCCGGCCGAATTCAAAGTCCGCCTGGAGACTCTGGAAGGCCGGATCGCTGAGCTTTCGGAGCGGCTGGCCAACCCGGAATTGCAGGGGCGGGGCGACCTGAACCGGCAACTTACGGAACTGAACAGCAACCTGTCCGGCATTCGGCAGGCTGCCAGAGGCCTTGGCGAAGCCGGGCCGCAGATTACCGCAACCGCTTTCGAGCAGGCTGGCGACATGCTTACCAACGCCCTGTTTGCCCTGCGCGGCTGCGCGCCAGTTTCAGAGCCGGAGGCCCCGTCAAGCTGATGGGGCAAAGCGCCGGCCTGCGTCTCTGCCCGTGTTGCGGGGGAGGGGGCCGATCTGGGCACTGCGCGCAACCGGCTTCCTGCAGGTGAAACGGCGCTGTGGAACGGGTGGATTCTGACGATTTACCCCACCTTCCATCCACATTGCCCGCAAACACGGCTGGAAAAATCCTGCGTGCTGGGCTAAGCGCTGAAGCAACGAATTGGCGTGCCGGACTTGCGCGCAACCGCCGGGAACAAGGATTTCAGCGTGGAAGATCTCAGCCTACTCTCCCTTGGCCTTCTGGCCCTTGCTCTTTTGGCAACCGGTCTGGTGGCGGGGATCATCGCGGGACTGCTCGGGGTTGGGGGCGGGATTGTCATCGTTCCGGTGCTTTTCTACATGTTCACAGCGCTGAAAATTGAATCGTCGGTTCTGATGCATGTGGCGGTTGGAACGTCGCTGGCGACGATCCTGGCAACCGGTGCCGCTTCCGCCCGCGCTCATTACAAACGCGGCAGCGTGGATATGGATCTGCTGAAGAGTTGGTGGTGGGCGATCGCGCTGGGTGTGATTGTCGGAGGGACCGTGGCGGGCAACATTTCCGGTGGTGCGCTGACGCTCGTTTTCGGTATCGTCGCTCTGGCCGTCTCCGCCAACATGCTGTTTCGCAAGAACGGTTCCGCCCTTTCGGAACGCCTTCCGGCAAGCCCCCTGAAGGAGGTGCTTGCCTTCCTGATCGGCGGCATCTCTGTGATGATGGGCATCGGCGGGGGAACACTTGGTGTGCCGACACTCACCCTGTTCAATTACCCGATCCACAAGGCGGTCGGCACGGCGGCGGCTATCGGTCTGATTATCGCGGTGCCGGGAACCTTGCTGTCGATCTACTTCGGCTGGGGTGTCGAGGGCCGTCCGCCGCTGTCGCTCGGCTATGTCAATCTGATCGGTTTGTTGCTGATTATCCCCGTTTCGACCCTGACCGCGCCGCTGGGCGCCAAGATTGCGCACGCGATAGACCCGTCCAAACTCAAGCTGGTCTTCGCGCTGTTCCTTGGCGTTACAGGTCTGCGCATGATCTACGGCGCCGTCTTCTGACGAACGCACCGGGATATGATCAAGGATCGCTGATGGGACGATCAAAAGGTTTCATTGGTCCGGAGCGGGGTTTCGGGAGATAATGCCGGATCTCGCCGCCGCTCTGCTGCGGTCTTCTCAATTCATGGACAACTATGCCTGAGAAAGATGTCACCCTCAGCCTCAAGGGCTGCGTGCGCGGTGCTATGATGTGTGTTCCGGTCTTTCCCGGCATCATCGCGCTCGGCGCCGTGTTCGGCACTGTGGCGGCGCAAAAGGGGCTGACATTCCTCGAAACGCTCTTGATCAATTCGCTGGTCTTCGCCGGCGCCAGCCAGTTCGTCGCCATGGAAGTCTACGGCGATCCGCTCACCTGGGGCTCACTTGTTGCAATGGTCGGCGTCACCGGCGCCGTCAATATGCGCATGCTTCTGATTGGTGCAAGCCTGCGGCCGTGGCTCGGCAGGGTTCCCGCCTATCAGTCCTACCCGGCCTTGTACCTTCTCACCGATCTCAACTGGCTTCTGGCGCTGTCCGAATATGGCAAGGGGGAGCGGGACTGGGGTATCTACCTCGGCAGCGGATTGATCGTCTGGTCGGTGTGGTCGCTCGCGGTCATCCCTGGATATTTTGCCGGCAGCCTGATTGCCGATCCCAAGGCCTTCGGGCTGGATGTGATCCTGCCGGCCTTTTTTGCCGCGCTTCTGATCCCGCTCTGGAAGGGCAAGCGCCAGACCGTGAGCTGGCTGGCCGCAGGCGCCGTCGCAGCTCTGACCTGGTACCTGGTCGGTGGCTACTGGAGCATCTTCACCGGCGCGATCGCAGGCGCGTTCGCAGGGGCGTATCTCGATGACTGACGCCGCATTCTCCGCCGACAGGATGTTTGTTCTGGCCGTGGTCTGCATGGCCATGTTCACCTATGCGCTGAGGGCGGGCGGCTACTGGGTCATGGGCCGTCTGCCAATCACGCCGAGGGTGCGCAGGGGGCTGGAATCCCTGCCCGGAGCAATCATCGTTTCCACGGTGTTGCCTATCGTGCTTCAAGGCGGTCTTGCCGTCGGCCTCTGTCTTATCGTGGCGGCCGCGGTCCAGGTGCGGTTGCGCAAGGAATATATCGCCGTCTTCGCCGCCGCGTCGGCTGCCGCCGGGCTGAGAGCGGCAGGGCTTTAGCGCCTGTCGCGTTTAAAAGGTTTTCTGAAATCAATTCAACGCGACGTGCTCCAGTCTTTCAAACCGAGTGAGGCACCCGCAAGCTGCGTGGTGTTGTCCATGCTGCCGCCCGCGTCGATTTCAGCCCATGTCATCTGGCCCAAGTCGTAGCCGAGCTGTTTGTCGACGACATCCGTGGTGGCATCCGAGGCGTCGCCCACGCGTCCGGAAACCCGCGCCTTGAGCGTTGTGCCCGGCGCGGTCAGCCACAGTCCGGTGAAGCCGGCTTCCACATGCCGGGCGATCGCCTCTATCCGCGACCGCTCGTCCTGCGCGGCGAATACCGCATCGAAGATGGCAGAATGACCTGCCGCCAGCACCGCCCGGATCGTTTCGTCGAGGGTCTGATAAACCCGGTCGCTCGCCTCCTGTGTGTAGGCTTCCGCCGGCGCCTGCCCGGTCTCGGGAATATTCAGCAGCCGTTTGCGCGTCACATCCGTACGCAGAACCCTTGCGCCGGGAGCGTGGCCGATCCCGGGTGCAAGACTGTAGGCCAGAGTGGTTTTGCCGGTGCCGGACAGCCCGCCGATGGCAACCAGATGCGGCTCGGAGGGATCCAGGAAGGAAAGCGCGTATTTGAAATAGGTGCGCGCCTGCTGCTGCTGGGCATCTCTCTGGTCAGGGGCCTTCTGGTTGAGGGCGGCACTGGCCGCGATTTTGGAGCGGATCGCCGCGCGCATCATCAGGTAGAAGGGCAGGGCCGCCAGTCCGTCCGGGTGTTCGTCCAGCCGGGACTTGTCCAGGTAGCGGTTGAAAACCCGGTTCGCGGCGCGTCGCTGGCCGCGCTCCCACAGATCCATCAGCAGGAAGGCCAGATCGTAGAGTACGTCGCCGGTGGCGATGGCGTCGGAGAATTCGACCGCGTCGAACAGGACCGGCTTGCCATCGATCTGGACAATATTGCGCAGATGCGCATCGCCATGACATCGCCGCACCAGTCCCTGTTCGCCCCGTTTCAAAATCAGCTCACGGAGCGAAGTGAGGACAGACCGAGACGTGTCGCCCAGGTGGCGTACGTCCTCGCTCGCGAACAATTCGGGAAATTCGTGAAACGCCGCCTCGTTCTGCTCGATATAGGTGGCGAGTTCGTCATGGAACCCGGCGCCGCCGCGCAAAGGCGCCGCTTCATGGGCGCTCACCATCATTTCTGCGAGGCTGTCGGACAGATCGTCGGAAAATGGCGCGCGTTCCGCCATGATGTCCAGTTCGTTACTTCGGTCGAAGCGGTTCATCTCGACGGCCCACTCCACCGGATCTCCCGCACCGTCCAGCGCCAGCCGGCCGTCGGCTTCGAGCGTTACCGGCAAGGCCCGCAGGTAGATTTGCGGGGCATTGTCCCTGTTGCAGGTGATTTCCGCCCGGCAGGCTTCTTCGCGCAAGGCCAGAGTGGAGTAGTCCAGAAAGGGAAACCTGACCTCACGCTTGACCTTGTAGGCCTTGCCGCCGGTCAGGAAAACAATGTTGGCGTGAGTGTCGATCCGCTTGACGCTGTCACATCCCGGATCGTCCGAAGGCAGGGTTTCCAGGAATTTCAGGACGTCGTCCTGGGAACGGGCCGGAGCCATGATTTGTCCTTTTGCTGATGCCGGCAAGACTGTGCCTCATGAGCGTCCGTGCCGGTTTGATCCTTCTCAATGTGACATCAGGGCGATGTGGCACATATACTCTGAAATGTCAGCAAAGGAAGAAACCATGGGCGACCATCCGGCTTTGAAAAAGATCAGGCTGAACCTGGCCAGAACGAAAGAATTTCCGCAAGGCTCGGCTCGCCATGGCTACGAGTTTGCCGCTCCGCTGGATGAAACCGGCCATATCGATGCCGCGCTCTGGAAAAAAGAGCGCGATCATTGCCGCGTACGCCGGTTCTGGGGCGGCGAGGAAGAGGAAATCGGCCATCTGATTCACCGCCCGGGCGGCTCCTGGGCCTTTCATTACGACATCGATGGCGATGATGACGACGAAGCCGGTTACCGCTTCGGCGCGCATGCCTTCAATCCCGGTGAATATGTCTCGATCAAGGATGAGGACGGTGACCTGCACACATTCCAGGTGGTGACCGTCCAGCCTGTCTGAGCGTTTCCCCGTGGAGGCCGGTGAACCTGTCTTGACGGGGTTTCATCCTGAGGGCAGACAGGTTGTTCGGCCGCGGACTTCTCGCGGCACCCGCCGCAGTAGTGCCGCGTGCCACTTCAGCTTCCTTCCAAGCGGGAATGAAGTCATTTCCAATTAATCTGGTTTTGGGCTCTGACAGGCCGGTCTTCCATACGCTATAGAATGATCAGTGAATTTTTCGATCAGGAAGCGGGACATGGATCAGAAGACCGGCGGTGAATTGTTGGTGGAAGCGCTAGAGCTTCACGGCGCGGAACGGGTGTTCTGCGTGCCGGGAGAGAGTTATCTGGCAGTCCTCGACGCGCTTTACGATGCGTCCATCCCGGTCACCGTGTGCCGTCAGGAAGGCGGCGCGGCGATGATGGCCGATGCCCACGGCAAGCTGACGGGCAAACCGGGCATCTGCATGGTCACACGTGGACCGGGGGCGACCAATGCCTCCGCCGGCGTACATGTCGCCGCCCAGGATTCCACACCGATGATCCTCTTCGTCGGGCAGATCGATCGCAGCATGCGCGAGCGGGAAGCCTTTCAGGAAATCGACTACCGGCAGATGTTCGGCGGTATCGCCAAATGGGTCGCCGAGATCGATCATGCGGCCCGCGTTCCCGAATTCATTTCCCGCGCCTATCACGTGGCCACCTCCGGCCGTCCGGGACCGGTCGTGCTGGCCTTGCCGGAAGACATGCTGACGGAAATGGCAGCAGCTCCCCAGCCGCAGGCCTGGAGCCAGGTGGAAACCCATCCCGGCCTGACGCAGATGGCCGATCTGCAGAAGCGGCTCTGGGCGGCGGAACGTCCGATCGCGATCCTGGGTGGCAGCCGCTGGTCGGAAGACGCCGTTGCCGCCTTCACAAGGTTTGCCGAGCGCTTCGATCTGCCCGTCGCCTGCTCCTTCCGCCGCCAGATGCTGTTCGACAATCTGCATGGCAATTATGCCGGCGATGTCGGCATCGGCATCAACCCGAAACTGTTGGCGCGGATAAAGGCATCCGACCTTGTTCTGCTGGTCGGCGGACGGCTGTCCGAAATGCCGAGCCAGTCCTATTCGCTTTTTGACATCCCGGCTCCGGCGCAGCAACTCGTGCATGTTCACGCCGATGCCGAAGAACTGGGCCGCGTCTACCGTCCCGCAATGGCGATCCACGCCAGTGCGACCGCGTTCTGCAAGGCCGCGGAAGGACTGCAGCCCCCGAACGAGATCAAGGGTGCGGGCGAGGCCGCCAGGGCTCATCAGGACTACCTGGACTGGTCCGGCGCCCGTCCGGAAACCCCCGGCACTCTGCAGATGGCGGGCGTCATGGACTGGCTTGAGAACAATCTCGGCGAGGATGCGATCTGCACCAACGGCGCGGGCAATTACGCCACCTGGCTGCACCGGTTCCACCGTTTCCGCCGCTTCGGCACGCAGGCCGCGCCGACTTCTGGATCGATGGGTTACGGACTGCCGGCTGCTGTTGCAGCCAAACTGGCGTTTCCCGATCGGGAAGTTGTCTGTTTCGCCGGTGACGGCTGCCTGCAGATGACCCTGCAGGAATTCGGCACCGCTTGCCAGGAAGGCGCGAACATCATTGTACTGGCCATCGACAACGGTATGTACGGCACCATCCGCATGCATCAGGAACGCAATTATCCGGGACGCCCATCAGCGACACGGCTGGTGAACCCGGACTTCGCCGCGCTCGCCCGTAGCTACGGTGCTTTCGGTGAAACGGTTGAGACGACGGATGCGTTCGGTCCTGCGTTCGAGCGCGCCCGTGCCGCTGGGCTTCCGGCAATCCTGCATCTGAAGCTGGATCCCGAAGCGCTCACCCCGTCGGCATCCCTGTCCGAAATCCGCGCAGCGGCGGAACAACGAAACTGAGGTCCGTCGCCCAGCCTTACGGACTCCGGCGCGAAGCTGATCCGCAAGCCCGTCGCATGTCCTTGAAGGCGTAGGTTCAGACGTCTTCCGGCAGGTCCGCGACCGGCAGGGTGACCAGGGCGATGCCGGGATCGCCGGGCGAGGTGCCGACGTTGAAGCCCAGGTTTCGGCACATGGAGATCATCTGGGTGTTGTCCTTCAGGACTTCCCCCTTGATCGTTTCAATGCCGTCGGCCTTTGCATAGCGGATGATAAGTTTCATCAGCATCCATCCAAGCCCCACACCCTTGAGGTCGGATCGCACCATGATCGCATATTCGCCGGTCTGATGATCGGGGTCTGCGTGCAGGCGCACCACACCGAGCAGGGTTCCGTCATTTGGGTCGAGAGCCGCGAAGGCGATAGACCTGGCATAATCGAGCTGGGTCAGTTGGGCGAGGAAACGATGGCTGAAGTCTCGAACCGGCGCGAAGAAACGCAGGCGCAGATCCTCCGGCGTGACGGCTTCGAAAAAAGCCTTGAACATATCCTCGTCTTCCGGCCGTACCGGCCGTATGAAAATATCGCTTCCGTCCTTCAGCGTCTGTTTCTGTTCCCATTCCTGCGGATAGGGCGCGATTGCCAGGCGGGAGCCGCCGGTGCGCCCGGGGCGCTTTTCCGGGTGGCACAGGGTCATGCGGGCGTCGAGGGCGATCAGTCCGGCGGGGAGCGAGACCATCGGGTTGATGTCCAGTTCCAGAATTTCCGGGATGTCGATGGTGATCTGCGAGAGCTTGACCAGAGCCTGGGAAAGAGCTGCCTTGTCCAGCTCCGGGCGGGCAGGGCCGCCGCTCAGCAGCCGCGCGATCTGCGTGCGGTCGATCTGCGCTTCGGCGAGGTTCAGATCAAGCGGCGGCAGTTCCAGGGCAATGTCGCGGCTCTCCTCGATGGACGTTCCACCCTGTCCGAAAACGATCACGGGTCCGAATTCCGGCGTTTCCGCGAGCCCCATGTATAGCTCCAGCCCGTGCCGGTCTTCCAGCATCGGATGGACGGAAATTCCCGCGATCCGGGCCTGCGGGTAATCCTTGCGGGTCCTGGTGATCAGTTCGTTCGCGGCGTCCCTGACGGCAGCGGGGCTCTCCAGTCCGAGCCGGACACCGTCGATGCGGGACTTGAACGGCAGGTCCGGCGAAATCAGCTTGGCGACGCAATGTCTCGCGGTCGCGAAAAAGGGCTGCGAAAGGGTGGCGGCCTCCTCCGCGGTGGTCGCCATGGCCGTTTCGATGATGGGCAGTTCATAGGCTTCAAGTACGGCGCAGACCTCCGGCGGGCTGAGCCAGCTGCGGTCTTCGGCAAGTGCCTTGTCCACGATGCCGCGGGCGCGGGCGACATCCGGCGTGAAAGTTGTCGGCAGGCTTGGCGGTGCCGCCATCAGGAATTTGCGGGCCTTGGCATCATGGGCCAGATGCATGAGGCTGCGGGCCGCTTCTGCGGGACTGGCGTAACAGGGGATCTTGATTTCAGACAATTGCGACCTGAGCCCTTCGTCCGCGCCGATGAGGCCGGCAACCAGAGCCTTGCGCCGGCCGGTGCGTTTACGCTCGATTGCGGTGGCCTCGGTGATCGCTCCGGCGATGGCGGACAGGGACTGGAAGGCGCTGGCGGCCTGCAGCACGAGCGCCCCGTCGACCGCCGGATCCTTCAGGACGGTCGTGACAGCGGTGGTGATGTCTTGCGGGGAAACATTCTCGCGCAACACGACGGTTCCACCCGCCGCCGGGGTCACGTCGAGGTCGGCATAGCTGCGGCTCAGACCGGCAAGCGCCTCGCGCGTTTCGGGGCCGAGGTCGGCGAAATGTCCACCGAAATCGATGAGCCGGTCGATGGCAAGGCTCGCGAGGCAGCGGCCGCTGGCGATCACCGCAAGGGTCTCACAGCGCGGAACGCGCACATTGGAGAGCGTCTGCAGGGCTTCGAACATTTCATCAAGATCGTTCACCCGAAGCAGGCCGGTTCTGCGGAAGACCGCTTCATAGACCATGTCGGTCCCGGCGAGACGGCCGGCATGGGTCAGGCCGGTTCCGCCGGTGTCGCGGCTTTTGCCGGAACGGATGACGATCACGGGTTTGCTGCGCGCCGCCGCCCGCGCGGCTGAAATGAATTTCCCGGGAAAGGCGATGCCTTCCACATGGAGCATGATCGATCGGGTCCGGTAGTCCTGCGCGAAATAGTCGATCAGGTCACCGACATCCACGTCCATGCGGGCGCCGAGGGAGACGACGGCGGAGAAACCGGCGTTGTGGGTGTTCGCCCAGGAGAGCGTTGCATTGAGCACGGCTCCCGATCTGGAGAAGAAGGCTATATCCCCCTTTACCGGCCGTTCGGCGCTCAACAGCGCATTCAACCCGCTTGCTGGGACCGCCAGTCCGAGACTGCCGGGGCCGATCATGCGAAGATTGAATTTTCTGGCCGCGACCCGGCAGGCCTGCATCAGGTCCTCGGGCCAGCTTTCAAAGCCCGGCGAGGGAATGAGGACCGCACGGGTGCCGCCTGCGCCGAGCTGTCCGATCGTCTCCGGCAGAGCTTCGGCTGCGGCCAGATAAATTGCCAGGTCCGGCATCGCCTCCAGGTCGTCCAGCCTTTCGGCTTTCATGCCCTCGAACGGGACGTCCTGATCGAACCCCACCAGCGTCACGCCATGCCCGGTCTCAAGGTCCCGGAGGCAATCGACCAGCTTGTCCGTCAATACGCCGGGATGCCGGTACGGACCAAGGACGGCAATGGAACGCGGCGCGAAAAAGCCTTCGATGTTGCGGATGGTCACGGCGGCGGTCCTTTCGAAAAAGCCGGAGACGACACCAAACGTAGTCAAGTTTCAGGGCAACTTGGAGACAAAAGACCCGCAGACCCGGATTGCCCCGGTCCCGCGGGTCTTTGGAAGGCGAGAATTTTTCCAGAGCACATGCTCCAAATATCGGACCCTTTGATGGAGCTGTTCTAATGCGCCATCAGAACCGGAACCGTCATGGCTTCCAGGATCTCCCGTGTGGCACCGCCGAAGAGGAATTCCCTCATCCGGCTGTGCCCGTAGCCGCCCATCACCACCAGGTCGTTGCCGTTGTCTGAAACGTGGTTCAGAACAGCGTCCGCAACACCGGTCTGGGGGTTTGTAACGACCTCGATCGTGACATTCATGTTGTGGCGGGCGAGATAATTGGCCACATCGGCACCCGGCTGGCCGTTTTCCGGCGTTGCCTTTTTCTCGATTACCAGCACGGTGATGTCGTCCGCCTTCTCCAGTACCGGCAGGGCGGCGTGAATGGCGCGGGTTGCAGTGGAACTGCCGTCCCAACCGACCAGAACCTTTTTCGGCTGATATGCCTCGCTGCCGATATAAGGCACGATCAGAACCGGCACGCCGCTTTCGAACAGGATGGTTTCGATCAGCAGCTCGCGCATCGGCTCCGGAATGTCCGGATTGGCCTGACCGATGACCACCAGATCGGTCGGACGGCAATGGGCAAGGACGTTTTCCAGCGGGCCGCCCGTCAGGATTTCCGCCATACGGCTTTCGTTTTTCGTTCCGGCCAGTCTGGCGAGTTCGTCAAACTGCTTCCTGGATTCCTTTGCTGCGGCCAAAGCCTGCTCGTGCGCGGCCTGCAGATAATCGACAGGCATCGGCGCCGCCGCGAATGCAGGGACCACAGGTTCGAACGACACAGCCAGCCCCGTGACATGAGCATCGTGTGTGCGGCCGAATTCCAAGGCGTATTTGGCGGCCGGCTGGTCGCCGGCAAGATCCAAGACGGTCAAAATATCTTTGATAGGCATTTATCTCTCCTACGGCTGGAAACACCGATATCGACCAGCCTTGTCAAAATTCTAGACGACACGCAACCCATGATCCTTGACCCGTATCAACGGCAATTCGCGTTCGGGTGGCGGGAACCAAAAAAATGCGCAATATGGAGTCATGTCGAAACGCTGGTTTTATCTGGCGCTGCCGCCCCTGGTGTTCGTGGCCGCCGCCTTTGTGCTGGTTCAGCTTTTTCTGGAGCTGGACGAGGACAGCATTGACCGCAAGGCGGCCGAACGTCTGACGCTGTACCGTCAGACCATTCTGGGCGAGTACCAGAAATACCGGTATCTGCCCTATATGATCGCGCGGGATCCGAGAGCGACTGCAGCGCTCGGTTTCGGCCAGCCGGTCGAAAGTGCCAACCGATTCCTTGAGGAAATGGCTGAGAATTCCGGCGCCGGGCTGCTTTACGTGATGAACGCTGAGGGCACGACGCTGGCGGCAAGCAACTGGCGTGACGAGCTGTCTCTGGTCGGGCGCAACTATGGGTTCCGGCCTTATTTCAAGTCCGCGATCACAGGCGAGGAGGGTCGGTTTTTCGCAATCGGCGCCACATTGGGCGAACCGGGGCTGTTTCTGGCCCGGCCGACGCCGGTCACCGGCGAGCCGAAGGGCGTGGCTGTCGTCAAGGTCGATATGGGACCGCTGGAAGAGGCCTGGGCGGAAGGCGGGGAAACCGTGTTTGCTTCCGACAGCAACGGCGTGATCTTCCTGTCGAGCCAGCCGGACTGGCGCTACCGCACGCTTGACACGCTGCCCGGCGATGTGCGCAGCGCCATCGAGGCCACACGCCAGTATGCCGGGCAGAGCCTTGAGCCGGTCGGCGATCCCTCCGGCCGGTCGATGGAACAGTTGCGCATCGAGGGAAAGGCCTATCGCCACAATTCCGCGCAAGTCGGCCTGCTCGGCTGGACGCTGCATTTTCTGGTGCCGGTGGAGGAAGCGCGCAAGAGTGTCCTGCCCATCTGGGCCGCTGCCATCACGCTGTGCCTCGTCTATGCCGTCATTGTGCTGATGCTGCGTGGCCGACGATTGCGCAAGGCGTCCGTCTTGCTGCGTCAGGAATCGGCAAGCCTGAAGGAATTGAACACCCGTCTGGTGGACGAGGTCCAGGAACGCCGCCGGGTGGAACGGGAACTGCTGGAGGCTCAGCGCGGCCTCGCCCGGTCGAACAGGCTGGCCGCCGTCGGCGAGATGTCCGCGGCGGTCGTGCATGAACTCAGCCAGCCGTTGTCGGCCCTGCGGATGTTCGTTGCCGGCACGCGCAAGTTCCTTGAAAAGGGCGATACGGCCACGGCCGCCGAAAATCTCGATGAGATCGATTCCCTGCAGATGCGCATGGCCTCCCTGACCCAGGAGCTCAAGCGCTTTGCCCGTCCGAGGGAAAGCCGGATCGAGAAAATCGATCTCAGGGAAAGTGTCCGGGTCGCGGAAAAGATCGTACGGCCCCGTTTTGAGGAGACAGGCGTCACGCTTGAGCTCGATCTTCCGGACTCCCCGCTGGAGGTTGAAACGGCGCCGCTCAGGATTGAACAGATCCTCGTCAACCTTCTGCGCAACGGTGCGGATGCGGCGGCGGCAGAGCAAGGCGGCACGGTCACGCTGACGGCGGCGCGGCTGGAGGGGCAGGTGATCCTCAAGATTTCAGACAACGGCCCGGGCATCCCGGATGACCTGCGCGAGCGGATCTTCGATCCGTTCTTCTCGACCAAGGCCAGTTCCGATGGCATGGGGCTCGGCCTGGCGATCTCGATCCGTCTTGCAGAGGATCTGGGCGGCGGCTTGTCAGTGCGTGCGAACATGCCTAAAGGAGCGGTGTTCGAACTTCGCCTGCCTGCGCTTACCGCCGGGATTGCAGGTCAGGGCCCATTGCCGGAACTGAAATCCGAAGCCGCTGAATGACAGATCATCCTGCCAAAGTGCCCGTCCTGATCGTCGACGATGATCCGTCCATGCGGGCGGCGCTCCGGCAATGGATCCGGTTGGCCGGGTTCGAGACCCGGGAAGTCGCGACACCGGATGAGGCCCTGACCCGCCTGTCGCGGGACTTCACCGGTTGCGTGGTCACGGACGTCATGCTTGACGGTGAAGACGGCATGTCGCTGCTGCGGAGGATCGTGGAACTGGACGCCGATTTGCCGGTGGTGCTGATCACCGGCCACGGCGACGTGCCGATGGCGGTCGAGGCCATGCGGGCCGGCGCCTATGACTTCGTCGAAAAGCCTTTCGATCCCGATCATATCGCCGATGTGGTTCGCCGGGCCTGCGACAAGCGAATGCTGGTGATGGAAAACCGCGCCCTCAGGATGCAGCTTACAGACAGCGCCGGCCTGGAAAGCCGGTTGCTCGGAGCCAGTTCGGCGATGGAGGCGCTGCGGCGTCAGGTCCTGCATTTCGCAGCGACGGACGCCGCCGTGCTGATCGTCGGCGAAACCGGCACCGGCAAGGAAGTCATTGCGCAGGCGTTGCACGACTTCAGTCCGCGCAAGGACGGACCGTTCATGGCGATCAATGCGGCGGCGCTGCCGGAAGCCATGGTGGAAGCCGAACTGTTCGGTCACGAGGCGGGCGCCTTCACGGGCGCGGACCGCCGCAGGGTCGGCAGGATAGAGGCCGCGGGCGGCGGTGTGCTGTTCCTCGACGAGATCGTTTCCATGCCCTTGCCCCTGCAACCGAAGCTGTTGCGGGTCCTGCAGGAGAAGAAGGTCGACCGGATCGGCGGGACACAGCCGGTGGATGTCGATATCCGTCTGGTCAGCGCCGCCAATCTGGACCCGGCGGAAGCCGTGCGGTCGGGTCACCTGCGCGAGGATCTGCTGTTCCGGGTGAATGCGATCGAGCTACGGGTGCCGCCATTGCGCGAACGCGGCCGCGATGCCCTGCTTCTGTTCGACACCTTCGTCAACCGCTTCGCGGCCCGTTATGGCCTCGATGCGCCCGCCGCGAGTGCCCGCGACGAGGCTTTTCTGCTGACCTATGCCTGGCCCGGCAACGTGCGTGAACTGCGCAACGCGGCCGAACGGTTCGTGCTGAACGCGCCGGTCAGTCCGCAGCCCCTCGAGGCGCTGGTGACAGGCCGGCACGACACCGGTGCACTTCCCGCGGCAGGCGGTTTGAAGGACCTCATGGATGCCTATGAGCGCAACCTGATCGAAGGTTCCCTGCGCCGGCATGGCGGCCGCATTCAGGAGGTCATGGGCGAACTCAATCTGCCGCGCAGGACCCTGAACGAGAAAATGACCCGCCTGGGCCTGAGCCGGGAGCGGACCGGCCTTGCGGACACGACGGAGACCTGACCGAAAGCATCTGCCAGGCGATAATCTGGACGTGAGGTCGGCTGCAGGCTTCGGCGGAATCTTGCCGATGGAGGATATGCGCAAGCAAGATCTTGCCGAGGTGCGGTGCGGTATTGTTTCCGGACGGTGCGGGAACGGGCGAGGTTCCGCGAAAGAAGTGTTGTCAAAGGGAACTGGCACGGGTCATGCTATGGGTTCTTCGACTTGGTTCGGGCTTGCGGCGCGGGGAGCGTGCAGGCTGAGCGACCAAGGAAATGAGCAAAATAATTCGGGAGGATTTCATGCTCTTTTCACTCAAGTCGGCGACCGCCGTATCCGCGGTTGCTCTATCCGTCGTTTTCGCCACCGAAACCTTTGCAGCGGACGTCACCTGGAACGTCTCGCTCTGGGGCAAACGGCGCGCTTTCACCGAGCATATCGAGAAACTGGCAGAGGAAGTGTCCGCCCGGACCGACGGCAAATTCGAAATCAAGCTGCATTACGGCGGCGCGCTGTCCAAATCCCGCGAGAATCTGGACGGGATCTCTTTCGGTGCTTTCGAAATGGCGCAATTCTGTGCCTCCTACCATGCCGACAAGAACCCGAGCCTGACGGTTCTGGAACTGCCCTTCCTCGGAGTTTCCGATCTGGAAACCGAAGTGAAGGTCTCCAAGGCCCTTTACGATCATCCCGCCGTTCAGGCCGATCTCGCACGCTGGAATGCCAAGCTTCTGATGCCGTCGCCGATGCCGCAGTATAATTTCGCCGGCAAGGGCGATGTGCCGCAATCCATATCTGACTTCGACGGTATGCGCGTGCGCGCGCTGGGCGGTCTTGGCAAACTGATGGAAGCCGTTGGTGCCGTGCCTACGTCCGTGACCGCGTCTGAAACCTATCAGTCCATCGATTCAGGCACTGTTCAGGCCGCCGGCTTCGCGCCGCATGCGCACCTCTCCTTCAAGGTGGTCGAGGTCGCCGACTGGTGGACCAAGAACCTCAACCCCGGCACCGTGCATTGCCCGGTGGTGGTCAATGTGGATGCCTACAACGAACTGCCGGACGACATGAAGGCCGCGCTGGACGCTTCGGTCGATCCGGCGATCGCGCATTACCTCGACACCTACGCCAAGGTCTATGACAAGTGGTGGCCGGAGCTGGAAAGCCGCGGCGTTACGCAGGTCGAGTTCTCCGACGAGGAACTGGCCGCCTTCGCTGAAAAGGCCGGGCCGATCCATGCTGCCTGGATCGAAGAGCAATCCGCCAACGGGCTGCCCGCCCAGGAACTGCTCGACATGGTCAAGAAGACCATCGCCGAATAATCCGGTCCAACCGGATTGACCTCATGCTTTCCGGCGCCGTTCATTTGAACGGGTGCCGGAAAGCCCTGCGCGGGGCTTATACTCATGATGACAATTGATCCCGGTGGCCGTTCCGCGTCGGAACGCCCGGTCACCTTTATCCGTTTCGACGGCTGGCTCGGCCAGGTCGAAAACGCCTTCAACCTGTTCGCGGCCTTTTCGATCCTTGCCCTGATGCTGCTGGCCGTTGCCCAGGTGGTGGGCCGGCTGCTGTTCAACATGCCGGTCCCGGGCTTCATCGACATCACCGAGCAGGCGATGGCAATCTTCGCTTTCGCGGGCGTCGCCTATTGCCAGCGTGTCGGCGGGCACATCCGTATGGAGATCGTGCTCGGCAAGCTGAGCGGGCGCACACTCTATGTCTGCGAAATGCTCGGCGTCATCCTGATCGCGTTTACGGTCGCGTTGCTGATCTGGGGGTCGTGGTTTCATTTCGACCGGTCCTGGGGCATCGGCGACAGCACCATGGACATACGCCTGCCGACCTGGCCCTCCAAGCTGATCATCCCGGCGGCGCTCGGCCTTCTGTTTCTCCGTCTTCTCATGCAGATCTACGGCTATGGCCGACTGGTCGCCAATCCCGGCCGGGACCCTGTCGCGGTGCCGATGATCGAGAATGTGGAAGACCACGCCAGACACGAAATCGAAGATGCCCTCGGGGCCGATGCCGTCGCCGGAAGTGATGACGGAAACGGCGCAGGAACCGGCGAAGGAGATGCCAAATGACGCCGTTCGAAGTAGGCATCATGATGACCGGCGTCCTGCTTGTTCTCGTGGTGATCGGCGTGCGTGTGGCCTTCGCCGCCGCCTTCACCGGCCTTGTCGGCCTGATCGTGTTGTTCTCGATGAAGATGGGCTTTGAACGCGGCTTCTTCGTTGCGCTCAAGATGGCCGGGACGATCCCGCATTCCAAATCCGTCACCTATGCCCTGTCGGTGCTGCCGACCTTCATTCTGATCGGGTTCCTGGCATTCTACGCCGGGTTCACCAAACAGCTCTTCGAGGCGGCCAAACGCTGGCTGGGCTGGCTGCCGGGCGGCATGGCCGTCGGCACGGTTTTCTCCACGGCGGGATTCGCGGCCGTGTCCGGCGCCTCCGTCGCGACCGCGGCCGTCTTTGCCCGCGTGGCCATTCCCGAAATGCTGGCGGCCGGCTATTCAAAGCGTTTGTCGTCGGCGGTCGTCGCTGCGGGCGGTACGCTGGCCTCCCTGATCCCGCCCTCCGCCATTCTGGTGATCTACGCCATCCTGGTGGAACAGTCGGTTGGCAAGCTGCTGATCGCCGGTTTTCTGCCCGGCGTGTTTTCCGCGCTGGTCTATGTCGGCATCATCGTCGCTGTCGCCAGTTGGCGCGGCGATGCTCCGGCGGTCAAGGGGTTCACCTGGAAAGAGCGTTTCGAAAGCGTTCCGGGCACCCTGCCGATCATCGCCGTGGTGGCGATCATCTTCTGCTCGTTCTTCTTCGGACTGGCAACGCCCACCGAAGCCGGTTCCCTGGGGGCTTTCGTGGTTCTGGTGGTCGCCTTCGCGAAAGGCATGAGGACCCGACAGCTCGGCCAGGCGCTGCATGAGACGGCAAAACTGACCGTGATGATCTTCACGCTGATCTGGGGGGTGCTGGTCTATGTGCGCTTTCTGGGCTTCGCCGGGCTGCCGGAAGCCTTCAAGGACTTCATCGTGGCGCTCGAATTCTCGCCATGGATAGTCATGATCTGCATTCTCCTGGCCTATGCCGTGCTCGGCATGTTCATGGATGCGATCGGCATGTTGATCCTGACGTTGCCGGTGGTCTATCCGGCGGTCATGGCCCTGAATGGCGGTGAAGGCGTTTCCGCGGCCGACAGCGCTTTCGGCATGTCGGGCGAGGCCTGTGCCATCTGGTTCGGGATACTGGTGGTCAAGATGGCGGAGCTCTGTCTGATAACGCCGCCGATAGGACTCAACTGTTTCGTGGTTTCCGGCGTGCGGCCGGACATCCCGGTCCAGGAAGTCTTCCGGGGTTGCGTTCCGTTCTTCGTGGCGGATGTACTGACAATCGGCGGCCTGCTTGCCTTCCCGTCGATCATCACCATCCTGCCACAACTGATGGGCTGATCCCGCGCAACGTTACCTGAAAAAAACAAAGCGCCGCCGGAGACATTTTTCCGGCGGCGCTTTTCGTTTGTTGCGGGGACAACAAATCTCTTGGAATTCAGGTCCGGTAACTGGCCGGTCTTCTCAGTCGAAGACCGGCGCCAGACCCTGTGCCGTGTCGAACCGGTTGGTTCCCGGTGTACCCGGAAAGAAGCCGTTCATGATGAAGAGATACAGGGCGTAGAAAGTGCCGAAAATCGGTACGAACAGGAGGAGCAGCACCAGGCCGGAAACATCCCTGTCGTGGCAGCGCCGAGCTTCCAGCGACCAGTAATTGACGATCCCGGCGATGAAGAGCGCTGTATACACCAGGCCGGAAGTCGACGTGAAAAGGGCAATGGCGAGAGCGGCCTCGTCCATCTCCGCCAGTCCGGGCTGGGTCGTGTCGATGAGAGCGAAAAAAAGCGCCAGCAGCAGCACACATCGGGCGATGCCGATGGACCAGTATTCCATCCGCCCGATCCGCCCCTGAAAGCTGAACAACAGCGCAAGGGTGGTTGAGAACGCTGTCCAGAGGGAGAAGCTGTCTGCATCGTCCAGGGCAAGAGCGCCTCCCGCCTGAGCGTAGGACGCCGTCATGCGGCCGGATGAATAATGCGACTGCCGTTTCCCCCGCTGAGACGGGTTCTCCTGCGAAAGGCCGCGCCTTCCGAATTCCTTGCGCTGCATTGTCACCATAGTCTCCGTCACCGATATTTTATGATCGAACGAAGGTGACCTTAGGTGAGATGCTTAAATTTGACGTTAGGGAGTTCGTTAAAACTGAAGGAAAGCGGCGTTTTCACTCCACAGACCTAAAACAGCGTACCCTGATCTGTCCGTGCCGGTTTGGCTGAGCCGCCTTTCTTGGGCTTCGCCGGCTTGGGCGCGGCGCTGTCGCTCATGGCGACCGCATCGATGCTGCCATCCGCAAGCTCGATCGACAGGGCCGCGCCGGATGCGACAGCGGCGGCGGAGCGGACCGGCTGTCCGCCGTCGTCGCGCACCACCGCATAGCCGCGCGCAAGAACGTCCTTGTAGGACAGGGACTTCAGCAGCTTCTGCAGGCCGTCCAGCCGTGCCTTCTCCTGACCGACACGCGAGAGATAGGCCCGGTCCAGCCGGCCCGTCAGGCCGGTAAGGCGTTCCTTGCCTAGCGTTGTCTGCTGGGCGAGGCGCACCGGGGTCAACCGGACCGCCAGCGCAGCGAAGGTCTGGCGCTTCTGCGATACCGCGACAAGCAGCGCCCGTTGCTGGCGTTCGCTGTGGTTGGCAAGATCCTGCCTGGCCTTGGAGGTCAGACGGGAGAGCAGGACCGGCGACAGGCGTCCCGCGAGATTCTGATGATGGGTGCGATGTGTTCTTGTGCTGACGATCAGCGCCCGCCCGAGGCCGCTTGCAAGGGTGTCGAACTTCTGGCGCGGCAGGGCCAGCAGGTCCTGCGGGGCGGGCAGGGCCGCGCTCGCGGCGCGCAGTTCGGTCCGCCGGGTGGTGACGAAACGCACCAGGCCGGAATTCAGGCGCCGCGACCGGTCGTCGACCATTGCCATCAGCTCGGCCTTGACCGGCACGGCGATTTCCGCCGCGCCTGTTGGCGTCGGCGCGCGCACATCCGCGGCAAGATCGAGAAGTGTCCAGTCCGTCTCGTGGCCGACCGCGGATATCAGCGGGATCTCGCTCTCGGCGGCGGCGCGCACGACGGCCTCCTCGTTGAAGCCCCACAGGTCCTCGATGCTGCCGCCGCCGCGCGCGACGATCAGCAGATCCGGACGCGGGACCGGGCCGCCGGGCAGGAGCGCATTGAAACCGCGAATGCCGTTGGCGACTTCCGCGCCGCTGGTTTCGCCCTGCACCCGCACGGGCCACACCAGCACATGCAGGGGAAAACGGTCATCGATCCGGTGCAGAATGTCGCGAATGACAGCGCCGGTCGGCGAGGTGACCACACCGATGATCCTGGGCAGCGGCGGCAGCGGCCGCTTGCGTTCCTCGGCGAACAGACCCTCTGCCGCAAGCTTCTTCTTGCGCTCTTCCAGCAGCGCCATCAGAGCTCCCGCGCCGGCCGGTTCCAGCGCCTCGATCACCATCTGGTATTTGGATTGGCCGGGGAAGGTGGTGATCTTGCCCGTGGCGATCACCTCCAGTCCCTGTTCCGGCTGAATTTTCAGCTTCGAGGCGACACCGCGCCAGATCACGCCGGAGAGCACCGACCGGTCGTCCTTGAGGTCCAGATAGATATGCCCGGACCCGGGTCGCGAGATCCGCCCCAGCTCGCCGCGCACCCGGACATAGCCGAAGGCGTCCTCCATCGTGCGCTTGATGGAAAAGGAGATTTCGGAAACGGTGAATTCGGCGGCGTTCGAGGGTTTTTCGTCCACGGATGATTCCTTCTGACCTTGCGAAACTGGCCATAAAGCCGGGGAGGGTCAAGAGGCGGCTTCGGAACGGTAACAGGAGCAAACAACTCGGGTGGGGATGGCGTGGGGAATCGAATAATGTGAACAGTGCCGCGCGCACCGCGTTCCGCCTTGAAACCCTCACATTCCATCGACTACCTGAAACCCATGGCAAAATACGAGTTCAAAATGCAACGTTTGTTCTTACGGCATATTCTCGCGGACGGTGCCCGGATCGAGGCGGATCGTGGCCAGGCCAATTACCTCATGAATGTCCTGCGCCTGAAGGACGGCGATTACGTTCTGGTGTTCAACGGCGGTGACGGCGAATGGCTGGCGAAAATCGCCAGCAACGGGCGCAGGGATTGCGCGCTGCAACTCATCGAGCGCGTGCGCGAACAGACCGCGCCCAATGACCTGATGTATATGTTCGCCCCGCTCAAACACGCCCGTCTCGACTATATGGTTCAAAAGGCCGTGGAAATGGGCGCCGGCAGCCTGAAGCCGGTCATCACCCGGCATACCCAGTCAAGCCGGGTCAATCTGGAGCGCATGGAGGCCAATGTGATCGAGGCCGCCGAACAATGCGGCGTGCTCTGCGTTCCCGACGTGCTTGCACCGCAACCGTTGAGCGATGTCCTCGCAGTCTGGCAGGAAGCGCAACCCGGCCGCCGGCTGCTCTTTTGCGACGAGGCGGAAGGCACGAACAATCCTCTTCTTGCCCTGGCCCAGATGAAGGACAAGGGCGATCAGCCACTGGCTGTTTTGATCGGCCCCGAAGGCGGGTTTTCCGAAGAGGAGCGGGCGGAACTGCGCGCGCTGGAGTTCGTCACGCCGATACCGCTCGGGCCCCGCATTCTGCGAGCCGATACAGCCGCGGTCGCCGCGCTCACGATCATTCAGGCAACGCTGGGTGACTGGAAGTAAGGCGACTGGGCGCGACATTTTGAGCCCTGTCCGATCCGTCCGGAACGGAGAGCGTGCCTGGCGCGCTGCTTTTCCCGGGGCCGGAATGGCTTGAGCGCGGACTACGCTCGTATTCCATCCTTGCATTCTGGCCGCAACAAACCTAAATCACCGAAGCTCAAAAGCGTTCGTTTTGCGGACGCGCCGGATTCAAGCGGTTCGCGGGGTCTTACGACACTCCGGCTGACGCACCGCTCAGCAACTAGGACGGTTTCATGGCCCGCGACACGGTCGACACCACACCGATTGAAACTGTGGCGGATCTGGCCGCGACGCTCAATGAGGGCTCGAAGCCGGAAGTCCGGTTCAGGATTGGCACCGAACACGAAAAGTTCGGGTTCTGCCTGAAGGAACTCGGCCCGATCCCCTATGAAGGCCCCAACGGCGTGGAAGCCGTCCTGACCGGAATGGAAAAGCTGATCGGTTGGGAACGGATCGAGGATGCCGGAAAGATCATCGGCCTCTCGGACGATCGCGGCGGCGGTGCCATTTCCATCGAGCCGGGTGGCCAGTTCGAACTCTCCGGCGCGCCGCTTGAAACACTTCACGAGACTTGCCGGGAAGCCAACCAGCACCTGGCGCAGGTCCGTCAGGTGGCCGAACCGATGGGCGTCGGTTTTCTGGGCATCGGCATGGCGCCCACCTGGGCGCGCTCCGATATGCCGCGCATGCCGAAATCCCGTTATGACATCATGACCAACTACATGCCCAAGGTCGGTTCCCTCGGCCTGGACATGATGTACCGGACGTCCACCATCCAGGTGAATCTCGACTTCTCCTGCGAAGCCGACATGGTGACGAAAATGCGTGTCGGCCTCGCGCTGCAGCCGATCGCAACCGCCATATTCGCCAATTCGCCTTTTACCGACGGCAAACCGAACGGCTTCAAGTCCTTCCGTGCCCAGATCTGGACCGACACCGACGCGGACCGGACCGGCGACATGCCCTTCGCCTTCGAGGAAGGCTTTGGCTTCGAGCGCTATGTGGAATGGGCGATGGATGTGCCTATGTATTTCGTCAAGCGCGGCGAGACCTATTACGACGTCACCGGCACGACGTTCCGGCAGTTCATGAACGGTGCTCTCAAAAGCAGGGTGCCGGATGCGACCCCCACGCTCGGCGACTGGAACAACCATCTGTCGACCCTGTTCCCGGATGTCCGGTTGAAGAAATATATCGAGATGCGCGGTGCCGACGGTGGCCCCTGGCGGCGCATCTGTGCCTTGCCCGCACTTTGGGTCGGTCTGCTCTATGACAAGGGGGTCCTCGACCAGGCTTATGAGCTGGTGAAGGACTGGACCCGCGAAGAGCGTGCGGCACTGCGCCGGGATGTTCCCAAGACGGCGTTGCAGACACCTTTCCGCGACGGGACGGTACTGGATGTCGCCAGACAGGTTCTGTCACTCTCCCAGGAAGGCCTGAAACGCCGAAACAGGATGAGTGACGGTGATCTGGACGAGCGGGTGCATCTGGCGCCGGTCGAGGAGGGGCTTGCCTCGGGCATGAGCCCGGCCGATGTCCTGCTGCAGCGTTACCACGGGTCCTGGAACGGCGATGTTACCCGTGTGTTCAGCGACTATGCCTATTGAGGCAGGCAGCGCGCCGAGAAACCCGCTGCCTGAAAGTTTCCAAGGGCAAGGAAAACTCGCGCTGTCATCCGTGAATTGACCTAACGCCTACAAAGGGTCACTCTCTGCATAGGGTACGGGCTCAACAAACTGTGTTTTCAGGCACCAGCCCGGCGGCGAGGGCTGAGTCAAAGCCTTTGGGTCGTGCTCCAGCATGGCTCAGCAGGCTTTTCCTCGTTCTTCTTTGCCGGTTTGATGCCTGAAAATACAATATTCTGAGCCTGTTCCCTAGGTTGGTCCTGTTTCTCAAGACCTGGCGGAACCCCGAGCGGAGCAGTGCGATGACTGGCAACGAAACGGCAGCTCCCCCATTCGATATCTTTTCGCTGACGGAAGATGTGCGAGAGCGATTCGGCTGGTCCAATGACGATCTGAACAGCGTCATGGGGCAGCTCATGCCAGCCGCGCTCAACGGTTTTCGCTATTTCGGCGGCACCATTCCCGGGTTCAGCGAGTTCCTCGGCCAATCTTCACCGTTCGGCTCTTCACCATTCGGCTCCGCAGCGCAAAATCCCTTCGCCGGCTACACCGGACTGTATCAGGGGCCTTCGCAGGAGGCGCTGACGCCGTTCTTCGGGCCGGAAGCGGTCCAGAAGGCATTGGCCGGGCAGATCGCCACGCTGACCGGACTGCAGGGTGATGCCATCCAGGAAATGATGCCCGTGGCCGCGACCCTCGCAATGGGCCAGGTCGCCCGGCCCTTCGTGCACGGCGAAGCGCGCAACCTTCTTGACGCCTACCTGCGCGGCTTCGCGCGCGGGCGGCCCAAGCCGCAGCCGACGCCGGCCGACTACCTGCAGGGTTACGCCGAGGCCATGCAGGCCTTCTGGGGTGTTTTTCTGCAGCCTGCCAGGGTCGTCGAAGCTGACGTCGAGCCTGAGGAGGAGGCGGAACCGGAGGAAGAGGACCTTCAGCCGGAGGATGACGCTTCAGATGAGGGTAGTTCCGGCGAAGCCTCGGAATTTGACGGAATGGTCGCCGACTGGATGGAGGCAGGTCGCGACTTTCAGTCCAGCCAGTTCAACGCCTTCGACAGCTTTTTCAAGAAAGCGGCGAAGGATTTCGGGGCAACCTGATCTTAAAGCCATACCTGCGCAAAAAAAGACCCGCCGGAAGGCGGGTCAGTTGCGTCAGCAAGGCTAATTGCCGACAGGGGCTGCAAATCAAGTGCTCGTCGGGCCGCCAGGCCCGGAATCAGGCGGCAATCTGGCCGTTGTCAGCGGTCTTGCCGGTGTCCACAAGCGTAAGGTTCGCTCTCTCCCGGGGCGCATTCGCCGCCTGCAGGCTCAGCCTGCGGTTAAGCGCCGGGGAAGCGCTCAATAGGGAGGAGGTCGGATCGCGATAGAATGGCTGTGCCAAGGCGCGTCGAACGTCGCTCCGGGTGAGGCCGACATCCTTCAACTGCTCGTCAGACCAATGCGTGAGTTCGGTAAACTGACGCCGGTTTTTGAATACACGCCATGCACGGGCAACCATCTGCCCGAAGAGCGCGAAGGACGGGGTGCTTGTTGTATGGGTCATGGCATAATTCTCCTGTGAGCGGCCGAAGGAATTTCCGGCAGCCTGTTCCCGGCCAACTATTGGCAGTCCTGTTTGTGGAACACTCCATAGATGGCGGTATTTCAAATATTATTCCAACGAATGTTTTTGATGCCATTGATCGAAAATTGTGATGTGATGGAGCAAGGTGTTCCGGAGCGCTGACAAATGCTGACAGCCGGCCGAAACATTTCAACTTTGAATAGGTTTGGTGGCAAACATCAGTTTGTCTTATATTTGAGGCGCTTATGCTCGATCTGGATCAGCTTCGAACCTTTGTGGCGATTGCCGAAGGCGGCAGCTTTACGCGCGCTGCGGACAATGTGCACAAGACCCAATCGGCGGTCTCCATGCAGATGCGCCGTCTGGAAGAGCGCGTTGGAAAACCGCTTTTTGTCCGTGTCGGCCGCCAGTCCCGCCTGACGGAACACGGCGAACGGCTGCTGCATTACGCGCGCCGACTTGTTCAGCTTAACGATGAAACCCTCGCGGCCTTCGATGACACCGAGCTCGCCGGTCTGGTCCGGCTGGGGACGCCGGACGACTATGCCGACCGGTTTCTTCCGGAAATTCTGGCGCGGTTTTCGAGATCGAATCCCAAGGCGGAAGTGAGTGTGGTCTGCGCGCCGACACCCAACCTGGCCGACATGATTTCGGAAGGTGAGCTGGATGTGGCGATTATCACCCACGTTCAGAGGAAGGGCCGCAAGAATGTCGATCTGGTCCGCCGCGAGCCGCTGCTGTGGGTCGTGTCGGCCCGTCATGCGGTGGAAAACGAGTCCCCGCTTCCCCTGGCGCTCGGCCGGGCGACCTGTGACTGGCGCAAGGCGGCGATCAATGCCCTGAGCGATCAGGTACGTGAGCACCGGCTGCTTTATTCAAGCTGGAATTCGACCGCTGTCGGCGCGGCGGTGCTTGCCGGTCTGGCGATTTCGGTTCTGCCGGAATCCGCTTTGCGATCCGGCATGCGCGTTCTGACGGAAGCCGAAGGCTTTCCACGCCTGCCCGATTGCGAGATCGGCATCATGCGATCCTGGCACAACAGCTCCAGGGTCACCGACGCCCTGGTCGAACACATCGTGTCGTCACTGGACAACCTTTCGGTCCCTCAGGCCGCAGAATAGTTGCGAAGTGACCGGATACAAGATTGTTTTATAAGGGCTTATTCAAATTTCGCCCATCCTCCCGGGCTTAAATTGTCATTGAGTTGTAAATATTTGTGATGTATAATCCATTTATTAATTCGAATCTCAAATCTTCCGGGCTGGATACAGCTCATCTACAGGGTCTTTTATGAGTCACGCACTAGATATTGACCAGTTGCGCACGTTTCTGGCGATTGCCGAGCTGGGAAGCTTTACCAAGGCGGGTGAAGCGGTGCACAAGACCCAGTCAGCTGTCTCCATGCAGATGCGTCGTCTTGAAGAGCGCGTCGGGCAACCGATCTTCATCAAGGATGGCCGCCAGTCGAGGCTGACCGAAGATGGTCTTCGGTTGGTCGAGTTCGCCCGGCGGATGATCCTTCTGAACGATGAAACCCTGTCGGCTTTCAATGGCCGGAAGGAAGTCGGTCATGTGAAGCTCGGCGTGCCGGACGACTATGCGGACAGGTTGCTGCCGCAGGTTCTGGCGGCATTCAATCGCCTCAATCCTTCCATCGAGGTTCAGGTCGAATGCTCGAGTAGCGCGAAACTCACCGAAGCGATCCGCGACGGGCAGCTCGACGTGGCGATCACCACGTCCGGAGACACCCTCAACCTGCGCGGCGAGATCATCCGGCGGGAACCGCTTTACTGGGTCACTTCGGCCCAGCATTGTGCTCACACTCAGGATGTGATCCGTCTGGCGCTGGGCCCGGCGACCTGCAACTGGCGACGACTTTCCATGGACGCACTCGACCGCGCCGGACTTCGCTACCGGGTGTCCTACACCAGCGCCAGTGCGGCCGGGCTCGTAGGTGCGGTTCAGGTCGGTCTGGCCGTTACGGTTTTCCCGGAAAGCGCTATCCGCGACGGCATGCGCATTCTGGATGAACGGGACGGGTTCCCCTCGTTGCCGTTCTGCGACATTGCTCTGCTGCGGTCCGATGAGGCGCGCGAAGCCATGCATGACACGCTCTGCAATCACCTGGTTGCGGCCATCGGCAATGTCGGCGCCGGATCCGTACAACTGGCCGCCGAATAGTCTGCCGTATCAACCTTTCAGCAGAAAATACCGGCAGCCGGGGTTTTTCAGCGTGCGCGCAGCATGATCAGATTTCCGCCCAGGACACAGAAGAGCCCGGCCACGGCCAGGGGCGTCCAGTGATAGCCTTCGAAGATCGTTGACAGCGTCAGCGCGAGCACGGGGAACAGAACGGTGGCATAACCCGCCCGCGCCGAGCCGATCCGGCCGAGTAGTGTCAGGTAGGAGGCGAAGGCGATCACCGACGCGATGATCGCCAGATAGACGAGGCCGCCGAAATAGGCGAGCGACCACTCCACGGCAAAGCTCTGCCCTCTGAGTAGCGAGACAATCCCCAGGAACGCCATGCCGTAGACCATGCCCCAGGCAGTGGCCGGCGTCACGCCGATACCGCGCCGCTGAGTGTCGGCCGACAGCATGTTCCCGAAGCAGAAGGACAGCGTCCCCCCGATACAGAAGGCCAGTCCGATGGCTGCCTGCAAATTGAACTCGGCGCCCGTGAGCTGCGGCCAGAACATCAGGCCGATGCCTATGAAACCCAGGAAACCGGCGGTGAGCGCGAGGAGATTAGGCCTCTGACGGAAGAGAATGAGGCCCAGGAACAGATTGAATATGGACGCCGTGGAAAAAATCACCGCGAGCAGGCCGGAGGGCAGGTAGGAAGCGCCATAGTAGAAAAGCGTGAAATTGGTCGAGAACAGGAACGCGCCGAGACCGGCGAAACGCAGATGGTCCCGGAAGGGGAACGACATCCTGTGCCCCCGCGCTTTCGCCCAGATCATCATGACCGCGGCCGCCAGCACGAAACGCCAGAAGACGGAGACTTCCGGTGAGACAGTCGCGATCTGGCTCTTCATTGCAATCCAGCTGAAGCCCCAGGAGAGCACGGTGGTGGCATAAAGACCGTAGTCGGCCGGAGTGAAACCGGCGTTTTCCCGGCGCAGGGCAGGCGTGGCAACGCTCATGTGAGAACCGATCCAGAATGTGATGGAGGGTAATCTGATCGCCCCGCCTTATCAGAACAAGTGATTGTTTTTGATGTTCTCATCAGCAAAGGCGATAAGTCTGAAGCGAATCTGCCGATTCAGGCCGGCGCTTCGAAAGCGACGCCTGCCTCCATGCCGTGCGGGCCGACATGACCGGCGCCGCGCGTTCTCGGCCTGTCTTGCGTTGCCCGGTGCGCCGTGCCGCTCCTCAAAGAACCATATTGTGCCGGCCGGCCTTGGCGATATCGGTTTCACCGCAAAGTCCCATGGTGACATCGAGTTCCTTGTGCAGGATCTCCAGCACCTTGGTCACGCCGTCCTTGCCGTTGGCGCCGAGGCCATAGATGAAGGCGCGGCCGATATAGGTGCTGCGGGCGCCCATGGCGACGGCCTTGAAAATGTCCTGGCCGGAGCGGATGCCGCCGTCGAAATGAACCTCGATCCTGTCGCCGACCGCATCGACGATATCTCCCAGAACCTCGTAGGAGGCCAGCGCACCGTCGAGCTGGCGGCCGCCATGGTTTGAAACCACGATGGCGTCGGCCCCGATATCGGCTGCGATTTTCGCGTCCTCGACGTCGTTGATGCCCTTGAGGATGAGCTTGCGGTCCCAGTGTTTCTTCACCCATTCGACGGAGGACCAGTCCAGCGTCGGGTCGAACTGGCTGTTGGTCCATTCGGCCAGCGATGTCATGTCGTCAACGCCCGAGACGTGGCCGTGAATGTTGCCGAATTGACGCCGCTTGGTCTGCAGCATTTGCCAGCACCAGCGGGGCTTGAGCGCGAGATCCGCCAGAACGGCCGGTCCGGGCTTGGGTGGTGTCGACAGACCGTTCTTGATGTCCCGGTGACGCTGGCCGAGCACTTGCAGGTCGAGCGTCAGTACCAGCGCCGAGCAGCCGGCCGTGTGCGCCCGCTGCATCAGCCTTTCGGAAAAACCGCGGTCACGCATCACGTAGAGCTGGAACCAGAAAGGCGACTTTGTGTGTTCCGCGACGTCCTCGATTGAGCAGATGCTCATGGTGGACAAGGTGAAAGGGACACCGAATTCCTCGGCCGCCTGGGCGGCGAGGATTTCGCCATCGGCGTGTTGCATCCCGGTCAGGCCGACCGGCGCGAGAGCGACCGGCATGGCTACTTCCTCACCGATCATCGTCGTCGTGACGGAGCGATTGTCGATGTTGCGGGCGACCCGCTGGCGCAGCTTCTGACGCTGCAGCGCCGCCTCGTTCTCGTGGTAGGTGCTCTGGGTCCAGGACCCCGTGTCGGCATATTCGTAAAACATTTTCGGCACCCGGCGTTTTGCCAGAGCCTGCAGATCCGCAACATCGGTCACAATTGTCATGGGGTTTCCTCCAGGATGCTCAGGAACGAGCAGAATTCTTCATGGGTTTATTCATTCTCAGACCGGCGAGCTGTTCGCGCCGGTCCATTGCCTGCGCGTCGGCCAGGGTGCCGCGCACATAGTCGATGTGATCCTGCGACGCCCGGTGGGCCTCATCGGGGTCCCGCCGGCGGATGGCCTCCGCGATAGTCTTGTGCTGCTGCAACAGTTCAATGCGCGCGGTCGGATGGTCATAGAGACGCCCGCGGTTATAGAAAACGCCGTTTTCCAGGAGCCGGTAGCAGGATCGCAAGGTGTGCAGCATCACCACATTGTGGGCGGCCTCGCCGACGGCATGATGAAAGTCGACATCCAGCCGGGCTTCAGCGGCCAGATCTTCCGCGTCATGGGCGCTCTGCATCCGCCGGACGATCTCGTCGAGGCGAGCGATGTCGGATGGCGCCGCCCGAACGGCTGCCTGCGCCGCGGCCTGGCTCTCGATACCGCGCCGGAATTCGAAATAGTCGCTGATGGCGGAGGGATGGCGGGCGATCAGCTGAACGATGGCCTCGGAGAAAATCGGGCCGATCAAGTCGCAGACAAAGGTGCCGCCACCCTGGCGGGCTTCGATCAGCATCCGCTCCTCCAGTTGCTTCAGGGCTTCCCTGAGAACCGGCCTCGACACCTTCATGAGCTCAGCCAGATTTCTTTCCGGCGGCAGTCTGTCACCGGACTGGAGCACCCCCTTCAGGATCAGATCCTCGATCTGTTCCACGGCGGCGTTCGCCGTTTTCTGATGGTCTACGGGTTGAAACATGCTGGCCAGCCTCTTCACTCAAGGCCGGAAAATAGCGTTGAAACAAGAATTGGTCAATTTTCTTATCCAATTCGGCAATGCGCAAACACCATACACCAGTGTCATATTGTCCCGGTCGCGTTGATCTTGGTTGGTCTCCGGATGTCACGGGGCGAAGGTGAGCTCCAGGAACGAATGTGTGCAAACGGGGTTGTCAGCTTGGATCAGGACTCGGAAAACAGATCGTCCTTACCCGTATTCCGGACATCGCCGCTGCGCGAAAAGGTTCTGGGGGAAGTGCATGCCCGCCCGCTGCGCCCGCTTGGCAGTCCGCGCACCGTGTTGCACTACGCCTTTTTGACCAATGTGGAGGAAGCGGCCGGAGATCATGTCTGGCTGAACGAATTTTGCGTTTCCAGAGGCTGGCACGGCCCGGCGCCCGGCGCGCGTTATCACAGGCTTTCCTTCGGCGGCGGTACGCTCAGCTGGGAACAGCATGCGGAATTCACCACCTACACCTGGGATGGGGCCGCGAAGTCGGAGGCGCTTTTCGGACCGGTTCCGGCATCTCATCCCTTCGGTGCTGCTTTCAGGGCTCCTGGAGACCTGCTGGTCGCTGTCCGTCTGGAAGTGCGAGGGTCCGGCGACCTTGAGGACTGGCGGGAGAGGTTCGACACCGGCAGTCTGACCGTGTCGGAGGTGGAGAACAGCGCCGCTCTGGTGGCGACCGATTTCCGCCAGGACGGCGACGGCCTGACCCGGTTTCTTGTACTCAACCGGTCGCTCAGCGACGTGCGTCTCGGCGCGGTCGCGCAGCGCCTCCTGGAATTGGAGACCTATCGAACGCTGGCCATGCTGGGCCTGTTCAAGGCGACGGAGCTGCAACCGGAGATCAGACGGTTCGAGATCGAACTGGCCGAGTTGACGAACCAATTGAAGGAAAACTCCGGCCTGGGGGCGAACCAGCAGTTGCTCGGCAGGTTGAGCGAAATGGCAGCTGCCCTGGAAGCCGGGGCGACGGCGAGCGCGTTCCGCTTTGGCGCCAGCCGGGCCTATGACGGGATCGTCAAGGCCAGGTTGAATGCGCTGAAGGAGGAGGCTGCTCCCGGAGATCTGTCGTTGGCTGCGTTCCTGACCCGGCGTTTGACGCCCGCCATGCAGACCTGTCAGGCGACCGAAGACCGCCAGGCCATGCTGTCCCGTAAGCTCGCAAGGGCGACGACCTTGCTGCGCACACGCGTTGATGTCGAACTGGAGGAGCAGAACAGCAGGCTGCTTCAGTCCATGAACCGCCGTGCCCATCTTCAGCTGAGGCTGCAGCAGACGGTCGAGGGGCTGTCGGTCGCGGCTGTCAGCTATTATGTGGTCGGGCTGATTTCCTATCTGGCCAAGGCTGCAAGGGAGACCGGACTGCCCGTCCCGGATGCGAATGTCACCACCGGGCTCGCCGTGCCTGTCGTTGTGATCCTGATCTGGTGGCTGGTCCGGCGCATCCGCAAGAAGCACAATGATCACTGAGCATTTGGTGCCGGCAACGCGGCCGCGTCCATGGTCCATCGGGCAACGCTGCCTGGTAACTCGGCCAGGAAAACAAAAGAGGCCGGGAAATCCCGGCCTCTCGCGTATTGTCGGCCCAATGGAGCTTACTGGGTCGTGCCGTCTGCGTTGAACTGAGCCAGATAAGCGATCACGTTGTCGCGGTCCTGTTCTTTCCTCAGCCCGGCGAACGCCATCTTGCCCTTGGGAATGAGGTCTTTCGGCTTGGTCAGGTAGATATCCAGCATCTCGACGTCCCAGACCTTGCCTTCGCCGAGTTCGATCAGCGGCTTGGAGTATTTGTAGCCCTCGACCTGACCCCAGGGCCGGCCGACAATGCCGTTGAGCTCCGGCCCGACCTTGTTCTTGGCGCCTTCACCGACCGCATGGCAGGCGGCGCATTTCTTGAAAACCTTCTCACCCTTGGCGGGATCGCCTTCGGCACTTGCATGCACGGTAAGCGCCAGAAGCGCCGTTCCGGCGATCATCAGCAATCGCTGCATAGTATTCTCCCTCGGATTTAACTCTCAATCACACAACAGGATGCAGGAGATCGACGCAAGTGACGCACGGTCGCAGGTACATTGTGTCGCGATCAGCTCGCCCGCGCCTCGCTCGGAAGGTGCAGCCAGTCTTCCAGACCGGCGTCCCAATAGGGCGAAGAGCCGTATAGATGAGCCAGAAAATCAATGAAGACCCGTACTTTCGCCGGCAGGAACTGGCGGCTCGGGTAAACCGCGTAGAGGCCGACATCTTTCGAAGCCCTGTATTCCGGCAGAAGGATCTGCAGCTTGCCCGCCCGCAACTCCGGACCCACGTCCCAAGTCGAGCGAAGCGCTATCCCGACTCCGGCCAGCAGGCATTCGCGCACAACTTCGTTGGAGTTGGTCTTGATGGGCGCGCGGGTGCGGATGGTCACGGAGCCGTCCGGACCGGCGAGCCGCCAGGGATCCTGATTTGTCGCGGCAAGCGTGACATGGTGGGCCGCCAGATCTTCGATGCTCTGGGGCGCGCCGTGTCGTTTCAGATAGTCCGGGCTGGCGCACAGGATCCGGTGCACGGGAGCAAGCCGGCGTGCGACAAGGCTGGAATCGGACAACTCGGCAATGCGGACCGCAAGGTCGTAACCATCTCCGACGATATCGACGAAGTCGTCGGAGAGATCGAGATTGACCGAAAGGTCCGGGTTCTCGATCAGGAATTTGCCCATATGCGGGGCGATGTGAAGACGGCCGAAGGACGTCGGTACAGCCACCTTCAAAATGCCGCGGGCCCTGGCGGATCCGCGCGAAACGAAAGACTCGGCTTCCTCCACCGAGGCCAGAATTGCAATGACCCTTTCATAAAAGCCCTGGCCCGCCTCCGTCATGGCGATCTGGCGGGTCGTTCGCTGCAGGAGACGCGTTCCGAGTTTTTCCTCAAGACGCCGGATGCGTTTGGAGACCACGGCTGGCGACAGGTTCATTTCTCGCCCGGCGGCGGACATGCTGCCGGCGCTCACCACTCGGGCGAAAATCTCCATGTCGGTCAGATTGCTCATTTTCAATCTCTCAGAAAGACATCTAGTATCGTGCGGGCGTTTCCCTTGGCCAAGATACTTGTCACACTTCGGGGAAGCCGTTGATCTACCACCACTGCTTACGTTCGAGCAAATCCCGTGGATCATCAAGCGTATATGTGAAAGGAGTCCAGCCTGTGACCGCGATCGCCATGCCTGCCCCGGACCGGGATGTCCTTGCCCGTCGCCGAGAGATCCTGAGCGCGCTTCAGGCGATCGTTCCCGGAGAGGGCGTGATCCACGACGAGCGCGAGATGCGCGCCTATGAAACGGATGCTCTGACGGCCTATCGGCAGCTCCCCCTCATTGTGGTTCTTCCAGAAACGGTCGATCAGGTCTCCAGGGTCCTCAGGTACTGTTACGACAACGACGTCAAGGTGGTGCCGCGCGGAGCGGGGACCTCGCTGTCCGGCGGCGCCCTGCCGCTGGAGGACGGCGTGCTGCTGTCGATGATGAAGTTCAATCAGGTCCTCGACATCGACTATCCCAACCGGGCCGTCGTGGTACAGCCGGGTGTGACCAATCTCGGCATCACGCGCGCGGTGGAAGGCGAGGGCTTCTATTATGCGCCGGATCCGTCTTCCCAGATCGCCTGTTCCATCGGCGGCAACATCGCGGAAAATTCCGGTGGTGTGCACTGCCTCAAATACGGGCTGACCACAAACAACGTGCTTGGGCTGGAAATGGTGCTGATCACCGGTGAGGTGATCCGCCTCGGCGGCAAGCACCTGGACAGCGAAGGATACGATTTTCTGGCGCTGATGACCGGGTCGGAGGGACTGCTCGGCGTGGTGACCGAAGTTACCGTCCGCATCCTGCAAAAACCCGAAACGGCACGCGCGCTGCTTATCGGCTTTCCGGCCAGCGAGGACGGCGGCCGCTGCGTCGCAGAAATCATCGCGGCGGGCATCATCCCGGGCGGTATGGAAATGATGGACCGGCTCGCCATTCATGCTGCGGAAGATTTTGTCCACGCAGGCTATCCGCTTGATGTCGAGGCCCTGCTGATCGTTGAACTCGACGGGCCGGAGGAGGAGGTCGATTACCTGATCGGCCGCGTCGAGGAAATTGCCCGGGCCAACGAAGCCAGCCACGTGCGGATCTCGGCCAGCGAAGAGGAACGCATGACCTTCTGGGCGGGACGCAAGGCTGCATTTCCGGCCGTCGGGCGAATTTCGCCGGACTATCTGTGCATGGACGGCACGATCCCGCGCCGCGAACTGCCGAAGGTGCTCGCCGGCATGCGGGACCTGGGCGAAAAGCACGGGCTTCGCGTGGCCAATGTCTTTCATGCCGGCGACGGCAACCTCCATCCGCTGATCCTTTACGATGCCAACAAGCCGGGGGAACTGGAGGCTGCCGAAGCCTTCGGTGCCGATATCCTGCGGCTGTGCGTCGAGGTCGGCGGTGTGCTGACAGGCGAGCATGGCGTCGGCATCGAAAAGCGCGATCTGATGACGGAAATGTTCTCCGAGGACGATCTCAAGCAACAGCAGCGGGTCAAATGTGCTTTCGACGATAAGCATCTGCTCAACCCGGGCAAGGTCTTCCCCTTGCTGCACCGCTGCGCCGAACTGGGTAAAATGCATGTGCACAAGGGCCAGTTGCCCTTCCCCGATATCCCGCGCTTCTGAGGAATTTCCGAAATGGATGCAACGTTCAAGCCGCAGGATACGCGGCAGGTCGAAGATGCGGTGAAATGGGCGGCCGCGGAGGAACAGCCGCTGGAGATCGTCGGGCACGGATCCAAGAGAAAGCTCGGCCGCCCGGTGCAGGCGGCGCATGTTCTGGACCTGTCGGACCTCACCGGCGTCGAGAGTTACGAGCCGGCGGAGCTTGTGCTGACCGTCAAGGCGGGAACGGCGATCGCCGAGGTCGAAAAACTGGTCGGGGACAACGGCCAGGAACTCTCGTTCGAGCCGATGGACTACGGGCCGCTGCTGGGGGAAGAGCCCGGACGGGGAACCCTGGGCGGCGTGCTGGCGGCAAATCTCTCCGGTCCACGCCGCATCAAGGCGGGCGCGGCGCGGGACCATGTGCTTGGCATGGAAGCCGTTTCCGGACGCGGGGAAATTTTCAATTCCGGCGGCAAGGTGGTCAAGAACGTCACCGGCTATGATTTGCCGCGGGCGCTTTGCGGGTCTTTCGGCACTCTGGCTGTTGCGACCACGGTGACGCTCAAGGTCAATCCGAAACCGGAAACCTCGGCGACGTTCCTGCTTGCTGGTTTGAAAGAGGCAGACGCAATTGACGCCCTGTGCCGGGCCATGGGTTCGTCGGCGGAAGTGTCCGGTGCTGCCCATCTGCCCGGTGGCATCGACGGCGAGGTCGGCAAGACGGTCCTTCGGCTGGAAGGATTTGAAACCTCGGTCGACTACCGGTTCAAATCTCTGGAAAAGCTTCTTGCGGAATTTGGTGCGCCCGCCCGCCTTGCGGAAGCGGAGTCCGGAAAACTGTGGCGGAACATCCGTGATGTGGTGCCGTTCGCAGGTGCCCATACTCCCGTGTGGCGGGTGTCCGTCGCCCCGGCCTCCGGCCCGATGCTGGTGGAGCGTCTGAAGGCGGCCTTCGACATGAGGGCGTTCTTCGACTGGAGCGGCGGTCTTGTCTGGCTGTCCTGCGACGACGGAGAAATTCACGAGGTGGAAATTCGCGCGGCGCTAGAGGAAACCGGCGGAGGTCACGCGACACTGGTGCGCGCGGATCCGTCCGTCCGCTCGACCGTGCCGGTGTTCCAGCCCCAACCTGGCTCCCTGGCGGCGCTGTCCCGGCGCCTGAAGGAGCAGTTCGATGCAAAAGGCATTCTGAATGCTGGACGAATGGTCGCGGGTGTGTAGTCTTATCAGCGTATTTTTACGTGGATATTTCTAGCGGAGAGCATGATGGAACAACAATCCGGTACTGAAGGTTATCTGGAGCCAGGCGGCAAGAATGTCAGCCTTGTCTATATTCTGTATCTGGTGAGCATTTTGTTCGGTATCACCATGCTGGTCGGCATCATCTTCGCCTATTTGAACAGGGGCAAGGCCGGTGGCTGGGTCGACACGCACTATACCTACCAGATCCGGACTTTCTGGATCGGTTTGCTCGGCAGCGTGCTCGGTGTTCTCCTGACCTTTGTTGTCGTTGGCATCTTCCTGCTGATCGCGCTTTTGATCTGGATGATCATTCGTTGCATCAAGGGTCTTCAGCTTGCCTCCCGCGGTGAACCGGTGCCGGACCCGCAGACCTGGTTGTTCTGAGCCGTTCTGACGATCATTGACGACAAGACACGAAACCCGGCCGCGATCCTGCGGCCGGGTTTTGTGTTTATTCAGCTCAATTCATTCCGCATTGATGGTGCTCTTGTGCCGGAATGATACCTTGTGCGGTGAAAACCCAGCCCCTACGATCCGGATCACTCGCAAGGAGAATACCGCAGCGAATGCGGGCAATTGAGGGACGGCGGACACCATGCAGACCAATTTCACCGCAGAGCAGCTGAAGGACAGCCATGTCGCGCAGTCTGAAAAGATCCTGCGCAAATGCGTTCATTGCGGGTTCTGCACGGCAACCTGCCCGACCTTCACGTTGCTGGGAGATGAGCTCGACAGCCCGCGTGGCAGGATCTATCTGATCAAGGACATGCTGGAAAACGACCGTCCGGCAGACGAAAAGATCGTCAAGCATATCGACCGGTGTCTGTCCTGCCTTGCCTGCATGACCACCTGTCCTTCCGGGGTGCACTACATGCATCTTGTCGATCATGCCCGCGCCCACATCGAAAAGACCTACAGACGGCCGGCGTCAGACAGATTGCTGCGGTCCGTCCTGGCGTTTGTGCTGCCCTATCCGAAACGGTTCCGCCTCGCACTGATCGGCGCATTCTTCGCCCGTCCGTTTGCCGGTGCGCTGAAGGCGCTGGGCGGCCCGATGAAAAAGATCGGTGCGATGCTGGAACTGGCACCCGCAAGATCTCCCGGACGCGGGGAACATGAAGGACCCGGCGTGTTTGCGGCGGAAACCCCGGCCAGCAAGGGCCGCGTGGCCCTTCTGGGCGGATGTGCCCAGCCGGTGCTCAATCCCGGTATCAACGACGCCACGATCCGGCTGTTGACCCGTGCGGGATATGAGATCGTTCTGCCCGAAGGTGAGGTCTGTTGCGGTGCGCTTGTCCATCACATGGGCAAGGAAGAGGCCGCTCTGGAAAACGCCCGGCGCAATGTCGACGTCTGGATGCGCGAAGTCGAGACAGGTGGACTTGACGCCATCCTGATCACCGCATCGGGGTGCGGTACGACGATCAAGGACTACGGCCACATGCTGAAAGACGATGCGAACTATGCCCTGAAGGCAGCCCGGGTCTCCGCGCTGGCAAAGGACGTCACCGAATTCCTGACCGGGGTTGATCTTGGCGCGCCCGCCGTCGCACCGGAGCTGACCATTGCCTATCATTCCGCCTGTTCCATGCAGCACGGCCAGAAGATTACCCGTCAGCCGAAAGATCTCCTGACGGCGGCCGGCTTCAGTGTCAAGGATGTGCCGGAAGGGCATTTATGCTGCGGATCGGCGGGAACCTACAACATTCTCCAACCGGACATTGCCCGCCGCCTGCGTGACAGGAAGGTGGCCAATATCGAGAAAACCAGGCCTGATGTCATCGCCACCGGAAATATCGGCTGCATGACCCAGATCGGCCTGGGGACCGGCATACCGATCCTGCATACGGTGGAGCTTCTGGATTGGGTCTATGGCGGACGGCAGCCGGAAAGCCTGTCCTCCGTCCTGCTTCCGTTGGAAGCTGCGGAATAGGGCGCCCGGCTTTTCCCGGTCAGCCTTCGCGCGTACCCAGTTGAATCGGGGTGTCTTCGGGCTGCTTGTCCGGCTCCTGGCCTGCAAGTCTCAAGGTCCGTTCCAGCAGTTGCTCGTAGATCGGCCGGCCCCCGAGATGATGCGCCGTGAGGGACGCCGTGGTGCAGGTCACCAGAACCGGCATGATCAGGGCGTAGGCGCCCGTCAGTTCCATCACCAGCACGACGCCGACGAGGGGCGCACGGACGGAAGCAGCGAAAAAACCGCCCATGGCAGCCACCGCGCAGGCGGCCCGGAAGTCGTCATCCACGATGGGCAGGAGTTCCGCCGCCCCGGTGCCGAAGGCGAGCCCGGCGCAGGTTGCGATGGACAGCATCGGTGCGAAGATCCCGCCGGGAACGCCCGAGGCATAGGAAAACAGCACGCCGCCGAAGCGCAGCAAGGTGAGCAGGAGGAGGACCAGCACACCCTGATGGGAGGTGATCAGCCCGCGCACCAGATCTTCACCGCCGGTGGTTGCGTCCGGGAACGCGATCAGGAGAGCCCCCGTGATCCCGCCGACGGCAAGCGCCGGCAGCCAGCGCAGCCCGAGCCGGATTGTCTGGAACAGGTCCATGACCTTGATCAGAGCCCAGTTGAAGAACACGCCGAGTGCGCCGAGAAAAATGCCGAGAAGGCCGAGCAGGAAGAAGCTCCAGATCGGCACATAGGACACCGTGACCAGCAGCGGCGGGCCGATATGCGTCAGCTTCACCGTGACCGCCGCACTCAGAATCGAGGCGATGATGACAGCCATGTAAGTTCGGTAGCCGAACGGAAACTGCCGCCTGGTTTCCTCCACGATAAACAGGATCGCCGCGAGCGGCGCATTGAAGGCCGCGGCCAGACCGGCGGCGGCTCCTGCCGCCAGAAGTCCCTTGTGATCGGACGACGAAAGCCCTTGCGATCTGGAAAGCGCTTCGGCCGTCATCGCCCCCATGTGAATGGTCGGGCCTTCGCGGCCGAGCACCAGGCCGGATCCCAGAGCGAGCAATCCGCCGAAAAACTTCGCGATCAGGACTCTGGCCCAGCGTACGGGCCGCTTGTCCTCCATGGCGCCTTCGATCTCCTGAATGCCGCTGCCGGCAGCTTCCGGCGCGATACGCTGGACCAGAAAGAACGCGCCGACGACCGCGGCACCGGATATCGCAATCGACACCGCATAGGCCAATACACCGGTGCCCAGTGAAGTCCTGAGCGCCGAAGACTGCGCAAGCAGAATTTCCACGCCGGAATGGAAACCGGCGCCGAGCACTCCGACGAGCACGCCCACCAGAGCTGCCTTGGCGAAATAGGCGGCGTCCGATCCGGGAGAAAAGAATTTCAAGCGTTCTGTCATGCCTCGGACCGGCTTTGTCAGGGGAAGGGTGACGATTCAGTCGACTGTATCGACAAATTGCAGGGAAAGCGGAAGGTCTGCAAGGGATGCTGCGATCAATATCGGTCCCATGCTCTTGCAAGTGCGGAGAGACGAGGGAAACCGCACGGCCTATCCGCGCGGTTTCCTGGAAGTCATGAGTATTCTGATGGCAGTTCGCCTTAGATCACGATGACCCTGGTGCCGACGCCAACCCGCTCGTAAAGGTCAATCACATCCTCGTTGCGCATGCGGATGCAGCCGGAGGAAACGGCGTGGCCGATGGTCCAGGGCTGGTTGGAGCCATGGATACGGTAAAGCGTCGATCCGAGATAGAGCGCGCGGGCACCGAGCGGATTTTGCGGACCGCCAGCCATGAAGGTCGGCAATTCCGGGCGGCGCTTGCGCATTTCGGCCGGCGGACGCCAGTCAGGCCATTCGGACTTGCGGGTAATCTTGTGTGTTCCGGCCCACTCGAAGCCGGGCTTGCCGACGCCGACGCCGTAACGCCGGGCGGTGCCGTCGTTCTGCACCAGATAGAGATGCCTGGTATTGGTGTCGATCACGATCGTGCCGGGTTTGTGCTTGCCGTCATAGTTGACGATCGTGGGCAGAAATTCCGGCGCGGTCTGGCGGCTTTGCAGTGCACTGGTCTGGCGCTGCGGCTGCTGGCGCACCGGTTGCTGGCGGGGCGACCACCAGTTGGCGCGGCGGACCTGCGGCTGCGCCACCTGGCGCCGCTGAACGGGCGCCGCGGCGCGTCGGGTGGCGCGGGGCTGCAATTGCAGCACCCAGGGTTCCGCCAGGTTCGGACTGAGGACGAGCGGCGGTGGAGACACCTGTCCGGCGATTGCCTGGGGAAGGAAAAGCGCAGCGCTGAATAACAAAGCGCCGCCCAGGATCAGCAATTTTGAAGATACAATGCGTAACTGGAACATGGCTGTACTCTTGATACTTGTCATCGACCACGTTCAGCGGCTTTTCTAGCCGCCGATTAACGGATTGGAAATGATAATAAGGGTTCCAGCTCTTTCAAAAGTGAATCCGCTGCGGTGTATTTCGGTAATTGTTCCTTATGGTTATCTGTTGGTTGAGAAACAGCCTTAATAAAATACTTTCCTCTGGGGGAGGTGCTGGCAAGTCAATTTGGCCGCGCTTGAAATCCTTGGTCTTTCGTGAAGACCTTGGTTAACGAACCCGCTGCCGGGCGTCGCGCACCACCAGTGGCAAAACCGACTGTGTTTGCTTCTGCGACATGCCCGGCTTGATACGCGGGTCGTAAAGCATGTTCAAAATGAGCTGGTCGAACACGGTGAACCGGCTGTGACGCGAGGAATCGTTAAAGACCGAATGTGTGAGGTCCTCGTCGTCGTTCATCGGGCCGAGGCCCTGCAGAACCTCTTCCACCAGGCATCGCTTGAAGAGGAATTCGCCTTCATCGGAAACGATCACCGCAGCGGAGCGCTTGATCCCGTTGCGGCCGGAGACGACGCGCACCAGGCAGCGTCCCGGCACGTTTGCGCGCTCGCTCTTGTAGATTTCCGTTTTGACGACACGCTCATACTGGTCGCGGTCGACCACATAGACCTCGAAATTCGCCTCGGCGGGATCGCGGACGATAGCCGTCTTCAACCCGTCGACCCGCTTGTCGATTTCGCGCACGAATTGCTGGACGGTCTTTGTCCGGTCGCGTGAAGAAAGATTGTGGATCTGAAATAAAACTGGCCGCGTGAATTTTTTAACCAGGTAAGGACGCCAACTCCAACTGCGGTATTCTAGTCCGAATACTGTTTTCTCAAATCCATAGAGAAGTTCTTCAGTGGTAAAAGTGTCATTCGCGGCCAGAGTCGGGGCCGTGGAAAAAAATCCTGCGAACAGAATGGCCGAAAGAAAACGCATCGCTGGCATTCAGGTCAATTCGCCTTCGCGTGTCGCGCAGGGTCCGTCAGCTCTTTGAAATTGGCAGAGTTCCGCTAACTTTAGCATGCGATGGGCTGCTCCGTTGATTCAACGCGAGGATAGCGAATGGTCTGCGAAGAGGAAAGCCAAGAAACAGTTACCAAAGGTCAAATCGGTCCTCCCTCTTCGGCAAGCATCTCAAAAACAATTCTTTAAGCTTCCCCGGCTATAAGAGCAGGACAGATTGATTTGAATACGCCTGGAAAGGCGCGGGACGGGAGTAGGCATGGCCGCGGTGAAAAGATCCTTTCGAGCGGAAAGCTTGATACGCATGAATTCCGGGGCCTCCGACAGCCCTGCATTTGCTGAAGAACGCCGCCATCAGGAGCTCCTGGCAGAACTGGCCAGCGTAAAATCCCTGATCCGTAGCGGAGAAGGGCAGCAGCAGGCCGCGATGGATCCGGAAGCCATGAGCGCCAAGGTCCTGTCGGAGTTCCGCAAGGAAATGTCTGAAGCGGCCAAGCTGAAGACCGAACTCGATGCGATCTATGAAGCAATAGCGCAGACCAAGAAGGAAATCGCGACTCTTCACCAGACCACCGGGTCCGAAGGTGAGGAAATGACTCGCGTAACCAACGAGCTGGACGCTGTCGTTGACGGTACCGAGGGTGCGACGGAATCCATTCTGACGGCGGCCGAGTTTATCGACGAGACCGCGAACACCCTTTCCGCCAGGCTCAGTGCTCAGGATCAGGATCTGGCGAACGACATTCAGGACAAGGTCGTTCACATTTTCGAAGCCTGTAACTTTCAGGACCTGACCGGTCAGCGCATCACCAAGGTGGTCAACACCCTGCGCTTCGTCGAGGACCGGATCACGCAGATGATGGATATCTGGGGCGGCATCGAAAGCTTCCAGGACATCGAGATCGAAGAACGCGAGCAGAAGGAAGGCGATGCGGCGCTGCTCAACGGCCCATCGCTCGACCACGACGTGGATGTCGCAAGTCAGGACGACATCGACGCCCTGTTTGCCTGACAGCTTCCAGACCGTTTTCGAAAAACCCGGCCTTGTGCCGGGTTTTTTGTTTCATACCGGATTGCCACGACATCATTCGCCCTTGCGCTCCGGTCCTTTCGATCTTATCAACATGAGAACAAAAAGTGAATAAAGGGCATTGCGATGGCAGAACAGGACAGTGGCGGTGCCACGAAGGCGGAGCGCGATCCGGTCACGGGACTGCTGGCCGGAAGCGACGGACGGCAGCGGTGCTGGTGGCACGGCAACCTGGAGGACTACCTGCTCTATCACGACACCGAATGGGGCTGGCCGATCGACGAGGATCGCCGCCTTTTCGAGAAGGTCTGCCTGGAAGGGTTCCAGTCCGGCCTCTCCTGGTTGACCATTCTGCGCAAGCGCGACGCCTTCCGGGCGGCCTTCGCAAATTTTGAATTCGAAACGGTCGCCACGTTCACCGAAGCCGATGTCGAGCGCTGTCTGGAGGATGCCGGCATCGTCCGTCACCGCAAGAAAATCGAATCGACCATCAACAACGCGAAACGCGCACTGGAACTGAAAGCCGAATTCGGCACGCTCGCCGCCTATTTCTGGTCCTTTGAGCCCGAACCGGCGAACCGGCCGGAAAAAATCGATTTCGCTACGGTAAGAACGCTCGGCAAGACTGAGGAGAGCACAGCGCTCTCGAAGGACCTGAAAAAACGCGGCTGGAGTTTCGTCGGTCCCACCACCATCTATGCCTTCATGCAGTCGATGGGCATGGTCAACGACCATCTGGAGGGCTGCTGCTGCCGCGATCGGATCGAAAAGGCGCGGGCAGACTTCAAAAGGCCGGCGTGACGGGCAGAGGGATCCCGGGGTCTTCAGCGCACGAAAGCGATAGCGCTATCGGTTGCTGTTGACACCCGGGAGATGCGGGCCGGCCGGAAGCCGGCAATGCCGGACCGGCCTGAAATTCTAACTGCCCACTTTGTCCTTCAGCGGGGCAAACAGGCAGTTTTCCCTTGAGAAGACATAGTCGAGCGTTTCCACGGTGACCGTCTCCGCGCCTTCCTGAATGAGCAACTGGGCGCAGTCGGCGACGGCGTCCTTCGGACACAGCACGCTGACATGATGGCCATCAGGCGTGTCGGAAAACCGCTGCAGTGCGCCGATCTGGCTGACGGATCTGAGCGCCTGCGTGCGGTCATCGACGACGGCCTTGACCAGTTTGACATCGCGGGCGGCCTCCTCGGCCGCAATCCGGTCCAGAATGGCCCGTGCCGCCGCTAGCGCGGTCTCGGACCAGTCGGCCTTGAGAGAGGCGACCAGATTGGCCTGGCTTTTCAGGATCACGCCATCGGGCAGGATCTTCAGGTTGTTGGCCTGCAGGGTCGCCCCCGTGGTGGTGATATCGACAATCAGTTCCGCGGAACCGGCAGCCGGGGCGCCTTCCGTTGCGCCGGCGCTTTCCACGATCCGGTAGTCGGCGATGCCATATCGGGCGAAGAAGGCGCGGGTCAGCGTGACATATTTGGTCGCGACCCTGAGACGGCGGCCGTGGCGGTTGCGGAAATCGGAGGCGACGTCGGAAAGATCCGCCATGGTTTCCACATCGATCCATGCTTTCGGCACGGCGACGACCACATTCGCCGGACCAAAGCCGAGCGGGGTGACGATGTGCACCGAATTTTCCGGATCGGTAATGTTCTCATGCACCAGATCGAGCCCGGTGATGCCGAAATGAACGGTGCCGTCGGCAAGCGCGCGGGCGATCTCTGAGGCGGACAGAAAGGCGATCTCCACATCGCCAAGACCCTCTATGGCGCCGCGATAATTGCGCGCGCCGCCCGGCTGTATCACCTTCAGGCCCGCACGGCCGAAGAAGTCGTGAGTGTTTTCCTGAAGGCGTCCCTTCGAGGGAATGGCGATGATCAGTTTGCTCATGAGTCAGCCCCTCACGCTCAAGGCAATGCGGTCGAGCCACATGGAAAAGCCGATAGCCGGAACGTCCTGTTCCGAGCCCAGCAACGTCACCAGCTTGTCGTAACGGCCACCGCCGACAAGCGGTCCCTCGACTTTTCCGGAAGCTGCGTGGATTTCGAAAACGAAACCGGAATAATAATCGAGGCGCCGGCCGAAATCGGCGGCAAAACTCAGCCGTGAAGGGCTTATCCCACCCGCGTCGAGCGCCGAGAGACGCTGCTCGAAGGCGGTCAGAGGCATATCGAGACCGAGGCTGTACTCTCTGCTGAAATCGCGCAGCACGCCAGGCGCGGCGGCGGCGTCCGACTTGAGGGCGAGATAGGCGCTCAGCGTCTCCGCGGCCTTGTCGTGGCCGCGCGCGCCGCTGGAAAGGGCAGCCTGTTCCAGAAACCTGTCGGCGATTTCACCGGGGGTGCGGCCACCGACAGCGGAAATTCCTGCGATGGACAGAAGATCTTCCACAACCGCATGGGCCGCTTCCGGATCGGTGCCGTCCAGTGCAGAGAGGAAGCCGAGGCGAACATCACGGCTGTCGTCATCCGACGCCGATCCGCCGGCCATGCGGCCGATGGCGTCGGCAAGCCGGTAGGTCTCGCCGAAGAGATCGCGCAGGCGACGGCGCCAGACGGCCGGAAGGTCGAGGCCCTCCAGAACGGCGGCGAACAGTGTCTCGTCGCCGATGCGGATGGAACAATCATCGAGACCGAATGTCTCCAGAGCCCGGACAGAAAGTGCCAGAAGATCCGCATCCGCCTGTGCGGTATCGGTGCGTCCGAGGCTTTCCGCGCCAAGCTGCGGAATTTCGCCAAGACCGTCCGGACGCTGCCGGAACACCGGCCCGTTATAACAATACGCGGCAGGCAGCTTCGCGTCGGAGCGGGCCAGGTGATGACGGCAGACCGGGATGGTGAAGTCTGGCCGCAGGCACAGGTCGGCACCGTCCGTACCGCTGGTCAGGAAAAGACGGCGGCGGATGTCCTCGCCGGTCAGGTCCAGAAAGACGTCGGCCGGCTGCAGGATCGGCGGGCTGACCAAAGCATGGCCTTCCGCCGAGAACCGCTCCAGAACCGCGTCGATCTTCGCCGGATCCAGTCCGGTTGTCTGTGCTGCCGTCATGGCTCAGCCCTCACTCGCCCGTTTGCGGTCCTCGGCGTGGCTCTCCAGAATGCCCTTGACCGCCGTCAGCAGGTCCGCTTCCTTGACGGTGATCTGCGCCGGACGGCTTTCGCGCCAGGTGATGTTGTCGGTGATTTCCTCGGACAGGCGTTTGCCCTCGATCAGATCCTTGATCTGAATCTCGCCGGCGTCCCGCTCGTCCGATCCCTGAATGATCGCGATCGGGCAGTCGCGCCGGTCGGCGTATTTGAGCTGATTTCCGAACTTCTTCCAGTTGCCCTGGTACATCTCCGCCCGGATGCCTGCATTGCGCAGGTCCTGCGCCATTTTCTGGTAGCGGCCGAGCGCCTCCACGTCGCCGTCCATGACGGTGACCAGCACCGGCGCGCTCACGTCGGACGTGTTCAGCTTGCCGAGGTTCTTCAACGCCGTCATCAGGCGCGAAACGCCGATGGAAAAGCCGGTGGCGGGAACGTCGCGGCCCGTGAAGCGCTTGACCAGCCCGTCATAGCGTCCACCGCCACCGACGGAGCCGAACTGGACCACTTCGCCCTTTTCATTGGTCACGTCGAACAGGAGTTCTGCCTCGTAGACGGGGCCGGTGTAATATTCCAGGCCACGGACGACGGAGGGATCGATCTTGATGCGGTCTTCGCCGTAGCCGCAGGAGCTGATGACATCTCGAATTAGATCTAATTCGGCGAAACCTTCAGAAAATCCGGGAGTTTTCCTGTTGGCTTGATCCAATGCCATCTCTTCTTCGCCTTCGACGAAGCGTTCATTCATAACAACAGATAATACGAACTCTGCTTGATCTTTACCAAGCCCAGCGCCCTTAGTGAAGTCGCCGCTGTCATCTTTGCGACCTTCACCCAGCAGTAACCGCACGCCCTCAATGCCGAACTTGTCCAGCTTGTCGATAGCTCTGAGAACTGTTAGCCGACGCTCGTCGTTCTCCTCACCGCCAAGACCAATTGATTCCAGAACGCCATCCAGAACCTTGCGATTGTTCACCCGGATCACATACTGCCCGCGCGGAATGCCGAGGGCCTCCATGGTGTCGGCCATCATCATGCACATTTCGGCATCCGCCTGGACACCCGGCGCGCCGACCGTGTCGGCGTCGAACTGCATGAACTGGCGGAAGCGGCCGGGTCCCGGCTTTTCATTGCGGAACACCCATCCGGCACGGTAGGTGCGATAGGGAAGCTGGATCTCGTTGATGTTCTCCGACACATGACGGGCGAGCGGCGCCGTCAGGTCGTAGCGCAGGCTCATCCACTGCTCGTCGTCGTCCTGCACGGAAAAGACACCCGCGTTCGGGCGGTCGGTGTCTGGCAGGAACTTGCCAAGGCAGTCGGTATATTCGAAGGCCGGCGTTTCCACGGGGTCGAAGCCGTATTGCTCGTAAACGGCGCGGATCTGCGAAAGCATCTCATCGGTGGCGCGGATGTCCTCGGCAGAGCGGTCTACGAAGCCGCGCGGCAGGCGCGCCTTCAGCTTGTTCGGTTTTTTGGCCATGAAGTCTAACAGGTCCTGGCGGGTTCCATGCCGTGCGCGCGCGAAAAAGGATCGGGCGTCCGGCAGTGTGCATGTTGCGGTTTTCCTAGACGAAACAGGGGCTGAGAGCAAGGAGGTGAAGCAGGGGCGGCTGCTTTCCCCGTATCCCCCTCCGGAGCTGTCCCGGCCTTGAGCCGGGACCCCTACGCCGATTTGCAGTGGCCCCGGCTCAAGACCGGGGCGGGAAGAAACGGGCCGGACGAGGCGGGTTTTTGATGCCTGGACCGGGAATGCAACGCCGAAAGCGGAACCGGTGCCTTGTTTGCATCACAGTTCGGATTAAAAGGACCCGGTGTTTTCTTGTATTTAAGATCAGGCAGGCTATGGTCCGCGCGAATTGCGGCGGAGAAACCTGGACCGGCTGCAAGCGGAACGGACAAGGGTTGGCAATGGACGAAGCGGTGCGTATGGCGGAGATGGATGCAGGAGACAGCGGAATACCGGCCGGCCGGGGGCCGGTGGCAAAAGCTGCCGAACTCAGCGTTATCCTTCCGAGTTTCAACGAAGCCGCCAATATCCCGATCCTTGTCGGGCTGCTAGACACCGCCCTTGCCGGCATCGCCTGGGAGGCTATTGTCGTCGATGACAATTCTCCGGACGGCACTACTGAAGTTGCCCGTACCATTGCCCTGAGCGATCCGCGTGTGCGGGTCATTCGCCGCATTGGCCGCAGAGGTCTTTCCGGCGCTTGCGTGGAAGGTATCCTGGCTTCCTCGGCTCCCTATGTCGCGGTGATGGACGCGGACCTGCAGCACGATGAAACCATGCTGCCAAAGATGCTGGCCGAATTGCGGGCCTCGGACGCCGATCTGGTGGTCGCCAGCCGCAAGGTCGAAGGTGGAACCGCGGGTGAGGGGCTTTCCACCCTCCGCGCCTGGGCCTCCGACGTTGCCAACGGGCTGGCCCAGAAGTTGCTCAACGTCACCTTGAAGGACCCGATGAGTGGCTTCTTCATGATCCGCCGCGAAAAAGCGGAAGCACTCGCGCCGAAACTGTCGCCGCAGGGTTTCAAGATCCTGCTCGATCTCGTTTCCAGTGCGGGCGGGGCTCTGAAGATCCAGGAACTGCCGTTTACATTCCGCGAGCGCCAACATGGCGAAAGCAAGCTCGATAGTCTGGTCACCCTGGATTATTTCGGCCTGCTGCTCGCCAAGTATTTCGGCGATGTCGTCTCCGTACGGTTTCTGATGTTCGGTCTTGTCGGTGCCAGCGGGCTTATCGTGCATCTGGCCGCGCTGCGTGTATTCCTTCTCTCGGGGATGGATTTCAATTTCGGACAGACCGCGGCATCCTTCGTCGCCATGACCTCGAACTTCTTCCTGAACAACCAGCTCACTTATCGCGACCGCCGCCTGCATGGCGTGCGAATGCTGATCGGCCTTCTCACCTTCTATGCCGTGTGCTCGGTCGGCGTGCTGGCGAACGTCGGCGTTGCCAATCTGGTCTACGCCGATCCGGCCTACTGGTGGTTCGCCGGCACTGCCGGTGCGATCATGGGAGCTGTCTGGAATTATGCCGCCAGCTCCGCCCTGACCTGGCGGAAGACGTAAAAGAGGCAACGTGAGCGATTTGGCAAAGACGCAAGACCTGCCGCCGGTGCTGCGGCCGGCTGGCCTGATCATTATCGTCGGCCTGCTGACCGCCGTGAAACTCTTTGCGGCCGGCAATGCCCATTTCGTCGAGGATGAAGCCTATTATCGGCTCTGGGGGCTTTATCCGGCGCTGAGCTATTTCGATCATCCTCCGATGATCGGCTGGTGGATTGCGGCCGGACAGGCCGTTTTCGGTGACACGCTGTTCGCTGTGCGGGTGCTGGTGATTGTCTCCGGTGTGATCGGCTCTCTGGCCCTGTGGCGCACTGCCGCCATTCTGTTCGATCGAAGGGCCGCCGGCTGGGCGGTGCTGTTTCTCAACGCCAGTCTTCTCGTCGGCATCGGCGGCATTCTGGCGACCCCCGACGCACCGTCCGTCTTCTTCTGGGGCCTCAGTCTTTGGGCACTGGCCGAACTCTCCGTCTCCAGAAACGCCAACTGGTGGCTTCTGGCGGGCCTCATGGCGGGGTGCGGCCTGCTGTCCAAATATTCCGTTCTCTTCCTCGGTGCGGGAATAGTGTTGTGGTTGTGCTGGGTGCCGGAGGCGCGGCGCTGGTGGTGTAGCTGGCAGCTCTGGGCCGGTGGCCTGATCGCGCTTTTGTGCTTCTCGCCGGTTCTCTACTGGAACCACGCCCACGAATGGGCCAGCTTTTACAAGCAGTTCGGCCGGGCGGGCAATGGCGGCTACACGGCGAAATACATTTTCGAGTTTCTCGGTGCGCTGATCGGCCTGATCAATCCGCTGATCGCGATCCCGGCTATATTCGGCGCGGTACGACTGTTCGGAGCCCTGCGCAGAAGGCAGAACGCAGCTTCCCTGGTTCTGCTCACAACACTGCCGTTCCTTCTTTATCTGCTTTACCACGCGCTGCATGCCCGCGTTCAGGCCAACTGGCCGGCACCGCTGTTTCCGGCCTTCGCGATGATGGCCGCTGTCTTTGTGGCAGGGCTCCCGCAGGGCAGATCTGTCTGGCGGGGGATCGCGGGCGGCGGCGTGGTCCTTGGTGTGCTGCTTGCGGTCCTGCTGCAGATCCATGCCGTGTGGCCGCTCACCGGGCAGTTCGCCCGCAAGGATCCGACCTTCCAGCTGCGCGGCTGGCCTGAAATAGGCCGGAAGCTCGATGAGATCGCCGAACGGGAAAACGCAGCCTTTGTCGCCACGACCAGCTACGGGCTCAACGGCCAGTTGGACTTTCTCCTGAAGGACGGGCTGCCGGTGTTCCAGCTCACCGAGCGCATCCGCTATCTGAGGCAGCCGGAACCTGAAGAGACCTTGTTCGCAAACCCGGGGCTCTATGTGGCCGAGGCACGGCGCGACAAGGCAGGCGATCTTGAGAAATCATTCGCGGTCGTTGAGAAGATCGCGGAGCTGGAGCGCACAGTGAAAGGTGTCCGTCTGGAAGACCTTGTAGTCTACAGGGTCGAGGACCGGATCGGTCCGGTCTTCGAGCCGATCCGGCACAGATAATCTGGCAAAAGACCTGTCGTCTTCCTGAGAAGAGGCTTGCAAACCTGCAGCGAATGCCGCAGGGAAGATATCGCATTTTCAGATCTCTCCGACTCGCCTGCGGAAATTCATGAAGCGGATCACACTTGGAGCTTTGGACTACGGCCTTGCGTTCGGGGTCGATCGCGCGCTGCGCGAACTGGTCGAGATGGGCCGCCTGAGCGCCGTGGGCGCGATTGTTGCCAGCGAACTCTGGCCACGGGAATTCCGCCCGCTTCAGGAAACCGCGGAGAAGGTCGGCAAGAAAGTGCTGTTCGGCGTGACGCTGGCCTTCAGCGGCGACCGGGTGTTTCCCGTCAGTGCGCGCATGCAGGAGGCCTATGGCGAGCGCATGTTCAGCCGGGCAAAACTCCAGCGCCGGGCGCTCGTGAGATTGCTGCCGGACGAAGTGCTGTTCGAGGAAGCCCATGCGCAACTGGTTCGCTACAGCATCCTGATGGGGCGGCCACCCGACTTCGTCGCGGTGCGTGAGGGCCTGCTGGCCAGAACCGCACTGGCGCGCATTGTCTTCAAGGCCATCGATCATGCGGATTTCCAGGTGCCGCCGCTGGTGATTTCACCGGTGCGCCCGGGTCTGAAGAGCTTGCGGCTCAATCACCTTGCCAAGTCCTGCAATCTTCAGATGCTGCCCAGGGCCGATCCCCTGCCGGAAACGAGCGACACCGAAGAGCTGCATAAACTTCTGCACAATCATTTCGACGGCATGACGGACCGCAGTTTTGTCGCCGCCATACCCGGACGGCCCGATGATCGTCTGAGGCGGGACGAGCCGCGCAGGAAGATTGCCATACGGGAATGCCAGTACGAAGTTCTGTCCAGCAACCGTTTCTTCCAGACGCTGGACCAGAAGGATGTCTTCCTGAACTAACACCCTCCGGTGATTGCTTGTCCCGTCGTTGATCTGGCTCACTGCCTTGTCGTGGCGGCGAAGTTCCCCCAGCATGATGCAGATAGTCGCGGGATTGAACGGAAGTTCGAATTGACCCATGTCGTAATCATCAATGGTCCGGCCGGAGTGGGGAAAACTACCATTTCCGCTAACCTGGCAAGGATGCTTCCAGGAACGATAAATATTTCCGGCGATGCCATTCGATGGTTCGCGCCAGTCGATGTCGGTCAGTACCTTGGCCACGGATCGACCTACCGCGCCGGGGCCTCTTTGACGTCGGCATACCTGGGGATGGGAGCACCGCGAATAATTTTCGAGTACGTCTTTGATGCTGCGGAAAAAGTCTCGAGATTTTGCCAATGGCTTCCTCCGGAAACTCCAGTTCATCTCTTCACGATCTGGGCGCCTGTTGAAACAATTGTCGAAAGAGAGGCTGCTCGCGATGGGCGGGAACCGCTCGGCGATCTTACGATAAAGACTTACCGCGCCGTTGAACGTAATCTCAGATCCCTTGGATGCACGGTTCAAAACATCACTTCTCCAGAGGCCGCCGCTTCAGAGATTTGCGTAAAAATTGCCGAAAGCGAAGGAAAACCTGCTGCTAGGCTTGTCCGCAGTTAGTTCCGGGAATGCTCAAAAGAGATCACATTTAAATCTTGAGAAGAACCCACCATCGGCTGCTCTGCCCACCATGGCGCGGTTGTAGGCATATACCGCGTGTCGCCCGCCTCTGCCCCTCTCGTCGCTCAGTTTTCGCGATGAACTTCGCCGCCTTGAGGCCTTCCGGATCGAGATGTGAGTGCCGTGCATCATCATCCGGGGATCAAAGACGTCTGGCGGCGGCTCGATTGCGGGAGGGATGCAGACAGCTCGGGACAAGGCGCTGAAATTATGATCTGAACCGAAAAAACGGCTCTGCGGGGAACAGAGCCGTTTTTCGTGGAGGTCTGAAAGGGGGAGGGGCGACCCCGCTTCCATGACTAACCATATAGGGATATTTCTCTTGATTGCACGTGATGAACATCACAGGATCGCGGTAAGTGCATTTTATGATTGATGTGGGGTTTCCGGTCCAGGCCGGTCCGGTGTCGACCGGCGCTGCCGGCAGTCTTCGGTCTGGGACCTGCCCGCAGGCAAAAGCCGGCCTGCTTTCTTGGTGGGAGAAACGGGGTCCGGTGGCAGGTTCCCGACACCATTGTGTTAGGGTCCGTACTCTAGAGTGCTTTGCGCTCAATTGGTTCAATAGGAATGCAAAGCGCTTTAATATCCGAACGGTATGAACGGATACACTCGCTGGCAGGGGGAATGCGTGACGGAAATCAAGGACTTTTTGAAAAACAGCTTTTCGCTGGAGGGGCTTGATCCGGAATTGGCGGTCGGCCTGTCGCGTCTCGCCAGAGCGATGAAAATTCCCGCAGGCACAATCCTGTTCGAAAACGGCGACCCGGGAAACGGCTGTTACGCTGTGCTCGAAGGCTCGCTGAAAGTTTCCCTGCTGTCGGTTGACGGCGACGAGCAGCTTCTGGCCGTCCTCGGCCCGGGCGATCTCGTCGGTGAGCTTGCGCTGCTTGACGGCCGACCGCGCTCGGCGACGGTGATTGCGCTGAAAGAGGCCCATGTCGCCTTTATCGACAAGGCCGCTTTCCAGAGATTTTCCGATGAGAATCCCGCAGTCTACCGGCATATGCTGTCGATCGTCGGCAAACGCCTGCGCCATGCCAACGATGTGCTGGCGGCGCGCTCCTTCCTGCCTTTGCCGGGCCGTGTCGCCCAGGCACTGCTGCAGCTTTCGGAAACCTTCGGCAAGCCTCTGGAGAATGGCAGGGTGCTGATCCACTACAAGCTCAGCCAGGCCGATATCGCCAATATGGCGGGGGCGGCGCGCGAAAATGTCAGCCGCGTGCTGAACGACTGGAAACGCTCCGGCACGATCAGCCGGATTTCCGGCTATTACTGCCTGGAGCAGGTGGAATTCCTGCAACAGGCATCAACACTTTAGGCTTGCGTCTGCGAAAACGAGGCAGGTTGCGTTCCGACCAAAATTCCTGCCAGCGTCTGCGTGTTGAGGCTGTCGATAAACGCCTCCGCGGCCCGTGCCATGGCGCCCTTCAGGGCGCAGCGGGGCAGGAAGACGCAGGTTGTCGGTTCGGGCTTCAGGCAGGCTACCACGCCGAGATCCGGTTCCATCAGCCGGACGACATCGCCGATGCGGATGGTGGCCGGCTCTTTCGCCAGCCTTATGCCGCCGCCGCGACCTCGAGTGGTCTCCAGATAGCCGCCTTTCGCCAGATGGGCGACGATCTTCATGACGTGGGAGTGGGCAAGGCCCAGCTGTTCGGTCAGTCCTCCCACCGTTTGCGGATCGTCTGACTGGTCGGTCGCCATCAGGATTCTCAGGGCGAAGTCGCTAGCCTGGCTGAGGCGCATATCGGGGCCCACTAAACATTCATTTGATATGTTGATTTTAACGGGACGATGTGAGATTTAAAAGATGCATTCAAAATGAATGTTTGGAGATGATCATGGTTTCCCGTAATTCCGGTCCGAAATCCGAGGACGCTCCCGTCGCCCGCCGGTACCGCGCTGTGGACGGCGAGGGTGATCGTTTGCAGCGCTATGAAAGCGTGAGCGAAGATTCCATTCGGGTCATGGTGCAAACGTTTTACGGCTGTATCCGCGAGCATCTGCGCCTTGGAGAGATCTTCTCGCGCCGCCTGGAAGGCAAATGGGACGAGCATCTCGTGAAGATGGAGAGCTTCTGGCAATCCGTTCTTTTGAAGAACGGAGCCTACAAGGGAAAGCCCGTTCCGGCCCATATGAAGCAAAAGGAACTGGTCAGTTCCGACTACGGCGAATGGCTGACAGTCTTCCGTCCGGTCGTGCGGGAGCTTTTTGTCCCTGATCTTGCCGACGAAATCATCATGATTGCCGAACGTATCGCCCAGAGCCTCTGGCTGGCGACCTTCGGTTTTGCAGCGGCCACCCCGCCTCCCGAGCTTTCCGTGACAACCAGCGAATGGGGCGGATCAAGCCGGTAACCTGCGTTTTTTGGCGGACGTTTCTGGCGGGGTCTACTGAACGGTGCCCCTCTCGCTGTGGATCATGGCACTTCTGCTGCACCGAATGACCTGACTAGTCTTGTGATCTTCACGCCTGCCGTTAGTCTTCAAGGACGAATTGCAAAATGGAGAGTTCAGGCGTGAGCGAAGACAAGCCGACCGGCGAACTGACACTGCGGACCATGGCGATGCCATCCGACACCAACGCCTCCGGCGATATTTTCGGCGGCTGGGTGCTGTCGCAGATGGATCTGGCGGGCGGCATTGCCGCGGGACAAAGAGCCCAGGGGCGTGTGGTCACCATCGCAGTCGACCAGATGAAATTCATTCGCCCCGTCCATGTCGGCGACGTTCTGTGTGTCTACGCCGAAGTCATCCGCGTCGGAAACTCGTCCATGGAGATCAAGCTGGTCTGCTGGGCCCTGCGCCATCGATACGGTCATCGGGAAAAGGTCACCGAGGCGGTCTTCACCATGGTCGCCGTCGATGACAGCGGCAAGCCGCGCCCGGTGCCCAAAGAAATCTGACCGGAACTACCCCCGCTGCCGGTGGACGATGTCGGCAACAAGGTCCTCGTCCACGGCGCAGGTGCAGCCATTGGCCCAGAGATGCAGCAAGTCCGTCAGACGCCTGATCCGTTCTTCTGGCGCCAGGGGGGCCTTGCGACGCCGAATTCCGCCAATGAGACGCATGGACCTGATGCGCGCCAGGACGCAGTCTTCAGCTGCCTGTTCCCAGATTTTCGTATCGGCAGGTTCACAAGGTGAATGGCCGGCGATCAGATCTGCCGCACGTCCGGCAAAAGGCTGTTGAGACAAAAAATCCTCCATCGGTTGCCCGAGGAGGACTGGCGCATGAAAGTAAACCGCTTAGTTGCCGGTCAGCCTCTCCTGAGGGTCAGTCCGGCCGCATCCCTGTTTGCGGAAACCACCTTGCCCGGTAAGGCAGGTTGGCGAGGGCGCCAGCCCTTCTCTTGATGATGGGGCGCTTATGTCATGACTTCCGGCGTCTGACAAGGGGCTCTTGGCAAGTTCGGCAAGTCATGGCACTTCTCTGGGAGGGAACCACGGTGGATGGGCCGCAGATCCGAAAGCCGGTTTGAAACGAAAGCAAAGAGACCCGTGCCGGAAAATTCAACCTCGTATCGCAGCCATTCTCTTGTGCCGGTTCTGCTCGCCTTTTGCGCCTGCTTTGTCGATGTGGTCTGCATAATCGGCCTCTTCCACACCTTCACGGCCTTCATTTCCGGGACGCTTGTCGTGTTGTGCGTGGAAGTGTTTCACCAGAGCGAAAACGCACTCCTCAAGGTATTCGTGCTGGCTACATTTCTGGTCTTCACGCTGTTCTGGTATGTCGTCGTGACGCGGCTGATCCGCCGGAAGAAAGTTGCCATCGGCCATCTCTTCGCGCTCGAAGCCTGCATCGTGGCGGCCTTCATGCTGGTCGCTGGGCTTGGCGATCCGAGCGCATCCGGGCCGCTTGCGCCGATCACAATGGTCGCGGTCGGACTGTCGACAATCGCCATGACACTTCAGAACGTGATCATGCTGACCATTTTGAACCACCACGTGCCGACCACCATGATGACGGGAAATTCGCTGAAGCTGGTTCTGGGTCTCGCCGACTATTTCGCCCACCCGGAAAGCCGCTCCGGCAGCCGGGATATTGTCATCCACCAGACGCTGGTTATATCCGCCTTCGCCGTAGGCGGGCTGCTGGCCAGTTTCCTGTTCGGCTCCTTCGGCTTCTGGGTCCTTGCCATTCCGGTCACGGTGCTGCTTCTGCTCGCGGTCCTTCCGTCTGTTTTGGAAGACTTCGATAATGACGAAGGAGCCGATGAAGACGGGTCTGGTGGAATTCCCGCCGCCACTGGATAGCCTCTCCTGGCGTGCCCTGCTGGCAAACAGACAACCGGTTTAGGCTGAAAGACCCGCCGGGATCAGGAGTTCATCCCTGTTGCCGGTCCCAGTCGATGCGGCCGTCCACCAGGTGGATGCGCCGTTCCATGCGGGCCGCAAGATCCATGTCATGGGTGACCGCAACCACTGTGGTCTTCTGCGTCTCGACGATTTTCCGCAGGCTGTCGAAGACCTGTTCCGTCGCGACGGAATCAAGACTGCCGGTCGGTTCGTCCGCCAGGATCAGGTCCGGGGAATTTGCCAGTGCCCGCGCGACCGCCACCCGCTGGCGCTGGCCGCCGGAAAGCTGGGCCGGACGCCGGTGCAGAAAGTCCTCCAGTCCGAGATCAGCAAGCAGTGCCGTTGCATGGTCCAGCTGATCCCCGGCAGACAGCTTGCCGAGTTTCTGCATCGGGATCATCACATTTTCCAGCGTGGTGAATTCGGGCAGCAGGAAATGGAACTGGAAGACGAAACCGAGTTTTTCCAGACGCATGTGCGCCATCTCCGCCGGGGACAGGTCGTCCGTCCGCGCACCGCTGATGAACACCTTGCCCGAGGTTGGCCGGTCGAGCAGGCCGAGCAGATAGAGAAGAGAGGATTTGCCGGACCCGGACGGTCCGGTGATCGCCACGAATTCCGATTTGCCGATCCTGAAGCTGACGTCCTGAACGAGGGTGACCGGCACCACCGCCGGAAGAATGCGCGTCAGGTCTCTGGCTTCCACAAGAGCCGGCGTCGTGGCTGCTTGTGCGGGACGTCTGGCGGGAAGGCTCATGTCGCTCCCCTGATGATGTCGACAGGATTGAGCCGGGCCGCCTTGCGCGCCGGGATATAGCCGGCGATCCCGGAGGAGAAGAGGGCGAGCAGGCAGGCGATGATGTAATGGGTCCAGGAAAAATAGATCGGCAGATGCGTCATTTCCACGTCCTGGGTGAACTCGAAGCGGATGGTCGCCATATAGCTGGAGAGCCCGAAGCCGAGCGCGGACCCGGCCAGCGCTCCCAGAATGCCGATGACGAGCCCTTCAAGGACAAAGATCTGCTGGATATCGGATTCGGGAAATCCCAGCGACTTGAGGATGGCGATGTCGCGGGACTTTTCGTGGACGATCGTCGACACGATGTTGAAGATGCCGAAACCCGCAACGACCAGAATGGCGCCGACGACGGTATACATGATGACGTTTCGCACGAAAAACGCTTCCATCAGGCCCTCGTTGGCCTCCTCCCAGGACACGGCCTTGTAGCCAAGCTGCCGTTCGGCGCGGGCGGCAACCTCTTTGGCCTGGGCGATGGTGTCGAGCCGTATGGCGATGCTGTTGATGACATCGGGCTTCTCCAGAAGGATCTGCACCGCCTTCAGCGGCGCGTAGGCGAGCCCTTCATCGCTTGTCGTGATGCCGGTATGGAACAGCCCGACGATCTTGAATCGTTTCGCGACCCCGCCCGCCGAGGTCAGCGTCACTGTATCGCCGACATCCGCCCCCAACCGTTCGGCCGCCTTGTCGCCGATGACAAGCCCGTTCGCCGTGGTTCCCAGATCCTCGAAGGAGCCTTCGCGCATGTCGTCCCGGATCTTGGACACGCTGAGTTCGCGCTTCGGGTCGACACCCGTCAGCGTCATGCCGATGTCCTGACCGCTGTAGCGCAGAACCGCCTGTCCGCTCAGCCGTTGGGCCAGCTTGCCGTCGACCCAGTCCCTGAGTGCGGCCAGCGCTTCCGTCGGATTGCGGATGCCGCGCAGGTCCTCTTTCGGCCGCAACCCGGAATAGGCGACGGCATCATAGACCGTGCTGGCCGGTTGTTCGGCGGGCGCGCGCTGTTCGTCGACGATCTCCACATGCGGTATGGCATCGATCAGGGTTGCGGTGAAATCGCGCTGGGAGCCTTCCATGAGGCTGGCCATGGCGACCGAAAACCCGACGCCGAGCGCTACCCCGAGAACCGAGACCACCGTCTGCCGCATCCGGTTCCTGATATGGGTAGCCGCGATCCGCAACAGCAGCATCATCGCTCGTCTCCGGCCTCCGGCACGACTTTCTGCCCCTCTGTCAGGTCGCTCCGATAGGGAAACACCACGCGGCTGTCCTCCGCGAGGCCGTCAAGAATTTCGATGGCCCGGGTTCCCCTGATGCCGGCCTTGACGTCAAAGAGGACGACCCGGTTCTCCATGTCCACGGTCTGCACTTTCGAACCGTTGAACGCGGCGGGGGGCAGCAGGAGGCTGTTGTCGTTTTCGCGTGTGACAATGTTGATTTCCGCGGTCATGCCGATGCGCAGGGGCGTATCTTCCGGCAGGTCGAGATAGACCCGGTAGTTCTTCAGGACAGGATCGCCCTTGGGCGTGATCCGTCCGACGGTCGCGCTCAGGTCCTCGTCCGGAAAGGCATCCGCCAGGATCAGCGCCTTCTGGCCTTCCACCACTTTGGGAATGTCTTCTTCGTTCACCTCCGCAACCAGTTGCAGCGGTTTCGGCTGTCCGATCCAGAACAGGATCTCTCCGGGCTCCGCCACTTCCCCGACCGACCCGTCCTGCCTGAGGACCACACCATCCATCGGCGCGACGATGCTATAGTCCCGAAGGCGTTCCTTCTGGGCGGCGATGATGGCGTTGATACGGATCAGTTCGCTTTGCGCCCTGTCATAGATCTGCTGGCTGACCACGCGCCGTTCCAGAAGCTGAACGGCGCGGTCGCGTTCGGACCGGGCCAGGTCCTGCCGGGCCTCCAGCTCGGCAAGCGTCGCACGGGCGTCGCCGCTGTCGAGTTCCGCCAGCCCGTCGCCCTTGGTCACTTTCATGCCTTCGCAGCCACAAAGCGAGATGATCCGTTCCCGCACGATGCTGGTGACTTTCGCCCAACGCACCGGCTCGACAACGGCGGTCGCGTAGACAACCTCGGCGGTCCGGCCCCTGAAGGGATGCATCACGGTCACCTCCGGTGGGCGGACCGACCACCAGTAACCGCCGGCAATGACCGCGCCGAAGGCGCAGAGCAGAAGCAGATAACGTCCCAATCGCATGAAGCACCTGTGCAAGACCCAGTCACAGACTACCGCGTCCCGGCCTGGGTGCCATGCTCTGGATCAAAACACGGGGCCGGGGCTTGGGATCAGGGAAGTGCGCAATGAAGCTGGAGCGAACGCGACATGCTTCAAGGAGAAGGCGCCGATCGCCCGGCGAGGGTAGAGGGTCTCAGAACTGATCAGTAATGTGGTGGTTTTTCGCCCTGGTGCCCGGGCAGGACGTTCTCCATGAGTTCTTCCACCTGATCGGTCATGTTGCCCAAAAGTCGCGTCAACCTTTCGATTTTCTTGTCTTGTTCGACGACGACGGTGTTGAGTTCATCGATCGTGTGCGTCGCGTGGGCAAGCATGATTTCAAGCTGTTCCAGCCTCTGTTCATGGTCATCCGCCATGGGCATCTCCTGATGGTTGGGTCGCGGAACACGATAAGATCGATCTGTTTTTCCGGGGGGCGATTGGAAGAGGCCCTGTCCGGAAAAGCAAATCTCCGGGACCTTATATGGCGTCGGCGGCGACACAACAATTTCAATCATCGGATTTTGCCGATAGTTTGAACCGGCGTCCGGGACGCCCTGTCCGGTGAGCTGGATCCTGGCGCCAGCCGCCAGAAAGAAACGACAGCCTGAAGAAACATTTTACCGAGGAAATCCATGTCCGACTTGTCCGAATTTCAGATCACACGCAAATGGCCGCCCCGGCATCCGGACCGGATCCAGCTCTATTCCCTGCCGACACCGAACGGCATCAAGGCGTCGGCGATGCTGGAGGAAACCGGCCTTGCCTATGAGGCGCATCTGGTGGATTTCGCCAGCAATGACCAGACGAGTCCGGAGTTCCTGTCGCTCAATCCCAACAACAAGATCCCGGCGATGATCGACCCCAATGGCCCGGACGGCAAGCCGCTGCCGCTTTGGGAGTCCGGTGCAATGCTGATTTATCTTGGCGAGAAATCCGGCAAGCTGCTTCCGGCGGACCCGGCCCGGAGAGCCGAGACCATGCAGTGGCTGATGTGGCAGATGGGTGGTCTTGGCCCGATGGCCGGTCAGCTCGGCTTCTTTCACAAGTTCGCCGGCCGCGACTATGAGGACCGCCGCCCGTTCGAGCGCTACCGCGACGAGGTCAAGCGCCTGCTCGGAGTTCTGGATCGGCACTTGAACACCCGCGAGTTCATCATTGGCGCCGATTACACCATCGCCGACATTGCCGCCTGGCCCTGGATACGCAATCTCGGCGGCTTCTACGAAGCGGGAGAAGTCTTGGGTCTCGCCGATTTCACAAACGTGATGCGCTGGCTGGATACATGCATGCACCGCCCGGCAAGCGAGAGGGCGGTGAATATTCCTGCAAGAGCGTGATATGTGGGGACGGGAGCAGCCGGTGCGGTTTGAGGGGCGCGCCGCACTCTCTGACCGGTGATGCACGTCGCTCTGCGAACCGCTTTTTGCTGACAAGTCTTCAAACGCGGTCGGATACACGCCCGTCAACAATGATTGAAAAGGCTCGGGCCAGTCTTGGAGCGGCTGGGCTGGGCCGCCTCCGGCGCCTCATTGCTGGACTGCCATTTGTCCCAGCCCTTTTGGCCCGGCCAGGAAGTCGAGAAAACTGCGCACCTTGGCGGGCAGATAGCTGCGGTCGGAATAAACTGCTGAAATCGGAACTCTCGGCCAGTCTTCTCTCGGCAGCACGGCTTCCAGCCGTCCCGTGGCCAGATCGTCGGCAGCAAGCCAATACGGCAGGAAGGTAAAGCCCATGCCTTCGCGTACACCTATCTGGATCAGGGTTTCGTTTTCGCTTTGCATCACCAGCTTGTAGCGAAGGTCCGGCAAATCGGCGTATTCGCGTAAACGCAGGCGGCCACCGAAAACCATCGGTGAATAGAGAAGGAACGGTGCGCCGGACAAGTCATCGAAGGTGTTCGGCCGGCCAAACCGGTCGAGGAACCCGGGAGAGGCCACCAGCGGAAAATCCACGTAGGCAAGTTTGCGTGCGATCAGGCCTTCGTCCAGTGTCGGAGCCGCCCGCAATGCCAGATCAATCCCTTCCTCGACCATATTGACTTTCTGGCTGTTCAGATCGAAATCCAGCACCACTTCAGGGTTCTCTGCGTGGTACGCCGCCATGATGCGCCCGAAGAAAGGGTTCGCCATCCAGACCGGCATGCTGATCTTCAGTGTCCCTTTTGCCGCCAGCGTCGAGTGCGACAGTTGAGCCTCGGCCTCGGTCAGTCCCTCCAGCAAGGGACGTACGGTCGCAAGGTAGAGCGCGCCGGCCTCCGTCAGGCTGACATTGCGGTTGTTGCGGTTCAGCAGCCGGGCGCCAATCCGTTTTTCCAGATGCTGAACGTGTTTGGTCGTCATCGCGGGCGAGAGTTTCAAACGCTCCGCGACAAAGGCGAAACTCTTGTGCTCGGCAACCTCTGCAAAGACCCGCAGACTGAGAAGGGCATCCATCTCAATTTACTCTCAAGAAATACAGCATCAAATTTACCCCGGATGATATCCTCAAGGGAAACTAGTAAGGTTGACCTCAGATAGCAACCGCTCCGCCCAGCGGCGGCCACCCTGAAGGAACAGACCTATGACACTTGCAACTGAAACATCTATGACCCCCACCAGCACCAAATGGAATATCGGCCTTTGGGTCGCAGCAGTCGTGCTGAGCCTGCTCTACGCCATGTCCGTTTATATGAAGCTTTTTTTGTCGCAAACGGAGATGGTCGCGATGGGGATCGCCTGGGCTGAAAATGCCCCGCTTGGCTTCGTGCGCTTTATCGGCGTGATGGAATTGCTTGGCATCATCGGCCTTATCCTGCCTGCCGCGACCCGCATCATGCCCAAGTTGACGATTTATGCTGCCGTGGGACTGGCGGCTATTCAGGTACTCGCCATCCCGTTCCACATGTACCGTGGTGAGTTTGCCGCTCTTCCCTTCAACCTGATCTACCTCGGTCTTGCCGTGTTGATTATCTGGGGCCGCAGCCGCAAATCTGTGATCGCTCCCCGCGTCTGAACAACAGCAGAACCGCGTTCCGGGTCCTTTCCGGGGCGCGGCCGTAAGGATGACACCATGAATACCGATGCTTTAGGCACCATCCGGGAAGCCGGAGATGGCAATCAGCACGAACGCCTGTCCTGGGACGTCGCAGAATTTCAGGTTACTGACCTTGCCCGCGCCGTGGATTTCTGGACGCAGGCGTTCGGACTGGGAACTCGCCAACAGGACGGCAGTACGGCCGCGCTCGGAACGCGGCAAAAGACCCTCATCGTGCTGCTTTCCGGTGCATTGAGGCCGGTGCGCCGGGAGCATCTGGGCCTGTACCACGTTGCCATCGGGGTGCCCGACCAGGCGGAGTTCTCACGCGTTCTGGCACGGCTTATCAAGAAGGGCGTGCCCGTCTCGCCGACGGATCATCTCCTTTCCAAATCCATCTATTTCAGCGATCCCGACGGATTGGGGATCGAGATCGTCTATGAGACGCCTGAGCGTTTCGGCCGCTTCGGGGACCTGTCCAGGGGTCTCGCCATGTACGATATCGATGGAAACCCGCATAGCGGGCGCGAGCCTTTGGACGTGGAAGCAGAATTGCGGCACGCGCAGGGAGCCGATCTGGATGCGCGCCTGTCGGACGAGGCAAGCCTCGCACATCTGCATCTTCAGATTCCGGCTCTCGACAGCGCCACGGACTGGTTTGAAGGCATAGGTTTCAGCCGTAGTCTCATGATCCCCGGGTTTGGCTTTGCAGATATGAATTTTGGCGGCGGGTCTCTCCATCGCCTTGGACTGAACATCTGGGCGGGGCAAAACCTCTCGCCCGCACCACCATTCATGGCGCGACTGACCGGCTACACGTTGCATGTACACGATCGCGCAATCATGGCAAAAGCCAGGGGCTTGCTGAAGACATCCGGAACGACGTTGATCGGCTTTGATCCCAGCGGGACTGAAATGGCGCTTGTTCCTGCTTATGAGGCCACCGGCCCATAAATGAGAATGAATTGGCAAGGAAATGGCGAAACCTCGTAATACCAGCCGCAATAAATAAGAGCCTATTGGATGGCTTGTTCAGGCCCTTCTGCAAGGCGCGGCACGCAGATCGGCCTGGTTGGCCGGTCCAGGGACGTGGGCGTAGTCAGGCGGGCCTGAACAAGCCACCGGAGGCCATGACATGAGCGCGCTCCTCGCGGAACGCGCTCATGTCATGGTCAAATAGGTTCTTATTTATTGCGGCTTGTATAAGGTGCGGCGCGCGGGTGGTTTGATGGACCGCCCTCAGTCCGATGACAAAGTCTTTCCCTTTCGGTCGTCATTCCGGCCAAGCGAAGTGCGAGCCGGAACCGGGGAGGCACAAACGTTTGGTGGAGCTGCTTTATCAATGCGACGGGCTTCGGCTCACCGGTCCCGGATCTCCGCTCCGTCCACCCTGACAAACTACAGGTTTGTCAGGGTGTCGAGGGCGGCCCGATGGACTACCTTTTCTGCAAGAATTGTGAGCTAGAGGCTTCCCGGAAGTCTCTGCCGCTCCCCCACGCGGCAAAGCGGCACAGTCTGAAATGACGGGCGGCGCTTCATGCAAAAAGGGCGGCCCGACGGACGGCCCTTCCCGTAAGACTTGTGAGCGTGAGGCTTCCTGGAAGCCCATTGTCGCTCCCCGTGCGGCAATGCGGCACAATCTGAAATGACGGGCGGCGCTTCATGCAAAAAGGGCGGCCCGATAGACCGCCCTTTCCGTAAGACTTGTGAGCGTGAGGCTTCTTAGAAGCCCATGCCGCCCATGCCGCCCATGTCGCCGCCACCCGGCATTGCCGGAGCGTCTTTCTTCGGAAGTTCGGCAACCATGGCTTCGGTGGTGATCAACAGACCGGCGACGGAAGCTGCGTCCTGCAGGGCAGTACGGACAACTTTGGTCGGGTCGATGATACCGGCTTCGATCATGTTGACGAATTCTTCGGTCTGGGCGTTGAAGCCGAACGTCGGATCTTCGTTTTCCTGGATCTTGCCAACAACGATGGAGCCTTCGACACCGGCGTTCTCAGCAATCTGGCGGATCGGGGATTCCAGAGCGCGCAGAACGATCTTGATGCCGGCGGCAATGTCAGGGTTGGCGGAAGACAGGGCTGCGACAGCATTCTTCGCACGCAGCAGAGCCACGCCGCCGCCCGGTACGATGCCTTCTTCGACAGCAGCGCGGGTCGCGTTCAGAGCGTCGTCGACGCGGTCTTTCTTTTCTTTCACTTCGATTTCGGTCGCACCGCCAACGCGGATGACTGCGACACCGCCAGCAAGCTTGGCAAGACGTTCCTGCAGCTTCTCACGGTCGTAATCGGAAGTGGTGTCCTCGATCTGAGCCTTGATCTGGGAAACGCGGCCCTGGATGTCGTCCTTGGAACCGGCGCCATCGACGATGGTGGTGGTTTCCTTGGTGATGGCCACCTTCTCGGCGGTGCCGAGCATGTCGAGGGTAACGTTCTCGAGCTTGATGCCGAGATCTTCGGAGATCACCGTACCGCCGGTCAGGATGGCGATGTCTTCGAGCATTGCCTTGCGGCGGTCGCCGAAGCCAGGAGCCTTGACGGCAGCGATCTTCAGGCCGCCACGCAGCTTGTTGACGACGAGGGTCGCAAGAGCTTCGCCTTCGACGTCTTCAGCGATGATCAGCAGAGGGCGGGAAGACTGAACGACAGCTTCCAGGATCGGCAGCATGGCCTGCAGGTTGGAGAGTTTCTTCTCGTGCAGCAGGATGTAAGGCTTTTCCAGGTCGGCCAGCATCTTGTCGGCATTGGTGACGAAGTAGGGAGACAGGTAGCCACGGTCGAACTGCATGCCTTCGACGACTTCCAGCTCTGTTTCCAGAGACTTGGCTTCCTCGACGGTGATGACGCCTTCGTTGCCGACTTTCTGCATGGCTTCGGCAATGTCCTGACCGACCTGCACATCGCCGTTCGCGGAGATGGTGCCGACCTGGGCAACTTCAGCGGAGGTGGTGATGGTCTTGGAAGCAGCTTCCAGAGCCTTGACGGCTTCTACAGCAGCCATGTCAACGCCGCGCTTCAGATCCATCGGGTTCATGCCGGCGGCAACTGCCTTGGCACCTTCCTTGACGATGGACTGGGCCAGAACGGTTGCGGTGGTGGTGCCGTCGCCAGCGATGTCGTTGGTCTTGGAAGCCACTTCACGCACCATCTGTGCGCCCATGTTTTCGAACTTGTCTTCGAGTTCGATTTCCTTGGCAACGGAAACACCGTCCTTGGTGATGCGCGGTGCGCCGAAGGACTTGTCGAGGACGACGTTACGGCCTTTCGGGCCGAGGGTCACCTTGACGGCGTTTGCGAGCGTGTCGACGCCGCGCAGCATGCGCTCGCGTGCGTCGGAACCGAATTTTACTTCTTTAGCAGACATAGGATCGTCTCACTTGTTTGTGGAATTTGGATGAGATCAGAAGCGGTTCGCTGGAACTTAAGCGATCACGCCCATGATGTCGGATTCCTTCATGATCAGGAGGTCTTCACCATCGATCTTGACTTCGGTACCGGACCATTTGCCGAACAGGACGCGATCGCCTGCCTTGACGTCCAGCGGGATCAGCTCACCGCTGTCCTTGCGGGCGCCGGTGCCGACGGCGATGATTTCACCTTCCTGCGGCTTTTCTTTTGCGGTGTCCGGAATGATGATTCCGCCTGCGGTCTTCGCTTCGGAGTCTACGCGGCGAACAACGACACGGTCGTGCAGTGGACGAAATGCCATAAGACTGTTTCCTCTCATGAGCGCGCCCCACGCATTTAGGCAGCGCGCGAGACATGATAATCTGGTTGAACTACACGGGAGTTCGTTTGTCTCCCGTCACCGGTTAGCACTCCCTTGAGGCGAGTGCTAACAGTGCCTTGGATTTATGCATCCATGCGCCCGTTGTCAATGCTTGGTGAGGAGAATTCATGCACCGAATGGCGCGGAGACAGGCGAAAGTGCCGGTTGACCTTAAGCAGCCTCACATTGCCTGCAAAAAATGGCCGCAATATGCAGGGTGCGGAGGCGCGTGATCAGTTCGCGGCGGTGACGGAAAAGGGCAGGGAAAAGCTGGCCTGCTTGCCGCCGACAGCGTCGGTAAAGGTGGCTTCCAGCTTGTAGTCGCCGGAGGGCAGGCCGCTGAACTGGAAATTGAGAGAAGCGGAAAGTTCCCGCTTTTTCGAGAGGCCGCTGCCTGCGAAGCTTGCGAAATTGCCCTGTTCGGCCAGAACCTGGCCCGAGAGGTTCAGCAGCCGGTAGCTGGCCGTCAACTCGTAGGCATAGCTGTCACCGGTCTGGCGGAAATCGTAACCCACCGGTTCGGCGTAGACGGAAAGGGGCTCACCATCGCCATATGCGGAACTGGCGCGCGGGGTATATTGACCGTAGCCCTGGCTGCTGCCATCTGTGAGCGTCACCTTGTCGAACGCAAGGCCGGATGTTTCCCAGGCCGTGTCATAAGCGGCGCGGGCCTGAAGGAATGCTGGAGACAGAGCGGAGCCGGTGTCAGATTGGGCCTGCGCGGACAATATGCCCGTCAATATTGCGACCATAATGAAGCCGGCGGATGTGATCCACCGAGATGCAAGTCTTCCAGCCAACAATGTCATCGTTCCCCGCACGCCATTAAGTCTTGTCTTTTCTTAGCGATTTTGCCGATATAGACAGAAATCACACATATGACAAGGAATAGCGTGCGATGCGGTAAACGCCGTCGCGTCCAGCTTGCGGAAATTTACCCGTGAAAGCGTCACACAGGTGGTCATTGTGGTGTGGTAGGGGAATCAGGACATCAGCGGCACAAGACTGCGTTCCGTCCAGGACTGCCGCTTGCGGTAGATTGTGGACGGGCTGATTTCCAGTGCGGCGGCTGCCATGGCGATATTGCCGTCGAAGGCGTCAAGCGCATCCTCGATGATCCGCCTCTCCTGGGCCCAGAGCGGTTCGATCGACCCGAAAGCCCGGCTCGGAGCTGCAACACGGGAGCGCTCACGGGACAGATCAATGATTGCGTTCGGACGGCTGCTTTGGTCACGGATGACCATCGGCAGCATTTCGAAGGTTATGGCGGCGCCGTCATTCATGACCACCATCTGCCGGATGGTGTTTTCAAGCTGGCGCACATTGCCCGGCCATGCATAAGAAACGATCCGCGCCTCCGCATCTGCGTCAAAGCCCCTGAAACCGCGGCGTTCTTCTGTCGAATACCGCTCCAGGAACGTTTCCGCTAAGGGAAGAATGTCGTCGCGGCGTTCCCGCAGCGGCGGCAGGTGGATGGGCAGCACATGAAGCCGGTAGTAGAGATCCTCCCGGAACCGCCCGGCCGATATTTCGGCGACCGGATTGCGGTTGGTCGCGCAGATGATGCGTGCATCCACCTTGCGTGACTGGGTGTCTCCAAGACGCTGGAACGTGCCGGTCTGCAGGAAGCGCAGCAGCTTGCTCTGAAGCAACAGGTCCATCTCGCCGATTTCATCCAGAAACAGCGTTCCGCCGTCCGCCTGTTCCGCGGCGCCGGCCCGGTTGTCCACCGCGCCGGTAAAGGCGCCCCGGACATAGCCGAAGATTTCGCTTTCAATGAGATCCCGGGGAATGGCGGCGCAATTCAGCGTGACGAAACGGCTCGGCCGGCGGTCCGACAGGTCGTGAACCGCTTTGGCGCACAACTCCTTGCCTGTACCGGATTCACCGGTGATGAAAACCGGCGCCTGCGATGGCGCCATGCGTTTGATCTGGTCGTGAATGTCGCGCATTTGCGCCGAGTGACCGATAAGCCGGTTCATTGCGTCGCGTGTCGGTTCCTCAGGATTGCTCAGTGAGAGCAGATCGGGACTGATGTAAGCAGGACGGATTTCCTGCGGTTCTGATTGAGCCGGCGCTACGGGCGCCTGAACGGGGCGGCGCTGCTCGAGCTGGAAGGTGATTTTCGAGGCAAGTGCGTCCAGCGAGAACGGTTTGGTCAGGAAGTCATGTGCTCCGGACCGCATGGCGCTGACGGCCCGCGAGACAGATCCTCTTGAAGAGACCGCCAGGATAACCGCCTTCGGGCACCGCACGGCGTAGGCTTCCAGCGCTTCGTCTCCGCCGATGGTTTCCAGATCGATCACGAGTATGTCGGTGGATTTGTCCGCGAGGTCCTGAAGACAGGAGGCTGATTCCGTATAAAGAATTGGGTCCGAGCAGGAGTGAGGCAGTTTCGCGCACACTGCGGACGTGCGGGCGGCTTCAGAAGCCGATGCATCCAATATGCGTACAATCACAGGCAGGGCATTGCCTTCATTACTCCCCATTGCTGGGTAACTCCCATCGCTCGACCGGTCATTCGGAAATCGAAAGATTCGTCAATCTGATAATTCTCCGAACAGGGTAAACAAAGCGTTGTCAGTTCGCGCATTTTGCACTTTGACCAAGGAGAAAGCGCTAAACCGGCGAATTTTGCCGACGAATGTGGATCTTGCCCCCACCCGCCAGTTCGGGAGGCTCTCGGTTTGAGAGAGGATCGCTGTTCTTGTTTGTTGAGGGTGCTATTGCATCGAACCGGCCAGATAGCCGATGAGCAGGAAGACAGTGCCGGACGCCGCCATGGCGGCCGCGACAAAAGCCAGGGAATAGCGCCGCGCCTGCACGGCTTCCTTCCTGCCGGGTTCCCCGGAGGGGGGATGGGAGATGGAAAGCGCTGGGGCAGATTCTTGTGGCACGGAGAAGGATTTCTGTCGTTCGGGGCACTCTGCCGGACGAAATTCGGGCGCATAACTACCTTTGGGGATAACGATGCGGACAGGGTCCTCCGATCCGGATCCTGCATAATATTTTTCCAGCCTCCGGCGCAGCCGGGCAGCTTCCACGCGCACGATCGGATCTGTCACCGGGTTGAACTCTTCCGGGCGGCCGAGCGCTTCAACGGCGATGGTATAACCTTTCAGACTGTCGCGGCCATGTTTGAGTGTGGCGGTCCCCACAAACCTGAGAAAGGCGCAAAGCTGTGGCGCTGAATGGAATTCCGGGCTTTTCAGCGTCCTGGCAAGGGCTCTTCGGATCTGTTGGTCGGAAAGGGAGGTGCTTTCGGATTGCGCTGCTAAAGAGCCGTGATGCGTCTCAACCATTGCCGAACTGCCGGCACAAAAATTCGTCGAGGTCCAGCACTCGTGGTTTCGTCCCGGCAGCATCCGGTGACAAACGTCTGCGAATACCTCGGCCGGCATTCTCCATACCGGTCCTCCCCTTCATATTCATTGCGTCGAGAGAGAATCTTCCCCTACGTAAGTTTATCGGAGCCATTGTCGAATGCAAAGCTGAAAAGGCTGGGAATTACCGGACAAAGGCTTTGTTGCGCAAGGAGATCTGAAACATCGTCGGCGGCAGCAACGGCACTTGAATTGCCGAAAATGCGTATTTGACCGAGCATAGTAGGGGACAAGTCACGGATTCTACACTGTAAAGCGGCTTGCGGATTGGGAGGCCGCCGCTTCTTAAGGCATGATTAACCGGTAACTTTTGATTCGAGTTGGAATAGTCACGCTCCATGGGCCGCACAGGGACCATATTCGTAGCAATCTGCATGGCGGTTATTGCGCTGTCATCGGCAACGGTTCTGGTCTTCCAGTTTGGCCGTCCGTTTGGTGAGGCCGTCTCCCTGTCGCTCGCCCTCATGTGCACCATGATCCTCGTTCATCTCCTGATCGGCCGGGCGCGCGACCGCAGCGCCGTCGGCGAGGCGGTTGACCGTCTGGAAGACCGGATGGCCGACCTCGATGAGGATGTCGGCAACCTGGAAGGCCGGCTGACCGGGATGGAACATGCCGTTCCCCGCCGCACCCGTGCTGAAATTGATCCGCTGTTCGCCGAAGTGGAAGTTCTGGGCACCCTGGTGAAACAGATGGCCGAAGCCATGTCCGATCTGGAAACCAAGGTGGAAGACCAGCAGGCACTCATGCCGCCGCCGAGGATGCCCAGCCTGCCGGGCTATCCCCAGGGGCAGCAACCCCAGGGTTTGCCGCACCAGGGCCTCCCTCCCCAGGGGCACCAGCATCAGGTGCCGGCGCAGGGGTATCCGGCAGGACCTTATCCGGCGCCGGATCATAGGAGCGAGCCGCAGCCGGACTACGGTCAGTTCCCGCCTTCCGACAACGGCGGACCTGCCGGGCATAGTGATATGGCCGAATTGGATCGCCGCTACGGCGTCCATGCGCCCAGACAGTCCGAGGACGCGGTGCGTGCGCCGGATGTCCACGTTGGCGACATGAATGAACCGGCCCGGCCGACCGGGGACCGTGCCGTGATGCAGCCGAACCGGCCAGGCCCGGATATGGCGATGCGGGAACTGGTCGCCTCGGCGCTGAATGCCAACCGCGTCGAACTGCATTTGCAGCCCATTGTTTCCCTGCCGCAGCGCCAGGTGAAATACTACGAGGCCTACACCCGCCTTCGCGATTCCGCCGGAAATCTCATTGAAGCCTCCAGGTTCATGCCTGCGGCTGTTCAATCCGGTCAGATCGCACGCATCGACAATCTTCTGCTGTTCCGTTCGATCCAGGTTATCCGCCGGCTGACCTCACGCAATCGCAACGCGGTCCTTTTCTGCAATATCTCTTCGCAGTCCCTGGTCGATGAGACCTTCTTCCCGGGCTTCCTGGAATTCGTCAAGGCGAACCGCAACTTTGCCGACGCGCTCGTTTTTGAGTTCTCCCAGACCGATGTCGCGGATATGGGGGCGATGGAACTGGAAAGCCTGAGCGCGCTTTATGAAGCCGGCTTCCGTTTCTCCATCGATCAGATCTCCGACATGAAGATGGACTTCAATTCGCTGGCGGGACGCGGGTTCAAATACGGCAAACTGCATGCGGATTATCTGATCGGACGGCGGGAAGCCAAACACGGCCATATCCATCCTTCCGATTTCGGCGATCTTCTGCACCGCTATGGCATGGAGCTGATCACCGACCATGTGGAAACCGAGTCCCAGGTCCTGGAGCTGCTCGACTATGATGTGAAGCTTGCCCAGGGCAACCTCTTCTCGCCGCCTCGTCCGGTCAAGGCGGAGGTCCTTCAGGGAACCCCCGCACCTGGACCGCGGAGATCGGCTGCAGGCTGATCAGCCGTTCAGCATGCCGATGGCACAATCCATTCCTTTGACATTCTGGGCGGCGGGCAGCGAAATAAGCTGAGTGCCTGTCACAACAGGCTCGATCCCTGACGCTTGCGAGGCTTCACAGCGCTGCTGCAGCTTCCGGCGATATGATGCAGGCAATGACACGCGAAGAGGTGCGAGCGGCAGGCAGGGCCCGCCGCCAACGCTCTTTGAGTATATCTCAGCTCTGCTTGGGGCCGACCGTCACAATGGTCGGTTGCTTTTCCGCCAGCAGACGTTTTGCGACACGCTGGACGTCTTCCAGCGTGACCGCTTCGATTTCGCTGTTCCGGCGGTCGAAATAGTCGATGCCGAGATCTGCGTTCTGCAGAGCGACCAGCTGACGGGCGATCTTGCCCGAGCTGTCGAAGCGCAGCGGATAGGATCCGGTGATGAACTGTTTCGCGGAGTTGAGTTCTTCTTCGCTAGGGCCGTCCGAGGCCATGCGCCGGAACTGATCCAGCATCACATCGACAGTCTCGCCGGCGCGGTCGGCCTTGGTGGCCGCGGATCCGATCAGAAGGCCCGCATGGCGGTAGGGCGAGAGCGACGTGCTGGCGCCGTAGGATAGGCCGCGTTTTTCACGCACTTCCTGATACATCCACGAGGTGAAGGTGCCGGCACCGAGAATGTGGTTCATCACATAGGCGGCCTGATAGTCCGGATCGTCCCGCTTGAGGCCCGGCAGTCCCACGAGGATCGTGGTCTGCGGAACCGGCAGCTCCTGGTGGATCTGTTTGCCGAACTCCGGCTCCAGGTCGGACACCGCGACCAGTTCGCCCGTTTCGGCAAGCGGCGCGAAAACCTCGTCGAGAAGCGATTTCAGTCTCTGCGCGTCGATTGCGCCGACCACACCGATGGTCAGCCCGTTTCGGGCTATGAGCCTGGCGTGATGGGCGGACAGGTCAGCCGGGCTGAGGCCGTTGATCGTTTCGTCCGTGCCGAGGGTTGACCGGGCATAAGGGTGGCTGGCGAACATCGACACGGCAAGCGAGCGGCCGGCGATCGAATCCGGATCGCTCTCGTTGCGTCTGGCCCGGGCCGACAGCTGGGTTTGCATCCGCTCGACCGCTTCGGCATCGAACCGGGGCTCGTTGACCGCCATTGCAAGAAGCCCAGTGGCCTCATCCAGCGTCGGAGTGAGTGTCCGCAGACTGCCGTAAAACCTGTCTTTGCCGGTGCTGAAACTGATGCTGATCGCCAGTTCCTCCATCCGCGTCTGAAATGCCTCTGACTCCAGATCTCCGGCACCCTCATCCATGGTGGCGGCGAGCAGCCGGGTCAGGCCTTCCTTGCCTTCGGGGTCCTGGGCGGATCCGCCTTCAAAGGAAAAGTTCAGCGCGATGATGGGCACCGTATGGTCTTCCACCAGCCAGGCTTCAATTCCCTTTTCGCTGGTCACCTTCTGGATCTCGACGGCACCTGCGGCCTTGGTCAGACCGAATGTGACAAACAGGGCTATGATCAGGGTGGAAATGGCGAGACGAGAAAAAACCGGGTCAGTATTGGATTGCCGGAATTGGGATGTCTTGGTCATGGATCAGGACTTGTCTTTGAGGGGAGTGGTTTCGTTCAAGGCGGCCGCAGGTTCTTCCGGCGCCATGCGCAGTTCTCCGACAACCGGCAGCGCCGTCAGATGGGCGCGGGCGGCATCGAGCACATCCTGCGGCGTCACGGCCTTCACCTGAGACGGCCAGCTCTGAACGTCTTCGATCATCTGGCCCGTTGCCAGAGCGCCACCGAAAAGACGGGCGAGCCCCGACTGGCTGTCCTGCGCATAGATCGCGCTTGCGATCATGCTGTTCTTGGCCCGCTCGACTTCTTCTTCGCTCACACCTGTTTCCAGAAGCCGCTGAAGTTCAGTGGCAATGAGCTGTTCCAGTTCTTCCAGCGTGTGACCCGGCCGGGGGGTGGCATAAACCCCGAACCGGCCGTCATCCAAGGCGTTGCTCTGGTAGTATGCACCGGCGTTGATGGCTGCTTCCTGCTCCAGCACGAGGGACTTGTACAAACGGCTCGAAGGCCCTTCTCCAAGAATGTAGGCAAGCACATCGAGCGCTTCCGGCAGATGGCCGGCCCCGGTGTTGCGGCTCGGCACGACCCAGGCTTCCGAAATGGACTCCTGCCGCACCCGTGCATCGGAAACCGTGATACGCCGTTCACCGGAAAGCGGCGGTTCGGCAGGACGCACACGCGCCCCTGGTTCCGCCCGCCTGGCGACCTTGCCGTAGGTGTCTTCGGCCAGCTTGCGCACATCCTCTATGTTGACATCGCCGGCTATCACCACAACCGCATTGTTGGGCGTGTAGAAGCGGTCATAGAACGCAATCGCCGCGTCCTTGTTCAAGGCTTCGATCTCGCTTTGCCAGCCGATCACCGGGGACCCGTAGGGGTGGTTGACGAAGGTGATGGCGTTCAGGGCCTCGCGCAACCGCGAACCAGGGTTGCTGTCGACCCGCATGCGCCGCTCCTCGAGGACCACGTCGCGCTCGGGCGAAACGACCGCGTCGCTGAGCACCAGATTCTCCATCCGGTCGGCTTCCAGTTCCATCATCAGTGGCAGGTGCTGCTTCGCGACCCGCTGGAAATAGGCCGTGTAGTCCGAGCTGGTGAAGGCGTTTTCCTGGCCGCCGCGTTCGGAGACGATTTGTGAAAATTCACCGTTCGGATGTTTCGTTGTTCCCTTGAACATCAGGTGTTCCAGGAAATGTGCGACGCCGGACTGACCTTCCGGCTCGTCGGCGGACCCGACCTTGTACCAGATCATATGGGTCACCACCGGGGCCCGCCGGTCGGGAATGACAACGACTTGAAGTCCGTTGTCCAGGGTGAAGCTCTCCAGATTGGGGGCAATCACCATGTCGCCGGCCGAAACGGTCTGGGCGCGCACTGTGTCAGCGGGCAGAAGGGACACAGCCCCGAACACCAGCGCCGGCAGCAACAGCAGACCGGCGGATTGTTTCAGCCGATAGCGCAGGGACGGGCGGTTCTTCTTGATGGGCAGGTTCACGTGCAACTCCCGTTTTGGGTCTTTATGTGAATAGTCATGTGTCCACGAAATCGGTGGACCCGAATTCCCTGTCTTGACGCGGAAGCTGGCCTGACTGGGCCAAATGCAAAAAACCTCCGGGCTCCATCTTCCATATAGGAAGCAGCGCCCGAAGGTCTCATTACAATTTCGTCATGCAGGGCCGGAGCGTCAGTTGCAGTATTTGGTCTCGCCTTCCAGGCACCGCGGGTCGAGCGGCGTGGCATCGTAGATATCGCGATTGCCAGCCCGCTTGTTCTTCTTGACCACTTCGGGCATCGGAGCATCCGGCGAAGGGGTGCTGTAGCCTGTCGGCGGTTCGGTCAGGAATTGGCGGGACGCAAGCCCGTTCTGGTCGACCCCGGCCTGTTGTGCTTTCAACTGCTGCAGGCGTTCCCACTCCGCGCGTTGTTCGGCACGTGTCAGCTTGCTGCCTTCCGTGATGTCGCTGTCGCGGCGATCAGCCTCCACATCGCGCGGCTGGCCGGTGACGCCTGTGATCTTGAAGCCGCGCATCTGCGCGGGCGTCAGGGGGGCGCTGTTCATGCTGCCCGACTTGCCCGAACTGGCGAACACTTCCTGGATCTCGTTAAGCTGCGCGTTTTCGCGCTGCTTCGGCCAGTCGGCGGAATTGACGCCGGCGACATTTGTCTCCGGTTCCGGGAGTGTGGCGGTCTCGGAGGGTAGTGCCAGGGGCGCGCGCGGCTTGTAGTCGATCGGCTTTTCATTCGGGTCGACAGCACCGAGCCCCTTCATCACCGAATTGACAAGGGCAATATCCGGTGCCTGGCTTGTTCCGTCCGCGGCCTGACAGGCGGCCAGTCCGGCGAGCATCGCCAGTACCGCAGATTTCTTCACCAAAGCAAAACTCGTCCGCAGCACGGCAGACTCCCCGATTTTTCGATCACATACCGGCAGCGTCCTGCCCGCAATCCGTTAATCCTGCCATAAACCGCTATTTTGCGGCTGAATTAGGACCATTCCGGAAACTGTCATACAGGAGACCGGCGACCCCCGCAACGATCCACACATCGGCAAGGTTGAACACATACCAGGAAAAGCTGCCGGCGTGGAAATGCACAAAGTCGACGACCGCGCCGAATGCCATCCGGTCGATACCGTTGCCGAAGGCTCCGCCGATAATCAGCGCCAGGCAGAGAGCCACCAGTCTGGTCTGGCAGCGTGTGGACCAGATCCACAGCCCTACCGTGACAATCATGGTCAGACCGGCGAGCAGCCAGCGCCCCAGATCGCTGTGTTGCTGAAACAGGCCGTAGGAGATCCCCCTGTTCCAGACCAGAACGATGTCGAGGACAGGCAAAAGCCGCACCGGACCTGCATCCGCGAGGCCGAACCCGTAGACAAGCCACAGCTTCGTTGCCTGATCCAGAACGAGCCCGGCCAGCGCGACCAGCAAAACGAACCGGCTGAAGCGGCCCCAGAAGAGGGGCTGCTTCAGCTGATTTTCAGATCTCTCGTGAGGTTCGGTCATGCCCGTCCGCTGGTTTGCCGCATCATGCTGTGGCGTGCGCCGCGTCCCACTCCCGCAGCGCTCCCGCATCGCGCCGGGTCACATCCGGATAGTCCGGATCCGATCCGACCTCCGGCAGGATCTTCCACGACCGGGCGCATTTGCGTCCTTCCGCCAGACCGGGCACGACGGCAACACCCTTGGTGTCGTCCAGCGTGAAAGCGCCTTCGGGAGCGGGATCGGCGGAAAGCGTCAATTGGCTGGTGATGGCGATATCCGCCATATCCCTGCCTTCCAGTGCGGCCATCAGCTCCGGGTCCGTGACATGCACGACCGGGTGGGCTTCAAGCGACGAACCAATCCGTTTTTCCCGGCGTTCGATTTCCAGCGCTCCGGTGACGACCCGGCGGACGATCTTGATCTTCGCCCATCGGGCCGAAAGCGCATCGTCGCTCCACTGCGCCGGTACGGCGGGGAACTGTTCCAGATGGACGCAGCTGTCTTCCCCGTACCGGGAGGTCCAGGTCTCGTCCATGGTGAACGGCAGCATCGGCGCGAGCCAGGTGACCAGGCAGTCGAATATCTTGCCGATCACGAATAGCGAGGCCTTTCTGCGCACGGAAGAGGCCGGGTCGCAGTAAAGTGCGTCCTTGCGGATATCGAAATAGAACGCCGACAGTTCCAGCGTCATGAAGCTGAAGAGCTGATGGAAGATCTTCTTGTAGTCGAATTCCCGGTAAGCTTCGCGGACCATCGCGTCGAGCTCCACCAGCCGGTGCAGCATCAGCCGTTCCAGTTCGGGCATATTGCTGTAGGCAACTTCTTCCCCGGACGCATGCGCGAGGGAGCCGAGCATCCAGCGAAGCGTGTTGCGTAGCTTGCGGTAGCTGTCGACGTTGGTCTTGATGATCTCCTGACCGAGGCGCTGGTCTTCCCAGTAATCGGTCGAAGCCACCCACAGGCGCAGGATATCGGCGCCATATTGCTTGATGATGTCCTGCGGGAACACCTGGTTGCCGAGAGACTTGGACATCTTGCGTCCGTCTTCGGCCATGGTGAAACCGTGGGTCAGAACAGCATCATAGGGTGCATGACCTCTGGTGCCGCAGCTTTCAAGCAGCGACGAGTGGAACCAGCCGCGGTGCTGGTCGGAACCTTCCAGGTAAAGCACGTAGTCGTTGCCGCCCTCGGGCTTGCGCTTGGGGGCAAGGTCTTCGCGCTGCTCCAGCACAAATGCGTGGGTCGAGCCGGAATCGAACCAGACATCCAGAATGTCGGTAACCATGACCCAGTCCGCGCCTGAATAGTCGCTGCCAAGGAAACGTTCCTTCGCACCGTCGGCGAACCAGGCATCCGCCCCTTCGCTGACGATCGCATCGTGCACGCGGGCGTTGACTGTTTCATCCTTCAGGATGTCGCCGTTTTCCTTGTGGATGAAGACCGTGATCGGCACGCCCCAGGCGCGCTGGCGCGACAGCACCCAGTCCGGACGGTTCTCGATCATCGAGTGCAGGCGTTTCTGGCCGCTGCCCGGAACGAAACGCGTCTCGTCGATGGCTGTCAACGCGCGGGTCCGCAGCGTGTCGCTTTCCGTGCTCAACGCCTTGTCCATATGGACGAACCACTGTGGCGTATTGCGGAAGATCACCGGTTTCTTCGAACGCCAGGAATGCGGATAGGAATGGTTGAGACGGCCGAGGCCGATCAGCGTGCCGCTTTCTTTCAGCTTCTCGATGACCGCCTTGTTGGCCTTGCCCTTCTCGCCCTTGTGGGTGATGACTTCAAAGCCCTCGAAGCCCGGCGCGTCCTTCGTATAGAACCCGTCGTCGGCAACCGTGAACGGGATTGCCGTGTTGATGCCGCGTGCATCCAGCGCGGCGCGGTTGTCCATCCAGATTTCAAAGTCGTCCGTGCCGTGGCCAGGTGCCGTGTGCACGAAGCCCGTACCGGCATCGTCCGTCACATGATCGCCGTCCAAAAGCGGAACGTCGAACGCGTAGCCGCCAAGGTCCAGGGCTGCGAGAGGGTGGGCACAGGTCAGGGCCGCCAGCTCATCCGATGTGACGGCGCGCAAGCGGTTGAAGTCGGTGATCCGCGCGTTCTTGAAGACATCGTCGGCAAGCGCGTCGGCCAGGATCAGCTTGTCGCCCTGCTGGACCCAGTTGTCGTCCGGCAGGCCTTCCTGTGTCACCTCGTAGAGGCTGTAGTCGATGCGCGAGGAATAGCTGATGGCGCGGTTGCCGGGGATGGTCCACGGGGTGGTCGTCCAGATGACCACGGCGGCTTCCAGAAGCTCCTCGACGGCCGCGTCGTCGCTGCCACCCGCCGTCATCACCGGAAATTTCACCCAGATCATGTCGGACCTGTAGTCCTGATATTCGATCTCCGCTTCCGCCAGAGCGGTCTTCTCGACGACCGACCACATGACCGGCTTGGAGCCGCGATAAAGCTGACCCGACATGGCGAACTTCATCAATTCGCGCGCGATGACGGCTTCGCTCTCGAAGCGCATTGTCAGGTAGGGATTGTCCCAATCGCCCTCGATGCCGAGCCGCTTGAACTCCTTGCGCTGGACATCGACCCAATGCTCGGCGAATTCACGGCATTCCTTGCGGAATTCGTTGATCGGAACTTCGTCCTTGTTCTTGCCCTTGGCGCGGTATTGTTCCTCGATCTTCCATTCGATCGGCAGGCCGTGGCAGTCCCAGCCAGGAACATAGTTGCTCTCATAGCCCATCATCTGCATGGACCGCGTCACGATGTCCTTCAGCGTTTTGTTGAGAGCGTGGCCGATATGGATGTTGCCGTTGGCATAGGGAGGGCCATCGTGCAGGATGAACTTGTCGCGGCCCTTACCCTGCTCGCGCAGTTTTTTGTAGATTTCCTGCTTTTTCCAGCGGGCCAGGATTTCCGGCTCCTTCTTGGGAAGGCCTGCCCGCATGGGAAACTCGGTCTGCGGCAGGTTGAGCGTTTGTGAATAGTCGCGTTTTTCTGTTTCGGTCATCGTCAATTCGATCCGGTCGTCCGGGCGTACTGCCCGTGAACTGTCTGCGGATAAGTGCCGGCCTGTAGACAGGCGGCATCGTGAAACTGGAGGGTCCCGGTCCCTGGCGCCGCGCAGGCCGCGTCAGCCGAAGGCCGGGCAGGTAATTCGCGAGATCGCGGTCACCCTTGGTGCGGTGACTATGAGAGCTTTTTTCTGCATGGCATGGGACATAGCAGCACTTTGACCGCGAATAAAGATGTTAGCGGAGCGCAAAACGGCTTTGTGCGCCGGATCGGAGCGGCTCCGGATCGGCTTCAGCCCGCCACGGCGGACTTCAGTTTCCGCTCCCTGTAGGTGATGTATAGCCCGCTGCCGACGATGAGGGCGATGCCCAGCCACGTCGGCCCGTCCGGAAAATCGGCAAAGACCAGATAGCCAAACAGGGTGGCGCTGACGATTTCGATATATTGCAGCGGTGCCAGAAGACTGGCGCTGCCACGCTGGAATGCGGCAACGACCAGCCCGTGAGCGGCGAACGAGATCAGTCCGATCAGGGCCAGCAGACCAGCCTGGTTGCCGGATGGCATAACGAATGTCATGTCCTCAAATCCGGCCAGGTTCGCGATCAACAGCGCGGCGCCCAGCAACAATGAGCCGGACAGGCCGGCGCTGAACTGAATTGTCAGAAGACCATCGGTGACCGGATAGAGCCGGTTCAACAGCAGATAAAAGGAAAACAGAAACGCCGTCGCCACCGGCAGCAGGCTGACCAGTCCTATTTCGGCGAGATTGGGCCGCAGGATGATGATGGCACCGGCGAGGCCGACCAGGATGGCGGCGATCCGCCGGACACCGACCTGTTCTTTCAGGATCAGCGCCGCGAGGACGGTCAGCACCATCGGTTCGACGAAGAAGATCGAGATCGCGGTGGCAACGGACATGAACTTCACGGCGGTGAAAAAACACAACGAGGCTGCGGCGAGAAAGATGCCGCGCAGATAATTGATGAATGGGTGATGTCCGCGCAGGCCCGTGATCCGCCCGGTTGCCGTGGCCAGGACCAGACAGATCAGAAACTGGAAGAAAAACCGGCCGAAAGTCACTTCAAGCGGAGGCAGGCTCGCCGACAGGTACTTGGCGATGATGTCCATCACCGGAACGATCAGCATCGCGGAACTCATGAGAGCAATGGCCAGAAGCGAGTTCTGTTCCATGTGCACGGAGGAAGCGGGCCGCGTCACGCGGAGACGCCCAGCAGTCTGGTGTCGATTTCGGACAGGGGCTGAAGCGAACCGAGGGCTGCCCGGGCTTCGGCGCTGTCCTGATCCATCTGGACAATCAGCGCTTCCGCACTGTCGAACTTCTCCTCGCCGCGCAGGTAGGAAACCAGATGGACCCGGAGCGTCTGCCCGTAAAGATCGCCGGAAAAATCGAACAGGTGCACTTCGAACACTGCCGCGCCATTGTCGAAGGTCGGACGGCGGCCGTAGCTGGCGACGCCGTCATGCCAGCGCCCGCCGGTCTCGACTTTGACCGCGTAAATGCCGTGTTTGAGCGGGCAGTCCTCCGCAAGCGCGAGATTGGCTGTCGGATAGCCGAGGTCCCGGCCGCGTTTGTCGCCCTGCCGCACTTGCGCCTCGAAAAACCAGCGATACCCCAGAAGGCCGTTTGCCTGAGCCACATCGCCTTGTGCGAGACTGTCGCGAATGCGGGTTGAGGAAATGATCTCGGCGCCTTCATCCTCCTCGCGCTGGACGATGGTGACGCCGAACCCGTGGGTCGCGCCGGCGGTGCGCAGGAAATCCGGTGTGCCCTGCCGCGCGCGGCCGAAATGAAAATCGTAGCCCGTCACCGCATGCGAGATGCCGAGCGTTTCGATCAGGATATCCTGGACAAAGGCATTCGCCTCGATCCCGGCAAATTCCTTTGTGAAAGGAAGAATCAGGACGCCGTCCAGACCGCACACGCGCAGCATTTCTATCTTGAGGCCGCGCGGTGTCAGACGGAAAACCGGCTTTGAGGGATTGAAGACTGTCCGCGGATGCGGCTCGAAACTCATGGCATAGACCGGATGGTGAGTCCCTTGCCCGAGGCCCTGAGCTGCGTCGAGCACGGCCCGGTGGCCCCGGTGCACGCCATCGAAATTGCCGATTGCGACGATGCCGCCTTTCAGGTCCTCCGGAAAGCTGTCCAGATTGTCGACAACCAGAAATTTGGAGGAGTCATACTGGCTCATGCAGCACACCTTCGCGCAACGTGCCGGGCGAAAGCCGGGCGGGATCAGCAGGGCAAACGCGTAGAAGTGAGTGACACGCTCGCGCTGGCGTGGAACCTGCCGTCAAGAAAAGCAAAGGTCAAGGTCGGCCGTGCCGTCCCGGCTTCAAGAGCCGGTCTGGTTTGGCTCCGTACCGCGGCTGGGTACTTTCACAAGCGCTTCTCCCTCAAGCACCACCGTGTCGCCGACACTGCAAATGCAGGACAGCCTGGCACGGTTCCCCCGTTTCGTCAGTTCCTCCACCGTGGCGACCACCTTCACGTCGTCGCCGATTTTTACCGGGGCTTTGAAATTCAGCGTCTGGGACAGGTAGATCGCGCCCGGTCCGGGAAGGCGGGTGCCGAGCACCGCCGAAATCAGGCTTGCGGTATAAAGTCCGTGCGCGATGCGCGTCTTGAAGGGTGTTCTGGCTGCGAAATGTTCCGAAAGGTGAATCGGGTTGCGATCTCCCGATACTTCCGCGAAGCCCACAACATCGGAAGAACTGACATGTTTAACCAGTTCTTCGCTCATCCCGGTTTTCAGATCTTCGAAACAGAGTTTTTGTAGTTCCAGCATCGCGTTTCCCGCCCCGATCAGTCATTTACAAGCAACGCGAACGCTAGGCACCGCAAGGTTTTCTGGCAATTGTGCTTTGGGTGAAGAAAAAAGTGCTTGTTATTAACGGTCTTTTCAGGTGCTGCCATTACATTGCGTTGAGTGTGGGGAGGTGAGGACACAAATGAATGTGTCTCTCTCCTTCAAAAGTCATAACGCGTTTACACCGGCCACGGCCTGGGTCTGCGCAAATTGACATTATGGAGTAGACAATGGCCCTTGATCTTCAGATGCCGGTCCTCGTGGTCGATGACTACAAAACGATGATTCGCATTATTCGGAACCTTTTGAAGCAACTTGGTTTCGAGGACATCGACGATGCTGCGGACGGCACCGAAGCTTTGGAAAAAATGAAACAGCGCCGTTATGGCCTGGTGATTTCGGACTGGAACATGGAACCGATGACCGGTTACGAACTGCTCAAGCAGGTTCGTTCCGACAGTGGTCTCAGCAAAACGCCATTCATCATGGTGACTGCCGAATCCAAAACGGAAAATGTCATCGCCGCCAAAAAGGCAGGCGTTAACAACTATATCGTGAAGCCATTCAATGCGCAGACTTTGAAGGGCAAGATCGAGGCCGTCTTCTCCGAATAGTCTCTTGCGCTCGGCGGAGAGCGGCCTCTGGCCAAATCTCCGCCATTGCAGGACGGATGTTCCAGATCAGCACGGTTCCGCCGGGCAGGCGGATCGGGTGAGTTTTTGGTGTTTCCGAGAGGTAATAGCGAGGCTGGCCAACAGCTCCGCGTGTCGGGAGGATACATTCAAAATGGAAAGGCTGGACCTCATGGCCAACATGAAACAGGAAAACGTTGCGCGCATTATCGATTTCTTGGAGGAAAACAAGAATCGGGAAGGCGAAGTTTCCCTGACCGACGTCATGCATCTCGCCGAGGTGATGTCGGGGTCGATGTTTGACTTTCTGTCGACGGTGCAGCCTGCCGTAACGGAAGAGCTAACGGCGATTGCCAGGCAAATCACAAGCATGAAGGAGGAAATCTCCCAATTGCGTGCCAACGACATGAAAACCAACAAGATCCCCGATGCGGGCCGCGAGTTGGATGCCATTGTCGAGGCGACTGAAAACGCGACCAACACGATCATGGAAACGGCCGAAGAAATCATGGGCGCCGATACCAGCGATCCCGAAGCCTACCAGGAGCTGGTCAGCAACAAGATGATCAGCATTTTCGAGGCCTGCACGTTCCAGGACATCACCGGTCAGCGGATCTCGAAGGTTATCGAAACACTTCGTTTCATCGATGAACGGGTGTCTTCCTTCATCTCGCATCTGCGCATTCCGGAAGACCTGGAAGCCGCTATCGAGGAGAGCGACGAGGAACGCCGCAAACGCGAGCTGATCCTGCACGGACCGCAGCATGTCGGTGAAGGGGTTTCCCAGGACGACATCGACGCCCTGCTCGGCGATGCCCAGTCCGACATCGACAAGCTTTTCGACTGAGTCCCGACCCAATCAGGTTTTCAAGATTTAAAGGCTGCCCAGGCAGCCTTTTTCATGTCCGGTCACCAAAGCAGACGCGGGAGGGCGGCACGGGCGCGCAGGCCTTCCTCGGTCAGGCGGCGGCGGATCAGAGTCTCGTCCGGAGAGTCGCTCGGCCCGAAGTCTGAGGCGTGGATGCCTGCCGTGATGAACAGGACATCGATATCCTGGGACACCGCGCCGCGAATATCCGTCGGCAGGCCGTCGCCGATCGCCAGCACGTCCTCCTTGGTGACATTTTCCACCCCGAGTGTCTCGAGACGCTTCATGGCTGCCTGATAGATGGGCGCGTGCGGCTTGCCCAGAATAGTGACCTCGCCGCCCAGATCCTCATAAAGCCGTGCCAGTGCGCCCGCGCACCACACCAGCCGGTCGCCGCGCTCGACGACAATGTCCGGATTGGCGCAGATCATCGGCAGTTTGCGATCAGCCAGTTTCTGCAGGCGGTCGCGGTAGTCGTCGGGCGTTTCGGTTTCGTCGTCGGCAAGGCCTGTGCAACTGATTGCCTCGGCCTCGTCGTCGTTGGCGGTGAAGGTCGCCTCCAGGCCCCGGTAAAGCGGCTGGTCCCGGTTCGGACCGATATGAAGCAGCGTCTTGCGGCCCTGTGCAATCAGAACATCCCTGGTCACGTCCCCGGAGGAAATGATGCTGTCATAGGTCTGCTCCGGAACGCCCATGGAAGCGAGCATCTCGCCCACCTGCTTGGCCGGCCGTGGTGCGTTGGTGATCAGTACGACCTTGCCCCCGGTTTCCTCCCGGTATGCTCTCAGGGCCTTGTGGGCTTCCTCGAAGGCCGTCACACCATTGTGCAGAACACCCCAGACATCACATAAGATGGCCTTGTAGGAGGGCGCGAGGGCGCGAAGCCCGTCAGTCAGAAGTGGTGCAGAAGCGGTCATGGAGGGTCACCCGGATCACGAAAGGTCTGATAAGCTTTGCAAAGAATCGAAGCAAACTCGGCGCGGACCTTATAGGAACATGCCGCAGTGCGAAACCGAGTAGAGAGAGTTTCATGCAGGTCAGGCAACTTGGCGAACAGGTGATCAACCAGATCGCCGCCGGCGAGGTGATCGAGCGTCCCGCCAGCGTCATCAAGGAACTTGTCGAGAACGCTGTGGACGCCGGGGCGTCGAACATCGAAATCGTCACCGCAGCGGGGGGCAAGACCCTGATGCGGGTGGCGGACGATGGCGAAGGCATGCGTCGGGACGACCTGAATCTGGCAATCCGGCGCCATTGCACCTCGAAAATCTCCGACGACGATCTTTTCGACATCCGCTCGCTCGGCTTTCGCGGCGAAGCCTTGCCGTCCATCGGATCTGTCGCGCGCCTTGCCATCCAGACCCGTCACCGCGAGGAAGACCACGCCTGGGCCATCGCCGTGGAGGGCGGCAGACAGCTGCCGGTCACCCCGGCCGCGCGCACCAGGGGCACCCAGGTTGAAGTTCGGGACCTGTTCTTTGCCACACCTGCCAGATTGAAATTCCTGAAATCCGACCGTGCGGAAGCCTCCGCGATCACCGAAATCGTCAAGCGTATCGCCCTTGCATATCCACAGATAGGATTCGCGCTGTCCGGCGCCGACCGACAGCCACTCAACTGGCCGGCGGCGCGGGGCGGCGAGCCGCATCTGGCGCGGATCGCGCAGATCCTCGGGCAGGATTTTGTCGACAACGCCATGGATATCGATGCAGAGCGGGAAGGCGTTCGCCTGACCGGCTTCGCCGGCCTGCCGACCCACCATCGTGGAAATGCGCAGCATCAGTTCTTTTATGTGAACGGTCGTCCCGTGAAGGACAAGCTGCTGCTGTCAGGTCTGCGGGGTGCATATGCCGATGTTCTGGCGCGGGACCGTCATCCGGTGGTCGTGCTGTTCCTGGATCTGGATCCGGTCCAGGTGGATGTGAATGTGCACCCGGCCAAGGCGGATGTCCGGTTCAGGGATTCCCAACTTGTGCGCGGACTGCTCGTGGGATCCATCAAGCACAGCCTCGTTCAGGCGGGGCATCGCTCGTCCACGTCAAATGCCGCCGTCGCGCTCGATGCGCTGCGGGCGCATGCGCCGGGAAACGGTTCGGGCGCCGCATATGGCCGACCCGCCGCCGCGCCGCGCTGGGACCCGGAGGTTTTCCGGCCGGTGAATGCAAGTGGGGCACCGGCGTCAGGATTTGCCGAACAGCCTCAGGAACGCTTCGTTGGCCCGGACGGGGCAGACGCCTTCGACGTGCCGTCGGCGGATGCCCGCGCGCATGAGGTTCCGGTAGAAAGCGAAAAAACCGGGCTGCCGCTCGGCGCGGCGCGCGCTCAGGTGCACGAGACTTATATCATCGCCCAGACCGGAGACGGCGTTGTCATCGTCGATCAGCACGCGGCGCATGAACGGCTCGTCTATGAGCGCCTGAAGGAAGCGCTGGCGAAGAAGGAGGTCGCCCGGCAGATCCTTCTTATTCCTGAAATCGTCGAGTTGCCGGAAGAAGATGCCGCCCGCCTGGCGGAGCGCGCGGACGACCTGGAAAAGGTCGGGCTGAGCCTGGAAGCTTTCGGTCCAGGCGCGATCGCCGTCAGGGAGACACCCGCGATACTGGGTGACATGGATATCCAGGGGATGGTTCGCAACCTGGCCGATGAGCTTGCCGAGTGGGACACGGCCGATGGCCTGAAGGAAAAGCTCGATCACGTTGCCGCCACCATGGCCTGCCACGGGTCGGTGCGCGCCGGCCGTCGCATGCGGCCTGAGGAAATGGACGCGCTGCTGCGGGATATGGAGGCGACCCCGCTTTCCGGCCAATGCAATCACGGCCGACCTACCTGGGTGGAACTGAAACTTACGGATATCGAGAAACTGTTCGGACGAAAATAAACCGGCAAGGTGAACGGCTGCGGGGTTTGCGCCGCAGGATTGCCGAACAATCATTATCAGGAGACCGGAATGTTGACAGGCGGACCCGAACAGCCGGAGCGGAAAGCGGGCAGGCGTGTGTTGAGGGGGCTCGCGGGTTTGGCGGGCATCTTTGCCATCGCCTACGTCATGGCGGCCGGATACATGTATCTCAATCAGCGCAGCTTTGTGTTCGTGCCCACTGGCGAACTTTCCGAGCCTGCAGAAAAAGGGCTGGAATCCGTCGCCGTTGAAACCGTCGCGATGGCTGATGGGACGAAGGTGACGGTCTGGAGCGCGGAACCGGCGCGCGAAGGCGCGCCTACCGTACTCTATTTTCATGGAAATTCCGGAAATGTTTCCACCAGATGGGAGCGTTTCAGACAGATCCTCGACAGCGGGTTCGGGCTTTATGCTCCAAGCTATCGGGGCTATGCCGGCAGCGCCGGAAGTCCTTCGGAAGCGGCATTGGTGTCCGACGGGCTGGCGCACTTTGACCGGCTGTCAGCTTCCGGCACGCCAATCGTGCTGCACGGCGAAAGCCTGGGAACCGGGGTCGCGACAGCGGTCGCAGAACAGCGCCCCAAGGCGGGTCTTCTGGTGCTGGAAGCCCCTTATACGGCGCTCGTCGACCTGGCGTACGAAAGTTATCCCTGGTTACCGGTGAACCTTTTGATGAAGGACCCGATGCCGACACGCGAGCGTATCGCAAATGTTGCGGTGCCGGTTCTGGTCGTTCACGGCACCGATGACGGGCTCATCTCCGTCGAGCACGGCAAACGAGTGTTCGAACGGGCCACGGATCCGAAACGGATCTTCATCGTTGAAGGCGCCGGGCATGGAAATCTGTGGGGCAACGGTCTGTGGCGCGCCGTTCTGGAAACCTGGCGGCAGATGCAGTGACAGCACTTACCGTTGATCGGGCTGCGTAATCCGGCCCAGCTGCTCCGGTGCCGCACCAGTCATTCAAAAGCCCCGGACCGCTGGGTCCGGGGCTCTTGCATTCAGAAATCGCGAAGGCTCAGAACGTCCGCTGGATGCGGAAGGTTCCATAGAGTTCGTAGGTATCGTCGAGGCCTGACGACTGGCTGAAGTCAAGGTCGCGGTACTGCAGTTCCGGGCCCATGAGGAAGCCGGAAACCGGTTCCCAGACCACGTTGGCTGTCGCGTCCCACTGCGTGAAGTCATAGGCGGCGGTGCCACCTTCCACACTGTGGTAGCCACCTTCGAGATTGGCCTCGATGGTATTGGTCAGGCCAAGGTTGATGCCGCCGAAGACGTTCCAGGTCTTGGTGGTATCGGTTCCCGTACCGGTGAAAACGGCGTCCGTGATCCGGCTGTTCCAGCCGGTTGAACCGTAGCCGCTGGCACCGTCCGTATAAACACCCTGAACGGCAATGCTGCCACCGTTGGCCAGGCCGCTGAACTTGAACTCCACGCCACCGCCGACAGCCCAGCCGAGTTCGTCTCCGTCACCGCCGGTGACGCCGTTATAGGTCGCGTCCGGGTAGACCTGATGCAGTGCGCCCATGACCTGGGCCGAGCCCCACCCCTGCGTGACGCCGACCGCGGCAACAAAGTCCGTCATGCGGGTGCCGCCATAGTTCTGCGTGCCGCCGTTCAGACCGATGCCGGTCTCGCGCGAGGAGCGGTCTTCGATTGCGACCGTTGCGTTGAAACCGTTTCCGAAAGCGAGGGTATAGGCGGCCTGATTGACCTTCTGGTCGGAATAACTTTCAATCTGGGCGTTGTAGGAATAGCCGGTGAAGAAGTCGAAGTTCGAGCCATTCCGGCCGGCCAGCAAACCGCCCCACTGGATGTAGGCCTTGTCCACCGTGAAGGACGAGTTGTCGTTGTTGGTGGCTGTGCCGTACATCTCGATGAAGGTGCGCAGGGTGCCGTATTCGGTTGCAGTGCGGGAATCGAGGTAGAGGTAACCGCGCGAACGGAGCTGAATGGCGTCGGAATCGCGGTCGCCCCAGGAGTTTTCAGCTTCGCCGAAGTTCCTGAAACGGGTGTCGAAGCGAACGCGGCCACCGACGCGCAGGCAGGTTTCAGTGCCCGGGATGTAATAGAAACGGGCGCCATAGGCATCGCAGATGCGGACATAATCGACAGGCTCCGGAGCTACTGGCAGATCAGCAGCCTGAGCCGGGTTGGCCGCCGCCACGAAACCGGCGAGTGCCCCAAGAACAGAAATGCGTGTCATTTGATACTCCGAAAAGAAAGCGGACTTAGTCCCCGCCAGAAAATATGGCCCGTATGTGACGTTTTGGATAGCGCGTCGGCCACAAATGTCGTGGGACAAGTCGTTTGAATCGCTGTGTTGTATTTACGTCACAAATCAACTTAACGCTGCGTTATATTTTTGCGCAAGTCCGCATGAAGGCCTGTCGGGTTATCGCTTTGCCTTGAAGAATGTTTTCAACAACACACTGGAGCGGGTTTCGCCGATGCCGGCATAGACGTCCGGGGCGTGATGGCAGGTCGGTTGACAGAAAAATCTGGTGCCATGATCGACCGCCCCGCCTTTTTCGTCGCCGGCGCCATAATAAAGACGCCGGATGCGCGCGAAGGAAATTGCGCCCGCGCACATAGGGCATGGTTCAAGCGTGACGTAGAGATCACAGTCCTGCAGCCGCTGCGATCCAAGCTCCGCGCAGGCCGCGCGCAGGACCAGGATCTCCGCATGTGCGGTCGGATCGTTCAGTTCAAGCGTCCGGTTGCCGTCCTGTGCAAGGACCCGCTCCCCCTGGACGACAACAGCTCCCACAGGCACTTCGCCCCTGGCGGCAGCCTTTTCCGCCTCGCCCAGGGCCAGATCCATGAAGGATCTCTGGTGCTCATCGGTTTGCGGGCCGGTCATGAGCTCTCGGTTCTGAAAGAGGCTGTCGGGTTCATCTTCATTTATGAGTTCACATCCTAGTTGGAATTGCGTGTTCCGTCAGCCCCGGTTGCGAAATTTTGGCCCGGATAATTTGCATGTTCCGTGCCGGAAAACGCTCCACGTCGATCATTGCTGAAAACAAGCGATTTCCGAAAGGCCCAAGCTCTGCTATGACGCGCGCATGACGACAAGAAAAACACCCCCCCGGCGCCCGGCCGCAGCAAAAGGTCAGGGGCGCGACAAGCGCACATCGGAAAAACGCCGCCCGGCGCCGAAAGATGCACCGAAAAATGCGCCGAAAGCGGTGCCGGTAGTCGCCCCCCGTGGCTCCAGCGATGCCACGGACCGCGGCGAAAGGATCGCCAAGGTCATGGCGCGCGCCGGCCTGTGTTCTCGCCGTGAGGCTGAAACCTGGATCGAGAACGGCAGGGTCGAGCTGAACGGCAAGGCGCTGACGACCCCTGCGATCACGGTGACCCCGAACGACAAGGTGGTCGTGGACGGGAAACTGCTGCCGACGCGGGAGCGCACGCGCCTATGGCTTTATCACAAGCCGCGCGGTCTCGTGACGACCAACAAGGATCCTGAGGGTCGGCCCACGGTTTTCGACAGACTACCTGCGGAACTGCCGCGGGTACTGACTGTCGGCCGTCTCGACATCAACACGGAAGGTCTGCTGCTGCTGACCAACGACGGCGGGTTGGCGCGCGTGCTGGAGCTGCCGTCGACCGGCTGGCTGCGGCGCTACCGGGTACGCGCCTTCGGCAAGGTGACGCAGGCCGATCTGGACGGATTGAAGGATGGCATCGCCATTGAAGGGGCTCTCTACGGCGCCATCGAAGCGACGCTGGACAAGGAGCAGGGCGGCAACAGCTGGATGACCGTGGGCCTGCGCGAAGGCAAGAACCGGGAAGTCAAACGGGTTCTGGAGCATCTCGGCCTGACGGTGAACCGTCTGATCCGCCTGTCTTACGGTCCGTTCCAGTTGATGGACCTTCCGGAAGGCGATGTCCGCGAGATCCGGGGACGGGTCCTGCGCGACCAGCTTGGTGACACTCTGGCGGAAGAAGCCGGTGCGGATTTCGATGCGCCGCTCTACCATACGCCCAAACCGGAAGCGGAAAAGAAAGCCTCCGGAACCCGTCAGAAAGGCGGCCGCTCCGGCGAAGGGCAGTCGGGTGAGCGCCGCGAGGGCGGGCAGGGCAAATGGATGACGGCCCGTGAGGGCAAGTCCGTGACCGACCGTCACAAGGCAACGAAGTCGAAGCGCTCGGACGCTGCCGGCACTGACCGGGAAAAGGATCGCAAGCCCGGCAACCGCAAGCCGTCCGGGCCGAAAAAGGAAAAGGTCTCGCCGCGCAGCCGTTTCCGCATGACGTCGGACGCCAAACCCCGCAAGGACTTTGGCGAACAACGCTTCAATGCACCGCAGCGCAAGATCTGGGGTGACGAGGGCCTGGTCGAAGACAAGCATCAGGAAAGCCGCAGCGAAGCCGAAAAGCGCGCCCGCAGCGGCCCGCCGAAAGGCGGCAGGGGACCGAGGGGTGGGGGCCGTTCGTGAGAATTGTCGCCGGACGTTTCAAGGGTGCGGCACTTGCTGCGCCGAAGTCGCAGGCGACCCGCCCGACAAGCGACCGGTTGCGCGAAACGATCTTCAACATCCTCGTCCACGGTCTCGACGCCGAGCTTGACGGCATTCGGGTTCTGGATCTGTTTGCCGGCACCGGCGCTCTTGGGTTCGAGGCGATCAGCCGCGGTGCGCGTCATTGCACTTTCATTGAGGAAGGCGCACAGGCGCGCGGCGTGATCCGCGCCAACATGGAAAATCTCGGCCTGAACGGCACCGCGAAGATTTTCCGCCGTGACGCTGTCCGCCTCGGCAGCGCCGGTAACATCGAACCGTTCGATCTGCTGTTCGCCGATCCTCCCTATGACAAGGGGCTTGGCGAAAAGGCGCTGGCATCTGCAGCGGCCGGTGGCTGGCTGAAGCCGGGTGCAACCTGCGTTCTGGAAGAGCGTGCGTCCGCCGCGATCGAGATCCCCGAAGGTTTCACCGAACGCGACCGGCGGCTGGCCGGCGACAGTCAGGTTGTTTTTCTGGATTACAGCCCGGCAACGTAATCAAGTCGCAATGTATCAGGCGCCGCCCGGCATCATGATGTAGACTGTCTTGCGCAAAGGAAGGCCGGCCCGGCTCACGATCAGCTTTGGCGTGTCGGCCCGGATCACTTCGTATCCAGCTTCCGTTGCCCTGCCCATGAAGCTCTGCAGGGCGCCGGCGAAATGAAAATGCATCGGAATCACCATTGCCGGGCCGACGCTGTCAAGAACGTGCATCAGGCTCTCCAGCCGCAGCGTCGACGAATTGTCGATGGCGGCAAAGACGATGTCGATCTGTCCGAGCCGCGTCAGATCCTCCTGGGTCAGCCTGTGATGCAGATGCCCAAGATGCGCGATGCACAGATCCGCCACCTCGAAAACGAAAATCGAATTGCCCAGCCGCCGGCTTTCTCCATCCCAACCGCGAATGTTGGTCTGGATATTGCGGATGCGTACGTCCTGGACAGTCAGGTCATGGTCGATGGGACCGCCCTGCGGATTCCAGCCGAAAAGCAGATGTTCGATGTCTGGAGAGGGATTGACCGAATAATGCGTGCTGTGGGCACCGTTCATTGTCGCAACGGTCGGCGGCAGAAGTGGCCGGATACTGTCGTTGTAGTCCGTCGCGATCCGAACCCCCTGTGGCGTTTCCAGTTCAAAGGTGGAATGGCCGATATACCGGATCTGCACCTCATCGACCGCAAGAGCGGCCTGCCACACGCGGGCTTCTCCGGGTGCCGGGCTTCTGTAGGGCGCGTCCGCAATCAACTGGCAGACGGCATAGGCATGTCCCGGCAGTGCCAGGCCGGCAATTATCGTGAAGAAGAAGGCTGCTGCCGGCTCCGTCAGACGTCGCAGAGGCCGGTTGTGTCCAATACGTTCACGAGCAGCTGTAGCCATGGTCCACCATCCCGAAAGCAGTAGGTGCTTTTAAGTGTAGTGGGCGCAGCCCCGAGGGCAAGTAACTTTGCGGGCAGGATGGCACAAGTTTGAGGCGATAAGCCGCCAGGACAGGCAAGAGGTTGGTCATGTGAATGAATTGGGCAAAGAAAAAGGCAACCGGCTTTCACAGGGAGGCTGTGAAGACGGTTGCCTGAGTTGGGGGCGGGTGGGAGGAAAGACCAGCCCCTGATCGGATATTCGTTATACGCTGCGGAGGCTGACCTGGGCCTTGCCTCCTCTTGCGACATCGCTGAAACGGCTGTCTGTTTCCGGACCGGAAGCCGTGGCCTGCAAATGGATCAACTCGCCGGCATGTCCTGCTTCCATCACCAGCGAGTGACGGCTGCAGAGCTTGGCAAGCGACAGCCCGAGTTTGCGGAAATGAGCGCGCCGGTAACAATAGACGGCCAAGGCCGCGCGCTGGCTGTCCGGTAGCTGGTTGCCGACATCCGTCACCGCGTTGACCGTGGCGTCCAGCAGTCGTTTCAGCAAAACGTCCGATACCGGGCAGTTGTCCAAATCCGCTGATTCCGTTGGCTGCATAGCCTTCTCCTAATAGAATAGGAAAATTATTTATTGATTGTATTAAAGTTTTATTAAAAGGGGCTTGGGGTCCAATAAAAATCGTTTATCTCGTGGGATGTACGAATGTTGCCTCTAAGTAACAAGACTCAGTTGTTTTATCAGTATCTCGAGTTTTTCTTTCGTTGTCTCCTTCAGTGGCTCAGCCGAATTGAGAACGCGCTCCGCTTTCATGAAGTCGAGAACGCGGATGGTGTCGTGTGGCGGCCGGAGCAGGATATCCGGTTGATCTATCTTGAGTTTCTGGCTTGTTATCGTTTGCATCAGGATCTGCGAAGCCCCGAACAGGGAATCCAGCATGCTGATTTCGCTCTTGTCGGTCCGAGGAACCGGGGCGCCGACCACATCGACAGCAATGACTATGTCGCAATTGGTGCGCAAGCCGTCAAACGGCAGTGGATTAACAACGCCGCCATCGATCAGAATCTGGCCGTTCAGCTTGACCGGCCGGAAAACCGCGGGAATCGCGATGGATGCAGCCAGGGCAGGCAGCAGCGGACCCGATTCGAAATCGACTTCCTGACAGCCATAGAAGTCGGTCGCGAGCAGGCGTAGCGGGATCTTGAGGTCTTCGAACCGGTCCTGCAGATAGTCCGAAATGAAAACTTCCAGCACACGCTGTGGATCGAATTGAACGGGGCCGGGGCGGAACATGTCGACGAACCGTCTGGGCCTGAGCTTCCACAGGCGTGACAGTACACTGTTGCTGTCAGCGAAGATCTCCAGCGTCAACTGCCGGATTTCCCTGCCGCTGAGCCCGCTGGCATAGGCGGCGCCCATGATGGCGCCGATGGAGGTGCCGGCGATCTGGGCGGGCTTCAAGCCAAGTTCGTCAAACGCTTCTAGCACCGGTATATGGGCAAGCCCCCGGGCGCCGCCGCCACCGAGGGCGAGGCCGATCCGGGGGGAGGAGGAAGGAATGGACATCTCGTCAGCTTCCGGTTGCTGGTGTTCTGTGCGTAAGGGCCGGGGTTCGGGCGCATCAGGCAAGGAGCCGTGAGCCCGGACCTGATCTCTTATTGCCGGTACAGGAACCGGGCGTCAAACACAACGCGCGGAAGGCCGGGATGCGTCAGATAACGTAATAAAGGTCGTCCGCGGATTCGGTCATCCAGTCCGTCATGCGGTCGAACGTCATCGGTCTGGCGACCAGATATCCCTGGACCGAGAAATCGCCCATCATCCGCAGGCGGTCATATTGCGCTTCCGTTTCCACCCCTTCACAGACGATCCCGATATTCAGGGACCGTGCGAGCTGGATGAGCTGGTTCACAACAGCTTCCTTTTTCGAATCCTGAAGCATCTGGTTGGTAAACGACTTGTCGATCTTGAGCCCGTTTATTGGCAGATCGGCAACATGGGTCAAGGATGCATAACCGGTCCCGAAGTCATCCAGTTCTATGTGAACGCCGAGGTCGTAAAGCTCCTCGAGCGCCGCCAGCTGGCCGGACCGGTCGTCGCTCAGAAAGACGGATTCCAGCACTTCGGCGGTAATCCTCTCCGGCCCGATCTCATATTTCGCCATCGCTTCCTTGAAGTGCTCCACGAGCAGGCCGGAAGCCAGGTGGGAAGGGGAAATATTGATCGACACCCGTCCGAAGTCGAGGCGCGCATCCATCCAGTGTTTTGCTGCGGCCAGCGCCGTGTCGATGACGATCTTGCCCAGGAGGGGGGCAAGGCTGGTCTTTTCGACAACCGGGAGAAATTCGGCCGGAGACAGCAGTCCGCGTTCGGGGTGCTCCCAGCGGACCAGTGCCTCGACACCGGTAATCGACTGGGACCTCAGATTGACCTGGGGCTGGAAGACCAGCATGAACTGATCGTTCTTGACGGCGTCGTGAAGTTCCAGCTCGATCTTTGCTTCGATTTCGCTGTCGGTTTTCATGTCCGATCTGAAGAAGGTGTAGCGGTCCTTGCCCTTTTCCTTCGACTGGTAGAGCGCCAGGTCCGCATTCACCAGCAGCGTGTCGAAATCGTCTCCATCCTCCGGACACAGGGCGATGCCCATGCTGACCGTTGGCCAGAATCTCGTGCCGCTGAATTCCATCGGCGCCCGCATGAGCCGGCGGGCGCGTTCGCACAGTTCATTCGGATCCGACGTGCTGCTCTTCGCCAGAATGACGAATTCATCTCCGCCCCAACGATAGGCGGTGCCGAGCCCGCGGCAGACCTGCCGCAATCTGCGCCCGGTTTCCTCAAGGCAATGATCACCGGCAAGATGACCCAGCGTATCGTTGACCCGCTTGAACCCGTCCATGTCGACGTGGACCAGGAACGCGGGTTTGTCGGAGCGGGAGAAGTGGGCTTTCGCGTCGCGCTGACATCCGGCACGGTTCGAAAGCTTGGTCAGCGGATCAAAATAGGCCAGACGTTCGGCGCGGACCTTTGCCTCGCGGGTTTCGTTTTCCCGTTGCACGCGCTCCGACACGTCATTGGCAATGGCGATGAACAGATCCCTGTCGTCATCCTTCAGCAACTGAACCCGAAGATCGACCGGATATTCCGAACCGTCTTTGCGTTTGTGAAGGCTCTCAACGGTGAGACTTTGCCGGGAGCCGTTCAAAAGAGGTGTCACATCCTTGCGGACGGACTCCGCATCGTAAACCGGATTGATGTCCCAGATATGCCGGCATTTGAGGTCCGCAAGATCGTAGCCGAGGTTGTTGAGCGCACATTTGTTGGCGTATTCGATGAGAAAGGTCTGCGGGTTCAGGATGAAGATCTCGTTCAGCGAGGACTCCAGGATATTCGCCAGAAGATTGTTCCGCCGTTCCGCCAGGCGCCGCTCGGTAATATCGTGAACCGTACCAATAACCTTGGCAGCCTTGCCGTCCGGACCGGCCAGAGCGTAGCCGCGCACGTGCAAGAACCGGGAGTCGCCGTCCTTCCAGACAAGACTGTGCTTGAAATCGAATTCTCCGCAAATGGCTTCCGCTCTGTTGACTATTGCCTGCATGGAGAGAAATTCCGGCTCAGGTACCCGTGAGTAGATCGTTTCCTGAATTTCACCTGTCGGCAGATCCTTGGGGATATTCAGGATCCGGTAGAATTCCTCAGACCCGAGGACCTCATTGGTCGCAATGTTCCTCTCCCAGCTACCGACGCCGGCAATCCGCTGGGCTTCCGTCAGCTGAAAGGCGCTGTGTTCCAGCTTCCTTGTATTTTCCCGCACTTCGGCTTCCAGGCGCGACGTCGTTGTTTGAACGGAGGATTGCAGTCTGGACAGAAGGCGATGGATGACAGTCCATGACACCAGCGCCAGACCGATGCCGGCCATGAGCGACAACAGCGTTTCCTGCGCGAAGGCCCAGACGTTGCGGGTGACATCCTTGACCAGAGCGAGATAGACGGGACGTTGCGTTCCTGTCACCGGAATGGGCAGGTCCCGCAACACGAAGATCCTGTTTTCGTGGAACAGGATCTTGTTGAGGCCGTCGAATCCGCGGGAGCCGGAGATGGCGGCGATATCGAGTCCGCCCGGCACCGGACCGCCGATATTCGTGTAATGGAAACTGTGGCCGTTGAGACCGTGGCTTTCCCCTGTCTGCGCGATCTTGACGATTTGCGCATCCACAGCGGAACTCGTTATGGCAAGCGCGCTCTCGATGTCGATGGCGAGTTTGAGGTAACCAATCAGCTTGCCGTTGGCGGTCCAGGAGCGAAAGACGCTGACGACGGGCTCGGCATCCGGACCGAGTTCGATGCCGCTGGTCTGGCGGGACAGGTTCGCAATCAGGTCGGACTGAAAGGATATTCTGTGACTGGCAGGGTGAGGGCCGTGGCGATCGCCGAAGGGGTTCGGCTCCAACGCCCGGAATATGCGCTTTTGATCCGCGCCGTAAATCGTGAATTCGGCAATGTGCAGTCCGTCCGGTTTCCGGGCGAAAACACCAGCCGCGATTTTTCTGATTTCGGAAGAGTTTTTCTCCCGGATGGCCGTCTGCAGAGCGCTGTCCGCTCCTATGGTGCTGACGATCTGGTCGAGCGTTTCCGTGCCAAGCGCTTTCTGCCGGATCAGCAGTCTTTCGACGGTCCGCACAAGCTGTTTTTGCGGTTCGTTCATGCTCCAGTAGGCGGCGGAAATGTTCTGAATGGTCAGGAGGGAAACGGTCAGCGCGAAGATCGACAGAAAGATGGTTCTGAGCGGTTTTTCGAATTGAATATCCTCGCCGCAGCACCACCGGACAAGAATCTTGTCGAGGCGCGCGCCGGCACCCCGAAGGAGATGCCCTTGTCCCCGAAGGCCTTGCCCGTCATCTGTGTCCAGATTGCCCACTCGAAATACCCGCGCCCCTGAGCAGCTTGCGCTGCGCACCGTTCGACCAGCTTCTTTTCTGCACCATGTCCCGCTGGGTTGCCGCAGGATGGCGCAAAAAGCCAATGCCATTTTTCTCAATAGGCGCGAATGGTTAAATTGTTTTGAACAGGTCTCTTAAAGAAGATTAATATGAAGCGCTATATTATTGAAAATAATTATGAATATTGGAAATTAAAACAAAAAATATAAATCATGAGATAAATGTAGCAAAAATAACTTTAGGTAAGACTTTGATCAGGTAGCAAAAAATCCAATAGTACATCAAAAGTTTCATCAGGCGCTTCTTCAGGGAGAAAGTGTCCGCAGGGCAGGGCCGTGCCCTTGGCCTCGGGACACCATGTCCGCCACATTGCCAGAGGGTCTTCGACGCTGTTCGCAATTCCTTTTTCACCCCAAAGGGCAAGCATGGGCATCTGGATTTGTTTGCCTGCGTCCAGATCCGCCCTGTCGTGCTGATAATCGACCGTCGCTCCTGCCCGGTAGTCCTCGCAAGTGGCGGAAATCCGGTCGGGATCGCAGAACCAGGCGCGATTGTCGGCGAGCGCATCCTCTGAAAAGCTGGTCAGGGTCTTGTCGCCGGTCCAGCTCGCGAGGGTATGTTCCAGAAACCGTATGGGAGACGCCGCGATGAGTTTCTCGGGAAAGGGGGCAGGCTGCGCCAGAAACATCCAGTGATATATCTTCAGGCCGAATTGCCGGTCCATCCTGTCCCAGTAGTCGGATGTCGGCAGGATATCGAGCACCGCAAGCCGTTCAACCGCGTCGGGGTTATCCAGCGCCAGACGGTAGGCCACCCGTCCGCCGCGGTCGTGCCCGGCGAGGAAGAAACGGCTGTGGCCGAGCACCTGCATCATCTCGATGACGGCCTCGGCCATGGTGCGCTTGGAATAGGCCGTGTGATCATCGCTGAGGGGCGGAACGGAGGATCTGCCGTAACCGGGAAGGTCAGGCAGGACGAGTGTAAAGCGATCCGCGAGGCGCGGCGCGATCTTGTGCCAGCAGACATGGGATTGCGGATAGCCGTGCAGCAGCAGCAGAGGCGGCCCCGACCCGCCGATCCGGCAGAACAGCCGGGCGCTCGCGGTCTCCACGGTGACGCTGTCAAACCCCGGGAACATATCCGGCAAATTACTTTTCAAGCCCTTCTCCCCGCCGCAGCTTCAAGGGAAAACTAGATCTTTTTCCATTCCGATGAAAGCATCGTACCGGAGGTGCGCTAGCTGTTGTTCTCGCGCTCGATCGCCCGCCAGCCGATATCGGATCGGGAGAAGCCTTCCGGCCAGTCGATCTTTGAGATCGCGTCATAGGCTGCCCTCTGGGCCTCCAGGACGCTGGATCCGAGCGCCGTCACGTTCAGGACCCGGCCACCATTGGCAAGCAACTGGCCGCCTTCCCGCTTCGTCCCGGCATGAAAGACTTCAAGCCGGTCCGAGGAGAGCGGGTCCAGCCCCCGGATTTCCGTGCCCTTTTGGTAACTTCCCGGATAGCCATTGGCCGCCATGACGACAGTGACCGCTGTGTCATCGCGCCATTGCGCCGTTGCGGTTGCGAGAGTCCCCTCGACGCTGGCAAGGAGCAGGTCCAGCAGGTCGCTTTTCAGCCGCATCATCAGCACCTGGCACTCCGGATCGCCGAAGCGGGTGTTGTATTCGATGAGTTTCGGACCGTCCTCGGTCATCATCAGGCCCGCGTAAAGCACGCCCTTGAACGGCGTGCCGCGTCCGGCCAGCGTCTCGATCGTCGGTTCGATGATCGTCCTCATGACATCCGCGATCAGCGGATCGGTCAGGACCGGGGCCGGCGAATAGGCACCCATGCCGCCGGTGTTCGGGCCCTCGTCGCCGTCGAAGGCGCGCTTGTGATCCTGTGCGGTTGCCAGTGGCAGGGCGTGAGTGCCGTCCGAAAGCACAAAAAAGCTGGCTTCCTCGCCCTGCAGGAATTCCTCAATGACGACTTCCGCCCCGGCCTCACCGAACGAGCCTTCAAAACACGCCGTCACCGCGTCCTCGGCTTCCTGCAAGGTCATGGCGACGACAACGCCTTTGCCAGCGGCAAGCCCGTCGGCCTTGACGACGATGGGGGCCCCTTTTTCCCGGACGTAGGCAAGGGCTGCGTCGCGCGTGTCGAAACGACCATAGCCCGCAGTCGGAATACCGGCTTCGTCACAGACGCCTTTGGTGAAGGCCTTGGAGCCTTCGAGCTGCGCTGCCGCCCGGCTCGGACCGAAAGCCTTCAGTCCGGCCGCTTCCAGATCGTCCACCAGGCCAGCCACCAGCGGGGCCTCCGGCCCGACCACCACGAGGTCGATCCCCTTTGCCCGGCAAAAGTCGATCACTGCCTGATGGTTAGAAACATCCAGATCGCAGAGCCCGGCCACCTGGGCGATGCCGGCATTGCCCGGTGCGGCATAAAGCTTGGTCAGTCTTGGGGATTTCGCAAGCGCCCAGGCCAGGGAATGTTCGCGGCCACCGGATCCGATGAGGAGAAGTTTCATGAGTGTCCAGTCTCAAAAGCAGGTTGACGCCGCACTGAGTTTTGCTGCCCGCAGCGACATGTCGAATTCGATGCCGGGGGGTCTATCACGCGGACAGGTGTGCTGCAATTCGGGGATCGCGAAATCCGGCGGCAATCACCCGTCCACAGTCGCACGGCAATAAAGGATATTGTCCTTTTCCAGGTCCCCACCCCAGATCAGTCTGGCGTTGCCGTCCCAGGTGATCCGGTCATAGCCGCCCCTGGGACTGACGTCCCCGGCGCTGTGTACGGTTGCCGCCGGCCAGGAGCTGTCGTCAAAATCCGGGGCCATCCAGCCGGCCAGCGTCGGTGTCACGGTTTGCGCGCAACTGGCACTGGAGACATCCGGCTTGCGGTCGTTCTCACACGACCGGTCCGCCGGTGCGGACTGAACCGTCAGGCAGCGCCAGTCGGATCCGGTCGCAGCCAGAAGCCTGCCGGAAGCGGCCTCACGGAACTGGGCGATCGCGCCGCCGTCGCCCATCTGCTGACGGCGGGTGCCGATATATTCAAGGCCGGTGCTGTTTTCCATGAAATCGCGAAACTCGAACGCGATTGTCATCGGATAATCGGCGCTGAATTCAAACCGTTCCGCATTGAAGGAGCGCTCCGTGCGAATGGAGACGCTGTCCTCCAGAAGCGGCATCCCGTTGATATAAAGCTTGAACCAGTTGTCCACCCAGACCTCACCGAGGATCCTGTGCGCCCCCGGAGACCTGATCGTACTTTCATTCAGATCCTGCCCCTGGACACCGCGTGAAGGAGGGGCTTTACCATCCGGTGGAGGCGGCGGTTTCTGTGCGAAGGCTGCAGCCGGGGCGGCCGCCAGCGCGACTGCGATGATGACAGCGAATTTAGAGGTAAGAATTGCGGAAAGCTTCACAACGTGCTCATTTTGTCGGCCACGACAGGGGCACTATGACGCTTTGCGGAACGAAATTCACCTCTGCTAGAGGTAAAAGTGCCGATGAATACAAGCGGCGGCCGGCAGGGCCGCCGGAACTGCGACTCTCGGATGGGCAGGAAGATGTTTTTTTCAACCAAGGACACAGGGCCGGTCGCCGATGCGGTGAAGCAGCATTGGGTCGACACGCGTCTTCCGGCGGCCTTGCGCCCCTATGCGCGGCTGGCCCGCTGGGAACGGCCCATCGGCTGGTGGCTGCTGCTCTGGCCGTGCTGGTGGTCCGCGGCCCTTGCCGCGATTGCAGCCGGCAACGGCTGGCCGAACCTGTGGCATCTCGTTCTTTTTCTGGTCGGCGCCGTGGCGATGCGCGGGGCAGGCTGCACCTATAATGATATTGTCGACGTGGACATCGACACCAAGGTCGCGCGCACCCGCTCCCGGCCGATTCCGGCCGGGCAGGTGACGAAAAACCAGGCGAGGCTTTTTCTCCTGCTGCAAGCCGTGGTCGGACTGGCTGTCCTGCTGCAGTTCAACAGCTTCTCAATAGGTCTCGGCGTCGCCTCGCTGATCCTCGTCGCCATCTACCCGTTCATGAAACGCGTCACCAACTGGCCGCAGCTTTTTCTTGGCTTCGCGTTTTCCTGGGGGGCACTGATGGGCTGGGCGGCTGTGTTCGGATCACTGGGCTGGGCTCCCGTCCTGCTTTATCTCGGCGGCATCTGCTGGACCATCGGCTACGACACCATCTATGCCCATCAGGATAAGGAGGACGACGCGCTGGTCGGTGTCAGGTCGACGGCGCGGCTGTTCGGCACGCGCACCAAACCGGCCCTGATCCTGCTCTACGCTGCCGCCACCGGACTGTTCATGCTGGCCGCCACCGCCGCCGACGCAGGCCCGGCCGCGTTCCTGGGCATTGTGGCCGGTGTCGTCCATCTCGGCTGGCAGGTCATCGTTCTGGACATCGACGACGGTGACCAGTGCCTGAAGCTCTTCCGCTCCAACACCACTTACGGCTGGATCCTGTTCGCAGGGTTTTGCACCGACGCGCTGATCGGGTGGCTGTAAGAGCGCGGGAAACAAAGAAAGGCCCCGCGCTGCGGAGCCCCTCGTGCATGGCGATAAGCCTGTTAGTCCTTTGGCGCGTCAGTTCCGCGCGATAATTTCGCGTTCGTCTGCATGGACAGCCATCACCTCTGCCGGACGCCCTGGCAGGCGTTTGTTGAGAAAGCGCGGGCGGCGACCTGTCAGGAGGCGAAGCTTGCGGCGCGGAGCCGGATTTGCCGAAGATTTGGCGCTGTAGGCGTCGATTGGTTTCACCTTGCCGCCCAGGTCACACACCAGCATCGGCAGATTCAGCGTCTGGGCCCAGCGGCTCCAGAGCGCGGCAAGTTCGTCCGAGGTTTCGGTTTCCGCAAGTGTGATCGACAATGCGCTGTCGGGGTGTTTCAGGATCAGCGCCGCCATGATGTCCCCGGGAGCAGCCCCCGGAACGATCCGTACCATGACGCCGTCGAAACCGGGTGTGGGAACGACGACGGTAACCGGAACGCCGGCAACCCGGCGCCTGATGATCGCCCTGTCGCGATCAAGACTTATATCTGAAGGAAGAGCAGCGGTTCCCGGCCTTGATTCCAGTCGTTGCTGGAAGTGGGCCGGCAGGCAACCGGGATGTGGCATCGCTTGCGCGCCACCCCCGGTTGCTGCCGTTTCCTGTTTTTCTGTTTGACGTCTCAAATGACTCTCCACCGGACCTTTTGGTCTCTCGATGGCCAGAATGTAGATCAGAAAGGTCGTGAAGCACTTAAGAGACACGGTTAAAAAAGTCTGATTTTAAAGAGGGTTACTGGAATGTAAGCGGAGAGGTAACGCCTGATTCACATGTGTGGCAGAAGGCGGTAAACACAACTCATGGATGAGTTTTCAACTAGGGCGTAAACTCATAAATGAAGATGAAATGGTTTGAGGCGAATTGGTCTTCATCAAGGAGCGAAAGCGCAGGAAATGTGGTTCATTTTGAAGCCTTTCGCGACGCAGAGGAGGACCACTTCGGTCAAATCCGAAGGACATGGAAATGGCTTCACCCCGTGTCGTCAGCATGCTTGACCGGGCAGGAAGCCCGCTCATCTCACGCTTCCTAGCGGGGTTTCGCCATTTCCCATGCCATTTCGTCTTCATTTATGAGTTTACGCCCTAGGCAAGCCGACGACGGGCGCGCAAGCGGCAGCCTCCTGCAGGAGTGGGGGGCTTGTATGGGTTGAAGTGACGCGCGATCTGAATTTAAAGAACCGGATCGCGTTATTGTCCTGTGGGGACAGGCGGATTTATCCCTTTCGAAGGGAGCCGGAATGGCACAGGCTGTTGGGAACCTGCCCCGGCGGTTGCAGGCTGCCGGTGCGAAGCGTAAATAACTGCCGGAGCAAAAAGGCGGACCTGATGTCGGAACTGATTGATCAAAGCGAATTGCAGTCACGGGCTGCGCGTCTGGTGGAAGCGGCCCGCAAGGCCGGGGCGGATGCCTGTGACGCTGTGGCGGTCACGGGGGTGTCCCTGGGCGTGGACGTCAGGGAGGGCAAGGTTGAGGAAACCGAGCGTGCGGAAGGCGACGACGTCACGCTGCGCGTCTTCGTCGGCAAACACACCGCCGCAGTTTCGGCCAACCGTCTGGACGATCCGGCAGGCCTTGCCGAACGTGCCGTCGCCATGGCGAAGGTGGCCCCGGAAGACCCCTATGCCGGCCTTGCGGATCCGGATCTGCTGGTGAAGGACTTTCCGGTACTGGATCTGCTCGACACCAAAGAGATGACGGCCGAGGACCTGAGCGAGATCGCGCTGGAAGCCGAAGCTGCCGGTCTCGCCGTCGCAGGGGTCAGCAAATCCGGCGGCGCGGGTGCGTCCTGGCGTCTGGGTGGTGTGGTTCTGGCCACCAGCCACGGCTTCCAGGGCTCCTACATCTCATCGCGCTACGGCATGTCCATGACCGCGGTTGCCGGCGACGGCACGGCCATGGAGCGCGATTACGACTTCGACAGCCGGACCTATTTCGAGGATCTGGAATCGCCGGCGGAGATCGGCCGAAGAGCGGGCGAAAGAGCTGTGCGGCGGCTCAATCCGCAGAAGCTGTCCACCCGGACCACCAACGTCATTTATGAATCGCGCGCGGCCCGCAGCATTCTCGGTCATCTGGCAGGGGCGATCAACGGCGCCTCGATCGCGCGCAAGACCAGTTTTCTGAAGGACAGGATGGGCGAGCAGATTTTCGCCTCTGGCATTCAGGTGGTCGACGATCCGTTCAAGCGCCGCGGCGCCGCAACACGCCCGTTCGACGGCGAAGGCACAAAGGCCGAGGTCCTTGACGTCATCGGCGACGGCGTGCTGCAGCACTGGTTCCTGGATGGGGCGACGGCGCGCGAGCTAGGTCTGAAGCCCAACGGCCGAGCCCATCGCGGTGGCAGCGGAACATCTCCGGGCGGAACCAACATCACCCTGATGCCGGGCGACAAGAGCCTTGAAGAGCTTATGGCCGAAGCCGGGGAGGGACTGCTGGTCACCGATCTCATCGGCCATGGCGTCAACGGCCTGACCGGCGACTATTCCCGCGGTGCCGCAGGATTCTGGTTTGAAAAAGGCGAAATCGTCGAGCCCGTCAGCGAGATCACCATTGCCGGCAATCTCAACGACATGTTCAGGCGGCTGGTGCCGGGCAGCGATCTGGACAACCGCTACTCGACCGCGACACCGTCGATCATGATCGAAGGAATGGCTCTTGCCGGAAACTGACGAAGGCAATCCCGCTCCCGGGACGGACATGCGCCTGCTGGAAACGGCCGCGCGGCAGGCTGGGGAACTGGCTCTGAGCTATTTCGGCCGGGATCCTGAAACCTGGTTCAAGGGCAACAAGTCGCCCGTCTCGGAAGCGGACCTTGCCGTCGACAGTTTCCTCGCGGACGAACTGCGCACCGCGCGTCCGGATTACGGATGGTTGTCGGAGGAAACTGCGGACGACCGGCGGCGTCTCGACTGCGAACGGGTGTTCATCGTCGACCCGATTGACGGCACACGCGCCTTCCTTGCCGGTGGCAACGAATGGACGGTGTCGATTGCCGTTGTTGAAAATGGCCGTCCGACGGCCGGAGCTGTTTTCTGCCCGCTCCGCGAGGAAATGTTTCTGGCAAGCACCGGTGGCGGAGCCTGGCTCAACGGCCAGCGGATGTCGGTGTCCGGACAGGCCGACATCCAGGGGGCCAGCTTGACAGGTCCCCATTCGATTGTGGCCAATCAGGACGTGATTGCGGCCGGATTTGTCGGCGCGGATATCTTGCGCTCGCTCGCCTACCGCCTTGCAATCGTGGCGGCGGGACGGGTCGATGTCGGCGCGGCCCGGGGAGGGCCGAGTGACTGGGACCTTGCGGCGGCCGATCTTTTGGTGCAGGAAGCAGGCGGCCATCTGACCGACCTGTCCGGACAGCACCTGATTTACAACCGCGCGAAGCCGGGTCACCCGGCTTTGGTCGCAGCTCCTCAGGTGCTGATCGGGCCTGTGCGCGACGCGCTCGGAATCCTGATCAAATGAGCTGCGGATTGACGAACAGCGAGGATATTCATGAGTGACAAAGACACCCCGAAGCAGCTTTTGCATCTTGTGTTCGGCGGTGAACTGGAGTCGCCGGAAGGCCTGACCTTCCGCGATCTGGACGCCCTTGATGTCGTCGGCATCTACCCGAACTATGCCGAAGCCTACAAGGTCTGGAAGTCGAAGGCTCAGTCCACAGTCGATAACGCGCATATGCGTTATTTCATTGTTCACATGCATCGCCTGCTCAATCCGGATACGGACGACTGAGCAGCCGTTTCTTCGGGCGATAAGAAAAATGATCAAACGCCTCGGCCGCCATCCCTGGGTTTTGTCAGGTGTGGGCACTTTGCTCGCTGCCTATCTGAAGCTGGTCAAACGCACCAATCGCTTTGTGCTGGACCCGCCAGGGATCTACGACAAGACGGAACCGGATCTGCCGGTTATCGTCGCCATGTGGCACGGTCAGCATTTCATGGTGCCCTTTGCCAAACCGGCTGATTGGCCGGCGAAGGTGATGATATCGCGATCCGCCGACGGCGAGGTCAACGCCATTGCGGCTCGCAAGCTCGGGCTCGGCCTGATCCGGGCATCGGGCGGCAGAAACGCCCGCCAGATCAGGAAGCGTGGCGGCATGCGCGGTTTCATCGAAGCGCTGAGAGCCCTGAAGGACGGATATACGATCGCCATGACTGCCGATATTCCCAAGGGACCGGCGCGCAAGTCCGGCGTCGGCATCGTGCAATTGGCGAAACATTCCGGCTGTCCGATCCTGCCTGTCGCGGTGGCGACCAGCCGCAGCATCGAACTCAACAGCTGGGACAAGGCGAGCGTGAACCTTCCTTTCGGGCGTGGCAGTATTGCCGTGGGCGAGCTGATCCGGGTTCCGGCCGAAGCCGGGGATGAGGACCTGGAAGTCTGCCGCCAACACGTCGAGGACAGCCTCAATACGGTCACCGCACGTGCCTATGAACTTGTCGGCAGGGTTGAGACGTCCGGGACCTAGGGTGTGAACTGAAGCGCTGGAGGTTAAGGAGTGGGAGATATGCAGGTCGGGCGGCGCCCCTTGCTCATCAGTGCCTACCGGGGTCTTTCCCGGGCCCTGACGCCCCTGTTCCACCTTCTCTTCTGGTGGCGCAGTCGCTCCGGCAAGGAGATCGTGCAAAGGAAGGGCGAGCGTTTCGGCCGGCCGCAAAACGAGCGCCCCTCCGGATTTCTCATTTGGATCCATGCGGCGAGCGTCGGTGAGACCATGTCTGTCCTGCCGCTGATCGAAACCTTGTGCGCTTCGGGCAACAGGGTGCTGCTGACGACTGTTACCGTCACGGCGGCCGAGATTGCTGCAAAACGGCTTCCGCAAGGCGCTTGTCATCAGTTTGTTCCCTACGATGCGCCGGGGCCGCTGGCCCGGTTTCTCGATCACTGGTCCCCCGACCTCGCGATGGTTGTCGAATCGGAGATCTGGCCGTGCCAGTTCGACGAATTGAAGACCCGCCAAGTGCCTTTCATATTGCTGAACGGCCGTCTTTCCGACGGGTCTCACAGAAACTGGTCAAGGTTTCCGCGAGCTTCCCGATATATTTTTGAATGTCTGGACCTGGTGCTGGCGCAAAGCGCCGCCGACGCGGAACGCTTCCGCCGGCTTGGCTGCAAAAGGGTGGAAATACCCGGCAACCTGAAGTTCGACGCGAATGTGCCCGAGGTGGCGGAAACCGAAATTCACGAGCTTCGCACGCAGATCGGTGGCCGGCCCGTCTGGCTGGCGGCGCTGACCCATCCGGGTGAGGATACGATTGTCCTAAGGGCTTGCGAAAAGCTCCTGACGGAGTTTCCCGAACTGCTGCTGATTCTGGTGCCGCGCCACCCGGCCCGTGCCGGTGATATCGCGGAACTGATCGGGTCACATGGCCTGACCTGCACCTGCCGCAGTACGGGAGAGAAAATAAACCCGTCCACAAGGGTCTATCTTGGCGATACACTTGGCGAGATGGGACTGTTCTACAAACTTGCGCCGGTGACATTTCTCGGCGGGTCTTTTACGGACGCCGGCGGGCACAACCCGGTGGAAGCGGCGCTTTGCGGGTCCGCGCTTGTCACCGGACCGCAAGTGGCCAATGCACGCGCGCTCTACAAAGAGTTCTGGTCAGGCAAGGCGGCTGTGCGGGGGGCACGGCCCGAAGATCTGGCGGATCTTGTCGCCGGTCTGCTGCACCGGCCGGAAGAGGCGCGCCGGCAGGCTGGGCTGGCAAGGGCTCTTGTCGATGCCGGCAGGGGTGCCAAGGAGAAGATCCTGTTCTTGCTGCAGCCCTATCTGAAAGATCGCGCCGATAGGCGGGAACCGGAGGCGGAGCGTGAGCAAAGCGCCTGACTTCTGGTGGAAACCGGGACTTTCTCCCATGGCGCTGTTTCTGGCTCCCGTCGGCTGGATCTACGGTCTGGTCGCCGGTCGCCGGATGCTTGCAAGAGCGAAGGAAAAGAGCGGGTTGCCGGTCATCTGTATCGGCAATTTCGTGGTTGGCGGCGCCGGAAAAACCCCTTTCGCGATTGAACTTGCCTACAGGTTACGGGAAGAAGGCTATCGGCCCGGGTTTCTCTTGCGCGGCTATGGCGGCAGCGAAAAGGGACCGCTGCTGGTGGCCGCGGACCTTCACGATGCCGCCGATGTCGGGGATGAGGCGCTGCTTCTGGCGCGCTACGGGCCAACGGTGATTTCCCGCGACCGCCCGGCGGGCGCGGCTCTTGCGCAAGAGCAACCGGTCGATGTGCTGTTGATGGATGACGGGTTTCAAAATCCCGCCCTTGCCAAGGATCTCAGCCTCGTGCTGGTCGATTGCGCCACCGGCTTCGGCAATGGCTTCTGTCTTCCGGCAGGTCCGCTGCGCGCCCCGGCACACAAGCAGATCCTCAAGACCGACTGTCTTGTGCTGGTGGGAGAGGGCGATGCCGCCGAGGAGGCGGCCCATCTTGCCGGGCGCAAGGCCTTGCCGATCCTGCATGCTCATCTGCGGCCGCAGCCTGACGGAGAGCTCGAGGGACGCAAACTCTTCGCTTTCGCGGGGATCGGACGGCCGCAAAAGTTTTTCGCGTCGCTGAAAGAGCTTGGTTATCAGGTGAAACAGACCCGCGCCTTTGCCGACCATCACCCTTATACAGAAGCCGATGTGCGCGCCCTTCTGACGGAAGCGGAAGAGGCCGGGCTGCAGCTCGTTACGACGGCGAAGGATATGGTGAGGCTGGAAACGTCGGAAGGCGAACTGTTCCACTGGATCGCGTCGTCAGCTCGGGTGCTCGAAGTGCGAATGGAGATCGACGACGAGGACAGGTTGATGGGCCTGATCAAGGAAACGTTGCGCAATCGCACATTCCACCAGCAGGCCTAGGTCTCGGCTCCCGGAGCGTGTCGCGGTTAAGCGGACTTCGTTTCCAGATACCGCGTAATGGAGGCCTTTGCATCGACATAGGCTTCCTGACGCTCGACGGACCAGTATTTCAGCTCATCCAGCGGAATTGCGGTGCCTGTCACGGCGCAGCGCACGAATGTTCCCGGTGTCTCCACCTGGTAGTCGCCGTCCAGATACCGGACGCGGGCTTCGCTCGGAATGCGCGGGTTTTCGTAACGGTTCATCATCTGATCGGTTCCAGACAGTCTAACGACAGCACCTTCTAAGCCAAAACAAGGTTTCAGGGCAAGCGGCGTGGCTCTTTCACGGCTTCCGGGCGGTGAGGCCGGTCTTTACTTCGCCGGTCTCCGGGAACCGGATCAGCGTGGCTTTGCGTCTTTTCTGGAAGGAGCGGCCCGTTCGGTCATTGTGACTCCGAACTGCGGCCGGACGATATTCGCGTCGTTCTGTTCGGACGGCGGCGGCGGACCGGAAACCGGCCCGGACCGGGCGAGAACCTTTGCCAGCAGTGGATGCAGCCCGTCGCCACGCGTCGCGGCAAGAGCGTGAAAAGACAGAATCTGGGGAAGGTCATCTGATGAGGACATGGTCTTGCACCCTTTTGTATCCTCTTGCAGGCAAAGCGCCTTCCGGGATGGTTTGCAGCAGGCCGAAATTGTCGGCGAAGGAAACGCGGTACGTATATTTTGCACTGCAACATTAATATGAGCTTTATATTCAGGTATAAATTTTCGCAAGTGGAATTCGAAGATTTTCGGATGATTTATGCGTCAGAAACCCTATGTTGGGGATAAACCAGCGATAACAACTCCGGTTATTGCAGCTGAGTGAAACCGGGTCGCAGCGATTGCATATCGACCCGTGAACACGCCAAGGCAGGCCGGAGGCAGACAGGACGCGCGCATGACAATTTCCACCAACGATCTCATCGAAAGTTCCGGCCTGGGCCTGGAAACGGCCAAGCGGATTACCGCCGAGGCTCTTTCCGGCGCCGATGACGGTGAGCTTTTTGTCGAATACCGGCAGAGCGAAGGGCTGGTGTTCGACAACGGCCGCCTGAAGGGGGCCAATTACGATACGGCCCAGGGGTTCGGCCTGCGTTCCGTGGCCGGTGAAGCCGCCGGTTATGCTCATGCGGGTGACATTTCCGAGGGAGCCCTGAAACGGGCCGCCGAGGCCGTAAGCGCGGTCAAGAAGGGATACTCGGGCAGCTACGCCACGGCTCCGTCCAGAACCAATCAATCGCTTTATACCGACGCCAATCCTCTTGGCGGACCGAGCTTCGAGGATAAGGTCAAGCTGCTGCAGGAAATCGACGCCTATGCGCGGGCGAAGGACCCGCGGGTGCGTCAGGTGTCCGCGTCGCTGGCCGGTTCCTGGCAGGTGGTCGAGATCCTGCGCGCTGACGGCCATCTTGTGCGCGATGTCCGTCCGATGGTCCGCCTCAGCATCTCGGTTGTCGCGGGCAACGACGAACGCCAGGAAAGCGGTTCCTTCGGCTGTGGCGGCCGTGAGGGTTTCGGCCGCTTCATCACCACGGAAAACTGGCAGGGCGGTGTGGATGAGGCGCTGCGTCAGGCGCTGGTCAACCTGGAAGCCGTTCCGGCACCTGCCGGCACCCTCGATGTCGTTCTCGGCCCCGGCTGGCCCGGCATTCTATTGCATGAGGCGGTGGGGCATGGTCTGGAAGGCGATTTCAACCGCAAGAAGACCTCCGCCTTCGCCGGTCTGATGGGCCAGCGCGTCGCATCGCCGGGCGTCACCATTGTCGATGACGGCACTATCCCGGACCGGCGTGGATCCCTGACCGTCGATGACGAGGGAACACCGGCCGGCCGGACCATGCTGATCGAGGACGGGATCCTCAAGGGTTACATGCAGGACCGCCAGAACGCGCGCCTGATGGGCATGGAGCCGACCGGAAACGGCCGCCGCCAGTCCTATGCGCATATTCCGATGCCGCGCATGACCAACACTGTCATGATGGCCGGCGACAAGGACCCCGAGGAAATCCTGCGGTCCGTCAAGGACGGCATCTACGCAGTCTCATTCGGCGGCGGACAGGTCGACATCACCTCGGGCAAGTTCGTCTTTTCCTGCACCGAGGCCTACAGGGTCGAAAACGGCAAGGTCGGAGCTCCGGTCAAGGGGGCGATGCTGATCGGCAACGGGCCCGATGCGCTGACACGGGTTACCATGATCGGCAACGACATGGAGCTCGACCCCGGTATGGGCACCTGCGGCAAGCAGGGGCAGGGTGTGCCGGTCGGTGTCGGTCAGCCGTCCATGCGCATCAACGGGCTGACGGTCGGGGGAACGGCGGTCTGACGACGGCGGACGGGATCGTGGCGGGCGTCAAATTCGCGATATTCGACATGGACCAGGTGCTCTACGATTACGAGCACCGGACGCGGCTTGCTTTGCTGGAACAACTGACCGGCAGAGCCGCGGCCGACATTGATGCCGCGATCTGGGGCGGGCCGCATGAGAACGCTGCGGAAGCGGGAATTCCGGATACGGCGGAGGGCTATCTCGCCCAGTTCGCCAGGCTGCTGGATTATCCCATCGATTTCGACACCTGGGTGGACATCCGCCGAAAGATGATGCGCCCGCGCCCGGGTGTCCTTGAGATGGTGCGCGATATCAAGAAACACGCCGATGTCGCTCTGCTGACCAACAACGGTATGATGCTCAAGGCGGCCTTACCGGTTTGTGCACCCGAAGCGGTTGAAATTTTCGGAGACAAGGCGCATGTCTCCGCAGAGTTTCAGTGCCGGAAACCAGATCCGCTTGTCTATGTGCGGCTCTGTGAAAGATACGGCTATAAGCCGGAGGAAAGCGTTTTCGTGGATGACAGGCCCGAAAATGTGGCAGGCGCGGAACAGGCAGGACTTCAAGGTCACGTCTTTTCTGCCGCGGAGAGCTTGAAGGGCTTTCTGCATCGGGTCGGACTGGCTTGACTTCCGGATTCCGCCGGTCCGGGCTTAGGAGCTGCCTTTAAGGGACATGAAGACGCATTCCTGACTGCCGAGCTGGATTTATTAACGTCGAAGCGCGTATCCTTTGCAGAACGAAAATGCGCCGGGTCCGTCCCAGGTGGAAAGCGGCGGCATTTCCTTGATATTTCGAAGTCGATCAACTGCCTGCATGGATGCGATCCACATGCAAAAAGCTGATCCGGGGAGAGAGAATGGCCTCAGAAGGTGCACCTCCGTTTTTCGCTGAATCGATAGTGTTTCTGGCGGCGACAGTTGTGGCTGTTCCAATTGCCAAGCGCCTTGGGCTCGGTTCGGTGGTCGGTTACCTGGCGGCCGGTGCGATGATCGGGCCGCATGGCCTACGCCTCCTGGGATCGGGCGAAGACGTGCTGCATGTCGCCGAACTTGGCGTTGTTCTGCTTCTTTTCGTGATAGGCCTCGAACTGGACCCGCAAAAGCTCTGGCGGATGAAACGGGATATCTTCGGACTTGGAACGGCGCAGGTTCTGCTGACCGGTCTGACGCTCTTCGCCGTAGGCCGGTATGCCGGCTATCCGTTTTCGACCGCGCTTATCGCCGGGTTCGGTCTTGCATTGTCCTCAACGGCCTTTGCCTTGCAGATCCTGCAGGAACGCGGGCAATTGTCTTCCGCCTACGGCCAGCGGGCATTCGGCATCCTGTTGCTTCAGGACATCGCCATTGTTCCGCTTCTGGCGATGGTTGCCATTCTGGCAGCTGGGGAAGGGCCGGCTACCCTTGCCGATATCGGCCGCGAGGTATTCACCGTTTCGGCCGCAGTCGCCGCGGTGGTTCTGGCGGGGCGCTATCTGATATCTCCGATTTTCCATTTGCTGGCGGCAAGCCGTGCCAGGGAGGTCATGCTCTCCGCCGCGCTGCTGGTTGCGCTGGGCAGCGCGGGCATTGTCCACGCTGTGGGACTGTCCATGGCGCTGGGCGCGTTCCTGGCCGGTGTTCTGCTGGCCGAGTCCAGCTTCCGCCATACGCTTGAAGCCGATATCGAACCCTTCCGCTCCCTGCTCATGGGGCTTTTCTTCGTCGCGGTCGGCATGTCGCTCGATGTCTCCCTTGTCGGCAAGAACTGGGAGATCGTCGCCGCCGGCGTCGCCATCGTCATGCTGGTCAAGGGGGGATTTCTCTGGAGCCTTTCCCGCGTGACCGGATCGCCGAACTCCGATGCCCTGCGTATCGCCGTGACCCTACCGCAGGGAGGGGAGTTCGCCTTCGTTCTGTTCACCGCCGCCGTCGGCAGCCAGTTGCTGGACTATCAGACGGCGAATCTCCTGACCGCGATTGTCATTCTGACGATGCTGTTGACGCCTGTTGCCTGCCTCGGTCTCGACAGGCTTGCGGCCAGGGTGAAGGCCCGGGGTGTGGAAAATCCCTCGATCGAGACCTTCGAGGAGGCGACACCCGCCGTTCTGGTGATCGGCTTTGGCCGGTTCGGCATGGTCGTCGCGCAGATCCTCACGTCGGAGGGGCTTGAAATCACGGCCATCGACAACCGGCCGGACCGTATCGCCTACGCCCGAAAACAGGGCTACAAGGTCTATTACGGCGATGCGACCCGTGCCGACGTCCTTGCAGCAGCGGGTGCAGGCAAGGCGGCGCTTGTCGCCATGTGCATCGAGAACGACAAGGTTATGGCCAAGGCCATCGATCTTGTCCGCGAAGGATTCCCGGACACCTTGATCTTCTGTCGGGCAACGGATCGGGCGCATGTGCTGGACCTCACCAGGCGTGGCGTGGATTTCCAGGTTCGCGAGACCTTCGAATCGAGTGTCGTGTTCGGCCGTGCGGCGCTGGAAGCGCTGGGAACGCCGCTGGACAGGATCGATCAGATCGAGGAGGACGTGCGTTACCGGGACGATGAGCGTCTGGCGATGCAGCTTTCCGACGGCATTTTCGCCGGCGCCGACCGTCTTCACCAGGTGACACCGCGCAAGTCCGCGAAGGACGAGCAGGACCTCCCCAAGGAATAAAGGCGCCGGTACGGTGTCTGACCCTGGTGACAAAGCCATGGACTCACCACTTCTTCAGCAACCAGCACCGCGAGTGGGGCCCGGATCTTCACTATGCCGCGTCCGGGATGGCGAACAGAAGGGCTTTCAGAAGCCAAAGACGCCGATGCGGCGCCTTTCGTTGCTTGCGATTTTGATTTTCGCGTGAATGGCCCGGCTGTCAGGGAAGGGCTGCGAAACCGGCGGAAAACCCGTTCAGGGAAATCGGGATGCCGATGCCTTCTTCGGGAGTCTGGAAGATGATGAAGGTCGCCTGAGATCCGGTCTGCAGTTTCGAGAGCAGATCTTCCTCGAGGATCACCTCGGCGATACAGCCGTTCGGCAGACACCGGACGAAGCCTGCGCGTCCGATATCGGCGTTGTCGACACGCAGCCCGAGGCCCGATGGCAGCAGCACACCGAGCGGTGCCAGCACCCTGAGGATGCGCGCCTGCTTGTCGGCGGTTTTGAGAATGATCACCGAAAGACCGACATTTTCCCGATCCGCTGCCGTGACATTCTGGATCAGCGCGCATTGCTCGCTGGCGGAGCCTGGAGGCGTATCGCAGCGCATCTGCCAGTCTCCGTGTGCGGAGCGCACCTCTCCCTGCGCCAGTGCGGGAAGCGCGCCCTGCGCGAAGGAGGCAAGAGCGATTCCCGCAGCTGCGGTGATTCTGAACAAAATCGACCTGGAGCGCCCGGCCGGGCGAGCGGAATTGGGCTTAGGCGAATGCGCTGACAAGAAATCCTCCAGTCAATCAATGTCCGATCCGTTGAGAGCCGGCCGCTCCGATATAAGCGTCCATTTTCGCGAATCATGGTGTTATCCCGGCCAGACATTGCCGCATGACGGCGCGTGATTCCAGTCTCACCGGAGTGGGAAGCCTATGAATAGGCGGTTTTTTTGTCGAAAATCCGCCTGTCCTTGATGCCCCTCAATCCTGCACGGGTGTTTAGCCTCTGTGAAAAGTAGGAAATTCCGTTGCGGACCGGCTTATCTTGTGGTTTTTGTGCGGCATAGAGGTGTCGTTGGGATGATGCGGCAGATCGCCGCTCTGGCCAATTGTAGCCATCGCCCTTGATACCAGTTTGTGGTTATAGTTCCGGCAATCTGATTATCCTGTCCGAGGATCGGACGCGGCAAAATTGGCTTGCGAAGCTTTGCTAAGCCCGTTACTCCGCACTGGATTGGACCGGGACCTGAAACCGGTGCTTAACGTATGTGCCGCATTTCATGCGGCTGAGGGAAGGGAGCGCGGACGTGAAGGCAGTCTTCAAGCGTCTCATGACTATAGCCGGATTGGCGGCGACAATTGCTGGAGTGTCCACAGCGGCCCTGGCAGCTGAATCCGGCATGAAAGAGTGGCAGCTCGGGTTTCAGAAATCCGTGACAGGTGTGATGGACGATATCACCTGGTTCAACGATTTCACCCTGATCATCATCACGGTTGTCACACTGATGGTGCTTGTGCTGCTGATGATCTGCATTTTCCGCTTCGGTGTGAAATCCAACCCGGTACCGTCGCGCACCTCGCACAACACGATGATCGAGGTGGTCTGGACGATAGCTCCCATCCTGATCCTGGTCGTGATCGCGATCCCGTCGTTCCGTTTGCTCTACAAGCAGCTGGACATTCCGGAATACGACATGACCATCAAGGCCACCGGCTATCAGTGGTACTGGGGATATGAATACACCGATGAAGGGATGGGCGAGCTCTACTTCGACTCCCTGATGATTCAGAACGACGAGCGCCAGGCTGTCGCCGATGCGCGTGGCGTCTCCCTGGCAGAAGTGCCGCGTCTGCTGGCCGTCGATTACGATCTCGTCATTCCGGTGGACACCACCGTGAGAATGCAGGTGACGTCCGAGGATGTGATCCACTCCTTTGCGATGCCGTCCTTCGGCGTTAAAGTCGATGCGATCCCGGGCCGGTTGAACGAAACCTGGTTCCATGCCCGCGAGGAAGGCGTCTATTACGGCCAGTGTTCTGAACTGTGCGGTAAGGATCACGCCTTCATGCCGATCGCCATCCGCGTTGTGAACTCGGGTCAGTTCGAGGCCTGGGCCGCAGCTGCCCAGGACGATCTGGATACCGCCAACGAACAGCTTTTGGCGTCGATCGCAGCGGACAAGAAGCTCGCTGTGAAGGGCAAGCTGGAAGAAATCTCCGTCGCCACGAAATAACGTGGCGGCGAACCTATTGGGCGATGCGCGCGATGACACGCAGCGCCGCTGAGAACGACTAGAGAGGGAGCCGAAAATGGCTGCGACCGAAGCGCATGTTGCACACGGCCATCCGACAGGATGGCGCCGGTACGTCTATTCGACCAACCACAAAGACATCGGCGTGATGTATCTCATCTTCGCGATTGTTGCTGGGATCATCGGCGGCGCACTCAGCGTCGGCATGCGACTTGAACTGCAGGAACCGGGGATGCAGTTCTTCTCCAATCCGCATATGTTCAACGTCTTCACGACCGCGCACGGTCTGATCATGATCTTCTTCATGGTCATGCCCGCCATGATCGGTGGATATGCCAACTACTTCGTGCCGATCATGATCGGTGCGCCGGACATGGCGTTCCCGCGCATGAACAACATCTCCTTCTGGCTTCTTCCGCCGGCCTTCCTGCTTCTGCTCCTCTCGCTCTTCGTTGAGGGACCTCCGGGCGCCAACGGCGTCGGCGGTGGCTGGACCATCTATCCGCCGCTTTCGACTTCCGGCCAGCCCGGCCCGGCCATGGATCTGGCGATCCTGTCGCTGCACATTGCAGGGGCGTCGTCCATCCTGGGTGCGATCAACTTCATCACGACCATCTTCAACATGCGTGCCCCCGGCATGACCATGCACAAGATGCCGCTGTTTGCCTGGTCTGTGCTGATCACCGCGTTCCTGCTGCTTCTGGCCCTGCCGGTTCTTGCAGGCGCCATCACCATGCTGCTGACCGACCGGAACTTCGGAACCACCTTCTTCGATCCGGCAGGCGGCGGCGATCCGATCCTGTTCCAGCACCTGTTCTGGTTCTTCGGCCATCCGGAAGTGTACATCCTGATCCTGCCGGGCTTCGGCATCATCAGCCACATCATTTCCACCTTCGCCCGCAAACCGATCTTCGGTTACCTCGGAATGGCCTATGCCATGGTTGCCATCGGCGTCGTCGGCTTCATCGTGTGGGCTCACCACATGTACACCGTCGGCATGTCGGCTGACACCCAGGCCTACTTCGTGGCGGCCACCATGGTGATCGCGGTTCCGACCGGGGTCAAGATCTTCTCGTGGATTGCCACCATGTGGGGCGGTTCCATCGAGTTCAAGACGCCGATGGTCTGGGCGGTCGGCTTCATCTTCCTGTTCACCGTCGGTGGTGTGACAGGTGTGCAGCTCGCCAATGCCGGTCTCGACCGGGCCTACCACGACACCTACTATGTGGTGGCTCACTTCCACTACGTGCTGTCTCTGGGGGCCGTCTTCGCGATCTTCGCGGCGTGGTACTACTGGTTCCCGAAAATGTTCGGCTACATGTACAACGAGACGATCGGCAAGGCCCATTTCTGGATCACCTTCATCGGTGTGAACCTGGTGTTCTTCCCGCAGCACTTCCTGGGTCTCAACGGCATGCCGCGTCGCTATGTCGATTACCCGGACGCTCTGGCCGGCTGGAACTTCGTGTCTTCCATCGGATCCTACATTTCCGCCTTCGCGGTTCTGGTGTTCCTCTTCGGTATCGTCGAGGCTTTCGCCAAGAAACGTGCAGTCGGCAACAATCCGTGGGGTGAAGGTGCGACGACACTGGAATGGACGCTGTCTTCACCGCCGCCGTTCCACCAGTTCGAAACCCTGCCGCGCATCAAGTGATCTGCGGCCGGAGGATCTGTCCTCCAGATTGAAATACGCACCGCGCCGGACCCCGGCGCGGTGTATGACTTGAAAAAGACTGCCCGGGCGATGTGCCGCCCATTGCGCTCCTTTCAACGCGCAAGCTGAAACAAGAAGTCAAAGGACACGCCCATGTCGCTCGTTGAGCGCCAGGATACGATCAGCCAGGACAGTTCCGTCTGGGACGGTGGTATGGGGTCTGTAGGCGACTATGTGGCGCTGCTGAAGCCGCGTGTCATGTCGCTGGTGATCTTCACCGCTTTCGTCGGCCTGATGCTTGCTCCCGGTTCCGTGCACCCGGTGCTCGGCGCGGTCGCGATCCTGTGCATCGCCATAGGAGCAGGGGCGTCCGGCGCCCTTAACATGTGGTACGACGCCGATATCGACCGGATCATGTCGCGCACCCGCAACCGGCCCATCCCGTCCGGAAAAGTCACCGGTAACGAGGCCTTTGCCTTTGGAATTACCCTGTCGATCGGCTCCGTGGTCACCCTCGGCCTGCTGATCAACTGGTTCGCGGGCGCCTTTCTGGCCTTCACGATCTTCTTCTACGTGATCGTCTATACCATGTGGCTGAAGCGCTCGACACCGCAGAACATCGTCATCGGCGGCGCAGCCGGCGCCTTTCCACCCATGGTAGGCTGGGCTTCGGTCACCGGGTCGGTCAGTCTGGAGAGCTTCGTCCTCTTCCTGATCATCTTCATGTGGACACCGCCGCATTTCTGGGCTCTGGCCCTGTTCAAGAGCGTGGATTATCGCGCGGCAGGCGTTCCGATGCTGCCCGTGGTCGCCGGAGAAACCAGCACGCGGCATCACATTCTGGTCTATTCCGTTCTTTTGGCGCCGGTCGGCGTCGCGCCTTACCTTCTCGGCTTCGCCGGTCCGGTTTACGGCGTGTCCGCGGTGCTGCTCGGATTGGCCTTCGTGGCCCTGGCCGCCGATGTGTGGCGCAAGCGGGACGGCGACGCGGCGCGTTTGGCCTGTGTACGTCTGTTCAAATATTCCATCTTCTATCTGTTCATGCTTTTCGCCCTGCTTCTGGGTGAAAGTCTGGTCACGGGAGTCTGAACCGATGGCTGAGGGAGATCAGGGCATCACGTTGACGGACGAGCAGAAAAAGAAGCGCCGCTCAAGATCGATCGCGATCGCGGTGGTTCTGGGAGCGCTTGTCGTCCTTTTCTACGTGGTTACCATCGTCAAGCTGGGTCCGAGTGTCATGGACCGGGCGCTTTGAGGGAAAAGACCGTGAGCACAGGAGAGAACACACAAACCCTGTCCCGCAGCAATCGCAAGGTCGCGATTGCCTGTGTGGGTGTGTTCGCCATGATGGTGGGCGCCGCCTATGCGGCGGTGCCACTCTACAATCTGTTCTGCCGCGTGACGGGCTTCGGAGGGACGACACAGGTCGCGGATACGGAAAGCGATCTGATCATCGACCGGATGATCACCGTGCGTTTCGACGGCAACGTCAATCACGCGCTGCCCTGGAAGTTCCGTCCGGTGCAGCGTTCCGTCACGCTGAAGATGGGCGAGACAGCCCAGCTTGCCTATGAGGCGACGAATATGGGTACGGGGCCGACCTTCGGAACCTCGACCTTCAATGTGTCGCCACCGACTGCGGGTATCTATTTCAACAAGCTGGAATGTTTCTGCTTTACCGAGCAGAAGCTTGAAGCCGGCGAACATGTAGAAATGCCGGTCGTCTTTTTTGTCGACCCGGAAATGGACAACGATCCGGAACTGAAATCGGTGAAGGAAATCACTTTGTCCTACACCTTCTTCCCGGTAGAACAACCGGAACGTCCTGTTGCGGCGCGGGCAGACAAACCCGCTGCTGAAACGAACTTGTAAGCAATCGCGCGCGCTGCGCTTGAGATGACTGTGTTTGGGGAGCTTGCCGATGGCTGAGGCACATACCAATAACCACGATTACCACCTGGTGGATCCGAGCCCGTGGCCGTTCATTGCGTCCGTCGGCGCATTTATCATGGCGCTCGGGGCCATTGGCTTCATGAAATACGGCAATGGAACGGAGTTCGTGCTGTTCGGCATCGATCTGACCGGTTGGGGCCTGTTTGCCATCGGTTTGGCGATTGTTCTGTATGTGATGTTCGGCTGGTGGCGCGATACCATTCGCGAAGCCAACGAAGGCCATCACACCCGTGTGGTATCCCTGCATCTGCGCTACGGCATGCTGCTCTTTATCGCCTCGGAAGTGATGTTCTTCGTAGCCTGGTTCTGGGCCTATTTCGATGCATCGCTGTTTACCGGCGAGGCGATCCAGTTCGCACGTGTCGAAGCAACGGGAGGTATCTGGCCGCCGGAGGGTATCGAGACCTTCGACCCCTGGCATCTGCCGCTGCTCAACACGCTGATCCTGCTGTGCTCCGGCACCACGGTCACCTGGGCGCACCACGCCATGTTGCATGACGACCGTGAAGGCCTGAAATGGGGCCTGACGCTGACGGTCATTCTCGGCGTGCTTTTCACCATCTGCCAGGTTTACGAGTATGCCCACGCGGCCTTCGCATTCGACGGCAACATCTATGGCGCGACGTTCTTCATGGCGACCGGCTTCCACGGCTTCCACGTCGTTGTCGGAACAATCTTCCTGCTGGTCTGCCTGATCCGCGCGATGATGGGCCAGTTCACCGTCGAAAAGCATTTCGGCTTCGAAGCCGCCGCCTGGTACTGGCACTTCGTCGACGTTGTCTGGCTGTTCCTGTTCGTCTCGATCTACATCTGGGGCGCAGGTACGCCGGCCGCTCACTAGGGCATTCGGCGTCCCGCCGGGACGCAGGATACTCCTGGGCGGTATCATCAGGGTCGTGAACACGCCCGATCCGGCAGCCGGATCGGGCGTTTTCGTTTACGCAACAATTCAAGAGGCAGGTCATGGAAGACAAGGCGCACTTTCCACCGGTCAATCCGGTGTCCGCGGGTCTTTCCGGAAAATGCCCGCGTTGCGGACAGGGAAAGCTGTTTGACGGGTTCCTGTCGGTGAAAAAGTCCTGCATGGCCTGCGGTCAGGATTTTTCCTTTGCCGACAGCGGCGACGGTCCGGCCGTCTTCGTCATCATGATTGTCGGATTCATTGTTGTCGGTCTGGTGCTGTTCGTCGAACTCAGCTTTCAGCCGCCGATATGGGTTCACCTTATCTTGTGGCTGCCGCTGACGGTCATTCTTGCGGCCGGCGTCCTGCGCCCCTTGAAGGGCCTGATGATTGCCCAGCAGTTCCGCCACAAGGCCGAGGAAGGCCGCCTTGATGACGGCCGCGACGCCTGACGTCAAACCAGCACACCACGCATGAAAGCAGATCCCGTCATGGGGCCAATTCGAAAACTTTTCATTCCCTTCATTGCTGCGGCACTGGCCTTGCTGGTGCTTCTCAAGCTGGGTTTCTGGCAGCTCGACCGGCTGGCGTGGAAAGAGAGCCTGATCGTGCAGGTGGAAGAAGGCGTCTCAAAAGCGCCCGTGGGTGCGCCGGGGCCGTCGAATTGGCAGGGTCTCGCCGAGGCAGACGACTATCGCCATGTCAGCGTGACAGGTGCGTTTCTACAAGGTGCGGTTTTCTACTATAACGCCTTGAGCGACCCGGCCGGGCCTTTTGGCGGGCCGGGTGTGATGACTTACGCGCCCTTTGAAACCGTCGATGGCTGGGTTGTTCTCGTCAATCGCGGGTTCCTGCCTCAGGACCTTGAGAGTGCGCGCCGCGAGCCGGCTCTGGTCCTCCCGCAAGGTCGGATGGAGCTCACCGGTCTATTGCGTCTCAGCGAAAAACCGAACTGGACGACGCCGGAGACGGACCCCTCCGACAACATCTGGTTCGCCCGCGATACCCAGGCCATGGGAGAGGTTCTTGGCATCGCCCCTGATGTCCTGGCGCCCTACAGCATCGACCTCGACGCGGGCTTTACTCCGCAGGGTGGCCTGCCGCAGGCGGGCGAAACCATTGTTCGCTTCAAGAACGATCATCTCGGCTACGCCCTCACCTGGTTCGGCCTCGCGGCGACGCTTGTCGGCGTTTTCCTGACTTATGCGGCCGGCGTTATCTGGCCGCGCGGACGCCAGGCCGACTAACTCCGGTTTCGACAAGGCAGGGCTTGAGATTTTGTCGGCTCTGGAAAAGCGGAAGTGCGCCCACGCACGAGACGAAATGTGTCAGGCATGAGCGTTCTCCCAAACACCCAAACCATTTTGTGCTGAAATCATTGGTGAATTCGGCTTTTTAATACTTGACTCATAAACTCATATATTAAATCATTGTCCCACAAAGCGGGCGCAAAGCGCCGCTTTCTCCAGCGCCAGCCAAACAGCAAGCCTTCCTCAACCGATTCGAGTTCGAAAGACCTTTCGAGCTAACGACGGAGTTCACCCATGCCTTACAATACGGGGCTGAAAAGCCTCAAGCTGGCGACCATCGCCGGCTCCGCCTTGTTGTGTCTTGTTTCTGAAACGCAAGCTCAGCAGACAAACGATAGTCCTGCCTCTGAAAGTGAAACGGCCGAACGCCGGGTTGCAACGGATGCTGAAACCGCATCCGATGAGGTGGCGCAGGGAACGCTTCTCGACACGATTACGCTTGTTGCCGGCCGCAAGAGCATCTCGACCCTCGATATTCCGGCCAGCGTGACGGTTGTTGACGGTGCGGAGATCGAAAAATACGGCATCTCCGATATGCAGGAACTCACGCGCTATATCCCCGGCGTGACTGTGGGAAGGCAAACAACGGCCACCGATCCTTTCAACACCTTCGGCGGGTTCAACATACGCGGTGTCGGCGGCAACCGCGTTATGATCCTGTCGGACGGGTCGCGGATACCGGAGCGGATCACGGACGGGACACGCGACTACCTGGACTTCAATTTCGTCAAGCAGGTCGAGGTCGTCCGCGGCCCGGCATCTGTCCTGTGGGGAGCGGACGCCCTGGGCGGGGTGGTCGCACTGGAGACACTGGATCCGGAGGACCTGCTTCTGGGCCGGAGCTATGGCGGTCAGGGGAGTGTCGGCTACGACAGCTTCACGAGTGCGGCCACGGCCTCAGGGGCCGTCGCTTACCGCTTTTCCGATCAGCTGTCGGCGATGATCGCGCTGTCGCGCGGCTACAATGAAGAGCCCGAGCTCAGCAATGCGCGCGCCGATGGCGGGGTCTACGGCTGCCCCAGGGACTTCTCCGCAGGCCAGCTTGAGTGCAACAAATTCGATGACACGACGACACAAGCCTATCGCGCCTTGGCGAAAGTCGTCTGGGAGCCGACGACAGAGCACAGACTGGAAGCTTCCGCCGATATCACGAAGCGTCTCACCGGCGTCGACTATACCCAGAACCTGAGCGCCGACATTCACAGATACGACCGGGACCTCGATCTCGACCGCGGCCGGTTCGCAGTGGAGCATCTCTGGAGCCCGGAAACCGGTCTTCTGGATGAACTGAAGACGGTCGTCGCCTATGCCCCGAACAACTACGACCGAACGGGAAGCGAATGGGGGGTCACTTCCACCGGCACTCCGTATCTCACTGAAGACAAATTGACCTACAAGGAAAATTTCTTCGAACTGGACATCCAGGCATCCAAGGCCTTCGACACGGGGAGCTTCAGCCACGACGTGATCTTCGGCTTCGACGGGGATTACACCACGGTCGACTATACGCGCGTCGATCGCACGACGGATCTGTTGACCGGAACGACCACCGAAGAGCGGGCGGGAGGGTTCAATTTCGCGAACTCCGACACCACTCGCGCCGACTTCTATATTCAGGACACGATCGGCCTGTTCGACAACAACCTTGAAATCACGCCCGGTGTCCGCCTTGCAAGCTACCGCATCAAGCCGCGACCCAACGATGACTACCAGCTCGTCGACGGCTTCGAACCGAAGACCCGTGAAGATGTTGCGCTGGTCAAGAGCCTGTCTGCGCTCTACCACGTCAACAACACCTGGTCCGTCTGGGGCAAATACGGCGAAGGCTTCAAGATGCCGACGGCGCAGCAGCTCTATACATCGCTCCCCAGCGCCTTCTTCGATCTGATACCGGCTCCCGACCTGAAACCGGAGGAAGTCAAAAGCTACGAAGCGGGGATCCGTGCGCGGATCGACAACGGGCACGTCGCGGTGACAGGCTTCTATGCCGACTACACCGACTTCATTCAGAGCTTCTACAATGTTCCGGGCACGAACGACTACACCTATCGAAACCTGTCCTCCGTCGAGGTCTGGGGTATCGAGGTCGAAGGGGCCTACCAGTTCAACGACAACCTGAGACTGAACGGCAGTCTCGCCTGGCAACGCGGTGTTCAGAAAGCAAATGAAGATGCTGACACCGTCGCGCACACATTGCCGCCTCTGACAGCGGTTCTCGGTCTGGACTACCTGATTCCGGACTACAATCTCAGTTTCTCCGCAGTCACGACGCTTGCCGCGCCGGTGACGGAAGTGTCCGGCAGGGACGATGGTTTCAAGCCGGGTGGCTATGCCTTGCTTGATGTTTTCGGAAGCTGGCAGTTCGCCAAACTCGCCAGCCTGGATGTCGGCGTCAGGAACGTCTTCGACAGCCGCTATTTCGAGGCAGGGGCGGCGGACAGGACGCTGTCTCCCTCAGTGTCGGTTGCCCGGCAGAACCCGCTGGAACTCCAGACCGGCCCCGGCCGGACGTTCACCGCATCGCTGAACATCAAGTTCTGACCGGATGCACACGATCCTGAAACGGATCTACACCCTGACACGGATAGCCGTGTCGGGGCCCGGATCCTGGTACGCCATTCTGCTTTACGCCGTCGTCCTCGGATTTCAGTTCGCGGAAGTCTGGGTTTCCGTAAAGTTGATTGCCTGGAGCAAGAGCTTCTTCGATGCTCTGGAAAACCGGGATGCGTCTCTGGCGTTGGTCGAGATAGGGAACTTCGCGGTACTCATCGGCGCATCCGCCGGCTTTCATCTTGCAGGTGACTGGCTGCGCAAGCGCCTGTTCCTGTTCCTGCGCCAGCGGCTGACCGAGAATGTCCAGAACGCCTGGCTGGCCAACAAGAGCTACTGGCATTTGCGGCCCGGTTTCACCAGCCGTCCCGTGGACAATCCGGATCAGAGAATTGCGGAAGACTGCCGTCAGTTCGTCAACCGATTGCTCATTGAAACGCTTGACCTCACTTCCAACATTGTCGCGCTGGCCTCCTATGTGGCCGTGTTGTGGTCCCTGTCCTCCTTTCCTCTGGAGTTCAGCCTTCTGGGGCAGGACATCGTCATTCACCGCTACATGGTCTGGGCCGCGTTCGTTTACGTTGCTCTGTCGATCGTCATAACCGACAGGCTGGGCAGGCCGATCAAGGGACTGGTGTTCGCGCAGGAACGCTGGGAAGCAAATTTCAGGCATGCGTTGATACAGGTGCGCGAAGGCGCTGACGAGATCGCTCAGGCCTCGGGTGAGAAGGCCGAGCGCCGTCGGCTCGAGGCACGCTTCGGCGCGATCCGCGGCAACTGGTTCCGCCTGATCAATGCGGAGCTGCTGCTCGGCCTGTTCGTCCGCCCCTACATGCAGACCGTCTTGCGTATTCCGACCTTCCTGGCCCTGCCGGCCTTCTTCGCGGGCAACCTGACGCTAGGGGGGCTGATGCAGCTCGCCGGAGCCTTCTCCCGGGTCTCCACGACACTGAGCTGGTTCATATTCTCCTATCGCGATCTGGCGGAGTTCGCTGCCGTCGCCGAGCGGCTGGATCTGCTGCTGAAGGCGACCCGCGATCCGTTCCCGGCGCCGCAAGCCCCCCGTGCCATCAAACGGACCGCCTCCGACGACGCGCGCCTGCGTGTTTCGGGCCTGACGCTCACCACGCCGCAAGGCGATCCCCTCGACCCTGTTCCGGATCTGGACATGAAACCGGGCGAGACAGTCTGGGTGAAGGGTCGGTCCGGTATAGGCAAGAGCACGCTGCTGACCGCCTTGTCCGGTGTCTGGCCTTACGGCAAAGGTGAAATTCAGGTTCCTGAAGGAAAGCTTCTCGCCCTGCCGCAGGTCCCTCGTGTGTTCCCGGGAGGACTCGCCCAGTCGCTGACCTACCCGGACGCCCCGGAGGACTTCGACCTTGCCCTGATCGAGCAAGTCTTTGTGAAAGTCGGACTCGCGCACCGGTTGGAGGCGCTCAAGAAGCCGAGTGAAGAGAGCTTCGCGGGGCTGTCCATCGGCGAGCGGCAGCGGCTCGCTCTGGCGCGGATCCTGTTCGCACGTCCGGATATTCTCATTCTGGACGAAGCGACCAGCGCCCTTGACGGCAGCAGCGAGACAGAGGTGCTGAGCCTGCTGCGCAGGGAGTGCCCCAAGGCGATCGTCATATGCGCGGCCCATCGTCCGCCGGATGCACTCGGCACTTTCAAGGTTCTTTCCCTTGGGCACGGATCCCGGGTGTCCGACCCGTGGGACCGGACGTCCGAAACCCGCACCGACCATTCTCCAAAAACAGGACATCCTGCATGAGCGACACCGACAACCGCCATCTCCTGAAAGCCGCCCCCTCCGACATTCTGAAGTGCCTGCCTGAAATGGACCGGGTGATGGTGATCGTACGGGCGGACGGACTGCTGCACGAACGGCTTGGAAAGGTCGAGGCGGTTGAGGTGGAGGCCGAGACCATTCGTCTTTCGGGAGCGTGCCAGAATATGGACATCGATGCCTCGAAGCTTGCCTCGGTGGAATACGACACGTCTTCGCAGATGCGCGGCAAGCACTATCCGCGCCTGGATTTTCTTGGACAGGACGGCGGCGTTCTTTTCTCCGTCGTGGGTCTGGAGGGGTTGGAACCGTTCGCGCATCCACTTTCCGGGTTTGACCGGGAAGCTGTCGACTTGCGGCCACGCCCCAGCCCGGGTGATGCCGATCCGGATCTGGAGGCGGACCCCGCCCGTCCGTTCCTTGAAAAACTTGTCGGCAGCCCGGATGTCACCGTTCAAGTCCAAACTGAAGCAGTCACACAGAGATGGACAGGCAAATTCGAGGACATGAAGCCGATGGGCGGTTGCTTCAACATTCTCCTGAAGGATTTTCACCTTCATCTGCCCGCAGGATGCCTGTCCGGATGGTCAGAGGAAAACGGCTGGCACCGTGGCATTCTGCAGGACGGTGGCCGAAGCGCCCTGTCGATCGGAACAGACCTATGACCCCGGGTTGCTGGATCGATCCTGCAACGGGCGAGCCTGTCGCCCACCAAGAGGTGCTGAAGAAGGCGGCCGGGGCCTCGGTCGTCCTGCTGGGAGAGCAGCATGACAAGGCCGCCCAACACCGCTGGCAGCTCCACGTGCTGGCCGGCCTGCTGGCGCTGCGTCCCGATCTTGCCGTGGGCTATGAGATGTTTCCCGCTAGGCTCGATCCCGTGCTTGCCAGTTGGGTGGCCGGGGACTACGGGCGGGAGGATGCCTTCTTGAGCGAGGCGGAATGGGGAACGGTCTGGGGGTTCCCTCCGGAGCTTTACCTGCCGCTGTTCCGCTTCTGCAGGCAGTTCCGCATTCCGATGCATGGCCTCAATTGCCGCCGGGCTCTTGTCACCGATGTTGGAAAGCTTGGATGGGACGCGATTGCAGAGGAAGACCGCGACGGTGTCACGCCGGCTCTGGCGGCAACACCCGCCTATCGCAGATACCTGTTCGAGTTGACCGGCGGCGGTCCGCCGAACCGCAAGGCGCAAGGACCGGACGATCCCGCCATGGACCGTTTTGTCAGGGCCCAGCAGGTCTGGGACCGGGCCTTTGCCTGCCGTATCGCCGCCTTGAGAGACACGCCCGAGCCGCCGCTTGTGGCGGGGATCATCGGGCGGGGCCATCTGGAATTCGGCCACGGAACACCGGCTCAGCTTGCCGACCTGAATGTAGGTTCCGTCGTCGTCCTGCTGCCCCATGCCGGCCGTGAGCCGCCCCGGGAAGGGCTGGCGGACGCCGTGTTTTGCATGGACCCGGGTGAAGACGATCAGGCGACCGAAGCCGGAACGCGATGACGCTTCGCCTCGCTCCGGCAGGATGACCGGGGCGAGGGGGAGTTTATAAACGAAAGGGCCCAATGGGCCCTTTCGCGCGATTGACATGTAATCTGCTCGTGTCGATCAGCCAAGCGCTTCCAGAATGGCGGCGGCGCCAGTCTTGGTGGCTTCGCCCGGGCTTTCCTCGATTGCCAGAAAGGTGACGACGCCGTCTTTCGCGATCAGCGCAAAACGCTGGGAGCGGACGTGACCGAAGATCGGCGCCGGACCGAGGCCGAGGCCGGCAGCTTCAACGAATTCAGCGGCGGTATCGGACAGGAAGGTGATGTTGCTGCCGGTGTTGGAAGCTTTCTGCCAGGCGTCCATGACGAAGACGTCGTTGACCGAGACCACCGCGATCCCGTCGATGCCCTTGTTTTTCAGCGTTTCTGCATGTTCCACGAAACCGGGCAGGTGGTTCATGTGGCAAGTCGGTGTGAACGCGCCTGGCACGCCGAAGAGAACGATGGTCTTGCCGGAGGTCAATTCGGCGGTCGTCATCTCGCCGGGGCCGTCGGCGGTCATGATCTTGAACGTGGCATCCGGAAGGCGGTCTCCAACCTTGAGTGTCATAACAATCATCCCTTGTCTGTGTCGGCTGAGTAAACGGTACAGTCCGGTGAACAGATAGAACGTTCCGGCGCGTGCGTCGAGGGACGCGCGGGCAAAACACCTCCGCCGCCGTCAGTCTCGACCTGTATCCCGTGCGAAGGAGGCGCGGAAGCGCTATTTCACCCAGGCGGGGTCCACCGGATGCAGATGTTCGATGGCCCTGCCATCGGCGGACAGGACGAGCCTGAGCGTGTTGTCTTTGTCCGAGACCGAAAGGCCGCGTGTCGGCAGTGTCCACAGGGCCTCGCCACCGCTGTGCCCTGTCAGCTCCGGCAGGCCGATGAAAGAGCCTTCGGGACCGGCGATGAACAATTCGGGGGCCTCCGCTCCCGCTACTCTTGCCTTGATGACAAGACTGGTCCGGTCCTGTGACGCCGCGACGGAGGTGATCTGGAGTTCACCGTCCCGGTCTGCCACGGGGACGGTGGCAAGATCCCGGGCGATGAGCTTTGCCGCGACCGTGTCGGCTTCCGACCCAGGCGTCAGATCGAGCGAGAGAGACGCGTCGCCCGGCACGCAGATATCCTTGCAGATGCCGAAAAAGACGTCGATTGACAGTCTGACGGGTTTTTGCGGGTCCGCCGGAACCGCCTGCATTGGCAGCACAATGCCGCCTTGATAGACGATCGACCGCGAAAAGCCGTCATCGTAATGTTCGGGTACAGGATAGAGGACCTTGAGGTTTTCTAGGTTGTCGGCGTCTGAAAGGGTGATCTGCGGGGGGATGCCCGCCTCACCGGGATAGCGCCAATAGGTGTGCCAGCCTGGCTCCAGAAGAAATTCCAGGCCGGCCTGATAGTGGCCATCTTCCAGGGCGCCTGACGCAATCAGTCGCACGGCACCGCCCTGGACCTCAGTCCAGTCGGTCATGGCCGCCCTGGAAGGGGACGCCAGCGTCAGCAGCGCAAGAAAAAGTGTTGAGGCAATCCGGTTCATACGCTCTGTGCTACACGAGTTTCGCGCAAGCGTCATGGGCAAGTGTGCTCCGCCCGGTCATATCCTCGTGACGGCATCGTGAGGCATTCCCTGCATCCCGCGCTCGGATGGATGTGGTTCGGGCGATTGCCCCGGCACGGCAAACAGACGTTAACAAAGCCCGCCAAAGAGGCTATGCTTGCGGGCAGGCAGAGGGCGTCAACAGCAAACGAGGTACGCATGGCCGCAAGCGAAACAACAGACACTCTTGAAGGTCAGTTTCTGATTGCGATGCCGAGCATGGCGGACAGCCGGTTCGAACATTCTGTCATTTACCTGTGCTCTCATAGCGACCAGGGAGCCATGGGACTGGTCGTGAACCAGATCGCCCGGCATCTGTCCCTGGAAGAGTTGCTGGTGCAACTGGACATCGTCAATGACGACAGCGCGATCCGTCTGCCGGCACGGGTGCGCGACATGAACGTGCACAAGGGTGGCCCGGTCGAAGTGGAGCGCGGCTTCGTGCTTCATAGCGATGATTTCACCTTGAACCAGTCCACGCTGACGATAGACAATGGCATATGCCTGACAGCCACACTTGAAATTCTCAGGGCCATGGCGACCGGCACAGGTCCGTCCAACGCCATGCTGGCCCTGGGCTACGCGGGTTGGGCGCCCGGACAGCTGGAAAACGAGATTGTGTCCAACGGCTGGCTGACGGCACCTGCCGATCCGGACATCCTCTTCGATCCCGATTCCGAATCCAAATGGCATCGCGCGCTGGCAAGCCTGGGCATCGATCCGGCGATGCTCTTTTCCGACGCCGGTCACGCCTGAACTTGTGCAGCCGCAAGACAACGCCTGTCCGCCTTGTCGAACCACAGTCATCCTTTTAACCAAAAGCGACTTGCGCTTGAATGTTATGGCGCGTAAGTCGCATCGATGGCATGATTTATTTCAAATCCGGCAGGTTTCACGTAGGCTGTGAGCCTGGATTGAAGGTCATGCAGGGCGGGCCCTGCAAAAAGGTCAATACCAAAGGGAAGTGACGCGGTGAAATACAGCAGTACGCGCGGTGAGGCACCAATCCTGGAATTTTCCGATGTCCTGCTTCAGGGACTCGCGCGCGACGGCGGACTTTATCTTCCCGAAACCTGGCCGCAATTCGACGCCGACACCATCGCCTCCTTCGCGGGAAAATCCTATCAGGAGGTTGCCTACGCGGTAATCAGCCCGTTCATCGGTGATGAAATTCCGGAAAACGATCTCAAGGCCATGATCGCCGACGCTTATGCGGGCTTCCGGCATCCGGCGGTCACTCCGCTGGTTCAAAGTGGATCGAACACCTTCCTTCTCGAACTCTTCCATGGACCGACGCTCGCCTTCAAGGACGTGGCGATGCAGCTTCTCGGCCGGATGATGGATTATGTGCTGACGCAGCGCGGGCTGCGCGCAACCATTGTCGGTGCCACTTCAGGCGATACCGGCGGTGCGGCGATCGAGGCGTTCCGTGGCCGTGAGCGCACCGACATCTTCATTCTGTTTCCCGACGGGCGCGTTTCGAATGTCCAGCGCAGGCAGATGACGACGGCATCCGAGGACAATGTTCACGCTCTGGCGCTCGCCGGAAACTTTGACGATTGCCAGGCGATCGTCAAAGGCATGTTCAATCATTTCGCCTTCCGCGACCGGGTGGCGCTGTCCGGCGTCAATTCAATCAACTGGGCGCGTATTCTGGCGCAGATCGTCTATTATTTCGTCGCTGCCGTGGCGCTCGGCGCTCCGCACCGCAAGGTCTCCTTCACGGTGCCGACTGGCAATTTCGGCGATATCTTTGCCGGCTACGCTGCAAGGAAAATGGGACTTCCGGTCGAAAAGCTCGTCGTCGCGACCAACGTGAACGACATTCTGGCGCGGACGCTGGACACCGGCCGTTATGAGAAACGCGGCGTGACGCCGACGATATCGCCATCCATGGACATCCAGGTGTCCTCGAATTTCGAACGGCTTCTGGCGGAGGTCTGCGGGCGGGAAGGCGATGCGGTTCGCAGGATGATGGACCAACTGGCTCAGTCCGGCAGTTTCAGCATCGAGAAAGCGCCGCTTGAGGCCATGCGCTCGGTCTTCGCGGCGGGGCGCTGCAACGAGCATGAGACGGCCGCTACAATAGCGCAGACCTGGAAAGAGGCGGGCTATCTTCTTGATCCGCACACCGCCATCGGTGTGCATGTTGCCAAAGACCATGATGACGGCTCGGTTCCGATGGTGGTTCTGGGTACGGCGCATCCGGCCAAATTCCCGGATGCTGTCGAAAAAGCCTCCGGTATACGGCCGGAATTGCCTGAAAATCTGAAAGACATGATGATTGCGGAGGAGCGCCAGCAGGTATTGGCAGCAGATCAGGGTGTGGTGGAACGATTTATCGAAGATCACGCCCGGGCCGTCACCGCCGGGGTGTAGCTATATGAATGTAAAAACTACTGTTCTCGACAATGGACTGACGGTCGTGACCGATCAGATGCCGCATCTGAAGACTGCGGCGCTGGGGGTATGGGTCCGCACGGGGTCCCGGGTGGAAACCGTCGACCAGAACGGCATCACCCATCTGCTTGAACACATGGCGTTCAAGGGAACGAAGACGAGAACGGCTCGTGGAATCGCGGAGGAAATCGAGGCGGTGGGCGGCGAGTTGAACGCCTCGACCAGCATCGAACACACCAACTACTACGCCCGCATCCTTGCGGAAGACATGCCTCTGGCGGTCGATATCCTTGCGGATATCCTGCAGAACTCCACGTTCGATGCGCAGGAACTGGCACGCGAGCAGCATGTGATCCTTCAGGAAATCGGCGCGGCAAACGACTCCCCGGACGATCAGGCCTTCGATCTTTTTCAGGAAGCCGCCTGGCCGGACCAGGCAATCGGCCGGCCGATCCTGGGAACACCGGAAACGGTCAAGGGCTTCAACCGCGACGCGCTCAACGCCTATCTGGCCGACCGCTACCGGGCGCCTGACATGGTTCTGGCAGCGGCCGGTGCGGTCGATCACGAGGCGTTCGTGGCGCTGGCACGGGAAAAATTCGGAGGATTCAACAGCGAGCCTGCCGCCAAGGAATCCGAAGCCCGTTATCGTGGCGGCGAGACCCTGCGCAACAAGGACCTGATGGAAGCACAGGTACTGATCGGTTTCGAGGGCCGCCCCTACAAGTCGAAAGACTATTATGCGATCCAGATTCTTGCCTCCGTTCTGGGGGGAGGAATGTCGTCTCGACTGTTTCAGGAAATTCGCGAGAAACACGGTCTTTGCTACGCCATCTACAGTTTCCACTGGGCGTTTTCCGATACGGGGCTTTTCGGTCTGCATGCAGCGACCAGTCACGATGATCTCGGCGCGCTCATGCCGATGATCACCGATGAACTGCTTTCCGCCACCCGGACCATTTCCGAAGAGGAAGTCGCCCGCTCGCGCGCCCAGATACGCGCCGGGCTGATGATGGCTCTGGAAAGCCCGGCGGCGCGCGCCGGTCAGATCGCGCGGCAGATCCTGGTCCATGGCCGCGTGCTCGGCCCGGAAGAGATTTCCAGCAAGATCGATGCCGTCACGGCGGCCGATATTCGCCGGGTGGCGCACGAAACCTTTGTCGGAGCAACGCCCACTCTGACAGCTATCGGCCCGGTGGACGGGGTCATGACTGCGGCCGAACTGGCGGAAAGGTTGCAGCAGGACCCGGTTCTTCGGGCAGCTTCAATGTAGGACGCGGAGAGCGGGGCATGTCGCTGCTACGGCCGGGATCTTCAACAGACGCTGATTTGCTGATCGAGGCTGGCGGCTACTGCCTGCGCCCGCCGATCATGTCCGATTTCAGAAACTGGGTCGAGCTGCGCTCGGAGAGCCGCAGCTTTCTCAAACCCTGGGAGCCGCTCTGGCCCTCCGATGACCTGACCAAGACCGGTTTTCGCCGCCGCCTGCGCCGCTATGCCAGGGACCGCAAGGAAGGCCGCAGCCTGTCCTTTCTGCTTTTCCGCACAAGAAGCAATGACATTCTCGGGGGGCTGACGCTGAGCAATATCCGGCGCGGGGTCAGTCAGACGACAACCCTTGGCTATTGGATGGGGCAAAGACACGCGGGAAAAGGACATATGTCGGCGGCTGTCGCCATGATCTTGCCGTTTTGTTTCGACGTTTTGGGCTTGCACCGAATTGAGGCAGCTTGTCTGCCGTCCAACACTCCGTCCATCCGGTTGCTTGAAAACGCCGGGTTCCACCGGGAAGGTTACGCACGCAACTATCTGTTGATCAACGGGAGCTGGCAGGATCATCTGCTGTTTTCCTGTCTGGCGGAAGATCATGCATCGCGTCCCGGAAAAGTGGCTCCAAGTGTTGAGGGTATCTTGAAAGAATTCTTGTGACATGCGCCACAACCCGGTAGTTCTTCGCCCCATGTCGATTTCGTCACCGGGTTCAATCAGCAGCGTGTTCAAAAGCATTGTCGTTATGGCGGTTCTCGTGCTGGCGGCAGTGTTCGCGGCGGCCCCCGCGCAGGCGATCGAACCGATCCCCGTGCCGATAGATATCGAAGCGCTGGACATCACCAATTCCGTCGAGATGCACCGTGATGCGGGGAACCGCCTGCAAGTATCGACCGCGCCGGGCGCAGACGGTATCGTCCGCCGTATCGAGGTGCCCTCGCGCGACGGCACCAACACGAACTGGGCCGTCTTCGCGCTGGCCAATACCAGTGACGAACAGATCGACCGGCTGATCGTCGCACCGAATTACAAGCTCGTAGGGTCCAGGCTCTTCTGGCCGGACCTGGGGTCTTCGCGCATCGCGGCGATCACACCGAGCCAGGGCATTGCTCCCGAGCGGCAGAAGAGCCTCGAGGCGGATGTTTTCCTGGTCACCCTCGACCCCGGCTCCATCGTCACGTTCGTTGCCGAAATGACGACACCGAACTTGCCGGAAATCCGGCTCTGGGAACCGGATGTCTACGAGGAGACCATCAACGCCTATACGCTTTACCGCGGTATTATCCTTGGTATTTCCGGTCTCCTGGCGCTGTTCCTGACGATCCTGTTCGTGGTCAAGGGCACGGTCATGTTCCCGGCAACGGCGGCGCTGGCCTGGTCCGTCCTTGCGTATCTTTGCATCGACTTCGGCTTCTGGGGCATGGTGTTCAATCTGCAGGGCGGCGGCGGCAGTCAGCTCGCGCGGGCCTGTGCGGAAGTGATGCTGGCGGCCAGCCTGATCATTTTCCTCTACGCCTATCTCAACTTGAATCGCTGGAACATCCACTATTCCCATCTGGCGCTCACCACGCTGATCCTCATTCTGGGTCTTCTCGGCGTCGCGGTCTGGGATCCGTCGATTGCTTCCGGCATCGCGCGGCTCGCCCTCGGTGTGATCGGTATCCTCGGGTTCGTGACCATCGCCATCCTGGCCTTCCAGCGCTACGATCGTGCGATCCTGCTGATCCCGACCTGGTGCCTGCTGATCGCCTGGCTGATCGGCGCGGCAATGACCATAACCGGGTATCTGTCCAACGACATTGTCCAGCCTGCCCTTGGCGGCGGTCTCGTGCTCATCGTCCTTCTGATCGGCTTCACCGTCATGCAGCACGCATTTGCGGGTGGCGCGATTGCACAGGGGCTGATTTCCGACGTGGAGCGAAAGGCCCTTGCGCTTACCGGTGCCGGCGACATCATCTGGGACTGGGATATCGACCGGGATCGTATCTATACGGGCAATGAGGTCGAGGACCTGCTCAATCTCAGGCACGGCACCCTTGAAGGGCCGGCGCGCGACTGGCTGGAAGTTCTGCACCCGCAGGACCGTGACAGGTTCCGCGCGACGCTCGACGCCGTGATAGATCAACGGCGCGGCAGGGTCACGCAGACATTCCGCCTGAGATCCGAAGACGGCCATTTCCGCTGGTTCCGTCTGCGCGCCCGTCCGATCATCGGGTCGGATGGCGAGGTGATCCGCTGTGTCGGCACGCTGCTCGATGTGACCGAGGAACGCACCGCCGAGGAGCGGCTTTTGCATGACGCCGTGCATGACAATCTGACCGGCCTGCCGAACCGCGAGCTGTTCGTCGACAGATTGAACACCAGCGTTGTGCGCTCCAACGCCGAGGAAACCTCCAAGCCAACCATCCTGGTTCTCAACCTGGACCGGTTCAAACAGGTCAATGACAGCATCGGCCTTTCCGCGGGCGATAGCATCCTCCTTACCGTGGCCCGCCGTCTCGGCCGTCTGATCGGCCAGCAGGATACCCTCGGCCGCCTGTCCGGGGATCAATACGGCCTGGTGCTGTTGTCCGAACAGGAGCCGGACCGGATCGTCGCGCTGGCCGATTCCCTGCGCAAGGCCGTGCGGGCTCCGATCACTTTCGGCGACCGTGAGATTTTCCTGACCTGTTCCGTCGGCATCTCCTTTTTCGAAGGCGGCAAGCAGGGTGTGGAGGACATGCTCACCAATGCGGAAATAGCCCTCAACCACGCCAAGCGGCTGGGAGGCGACCGCCAGGAAGTGTTCCGTCCGATCCTGCGGCCGCTTGACAAGAACATCGTCGATCTCGAGGGCGACCTCAGGGAAGCGATCAAGAAAGAAACGCTCGGCGTCTTCTTCCAGCCGATCATCCGTCTTGAGGACCAGTCGATTGCCGGCTTCGAGGTGCTGGCGCGCTGGAACCATGCCAAGCGCGGCAAGATCTCGCCGTCCGAGTTCATTCCCGTTGCGGAACAGTCGGGGCTGATCAACGAACTCGGCATGTATATGCTCGACAAGGGCGCCCAGCAGTTGGCGTACTGGCAGCGCGAGTTCCGCACCCATCAGCCTTTGTTCGCCTCGGTGAACCTTTCGTCGCGCCAGCTTCTGAAACAGGATCTGATCAACGACGTGAAGGCGGTCCTGTCGCGCACATCCCTGGAGCCGGGTACGCTGAAGCTGGAATTGACCGAATCCCTCGTCATGTCCAACCCGGAATACTCCGCCAAGGTGCTGGAGCGCCTGCGCGGCCTGGGAGCGGGTCTGTCACTGGACGATTTCGGCACCGGCCACTCGTCGCTGTCCTATCTTCACCGGTTTCCGTTCGACACGATCAAGATCGACCAGTCCTTTGTTAAACCGAACGGCTCGTCAGCGAGGCCAGTCCTGCTGCGCACCATCGTTGCCATGGGCCACGACCTTGGCATGTCCGTTGTCGCCGAGGGCGCGGAAAGCGAAAACGATGCGCTGGAGCTCTATCAGCTCGGCTGCGAATACGCCCAGGGCTATTTCTTCGGCGAAGCGGTGTCGGCGAACGAGGCAACCAAGATTCTGCGCAAGATGCCGGCCGAAGCCGAGTCCGCGTAGACACGCTTCATGGCGTCAGGATCAGGGGACCAGCACAGGCACGGTCCTGTCCGTTGCCCGGATTTCCAGGGGCGTCGTCCCGAACGGATCTCCGTCGATCTGGGCTGCGACAGGGCCTGCCGCGGTGATCGTGGCGCTGGAAAACGGTCTGACGATTGCGCCGCGGGCCTTGTGAAGACGTCCGAACAACAGCGCAATGCCGTAAAGGATCGAAGACCACGGATCGTCCTTCTCCAGCACCAGCATATAGAGGCCCGGATCGGCCACCCCACCGGGGCTGATGACGAAAGGGCCGCCATAGTGCCGCGCGTTGCTGGCCACAGCGAGCTTGCCGGTGATCGCGTCGCCGTCCAGGGTGATCGTCAGCGGAGTTGCCTTGCGGGCGAGCCCGGTTCTGATCGCAGTGATCACATAGGCCAGTTTGCCGAAGCGCCGCTTCAGGGCGAGCGGAACCGCATGGACGACCTCCGCGTCGAAACCGGCGGACGCCATCAGGACAAAGGGATGCCCGTTTGCCAGGCCGTAGTGCAGCTGTCTGATTTTCTGCCGTGCGATGATGTCGGCGAGGGCGCCTGCCTTGCGTGGCAGGCCCAGTTCCAGGGCGAGCACATTCGCCGTGCCGAAAGGAATCACAGCCAGTTGCGGCGGATTGGGATGAGACTGAAATCCGGTAAGTGCCTCGTTGATCGAGCCGTCCCCGCCGGCAACGGCCAGCGTCCGCACGCGCAGCTCCGGGTCGGCGCAGATCTCGCCGATTTCACCAGCATGACGGGTCAGCCTGATTTCGGCCTTGCAGCCATGCCGCTCAAGGCGCGTCCGAACCTCTTCCAGAAACCCGGGGTCGTAACCGCCGGAGGTCGGATTGGCCATGATCAGCACGGAGCCGGTGGGAACCGGCTGCGGTGCGCGTGGTGAAGCAGGAGGGGACCACCGGAACAGTCTCACGGGAAATCCTTTGCCAGTCACACCGGAACAGCGGTTATGCGCCGTCCTTGTAGGGAGCCATACCGCTCCGGGCCAGTTCGTCCGCACGCTCGTTGTCCGGATGTCCCGCATGGCCCTTGACCCAATGCCAGGTCACATCGTGACGTTCCCGAGCCGCATCAAGATCTTGCCAGAGGTCGGCGTTCTTGACCGGTTTGTTCTGGGACGTGCGCCAGTTCTTTCTTTTCCAGCCCTCGATCCACTCTTTGATGCCGCTGCGCACATAAGTGCTGTCCGTATAAAGGTCGACGGCGCAGGGACGGGTGAGGGCCTTCAGGGCTTCGATGGCGGCGGTCAGCTCCATCCTGTTGTTCGTGGTTTCCTCTTCGCCGCCGCACAGTTCCTTTTCGCGCTCGCCGAAGCGCAGGATGCCCCCCCAGCCACCGGGCCCCGGATTGCCTGAACAGGCGCCGTCCGTATAGATCGTCACTCGGTTTGTACTGCTCATTGTTCCAGCCCGTAAGCCTCCGCGGTGTCGATGGTCTGGTGGAACCTGAGCTTCTTCAGATATTCCAGCGGGTCTTTCGGGGTCACCAGGGCGCCTTCGGGCACGCTTAGCCAGTCATACAGGCGCGTGAGCAGGAACCGCAGGGCGGCTCCCCGGCAGAGTGTCGGCAGCGCTGCATATTCCGTGGACGTGAGCGGCCGGACGGAGGTGTACCCCTTCAACAGGGCACGCGCCTTTGTCACGTTGAACGCCCCGTCCAGCTCAAAGCACCATGCATTCAGGCAGATGGCGATGTCATAGGCAAAGGCGTCGTTGCAGGCGAAATAGAAATCGATCAGGCCGGACAGTTGATCGCCCAGAAAAAACACGTTGTCCGGAAAGAGATCCGCATGGATCACACCGGCCGGCAGATCGGACGGCCAATTGGCTTCCAGATAATCCAGCTCGCGTGAAATCTCGCCGCCGAGACCCGGCTGGACGCTGTCGCTGCGCGCGCCGCACTGGTCGAAGAGCGGCCGCCAGCCGCTGACATCAAGGGCATTCTTGCGGAAGCCCTCATAGTCCATGCCGTCCAGATGCAACTCGGCCATGGCCTTGCCAAGTTCGCCGCAATGGTCGGCGCGCGGCCGCCTGACCCACATGCCGTCCAGAAAGGTAACCAGCGCCGCGGGACGGCCGGCCAGCGTTCCGAGCAGCTTGCCATCCCTTGAAGGCACCGGAGTCGGGCAGGACAGGCCCTTGCCCGCTAGATGTTCCAGCAGATTGAGAAAGAAAGGCAGATCGTCCGGATTCACGCGTTTTTCGTAAAGCGTCAGGATGTAGGACGCCTTGTCGGTGTGGAGCAGAAAGTTGCTGTTCTCGACGCCTTCGGCAATGCCCTTGAAGGACAGGGGGCGGCCAACATCGTAGCCGCCGATGAAGCGGTCGAGTTCTTCATCGGATACTTCAGTATAGACAGCCATTAATTCATCCGCTGGCGGCCTGAGCAGGCGGGACCGGGTCCCGCAGCTCACGTGGCAGGTTAAAGGAAATCGTTTCTTCGGCGGTGCGCACCGTCTCAACGGTGACGTCGAACCGGCTGGAGAAGGCGCTGATGATTTCCTCTACCAGAGTTTCGGGCGCGGATGCACCCGCTGTCAGGCCCAGCGAGCCAATCCCTTCGAAATCCTGCCAGTCGATGTCGCTTGCGCGCTGGATAAGCACGGCGGTTTTGCAGCCCGCACGCTCCGCCACTTCCCGCAGACGCTGAGAATTGGAGGAGTTTGGCGCACCGACAACGATCATCGCGTCAACCCCGGGAGCGACATGCTTGACTGCTTCCTGGCGATTGGTCGTCGCGTAGCAGATGTCTTCCTTGTGCGGGGCCACGATCTGCGGGAATCTCTCCTGCAGCACTGCGACGATGCCGGCGGTATCGTCCACCGACAGGGTGGTCTGGGTAATATAGGCGAGCGGACGATCCGAGCGGGGCGTATAGCGGCGCGCGTCGTCCTCGGTCTCGATCAGGCTGACGATGCCGTCCGGAAGCTGTCCCATCGTGCCGATCACTTCCGGGTGACCCTGGTGGCCGATCAGCAGAACTTCCCGGTCGCGCCGGAAATGGATCTCCGCTTCCTTGTGCACCTTGGAAACCAGCGGGCAGGTCGCGTCCAGATAGAACATATTGCGGGTGCGGGCATCCTCCGGCACCGCCTTCGGCACCCCGTGAGCCGAAAAAATCACCGGTCTGCCCGCATCTTCCGCCGGAATCTCCTCCAGCTCCTCGACAAACACGGCGCCCTTGGCCTTCAACCCGTCGACCACGAATTTGTTGTGAACGATCTCATGGCGCACATAGACCGGTCTGCCGTATTTCTCCAGGGCGAGTTCCACGATCTGGATGGCCCTGTCCACGCCGGCGCAGAAGCCGCGCGGCGCGCAAAGCCGGATGGAAAGCTGTGGTTTTTGCAGCGGGGTGTCAGTCATGATGCACTTTCGGCAAACTTTTATGGTCGCAATAAGGGCTTGCATGACCAACCTGTCAAGGGAGAGCGGAGCGCGCGCGGCAAAATGAGCCGCATCAAGCATTGCTGTCGGCGGCCCTCGCCAACCAAATGTGTAGCTGCTATGAAGCTCCGCGAGGTTACTTTGCATTCAAGTGGACAGAATATGATCAGTGCGTTTCAAGCCGCAACCAAGATGAAACTCAAGACGGCAATGGCGGTTTGCATCGGCGCGGTGGCGCTGGGCGGATGCGGCGGAGCCGAAAGCGTTGCCGGAAAGATCATTACGGGTGGCCAGGAGCCGATTGAAATTTCACCCGAGAGCTTCGCGCCTCCGGTTCCCTGTCCCCCGATGCAGCTCAAGCTGAACACCTACCTGATCATGAAGTATGTCCGCGGCAAGGAAAATGATCCCGAGGGACTTCTTTATCAGGCGACCGTGGAGGACTGGGCCAATACCTGCACTCAGGGAGCCGACGGCCGGAGGCAGATGAAACTCGGGTTCTCCGGCGATGTGACCTCCGGTCCCGCCTGGAAGGGCGGCGAAGTGATCCTGCCGTTGCGTGTTGCCATCGTTCCCGGCGGCACCGACGCGAAACCTCTGGCTTCCGAGATTCTCAAGATACCGGTGACGGTCGGGGCCGGGTCGCCGAGCGAAACCTGGACGCTGATCGAAGACAAGTTCACCGTCGACCCGGACCAGAGCGTCAAGGTGGTCTTCGGATTCGATGATGGCCGTCGTCGCTGATCGCTGACACTCGAGATTTGCCGGATGCGATTGTGCCCGGCAAATTCGCGTTGTTGCGATGTCGCATATTGACAAGACAATGTCCGCCTCGCACAATCGCCGCTTCAGATCAGGATCGTTCCCTGATTGGCGTGGAATCACGCTGACGCAAGTGCGGGAGAGGCCGGGTTGAAAGATCCCGGCGCCGAAGGAGCAACCGCCCCGGAAACTCTCAGGCAAAAGGACCGCACGTGCCAAAACGCTCTGGAAAGCAGTGCTCCGCCAATGGAATTGCGGACTGCTCACCGAAGGAGTAACTGCAGGACGCGTGAATAGCGTTCGCGGGAAATCTCTCAGGTACTCGGACAGAGGGGGTGCAGACAGGCCGGGTCCCGAAAGGACGGTCTGGGACTGCGCAACCCCGAGACGAGGACCGTTCATGGCGGATGCCGCTGCAGAGACCGATCTCAAACAAACGCCTCTTCATGACCTTCATGTGGAACTGGGTGCCAGGATGGTGCCTTTCGCGGGCTATTCCATGCCGGTTCAATACAAGGCCGGCATCATGGCCGAGCATCTGCAAACCCGGTCCAAGGCCGGGTTGTTCGATGTCTCTCATATGGGACAGGCATTTCTCGCCGGTCCGGATCATGAGACGACCGCCCGCGCCCTGGAGGCTCTAACTCCGTCCAATTTCGTCGAACTCGGCTATGGCCGTCAGCGCTATTCGGTGCTGCTCAATGACGAGGGCGGCATCATCGATGATCTCATGGTCACCCGTTCCATCTCCGAGGCCGATGACGGCAAGCTGATGCTGGTGGTCAACGCCGCGCGCAAGGACGTGGATTACGCACATTTTCGCGCAAGACTGCCTGAAAATGTGCAACTGCATGTGGTCGAGGACCGCGCGCTGATCGCGGTTCAGGGACCCGAAGCGGTCGCTGCCGTCGCCGCCCATGCACCCGCCGTGGCCGACCTTGCCTTCATGTCCGCTGCATCCATGGAATTCGACGGCATCGACTGCCACATCGGCCGCGCCGGGTATACAGGCGAGGACGGTGTGGAGATTTCGGTTGCCGCCGGGGCTGCTGAGGCGATCGCGCGCGCGCTTCTGGCTGATGATCGTGTTGACGCCATCGGGCTTGGCGCCCGCGACAGTCTGCGCCTTGAGGCCGGGCTCTGCCTCTACGGTCACGATATCGACGAGACCACCTCTCCTGTGGAAGGTGCGATCACCTTCTGCATGCAGAAACGGCGCCGGGAAGAAGGTGGGTTCCCCGGAGACGATCGCATTCAGGAAGAATTGAAGGACGGCCCCGGACGGGTCCGGGTCGGCCTGCGCCTCGACGGCAAGGCGCCCGCCCGCGAAGGGGCCGAGGTCGCCTTGCCGGACGGACCGGTGGTCGGCACGGTGACCTCAGGAGGGTTTGCCCCTACCGTGGGCGCTCCCATCGCAATGGGCTATGTGCCCGTTGAACATTCCGGCGCCGGCACCGCTCTTGAGCTGATCGTGCGGGGCCGGCGGCTGCCGGCAACCGTCGCCGACATGCCCTTCGTTCCGAACCGTTATTACCGCAAACCCAAATCCTGATTTTTCTGAAATGGACGCACAGCAATGACCATCTATTACTCCAAGGACCACGAGTGGATTTCCGTCGAAGGCGATATCGCCACGGTCGGCATCACCGCCTATGCCCAGGAACAGCTTGGCGATGTGGTTTATGTCGAACTGCCGGAAGCCGGCAGGGAAATGTCCCAGGGCGATGAAGCCGCCGTTGTCGAATCGGTCAAGGCCGCCAGTGAGGTCTATGCGCCGATCGACGGTGAAGTGGTCGAGGCCAACGCCGTGCTGGCCGACGAACCGGCAAAGGTCAACGAAGACCCTGAAGGCGGAGCATGGTTCCTGAAGATGAAGGTCGGGAACCCCGACCAGCTTTCGGACCTGCTGGACGAGGCTGCCTACAAGGCATACGTGGGGACTTTGTGACGTCATGGCAGGGCATTATTACTCGGCTCAGATAGAGTGGGCATGCGACGGTGACTACGCGGCAAATGCGTATTCCCGGGGGCATATCTGGCGCTTTGACGGCGGTCTGGAAGTCCCGGCAAGCTCCTCGCCGACTGTGGTGCCCTTGCCGCATTCCGTCGAGGCGGCCATCGATCCGGAAGAAGCCTTCGTTGCGGCGATTTCTTCCTGCCACATGATGTCGTTTCTGGATCTTGCCCGTCGGGCAGGCTTCAACGTCGCCAGTTACCGGGACGATGCAAAGGGCGAAATGCGCCGGGTGGCGAGAGCCCAGATGGGGATCGTCAAAGTGGTCCTGCGTCCGCTCGTCACGCTGGTCGCCGACAAGGATCCGGATCCGACATGGCTGACCGATCTGCACGAAAAGGCGCATGAGATCTGCTTCATCGCCAATTCCGTAAAGTGCGAGATCGTTGTGGAACCGGAGCCTCTGAAGCTGGTCGCGCCTTGAAGTCAGGATCTGGCCGCGCGGGTGATGCGGCCGGTTCCATCGCTGTGGACGGCATCAAAGCCTTTCCTCCGTCATCCCGGACGGCGCTTCAGCGCCAAGCCGGGACCGGGGTGCCCTGAGCCGGGAGTTTTCCGGTTCACTGGTCCCGGGTCCCGCGTGGTTCGCCGGGGAAAATGAACCGGAAGATTTGAGCTTGCGCCGGCTTACTGATTTTCTAACTCTTGGGAGCTGCCTGATGCGCTACCTGCCTTTAAACGATACCGACCGGAGCGACATGCTCGCGCGGATCGGCGTCGATTCGATTGACGACCTGTTTGCGGATATTCCTGCAAATGTCCGCCTCAATAACCTTCTGGATCTTCCCGGACGCGCCACTGAAATGGAGGTTGAGCGCAGGCTCTCCGCCATGGCCGCGAAGAACACGTCTGCAGGATCCGTTCCGTTTTTTGTCGGGGCAGGGGCCTACAAGCACCATGTGCCGGCCACCGTCGATCACCTGATCCAGCGCTCGGAATTCCTGACGTCCTATACGCCCTATCAGCCGGAAATCACGCAAGGCACGCTGCAGTACCTGTTCGAGTTCCAGACCCAGGTGGCGCGGCTGACCGCCATGGATGTGGCCAACGCCTCCATGTATGACGGCTCCACCGGAACCGGCGAGGCCGTGCTGATGGCCCACCGGATCACCCGGCGCAGCAAAGCGGTGCTGTCCGGCGGCCTGCACCCGCAATACCGCGCCGTGGTCGAGGGCCTGTCGGCGATGGCCGGCGACCAGGTGGTCAGCCTGCCTGCGGACCCGGGTGGCACCGAGGACATCCTTGCGCAGATCGACGACGAGACCTCCTGCGTTGTGGTCCAGTCGCCGTCCTTCTACGGCCAACTGATAGATCTGAAGCCGATTGCCGAAAAGGTGCACGCTCACAAGGCCCTGCTGATCGCGGTCTTCACCGAAGTGGTCTCGCTCGGCCTTATCGAGCCGCCGGGAACGCAGGGAGCGGATATCGTGGTCGGCGAGGGGCAGTCCATCGGCAACGGCCTGAATTTCGGCGGTCCCTATGTTGGCCTCTTCGCCACCCGTCAGAAATATGTCCGCCAGATGCCCGGACGCCTGTGCGGCGAAACAGTGGATGCGGAAGGCAAGCGCGGTTTCGTGCTGACGCTGTCCACGCGCGAGCAGCACATCAGGCGTGACAAGGCGACGTCGAACATCTGCACCAATTCCGGCCTTTGTTGTCTGGCCTTCACCATCCACATGTCGCTGCTGGGGCAAGCGGGGCTGACGAAACTTGCCCGCATCAACCACGCCAACGCGGTGAAGCTGAAGACACTTCTCGCCGCCATTCAAAGCGTCGAGGTTCTGAATTCGGCCTATTTCAACGAATTCACCATTGCCCTGCCGAAACCGGCCGGCGAGGTGGTGGAACGGCTTGCCGAACGCGGCATTCTCGCCGGGCTGCCGGTCTCCCGGCTTGAGCCGGACAGCAAGGAGGTCGCCAATCTGCTGGTGGTCGCCTCGACCGAAGTCAACACGGATGAAGACCGCGCGGCCTTCGCGAGCGCGCTGAAGGAGGTGCTGGCATGAGCATGAACACGCAAGGACGCCCGACCAGACCGGGCGAGGCGGACGGAGCCTTCCATCCCAAGACCTTCACCGGCAACCGCGGGCTAGACATGGAAGAGCCGCTGATCTTCGAATTCGGATCGCTGGAAACCACCGGTGTCGATCTGGACGAAGACGACGGTGTGCAATTCGAACTCGGCGGCCACCGGCGCCAGGACGAGATCGGTCTGCCCGGTCTCGCCGAACCGGAAGCCATGCGCCACTACGTGCGCCTGTCGCGCAACAACTACGCGATCGACAGCGGGCTCTATCCGCTCGGCTCGTGCACCATGAAGCACAATCCGCGGCTGAACGAGAAGATGGCCCGTCTGCCGGGCTTCGGCGACATCCATCCCTTGCAGCCTGTCTCTTCCGTTCCGGGCGCGCTGGAGCTGATCGACGAACTGGCTCACTGGCTGATGGTATCCACCCACATGTCCGCTGTCGCCATGAGCCCGAAAGCCGGCGCCCATGGCGAATTATGCGGCATGATGGCGATCAAGGCGGCCCATACCGCCGCCGGCCGCGATCCGAAGATCGTGCTGGTGCCCGAGAGCGCCCACGGCACCAACCCGGCAACCGCCGCGCTGCTCGGCTACAAGGTCGTCTCCATCGCCGCCAAGGACGACGGAACGGTCGATCTGGACGCCCTCAAGGCGACAGCCGAGGAACATACCGGCAATATCGCCGGCATAATGCTGACCAACCCGAACACCTGCGGGCTGTTCGAGCGCGACATCAAGCTGATCGCTGATCTGATCCACGCCGCCGACGCCTATTTCTACTGCGACGGCGCCAACTTCAACGCCATCGTCGGCAAGGCCCGTCCAGGGGATCTTGGCGTCGATGCCATGCATATCAACCTGCACAAGACCTTCTCCACGCCTCATGGCGGCGGTGGTCCGGGTTCCGGTCCGGTGGTCTTGTCCGAACGGCTGGCGCCTTTCGCGCCGCTGCCTTTCATCCGCAAGACGGACGGCGGGCTGGAATTGGTCGAAACCACATCGGCGACAACGGATGGCGAGCAGCCCTTCGGCCGCATGACGGCCTTCCATGGTCAGATGGGCATGTATGTGCGTGCGCTCTCCTACATGATGAGCCATGGTTCTGATGGTTTGAAACAGGCCTCCGAGGACGCGGTCCTCAACGCCAACTATATCCGTGTCGGCCTGCAGGACCTGATGAGCCTTCCCTTCGGCGAGCGTCCCTGCATGCACGAGGTGCTGTTCGATGACAGCTTCCTGAAAGATACCGGCGTCACGACGCTCGATTTCGCCAAGGCGATGATCGACGAGGGCTATCATCCGATGACCATGTATTTCCCGCTGGTCGTCCACGGGGCCATGCTGATCGAGCCGACGGAATCGGAAAGCCGGGCGGCGCTTGACCTGTTCATTGCCACCATGCGCGACCTGGTCATGAGTGCCAAACGCGGCGAAACCGACCGGTTCTCCGGGGCGCCTTATCTGGCCCCGCGCCGCCGCCTGGACGAAACCGCTGCGGCCCGCAAGCCGGTCCTGAAATGGACCGAACCCGAACCGGCTGAAGTAAGTCCGGCCGCGGCGGAATAGGCGGCAGGCAGTCGGCCGATACGTAAAGCAACCCCGGCTTCGGCCGGGGTCCAGACTGCTGACACACCCGACTTCGTCATTCCAGACAAGTGAGGCGCCAGTCGAGGGCCGATCTGGACTCCAGACATATTCTGCGCCGATTGCGCGCCTTAATTGAATAATTTCAAGTGCTTATTTGAGTTTCGTGCTCGCTGCCAGTTGCCCATATGCGCTGGGTTCCAGATCTGCGCGCAGCATTGCTGCACATGTCTGGAATGACGCTGCAATCGGTCTTGCCGCGTGCTTCTGCCGGCGGGGGGAGGCGTGAGGACGGATAGTCCGGAATTGTGCTGAACACACTGTTTCCTTAAAGCCAGACGGAATTGGGCTATAAGGACCGTAGGCGAGACATCCGGGAAAGCGAAAGAAAACCATGACCGACCCGATGCATCTGGACCAGCGGACCGGACTGCCTGAAGAGTGGCTGTATCTGTTGAAGGATCATCCCCGGGTGGACTGGACTTCACACCGGAACCTTGGCCCGTTGACCGAATTCTGGCTCGCGCGCCACAACGGGTTTCGCCAGCTCGGTCGGACGCTCGACACGCTGCTCGACGATTTCCACGAGGAGCGGGTCGCGGCAAAACAGTTCGGTGGCTTGTTCGCGCCGCGCTTGCAACAGTTCCTTTCCGAGTTGCATCATCATCACATGATCGAGGACGAGCACTATTTCCCCGTTTTCATGGAGGCGGAAAAGCGGCTGGTCGCCGGTTTCGAGCTTCTGGAAGGCGATCACGACTTGATCCATCACCGTATTGAGACCGTCATCGGCAGCGCCAACACATTTCTCGGCCGATTGCAGCAGGGTGGTAGGGACGGGATCCGCCGGGCGGCGGACGATTACGCGGCCGTCAGCGACACGCTGCTCACGGGCCTGATGCGCCACCTGGACGACGAGGAGGACCTGATCGTGCCTCTGATCCTGGAACGGGGCGAGCACGACCTGGGCCTGTCGTGAGGCCGTCGCGGCCTGGCAAAGCCCCATCCTCAGCGCTGTCCCGGTCTTGAGCCGGGACCTTGAGTCCCGCCCGGCAAAGCCTTGGTAACGAGTTGCCGGTGTTGTCTTCCACATCGCCCGCCTGAACAAGCCATCCAATAGGTTCTTATTTATTGCGGCTGGTATAACTGCCGGATCGCCTTTCAATTTTCTTGAAAAGTGGGTCGGGTAGGCTGCTGGACAAATGACAATAAAAATGTCATTTTGACAATTAAATTGTTAAGTTGGTGGTATGAGCAAGTCTGTTGAACTCTACGAAATCATCCGTCTGATCCGGCCGGTCCACAGGCGTCTTGCCCGGGCGGTTGAAGCAAAACTGGACGGAACCGGTATCACGGTCGGCATGCGCGCCGTTCTGGAAGTGTTGCAGGAAGCCGGTCCGATGTCGGTTCCCGATCTGGGGCGCGTGCTGTTTCTGGCGCGCCAGCAGGTTCAGTTGATGGTCAACGAGCTGGAAAAAAAGGGAATGGTCCACCGCAGGGCCAATCCTGCTCACAAGCGTTCGCCTCTGTTCGCGATCTCCGAGGCCGGTCAGTCCGGCTTCGGGGAGATCCGCGCACGCGAGAATGACGAGATCGAGGCGGTCAGCGGATTGTTCGCGGAAGAAGATCTTCGCTCCGCGCAGCGTGTGCTCTGTGCGATGCTCGATCATTTTGCGGAATTCGAGGACAACCCGGATCTCCCAAGAGCCCTGGAGTAAACCCATGTCCATCTACTGGATTGCAATAACCATGGCCGCGTCTGGCCTGATCTGCCTGTTGTTTTGTATCGGGTATTGCCTGCGCAAACTGGGAACGCCGACGAAAGGCGCTGATATCGACAGCCAGGCCCGCCCGAACCGGGCACTGGTCGTGATTGACATTCAGGAGGATTTTACTCGCAATTCCGGCAGGAACGGCTTTGATCCCGCTCTTCGCGACGCGGCTCTTGCCGAGGTCCATCGGGAGATAGAAGCCGCCCGTGCCGAAGGCCATGAAGTGGTTTTCGTGAAAAACATTTTTCGGGACTGGCCAGTCATTGCGGCAATGAAACTGACCGCCGGCGGCATCGGTACACCGGGGCGGGAGGGCTTGAAGCTCGACCATACCCTTGATGTCGGTGATGCGCCCGTGTTCGAAAAATCCATCGGTGACACGTTCTCCTGTGCCGACTTCGAAGCCTGGCTTGACAAAAAACGCGTCGGCCGTCTGATCCTGATTGGCTTGGATACCTGCCATTGTGTTCAACTCACCGCCAAGGGCGCGCTTGCCAGGGGGTATCGGGTGGAGATCCGCGAAGCGGCGACGCTGAGCAGCACGCCGCAAAAATGGCCGCCCCTGAAAAGGCAGCTTGATGCGGCAGGGGTCGTATTCGCTTGAGCCTCATCCCGGAGCCGGGCACCGGGCAACCGGATACCTGCCGACAACAGGCTTGACATCCTGTCCTCCGTCGCGCATTTAAAATGCCATGATCAGGATGAGCGCAGCCTTTGTGTATTTTTATTACGTCACCGACATACCGGCGGCTGCGTAGGATCTTGTTCACCTCTTGAAACCTCAAAAGCCGCAGCGTCAGGCGGCTTTTTGGTTTTCAGGACCCTGGCTTCCTGGCGGGAAACCCAGGAAATCGAAAATGACCAGCCACATGATCGAAGCCGGCAAGCCGGCGACCAGATTGAAATCGGAAGCGCTCGCCGTGCTTCTGGAACGCGGGCTCGTGCATCAGTGCACGGACCTCGAAGCGCTCGACCGCACGCTTTCCGAAGGACCGCTGACCGCCTATGCCGGCTTCGACGCGACGGCGGCCAGCCTGCATGTCGGCCACCTGATGCCGCTGATGACCATGCGCTGGCTGCAGAAGCTGGGTCACCGGCCGATTGTCGTATTGGGCGGCGGCACCAGCCTGATCGGCGATCCGAGTTTCCGAAAGGACACCCGGCCAATGCTGGAAGAGCGGCAGATCGCAGCGAATATCGCCACGATCCGCCGGTCCGTGGAGCGTCTCGTTGACATGGAAGGGCCCGATGGCGCGATGCTCGTCAATAATGCCGAGTGGCTGAACGAGTTCCGCTTCCTGGAATTCCTGCGTGACTACGGCTCCCGCTTCACCGTGAACCGGATGATGACCTTCGACAGCGTCAAATCGCGCCTCGACGCCCAGATGCCGCTGACCGTGCTGGAATTCTGCTACATGATGCTGCAGGCCGTCGATTTCCTGGAACTCGCCAGGCGTCATGACTGCGTCCTGCAGGTCGGCGGATCGGACCAGTGGGGCAATATAGTCAACGGCGTCGAACTCGGCCGCCGGGATGGGCACAAGCTGCACGGCCTCACCGTTCCGCTGCTGACCACCGCGAGCGGCGCCAAGATGGGCAAGACGGCCGCCGGCGCCGTCTGGCTGCATCCTGAACACCTGTCGCCTTTCGGCTTCTGGCAGTTCTGGCGCAACACGGCTGATGCCGATGTCGGCAAGTTCCTGCGGCTCTTCACCGAGCTGCCGATGAGCGAGATCGCCCGTCTTTCGGCGCTGCAGGGAGCGGAGCTGAACGAGGCCAAGAAGATCCTGGCGACCCAGGTCACCGATATCGTCCACGGTCCGGAAGAAGCCCGCGCCGCGCTGCAGCAGGGCGACGCGCTGTTCGCCGGCGAGGGCGAGATCCTGGAGCCGACCCACACATTGCCGCTTGCCTCGCTGGCCGAGGGGCTGGGATTGCTGGAAGTCGTCGTGGCCGTCGGCTTTGCAGCCTCCAACGGCGAAGCCCGCCGCCTGGTGGAAGGCGGCGGTGTACGCCTCAACAACCGGATCGTCGACGATCCCCGCCGCCGCATCGCCATCGGCGACCTTCAGGCCAACGACCGGATGTCGGTCTCCGTCGGCAAACGGCGCAAGGCCCTTGTGGGGTTTGCGTGAGGCGAACAGAAAAACGGGGCAGCCCTTCTCAGGACCGCCCCGCCATATTCACGATGCAAGGCCGGACAGCGCGAACAGCTGTCAGAAAAACCCGAGCTTGTTAGGATTGTAGCTGACCAGCATGTTCTTGGTCTGCTGATAGTGGTCCAGCATCATCTTGTGGTTTTCCCTGCCGATGCCCGACTGCTTGTAGCCGCCGAAAGCGGCATGGGCCGGGTAGGCGTGGTAGTTGTTGACCCAGACCCGGCCGGCCTCGATGGCGCGGCCGAAACGGTAGCAGGTATTGGCGTCGCGCGACCATACGCCGGCACCGAGGCCGTACATGGTGTCGTTGGCGATCGCGAGCGCTTCGGCCTCGTCCTTGAAGGTCGTTACCGACACGACCGGCCCGAAGATTTCCTCCTGGAACACGCGCATCTTGTTGTGACCCTTCAGGATGGTCGGCTGGATATAGAAACCACCCTCCAGGTCGCCGCCGAATTTGGCTTCGCTGCCGCCGCACAGAACCTCGGCGCCTTCCTCAACCCCGATGGTGAGATAGGACAGGATCTTGTCCTGCTGCTCCCGGCTCGCCTGGGCGCCGACCATTGTGTCGAGCACGCGAGGGTCGCCCTGCTTGATCGCTTTCACACGTTCGATGGCCCGTTCGATGAAGGCCTCGTAGATGTCTTCCTGGATGAGTGCGCGGCTCGGACAGGTGCAGACTTCACCCTGATTGAAGGCGAACAGCACGAAACCCTCGATGGCTTTGTCCAGAAACGCATCGTCCTCGCGCATCACGTCGGAAAAGAAGATGTTCGGCGATTTGCCGCCGAGTTCCAGCGTCACCGGGATCAGGTTCTCGGTGGCGTATTGCATGATCATCTTGCCGGTCTGGGTGGAGCCGGTGAAGGCGATCTTGGCAATGCGGGAAGATTTCGCCAGCGGTGCGCCAACCTCGGCGCCATAGCCGTTGACGATGTTAAGGACGCCATCCGGCAGCAGGTCGCCGATCAGTTCGGCAAGCACCATGATCGCCGCCGGTGTCTGTTCGGCCGGCTTCAGCACGACACAGTTGCCCGCGGCGAGCGCCGGTGCCAGTTTCCAGGCCGCCATCAGGATGGAGAAATTCCACGGAATGATCTGACCGACCACGCCGAGGGGCTCCTGAAAATGATAGGCGACCGTGTCGGCATCGATCTCCGACATGGATCCTTCCTGACCACGCAGGACACCGGCGAAATAGCGGAAATGGTCGACGGAAAGCGGGATGTCCGCCGCGGTGGTTTCGCGGATCGGCTTGCCGTTGTCCCAGGTCTCGGCCTTTGCCAGAAGATCCAGGTTTTCTTCCATGCGGTCGGCGATTTTCAACAGGACGTTTGCGCGTTCCGCCGCAGGAGTCCTTCCCCAACCGGATTTGGCCGCATGAGCAGCGTCCAGCGCCAGTTCCACGTCCGCCGCGTCGGAGCGGGCGACGTCGCACACGTGCTGTCCGGAAATCGGTGTAATATTGGAAAAATAACGGCCGTTCACCGGAGCGACGAATTTGCCGCCGATGAAATTGTCGTATCTCGCATTGAAGGGCGACACGGTGTCGACCGCAATCCTGGGCATCTGGTTCATGGATATCCTCCTCGTGTTCCCCGATCCTCCACCGGGTATGAGGGGACTGTGCCGAAGCCTCGGGCCGGTGCACAGATGGGGCGATGCGGTGCTTGGGAGGAGGTGTCTCAGGACTGAGACAGATTCGGATCAGTTTCCGTCGATCCGGAGCCGCTTCATGCGCCGGTAGAGGGTGGCCCGGCCGATACCCAGTGCGCGCGCGGCCTCGGACACGTTGCCCTTTGCACGGGTGAGGGCCCGCATCACCGCCGCCCGTTCTGCTTTCTCGAAACCGGTTGGACCATCCTCGCGCCCGAGCAGGTCCGAGGCTGGAAGCGGAGCGATCCGGCCGAAGGCATTCAGCCCGAATGCCTTGCGCGCGGCGCGTGTCGCTCCCTGCACGATATCATCGCCATCGACCGCGAGCAGCATGGCCGAGTCCGTGGCGTCTTTATCGGCGAAGACGATACGGCTGTCGGAAAAGGCGGCGCGAAAGGCGTCGATTTCGATCTGGCGCGCGGTCTGGGTGACCATGGCCGCGATCAGACGGTTGAAGGCTTCCGTCTGATCGGATCTCGCGGACGAAACGTCGAGCGCGCCTGCGAGATGTCCGTCGGGGCCGAAGATCGGCGCGTCCATGCAACTGAGACCGGCGTTGCGGGCAAGGAAGTGTTCGCTCTGATGGACGATGAGGTTACGCTGTTCGGCAATGCAGGTGCCGACACCGTTGGTGCCGACCGCAGCCTCGCTCCAGTCCGCTCCGACGGCAAGCCCCCAAGTCTGGAATTCGCCCTCGTCCGCGTTCGTGCAGCGCTGATCAAGCACGATGCCGTCGGCATCGGTCAGAACGACAGCGCAGCCCGACTGTCCGACAAGCCCGAACAACTGGTCCAGTTTAGGCGCTGCAATCTGCAGCAGCGCGCCGGTTCTGTCGCGGCGCTGGCGCAACTCGGGTGCATCGAGACGATCCGGCGCACTTTTTTCGCCCGGATGCAGGCCGTGCCGCTCGATGGATCTGCGCCACGACGCGGCAATCTGCGAAACGGCAGGTGCCGAACTCGATTCCACGGTTCGGAAGACGGTTTCCACATGTTCTTTCATGACTGCGATCAACGATCAAAGTGCACCGCCGGAAAACCCAACGCGTGTCCTTCGACGCTCCTCCCGAGAACGCTTCAAGGAAAGACCAGAGTGCAGTGGATCAGCGACATGTTCAAGCCACCGCGTCGAACGATACGCCGATGTGTCTCAGTTCCGGGACACCCGGTAGCAAATTCGCGCGGTGTCAGGTTGCAGCCAGACCCGGTTGGCAGGATGACCTGCCGCCTTGTTCCCTGATGCGGGTCAAGCGGCCTGCAAGGCGGCCTTGAGAACCCGGGCATGTCCGGTCAGCTCGCTTCTTGTCACGGACCGTCCGCGCACGATCATCCGCCAGTAAAGCGGTGCAGGCAGCAGATCCATGGCCATTTCGCGGTCCACTGTCGGTGCAAGCTCGCCGCGAGCGACGGCGCGCTCGATCAGCTCCAGTCCGCGTGTCCGGCGTCTTGCCGCAACGGCGTCGAGGAGGTCGGCGATCTCCTGTGAGCGGCTCCGCTCCGCATGAAGATCGGGCAGTATCCGTCTGACGATCGGGTGCCGCAGGACCCGGCGCAATCCCAGGAGATAGGCCTGAAGGTCGTCCTCCAGGCAGCCCTTGTCAGGTGTATCGACGAGGGGAAAACCGATTTCCTCGATCGCTTCCCGCGCGAATGCAAGTTTTGACGGCCAACGCCGGTAGATCGCCGCCTTGCCGGCCCGGGCACGTGTGGCCACCTGTTCCAGACTGATCGCGGGATATCCCTTTTCCGCCCAGACTTCGAACAATGCCCGGTAGAGAGCCTGGGTCAGTTCCGGCCGCTGCACGGCAGCTCCGGAGGGAGTTCTGGATTTTTTTACGTCGATACGCTTGCGTTCCATCGAATAACCTCTAGATACGTCGAAACGATACCGTTCCGACGAAGAAAGGTAAACACGCATGCACAAGAACAATAACGACCTGAAGGATTTCGCTGCATTGCTTCGCAAGGGACTGGGCGATGCTCTCGATGCCGATGCTGTTTCCCTGCTCGACATGTGCAGCGAGGACATTGCGTTCGAATTTCCTTATGCGCCGCCCGGCGCGGTGAAGAACCTGCAGGGCAAGCAGTCTCTGGCTCAGTACTTGCCGCGTGTCGGCGCGCTGATCGAACTTACCTCTTTGACTTTGCATGCGGTGACGACCGACCCCGACAGGAACCGGTTCGTCCTGGAATTCAGTTGCAGAGGAAAGAGCCGGGTCAACGGCGCGCCCTACGATCAGGATTACATCTCGGTGATCGATATGAAGAACGGCAGGATCGTTTCCTATCGCGATTACTGGAATCCGCTCGTTGTTCAGGCCGCTGCGGGGGACCGGGACACGCTCGAACGTGTCCTGTCAGCGGAGACGCCCAATGTCTGACTTATTTCTGGTGACCGGAGGCACCGGCAAGACAGGGCGTCGGGTAGCCGCGCTGCTGCGTGATCGGGCCAGCGATGTCCGCATTGCGACCCGTAATCCGCAGATACCCGGCCAGGTTCGTTTCGACTGGGGGCAGCCGGATTTGTTCGCGGCAGCCTTGGGAAGCGTGAAAGCGGTTTACCTAGTCGCCCCGACAGACCGCACCGATCACCTCGCGGTGATGAAGCCTTTCCTCCAGTGCGCCCTCGGCATGGGAGTGTCGCGGTTCGTACTCTTGAGCGCGTCTTCGCTTCAGCGAGGGGGGGCGATGATGGGGGAGGTCCATGACTGGCTCGCCGGCAATGTGCCTGAATTCTGTATTCTGCGACCGACGTGGTTCATGCAGAATTTTTCCGAGCAGCAGCATCGTACCACCATCCGTGATGAAAGCAGGATCTACTCGGCGACCGGGGAGGGACGGGTGCCTTTCATCAATGCCGACGACATTGCAGCATCCGCAGTCGCCGCCCTGACGACGTCTTCACCGCCAAACACGGACATGATCCTGACCGGTCCGGAAGCCTTGTCCTACGAGGCTGTCGCAAGTGAGATCGGATTGGCGGCCGGGCGCAAAATCGACCATGTCTGCCTTTCTGAAGATCATTTGGCTGCCCGCTTCACGATACTTGGAATGGAAGCCGGCTACGCACGAGGTCTGGCTTCAATGGACACCGCAATCGCCAAAGGCTCCGAGAACCGTTTGAGCGATGGTGTCTTCCGGCTCACCGGGAGGCAACCAGGCGCGTTCCGTGATTTTGTCAGGCGAAACAGAAGCGCCTGGGCAATGCCTCGCGCAGCAAGCGTTTAGCCATCCTGCCGGCGCCCTGTCTCGCCGCCGTCCCCACAAAGAAAAACCCCGCCTCCTTTTCTGGGAGACGGGGTTCAGTTAATCGCGGGGAACGCGAAGGTCGTTTCTGCTTGTTAGCCTGCTTATGCCTGCAGGCGGGATCTGACTTCCTTGCGGAGTTCGTCGATAGGCGATTTTGTCGGACCGTCCTGGGTGTGCCAGAAAGTCCAGCCGTTGCAGGCCTCCTGTCCCTGGACCAGGGCGCCGACCTTGTGGATCGACCCTGTGTGGTCGCCCGACTTGAGTGAGCCGTCCGCGCGGACGATGGCCAGATGCTTGCCCCTGGAACAGCTCAGTTCCGTTCCCGGTGCCAGCAGGCCGCTTTCCAGCAGGGTGCCGAAGGGAATGCGCTTCAGGGCGCGTTTGCCCTGCTGCATCTCCAGTGCTTCCGCATCACCCGGCTCGATCGCCTTGATGCGGGCCGTGGCGGCGTCGATATAGTCCTGCTCGCGCTCCACACCGACATAATTACGGCCAAGTTTCTTGGAGACGGCGCCCGTTGTGCCGGTGCCGAAGAAGGGATCGAGCACGACATCTCCCGGCTTGGAGGAGGCGGTCAGGACACGGTAGAGCAGGGATTCCGGCTTCTGGGTCGGATGGACCTTCTGGCCCGCCTTGTCCTTCAGCCGTTCTGAACCTGTGCACAGCGGCAAGTGCCAGTCGGAGCGCATCTGCAGATCCTCGTTGAAGGTCTTCAGCGCGTCGTAGTTGAAGGTCGGCTTGGCATCCTTCGATTTCACCGCCCAGATCATCGTCTCATGGGCATTGGTGAACCGCTTGCCGCGGAAGTTCGGCATCGGGTTCGACTTCAGCCAGACGATATCGTTCATGATCCAGAAGCCGAGATCCTGGAGCATCGCCCCGACCCGGAAGATGTTGTGATAGGAGCCGATCACATACAGTGAGCCGTCCGGCTTCATCACCCGGCGCACGGCGAGCAGCCAGGCGCGGGTGAAGGCGTCATAGGCCTGAAAGCTGTCGAACTGATCCCAGTGATCGTCGCAGGCGTCCACCTTCGACTGGTCGGGTCTGTGCAGATCGCCGCCCAGCTGGAGATTATAGGGCGGATCCGCAAAGACCAGGTCGACCGACCGGGACGGCAGCTTTTCAAGGGCGGACACGCAGTCGCCCTTGAGGATCGTATTGAGCCAGGAAGCGCTTGCCTCCGGCTTGTCTGATTGATGGGGTGCCGCAAAGGACACCCCGGTACGCAGTACACTCATTGCGACGCATTACCTCACGCAATTTAGAGCGTCATGGTTACCGGTTTTGGTAAATCAGGTGTTAAGCGACTGGAACAAAAATTCCCTTTGAATCAATGGTTTGTTTACAATAGTAAAAGTTGAATGAGAGGTTAACGGTTGTCGCTGACCGAAAACGCCGGAATTCTGCTGATTTCAATGAATGTACGACCGGAGGTTGTCTTTCATTCGTTAAAGATTGTCTGAATCGCCCTTATGTTTTTTTTCGACATAGCGGCATTCTCAATGACATTTTCACGGATAAGGGTGTTAACCACGTGACCGGAGTGGACGAAACGCTGCCTGCGCATGAAGCACCGGGTGATTTGCCGGGTGCCTCCGCCAGGAGAGCTTCGAACCATCCCGTATCACCCTCATTTATGAGTTTACGCCCTATAATCCAGCATGATCCCACCCGGGATCATCGAGTGCATGTTGCATCTCCTGCTGCAATCATGAAATGAGACAGTTTCACGGTAGTTACAGGCTGCAGGGCGGCAAGCTGATCACGCACGGGTGCCGTACCGGTTTGACCTAACGGCCTCCGACGTCCCGTGTTCGTTCGAATTTGCGCAGGGCGAGAGACAGGGTGATGGTCATCATCAGGTAGATAAGCGCGACCACATTATAGGTCTCGAAATAGCGGAAGGACCCGGCCGCGTAGATCTTGCCGAGTTGGGTGATGTCGGCAACTCCCAGAACGGAGACGAGGGAACTGTCCTTGATCATGGCGACGAAATCATTGCCGAGCGGCGGCAGGATGGTCTTCAGCGCCTGCGGAAAGACGATCAGCCGGAACCGCTGCCAGCCGGTCATGCCGAGCGCTTTGGCCGCTTCGATCTGCCCCGCGTCGACCGCCTGAATGCCTGCCCGGAACACTTCGGCGATAAAGGCCGAATAGCCGATGGTCAGTGCGGCGATAGCCCGCCACAGCAGGGGGAAGTCGCGGGTGCGCAACGCAGTCAGCCCCAGAGGCTCCAGAACGGCATTGAGGCCGGCGATGATCAACGGGGTTGCGACGAAGGCGATGTAAAGGAGCAATACCAGGATCGGCAGTCCGCGCACGATCTCGACATAGAACCTTGCCGCCTGGCGCAGGACTATCGATCCGGAGAGCGAGGCGAGCGCCAGGAGCAGTCCCAAGACGGACGCCAGGAAGAAACCGGTCAGCGTCACGAAGACAGTCAGGCCGATCCCGCGCGAGACGGTCGCCATGACCTGCGAATAGATCTCGTCAGTCGCAATCTGGAACAGCAGGAAGACGGCGATCCCGCCGGCGGCTACAAGCCAAAAGGGGAAATCCTGTTCCGGAAGAGTCGTCTGGTTTTTTTTGCCGAACATGGATTTGTCCTGCGGGCTTGAGGTGAACGGGCGGTGATCCGGTACGACCGGGTTTTGCGGAAGGTGTGTCTCGCCCTACACCCTGTCCCGGATATGCTTCCGAACCTGATTCGGGACCTTCATAAAGCCCTGCCTCAATGCCGGTGAGGTCAAGGATGATATGGCATCTTCCGGTTTCGCCGGCATCTGCGCCCATGAAGAAACCCGGTTTGAATATGGTCTTCACGACACAACTGGCCGGGGCCGGCAAAGGCGACAGTCCCTTTGAAGCGGACCCGCATTGTTGGCACCGGCCCTGTGGAGCGGCTGTCGATCAGACCGTCACCCGCTGACATCTTCACCGGAGAAGGCTGCTATTCGGCGGCCTTGTATTCGAAGAACCATTTCTGATTGAGCGCCTCCAGCGTGCCGTCGTCACGCATGTCGGTGATCGCGGCGTTGAACGGTTCAACGAGGTCGGAGCCTTTGGGGAAGATGAAACCGAAGTCCTCTGATCCCATCGGTTCGCCGATCAGCTTGAATGTGTCCGGATTGGTGGCGACATATCCCTCGCCACCGGTGCTGTCGGTCAGCACCAGGTCGACGTCGCCGGACTTGAGCGCCTGCACGGCGGCACCGAAAGTCTCGAACAGCTTGATGCGGGGATTGGCTTCATCGCCATCAAGAACTTCGTAGACAGTGACGTAAAAGGGTGTGGTGCCCGGCTGGGCGCCGGCAAGAAAATCGGCGTTGGCGCCAAACTCTCCGGCATCGCTAAAGCGGTCCTCATCGGCGCGCACCAGCATGTACATTTCCGAGCGCATGTACGGATCGGAGAACGCCACCTGTTCCGCCCGGTCGGCACGGATCGTGATGCCGTTCATGGCAACGTCGTATTCGCCTGCCGAAATGGCCGGGATCATCGCGTCCCAACTGGTGTTCTCGATGATCACCTTCATGTTCAGCCGCTTGGCGATTTCGTTGATCGCATCATATTCCCAGCCGACGGCCGCGCCGGTTTTCGGGTCGACGAATTGCAGCGGCGGATAGGTGTTTTCCGACGCGATCACGACTTCCTTCCCGCCCAGGTCGGGAAGCGTGTCGGCAACACTCGCATGGCCTGCGCCGATCAGGGCAGCGGCGGCAACCGCCAGTTTCACAATGGTTCGATGCATGAGATGCTCCTTGACGATAGTACGAATAACACTATCGGTATCCTTGTCCGCGGAAAAGAGCATTGCAGGTTGTGCGGGGGGGGGATGTTCTGAAAAGTTTTTCTCTGCTCGAAAAAAATTCCGAATTCTGCTGTCGGGTCTATTGACCCGGATAAGACTTGGCGGGACTGTAACGAAAAACAACAATAAGGAGACGGTACATGTCCGATACCACCAGCCGGAACCTGCAGCCGGCAGCCCGCCGGACCCGCTTTGCCCCCGGCCATCCTCTGGAAGTCTTCACCGACGCTGACAAGGCGGTGGAGCGGCTGATCGAGATCTTTGAGGCGAATACCGGTTTTCTGCGGTCCCGTTTTCACGATCTTCTCGACGGTAAGGAGATCGATGGCAAGGTGCGCGCCTTTTACCCGCAGGTGCAAATCGTGACGGACAGTCACAGCCGCCTCGACAGCCGGCTCTCCTACGGCTTCGTCTCCAGGCCGGGCAGGCACGCCTCCACGATCACGCGGCCGGACCTTTTCAAGAACTATCTCCAGACGCAGTTATCGCTGCTCATGAAAAACCACGAGGTGCCGGTTCTCATCGGTGACAGCGAAATGCCGATTCCTCTGCATTTCGCCTTTTATGACGGCACACATGTGGAAGGCGGCGCGGCGGCGGCCAATCTGGACAGGCCGCTTGCCGACATCTTCGATCTGCCGGATCTTACGGTGATGGATGATTCCATCGCCAACGGAACCTATGAACCGAGCGACGGCATCATGCCTCTGGCATCGTTCACCGCACCACGGGTCGATTATTCCCTGCACCGGCTGCAGCACTATACGGCGACCCGGGCGGAGCATTTCCAGAACTATGTTCTTTTCACCAACTACCAGTTTTATATCGACGAATTCTGCCGCCTGTCGGCGGAAATGCTGGCGGACCCGGAAAGCGGTTACGAGGCTTTTGTCGCGCCTGGCAACCTGGTCACGGAAGCCGGGTGCAGCGAGCCTGCCAGTGGCGTCGAGCTTCCCAAACTGCCGCAGATGCCGGCCTATCATTTGAAACGGGCGGATGGCAGCGGCATCACCATGGTCAATATCGGTGTCGGCCCGTCGAACGCCAAGACGATTACCGATCATATCGCCGTGCTGCGTCCCCACGTGTGGCTGATGCTCGGCCACTGCGCGGGGCTTCGCAACAGCCAGACGCTGGGCGACTATGTTCTTGCCCATGGTTATGTGCGCGACGACAATGTGCTCAATCAGGATCTGCCCATCTGGGTGCCGATCCCGCCGCTCGCCGAAGTTCAGGTGGCTTTGGAAGATGCAGTCGCCGAGGTGACCGGCATCGACGGCTATGAACTCAAGCGCGTGATGCGCACGGGTACGGTGGTCTCGCTCGACAACCGCAACTGGGAACTCTGGAACCAGCCGGAACTCGTGAAGCGGTTTTCACAATCCAGGGCTATCGCGCTCGACATGGAATCGGCCACGATTGCCGCCAACGGATTCCGCTTCCGCGTGCCGTACGGAACGCTGCTCTGCGTATCGGACAAACCGCTGCACGGCGAACTCAAGCTTCCGGGAATGGCAACGGATTTCTACAAGCGCCAGGTCGCCCAGCATCTGGAGATAGGCATAAGGGCCATGGAAAAAATGCGCGACATGACGGCGGAACGCCTGCATTCGCGCAAACTCAGAAGCTTTACGGAAACCGCGTTTCAGTGAGACAAAACAAAAAAGGCCGCGGACGCAAAATCTGTCCGCGGCCATCAGGGCTGGAAGAAGAGGCTGTTACTCGGCTTCGTCAGCCGGAGCGGCGTTCAACAGGCCGTAACGCTCGACACCGATGTTTTCCAGCAACTCGAGCTGGGTTTCCAGAAAGTCGATATGACCTTCCTCATCCGAGAGCAGTTCCTCGAAGAGCTGCATGGAGACGTAGTCGCCTTCCTCGCGGCAGATTTCGCGAGACTTTGAATAGGCCGTGCGAGCTTCATATTCACCGGCCAGGTCCGAATCCAGCACTTCCTTGATGTTCTGGCCGATGCGCAAAGGCGCGACCTTCTGCATGTTCGGGTGGCCTTCAAGGAAGATGATGCGGTCGGTCAGCTTGTCCGCATGCTGCATCTCCTCGATGGATTCTTCGCGTTCCTTCTTGGCGAGACGCGCAAACCCCCAATCGCTCAGGAGGCGGTAGTGAAGCCAGTATTGATTGATTGCACCGAGTTCCAGAAACAGGGCCTCGTTCAGACAATCGATAACCTTTTGATTTCCCTTCATGGCAGTTCTCCTGGAAGTCTCTAATTTAGAATAGTTCTAAAACACATTAAGGTCATTCCAGTGCTCTTGTCCAGTCATAGGTCAAAAGATTTTTCTGAAATGCGACTCCATCGGGACGATCCTCGCTCTTGAAACGGAGCGTCGTAACATCATCAATAATAAGAGTTTTTACTGTATGCTGAACAAAATGGCGCGATCCCGAAGGATCGCGCCATCTTCAGTCACCCGGGTCCGGGGCGACGGATACCGGCAAAAACTCAGGTCTTCGGCAGGATGACTGCGTCGATCACGTGGATAACGCCGTTCGAGGCTTCGATATCAGCGGAGACGACGGTCGCGCCGTCCACCTTTACGCCGTCCGTCGCGTCGACGGAGACTTCGCTGCCTTGCACGGTGGCGACAGAGGCCTTTTTGCCGGCGATGTCGGCCGACATCACCTTGCCCGGGACTACATGGTAAGTGAGTATCGCCACCAGCTTGTCCTTGTTCTCGGGTTTCAGCAGGTCTTCAACGGTGCCCTCCGGCAGCGCGGCGAACGCCTCGTCGGTCGGTGCGAACACGGTGAAAGGGCCATCGCCCTTCAGGGTCTCGACGAGCCCGGCGGCCTGAACAGCGGCAACCAGCGTGTTGAACGAGCCGGCTTCGACCGCGGTGTCAACGATGTCCTTGTCGGCGGCCTTGGCGGCGGACAGAGGCAAAATCACGAGCAACGCCATGACGATATTCTGAATAAGTTTCATTCCATACTCCCACTCGGTTCACACAGACACAGCCCTACCGTTCCCGGAAATGCATTTTCCGGGGTGTCTCAAAGTTAAAGTTCAAGTGTCTGTGGTATGAGAGATACGGGCCGTCGCCCGCCGTGGATGAGGAAAAACTCTGTGCCGATTTTCAACGGCAACCGGAACTTGGCGCTGGACCGTTTGCCTTGGCCGGGCGCAGCTTGAAATCGGGTTCGAACGCTGATTTCCGCCATGCATCAGGCCGACTGGTCGTGATCGCTGGTCAGAGCCAGTGCGAGAACCTTGCGCATCACGGTCGGGAGGGCTTCGCCGTCAAGCGTGTCCGGCTTCGACCACCATGCGCCTTGCAGGAGGGGGGCGCCCGAGGCCTCCAGATCGGCGCGGAAAACGTCGAGCCGCAAATGGAAATGGGTGAATGTGTGTTTGACCTCTGCAGTCCGCCGTAGCCACCCGGCGGTGAAAGGCGCGCCCGTCGCCGCGTCTTCCCGGTCGAAGGTTTCCGACCAGTCGGTACCGGGCACTTCCGTCATGCCTCCTAACAGACCGCTGGGAGGGCGGCGGCGCAGCAGGACCGCACCGGTTTCCGTATCGACCGCGACGAAGGCGGCGCCATAGCGGGTTGGTTTTGCCTTCTTCGGCGCCTTGCGGGGCAGGGTCTCCGCCACACCGGCACTATGCGCCTGGCATTCACTCATCCACGGGCAGAGCGCGCAGGCTGGTCGCCGTGGTGTGCAGATTGTCGCGCCAAGATCCATAACGCCCTGTGCGAAATCGCCGGGACGGGCCTGCGGGGTCAACTCGGCCATCCGCGCCTTGATGTCGGGTTTCGCATCCGGAAGCGGTGTCTCGATCCGGAAGTACCGCGACAACACGCGCTCCACATTTCCGTCGACCACGGCGGCGTGCCTGTCGAAGGCGATGGTGGCGATGGCGGCAGCCGTGTAAGGACCTACACCCGGAAGTTTCAGGAGGTCTTCCTCGGTATCGGGAAAGCGGCCCTGAAACTCTGCCGCAACAGCATCGGCGCACTTTTTCAGGTTTCGCGCGCGGGAATAATATCCGAGACCCGCCCAGGCTTTCATCACGTCTTCTTCCGGAGCGGCGGCGAGATCTTCAACGGTTGGCCAAGCCTGCGTGAATTTCTCGAAATAATCCTTCACTGCCGCCACGGTCGTCTGCTGCAGCATGACTTCCGACAGCCAGATCCGGTAGGGATCGGGCACTTCGCCGAGTTCGCGGTCCTGCGGGCTCACGCGCCAGGGAAGGCGCCTGGCGTGGCGGTCGTACCAGGTCAAAAGGATTTGGGCGGCAGAAGCAGAGGGCATGATATCAGCTGACCAAGTGTCGTGAAATGATAGGGCAAGTCATTGGATAGCCTGGGGAAAACTTTGGTCTCAGTGTGATGCTATACGGGTTGGCGAAAGTATTCGTCGTCATTTTGTCTTATTTTATTGAGACAAATCATCCCGATTCCTGATACGAGCCGATGCAATGGCGGTTTCCGCCGGGCGTATCCCGGTTGGATGAGGAGGTAGGTCATAAGCGCTGCAAAGGCAAATCCGGCGCGCAGGTCCAAAGATGCGAAACTGCTTGCCGAGCTTGTCGGCAAGGCGATGACACCTGCCTGCAAGAAGCGCGGCTTTGCCTCCGTCGATATTGTTGCCTCCTGGGGGGATATCGTCGGTGAGCGTTACGGCACCAAGGTCCAGCCCGACCGGCTGATCTGGCCCCGCCGTCCGGACCGCAGCGATCCGGAAAATCCACCTGAGCCGGCCACACTGGTTGTCCATACCGATGGGGCGACGGCGCTGCTTCTGTCCCACGACAGCGCCCAGGTGATCGAGCGGATCAACATGTTTTTCGGCTGGGCCGCGATCGGCCGCATCAAGATCCTGCAAAAACCGGTCACGGTAAAGGCCCCCGAACCCCGCAAAGAGCTTCGCTCCCTTACCGGCACCGAGGAACAGCGCCTTGAGGAACGTCTGGAAGGGGTGGAGAATGACCGCCTGCGCCAGGCCCTGAAGAAGCTCGGCAGCCAGGTGATCGCGCGCAATCCGGATCGGCTCGATTGACTTCTCGACACGGTCCGGAGGCTGCGAAAGCCGTCCGGCTGATAAAAACTCCGTGAGACTGGCCTTGCCTGCGTCCTCTGTGTTGCCACATTTGAAAAGCTCTGTTGACGCACCGTGCCTTAAGAGGCACATGAGAAAACAGACTTTGCACGCTCAGGGCATCCTGCGTTCATGTGGACGCGTACAGGATGTCCCCGGACTTCAGTATCGATCGGCTTTCCTGCTTCCAAGGTGAAAAACCGGCAAGCAGGTGGATCAAAGGAACAGGACGAACCCGTGACCCAGACCCGCAGACAGTTTCTCAAAACCACCGCCCTGGCCGCCACAGCGCTTGCCCTGGCCGCAACCCTTCCGGCGCTGGCGCAATCGGTCGACATGGACGAGTTGCTGAAACCGGGCCCGCTTGGCGACAAGGTGCTGGGCGAGGACGATGCGCCGGTGACCATCGTCGAATACGCGTCCATGACCTGCGGCCACTGTGCAAACTTCCACAAGCAGACATATGCCGACTTGAAGAAAGACTATATCGATACCGGTAAGGTCCGCTTCATTTTCCGGGAATTCCCGCTGGACCCGGTCGCCGCCGCGGCTTTCATGCTGGCGCGCTGCGCACCGGCCGACAAATATTTTGAAGTTGTGGACATCATGTTCGAACAGCAGCGGAGCTGGGCCTTCAGCGACAATCCCTACCAGTCGCTGCTCGATTTTTCCAAACAGATCGGATTTACACAGGAGTCCTTTGAGGAATGCTTGACAAACCAGGGCATGCTGGACGCAGTAAATGCTGTGAAGGATCGTGGCGCCGGTGAGTTCGGTGTGAACTCCACGCCGACATTCTTCATCAACGGGGAAAGGCACACCGGGGCACTGTCGATTGATGAGATGGGCAAGATCATTGAGGAGAACCTCTAAGCTGGCGGTTTTGCCACCGGCCGCCTTGACGTGCCCTGATTTCGCTTTCGATCTTTCGGCGCCCTGCTTCGCAAGAGGTGGGCGCCGGTGAAGTTTTCCAAACTCCGTATCGTCGGTTTCAAATCCTTCGTCGAACCGATGGAATTCATCATCGGCAACGGCCTGACCGGTGTGGTCGGGCCGAACGGCTGCGGCAAGTCCAATCTGGTCGAAGCCCTGCGCTGGGTGATGGGCGAAAATTCCTACAAGAACATGCGCGCCTCCGGAATGGACGACGTGATCTTTTCCGGAAGCCTCAACCGGCCCGCGCGCAACACCGCTGAAGTCACTCTCTACCTGGAAAATCTTGACCGCACGGCGCCCTCCGCCTTCAACGATGCCGATCTGCTCGAAGTCAGCCGACGCATCGAACGTGAGCAGGGGTCGAACTACAAGATCAATGCCCGGGACGTACGGGCCCGCGATGTGCAGTTGCTCTTCGCCGACGCCTCCACGGGCGCCCGCTCACCGGCAATGGTGCGTCAGGGCCAGATCGGCGAACTGATCGCCGCCAAACCGACCTCCCGCCGCCAGATCCTGGAAGAAGCCGCCGGTATTTCCGGTCTGCATTCCAGGCGCCATGAAGCGGAAATCCGGCTGAGGGCGGCAGAGCAGAACCTGGAACGCCTGGAAGACGTGCTCGTTCAGATCGACAGCCAGCTCGACAATTTGCGGCGCCAGTCCCGGCAGGCGTCGCGCTACCGGAACCTGTCTTCCGAGATCCGCGCGGCGGAAGCCTCGATCCTCTACATCCGATGGTCGGAAGCCCGCGATGCGTTGTCGGCGGCGGAAATCCAGTTCGCGGATGCGCAAAGGGATGTGAATGAAGCGACCGGCCTGCAGGCGGAAAGCGCCCGCATTCAGGCCATCGCCGCACACAAGCTGCCCGAGCTCAGAGAGGAAGCCGCCGGCGCCGGCGCCGCCTTGCAGCGGCTGGTCATTGCCCGCAATGAACTCGACGCGGAAGAGCGGCGGGTCAAGGAACGGCTGCAGGATCTTGAGCGGCGGCTGGTTCAACTCGTTGAGGACATTCGACGCGAACAGAGCATGGTTTCCGAAAATGACGAGGTGCTGGAGCGCCTGTCGGAAGAGCGCGCGGAACTTCTGGAAGAAAACGAAATGGTGCAGGAACGCACCGAAAATGCGCGCGAAAAGGCGGTGGAAGCCGAGGAAGCTGTGCGTGGCCTGGAGGCCCAGCTCTCCGAATTGACAGCGGCGGAGGCACGCGCGAGCGCCGAGCGCCGTCAGTTGGAGCGCGCTGTCGCCGACAGCCGCCAGCGCGCCGACAGGCTTGTTGCCCAGGCGCAGGAAGCCCAGCAGGCGCTGGCGGAAATCGATACCCGCATGGCCGAGCATGACGGCATTGCCGAGAACCGCGAGGCGCTCGAGCTTGCCGAAGAAGCGCTCGCGGAAGCCGAGACCGCAGTCGAGGAAGCCGAAACGCTGACGCGAGAGGCCCGCGAGCAGGAACAGGCCGCTCGCGCGCCCCTGAGCGAGGCCCAGCAAACGCAGCAGGGTCTTGAGACGGAAGCCCGCACTCTGGAGCAGGTGCTCAACGTTCATTCCGAGCAGGATCACACACCGGTGGTGGAACAGATCCGGGTGGAGCAGGGCTATGAAACCGCCCTAGGGGCCGCGCTGGGGGAGGACCTGGATGCTTCGCTTGAAGAGGCGGCCGCCGTCAAATGGGGCAGCCCCCTGCCGGAGACAGCGGATCCACAGTTGCCTGAGGGTGTGCGCTCGCTGGCGGACTTCGTTGATGCACCTCAGGAACTCTCCCGGCGTTTGCGTCAGATAGGGATTGTCGACCAGGCACAGGGCCAGGCGCTTCGCAGCGCGCTCAAGCCGGGACAGCGTCTGGTCTCCAGGGAAGGGGACCTGTGGCGTTGGGACGGCTTTGTGATTGCGGCCAATGCGCCGACGCCGGCCGCGCAGCGCCTGTCCCAGAAGAACAGGCTTGCGGAACTGGCCGAGGAAATCGAAACCGCCCGCAGGGCGGTGGAAGACCGCAAGGAAATTCTGGAAACCGCCGCCGCGCGCGTTCGCCAGACCGTCGAACTTGAGCAGAGCGCTCGCGGCAAGGTCCGCGACGGTCAGCGGCAGGCAGCGTCCGCCCGCGAAGCCCTGGCCGCCGCAGAACGCGCCGTGTCCCAGCTTGCCGCCCGGAAGGAAGCCGCCCGGGATCGCGCCGAGCGCATCGGCGAAGAGGCCGAACTGGCGCGCGAACAGGTCATCGAGGCCGAAGAGTGCCTTGAAGCGGCACCGGACAGCACGAGCTACGCCGACAGGATCGCTGATCTTCAGGGTCAGGTTGAAACCGCCCGCGGCGCGCTCGCGGAAGCACGGGCGGTGTCGGAAGGCCTGGCACGCGAACAGCAGATGCGGGACCGGCGCCTGGAGGCGATCGCCCGCGAATATGACGGCTGGAAGACCCGCGCCGCCAATGCCGCCCAGCAGATCGCCGTTCTGAAGGAACGCCGCGACGAGGCGGAAGAGGAACGGGCGGAATTGATCGAGGCCCCGGAAGACATCGAGATCAAGCGCCGGGAGCTGTTTTCCGCCATCGCGAAGGCGGAAGAAGAGAAGAAGGCCCGCGACGACCGGCTTCAGCAGGCGGAGCTGGATCTTGCGGATGTCGATCGTGCCGCCAAGGCGGCAATGGAAGCCATGGCCGGCGCGCGCGAGAAGAAGATCCGCGCCGAGGAGCGCCTGGAGGCCGCCCGCGAACGCAAGAGCAATCTGGAACGCCGGATCGACGAGGACCTGGAAGTCGCGGTCACCGCCCTGCCGGAAATTGCCGGATTGAAGGAAGGCGCGCCGCTCCCCGATCCCGAGGCAACGGAGCGCAAGCTTGAGCGGCTGAAGGCGGAGCGCGAACGCCTGGGCGGCGTCAACCTGCGCGCCGAGGAAGAACTGCGCGAAATCGACGAACAGAAATCGACGCTGACGTCCGAACGCGACGATCTGATCGAGGCGATTCGCCGTCTGCGCACGGGCATATCCAACCTGAACCGCGAAGCGCGCGAACGCCTGCTGACCTCCTTTGAAGTCGTCAACGGGCACTTTCAGCGTTTGTTCACCCATCTCTTCGGTGGCGGTACGGCTGAATTGCAGCTGGTTGATTCCGACGATCCGCTTGATGCCGGACTGGAAATCATCGCCCGGCCTCCGGGCAAGAAGCCACAAACCATGACATTGCTGTCGGGTGGCGAGCAGGCGCTCACCGCCATGTCGCTGATCTTCGCGGTTTTCCTGACGAACCCGGCGCCGATCTGTGTTCTCGATGAGGTCGATGCACCGCTCGACGACGCCAATGTGGAGCGCTATTGCGATCTTCTCGACGAAATGGCGTCCAGTACGGAAACCCGCTTTGTGGTCATAACCCACAATCCGATTACAATGGCCCGCATGAACCGTCTGTTCGGGGTGACTATGGCCGAACGCGGGGTTTCCCAGCTGGTTTCGGTGGATCTGGAGACAGCGGAACGATTCCGCGAGACAGGCTAAGACCGCATCTGCTTCGGCAGTGCCGCAAAAGCTTATGCAACTTAGGTCTCGCCTGAATCTGTTCTGTCAGAAAAACCTCTTTATTTTCAATTGGATATAGTTTGTTTAAGGCTCCTTGACACGACATGTGGTGCCGACTATGGTGCGCGCGGCTTAAGGGGGCTTCCCCTGTTGTTTGGATCTGACAAGTCGGCACGGGCTGAGGACTTATGAACATGTCTTCGCACAATGGCGATAAGGAAGATCGGGCGGCGGGAAACCCGGAAGCTGGTCTGTCGGAACGGCGGGCTCAATTGAACCGGAAGCTTGACAGCATGAAGGCGGTGGAACAGAAAGCCGCACGGAAGTCGCAAAGCAGCTCGTCCGGATATGCGCATGCAATGAAACTTTCTTCAGAGTTCATTGCGGGCATTCTGGTTGGAGCCGGGATCGGTTGGGTTTTTGATCAGTGGTTAGGAACATCGCCTCTCGGGCTGATCGTTTTCCTGCTGCTGGGCTTCGCGGCCGGTGTCTTGAATGTTCTGCGTTCGGTGGGTGTCGCCGAACAGCCGGACGCAAAGATCCAGCGCGAAAAAGGCGTTCACAAGGACGGATCTGACTAGGTTTTTGTCGCGCCTTCGGGCGCAGTGATTATGAACGAGCGAAGAAGGCTGGCCGGTGGCGAACGATCCGATCCATCAGTTCCAAATCCAGAAGATCTTTCCGATTGAAGTCGGGGGCGTGGATTTCTCTTTTACCAATTCTTCGCTGTTCATGGTTTTGACCGTGGCAGCGACATGCGCTTTTCTGATTTTCTCGACCAGCGGACGCGGCCTTGTGCCCTCCCGCCTGCAGTCGGTGTCGGAAATGGCGTATGAGTTCGTTGCAGGCACGCTGAGAAGCGCCGCGGGAACCGAAGGGATGCGGTTCTTCCCCCTAGTGTTCTCGCTCTTCATGTTCGTGCTTGTCGCCAACCTCTTCGGGATGTTCCCGTACTTCTTCACCATCACCAGCCACATCATCGTGACCTTCGCGCTGGCGATGCTGGTTATTGTTACGGTGATCGTCTACGGCTTCATGCGTAACGGCATGAAGTTCCTCAAGCTCTTCGTTCCCAGCGGTGTGCCGGTCGCGCTTCTTCCGCTGGTGACCTTGATCGAGGTGATCTCTTTCCTTTCGCGTCCGATCAGCCTGTCGGTTCGTCTTTTTGCGAACATGCTCGCAGGCCACATCACGCTGAAAGTGTTCTCGGGCTTCATCGTAAGCCTTAGCGCCCTTGGCGCAGTCGGCATCTTCGGATCCATCCTGCCACTCGGAATGACGGTCGCCCTGACGGCGCTGGAATTCCTGGTCGCATTCCTGCAGGCCTATGTCTTTACGGTCCTGACCTGCATGTATCTGAACGACGCCATTCATCCTTCACACTAAGGGTCATCCAATCACACGGCCTTCGCGCCGCGCGTGAGAAAATCTGCAAACATCATCTAGGAGCACGTGTCATGGAAGCAGAAGCAGCAAAATACATCGGTGCCGGTATCGCATGCCTGGGCATGGGCGGCGCCGGTATTGGCCTCGGCAATATCTTCGGTAGCTATCTCGCCGGCGCCCTGCGCAACCCGTCCGCTGCTGATGGCCAGTTCGGCCGTCTGATCTTCGGCTTCGCCGTTACAGAAGCTCTGGGCATCTTCTCGCTGCTGGTCGCCCTGATCCTCCTGTTCGCTTGATCGCTCATCCGCAGCGATTATCGATGCAACTCCGGTGACTGCGCTCTTGTGCATCCGGCGTTCGAATGAACACCGACACGATGCGCTAGCACTCAAAAGAGTGATCGATTTTGCGGCATTCATGCGTTCGCGCATGAATGCCGGTTGATCCGATAGCCGTCCAGCCGGATTTAGGAGACAGAAAATGGCAGGCGAAACGCATTCGACCACAGAAGGCATGCACGAGGTTATAGACGTGCCGGCCGCAGAACACGGCGCGGGCTTCCCGCCGTTTGACGCGACCACTTTTGCCTCCCAGCTGTTGTGGCTCGCCATCACCTTTGCCGTGTTCTACTGGATCATGAAGAACGTGGCGATGCCGCGTCTCGCAGGCATCCTGGAAGACCGCAAGGACCGCATTGCCGGTGATTTTTCCGAGGCCAACCGCCTGAAGGAAGAGACAGATGCGGCAATCGCGGCTTACGAGCAGGCGCTGGCTGAAGCCCGCAACAAGGCGCATGGCATCGCCAGCGACACGCGCGCCAAGCTGAAGGCCGACAACGAAGCCCGCCGCGAAAAAGCGGAAGCCGGGCTCGCTGACAAGCTCAAGGCGGCGGAAGCCCATATCAGCGGCATCAAAACCGAGGCCCTTTCCCAGATCGAGGAAATTGCCGGAGACACCACCTCAGCGCTCGTCGAGAAGCTGATGGGCAAGGCTCCGACCAAGACCGATCTGTCCAAGGCGCTGAAATCGGTCATGAACTGAGGAGACCATCATGGACGCAACATTTTGGGCCACGGTCGGTCTCGTTCTTTTCTTCGCACTGATTATCTACATCAAGGTTCCGTCCAAGATCGGGGCTTCTCTGGATGATCGCGCCGATGCAATCCGCAAGGAGCTGGACGAAGCGCGCAAGATGCGCGACGAGGCCCAGGCTCTTCTGTCGGAGTATCAGCGCAAGCGTCATGAAGCCGAAGGTGAAGCTGAAGCCATCATCGCCGAAGCCAACTCGGAAGCAGAGCGCCTGACTTTGGAAACCAATCAGGCTCTTGAAGAGATGATCGCCCGCCGGACCAGAGCCGCGGAAGACAAGATTGCCCAGGCTGAGACCCAGGCAATCGCTGAAGTCCGCGCCAAGGCGGCCGATATCGCCGTGGCGGCAGCCGAGGAAATCCTGACGGCCAAGGTCAAGGACAAGGTTGCCGACGATATTCTTTCCAAGAGCATCGCTCAGGTGAAAGACCGGTTGAACTAGGCCAATCGGCTTTCAGGTGACACCACATGAAAGCCGAAAGGTGATCGACCTTTAAAATATCGGCGTCTTCTGCGTTCAGTCGAACGCAGAAGACGCCGTTTTTTTTGAACGTCGCGAAAACCTTAAAAACGGCCCTTGTGGCCGCTTCAGACTGCGGACGAACCCTCAGTTCGTCATTCCGGACAAGTGCAGCAACGCTGAACGCTGATCCGGAAACCAGCATGTCAGAGCGAGCGAACGCGAGCACCAGAGCAAGTCAAGCATTTGAATTCATGAATAAAGCGCGCTTGGGGCGCGAAGTTGGCGCTGCGTTCCGGCTCTGGCCAGCAACTGCGCTGCAGACCGTCCGGAATGACCGCGTAAGTCTGTCAACAAGCTGAAGCGGCCCTTGTAGCCGCTTTTGTTTGTTTGTGTTTCCGGAGCCTGTCACGCCTGTTCCCCCGCGGCCAACCTTACCGGTTTGAACGACATTCGGTGATGCGGGGATGGCCCTAGTGCGTCCAGCGCCGCCTGATGCTGTGGAACGCCGTATCCCTTGTGCCGGGCAAAGCCGTATCCCGGCAAGTGATCGTCGAGCCGGACCATCATCCGGTCGCGTGTGACCTTGGCAACGATGGAGGCTGCGGCAACACACAGGCAGCGGCCGTCGCCCTTGATAAGGGCCTGGCCCGGCTGCTTGAGCCCGGCGGGAACATCACGACCGTCGACAAGTACATATTCCGGTGACCGTGCCAGTCCGTTCACGGCGCGGACCATGGCCGAAAGCGTGGCCGCCCGGATGTTGTATCTGTCGATGGAGGCCGGCGAAGCGCTGGCGACGGCTACCTGGGCGCTTGCAACGATCTGCTCGAACAGATCTTCGCGGACAGCCTCGGTGAGTTTCTTGGAATCGTTCAGTCCCGCCGGCACCCGGTCATAGTCCAGGATGACGGCGGCTGTGACCACCGGCCCCGCCCAGGGGCCGCGCCCGGCTTCATCGACACCGCAGATCAGTCCGTTGAATGAAGCCGCGTGTTTGCGTTCAAGCTTGAGATCCAGCCCGTCGGAAAAGGCAAGGTCGAAGAGTGAATGGCTGTGGGTCATGATCTCGAACCTGCCGCGAGCAGCATTTCGGCGCAAGCAGGTTGCCTAGAAGAGATCCAGTTGCACACCGCCTTTTTGCGGCTGAACAAAATCGTCCGTGTTGAGCTTCTTGCGGCGCAGATTCAGGCCGAGGCGCTTGGCCGCAAGGGAAAACCGTTTCGAAATCTGATCGGCGTAGGGGCCGCCGCCGCGCATGCGCTCACCCCACTTCGCATCGTAATCCTTGCCGCCGCGCATGGAGCGAATAAGGCTCATGACATGCTGGTAGCGGTTCGGCCGCTCGCGCAACAGCCAGTCCCGGAAAAGTTCGGAAACTTCGAGCGGCAGGCGCAGCAGCACATAGCCGGCCTCCGCCGCACCGTGCTCGGCGGCGGCTTCCAGCAGGCTCTCGATTTCACTGTCCGTCAGGGCGGGGATGACCGGCGCCATCATGACCGAAGTGGGAATGCCTGCCTCCGAAAGGGCCTTTATGGCGCCCAGGCGCTTGTGCGGCGCGCTGGCGCGCGGCTCCATCGCCCGGCAGAGCTTGCGGTCAAGCGAGGTCACCGACAGGGCAACCTTGACCAGGTTGCGCTCCGCCATGCGAGCCAGGATATCGATATCCCGTGTCACCAGGGCGGATTTGGTTACGATCGCGATCGGGTGGCCACAGTTTTCCAGAACCTCCAGAATTTCACGCATCAGCGTATAGCTGCGCTCAAGGGGTTGGTAGGGGTCGGTGTTGGTGCCGATGGCGATCACGCGCGGCGTGTAGCCGGGCCTGGAGAGTTCGCGCTCCAGGAGCTGGGCGGCATTCGGTTTTGCAAAGAGGCGGGTTTCAAAATCCAGTCCGGGAGACAGCCCCAGGAAGGCATGGCTCGGGCGGGCGAAACAGTAGACACAGCCATGTTCGCATCCCCTGTAGGGATTGATCGAACGGTCGAAGGAAATATCGGGCGACTCGTTGCGCGTGATGATTGTTCGCGCGCGTTCCTCCTGAACGTGGGTCTGCAGCGGAGGCAGATCGTCGAGGCTGTTCCAGCCGTCGTCGAAGCTTTCACGGCGCAGCGGCTCGAACCTGCCGGTCTTGTTGAGGGCCGCGCCGCGGCCGCGCCTGCGCTCTTCCGACAGACGGGCAGGGTCGGTATCCGGATTTTCCAGGCATGGATCCACATCCAGAGGCTGAATTGCTGACTTCATGATCGTAAACCGGAAAGAGATAGGAACATAAAGTGAACATTAGCCAATTTAAGCGCTTTAACAAGCCCCGTCTCTCGCGCTTTAAAAAACTTTCATGTAAAACTTGCCAACATGATCAGCGTCATTATTCCGACAAAAAATTCCGAGACCGATCTGGTGCATGCCTTGTCTGCGCTGGTCCCGGCGGCGGCTGAGGGGGTGATCCGCGAGGTTATCGTCGTGGATGGCGGATCTTCAGACAACACCGAACAGGTTGCCGATGCGGCCGGATGCGAATGGGTTTCCCTGCACGCGCCGCGGAGCGAGCGCCTCTCCTTCGGAGCCTCCCGGTCGAGACGCGGCGACTGGTTGTTGTTCCTGCATCCCGAATCGATTCTGGAAAGCGGTTGGCATCACGAAGCCCAGGCATTTGTGGAACGCGCCTCCAGAGCGCCCAATGGCCAGCGCACGGCAGCCAGTTTCCGGCTGCGGTACGAGGCGTTCGGCCTCAGCGCGCGGGTCAGCGAGTCATTCGCGGCCCTGCGTTCGCAGCTTCTCGGCATGCCCTATGGCAATCAGGGCCTTCTGATTTCCCGGCAGTTCTACAAGAAACTCGGCGGGCACAGACCCTTGCCGGAGCTTGAAGACCTCGATATCGCCAAACGCATTGGCCGCAGCCGGATCATCTTCCTGAGGGCGGCTGCCGTTTCTTCCGGACAAGCCGAGCGTGAAGGACTTGTCTCAAGGCTGCGTCAGGCTCTGGCACGCTTTTGCGTCGGCACCTTGCGCATCCCCGCTAGCGTCGCCGTCAAGCTGCACGGCTGAAGCAGGCGCCCGGCCGGCATGACAAGGCGAAACGGACCGGTTCTCGGGAGTTTTCCCTCCTGTCCGCGGCGACCTGAAGGGTCTCCACGCCCTAGTTCGTCAATGGTCCGGAAGGCATCACCATTGAACTGGCGCAATGGGGCATCGACGCCGGATGAATTTCGGTCCGTGGAAGGCCGGTAAAAGGGGGGCAAAAGACGGCGCAAGCCACCAGCTTATACCTCCTGCAGCTTGCCGCGTTTGAGATGTTCGTCGAGGCGCGGCATGATTTCCACGAAGTTGCAGGGCATGTGCCGATAGTCGAGCTGCCACTTCAGGATGCCGTCCCAGGCGTCCTTGCAGGCGCCGGGTGAGCCGGGCAGAACGAAGATGTAGGTGGCGCCGGCAACGCCGCCGGTTGCCCTGGACTGGATCGTCGATGTGCCGATCTTGTCGTAGGAAATCCGGTGAAAGACTTCCGAAAAACCGTCCATCCTCTTTTCGAACAGGGGCTCCATGGCTTCGGGGGTCACGTCACGGCCGGTGAAGCCGGTGCCGCCGGTGGAGATGATCACGTCCACGCCCGGATCTGCGATCCAGCTCTTAGCGATCTTCTGGATGGCGGGCACGTCATCGGTCGCGATTTTCCTGTCCGCGAGCCGGTGGCCTGCCTTCTCGAGCCGCTCGGCCAGAGTGTTGCCGGAACGGTCTTCCTCCAGCTTTCGGGTATCGGACACAGTCAGAACCGCGATGTTGAGCGGGATGAACGGTCGCGTATCGTCCAGACGGGGCATGGCGGTCTCCTTTGTTGCCAACAGATAGGCGATTGCGGACGCAGGTTCCAGAGCCTTCGTCTGTTGGGATAGCGGGAAGGCCGCGTAATAATATTTCAAAAAATAACAAGATTGGGACACTTGCTAAATATTTAGGTCAGTATTATTGACTTAAATGTCGAAGCAATCGCCAAAGAGCAGAACATGACCACCTGGGACAGCCTCTATGCCAGGCGCGCCGGCCGGATGCGCGCCTCCGAAATCCGTGAACTCCTCAAACTGCTGGATCAGCCGGACGTGATTTCCTTCGCCGGCGGAATTCCTGACCCTGAGCTGTTTCCTTCAGAAGCGTTCAAAAGAGCCTACGCGGAAATCCTCGGCGGCCCGGAGGCCGGAAAAGCCCTGCAATACGGTGTCAGCGAAGGCAGTTTGCGTCTTCGACGCTGGATTGCGGCACATATGCACGACCTCGGCATCGACTGCAGCCCGGACAACATTCTGATCACATCCGGCTCCCAGCAGGGACTGGACTATATCGGAAAGCTGTTCCTGTCTGCGGAAGATACGGCGCTGGTCCAATGGCCGACCTATCTCGGCGCCCTGCAGGCGTTCAACGCCTATGAGCCTCGCTTCGAACGGCTCGACCCGGGAGCAAACCGTCCGGCCGCCGATTACGCAGACGGGGCGCACAAAGCGGGCGGCCGGGTCAAATTCGCCTATCTGTCGCCCGATTTCGCCAATCCGACCGGCCTTACGCTGGATCTCGAAGAGCGCCGGAGAATCCTCTCGCTCGCCGGTGATCTGAACTGCGCGATTGTGGAGGACGCCCCTTACCAATGCCTGCGCTATGAGGGCGACCCCGTTCGCCCGCTGCTGGCGCTCGATTGCGAGGCCTCCGGCGGTATCGATCGCACTCGTACGCTCTATTGCGGCAGTTTTTCCAAATCCCTTTCCCCCGGTCTGCGTCTCGGCTGGATCTGCGCCGCGTCCGAGGTGGTTTCCAGACTGGTCCTGATCAAGCAGGCAAGCGACCTGAACACGCCGGTTCTCAATCAGGAGGCGATGGCGCGGGTGGCCGAAGAGCATTTCGACACGCATGTCGCCAATACCAGGTCGATCTACAAATCGCGCCGGGATGCCATGCTGGCAGCTCTTGAAAAGCATATGCCCGAAGGCGTTCGCTGGACGAAACCGCAAGGCGGCATGTTTATCTGGATGGAATTGCCTGACGGGTTAGACGCAGCTGAACTGCTGACCGCATCGGTCGAAACCGCCAGGGTCGCCTTCGTCCCGGGCAGCGCCTTCCACGCTGACGGCGGCGGTGCGAACACCTTGCGTCTCAGTTTCTCCTATGCGGACGCGGGAAAGATCGAAACCGGAATCATCAGGCTTGGAAATGTGATTGCAGAAACTGTCACATCCGCGCTGTAATCAGGTGCTCTGACTGCGGCAGGTGGATAAAGGTATGGTCGAATGGCGTTGAGCGATCGCATGAACAATTACTGCGAGCGGCTGGGACCTGAATTCTGGTCGGAACCGCTCAATGCTGTCACCAATGTCGCCTTTCTGATCGCCGCCCTTGCAGCCTGGCTGATGTGGAGCAGAAAAACGCCGGACGATCTGCCCGCGCTCCTGCTGATCGCAATCGTCTTCGCCACCGGCGTGGGATCCTTCCTGTTCCACACATTCGCGACCCGATGGGCAAGCCTGACAGACGTGATTCCGATTGCGCTATTCATCCATGTCTATTTGTTTTTCGCGTTGAAACGCTTCCTGGAGTTGCCTTTGTGGGCCGCGGCCGGCATCGTCGTCGTCTTCTTTGCCGCCTCGCCATTTGTCATCGGTGCACTGGCGCCGCTGGCCGGGCCCTCGGCGGGATACATTCCGGCCCTGCTGGCGATAATCGTGGTCGGCGGGCTTTGTATGCGGACTGACCGCGGGCTCGGAGGCCAGCTTTTGCTGACAGGTGTGGTCTTCACGGCATCGCTTGGCTTCCGGATGCTGGATGCGCCGGTCTGTGAGCATCTGGCAATTGGAACCCACTTCCTGTGGCACATTCTGAACAGCATCGTGCTCTTCGCGCTACTACGGGCTCTCATTTTGCAGCGCGCCGGGTAAATCTCGGCGTCTATTCACGATTTTGCAACGGGTGAGAGCAGACGGTACCCACGGCAAATGCGAACAGATCAATCCGCTTTCATGTGCAATCATATGAAACGCGAGCTTGATCGATATTGAAAAAACAGCGCATCCTGTGTTCGTGTGAAGGCAGGGTGCGACAGCACAGTGATTAAAGGGAAGAGGGCAGAGACCGTCATGAGCGAAGGCAATAACACCGATAGCGATCTGACTGATGCCGCCCTGTTTTATCATGAGCATCCTCGACCCGGTAAACTGGAGATCCAGGCGACCAAGCCTCTCGGCAACCAGCGCGACCTGGCGCTCGCCTATTCTCCGGGCGTAGCCGCCCCATGTCTTGCAATCGCCGACGATCCTTCAAAGGCGGCCCACTATACTTCGCGTGCCAATCTGGTCGCGGTGATCTCGAACGGTACGGCCGTTCTCGGTCTCGGCAATATAGGACCGCTCGCCTCCAAACCGGTGATGGAAGGCAAGGCCGTCCTCTTCAAGAAATTCGCCGGGATTGACGTCTTCGACATCGAGGTGGCCGAGAACGATGTCGACAAGTTCGTCGATGCGGTGTCCGTCCTCGAGCCGACCTTCGGCGGTATCAACCTGGAGGACATCAAGGCGCCGGAATGCTTCATGATCGAGGCCCGGCTGCGGGAGAAAATGAATATCCCGGTCTTCCACGACGACCAGCACGGCACGGCGATCATTGTCGGTGCCGCTGTCCGCAACGCTCTCGAACTGGCCGGCAAGAAGATCGAGGATGCCAGGATCGTCGCCTCGGGCGCCGGCGCCGCGGCCCTGGCCTGCCTGAACATGCTTGTCTCGCTCGGAGCCCGGCGGGAAAACATCTGGGTCACCGATATTGAAGGTGTCGTCTATGAAGGCCGCGAAGCGCTCATGGATGAGTGGAAGTCCGCTTTCGCCCAGAAAACCGACAAACGTACACTCGACGACGTGATCGACGGTGCCGATGTGTTTCTCGGGTTGTCGGCCGGCGGCGTACTCAAGCCCCATATGGTCGAAAAGATGGGCAAAGGTCCGCTGATTCTGGCGTTGGCCAACCCCAATCCGGAGATCATGCCCGAACTGGCCAAATCCGTGCGCGACGACGTGGTGATTTGCACCGGCCGCTCCGACTATCCCAACCAGGTCAACAACGTCCTGTGCTTCCCCTATATTTTCCGCGGCGCGCTGGATGTCGGCGCGACGACGATCAACGAGGAAATGAAGCGCGCGGCGGTGGAGGCCATCGCCGGGCTTGCCCGCGAGGAACCGTCCGACGTGGCCGCCCGGGCCTATGGCGGCAAGACCGAAACCTTCGGTCCGAATTACCTGATCCCTTCGCCGTTCGACCAGCGCCTCATCCTCCGCGTGGCACCGGCTGTGGCGAAGGCAGCGATGGACTCCGGCGTCGCCACCCGGCCGATCGAGGATTTCGCTGCCTATATGGATGTGCTGAACCGTTTCGTGTTCCGCTCCGGCCTGATCATGAAGCCGATCATCCAGAATGCCGCCACGGATCCGCAGCGGATTATCTACGCCGAAGGCGAGGACGAGCGCGTTCTTCGCGCGGCGCAGGTTATGATCGAGGACAAGATCGCCATACCGATTCTCGTCGGCCGGCCGGATGTTCTCAAGACACGCTGCGAGCGTTTCGGCCTGAAGATCCGCCCGGACGTCGACTTCGAGTTCATCAACCCGCAGGACGACCCGCGATATCGCGACTACGTGGATGAGTATCTTGAGTGCGTCGGCCGCAACGGCATGCCGCCCGACTCGGCGCGAACCGTCGTACGAACCAACACAACCGTGATTTCCGCGCTTGCCGTCAGACGCGGGGAGGTCGACGCGGTCATTTGCGGGCTGGAGGGCCGGTTCAGCCGCCATCTGCGTGACATCAAGCAGATTATCGGCGTGTGCGACACCGCGCGCGACCTGTCCGCCATGTCCCTTCTGATCAACAGCCGCGGCGCGCTTTTCCTGTCCGACACATTCGTCACCGAGGATCCGACCGCAGACGAGATTTCAGAAATGGCTGTGCTGGCGGCGGAAGAAATCCGCCGCTTCGGGATCGAGCCGAAGATCGCGCTCCTGTCCTTTTCGAATTTCGGCTCGCGGGATACGGCGTCCTCGCGCAAGATGCGCGCGGCAACGGAATTGATCTGGGAACGCTATCCGGATCTTGAAGTGGACGGCGAAATGCACGGCGATTCCGCTCTGAGCGAAGCGCTGCGTGAGCGGGTGATGCCCAACAGCAAGCTTGCCGGGGAAGCCAATCTTCTGCTGTTCCCCAACCTTGATGCGGCCAACATCGCCCACAACCTGCTCAAGGTGGCGACCCAGGCCCTTCATGTCGGCCCGATCCTGCTGGGAACGGCCAAGCCGGCGCATGTCCTGACCCCGTCGGTAACGTCGCGCGGCGTGGTCAACATGTCGGCTCTGGCGAGCGTCGAGGCGCAGACCCACTCGTTGAAGTAATGCGAGATCCTCTCGGGTTTTTGAGGGCCTTCCGACTGTAATTCCTGTCCAGTGCTCCTATCTGAAGGGAAGGGAATTGCACTGGAGTCGGGAAGGGCTTGAAATGATCCTGAGGAAGATGTCCATTTTCACGCTGGTTGCGGGCCTTTTCGCGGCGGGCTCCTCGGCAATGTCTGCGGCGGCGGCACAATCCGCCGTCGATCTGGAAACGGTGACCGACGGTCTTTCCCATCCCTGGAGCGTCGCCTTTCTGCCACAGCGCGGTTACCTGGTGACCGAACGGGACGGGGTGCTCAAGTTCGTCTCCGCGGAAGGCCGGCAGAGCATCGTTCCGGGCACGCCGGACGTCATCGCGCGGGGGCAGGGCGGACTGCTTGATGTCGTCCTCAGTCCCGATTTCCAGACGGACGACACGGTCTTTCTGAGCTTCTCGCAAGGATCGCCAGAAGGGGCGGGGACATCGCTGTTCAGGGCGAGACTTGTTCCCGATGAGGCTGGTTACCGGCTTGCGGATGGCAGAACGATCTTCACCGGCAACAACACGGCGGGCGGTGGCAGACATTTCGGCTCGCGCCTGGTTTTCGCTCCGGACGGCTTGCTGTTCATGACGGTGGGCGAGCGCGGCGATGGTGAACGTGCGCAGGATCCCTTCGATCACGCCGGATCGGTGCTACGCCTGACACCGAATGGCGAACCGGCTCCCGGCAACCCCTTTATCGGCCTTCCGGACCACAAAGCGGAGATCTGGTCCTATGGTCACCGCAATCCGCAAAGCGCGGCGATCAACCCCGCAACGAATGACCTTTGGGTCGTCGAGCACGGCGCACGCGGCGGCGACGAAATCAATATACCTGAAGCGGGCAAGAACTACGGCTGGCCGGTGATTTCCTACGGACGGCACTATTCCGGCGCCAGGATCGGTGAGGGGACTTCCGCTCCCGGCATGGAGCAGCCGATCCATTACTGGGACCCGTCGATCGCTCCTTCCGGAATGGTTTTCGTGAGCGGCAGCACATATCCGGACTGGCAGGGGAATCTGCTGGTGGGGGCTCTGCGCGGCCAGCATCTGGCAAGACTGCAGCTTGAAGGAGACACGGTCGTTTCGCAGGAAAAGCTTCTGACGGATCTCGGCGAGCGCATCCGCGACGTGCGCCAGGGACCGGACGGTTTCGTCTATGTTTTGACCGACAGTGACGACGGACGGCTGATCCGCCTGAAACCGTAATTGCGAGGAAACGGTATCAGGCTCTATGATGCAATGCGGTATCTCCGCTTGACTTTTCAGTTGGCTAAGTCGATATAGCAGCACGTAACCGCTGCCGCGTGAGCAGACAGCGCGCCCCTTTTTTCGAACCTTAGTGTTCCAAGGGCAGCCGCTTGTCGGTTGCAGACAAGGGCCCAATGAGGGGTCCAACCAGTTCCCATGTCACGCGAGGGTCTGGCGGCGAAGAGCCCGTTCATCGAAACGATTCGGCTGCCGCGCTCCAAAAACGAACCGCAAGGATGCGTTCCTGCGGTTATCCGGGTGTGTTTGTCACGCCCGAACCAAGGAATTTATATTGACCGACTTTCAAAGCCTGGGACTGTCCGACGGCCTCCTGAGCGCTATTGCTGACAACGGCTACGACGCACCGACACCGATCCAGCAAAAAGCGATCCCGTTGATCCTGGAAGGCCGTGACCTCATGGGTCTGGCCCAGACCGGAACAGGCAAAACGGCAGCCTTCGGGCTGCCTCTTATCGACAGCCTTCTTGCTGACAACCAGAGAGCCCGTCCGAAGGGCGCTCGTGCACTTATCCTGGCGCCGACTCGCGAACTGGTGAACCAGATCGCCAAAAACCTGATTTCCTTCTTGCGGAACACCCCGCTGCGCGTCACCGCGGTTGTTGGCGGCGTCTCGATCAACGGACAGGTCAAGCGTCTTTCCAAGGGGACGGATATCCTAGTCGCCACGCCGGGCCGGCTTCTCGATCTTGTCGACCGTCAGGCGGTCGACCTTGCGTCTGCCTCCTTTCTCGTTCTGGACGAAGCGGACCAGATGCTGGACCTCGGCTTCATCCATGCGTTGCGCCGCATCTCCGGTCTGGTCGCGAAAGACCGTCAGACGATGCTCTTTTCGGCGACCATGCCCAAGCAGATCAACGAACTGGCTCAGTCCTATCTGCGCAATCCCGAGCGGGTGGAAGTCTCGCCGGTCGGCAAGACGGCGGACAAGGTCACACAGTCTGTTCATTTCATGGACCAGAATTCCAAGGGAGACTTCCTGGTTGACCAGTTGAAGTCCAAGCCGGACGGCATGTCGCTGGTCTTCTGCCGCACCAAGCACGGTGCGGAGCGGCTGATGCGCAAACTTGCGCAAAGCGGTATCGCCGCAGGCTCGATTCACGGAAACAAGAGCCAGAATCAGCGCGAGCGGGCGATCCGTGAACTGCGCGAAGGCAAGATCAACGTGCTTGTGGCAACCGACGTGGCTGCCCGTGGCATCGATATTCCCGGCGTCAGCCATGTTTACAATTTCGAATTGCCGGAAGTCGCCGAAGCCTATGTCCACCGGATTGGCCGGACGGCACGTGCGGGTGCTGAAGGTGAAGCGGTCGCTCTCTGCGCACCGGAAGAAATCGGCCTGTTCCGTCAGATCGAAAAGCTGATCGGCATCGACATCGCGGTTGCAAGCGGTGAAGTCCCGCCGTTGTCGGCGGCTGTCAAGCTGAAGCGTGGCGGTGGCGGCAACCGCGGCGGCAAGCCGGGTGGCAAGAAATCCTTCGGCAAACGCAGTGGCTCGCCCAACGACAACGACAACCGCGCGCAGCAAGCGCGGCGTCCGAATCGCAGGCGCACAAGCGGTCGCAAGAGCGCGGCTTAAAGCGTTTTTGATTCCAGCGGTTCATGCTTTCAGGAAGAGGCCCGAGGCAGCGTTTGCTTTGCAAATGCCTTCGGCTATCTCCTGAAGTCAGTTTAAAGCCAGATGCTCAAAAGCGGCGGGTCTCCAATCTGAAGTGATTCGAGATCCGCAAGCGTGTTGAGTTGAAAACTTGAAGGCCTTCCGCACCGAACCGGGTGCGGAAGGCTTTTTTGTTGGATGGGATTGCCGGAATGTGGGCCGGAACTGCCTGGAACTTGAGAATTCGCCCTCACCATCTGAAGGAACTCAGGAAAGCAGGGCAAAAAAAAGCACCGGGAAGTGGCCTTCCCGATGCTAATCCTTGTGGTCGATGGGACCCAGACAGGCGCACAACCGGTCTGAGTGTGTATTTGAAAGCCGGGAATACCCGTCTCCGAACCCGCCGAGGTTCAAATATGGATCCGTATACTTTCTGCCCACAAGGCCTCTGACCGCATAGCCACAGTCAGACCTCATATTCTTTCGGGTCGTTGCTGAAAACACCAAAGGTTTTCTTGACGTTCAACCGGATCCGCCCCGTTGGAAGTAAACCTAAATTAACTAACATGAATGCGCAATCACAATTGTTTTGACTTACATGCATGTGTGGAAAAGTCAAAAACCTATTAAGATCAATTACTTGTAAGGATAATTGCGATGTGCTTCAGATTTCGAAGCGCCGCACGCGATTTGGTCCTGCTGGCAGCAACCCTAGAAATGCTTTGGTTTCAAAGAATTGGATAGTTTATACTCTTAATTTATTGTGGCATAGAAAAAATTTATGACATGAAAAAGGCGCTTCCAAGGGATTAAAATACAGAAAAATATGAGAAAAATGAGCAGGGAACCGCCTGATGAGGCTCTGACGGATTTTCTTCTTATTACTTAACTGGTGTCATTTTCTCAGGTTTTGACAAGTGCAATTTATCCGGGCATGATCAGATTTTGACCACTTGGTATAAAACACCTTTGTGGAGTCATAGTTTAATTTTATCAGGTTTATTATTTGGTTGACCTTACCATTACGTCAGGGTATCTCCAGCCTCAGTAAGGGTTTGGTTAATTTGATTTAACAAATACGAACCCCAAGATAATCCAGATCCAGTCTGGGAAAATATTGTGCACGTCGGCTCTGTTTAGATCCTGACCCCAAAAACATAATTGCCTGGCGTTCAATTCAGGCAAACACCTTGTGGCGCGGAGTTCGCACAACGGTATGCAGATGCGCGGCGCATCTGCATACCTCGCCGTGTGCGAATGATAACCGCAACAGGTTGGCCCCCCACAAAAGCCAGCCTGAATCGACCCATCGGCCACAAGACTTCGGCACCGGGAAGGTTTCCTTCCCGGTGCCGCTTGTTTTTTGCTTCGGAAAAAGAAAAGCCACGGAAATCCGTGGCTCAGACTGTTTTCAAACCCTCAGCACGTCTCTCCGGACAGATGCAGCATCGCTGCACGTAGATCCGGCCCCCTGAGTTTCAGTGGGCGGCACCTACATGTTCGGGTAGTTGGGCCCGCCGGAACCTTCCGGAACGGTCCAGGTGATATTGCCGTTCGGATCCTTGATGTCGCAGGTCTTGCAGTGCACGCAATTCTGCGCGTTTATCTGAAACCTTGGCGCATCCGCGCCTTCTTCCACCCATTCATACACACCGGCCGGGCAGTAGCGGTTTGAGGGCCCGGCAAAGACATCGTGCTCCGATGTCTTCTGCAGCACGGGATCCTCCACCTTCAGGTGGATGGGCTGGTCCTCTTCGTGATTGGTATTGGACAGAAAGACGGAGGAAAGCTTGTCGAAGGAAAGCACACCATCCGGCTTCGGATAATCGATCTTCTTGCAATCCGTCGCGGACTTCAGTGTGTCGCGATCCTGTTTTCCGTGCTTCAGGGTGCCGAAGAAGGAAAAGCCGAAGAGTTCGTTGGTCCACATGTCGAGGCCGCCGAGAGCGACGCCGAGCAAGGTCCCGTATCTTGACCATAGCGGCTTGGCATTGCGCACTCTCTTCAGGTCCGCGCCGATCGGGCTCTCGCGCCACGCCGTGTCGAAGTTGCTGAGCTCCGTATGAGCCTCTCCGCGTCCGATGGCCGCCATCACCTCTTCGGCGGCAAGCATGCCGGACAACATGGCGTTGTGAGACCCCTTGATGCGCGGGACATTCACAAGACCTGCCGAACACCCCATGATCAGACCGCCGGGGAAAGACAGCTTCGGCACGGATTGGTAGCCCCCTTCGGTGATCGCGCGCGCACCATAGGAAATGCGTTTGCCACCCTCGAAAGTGTCACGGATCGCCGGATGCGTCTTGAAGCGCTGGAACTCATCGAACGGCGAAAGCCAGGGGTTCTCGTAATTGAGATGGACGACGAAACCGACGGCCACCTGATTGTCCTCGAGGTGATAGAGAAAGGAGCCTCCGCCGGTCTTGCCATCCAGCGGCCAGCCGAAGGAATGCTGCACCAGGCCAAGTTTGTGCTTTTCCGGATCGATCTGCCAGAGTTCCTTGATACCGATCCCGAATTTGGGCACGTCGCTTTCGCTGTCGAGCCCGTATTTGTCAATGAGCACCTTGGCCAGGGAGCCGCGGGCGCCTTCTCCGATCAGCGTGTACTTACCGCGCAGTTCCATACCCCGGGTGAACATGGCGTTGGGCTTGCCGTCGCGGCCGACCCCCATGTCGCCGGTGGCGACGCCAGTAACGCGGCCCTCATCGTCATAAAGCAGTTCGGCGGCCGCGAAACCGGGATAGATTTCAACCCCGAGCGCTTCCGCCTTTTCGGCGAGCCAGCGGCAGACATTTCCGAGCGAGACAATGTAGTTGCCGTGGTTGTTCATCAGTTTCGGCATGAAAAGGTTGGGCAGCCGCAGCGACCCGGCCGGACCAAGGATCAGAAAATGATCCGCGGTCACCGCCGTCTTGATCGGCGTCTCTTCTTCGCGCCATTGCGGCAGCAACTGGTCGAGGGCAATTGGGTCGATGACGGCGCCGGACAGGATATGCGCACCGACTTCCGATCCTTTTTCCAGGACCACGACGCTGAGCTCTTCACCTTTTTCAATGGCAATCTGCTTCAACCGGATGGCTGCGGCCAGTCCTGCGGGGCCGGCGCCCACGATGACGACATCCACATCCATGCTTTCGCGTTCGCCAAGCGCTTCCTGTTCGCTCATTTTTGTCTCCCTCTGCCCGAAGGGGCCAAGCTTCTATGGTCCTGTTTGCCTTATTTTGCAGCGCAAAACACGACATTTTTCATGACCGTATGCGAATTCGGCCAAATTTTCCTCTCACAAATGACGCCCAGATAGACCAAAGCTGGTCTGAACCGTCAAGGGTTTAGTTAACGCTTACGTAAACGTAAAATCTAAAAACGTGTCGCAGAATGACATGTGCACAGCATCTGGAAAACCGGCTTTCCGGACGTCACCCCCGGTCGAGGTTCTTGTTCTCGGTGGTCAACCGGATAGGGTACACAGTGATGAAGCTGTGTTTTCAGGCGTCAGCGCCGCACAGATAAGGCAAGGGAATTCCTTCAGGGGCTCCCGGATGTGAAGCGAAGGCTTTGACGTGACTTCGCAACGCTGTATTGACGCCTGAAAACAAAAGTACCAGAAGTCTCTATCCTAAACTCCGCCGCCGGAGACAGCACATATGCAGCAATCCCCGCACGAACGACGCCAGATGGAAGCTCTGCTGGACTTTTATTGTGCCTCGGGGGTGGATTGCTTTTTGGGCGAGCGGCCGGTCGACTGGTTCAACCTGACGAGTGAACATGCTGCGCAGCGCCTGCAAACCCGGAGGCCACCGCCGCCGCCACACACCGGACTGGCGGAAAGCGCCCCGGCCGCCAACCTTCAACACCCGGCCGGTGTCCCGTCGCAGATGGCGCCCGCCGCCCCGCCGGTGTCGCCTGCCTTCGCGGCTCCGCAGACCGGCCAGAACCCCGGAACAGGCCAGCCAGCCGTGCTGCCGGACAGGGAGATCATTGCAGCCGCGCGCGATCTGGCTGGATCGGCCGCCACGCTGGAAGATTTGCGCCGATGCCTTGAGTCGTTTGACGGCTGCAATCTGAAACTGACGGCGAAGAAGCTGGTTTTTGCCGACGGTGACCCGCAGGCCAAACTGATGTTCGTGGGCGAAGCGCCGGGCCGGGACGAGGATCTGCAGGGCAAGCCATTTGTCGGCCGGTCGGGCCAGTTGCTGGACCGGATGCTGGCGGCTATCGGGATCGCGCGGGCTTCCGTTTATATAGCCAACGTCGTTCCCTGGCGTCCACCGGGCAACCGGACCCCGACGCCGCAGGAAACCGAGATCTGCAAACCTTTTATCAAAAGGCAGATCGAACTGGTCAATCCCGATGTGCTTGTGTTCCTCGGTGCAGCCTCAGCGAAAACGCTTTTGGGAGCTCAGGACGGTATCCGCAAAATGCGTGGCCGCTGGATGACCTATCCCGGAAATGGCAGGGAAATTGCCGCCATCGCAACATACCATCCAGCCTATCTTCTCCGTAGTCCGCTTGAAAAGCGGCTGTCTTGGCGGGATTTCGTGTCAATCAAGGAAGCGTTGGTTACTAACCAAAGCGCGTAGAAAATAATTTTTACAACTAAAAACCTAAAATTTTGCATTTATTCTTCGGTTTGCACTAGTGGTGTTTAAACCATTCAAAAGAAGGAAAAAATACACTTTGAAGTGTTGAGATTCATGCAGATGCCCGAGATTTCCATTCGTAGATTTATTTATTGTTAAAAGTAACATGCCTTTTTATGATCCTGCGCTTCTCGGTTTTTGACTGTGAAGCCGATTGGATTGAGAAAACTATTCGAAGAGGGAAATTTGACGGGGCCCGACATCAACATTCCGGAACGAGCGGTTCTGCATATACTGGTCCTGGACTTCGACACCCTGGCTTGCGAGGAGACGTCTGCTTCCGGCTTCAACAGCAGGGGCTGCCGCGTTCTCACAAACGCTCACAAGGAAGTCGGAAAGACCATCGGATTGCGCCTTGCCGGTTTCGATCAGATGATCAAGGGCAGGGTCAGGGAAATCCTGGATTCCGAAATCCTGGTGTCTTTCGAATTTTCAAACAGCGCAATTGTTGAAAAGCGTCGCGAACGCAGGCGCAAGGTCTCTATTCCGGCGCTGGTCAGCGGCCGGGGTTCGCAGGATGGTGTCAGATGTGAAATCATCGATGCCAGCCAGTCCGGCTGCCGCCTGGCAAGTCGAAGGCTTGAAAAACTTCCCAAGGACATACAGCTTCAAATTCCGGGCCTGGACTTGCCGGTGACGGGGCAGATCGTCTGGCGATCGCCTGAATTCGCGGGTGTGAAACTGATCTGGCAGTTCTCTAACGGGCAGGAATTCAACCAGAAACCTCTTCGTTCGCCCGAGCTGGCCGAAAAGGGCGTCGTGAACGAGAGACGGAATGCGTCCGGTTTCGGCGTCAGGCGCAAATCCGCGCCGAACTGATACCGGCTATATGTTTCCACTTGCTGTATTCACGTTCGGCCTCGTGCCGATTGTACGGGCATTTCAAAAAGTTCTCTGTTCCATCAGCAGCTCTCCAGTTGTGCGGCAAGCCGAAAAACAGATGCGCACTCGGTAGCTGACCGGGTCGATTGTCCGCACCTGGGTTGGAGCTCACACGCTTTTAACGGCCCGGGAGTCTTTGCAAGTCACATCGCAATACATATATCGAATGGAACGTATGCTCCGGGCTCCATCCGGACAAACGCAGATATGATGCGCCAGGCCCGGGTTCCACGCTCTTTCGCCCTCATGTGTGGGTCCGTGATCTGAAAGACTGAAATCGATCGACTGTTCCGCACTCGTGGCCCCTCACGAACGCGGGTTGATCAAGCGAGGCTGTTTCCGAGTGTTTTCAACCATACGCAGTTTTCTCCCCAAACCTTTGCGTGACGAAAAGACGGTGATTCCCGTGGTCCGTCTCCAGGGCACGATCACCACATCCGGGCCCCTGCGCTCCGGCCTTTGTCTTTCGAGCGTGGCACAGCCTTTGGAGAAGGCGTTTTCGGTGAAAAAGGCTCCGGCCGTTGCGCTGATAATCAATTCGCCGGGCGGGTCCCCCGTGCAGTCGCGCCTGATCTTCAAGCGGATTCGCGATTTGGCGACGGAGAAGGAAAAAGACGTCCTGGTCTTCGTCGAGGACGTTGCAGCCAGTGGCGGATATCTGATTTCTCTGGCCGGCGACGAAATATTTGTCGATCCCTCATCGATTGTCGGCTCAATCGGGGTGGTGGCCGCCGGGTTCGGCTTCACCGAACTGATCGACAAGATCGGCGTCCAGCGCCGCGTCTACACCGAGGGCGAGAAGAAAGTCATTCTCGATCCGTTCCAGCCGGAAGTACCGGAAGACATCGAATATCTGAAAGGTCTGCAGCAGGAAATCCACGAGACCTTTGTCGACCTCGTCAAGTCGCGCCGTGGCGATGTCCTGAATGACGATCCGGACCTGTTCAGCGGAAAGTTCTGGACCGGGCGGACAGCCGTTCAGCTTGGCCTTGTGGATGCGATTGGAGATGTCAGAAGCGTGTTGAAGGAACGCTACGGTGACAAAACCGAGCCCAGGCTGTTTTCGGCGCCGCGTGGCCTTTTCGGCCGCAAGGCCGGGCTTGGCCTGGATCTGTCCGGACGGAAGCTGACGGAAGGGCTCGGTGAGGATATGATCTCGGCAATCGAGAACAGGGCGTTGTGGATGCGCTACGGCCTGTAACCGGACCTTGTCCCGTATCCGTGGAACGTTCTAGAGGGGTACAATCATGACTGAACTGATAGGCGTGGCGGCGTTGGCCGTGGGGGGCTACTGGATCGTGCAGCGGCTCAAGCGCAAGATGGCCGAAGTGGAGAACCACATTTCCAGGGCAGCGGCCAAGGCCGATCCCAATGGCCGGGGAACGAAGCTGATCCTGGATCCCGAAAGCGGCAAATACAAGCCTAAGGCCTGAGGCAGCATAGTAGCATCCGTACCCGAGGCGGGCCGCGCCGATCGGCCCGCACCCGCCGTCAGGCATTGTTTATTCCCTTGAGGCCGCCCGGAACAATCTCCACTGCCTCCACCGCGCCGGACTATTACGCGCCCTGGCGCTCAGCACTGTCAGCGTCAGCAGGACCTGCATCGCTTCGCCCAGGGGACTGGCAAGCCAGATACCGGTTTCTCCCGCGGCGAGCGGCAAGATGAAAACGAGCGGCAGAAAGAACAGATAGGGCTTGGCAAGACTCAGCAGTGCCGCGCGCGCGGCATCGCCAACAGCCTGAAAATACATCGCGACCACAAGCAGCGGCCCTGCCGCGAAATAAAGCGCGACTATTGTCGGCAGAATGCGGGCGACCTCGCCGGCGACAGCCGGGTCTTCCACGAACACGGACCCGATCGGACCTGCGAAAAGCGACAGCACCGTCTGCACACTCACACAATAGAGGAGTGCGGCGGCGATGCCGAGACGTAGCGTATCGTCGGACCGTTGCTGGAGCCCGGCACCGTAGTTGTTGCCGATCATTGCCTGAAGCGCCTGGGTGAACCCCATGAACGGCAGATACGTGAACGTCATGATGCGCGTTACGATCCCGAAGGCCGCCACGGTGGTTTCGTATCCGGGAGCTCCGATGTGCTGCAGCATTGTGAAAGTTGCAGCGGAACCGAGCGCGATCCCGATGAAGTTCAGGCTTTGGGGAGCGCCCAGGGCCAGAATGGAGGGCCAATGCACGAATGGCCGGACCCTGATCAGCGCATCGGGCCTCAGAACCGTCTGACCGCGTAGACGGATGCCGAGCAGCAGGGTAAAGGCCAGCAATTGCGCCAGTGCGGTGCCGTAAGCGGTTCCGGCGACACCAAAGTCGAGGACACCGACGAGCACGAAATTGAAACCTATGTTCACCACCGAAACCAACAGGCTGAGACCAGCCATCAGTGACACCCGGCCTTCGTTGCGCAGGGCATCCGAGTTGATGGAGAGCAGAAACAGCAGCGGCGAGAACCAGACGGTGATCGACAGATACGTATAGGCCATGCTCGTGATGCGAACCGATCCCTCCGCCGCCGCGAGCGTTACCTCGCGGCCCAGGGTCAGACAAAGCACAATGACCAGGGCGGCAAGGCAAAGCGCCAGCCAGTGAGCCCCTGCAAAGACTGCCTGCGCGTCCTCGGTTCGCCCACCGCCCAGATGCCGGGCGAGCACGCTCGACATGCCGCTGGACACAAGCGTCGCCAGCGCGACCAGCAGCATATAGGCCGGAAACATGAGCGTGACGGCGCTGAGGGCGTCGGGCCCGACGAAGATGCCGAGAAATACGGCATCCGCCACCGTCAGCAGTCCGTTCATGCTCATGACGAGGATGATCGGCAGGGCGGTTCTGGCAAGGGTGGCGGCGAGCGGTCCCTGCGTATAGGCGTTCATACGGAAAGTGTCAGACGACATTCCTGTCTCCAATTCGTGACATTTCGCAAAGAAGGAGGAGCCCGCATTGCCGCCAGCACGAAATGCATGGAGCAGAAAAGGTCGTCAAAGCCAGAACTTCACCAGGACAGCAACGTCCGCGGGCGGCAGGTGTCTGATACCGAAGCCGCTTGATACGTGCCGGCCGCGGCGCCGTCAATCCTGTATCGTCGAAAGGTAGCGGTGTGCGCTGAGACGGAGCACCGGATCACGGGCAGGCGGCAATGAGCAGCACTGGCCCCGCCTGTCTTGACCTTCTGCGCGCATCGTGGCACCTCTCGCCCCGAAACGGCGGTTCCTGTCTCACCGGCCGGCACATTTGCGGAAGTCTTTCATGTCGAGCGAAACCCTCCCGGCGCATATGCGTCCGGAAAATTCCTTCCAGGGCCTGATCCTGACCCTGCAGCGTTATTGGGCCGATCAGGGATGTGTCGTTCTTCAGCCCTATGACATGGAAGTCGGCGCCGGTACGTTTCATCCGGCCACCACCTTGCGCTCTCTCGGCCCGCGCCCGTGGAAGGCGGCCTATGTCCAGCCGTCCCGCCGCCCGACCGACGGCCGCTACGGTGAGAACCCGAACCGGCTGCAGCACTATTATCAGTTCCAGGTGATCCTCAAGCCGTCTCCGCCGGATCTTCAGGACCTCTACCTGAACTCTTTGTACGCCATCGGGCTTGACCCCAAGGTGCATGACATCCGCTTCGTCGAGGACGACTGGGAAAGCCCGACCCTCGGTGCCTGGGGTCTCGGCTGGGAATGCTGGTGCGACGGCATGGAAGTCTCCCAGTTTACCTATTTCCAGCAGGTGGCTGGTTTTGAATGCGCGCCGGTGTCGGGTGAGCTTACCTACGGTCTGGAACGCCTGGCCATGTACATCCAGGGCGTCGATAACGTCTATGAGCTCAACTACAACGGCAGGCAGGGCGCTGAAAAGATCACCTATGGCGATGTCTTCCTGCAGGCCGAGCAGGAATATTCCCGGCACAATTTCGAACATGCGGATACCGAAATGCTGTTCCGGCATTTCAAGGACGCGGAAACCGAATGCAAGGCGCTGCTGGATGCGGGCGCCAGGGCGCGCGAGGCGGCCGGGGCGAATGTGCATCAGGTGGTATTGCCCGCCTATGACCAATGCATCAAGGCGAGCCACGCGTTCAACCTGCTTGACGCGCGCGGCGTGATCTCAGTCACCGAACGCCAGAGTTACATCCTGCGGGTGCGCGAACTTGCCAAGGCCTGCGGTGCCGCTTTCCTGGAAACGGAAGCCGGCGGTGTCGGCTATGACAATCAGGCCGCCGGATAATCGGACAGGGCGTGTCGCAGATTACAGTTTGTCGTTTGAATCCGGACAAAGCCTCAGAACAGGATGACAAGTCCGGAGGCAGTGAGTAGCCTTCGCGCGAATTTCTCGGAGGGTCTCATGTTTACCTGGTTCATTCTTACGTTTCTGATCGCGCTCTCGGTCTTCGCAATCGTTCTTTACAACGGTCTCGTCCGGAAACGGCAGATGGTGCAGGAAGGCTGGAGTGGCATAGATGTCCAGCTCAAGCGCCGGTCCAATCTCGTTCCCAATCTGGTGGAAACCGTGAAAGGCTACGCCAGTCACGAAACGGAAACACTGGACAAGGTCACCGAGTTGCGCACGCGTGTCAGCTCGCTGCCCCGGGACGACGTCGCCGGCCGCGCTGAGGCGGAAGGGCAGTTTTCCCTTGCGCTGGGCAGGCTTTTTGCGGTGGCGGAGGCCTATCCTGACCTGAAGGCCAGCAGCAATTTTTCCGACCTGCACCAGTCTCTGGACGAAATTGAAAACGCCATCCAGATGGCTCGGCGCTATTACAACGGCGCTGTCCGCGGGCTGAACGTGGCGGTGGAGAGTTTCCCCTCCAACCTGATCGCTAACCGCTTCAAATTTGAAAAAGCAGACTATTTCGAGATCGAGGACGAAGCCGTAAGAGCCGTGCCCAAGGTCGCATTTTAAGATTTTTCAGGTCCCGGGAGACCTTCACATGATTTTTTTCCGTATTTTTGCATGCGTATTCGCTGTGCTGTTTTTCGTTGTCGCCGGAGGGGCCATCACCCGTGCAGACGAGGTGATAAAACGCTATGTCTCGAATGTGGAGGTTGCCGACGACGGCATCCTGACAGTCACGGAGACGATCACGGTCAGGGCGGAGGGCGACAAGATCGAACGGGGAATCTTCCGGGATTTCCCGCTGATGGCGGAAGGGCCGAACGGCCGGCTCTACGAAGTCGGCTTCAAGCTGCTTTCCGTGACGCAGGACGGCCGCCCGGCGCCGCATTTCACCCGGCGCAACAGCAATGGAGTCCGCATCTATGTCGGTGAAGATCACGTGCTGCTGAAGCCCGGCGATTACACCTACTCAATCAAATATGAAACCGATCGGCAGATCCGTTTTTTCGAGGATCACGACGAGGTTTACTGGAACGCCACCGGCAATGAGTGGGCCTTTCCCATAGAAAAGGTCATCGCCCGGGTCGTGTTGCCGAAAGGTGTCAAGGCCACAGGCTGGAGCGGCTTTACCGGCGCATACGGTGAAACCGGACAGGATTTCACGACCCATACCGCCGAAGACGGGCGAGAGGTGATTTTCACCACCACAAAACCCCTATGGTACTATTCGGGTCTGACGGTTGTCGTCAATTTGCCCAAGGGCGCAATCACGCCTCCCTCTGAAGCCGAACAGTTCCGCTACTTCCTGAGTGACTACCGAACCGAACTGATCGGCGCCGGCGGCATCGGCCTGGGCCTTCTCTACTATCTTCTCGCCTGGTTCTTCGTCGGGCGGGATCCGCAGCGGGGCGTTGTGTTCCCCAGGTTCGAGCCACCTGCCGGGATTTCACCAGCTCTTGGCGCCTATATCTCGAACCGCGGTTTTTCCGACGGCGGCTGGGTGGCGCTGTCGGCTGCCTGCCTCAACCTTGCAGTCAAGAAGCGCCTGCGGTTGGAGGAAAACGACGGGGACATGACCCTGGAATTGAACAAGCACCAGCCGGAAGACCGAATTCCCGGCTTCGGGCTTCCGAAAGGGGAGGCTGCCCTGGAAAGCTATCTGAAAGGGCGCGGCAGTCCGCTGACACTCGACAAGGGCAACGGCACGTCGATCCTGGCGCTTGGGTCGAAATTCCGCGCAGCCATCGAAAAGGAAAGCCGCAACGTCTTTTTCAAATCCAACAGGCTCTTTCTCATCCCGGGCGTCCTCGTGAGCATCGCGACAATTGCCGCCCTGCTCGTCTACGGGCAGCTGCAGCGGGATCAGTCCGAATTCGTCATCATCTTCATGGTGTTTTCCATCTTTGCTTCGCTGGCATCCGTGACAATCGGAAAGGCCGCTTTTCGCCTGTCCGGCATGAAGTTGCGCATGGCGATAATCTTCGGAATTTTCGGCGTTGCCATGTCCGCGGCAGGGGCCGGTGCGTTTCATGTTACCGGCGGTTTTAAAAGCGTTCCGATCTTTCCGTTCATTGCGGTGGCTTTGGGCGCGCTGAATATCCTGTTCTTTTTCCTTATGGGGGCTCCGACGGTGCTGGGCCGTCAGGCGCTCGATAAGATCGAGGGTCTCAAGCTCTATCTGAACGTCGCTGAAAAGGACCGTCTCAACATGGCGGACGCTCCCGATATGAGCACCGGTCATTTTGAGAAACTTCTGCCCTACGCGGTCGCGCTGGGCGTTGAAAAACCCTGGGCGAAGGCCTTCGAAGGCTGGCTTGCGACAGCGGCCGGAGCGGCCGCTGCGGCCAGCTACCATCCGAACTGGTATTCGGGACGGACATTTGACGCGCGCCATGTCTCCGACAGCATCGGTTCGACCGCAAGTTCCATGGCGGGATCCTTCCGCTCGTCGCTGCCCGCGCCCAAATCCTCCAGTTCGGGATCCTCGGGCGGGTTTTCCGGTGGCGGCGGCGGTGGGGGAGGCGGCGGCGGGTGGTAATGCGCTTGCATATTGCCACCGGGGACGGTTGAATTGAACAGGCACAGGCCGGCTGTCGCAAACCGTTCGGGAAACAGGTGGAAAGATGACGGAAGAGGCTTTGCCGCTCAATGAATTCGTAAGCTTCAACCTGGCGATCCTGGTCTATTTCCTCGGCGTCCGGCTGAACAAGAAAATCCCGTTCTTGCGCCACTACAATATTCCCGAACCGGTTTCCGGCGGACTGCTGGTGGCTGGGCTGGCATTCATTGTCTACCTTGTTCTCGACACTGAAATCAGTTTCTCCCTGCAGTCGCGGGATTACCTGCTCTACTGCTTCTTCACCGCAATCGGGCTCAATGCCCGCTTCGGGGATCTGGTCAAGGGCGGCAAACCGCTGTTGATCCTTCTGTGTCTGACCGTCGGCTACATGCTGCTTCAGAACGTTGTCGGCACGTCGATCGCGGCGGTGCTGGGGTTGCCGGTTGGTTTTGGTCTTCTGGGCGGAACGATTTCCCTCGTCGGCGGACACGGTACGGCGATTGCCTGGGGCCCGAAGCTTGTGGCCGACTACGGCGTTGTCGGTGCAGTGGAGATCGGCGCGGCCACCGCAACGCTCGGCCTTGTCGCTGCAAGTCTGCTGGGGGGACCTATCGGGAACTACCTGATCGAGAATAGAGGAGCGAAGCCGGATCCCGGCCGCCCCAAGGAAGCGCCCATTATCGGTATCGAGACCGATCGCGAAGCGGATGCCCGGGTGACACATACAGGACTGATGCGCTCCCTGCTGGTGCTGAATATCGCAATCGCGCTCGGTGTCGGGCTTCAGGAAGCTCTGGTGGCCGGTATCGGTCTGGATCTGCCGGTCTTTGTCGCCTGCCTGTTCTGCGGCATCGTCCTGTCCAACTCCGTGCCTCTGGTTTTCCGCAACATGACCTGGCCTGCGGGATCGCAGTCGCTTGCGGTGATCTCCGATCTGGCGCTTGGAATCTTCCTGACCATGTCGCTGATGAGTCTGCAGCTCTGGACCCTCGCCGGACTTGCCGGACCGATGCTGCTGATCCTGTTCATGCAGATTGTCATCGCCGCACTGTTCATCATTCTGGCGGTCTTTCCGCTCATGGGCAGGGATTACAACGCTGCGGTTCTCGGAGCAGGCTTTGCCGGCTTCGCCCTTGGGGCGACGCCCACAGCCATCGCCAATATGACTGCGGTGACCAAGCGCTACGGCCCGGCGACGCAGGCGTTCCTGATCCTGCCGCTGGTGTCCGCGTTTTTTGTCGATCTGGCGAACGCGCTTATCATTCTGCTGTTCCTGGGCGGCTGATGGCTTCTCGGGCCGACGTGCCCGGTGGGGCGCTTCAGGCCGGACCGGCTTGTTCAGAAAACAGCAGCTGGCCTCCCGACTGTGCGCTCAAGAACCCGGAGGCGTCTTCCGCACTGACGGCCGAGGCGTACAGAAAGCCCTGGCTGAAGTGGCAGCCGCCCGCCGAGAGCGCCTGATGAATGGCGCTTTCCTCCACACCTTCCGCGATTGCGTCGATGTCGAGACCTCTGGACAGAACAAGGATGGCCTCGACAATGGCGGCGCATTGCTTGTCGGTCAGCATGCGTTCGGTAAAGGACCTGTCGATTTTGACTTTGCGGATTGGAAGATCGCGCAGGTAACTCAGGCTGGAATGACCGGCCCCGAAATCGTCCAGTGCGATCGACACGCCTGCCTCGGTCAGTTCCGTCAGGATCCGGTGTGCCGAAACCGGGTTCTTCAGCAGCGAGGTTTCGGTAATCTCCAGAACCAGTCGCGTGGAAGGAAACGCGTGTTCTTCCAGAATGGAGACGATCTGGTTTGACAGGGACGGATCCTGAAGTTGCACCGGCGACAGGTTGAAGGACAGGTAGACGTCGTCGGGCCAGGCCTTCGCGGCGGTGCAGGCGCGCGCCAGCAGGTTCCGGGTCAGATCGAAGATAACGCCACAGTCCTCGGCGATCGAAATGAACTGCAGCGGCGGAACCTCACCAAAATCGCTGTCTGTCCAGCGCGCAAGGGCCTCAAATCCGGCAATCCGGCCTGTTTCCATGTCCATGATCGGCTGAAAATGGACGTCGATCCCATCTTTCGGGATCGCTTGGCGCAGCCGTTGCTCCAGAAGGGTTCGGTGCAGGATCGAGGCATCCATCTCCACCTCGAAAAACCGATAGGTGCAGCGTCCGGACGACTTGGCCCTGTAAAGGGCGATATCGGCCCGGCGCAAAAGCTCGGTTATGGCATGCCCGTCGTCAGGATAAAGGGCAATGCCGATGCAGGCCCCGATAGAAACCTGTCTGCCCCCCAGGTCAAAGGGCCTGCCGATATGCGTGAGAACGCGCCGCGCGAATCCGGAGGCTTCTGCCTTGTTGCCGAAAACCGGTGACACGATAGCGAATTCATCGCCTCCAATGCGCGCCACGATACCATCCTTGCCGACGGTCTGCATGAGCCTGTTGGCGAAGCTGGTCAGAAGAGTGTCCCCGAATGCGTGGCCGTAAACGTCGTTGATGGGTTTGAAGCCGTCAAGGTCGAGCATCATGACCGTCCGGAAACGGTCGGGTGCCAGGTTGTTGCTCAGGTCGTCGAACGCTTCCAGAAGACGCCGCCGGTTGGGCAGGCCCGTCAGCGGATCGTGCAGAGCAAGCGTCAGCGCTTCGGAATGTGCAAACGAGCGCGCGTTGAGTTCCTTGCGCATCCGCAACATGGCGCTCGCGACATAGATCAATCCAAGAATGGCGGCGCTGATCAGCAGACCCGCTCCGATTTCAAAGGAGCGGTAGCGGTGGTCGGAATAGGGTGAGGGAAGAAGCTCGGGTAAGATAAAAACACTGGCATAAATGACAGTTGCTATCAGAAATAAAGCAACTAGGGATCGTGTTATGTAATGACTGAGCGAAATATTTCGTTTCATCACGGTCCTGATCCTGAGGTGGTCTGAAGTTAGACTTTCACTGAACTTTGCATGTATTTGTTGATGAAGGGTGAAATCGGATTTGCAGGTAACGGAACATGGAGACGTGCTGAGGTGCCGCCCGTCAGGACGGGAAAAGGGGTGACAAGACGGCAATGACTTGGTAACGGACGCGCAACCCATTTTACGTGGCGTCCCGCCAAGACCGAAGGCCATAATCTTCATGCCCGATCTTCTGCTTGAGCTGTTCAGCGAAGAAATTCCGGCCCGTATGCAACGCAAGGCGGCCGAAGATCTGAAATCCCTTGTCACCAACGCCCTGGTGGAGGCCGGCCTTCCTTATGAAGGCGCCAAGGCTTTCGCCACGCCGCGGCGTCTGGCGCTGCATGTGGCGGGCGTTCCGTCCGGCTCGGCCGCAACCCGCGAAGAACGCAAGGGACCGCGCGTCGGGTCTCCGGAAAAGGCCGTCGAGGGCTTTCTGCGCGGCGCCGGTCTTTCCTCGCTGGAAGAAGCGTCAATCCAGAACGACCCTAAAAAGGGCGATTTCTATGTGGCGGTGATCGAAAAGCCGGGCCGTCCCGCCATCGACATCATTGCCGAATTCATGCCCGCCATCCTGCGCAATTTTCCGTGGCCGAAATCCATGCGCTGGGGATCGACCTCAACCCGCTGGGTGCGTCCGCTGCATTCCATCATCGCGACCTTCGGGCCGGAGACGGAAGATCCGGATGTCGTGCCGTTCGAGTTCGACGGCATTCAGTCGGGCAAGACAACATTCGGCCACCGCTTCCTGGCCAATGAGGCTTTCAGCGTCCGCCGTTTCGACGACTACGCGACCGGACTTGAAAAGCACAAGGTGGTGCTGGATGCGGACCGCCGGAAGGAAATCATTCTCCACGACGCCAAGGACCGGGCGCTGGCGCTGGGCCTCGACCTCGTTGAGGATCCGGGACTTCTTGAGGAAGTTGCGGGCCTCGTCGAGTGGCCCGTGGTGCTGACCGGCAGTTTCGACGAGGACTTCCTGACGATCCCGGACGAATGCATTCAGCTCACCATTCGGGTCAACCAGAAGTGCTTTGTCCTCAGGGACCCGACCACCGGACGCCTTGCCAACAGGTTCGCGCTTGTGTCGAACCTTGTTGCCGAGGATGGCGGCAAGATGATTGTCGCCGGCAACGAGAAGGTAATCCGGGCAAGGTTGTCCGATGCGCGTTTCTTCTGGGACACGGACCTGAAATCCAGACTGTCAGATAATCTGCCGAAACTCGATGACGTGAAATTTCACGAAAAGCTCGGCAGTGTCGGCGAACGGGTGAAGCGCCTGATCGCGCTCTCCGCCGAACTGGCTCCCCTCGTCGGCGCCGATCAGACCAAGGCGAGACGCGGCGCGGAACTGGCCAAGGCCGACCTGGTCTCGCACATGGTTTTCGAATTCCCGGAACTGCAGGGCCTGATGGGCCGCTACTACGCGGCTGCGCAGGGCGAGGATGCGTCCGTCGCCACGGCGATTGAAGAGCATTACAAACCGCAGGGGCCGAGCGACACCGTGCCCACGGACCCGGTCGCTGTCGCGGTCGCGCTGGCCGAAAAACTCGACCTGCTGGCCGGGTTCTGGGCGATTGACGAAAAGCCCACCGGTTCCAAGGATCCTTACGCGCTGCGCCGCGCGGCTCTTGGCATCATCCGGATCGTTCTGGAGAACGGCCTGCGGATCAATCTGGGCAAGAGCATTCTCTCGGCCTCCGGCCTGCATCAGGTCCAGCTCGGCGATCCGTCTGCGCTCGTTGCCGATCTGCTTTCTTTCTTCGCCGATCGCCTGAAGGTTCACCTGAAGGACGAGGGCGCACGCCACGACCTGATCGATGCGATATTCGCCCTCGAAGGCCAGGACGATCTGCTGATGGTTGTCCGGCGCGTCGAGGCTCTCGGAAAGTTCGTTTCTTCCGACGACGGCGTGAACCTGCTGGCCGGCTACAAGCGCGCGGTCAACATTCTGCGTGCGGAGGAAAAGAAAGACGCTGCCCCGGTCACGGGCAAGCCGCACGCCGATCATTTTCAGGAGCAGGCCGAGATTGATCTGGCCGCCGCAATCGATACCGCACGAGCGGAAGCTGCCGAGGCGGTGAAAGCCGAGGACTTCGAAGGCGCGATGGAAGCGCTGTCCAGATTGCGGGCGCCGGTCGACAGGTTTTTCGAGGATATTCTGGTGAATGCCGACGATCCTGCCCTGCGCATGAACCGCTTGCAGCTCCTCGCCGAAATCCGCGACGCGACCCATGTCGTGGCGGACTTTTCCAAGGTAGCCGGTTAATCCGGTGGAATTTTACTGAGCTGCCATTGGAGTGCGCGGGGTATCGGCCCTCTCGAAACCCCGTGCCCTTCCAGACAAATTCTTTTTCGTCCGACCTGCCTTATTCAGCCGCCTGCTGCGCCAGCCTTGCCACCGGCTTTTCCTCGATCGGCCAGTGGACGACAGCCGCGAAGATGCCGAGGACGATTCCCAGCCACCAGATGCCGTCGTAGGATCCGGTTTCGTCGTAGAGCTTGCCCCCCAGCCAGACGCCGAGGAAGGCGCCGATCTGGTGGGAAAGGAAGACGAAGCCGAACAGTGTCGCCATGTAGCGCGGGCCGAACATGACCGCGACCAGCCCGGATGTCGGCGGCACGGTGGACAGCCACAGGAGCCCCATGACCCCGGCGAAGACCAGTACCGAGAAAGGGGTGACCGGCAGCATGATGAAGGCAAAAATCGCGACTGACCGGCTGATATAGATCGCCGACAGGAGCAGTGGCTTGGAATAGCGCCCGCCGACATATCCGGAAATCAGCGACCCGGCGACATTGCACAGACCGATGAGTGCGATTGCCGTTGCCCCCCAGGACGGGTCGAGACCAAGATCGGCGATATAAGGCGGCAGGTGAACCGTGATGAAGGCCACGTGAAAACCGCAGACGAAGAAGCCAAAGGTCAGCAGAATGAAACCACGGGTGCCGAAGGCCTCCGCCATCGCCGATGTCAGCTTCTGTTCGTTCGCCGGATTGCTGTCCTTGGGAAGCTCCGACTTTCCCCTGAGCGCGATGGCGAGAAAGGGAATGAGGGCGATAAGTCCGGTAAAGACGATCAGCGTGTCCTGCCAGCCGATATTTGCGATCAGCGCGCCGCCCATCGGGGCGAACAGGAATTGGCCGAGCGACCCGGACGCCGTGCCGATGCCGAAGGCAAGCGATCTCTGCGCCGGCGTCACGGCCCGCCCGAAAGCGGCAAGCACCAGCGAAAAGGAGGAAAAGGCAATACCCAGCCCGATGAGCACACCCGCGGACACATGCAGCGCGACGGCGCTTTGGGCATCGATCATCAGGAGGAGGCCGGAGGCATAAAGGACGGTGCCGAGTGTCATCGTCTTCCAGGTGCCGAAGCGGTCCGACATCATTCCGGCGATCGGCTGTCCGACGCCCCAAAGCAGGTTCTGGATGGCGAGCGCGAGCGCGAACAACTCGCGGCTCCAGTCCCGGGCTTCCGTCATCGGCTGAAAGAACAGGCCCATCGCGGATCGGGGTCCGAAGGAAATCAATGCGATCAGACAGCCGCAGGCGATAACGAGCGGAATGTTCGGGCCGGTGCGTCCGGTTGTTTCTTCGGCAGTCATGGAAAGTCTCTCATCGTGAACTTACGATAAAATACGCGGGTGCTGGAGTTTCGCCAAACGCGTAATTTTGATCGATACATCAACGTCGGGAATGAATGATTTCGGTGCGCCCGCTTCCAACGCATTTTTCTGTCGAGCCGGAAGGGAGTCGTTTGAATTCCCATAAGTAACTTAAAAGAAAGGAGAAAATGGTTTGATGTCAGAAAGTTTACGAAAGTGATGGATTTTTAACCGTGTGACTATTATATAAGCTCTGAAAGAGCAAAAGGGTGTGGGCCGATGTGCCCGTTTTCTTTTGAATCTAATATGCTCAAATTGAGTATAATAACGGCGCGGACCAACCGGTTCTGGTTGGAGCCGCAAACAAGAGGGAGGTCGTCATGACCATTGCCCAGACATCCGTTCCCGTTGGCGCTCCGATCGCAAATGGGCTGACCGCCCTGGACCGGTACGGCAGAGTGGACCGCCCGGACCTGCGCTATACGCCCGAAGTTGCGGAAGCAACCGCGCCGATCTATCAGAAAGTCAAACACATCATCCCCGCGATCGAATGGCCGGCGCTGGCGCCGACGATCCATGCGATCAATGTGCTGAAGAAGCAACGCAACGCGGTCATTCTGGCGCATAACTACATGACGCCGGATATCTACCATGGCGTGGCCGATATCTTCGGCGACAGCCTGCAGCTCGCCATCGAGGCGACGCGGACGGACGCCGAGGTGATCGTTCAGTGCGGCGTGCACTTCATGGCGGAAACCTCGAAGATCCTCAGCCCGGAGAAGACGGTGCTCATTCCGGACATGCGGGCAGGTTGTTCGCTGGCTGAATCCATCACCGGCGCGGACGTGCGCGCTCTGCGTGAGCGCAACCCGGGTGTGCCGATCATCACCTATGTGAACACTTCCGCCGAAGTGAAGGCGGAATGCGATATCTGTTGCACCTCTTCCAACGCCCTGCAGGTGGTGGAGAGCTTCGGCGTCGACAAGGTGTTCCTCGTTCCGGACAAATATCTGGCCGCCAATATCGGCAACAAGACCGATGTTGAAGTGCTGGTCTGGGATGGCGCTTGCGAGGTGCACGAGCGCTTCACGGCGAAGGAACTGCGTGATTACCGCACCATCGAGCCGGACGTGAAGATCATCGCACATCCCGAGTGCCCGCCGGAGGTGGTGGCCGAAGCCGACTTCGCAGGCTCCACGGCGCATATGATCGACTGGGTGAAGACCCGCAAGCCCGAAAAGGTGATGATGATCACCGAATGCTCCATGGCTGACAACATTGCCAGCGAAACGCCGGGTGTCGATTATATCCGTCCCTGCAATCTGTGCCCGCACATGAAGCGGATCACGCTGGACAAGATTCTTGACGCTCTGGTCGAGATGAAAGAGGAAGTTGTCGTCGATCCCGTCGTCGCCGACAGGGCTCGCACCGCCGTCGAGCGGATGATCAACTTGAAAATCTGATCCCGGTTGGTCTAAACCGCACAACGTGTCTCCTTCCGGGCGACTTGCGCCCGGAAGTCCTTCGGGCAAAGCCCGGCCCTTTTCCAGGATGTATCCCATGGCCGTCTCGCAAGAGGATTTCGCACCTGCCTACCTGGGCAAGGATGTGGATGACGTTGTCATATTGGGGGGCGGTCTCGCCGGACTGTTCTGCGCGCTGAAACTCAGTCCGCGCCCGGTCACGGTGATCACCAATGCACCTATCGGGGAAGGCGCATCCTCCGCCTGGGCTCAGGGCGGGATCGCCGCGGCCATCTCCGAACAGGATTCGGTTGAAAAACACCGCGACGATACGCTGGCCGCCGGTTGCGGCATTTGCGAAGAAAAAATCGTCGAGCAGATGACCCGCGAGGGCAGCGCCCGGGTGCATGATCTGCTGTCATACGGCGTTCCGTTCGACCATGATCTTGAAGGCCGGTTGAAGTTTTCCCGTGAGGCAGCCCACTCCCAGAGCCGCGTCGTGCGCGTGCGCGGCGACATGGCCGGCAGGGCGATCATGGACGCGCTTATCGCCGCCGTGCGAAAGGCCCCCTCCATTCGCGTGCTGGAAGGGTATATCGGCGAAAGTTTCCTTGGTGAGGGCCGGTATGTTACCGGCGTCCTGGCCCGCAAGCGTGGCGGTATCGAGCGTCTTGCCTTTCCGGCGAAGGCTGTTGTGCTGGCCTCCGGCGGCGTCGGCCACCTTTTTGGCCTGACGACCAATCCGCATGAGGCGAACGGTCATGGCCTTGCCATGGCGGCCCGAGCCGGCGCGGTGATCGCCGACGCCGAATTTGTCCAGTTTCACCCGACGGCGCTGGATGTCGGCAAGGATCCGGCCCCTCTGGCAACGGAAGCCCTGCGCGGTGAAGGCGCGACGCTGGTCAACAAGGCCGGCGACCGGTTCATGCAAGGCGTTCATCCGGATCTGGAACTGGCTCCGCGCGACATAGTCGCCCGTGCGATCCACAAGGAAATCGCCGAGGGCCGGGGCGCATATCTGGATTGTCGCGAGGCTATTGGTGCGAAATTCAAGGAAGACTTCCCGACGGTCTTTGCCGCGGCCAATTCGGCCGGCATCGATCCCTCGAATGAACTGCTTCCGGTCGCACCTGCCGAGCACTATCACATGGGAGGGGTTTTGACCGACGCCAACGGCCGCACTTCTCTGGATGGCCTCTGGGCGGCCGGAGAAGTCGCCTCCACCGGGGCGCATGGCGCCAACCGGCTGGCCTCCAACTCGCTGCTGGAAGCCGTTGTGTTCGCGGCACGTATCGCTGAGGACATTCAGGGCCTCATGCCCACTCCGCGCAGTGCCTACTGGAACGAGATGGACGAAGAGCCGAGCCTGCCGAGCCGGCGCAATACGGAAGAGCGTGAGGCAATCACGACCTTGCGCGATACCCTTGCCAGAAATGTCGGGGTGATGCGGGACGCGGATGGTCTGAAAACCGCTCTGGCCGAAATCGCCGGCGCGGAAAGGATCTGCGTGCGCCAGTCCATCAGGAACATGATGGTGACCGGCAAAATAATCACCGCCGCTGCCCTCAAGCGCCAGGAAAGCCGAGGCGGACATTTCCGCAAGGATTTCCCCGATGAAGATCCGGCTCAGGCCAGACGTTCCTACACCACACTGAAAGAGGTCGAGGCGGTCACTGCCGAGGCTCTGGAAACCGCCTGAGCGGAGAGGTTCATGACCCGCAAAAACCTGCCGCATCTGCCGCAATTGATGATCGATGACGCGGTCAAGGCCGCCCTGTTCGAGGACTGGGGCCGCGCCGGAGACGTGACCAGCCAGGCAACGCTTCCCTCCGGCGCCCGGGCGACGGCCGTCGTTGCGGCCCGCAAACCGGGTGTTCTGGCAGGGCTGGGATTTGCCGAAAGTGCTTTCCGGCAGACCGATTCGGACTTGCGTTTTGAAGCTGTCCGACAGGACGGCGACCGCCTGTCCGTCAAAGAGATCGTCGCCCGTATCGAAGGGCCGGCGCGGGCGCTGCTGTCGGCCGAACGCGTCGCGCTTAATTATCTCGGTCACCTGTCGGGTATCGCGACGGCGACCTCCCGCTTCGCCGACCTGATCGCGCACACAAAAGCCGATATCGTCTGCACCCGCAAGACGACCCCCGGTTTGCGGGCGTTTGAAAAATACGCTGTCAGATGCGGCGGCGGCACCAATCACCGCTTCGGGCTGGATGATGCGATCCTGATCAAGGACAATCACATCGCTGTGGCAGGCGGCGTTGTAAAGGCTGTCGAAGCCGCGAAGGCTTTCGCCGGGCACCTTGTGAAAATCGAGGTGGAAGTCGATACGCTGGAGCAGCTTCAGGAAGCGCTGACGGCCAGCCCGGATGTGGTCATGCTCGACAACATGCCGCCCGAAGTCCTCAGGAAGGCCGTTGAAATTGCAGATGGCAGAGTTCTTCTGGAGGCGTCCGGCGGTATCGAGTTGGACACCGTCAAGGCAGTCGCCGAAGCCGGAGTGGACCTGATTTCCTCTGGCTGGATCACCCACTCGGCTCCGGTTCTGGATCTCGGACTGGATATCGAAATATCCTGATCAGCCTGCTGCCAGGTACAATCCGCCAATAGCCGTCAGGACGCCGAGGCTGCGGATGATGCGTCTTGCCCAGGCCGGGTCATTGCGGGTGGCGATATTCGCCCCGTAACCGATCAGCAGGCCCGCGGCATGGAGCAGGATCGTGGCGAGAACGAAACCGGCGGCATAGCCGATCGCACCCGCCGCTCCCATTTCACCGCCGTGGGCGTGACCATGGCAGAGACCGAATACCGCGACCAGCGCAGCCGATGCCCCGAGGGGCAATTGCAGAGCCAGCGCGACCGCCACGCCGAGCACGATCACGGACGTCAGGATGACCGGCTCTACATAGGGCAGCGGAAGGCCGGAGACCGACAGCGCGAAGCCGGCGAGCATGGCGCCGACAAAGGCGCTTGGCAGAAGCCAGATCGCCCGGCCGCCCAGGAGGGCGGCCCAGAGACCGACGGCGATCATTGCCAGAACATGGTCCGTGCCGAAAATCGGGTGGCTGAACCCGGCGGCGAAAGAACCGTGTTCGGACGGGTCCAGGTGCGCCAGGGCCGGGGACGCGGCGAAAAGGGTGATGGCTGCTGCGAGAATTATGCGGAAAATCATGAAACGATCCTTCGATGGGTCACTCCGGCGCCCCGGGATGGGTCGCGCCGTTCATGCGTTTCTTTGAAACGCGTCCGCACCATGCCCGATTCCGGACATGTTGTGAATTACCCCAATGTTCCATGTTCTTATGGTCACGCGAAAACAGTTATTCAGTTTCGCTCTCGAGCATGCCGCATTGAATTGAATTCAGGAAATCGCCCGAACGCATTTGCCATTCAAACGCTGCCTCGGGCGCCTTCCTGAAACCAGGAAGACGCTTGAACGCGACATGGTTTAGTTCCAGCCACCCGCGAAGGTCTTGTAGAAAATATGCTCGCCGACCTGACCGCGTTTGGCCATGGATTTGGCCCAGCGTGGGTTCACATAGGTCGCGTGATAGTGGGTGGAGGCATCGACCATCTTCAGATACTGCTTGCCGTCCAGAACTTCCCTTGCCAGCCGCTGCGCGGTTTTCCAGGCGATCGGACTGGAAATCCGGTCCTTGATGCCGTCGCAGGCGAAGGAGAACTGGCAGCGGTTGCGCTTGTGGCGGTTCTGGTAGACGACACCGCAGATCGAATTCGGATAGGACGGGTTCTTCACCCGGTTCAGGACCACCTGGGCAACGGCCACCTGACCTTCTTCGCTTTCGCCGCGGGCCTCGAAATAAATGGCTTCCGCAAGGCAGCGCTGTTCCTTCTTCTCGCTGACGGACAGGGGAAGGGGTTTTTGCGCCCACCAGTGCGGGTTATCCGGATCTTCCGGCGGCGGCAGCTCCTGCTCGTATTTGGCGGAACCGAACAACGCGTCGAACGGCTCTTTCGTTTCCCTGACGCTTTCGGGGGCATAGGCGGAAACGAGTGAGAAGCTGGCGGCAGCGGCATTGCGCGCCATCATCACCTTCTGCAGGTCCAGCGGACCGTCTTCAAGCAGGCCGTCCTTCCTGGCTTTCGCCAGAAGATTGTCGGTTTCCCGGGAATTGAGCGGGTGCGCCTTCACAAAGGACACGCGGGGCATGTCCTGATGCTGCTCCCCGGACGAAATCATGCTCGACATGGCATAGACGTTGCCGGAGGCCATTTCGACCGTCTGCCAGTCGGGCGCCACCGAGATCAGTCTGTCGCCCTTGCTGGACTTACTGGTGACGATCCTGTTCGGAAGTTCCGTGGGGCGCACGCTGTCGGCCACGTCCTGCAGGCCGTAGAGGGGCCTGGTCTCAAATCCCATGTCGGCGGATGTCAGCGTCAGTACCGGCGTGCTGGCCAGGCTCGGCGGCGGTGTCGTTCCAAGTGCCAGTTGCGGGGTGAGTTTCGACGTGAAATTCGCCGGTTCAAGCGACATCATCCAGCGCGGCGTTTCGTTGCCGCGGTCATTGATGAGCGCGAATATATCCTGCTGACCGACGCTGCCGGCGAGGCCCAGATAGATCAGCGGGCAGGCAACAAGCATGCGTTTGAGCCGGCGCATACGCGCTCGGACCGGGCCGTATTCTTGTGTCACGTTATGAGAAAACCGCTTTTTGTTGCGGGATTTAGGGCCAGACATACGCAGCCAACTCCAACTCGGTACATATCATCCCGAAACGCCGGATGACCCGTGCCAACGCCGTGTTAACGGCAACACTAGAATTGAAGATGTGCGCTTAACCTTGAAAGAGCGTTAATGGACGAAGAATTCGAGGAATTTCGTGGAACTTTTCACGAAAGTGAGAGAATTATGGTTAATAACCTTAAGTACTTATAACCATGCAGCAGCGAAATACGGCCCGGAATGGGGCAGTCAGCGTCCGCCGACCCGCAATCCCGGAGCCGGGCGTTCGCTCATCAACTGGTGGCGGAAGCGGAACAGGGCCGCGGGACGTCCTCCAGTGGCCGTGGATGTTGCCCCGGTCGGTTCCACCAGGTCGGCATTTTCCACCAGGCGGCGAAAATTCTGCTTGTGCAGATGCCGTCCGGAAATTGCCTCGACGGAATTCTGCAGCTCCGTCAGCGTGAAGGTTTCCGGCATCAGCTCGAAGATCACAGGCCGGTATTTCAGTTTGCCGCGCAGCCGGGTAATCGCGGTAGCCAGCACCCTGCGGTGATCGAAGTGCATCGCCGCACCGAGAAACGGCAGCGTTTCACGCGCCAGGGCCGCCGGCCGACCGTCCCGCCGAGCCTCAAGAACGAGCCCGGCTTCATAAAGAAGTTCATAGCGCTCCAGTGCGCGCTCCTCGTCCCAGCTTGTGCTTCCGGTCCCGAAGGCGAGGCGAATGCGCTCGCTGCGACTGAGAGGTTTCGGCGCTTCGCCCGCGCCCGGCGGGTCGTGCGCCCAACTGTCGAGGGACGGAAGGATCTCCTTGTCCAGCAGGGCCGGGCGGCCTGTGCGCCAGTCTTCCCAGGGAAAATAGTCATACCAGGAGCGCCAGGCGGAGTTGTGTCTGGCAAGCATGCTTTCGGAGTCCGGTGTCTGCCGCGTCAGCGCCAGGTAGCCGACCGAGACAACATGCGGGCCCTCGTCTCCGGACAACCGGTGGCGTCCACGGTCACCGAAGGTATAAAGCTGTTCCACATAGCCGAGCCGCAGCGCGGTCTGGTTTTCCACCCACGACCGCAGGCCGATCTCGAAGGTTCTGTGGTGGATCGGGTCGAAGGGGCCGAAGGGCAGGCTGTCGAGAGCACGGTCATCCGTATCGTTCACATGGACGATCTGCGGCATGCCTCCGGCCACGGAAACGATGACGGCGTTCAGTCCGATCTCAATACTGGCTTGCCGGTGCGGCATGGTCTCTCCCGGTTACTCGTCAGTCGAGCGGCAATTCAAATGGTACACCTTCGTAAGCATTTGCGCCGCGCCCGATGCCGCGGATCGCATCGATCATGCGGCCTTCCCGCCCGAGCAGCCTGTCCCCCATTGCGACGATGCGTGCGTTGGGGGTTGCCGAGGGAGACCGTTCGCGTAACAGAGCGGCCAGATGGTGCTCGTTGGCATCCGGGTTGAGTGCGCAGACCGCCACATAGGCTCCGGCCGTCGACCGGCTGATGCCCGCCCAGCAGTGAATCACGAGAGGTGCCTGCCTGTCCCAGGCGCGGATGAAGGCAACGAAATCGCCGATCTGCTGCTCGCTGGCCGGGATCAGTCCGTCAACCGGTGAGACAATGTCGTTGAACGCCAGAAACAGGTGCCTGTCCGGTGCAATTCCTGCCGGCGTGGGCACCTCCATCTCGGCATTGATCAGGGTGACAAGGGATCTTGCACCAGTCGCCGAGATCGTTTCGGGCAATTTGGACAGGGAACAAACATGCAGCATTGAACAACCAGGTTAATCTTCTCTGCCAATAAACTAGGGTCATTCGCTGCTGAGGTCACCCGCCTGCGCGCGTGCTTTTGTGTTTGTTCCCAGCTTCGCGCAGCGCCTCGATCTCCTCGAAGCGTTTCATGAACCTCTGCTGTGCCCTGGCAACGGGCTGGGGTTCCAGTCCGAAATGGAGTTTGCCTTCGCTGTTCAGCGGAAAACCGCGCGGCTTGCCGAAGATCTTCGCCGCTTCCTTTTCCTCAAAACCGGCAAGTTCCACCGCCTCGAAATAGGCACAGATGATGTCCGCCCGTTTCGCCAGTTTCTTGATAGCCTGGGGAATTTCCGCGGGCAGGCCGAAGCGCAGGTGGATCGCTGCCTGCAAGCGCGCCTCGACACCCTTGTAGGCTTCGCCGATGACTGCCTTGAAGGGGGAGATCATGTCTCCGATCACATACTCCGGCGCATCGTGCAACAGTACGGCCTGGCGCCAGTGCGGCGGCAGGTCGGGCTTCAGCATCAGCGCGATATCTTCAACGATCAGCGAATGCTCGGCAACGGAAAACGCATGATCGCCGTAGGTCTGACCGTTCCAGCGCGCCACCCGCGCCAGTCCGTGTGCGATATCTGAAATCTCGACATCCAGCGGCGAAGGGTCCAGCAGGTTGAGGCGCCTGCCGGACAGCATGCGCTGCCATGCACGGGGCGGAGGATCGGAAGGGGCGGAGGGCATCGGTCCTCGTTTTTCGCGCGGTTCAGGCCGCGTTGGTCGGTTCCGGCCAGGTGAAGGCCGCCCAGTCGGGAAGCCTGGCCTGAAGCTCCGCCTCGCCGCATTGAAGAGGGCTGCCGTTTTCCTTGGCCTGGGCAACCTTGTCAAGACGCAGCAGCGCCAGAGCGACGGTCTTTCCCGCAACCACGGCACTGGAGCCGAGCGTGCCCACGCTTTTGCCGTCGGCCGTGACAGCCTCTCCCTTGCCGGGCAGGGCATCTGAACTTTCCACAGGAAGAAACCGCTTGCGGGCGGTGCCGCGATGCTGGACGCGTGAGACGACTTCCTGACCGACAAAACAGCCCTTCCTGAACGAGACGCCGTTGAGCTGGTCGAGATCCGCGTCATGCGGAAAGATGTCCGAATAGTCGTAGTCCTTCAGCCCTTCCGGTACCCCGAGGCTGATGCGGTGAGCATCGTAGGCGGCAACATCGCTTTGCTCTGCTGCCGGTCCGGAGGGCATCGTGATGGGGCCGACCGATCGCATGCCAAGAGCAGGCAGACGCGGATCGGTGACCGTGAGGTCCGCGTCCGCCGGTTCGGCAGTGCCGTCCCAGATTGCGAAAACACCTGTCTGGCCTCCGAGCTGCTCCAGATCCACCTTGGCGCGCAACCGGTAGAACGTGAGGCGCTTGAGAAGATCCGGCGCCGCGGCGCCAGGCACATCGAGCAAATAGGCCTCATCGGCCCTGTAGATCAGGAAATCGAACTGGATCTTTCCCTGAGGTGTCAGCAGAGCCGCCGATCCTGCGCCGGTCCGGTCGACGGAGTCCAGATCCGCAGTGATCAGATTCTGCAGGAAATGATGCGTGTCGGGGCCGGAGACCCGGATCAGGGCGCGGTCGGTCAGGTGAGCGAAGGTCGGTGAGGGCACAAGGCATTCCTAAAGACATGAGTGCGGGATCTCGGTTCCAGATAGTCACTTTGCCCTGATCGGACAAGATTTGGAATTCCTGTCCAGCATCTGGTTCTTTTGACAGGGGCCGCGTATAAGCCCGGGGAAGCTGAAAAAACAGTCCCGAGACAAATGCCGGAGGAGCCTCATGAGCGCGACCTATGACCTGATCCTGAAGGGTGGAACCGTAGTCAATCAGGATGGCGAGGGTCTGCGCGACGTTGCCGTCAGGGATGGGCGTATTGCCGGGATAGGCTCTTTCGATGGCGCCCAGGCGGGCGAGGTGGTCGATTGCACGGGGCTGCACGTCCTGCCGGGTGTGATGGACACCCAGGTGCATTTCCGCGAGCCGGGCCTTGATCATAAGGAAGATCTGGAATCGGGATCGCGTGCCGCCGTGATGGGCGGTGTGACGGCCGTCTTCGAAATGCCGAATACCAATCCGCTGACGACCTCCGAGGCGGCGCTGGCCGACAAGGTCCGGCGCGGTCATCACCGCATGCATTGCGACTTCGCCTTCTGGGTCGGCGGCACGCGGGAGAATGTTGCGGACATTCCCGACCTAGAGCGCCTGCCGGGTGCTGCCGGGATCAAGGTGTTCATGGGTTCATCCACCGGAGACTTACTGGTGGAAGACGACCGGGGCGTCAGGGACATCTTGTCCGTCACCCGCCGCCGGGCCGCCTTTCATTCGGAAGACGAGTTCCGCCTGCGTGAGCGCATGGGCGAAAGGGTCGAGAACGACCCGGCATCACACCCTGTCTGGCGCGACGAGATCGCCGCGCTGAAATGCACGCAGAGGCTGGTCGCGATTGCCCGTGAAACCGGTGCCAGGATCCACATCCTGCATCTGTCTACCGCCGAGGAGGTCGATTTCCTGATCGACCACAAGGATGTCGCCTCCATCGAGGTCACTCCGCATCACCTGACCCTGACCGACGAGGCCTACCATCGTCTGGGGACACTGGTGCAGATGAACCCTCCAGTTCGCGCGCCGCGCCACTCTGAACGCCTGTGGTGGGGCTTGCAGCAGGGCCTGCTGGACATTTTCGGGTCCGATCACGCCCCGCACCTTCTGGAAGAAAAACAGAAACCCTATCCGGCATCGCCCTCCGGCATGACCGGCGTGCAGACGCTTGTCCCCATCATGCTGGATCACGTCAATGCCGGCCACCTCTCACTTGCCCGGTTTGTCGACATGACCAGTGCCGGCCCGGCCCGCCTCTTCCAGACAGCACTCAAGGGCAGGATAGCGCTCGGATACGACGCGGATTTCACCGTTGTCGATCTCAAGCGCAAGGAAACCATTCGCAACGAGTGGATTGCCTCCAAATGCGGCTGGACGCCCTATGACGGCAAACAGGTCACCGGATGGCCGGTCGGCACCCTGGTCCGTGGACAGCGTGTGATGTGGGAGGGGGAACTGGTGGACCCTTCGAAAGGGGAAGCTGTCGTTTTTCAGGATGGCATGAAGGGCTGAGAAAGCCCGCATGCTCGGGACAATCCACACCGTCAGTCAGGCCTTTTGGCTGCAGGGAGTACGGCATTTTGGCGAATGCGATGGATTCCTTACATTTTGTGATGTGAATAACAGCCCAAACCCGGATAATGTGGAACTTTGGAGGGAACAGTAAAGGAAACCAATGGGTAACCTTGTTTCCTAACCTGATTTACATACGTGACGATTAGAATTTGAATCGAGCTTTAAGAGTTTTTGCGTTGGGGAGCTCTGGAATGTTGTTTGATAAGATTTATACCCGGAAACGGCGAGCGGGCGCGTTTGTGAGCCTTGCAGGCGCCGCGTTCTTCTCGGTCACTGCCTTGTCGGGCGCGATGGCGCGCGATGCCGCGCCTGCGGTGGATCAGGGTGAAGCTTCGCAGCCGCCGCTGCATATGCTGGTCTCGCTGGACGACCAGCAGATCAGGGTCTATCGCGGCCTCGACCTGATCGAGACCTCACCGATTTCATCCGGCAAGCGCGGGCACAGCACGCCGACCGGCGTCTTTTCCATTCTTGAAAAGCGCCGCAAGCATTTTTCCAACCTCTACGACAACGCACCGATGCCGTTCATGCAGCGGCTGACATGGTCCGGTGTCGCGATGCACGTCGGCAGGCTTCCCGGCCGTCCGGCCTCGCATGGCTGCATCCGGTTGCCGCGAAACTTCGCCAAGTCACTCTACGGCATGACGGATCGTGGAATGCATGTGGTCGTCACTCGGGGGTCCACCGATCCTGTCCACGTGTCTCACTCGGTCCTGCCGCAGCCCTTTGCGCCCGCAACGGAAGTCGCGAGCCTTTCCAACCGGACCATCGAAGCCGATCCGGCCCTGCGCGGGGCGATCCGGGAAACGGAACTCAATGCCTCCCTGACGCTGATCCAGCCGGAGAATCCGGACTTCGACCAGCCGCTGCGCATGATCATCACACCGCAGAAGCAGCCGGGCCGGGTCAAGGTCCTGCAGGATCTTCTCAACCGTATGGGCTTCAAGGCCGGTCCCGTTGACGGTGTTCCGGGCCGAAAGACCCGTGCGGCCATCAGTCTTTATCAGGAAGGTGCGGATCTGCCGGTCACCGGTCAGATCACCGACGCTCTCGAGGCGCGCATTCGCGCCGAAGCCGGTTACGAGGCACCTCAAAACGCCATGCTGCGCGTGCGCCGCAAGTTCCGCGACATCTACTCGGCTCCGGTGAGCGTGAAGGATCTCGGCCGGGAAATGGGCACGCATGTCTTCACAGCCCTCGATTTCAAGCCGGGCGATGGGTCCGTCGAGTGGATCGCCGTTTCCGCCGAGGGCGGGCGTGGCGGTGCGCCGGCCGGCATTCTCGACCGCATCGAGATGTCGGACAAGGTTGCAACGGACCTTGCGAAGATGCTGACGCCGGGCACGTCGCTCACGATCACCGACCGGAGCTTCACACGCAATACCGGTCTCGGCACGGATTTCGTGGTGATCACCCGTTGAGATGAAGCTGGCGCTGGTCAGGGATTGATCAGTCCGATAAGCATCTAGCCCCCGCTTCGGCGGGGGTTGTGTTTGTTAAAAACCTTCACGCGTCTTTCTGGACAAGGGCAGCAAAGCTGCGCGCAGCTCCGGAATCCAGTGCATCGGCGCGAACGTGAGCGAGCACAAAAGCAAAACAAGTCTCGGAAAAATAACAATTCAAAGAGCGCCTACGGCGTAGAATATGTCTGGATTCCGGCTCTGGCCATGGAGCTGTGGCTGCAGACCGTCCGGAATGACCGCGGATTTTTGTTAGCGGTCTGCGTCCCCCGCTTCTGCAGGTTTTATAATATCCGGATAAACGCACAAATCTCCCGAAACGTCACCAAACTGTCGTGTCGCTGACGTATCGCAAGGCAGTCCATTCGCGCGGTTGACTCTGGAGAAAAACATGGCGCACGGCACGCTGACGGCCTCGAAAAAACGGCTCGGGAATGCGGTTCATCGCTCCGAGGCGGCCTCTCGCGACGGAATTCTGGAACGCCTTTTCACCTTCGCGTTCAAGGGGCTGGTCTACCCGCAGATCTGGGAAGATCCGGATGTCGACATGAAGGCTCTGCGGCTCACGTCCCAGAGCCGCATGGTCACCATCGCGTCCGGGGGCTGCAACGTCATGTCGTATCTCATCGCCAATCCGGCCGAAATCACCGCGGTCGATCTGAACAGGGCGCATGTTGCCCTGGGACGCCTGAAACTGGCCGCAGCGAAACATCTCCCCAATTACGAAACCTTCTACCGGTTTTTCGGTGAAGCCGACGAAAAGGCCAATGTCGCGGCCTACAACCGCTTCCTGAAAGACAATCTCGATGCGGAAACGGTCACCTATTGGGAAGGCCGCGACTTTGCAAACCGGGGCCGCAAACGCATCACGTTGTTCTCCCGCGATCTCTATCATCACGGTCTGCTCGGCTATTGCATCGGCTTTGGCCACCTGGTAGCGCGCCTTTACGGCATCGATCCGAAATACATGGTGAAGACCAGGTCGCTTGAAGAGCAGCGCAGTTTTTTCGATACGGCGCTGGCACCGCTCTTCGACAAACGCCTCGTGCGCTGGGCGACCTCTAAGAAAATGTCGCTCTACGGCCTGGGCATTCCGCCCGCGCAATACGATGCGCTGGTTTCGGCCAACGCGGATGGCAACATGTCCGCCGTGCTGCGTCAGCGGCTGGAAAAGCTGGCCTGCGATTTCTCCATGCAGGACAATTATTTCGCATGGCAGGCCTTCGGTCGGGGCTATGCCCCGAAGTCCGGTGAAACGACCGGAGAATCCGGCCCCCTGCCGCCTTATCTGAAACGCGATCATTTCGAGGCGATCCGTCAGCGCGCGGACCGCGTCCGGGTTCTGAACCGGAATTTCACCGAACATCTTCAAACCGTGGCAGACGGCACGCTCGATGCCTATGTGCTGCTCGACGCGCAGGACTGGATGACCGATCACCAGCTCAACGCCCTTTGGAGCGAGATCACCCGAACCGCGCGCCCTGGCGCCCGCGTCATTTTCCGCACGGCGGCCGAGCCGACCCTGCTACCCGGCCGTGTTGCCGAGGGGATCCTGAACCGCTGGACCTATGAAGAGGCGGAAAGCCTTGAATTCGGCCGGCAGGACCGCTCCTCCATCTATGGCGGCTTCCACCTTTATGTCTTCAACGGCTGACAGCAGAGCGCGGGCGGAAACCTTGATGAGCGAAGCTGCCGAAACAGCCCGGCTGATGGACGGTGTCTACCGCCGCCAGCGTCACTTTTACGACCTGACCCGCAAATATTACCTGCTCGGCCGCGATCTGCTGATCGAGGAACTGCAACCACCCGCCGGAGGCACGGTGCTGGAACTCGGCTGCGGCACCGGCCGCAACCTGATCGCAGCCGCCAGACGTTACCCGCAGGCCCGTTTCTACGGTCTCGACATCTCCCGGCAGATGCTCGAGACGGCGCAAACCAACATTGCCAAGGCCGGCCTGAGAGACCGGATTTCCCTGATCGAGGGCGACGCCGCCAATCCGGTGGTGACAGACCGCCTCGGCGTTCCCGCCTTTGACCGGGTGTTCTACTCCTACACCCTCTCGATGATTCCGGTCTGGCGCGAAGCCCTCGCCGCCGGCGCCGCCCGCCTTGCGGACGACGGGCGTATCCATGTGGTCGATTTCGGCCAGCAGAAACGTCTCCCGGGCTGGTTCCGGTCGCTCCTGTTCGCCTGGCTGAGGTTCTTCCACGTCACGCCGCGTGCGGAGCTGGAAAGCGAACTTCAAAGCCTGGCGGACAAGACGGGGAAGGAACTGATGACCCGGACACTATACCGGGGCTACGCGCATTACGCGGAACTGCGGAAGGCGGGAGTTATGGGCAGGGCGTAAAGGGGCCAGTTGTACCTGATTTATGAGCACAGCCGCTCAACGACGAACTCCATCTCCGAGTGCAACTCTTCTTTTCCAAGAGCCACGAAGCGCCTTTCCAGAGCGATTGAAACGAGCCCGTGAATTGCCCCAAAGCAGGTGCGTGTCCGCGCCGCGAGAGCGTTCTCGTCAAGCTCCGGGACGAGGTCGTCGAGCGCTTCGGCTATCAGAGACAGCAGGCGAATGTTTTCTGTCCTGTGTTCTTCCGGCATCTCGCGCCGGTCCGGCAACTGGTGGGCGAACAAACCGCGCCAGGCATTCGTGTTCGCCACCGCGTAGTCCAGATACATCCGCGCCAGGAGCTTCAGACGGATCAAGGGGACGGTTTCTCCCGCGGTCGCTTCGGTCAATGCAGCCCGGATTTCCGCGAGTGTCCTTGCATTCACGGCGATAATCAACTCGTCCCGATCATCGAAATGCTTGTAGACAGAGCCTACAGAACAGCCTGCCCGGGATGCGACTTCCCGGATTTGGACTGAGTCTATTCCCAGTTCGCTCATGATGGACGCCGCAGCCTCAAGCACGCGCCGTCGCGTCTCTTCGCTTTTCGTTTTTTGAAGGCCGGGCATTAACCCTGTCCCTTTTTTAGAAATTGAACATTGTTCATTTTTCTTGACCATGCCAATCGAGTGTGGTTTTGTCAAATAGTGAACATTGTTCATTTTTGGAGGACGCATGATCAGCAGACTTGTTTACTCATTAAAGGGCCTCTTCGAGGGGGACGGTGGCGGACTTGATGCGCGCACCGATCTAGCGCTTTTGTCAGGTCAATTACGGGAAGCCGGCAACGCGGTGCGCCAGGCCCGGCTTGCTCTGGCTCTTGCCTCTGCCCAGCACACGCAGGACCAGAATCGCAAGGACCGGATTGATCTGACCATTCAGGAACTCGAGGACCGGACCCGGGCTGCGCTCGGTCAGGACCAGACCGAGTTCGCTCGGGAGGGCGCGGAAGCGATCGCAATTCTTGAAGACGAGCGGGAGGCCCTCGACCAGTCGGTTCGGAGCTTCGACATTGATCTCGCGGCTTTAAGGGAAAACCTGCGCCGTACGGAAGCGCGTTTGCGGGATCTCGAACGCGGCCGGCAAGTTGCGCGTGTCCGGACCCGCATTAGCGCGGCTGGCTCTGCTTCTGCCTCTCCGGCGTCCTTGTACCAGGCGGAAGAAACGCTTGAGCGTATCAACAGCAGACAGGAACGCGGGGCGCTCGCGGACAAGGCGCTCGCAGCCCTGTCCGTCATCGACCGTCCCAAGGATCTGATTGCCCGCCTTGCCGATGCAGGGTGCGGCTCCTCTGTCAGAAGCTCAGCCGACGCTGTTCTTGAGCGCCTGAGGAGCGGGACAGACAAGGCGATTGCATACAAATGACAAACCCACTCAGAGAAAGGTCAGAGACCATGCAGGACGAACAGATTAAACACTCCAGCAACTGGGTCATATTCACCATCGTCAGCTTTGCTGTTGCTGCCGGCATGATGGCCATCGGCATCTACAATCTCGAAGCCAGCTTCTCGGCGAAGGGATTCTATGCCATGGCTGCGATCATGCTTGTCCACACGTCCGTGACGCTGACGAAAACGCTGCGGGACCGGGATGAGGTGGGCAAGCTCCATAACCGGATTGAGGAAGCCAGGACCGAAAAACTGTTGATGGAAGTCGGCAAGACCGGCGTGTCCTGATGTCAACGCGCAGGGGCCCGGTCATTCCGGCCCCTGCCTGAACCAAACCGGAGAATGGCCATGTCCCAGCCCTTGATGAAATCAGTGCGCTTCGCGCCCCTGTTCTGGACACAGTTCCTTTCTGCATTCAACGACAATTTTTTGAAGAACACTCTCGTCTTTCTGATCCTGTTCAAGGTCGCTGACGGCGGGGCGGTTCTGATATCGGTGGCGAGCGCCGTTTTCATCGCGCCGTTCCTGTTCCTGTCGGCCCTCGGTGGGCAGATCGCGGACCGGAGCGACAAGGCGGTTGTTGCCCAGCGTTTGAAAATCCTGGAAATCGTCGGTGCCATGCTGGCCGTTGCCGGTATGGCAGTTTCGAATGTTCCGGTGCTTTTTGCGGCTCTCCTGGTCTTTGGTGTCGGTTCGGCCCTGTTCAGCCCGGTCAAATACGGCCTGTTGCCCGACCATCTCGACCGTTCCGAACTGACCAGGGCCAACGCGTGGATCGAAGCGGGAACGTTTCTGGCGATCCTCGGCGGCACCATCGCGGCGGGCTTGATGTTTTCCTCCGGGAACGCGTCGCTCTTGTTCGCACCGCTGATGATCGGCTTGGCTCTTGCCTGTTATGCCATCAGCCGCAAGATCCCGTCGACGGCCATTGCCGATCCGGATCTGAAGGCCGACTGGAACATACTGCGGTCGAGCCACGGCATCCTTCGCGATCTCTTTGGCGACACGCGTCTGGGCCGCACCGCCCTGATGACCTCCTGGTTCTGGGTGGTAGGCGCATTGGTAATGTCGCTTCTGCCGGTCATCGTGAACGATATCCTCGGTGGTGGCGAACTGGCCGTGACCTGGTTCCTGACCGTCTTCGCCGTCTCGATCGGTATTGGCTCGGCGTTGGCCGCATGGCTTTCCGCCGGCCGCATTGTGCTTCTGCCCGCCGTCGCCGGAACTGCTCTGATTGCCGTTTTCGCGCTCGATACGGCCCTGACGCTGTCTCACGTTGTCCCCGGTGTGCCATATGCAGGGTTCACCGCATTCCTTGCCCGCGCCGACGTCATTCGGCTGAGTATCGATATGGCCGGCCTTGCCATCGCGGGAGCCCTTCTTGTCGTTCCCACCTTTGCCGCCCTTCAGGCCTGGGCCGTCCCCGAACGGCGGGCGCGGACCATCGCCGGGGCCAACGCACTGGGTGCGGGCCTGATGGCAGTGTCAAGCGGCCTGCTCGCCATCGCGCAGGGCGCCGGTGCCGAACCGGTTCACGTGATGCTGGTGCTGGCGGTTCTGAACGCCTTTGCCGGGGTCATCATGTTCAGGTTCCTGCCGACAGATCCGCTCCGGGACCTTGTCTCGATCATCTATCGTGCGTTCTTCAGGATAGAAATCAGGGGGCTTGAAAATCTCGAGAAGGCGGGAGTGGCCCCGATCCTCGCTCTGAACCATGTCAGCTATCTGGACGCGGGCCTGGCACTGACCTTGACCGAGAAAGCGCCGACCTTCGCCATTGACTACGCTGTCGCCAGGCGCCGGTGGGTGCGCCCGTTTCTGAAGATGGCAAATGCCTTGCCGATCAATCCGGCCAAACCCCTGGCCACGAGATCTCTGATTCAGGCGGTCAACGCCGGCCAGCCGATGGTGATCTTCCCCGAAGGGCGCTTGACCGTCACCGGCAGCCTGATGAAGGTCTACGACGGTGCGGCGATGGTCGCCGACAAAACCGGAGCAATGGTGGTCCCGATCCGCATCGAGGGACTGGAGCGGACACCGTTCTCCTATCTGCGCCCGGCGCAGATCCGAAAGAGGCTGTTTCCGAAGGTCACGGTGACTATTCTGGAGCCCGAAAAGCTCGCGGTGGACGAGGCTCTGAAAGGCCGTCGCCGCCGCGCGGCTGCCGGGGCCCGGCTTTATGATATCTTGTCAGGCCTTATTTTCGAGACCGATCTGGCCAGCAGGCAAACGATTATCGAACGGACCGTCAGAACCGCGAAGGATCGCGGGATGTCCAAAGTCGCGATTGAGGATCCGGTCACCGGTGCTCTCACCTACGGCAAGCTGCTCACGAGCATCGCTGTCCTCGGACGCAAACTTTCCAGGATCGGCCGGGAAGGAGAAGCAATCGGCGTGATGCTGCCGAATGCCAACGGCGCTACGGTTACGACTCTCGCTGTCATGTCCGCCGGAAAGGTGCCGGCAATGATCAACTTCACCGCCGGCGCGACCAATGTGGTGTCGGCCTGCCGCACGGCGAAAGTGGCCAGGGTTCTGACCTCGCGTACCTTCGTCGAGCAGGCCAAATTGTCCGATCTGGTGGCGGCACTTGGCCGCGATGTCGAGGTCGTCTGGTTGGAGGACATCCGCAAGGATATAGGTCTGGCCGACAAACTTCGTGGTCTCCTGACGCGTGCGCGCCCGCTGGTTCGCCGTGCTTACACGGATCCGGCTGCGATCCTGTTCACATCCGGCTCCGAAGGCACGCCAAAGGGCGTTGTGCTGAGCCACGAGAACATACTGGCCAATGTCACTCAGGCGGCCGCCCGGATCGATTTCTCGGCCGAGGACAAGGTCTTTAACGTCCTGCCCATGTTCCATTCTTTCGGCCTGACGGCGGGCACTATCCTGCCGCTGGTTTCCGGCGTACCGATCTACATGTATCCCTCGCCGCTGCATTTCCGGATCGTGCCCGAGTTGATCTACTCATCAAACGCAACGATCCTGTTCGGCACCGACACATTCCTGAACGGCTATGCCCGGGTAGCCCATGCTTATGACTTCCGCTCGTTGCGGTATTGCTTCGCGGGCGCTGAACCGGTGAAGGCATCCACGCGGCAAACCTACATGGAGCGGTTTGGAGTGCGTATTCTTGAGGGCTACGGCGTCACAGAGACCGCACCCGTCATCGCGATCAACACGCCGATGTTCAGCAAACCGGGCACCGTCGGCAAGATTATGCCCGGCATGCGTTCGCGCCTGGAAAAGGTCCCGGGTGTCAAGGATGGTGGGCGGTTGTTCGTCTCCGGTCCGAACGTGATGCTGGGGTACTTGCGCACCGAGAACCCGGGAATATTGCAACCGCTCGCGGACGGCTGGCACGATACCGGCGACATCGTCGAGATCGATGCCGAGGGATTCGTGACCATCAAGGGAAGGGCAAAGCGGTTCGCGAAGGTTGGCGGGGAAATGGTGTCCCTGGCGGCGGTCGAGGAGATCGCGGGCACGCTCTGGCCCGACGCCCTGTCCGCGGTCGCCACGATGAAGGACGAGCGCAAGGGCGAAAGGCTGATCCTGATCACCGAAAACAAGGACGCTACCCGCATGGACTTCGTGAAATTCGCCAGAGCCAATGGCGTGCAGGATCTGATGGTGCCCGCCGAAGTGCGGATCGTTCCCAGAGTTCCACTCCTCGGGACGGGAAAGGTCGACTTCATCGGTGTCTCCGCCCTGGTTTCAGACGCAAGAGAACAAATGCCCGGATGAGCATCAGCCAGACCGAACCATCTTTGCGATACCCTGGCACTTTCGGAGACGGCGCCAGGGTCCAGCTTAAATCAACTGTCAACAAGGCGCGCGCACATCGGTGGGCTGACAAGCATGATTCACTATGCTTTGGAAAAACGCCGGGAACCCGGACGTTTCTGCCGGTCGCCCGATTGATGGGGATGATTTCCTGCGTTTGGGTATCCCAATAGACATGTCGCCAAATTTCCACGCCTTGGCCGAAGAGGCCGGGCCTCAACCGGAGAAAGTCAGATAATGCGCCTCTACATCCTTTCTCTTGGCAAGATGTAACCGGGAACATTCCCGTTGCCGGCTACCTCTTCCGAACAGGCGAGGGGAGCAATATACTCGAGGATACCGGCTGGCCGCGCGCATATGTGGAGAATCCTCACAATCCGCCGGGACTGACACTTGAAATTTCGCCGCAGGACACTGTCACCGCGCGCCTGAATTCAATCGGGCTGGCGCCATCCGATATACATATCCTCGTATGCTCGCATCTGGACGACGACCACTCCGGCAACCACGACCTCTTCCCGGACGCCGAACTCGTCATACAGCGAAAACACTATGAGCTTGCCAAAAGCGGCCATCCGCGTTTCGCTGCAAACCGTGATGCGTGAGACCATTCGGCTCTGAACTATCGGTTGATCGAAGGCGATACGGAACTGGTACCAACATCAACAAATAGGGTCTTGTTTGTTGATGTTGGTATCAGTCCCCCGCCACGAAATAATGCAGCGTTCCGTCGGGGCCTATGCCGACGCGGTAAAAGGTCCATGCGCCGAAATCCTGCATTTCGGCGAAGTCTCCGGCCGTGACGATACGGTAGAGTTCGACCTTCTGGTCCGGTGTCAGATCGAAGAGCGGATAGCGGGAGAAATACGGCCAGATGTACATTTCCTGTGGCGTCCCGGCGTCAACATGCAGGAAGCCCGCATCGAGTATGTCCGCCAGGATTGCAAGAATCTCGAAACCTTCGCCGTCGCCGGAACTCGATTTGAGAAACTCGATGGGATCGCCGGTTTCGGTGAAGGAAAGCGTCGGCGGAAGCTCGTTGCTTTCCAGGACCATGCGCAGCCTGTCCATACTGCCGGCAAGGGCGGCTTCCCGGAGTTGCGCGTGCATGCGCGCGACCGTCCTGGGCAGCATGTCGGTGTTGTAGAGCACCTGGGGTTTTCCGTCGTCGTCCGCAGAGTCGGTTTCACTATCCTGCGGTGAGGTGAGGCTCTCTGGCAGGTATTGCCCGCTGCCGGTCGCAGGATCGCTCTGCGGGTTCTCCGCCAGAGGCCGTATAATCTCGGTCTGAACGGTCTTTGCCAGGGCGGCACCCTGGGAAAGACAGGCAGTCAATATTGCTGCGGCGATAATGCGCGCCATGGTGACCATCTCCCGGTTTCAGTCGCTCAGGCATAGCCCGGATCAACGCGGTTTCCCATGCTTTCTGCTGAAAGCGTACACCCCGGCGTCATTCCTTAAACAATTCGTGCCAAAGTGAAAGTGGTCGATTGGGTTTTCCTGTTCTTGTCATGGCGCTGCAGGGCAGATAACGAATAGCGAAACTTTTCATCTATGGGGCCGCACCCCACGCGGGGTTCAGCGAAAAGGGCTGTTCGTGACATTTGTGGAATATGTGCTGATCGGCTTTTTCGTCGGGATTCTTACCACGGCACCGGTCGGACCGGTTAATGTCATGGCCATTCAGCACGCGGTCTATGGCGGGTTTCGGCAGGGGGTGTATGTCGGGCTGGGCGCCGTCGTCGCCGACACGGTCTTCGCCGCCGTCGCGATCTTCGGTGTGTCGGCCATTACCAATTTCATCGAAGGCCAGATCAATCTCATCGAGATTGTCGGCGGCGCCCTGCTGATTGTCTTCGGTCTCAAGATCTGGAATACGCATCCGCATCTCGACAAGGACGGCCACGGTTGGCAGCGCGGATTTCTGGGGGACGCCACGGCTGCCTTCTTCATGGCGATCACCAATCCGGGAACGGTCATCGCCTTTGTCGCGATATTCGGCGGATTGGGGGAGTTCCGGCCACCTCCCGGAGATCACTTCGGTGCGCTTGTCATGGTCTCGGGTGTCGCCTGCGGCGCGACGACCTGGTGGATCGTCGTCTCGGCGGCGGTGTCACATTACAGGGCCAGGATCGACGACAGATGGCTGGGCAGGGCAAATCACATCGCCGGGGTCGTTCTGATCACCTTCGGTGCACTGATCTATCTGAAACTGGTCCTGGATCTCACGCTCCTGAAATAAGCCGAAAATGCGGGACCGGCATTCGCCATTCGCCCTATCCGAAGCCTTCCGCTCAGCTGCAGGAATCACAAAGGCCGGACGTGCCGGCCTTTGTCAGGGAAGCGTTTCGCCGCTGGCTATTGAAGAACGCGGTTGACCGTGTAGTCGCCCTGCAGGATGCGGTCGGGCAGCCCTTCGGCCAGTTTGGCGACGGCATCTTCACCATAGGCAGCGACAAGGTCAGCTAGCGCCGTGAACATCGCTGCGTGAGCAACGGCGTCGGCGTCGACACCGTTTGCGATGGCTTCTGCCCACGCGTCAGAGATAAAGCCGAGAGCAGCACGTCTGATGTCTTCATCTTCCGCAAACTCGGCTTCCATCGCCGCTTCAGCGTAATCATCGTTTATCATTCGTTTCCTTACCGGTCCTTCCCGAACGCTTTGGAGTCAACTCCAACGTGCCGATGCCCGAATCTGATGACTTGATCCTAGCACGGCTAACCGCACTGATAAGCAACCGTGAACGCAAACTTAACGGCCACCCACAAATTTGATTCAAATGGTTAACCGACCGGTAACAAACTGACGATTTTCTGCCGGTTTATCGTCCGTAGCGGCTGGTGACGTCGCTGATGATGGTCTCGCCCTCAGTCAGATACTGTGCCATTGCGATACGCGCGGCCTCGGTACAGTCTCTGTAAGCGACTGAAAAACCTCTGTAACCCTGGTTAAAGCGTTCGATGAACCGCCGCCGCCGATTGTCGTCAAGCGTTTCGGCGTCCAGAAAGTCCTCCATCTGGTCGCGCCAGTTCGGAGTATCGCTTTTCTTGCAGAGCGGCCGCAGAAAATGAAGGGCGCCGAAAATCTCCGACAGGCGCATGAGCTGCTGCTCGAAAGGCGGTTCGTCGGCCGCGCTCTCCTGTGCGGATACAACCTGACCCGGACCTGACAGGCCGACCAGCACAAGCAACGCGGTGCCGGCGCAGACAGAACGTATGCACTGTTTCATCATGAACGGATCATGCGCAACGGCAGGGCGTGCCGCAAGCACAATGAACGGTGATCCCAAGAATTGGCTGTCGGCGATGGAACCGAAGGCTCGTTCGCTATCTGGCCAGCAGGCGGCGGATACGGTCCGGTGTGCCCGGTGTGGTCAGCCTTTCGTCCAGACGGGCGGGGGCGACCCACTCAAGCGCGCTGGCATCGTCTCCGGGTTCGGCGTTGCCTGACTGATAGGCTCCGCAGAAAACGGTGAGAATGAAATGCGCGGAAACCGTCCCGTCGGCATCCCGCTGAATGGAATCGAAGGTTTCGGCAGGCGCTCCAAGGTGCGCCGTCACGCCGGTTTCTTCCATGAGTTCCCGTTCTGCGGCCTCAAGCAGCGTCTCGCCCAGTTCCACCAGCCCGCCGGGCAGGCTCCAGTGGTTCTTGTAGGGCGCCTTGCCGCGTTTGATCAGCAGCACCTGTCCGTTCCTGTGGCACAGGACACTGACGCCGACGCGGGGGGCATCTGGATATAACCTGGACATGGAGCGCCTTGGAAAATCTCAAACGCGGGGCGTTTCAAGCGAACAGTGCGTCGATTTCCGCCTGGGCGCCTTCGCCTTCGTGCTGGGTTGCTTCCGGTTCAACATGACCGTGAATGACCGCACCGGCAACGGAAATCAGCGGCTTGATTTCATGGGTTGCAATGTCGGCGATTTCCGCGGCAACGGCTGAAGGGGACGGAGCCTCGCGAAGCTGGTCCTGGATTCGTACGACCAGGGCATTGATTTTCGCGACCTGGATCTCAAGGTGATTGCGCAGTTGGGCAGGTGCGGCGTGATAGGCCTGGATGGCGAGGTTCTTGTCCTTGAAGGTCGAAATCTCGAAATGACCGATATAGTCAAGCGGCTTCCAGTCAAGCACATCTCCGGCGCAATCCGGCATCGCGGGAAGCATTTCAAGAAGCATCATTACTTCATTGAAGTGATTGAGGTAATCGGTGGCAAGCCCCGTTTGGGGGTTGATGTTGGCCTGTTCCAGCCTGTCGGCAGCCAGATCTCCGGCGCCCAAAACTGGATCCAAACACTCCATACCTTGCCCCCGCTTGTTGAGTTTGCGTTTCTAGCTCACGGACTCATAAATGAGGATGAAATGGCATCGGAAATGGCGGGTAATCGCGTAAAAGGACATGAAGAGCGGGCTATTCCCCGGTGCAGCGCGCTGACGCAACGGGAGAGAGCTTTTCCATGTCCTCCGGATTTAACCGGATTGCTCCAATTCCGCGGCGCGAAAGGCCGGGAAATGCGCTACATTTCCTGCACTTTCGAACCTTGCCGAGGAGCAATCCTATTCAAACCATTTCATGCTCATTTACGAGTCTGTGAACTAGGCTACTTCCTTTTTATTTCCAATTACCTAACTTGGCAGTATAGGACCGGCATCCGGTGAATGATGTCAGGCAACGGAGAAACCCGATATGTGCGGCCGGCTTGCGCTCACCACCCCCCCTGACGCCGTGCGGACCTTTTTTGGCTATGATGAGCGGCCGAATTTTCCGCCGCGCTACAACATTGCCCCGACCCAGCCGCTGGCGATCGTCCGTCAGAACCTTGGCGGCAAACGGCAGTTCCACCTTGTCCGTTGGGGGCTCATCCCTGCCTGGAGCAAGGATCCGTCAAGCTTCAGCCTGCTCATCAACGCAAGAGCGGAAACCGCATCGCAAAAACCGTCCTTTCGCTCGGCCATGCGCCACCACCGCTGCCTGGTACCGGCCTCCGGGTTTTACGAGTGGCGGCGGACACCCGAAGGCAAGCAGCCTTTCTGGATCAGGCCGGCGGACGGCGGGGTCATGGCCTTTGCCGGTCTGTGGGACACCTGGTCGGATCCTGACGGCGGTGACATCGATACCGGCGCAATTCTGACGATCAGGGCGAACCGGATGATGTCACAGATCCATGATCGTATGCCGGTGATCCTCAAGCCCGACGTATTCGACACCTGGCTGGACATCGCTCATGTTGACCGGAGAGAGGCCGAAAAACTGCTTCTCCCGGTAGAGGACAGCTTTCTGGTGGCGACACCTGTGTCCAGCCGGGTCAACAAGGTTTCCAACGACCATGCGGATCTGCACGAACCCGTGGATCTTGATGGCCGGCCGGCAGTTGCCGGAAAAGAGACCGGGGCGAAGCGGACGGCAAAGCCGGCCCCCGATGACAGTCAGCTCGATCTGTTCTGAGCCTACACCGCGGCCGCTCCGCCAGAATTGCCGTGCATTCGCCTCGCGGCCGCTGTAGGGGAAAGCTCTGCCGGTAAGGATGACGACATGAGCGACAACGACAACTTCGCCCCCCATGAGCAAGACACGGAAGAAAACGAGGCATTGGCGGAGGCCTATAATCGCGGCCTTGATCTCCAGAAAGCCGGCGATCTTGAAGGGGCGGAAAAGGCCTATCGCCATGCGTTGACGCTCGATCCGGTAGATACCGGCGGTGTCAGCATCCGTCTCGCGGCCATGGGTGTGCAGGATGCCCCGGAAAAAATGCCCGATGCCTATGTCGCAACGCTCTTCGATCAGCATGCGGACGTTTTCGACGACATTCTGGTGGATGAGCTTGGCTATTGCGTTCCCTTGCTGGTGCGGGACCTGATCCGCCGTCTGGAGATCGGGCCGTTCACCCGTCTGCTGGATCTGGGGTGCGGCACCGGGCTGACCGGCATGGCCCTTGCGGATTGCACCGTTCATCGGACGGGGTTGGACCTGTCCGAACGCATTGTCGAACTGGCCTATGACAGGCAGGTCTATGAAGATCTGTATGTCGGCGAGGCTGTGGAGTTTCTGCAGGAATTCGAGGAAGAGGATGGTTCGCAGCCGAGCTGGGACCTGATTACCGCCACTGATGTATTCCCTTATCTCGGCGCCGTTGAACCGTTTCTGGCCGGTGCTGACGGCCGTCTTCGGACGGGTGGTTGTCTGGCTTTTTCGACCGAAACGCTGCCGGAGGAAACCCTGAAGGGGCGGCCCTACATGGTTGGCGCGAAAAACCGCTTCGCTCAGGGGGACGTCTACATCCGGACGGCGCTCGACGCGGCCGGGTTCGAAATCCTCGCCATGGAACCGATTGTCGTGCGGCTGGAGGAAAACGAACCCGTGCCCGGTCATCTTGTCATGGCGCGGCGCCGGTGACGGCAACGCATCGGAATGTCGAAGCCGCCTTGATCAAGGGTTTCAGCCGGCGCGCTTCATTCTCAGATGAGGCTCGCCGTCCGAGGTTTTCTTGATCGCAATTCCGTCCTCGCGAACAACGCAGGTGACCCGGCTGCGATGAGAGGAAAAACTCTCGAAAGTCACAACATCGACGGGATTGTCGAACTGAAGGGTCACGCGGAGGTGCCCTGACTGGCCAACCCGCGACAGCCCTCTTATCTCGCCGGTAAAGGCCTGCCGCATATAGATGCCGGAAACCCGGTCGCCGACAGCGAAGGGCAGGGCCGTTCCACTCGTGGACGCCGCGGCGCAGGCGGTGTTCCAGTCCTTGTAGCCGTATTGGGCGGAGAGCAGTTCGAGCGCCTGGCTGTGCGAGAGCACCTGCCCCTTGGCGGTTAGTGCTGTTCGCAGGCGTTTGGCCTGGGTTTTGAGCGCGTCAACGCTGGGAAGCGTCATGGGAATACCTTTCAAGAACGTCAGGCGAAAGTAATGGAGCCCGCATTACCATCAGCCTGCACTCCCTTGTGAAGGTCGCTCAGCACAGCGAAAGAAAACTTCGCTGAAGGGATTCACCAAGGCTGTTTGCCCGCGGGCGGCCGGTTCCCTCAAACCGGCAACAGGCATAGGGACACGGGCGGGCGCTGTCAACGGCGCAAAAAGAAAGCCGCGGTGCCTGCTTTTGGTTCCGATTGAAAAGGATGTTCCGGGAGGACGGATACTCAGGACCTGAACAGAGTTCTGCGGCAGCGGGTGAACCCGCTGCCGCAGAATTTTCAGGGCGAGGCCGCCCTGTTGAGGGTCAGGATTGGATCAGGCGCTTCAGCAGTTCCACTTCCTGTGAAAGAGCCCTGTCCGTTTTCACCATGCTGTCGATCTTGCGGACCGCATGCAAAACGGTGGTGTGGTCCCGGTTGCCGAAGCGGCGGCCGATTTCCGGCAACGAGCGGCCGGTCATGACCTTGGCGATATACATCGCGATCTGACGCGGTCGGACCAGAACCCGGGCCCGGCAGGAGGACAGAAGATCCGCCTTGGTGACACTGAAATGCTTGCAGACGACCTGCTGGATTTCTTCAACCTTGATCGAACGGGGTTCTCCGATCCGCACCAGATCATGCAGGGTCTTTTCGGCAAGTTCGAGGGTGACCGGCTGTCTGGAAAGCTGATTATGCGCGAAGAGCCGGTTCAGCGCGCCTTCCAGATCCCTGGCCGACGCAATCACATAGCGGGCGATATAGTCCGTGACCTCGTCCGGAACCGAAAAGCCGGGGTGTGTCTTGCGCGCCGCCGCGATGCGCTTGTTGACGATGTCGAGGCGCAGGGCATAGTCCGTTGCCTGAATGCCGATGACTTCACCTTTCTGGATGTATTGGCACAGGCCGGTGCCAAGCGTTTCAAGATCCTCCGGAGCGCGATCCGCCGCCATGATGACCTGGGACGGGAATTCCATCAGCAGCTCGAGCGTCTTGCTGAATTCTTCTTGCGCCTGCTTGCCATGAAGAAATTGCAGATCGTCGATCAGGAGCAGATCGATGGACTTCATGGCCTGACGCAGCACCGGGAAAGCCGGTGTCCGCAGAGCGGGAACCAGATGGTACATGAAGAATTCCGCTGACAGGTAGGCGACATGCCGGCCGGTCTTTCTGGCCTGGCACGCGGCTGCCTGCAAAAGATGGGTTTTGCCGATGCCGGTGGACGAGTGAACATAAAGCATGTTCAACGTGCCTTCATGGCCCGCCGCCATCTGGCGTACGGCGGCGCAGGCCAGACTGTTGGATGTGCCTTCCGCGAAAGTGTCGAAAGTCAGTTTCGGGTTCAGGGCGGCGCCGCTCAGAAATTCCGACGCGGACTCCTCGCCTGTGTCCGCAAGGCAGGGGATCGCGGCGATGCCTGATCCGGCACTGAACTGCGGAGTGCTGTTGAAGGGAGCGGGGCGGCCGCTGATCCGCCGGGCCGTGATGGCTTTCGAGGCCTGAGGGCCTTCGATCAGGCGGGGGCGCAAGGCGCCGCGAACGGTAAGTTCGATACGGCTGATGCCGTCTTTTTCCCGCTTCCAAAGACCGACGAGCTGTTTTTCGTAATTGCTCTGGATCCAGTTCTTCAGAAAACGGGTTGGAACGGAAAGGCGAACCGCGTCACCTGTCGTTTCCTCGTGATTGACCCTGCCGAACCAATTCGAGAAGATATCTTCTCCCAGTTCGTTCCTCAGTTCTTTCTTGACCCGGTCCCAAGGACCGGAATCGGCTAAAGCCTGAAGCTGCATTGTGGCCTCCTTCATGGGGTGGGCGCGTAACGCCTCTCTGTGCACTTTGTTTGAGCCGCAATTGCCACGTCGCAGCCCGTTTATTGTTTCCGGCCTGCGGACCCTTTGAAGGTCTCTTGACCGGGATGGCTTTTTAACGCCTATCAGACGAAATTAACCTTTGATTTACCATCTTTTCAAATAGCTTATTCTTATAAGGTCATAGATCGATCCCATAGTAATTTTTGTAGATGTTTTCTGGTCGAAAGGTGGATTTTTACATAGGAAATCTTAAGCTCCATCGACTTCAGAACGAGGCATAAGTCCTGAGGGAGCTGATTTTCTGTAGTCCGTTCACCATTGACTTTCGACTGGTGAAAATCATTAGCGAAAAATTAACGCACGGCAGAATTTTCTGAAGGTTTTCAAAAGGCAGCTGTAAAAATAGTGAGTTTCATCAAGTTGGATTTCGATGCTTCGCTGAAAAGCAGGTTAATTTTTACAGAGACGTTTCAGTGGGGCGAACTCTTGGCGAACATGGTTTTGACCTGAAAACGACTCAATCCTGTCCACCCGGCCTGCCGCGCATCGCGAAGGTGGGGAAAACTTTCCGGGAAGATTCGATTGATTTGACCAAGAGGTAAAATTTTTACCGGTATGACCTGTCACGAAAATTCATTTCAGAACAGAATGCTGACCGGAGTTGTGAAAGTGATCTTTGCACTGTCGTGTTTTGCCAACTGCGTTAAGGCTATCCACAGGGTTGCCGAAATTCCGGCAACTCGTCAAATGTGCATATTGATCTGCCTTGCGAACCCTGTCTTGAAAAGCGATCCGTTTCTGGCGGCCTGATCCGTAGATGAAAGTCAGGCTCTCCAAGTACACGCGCAATAGAGACTGCAGTGAACAGGAGCCTGTTCGAGGGTCTGCTACTACTGTCCTTTATTGTCAGATCAGGACAAGAGCAGCGGGACACGGCGCGGATACTTTCAGATGACGCGGTCCGGATTGAGAAGGTTCCCGGGATCGAACGCGGATTTGATCCGCCGCATCAGATCCAGCTCAATTTCCGGCTTCACTTCTGCCAGGAGATCGCGCTTCAGGCGTCCGATGCCGTGTTCGGCGGAAATGCTGCCGCCGAAGTCACGAACGATATCGTGCACGACAGCGTTCATCTCGTCCCATCCTGCGAGATAGCTTTCCTTGTCGGCGCCGACCGGCTGGCTGACATTGAAATGGATGTTGCCGTCGCCCATGTGGCCGAAGGGCACCGGCCTGCAGCCGGGCACGAGACTCTCGACCGCCGCCATGGCCTTGTCGAGAAAGTCCGGGATGGCGGCAACGGGAACGGAGACGTCATGCTTGATGGAACCGCCTTCCGGCTTCTGAACTTCCGACATGCCGTGGCGGATGTGCCAGAAATCCTGCACCTGGGAGAGGTTCTGTGAAAAAGCGGCGTCTTCGACCAGTTCCTCTTCGAAGGCTTCGCCGAGAATGCTCTCCAGCAGGTCGCGGACCGGAAACGCCTCCGAAGCGCTGGAGAGCTCCATGAGAATGTACCAGTCATGAGCGTTTTCCAGCGGATCGCGGCTGCCTTCCAGATGTCGCAGGCAAAATTCCAGGCCGATGCGCGGCATGATTTCGAAACCGGTCAGAACCGGTCCGGCCTGCGCCTTTGCCAGTGAGAAGAGCTTGAGGGCGGCCTGTGGATCGGGCAATCCGACAAACGCCGCTTCCAGTTTCTTCGGCTTGGGAAACAGCTTCAGCGCAGCGGCGGTAATGATCCCCAGGGTCCCCTCTCCGCCGATAAATAATTGTTTCAAATCATAACCGGTATTGTCCTTGCGAAGGGTCCTCAGACCGTTCCAGATCTCCCCGTTCGGCAGCACGACTTCAAGGCCCAGGACCAGGTCCCGGGTGTTGCCGTAGGACAGTACGGCGGTGCCGCCGGCGTTGGTGGAAATGTTGCCGCCGATCTGGCAGGAGCCCTGCGAACCGAGGGCAAGAGGGAACAGACGGTCGACTTTTTCAGCTTCGTTTTGCAGGGCCTCAAGGATCACTCCGGCCTCCACCGTGATGGTGAAACCGGCCGGGTCGACGGATCGGATCTTGTTCATACGCGAGAGGGACAAGACGATCTCATCCCCGGATTCCTGCGGAATTTGTCCGCCCACCAACCCGGTGTTGCCTCCTTGCGGCACGATTTTCAAACCATGCTGACAGGCATATGTCATCACCGCGCTGACCTCTTCGGTGCTGCCCGGACGCAGCACCAGAGGCGTGACCCCCTGGTAAAGATCTCGCCATTCGGTCAGGAACGGAGCCTGGTCTTCCGGGTTGGTCAGAACATGTGCCGCGCCGATCATTTCGGCGAAGCGATCAGCATGGGAAGAGCGCTCCATGAACGGGATCCTTGTGAAGTTTGACGGTGAAATTCGGGCGCCAACATAGTGGCTGATTGCGCCGCCGTCGACGCTTCATTCGCGTGCCTGCTCACTTGAAGGAAGAAACCCCTTGTGCCATAGGATGCCAGCCCTCGGGGGCGGTACAGGAATCCTTTTCGGAGATGACGATGGCGGAAACGCGCGGACTGATGAACGGCAAACGTGGTCTGATTATGGGCGTGGCTAACAACAAGTCAATTGCCTGGGGCATTGCCAAAGCAGTTGCCGACGCAGGAGCCGAACTGGCGCTGACCTATCAGGGCGACGCATTGAAAAAGCGTGTCGAGCCGCTTGCCGAACAGCTCGGCGCCTTTGTGGCCGGTCACTGCGACGTGACCGACGGGGCTTCGATCGATGCGGTGTTCAGCGCGCTTGAAGAAAAATGGGGCAAGATCGACTTTGTGGTCCACGCGGTCGCCTTCTCCGACAAGTCAGAACTGACCGGCCGCTTCGTCGATACCTCTTCCGATAACTTCGCCCGGACAATGGATATTTCCTGTTATTCGCTGACGTCCGTCACCCAACGTGCCGAAAAGCTGATGAGCGATGGCGGCTCCATCCTGACGTTGACCTATTACGGCGCGGAGAAGGTGATGCCGCATTACAATGTGATGGGCGTCGCCAAGGCCGCGCTGGAAACCAGCGTAAAGTATCTGGCAATGGATCTTGGCCCGCAGAACATTCGCGTCAATGCGATTTCCGCAGGACCGATCAAGACACTCGCTGCCTCCGGCATCGGCGATTTCCGCTATATCCTCAAATGGAATGAATACAATTCGCCGCTCCGCCGCACGGTCACCATCGAGGAAGTCGGCGACAGTGCGCTGTTTCTGCTCTCCGACCTTGGCCGCGGTGTCACGGGTGAAATCCAGCACGTTGATTGCGGCTACAACATCGTCGGCATGAAGGCCGTCGATGCACCCGACATTTCCGTGGTGAAGGACTAAACGGGTCAAGGACCGGACACCGCCGCCTTATTTTTCTGAAGAGTTCGTGATGGCCGGTTTCAACCGGCCATTCTTCTATTACGTGTCTTCTGTTTGCAGCTGAAGCCTTTGCATTGCCTGAGTGAGACCATGACGATCCCGCAATCCGCACCCGACACCGGCCTGCTTCCTAGGCTCCATGACCCTGAACTGCTGATCTTCATCCGTCACGGCCAGACGGACTGGAACGCGGAAGGGCGTATGCAGGGGCAGCGCGACATTCCGCTCAACGCCACCGGCAAGGCCCAGGCGACTGGAAACGGCAAGCGGTTGAAAGCACTTCTGGAAGCCGGGAATATCCGGCCGGACAGGCTCGACTTCGTGGCATCCCCGCTCGGGCGAACCCGTATGACCATGGAACTGTTGCGCTCGGCACTGGGCGTGGACCCCGCGGCCTACCGGCTGGACGACCAGCTCAAGGAGATCACCTTCGGAGACTGGGAAGGTCATACCCTGGAGGAACTGGCGGATGAGGAGGAGGCTCTGATCGCGCGGCGGCGGGCCGACAAATGGGGGTTTGTTCCCCCGGGCGGCGAAAGCTACGAAATGCTCACCGGCCGGATCGGCCCCTGGCTGCGCTCGGTTAACCGCCCCTCGGTTGTCGTGTCGCATGGCGGTGTGTTCCGTGTTGTGCGCGGGTTGCTGGAAGGGCTGCAAAAAACGGCGGCTCCCAAGCTGGATGTGCCTCAGGACAAGATCTTCGTCTGGAGGGACAGCCGGTTCGAGGTCGTCTGAGACAAACAGAAGTCCGGCGCGACTTCTTTCCAGCATGATATTGAGGGAGAACCGGTTCGACCGGATGGCTCCGCGGGCGGGCCTCCTGTCAGCCTGTTTTAAAAGCCTTGCTCCCGGCTGAGACCCCTGGTCCCGGAGAGTGCGCGGCCTCCGCCGACGTCCGATTTCTGACGAGGAACTGGCGGCACCAAACCGGTGGTAAATTTTAGTTGTGAGAGCCGGGTGCTCCCGATCTGATCGCTTCCACTCATCGTAGACAGATTTGCGGAGTGTTGACCGTCGTGTCAGCCGGGGTTCGAAAAGGCGTCAGGAGCATGTGTCGTGTCAGCGGATGAATTTTACAGCGATCTGCCGAGCTTCTCGGATTTCAGTTCGGTCGGCGAACTGGACGGTTACCGACCAGTGCCGGATGACTGGTACGTCCTGGCTGCGGACATCGTGCGCTCGGGAGATGCTGTTGCCGCCGGGCGCTACAAGGAGGTCAACATGGTGGGGGCGGCGGTCATTGCCGCTATCGTGAACCGCCTTGGCCACGACCGGGTGCCTTTCGTCTTCGGCGGCGACGGCGCGATGCTCTTGGTGTCCGAACACGATGTGCAGGCAGGACGCGAAGCGCTTGCCGGAGTTGTCGACCTTTCCCGGCAGGTCATGGAACTGCATCTGCGCGCCGCAGCCATCCCGGTGGCGCATCTCAGGGCGCTCGGCGGAGACGTCAAGTTGCGCAAGTACCAGCTGAGTGAAGGCAATCACCTGGCGATGATCCTTGGAGACGGGCTTGCCATAGCCGACCGCATCCTCAAGGATCCGAAAGCCTCGCAGCCCTTCGCGATCCAACTTCAGGACACGGCACTACCGCCACTTGACGGTCTGTCCTGCCGCTGGGAGCCGCTGCCGGCGAAACATGGTCACATCGTCTCTCTGATCGTCAAACCGTCCGGCCGCAAAACCCTTCCGGAAGTCATGGACGATGTGGCCGAAGAGCTTGGATTCAATCCACTGACGGACGACAACCGCACAAAATTGGCGGAGAAAAACCGGCTGCGCTTTAGGTTCCCGCCCCGAAACCTCCGGCTGGAAGTGGCGATGTCCTTCGCGGGCAAGGCTGCGCGCGGCTGGATGACGAGCGTTTTCGAGTGTCTGGCTTTCATGCTGAGCACCACCACCGGCTGGCGAATTGGACCTTTGGCTCCGACGAAGTATTTTCGGGAGCTGAGCCTCAACACCGACCATCGTAAAGTGGGGGACAGTCTCCAGCTTGTGCTCGATCTGACGTCGGCGCAGCTTGCGGCGGTCGAAAGCTGCCTGAACAGGGCCTTTGAAGCCGGAGACGTCGTCTACGGGATGCATGTGTCCGGCGCGGCGCTGATGACCTGTTTCGTGGAGGACATCGGCAACTGCCGTCACATCCATTTCGTCGACGGCGCGGATGGCGGCCTTTCGCTTGCAGCCGCGGAATTCAAGAAAAGGCAGGTAGCCCTCTCACCGGCGACTTAGCCCCAGAACTGTTTTACGCGGCACCGGAGCACTCAGAGCCGAAAGGAAATTGTGTTTGAGGATCAGGCTCAGAAGCTGGTCTTCGGGCACAGCTGGCGAGATCAGGAAACCCTGAATGTCGTCACAGCCGTTCTGCTTCAGCCACTCAAGTTCGCCCTCTGTCTCCACACCTTCCGCAAGCACGCGGATATCGAGGCTCTTGGCGAGGTTGATCAACGCGCTGGTGAATTTTTGCAGATCCGGGTCCGTGTCCACGCCCGAGATGAAGCTGCGGTCGATCTTGACCCTGTCCACCTTCAGATCCCGCAGGCTGGAAATGCTGGAATGGCCGGTGCCGAAGTCGTCCAGTTCTATGAAGAATCCAAGGTCGGACAAGCGGGCGATATTCTCCTTGATCGGGGCGACCGTGCTCTCGTCGATCATGACCGCCTCGAGAATTTCCAGGCTGATATGGGAGGGGAGCAGGCCCATGGAACGGACCTGACGGTCCAATGCGTCCACCGCGTCGGAGTTGCCCAGAAGATCGGCGGTGACATTCAGACCGAAATGGATCGGATGCAGTGTCTTGCCGCTCACACTGGCCGCCAGCCCTATCGCGTTCTCCCGGACGGTTTTCTCGATCATATCCATATAGCCGGCTTCCACCGCGGCCGGAAAGAAGGAAGCAGGCGTGCGGACGTCACTGCCGTCAATCCAGCGCACCAGGGCCTCGGCTCCGATCAGTGTGCCGGTGTGGATGTCTATCTGCGGCTGATACCAGGGGACGACGTTGCCGTCGTGCAACGCGTTGAGAAGCTGTTTGGCGGTTTGTCCGTTCTCTTCGAAGGTTTCCCGCATGTTGCGGGTGAAGAGACTGTACTTTCTCGGACCAAGTTTCTTGGCCGAGCGCAGGGCAAGCGCCGCGTCGACGATGATCTGATCGGTGACTTCCGCGGCGGGCCGGCTGATGAACAAACCGGCATTGCCGTCGATTGTCACCTTGTGGGTGTGCAGGTACCGCTCCTTGCCAAGTTCGTGAATGAGCCTGGCCGCAAACTGCTCGAACTCCAGCGGATTTTTCAACCGTCGGCGCAGCAGCATGAATTCGGTGCCTCCGGTTCGGCTGACGAAATCGTCCGGCTCGGCAAGCTGCGTCAGCTGCTCGGCTACCTGTCTGAGAAAGGAGTCGCCGTATTGATCTCCGAAAAGGTCGTTGACCTTCTTGAAATGGCACAGATCGAAGACCAGCAGCCCGATCCTCACGCCCTCGCCCGGGCGGGGGAGGTTCTGAATGGTTTTGAGCAGAGCCCGGCGATTGGGGAGACTGGTGAGCGGATCATGGAATCCGAGATTTTCAAATTCCTGCTGCGTGCGTGCGGCAAGTGTGCGGCTCAGCGCCACGGCAATGGCAAAGGCGGCAAGGATGACCACGCTGCCTGCCAGCCCTGCAAGGGCAACGGCGAACAGGGTCCCTGCCCGTTGCTGCTGCAGATCCGCGCTGAGCGCGTCCAGAGCTGCTTGCCACAGCTGAAAAGTCACCTGAACCAGTTCCGGCTGCTTCGCGATGAGGGGGGCTGAAACTATGTCCGCGCTCGTATGGGCCTTGATGGTGGAAGACAACAGTTGCGAGCCTGCTGTCTGAAAGGAACGGTTGGTCTTGCGGTAACGCCGGGCCTGTTCGCTCAGGCCATTCGCGGCTGTGACTGCCGGGTCCCCTAGAAAGATTGCCGTGTCCTTGGCGGCTTCATCCGCGGCCGCCTTGAATTGACCGGCCTGCACCGGGATCAGCATCTTGTCCCAGACGCTGATGTCTTCAAGGCTTGCCAGGTGACCGGCGTTCTTGGCCATTTTGGAAGATTCTATAACGACGGCCAGAAGCGTATCGTCGATCAGACTGGGCAGTCTTGACGTCTCGGGAGAGGCCGATGAACTGAGCTTCGCAAGCTGCGAGAGGGCGGACGTAAGCTTGCGGGCCTGTTGCAGGGCGGAGACACCGGGCTCGGCGACAAAGGCCTCCAGGTCTGCAAGCAGGGCGGGAGAACGATCTTCTCCGGCAAGTTCCCGGAGCTGAACACGAAAATTCGCGGAAGGACCCTTCACATTTCCGATCAGGGCTTTTTCCTGCATCAGCGGGCCGAGGGCCTCGATCAGATGCAGCCCTTCAAGGCTGCGGTCAATCGCGCGAACGTTTTCGATCTTGTTGTGAAACCAGAGGGAAGCGAACAGCAGGCTGGGAGCCAGCATGAACACGATCAGTCCAGTCAACCAGCCCCTGATCCGCACCTGCATGCCTTTTGATTATTGATCGTTCTAATTACATATTAATTGCAAGGGTTTAAGACTTTGCAAATCAAGTCTAGAAAGTCCGATACGTTTAATTCTTCCGTTTTCTGGATTTCGCGGATTCTCATGAATAGCGATAGCCTGCAATTCTGTTGCGCGAACCAATTGTTCTTGGGGAGGGTAATAATTGGGAGACTGTCGGCGTCGGTGATTGAGCACGCCCTGGATTTGGTTGCTGGGGTTTACAGGTCGTGGCCGAAGGACTTGAGCTTCCATCCAGTATGGCGTATCGCTCGGCTCCTGACATTCTTTCGCGTGAGAACGGTAGCCGTACATGTCGCATAACAGTTTTGGACACTTGTTCCGGGTCACAACCTGGGGGGAAAGCCATGGCTCGGCAATCGGCTGTGTCGTCGATGGCTGCCCGCCTCTGATCCCGCTGACGGAAGCGGATATCCAGGGCTTCATGGACAGGCGTAAACCCGGACAGTCCCGGTTCACGACGCAGCGGCGGGAAGCCGATGAAGTGAAGATCCTGTCAGGTGTCATGATCGATGAGGACGGGACTCAGAAGACGACCGGCACACCTGTTTCCCTGATGGTGGAAAACACCGATCAGCGCTCGAAGGACTACTCGAAGATCAAGGACCGTTTCCGTCCGGGCCACGCGGATTTCACCTACGATGCCAAATACGGTATCCGGGACTACCGGGGTGGCGGGCGCTCGTCCGCGCGCGAGACGGCAATGCGGGTTGCAGCAGGTGCCGTTGCCCGAAAGGTTGTCCAGGGGGTAAGCATCCGCGGCGCGCTTGTCCAGGTCGGTCCGCACAGGATCGATCGCGGCAATTGGAATTGGGATGAAGTCGACAGAAATCCGTTTTTTTCGCCCGATGCCGAAGCGGCGGCCTTGTGGGCCGACTATCTGGACGATGTCCGCAAGGCGGGGTCCTCGGTCGGCGCGGTCATCGAAGTTGTGGCAGAAGGCGTTCCCGCAGGCTGGGGAGCTCCGGTATACGGCAAACTCGACACCGACCTCGCGGCCGCGATGATGTCGATCAACGCCGTGAAGGGCGTTGAAGTCGGCAACGGTTTCGAAGCGGCAAGCCTGAGCGGTGAAGACAACGCCGACGAGATCCGCATGGACAATGCCGGCCGTCCAAAGTTCCTTTCCAACAATTCAGGCGGTGTTCTGGGGGGAATTTCGAACGGCGATCCGCTTGTTGTGCGCTTCGCCGTCAAACCGACCTCCTCGATCCTGACCGAACGCATGTCGATCACCCGGCAGGGCGAAGAAGTCGATGTGAGAACCACGGGACGGCACGATCCTTGTGTCGGTATCCGCGCCGTTCCTGTCGGCGAAGCCATGATGGCCTGTGTGCTTGCCGATCACTTCCTGCGCCACCGCGGTCAGGTGGGGTAACCCTCCCCCGGTTACATATTGTTACAATTCTCTAGAGCCCGGGGCTGGACCTTGGGCAGCTTCTCTCTAAGTTTCAGAAGCACTGCAGTGTTTCGTGCCTTTGAGGGAGTGATCACATGAATAAAATGACACCGGTTCGCCGGATGACGGCGAAGGATTTTCCGCAGGAACTTCTCGATCTTTATGACTTCTATGCGCACGGCAAAATCACCAAACGTGAATTCCTGAGCGGGGCGGCGAAATTTGCGGTCGCCGGTGTGACCGCCGCGATGCTGCTCGATCAGTTGTCTCCGGATTATGCGCAGGCTCAACAGGTGGCACCGGACGATGCCGATATCGTCACGGAGCGCATCACCTATCCGTCTCCGAATGGTCACGGCGAAGTTAACGGCTATCTGGTGCGGCCGGCCGGCGCCACCGGCAAACTCGCAGCTGTCCTGGTAATCCACGAGAACCGCGGTCTGAACCCCTATATCGAGGATGTCGCCCGCCGCCTCGGCAAGGCCGGGTTCCTGGCCCTTGCACCCGACGGACTGACCTCGGTCGGCGGTTATCCCGGCAATGACGACCAGGGCCGCGAGTTGCAGCGCACGGTCGATGGCACAAAGCTGATGAACGACTTCTTCGCCGGATTTGAGTTTCTGCTCAACCACGATGCCAGCACCGGCAAGGTGGGTGCGGTCGGCTTCTGCTATGGCGGCGGTGTGGTCAATGCGATCGCGGTTGCCTATCCGGAATTGGGTGCCGGCGTGCCGTTTTACGGCCGTCAGCCCGACGCTGCGGACGTCGCGAAGATCGAGGCCCCGCTGATGCTGCAATATGCGGAACTTGACGAGCGTATCAACGCCGGCTGGCCGGCCTATGAGGAAGCTCTGAAGGCCAACGGCAAGGATTATGTCGCCCACATGTATCCTGGCGTGAACCACGGCTTCCACAACGACACGACGCCGCGTTTCGACGAAGCAGCGGCAAGGCTCGCGGAAGACCGCACCGTCGCGTTCTTCAAGGAACACCTGATGTAGGCAAGCGAAAGGCGGCAGCTTGTTCAGGCTGCCGCCGCATCTTGCCGTCTTGACGGTCAGTGGTGTCGCGACTCAGTTTCCGGCAATTCAGACAAACTTGAACGCGCGGATACGGCTCAGGATTTCATCCGGGTCGGCGGCAAGCGTGTGCAGGTCGATGGCGATCAGCTCCCTGCCGTGCTCGCGCCTGGACCTTTTCCAGTTCCGTTTCATGTATTTTTTCCAGAATGGAAAGGGCTGGGCCCTGGTAAGCGCGTTGTCGAGAGGGCGGGTTAGCAGCACGTCCAGCCGGACCTGTTCGATATTGCGGACGGTTTTCCGTTTGACATCAGTCATCCGGATGGCAGACCAGTCGATGAAGCCGATCCGTTCGACGTAAAGACCTTCTTCGTTAGCTCCGAGCTGCGGTTTGCCCTTTTCGATCATCGGGTAATGCCAGTAGGCCATTGCAATGGGGGCGACTGCGGCCAGTGTCAGCAGATGAACTCCTGTAAAGACGCCGATAGCGGCAAACAGGACACCGAGCACAAGACTCCCGTAGACAATGAGTTCGCTCTGGCTGCGATTGAAACTGACCGTGAAAGGCGCCGCGGCTTCCTGTTCACTGTCTTCCGAAATTTGCGCCTCGTTCCCAGTTGCCATGAATGACTACCTCTTCAGAGACCTCAGCTATCGAGAATCTCCGTCTCGTCTATTTTGATGTCGAAACCCTCCAGCCCCACGTAGTGCCGTTCACGAGTGGCCAGCAGGCGAATTGAGCTGACACCCAGATCTTTCAGGATCTGTGCGCCCAGTCCAACCTCACGCCATTGTTCCTGTCTAGCTTGCGCGGAGCTGTGGTCCTCGTTTTCGTCGGCTTCCAAATCGTTCCGGGTGCGTCTGGATTGTTGCGCGACACCGACAGAGCCCTCGCGCAGATAGACGATGATTCCCCTGCCGCGATCCGCGAAATGCCTCATGATATGATCGAGCGGCTTGCCGCCGCCGAAGACATCGTCGAGAACGGATTCCAGTTGCAGCCGCACGGGCACGCTGCGGCCGTCGAGAATATCTCCGTAGACGATGGCAAGATGGTGCATCGGATCGTAGGGCGTGGAATAGGTCATTGCATAGGCCGTGCCGGCGACGGTTTCGACCGGCTGTTCATTGACCCGTTCCACAAGCCGTTCCGTGCGCTGGCGCCAGGCGATCAGGTCGGAGACCGAAACCATTTTCAGATCGTGCTCGGCGGCGAATTCCGCGACCTGCTGGCCACGCTTGACGGTGCCGTCGTCATTGACGAGTTCGCTGATGACGCCGACCTGTTCCAGACCGGCGAGGCGGCAGAGATCGACGGCGGCTTCCGTGTGGCCGGAGCGGAGCATCACGCCGCCTTCCTTCGCGACCAGCGGAAAAATATGCCCCGGACGCACGAAATCCTCCGCACCGACATTGGGATTGGCGAGGGCCCTGACCGTGGAGCAGCGCTCCTCGGCAGAGATGCCGGTCTTCAGGCCGTGCCGGTAGTCGACGGATATGGTGAAGGCTGTCGACAGCGGCGCATCGTTTTCCGCAACCATCGGATCGAGCCTCAGGCGCCGTGCCTGGGCAACCGTCATCGGTGCACAGATGATGCCGGATGTGTGGCGCACCATGAAGGCCATTTGCTCGGGCTTGATCTTGGAGGCGGCGACAATCAGGTCACCTTCGTTCTCACGGTCGTCATCGTCGGTCACGACCACCATTTCACCACGTTCGAACGCACGGATTGCTTCTGCGACACGGGCCTGGGACACGGGATGCTCCTTGGTTGTAGACAGTCCGAGAAAATCGTTTGGAGTAACCTCGCCGCTGGTGGCGATGGCGATTTTGCGGGCCATGTCCCGCGACACCCACACGTTGGGGTCATTGCAAAGGGCGGTTACAGAAGCAGGGGACAGGTTGGCGCGGCGCGCGAAGGCGCTGCGGTTTTCTCCGGTCTGCAAGAGCCATTGATCGAGTCTCATGCGACAGGATATAAACCTGTTCGCATTCAGCCTCAAGAGAATGGTCGTCAAAAATTCAGTATCGCTGAATAGATCTAGCTGCTTTTGACGAATTCCACCACGCGCGACACGAAGGCCGGCGTCATCCAGCGCTGCTGCTGCAGGCCGCTGTTGGCACACAGGTCGGTCAGATCTTCGTCGAGATAGGACGTGAAATAGGGCTCGTGAAAAAGCTGCGGGAAGACGGAAAGAAGCCCGTCATATTCCGGCACATCTCCGCTCTGCAGACTGTCGACAAAGAGGAAGGATCCACCCGGCTTCAGCACCCGCGCGACCTCGGCAATCACCTGTCTGCGGATCTTCGGAGGCAACTCGTGGAACAGGAAGACACAGGATACGACATCGAGCGAATTGTCCGCGAACGGCAGATCTTCCGCCATTGCTGTCACATAGCTGGCGCGCTTCGAGGGCGTTCGCTCCCGGGCAACGTTCAGATAAGGCTCCGAAAGATCCAGTCCCGTTCCTCTCAGGCGAGGGAAAGCCGCGAGGGCAGGGTGCAGAAGCCCGCCCGTACCGCAGGCAAGGTCTACGAAGGCGACCCTGCGCTGATCCTTTTTGCGCAGAATGTCCGCAAAGGGCACAAGCGCGCGGCGGCGCATCGCGGCCGTGGCGCCGGAAAACAGCACATCGACCTGAAAATCGTAGAGCCGTGCGCTTTCCTGCGAGAGCCAGCCATCGGTCTGGAAATGAAAATTCTGGCGATAGTAGCGCGGCAGGGCGTCTGCAAATCCATCCGCCTGTTCGTTCACTTCCTGATGCGCACCGGCCGCTCTGCGGCGGGCGACTTGCGGCACATCCCGGAAAAAGGCCCGACTGGTGGAAAGCAGTTCGCGCGGGGTCATGGTGCCGTCCGACGGCATCGGGTAAAGACCGTTCTCGACGGCCTTGAGATCCTCGGCGAACAGCTTGACGATATCCGCCAGCATGCGCCGCTGGCCCGGCAGCGGCCCCTCGGGCACGACCTTCGGCGTTTCGGGGAGTTCTTTCTGCAGTCGCCGGTTCATGCGCCGCATGACTTCCGAGTGCAGCGTATATAGCGCGACCCGGCTGCCTTGCTGGAGCGCATAGCGCGACCGGCGTGCAATTGACCAGAGCGGTGGACTTCCAGAAGAGCCCGAAGAAGGCCTGAATTCATTGTCCGCCGCACTCATGGCTCACTCCCTTTTCAAGACTGCCACTGCTTCAATATGGGGCGAATAGTGGAACTGGTCCACCGGTGTGACGCTTTGCAGCACATAGCCGCCGCCGATCAGGATTTTCAGGTCCCGGGCCAGGGTTGCCGGATTGCAGGAGACGGCAACGATGGTTTTGACCTTCGAGAGAGCCAGTTGCTCCGCCTGGGCTTGCGCGCCGGCGCGGGGCGGATCGAAGACCACCGCATTGAAGGGCTCCAGTTCATCGCGTACGAGCGGACGGCGGGTAAGGTCACGCCGCTCGAAGGTGACCTTCTTCAGGCCCTGCGGCTTGCGCAGCGCCTTGTCGAAGGCGGCCATGGCGGCCGCATCGCCTTCAACCGCATGAACGTTGGCTTTCCTGGCGAGACGCAGGGCAAAGGTGCCGGCGCCGGAATAGAGATCGGCCACCCGCTTGGCCTTGCCGACGCCCTCCAGAACCAGCCGGGACAGGGCCTCTTCGGCAGCAACTGTTGCCTGGGTGAAACCGCCCGGCGCGGCCACAAGCCCGATCCCGCCCATGTCGAGCAACGGCGGTCGAAACTCGACGATCACTTCGCCGTTGACGGACAAGCGGGCGAAACCGAGTTCGGCCGCCTTTTGCGAAAGCATGGGTATCTTGCGGTCGTAGCCTTTGTCGGCCTTGTCGATGGAGACATCCAGGCCGGTGGTCGTGTTCAGAACCGTAAGGCGCAGCTCGCCCTTTTTGGGCAGCACCTGCGCGGCCAGCGCTTTCAGGCCGGGCAGGGCGCTCACAATGGCGGGGTCCAGAACCGGGCATTCGCTGATATTGACCAGCCGGTGGCTGGCCTTCTCGTGATAGCCGAGCAGCGTATGGTTGCCGGCCCGGGCTGCCGTCAGCACAGCTCGCCGTCGTCCGCCCTCTGTCGCGGCAACAGTGTCCGGGACATCGCATTCGATCCCCCGCTCGCGCAGTGCATTGACGACGATGCCGCGCTTCCAGGCCAGATAAGGCGCTTTCGCCAGATGCTGAATGGAACACCCGCCGCAGGCGTCGTAATGCCTGCAAACAGGTGAAATCCGGTCCGCGGAAGGTGTTTCGATAACCGCATCAAGCGCGCGGCCGCTCTCGACCCGTGCCCGGACGATTTCGCCCAGCAGCGCGCCTTCGACGTATATCGGGCCGGTTTCGGTCCGGGCGATACCATCGCCACGATGACCGAGTTCAGAAATTGTCAGCTCTCTCTCACTCATTGCAGAGCGATAGCGCCAAGCAAGGGGATGAGCAAGCCGTTTGACAGAAGGGCGAGAAAACCTGCCGGAAAACCGCAAGTTGGTCACCAGGATATTTAACCCAGGGGAATAAGTGTTTTGATTTTTGCAGATAACCTGGATTTCAAATCGAAGTTGAAGTGAGAGAAATAAAAATCTAGCGTTGAAGGTGTCGAAAAAAGAAAACAGAAACTTGTCGACTTGATTTTGGGAGGAAGTAATGAAGACATTCCTGACGACATTGGCTGCGGTCACGCTGCTGGCCGCACCTGCACTTGCGCAAACAGCAGCCTTGCCGGACAATCTGGCAAAGCTCGGTGCTTTCAAGACCACGGGTGTCACGGATTTCACCGTTGTCGAACAGACCGGCCCCTTTGCCGACGGCATCAAGAAAAACCTTGAGCGGATCAAGTTGCCCGACGGGTTCAAGATCGAGCTTTATGCGGTCGTCCCGGACGCCCGCCACATGGCGGTCGGACCGCAGGGGATCGTGACCTTCGTCGGAACCCGGAAAACCGAAGTCTGGGCGGTGACCGACCGCAACAAGGACCGGGTGGCGGACGAGGTAAAGAACTTCGCCCCCTCGCTGACCAAGGCGATCCCGAACGGGCCCTGCTTCACCAAGGACGGTTTCCTGATCATTGCCGAACAGAACCGGGTGTTGCTCTACCCGGCAGCAGAATTCTTCTATGAAAGCCCCGACGTCGTTGCGGTGCCTATTGTACCGGGCGGCAAACTCGTCCCGCCGGAAGAAGAGAGCTACAACCACACTGCCAGGGTCTGCAAGATCGGCCCGGACGGAAAGGTCTATATCTCGCTCGGTCAGCCGTTCAACGTCTTCGCACCGGAAAAGATGGATCTTTATACCGAGCAGGGCATTGGCGGCATGATCCGGATGAACACCGACGGAACGGACCGAGAGGTTTATACGCTCGGAATTCGCAACTCGGTCGGTCATGATTTCCACCCGGTGACCGGCGACTTGTGGTTCACCGACAATCAGGTCGATGGAATGGGAGACGATATCCCTCCCGGTGAGCTCAACCACCAGACCGAGGCCGGCCAGCATTTCGGTTTTCCCTGGTATGGCGGCGGGAGCGTCCGCACCAATGAGTACAAGGACAGTGAACCGCCTGCGGATGCCGTGTTCCCCGCCGTCGAAATGGTGGCGCATGCCGCCGATCTCGGCATGACCTTCTACACAGGCAAGATGTTCCCGGAGAAATACAGGAACGCGATCTTCTCGGCCCAGCACGGGTCCTGGAACCGGACGACGCCGGTCGGTGCGCGCGTCATGGTCACCTTCATAGATGACGAGGGCAATGCGACCAGTGAACCGTTCGCCGAAGGCTGGATCGACGAGAACGAAGAATATCTCGGCCGTCCGGTGGATATCGCGCAATTGCGTGACGGTTCCATTCTCGTCTCCGACGATCTGGCCGGTGCGATCTACCGCATCAGCTACGGCCAGTGATGCGAGCCGCGATTTTGAGCCTCGGCGTGGTTTTCCTCGCCGGGGCTGTTCAGGCGACAGAATTGCCGCCGGGCGATCCGCAAGCGGGCAGGAAACAGGCCGGCGCGTGCAGGACCTGTCATGGCCTTGACGGTTTTGCAAAAATTCCCATCGCCCCGCATATCGGCGGTGAACCGGCCGCCTATATTGAGCATCAACTCAGGGCATTTCGCGAGGGCACGCGCGTTCATGAAATGATGAGTGTCGTGGCTAAAAACCTTGATGACGGACAAATTGCCGACCTCGCAGCATGGTATGCCGGACACGAAGTCACCGTAACGCTGACCCGGGATGAAAGCGAAGCCCCGGAGGCGTGTGTCTCCTGCCACGGTGTCGATGGCATCGCGATGATCGAGGATGCGCCCAACCTGGCCGGGGAAACCAGCATCTACACCGACACTCAGTTGAAGGCTTTCCGCAATGGCAAGCGAACCCACGAGATCATGAGCGAGGTTGCAGCCGACATGAGCGATGCGGACATTCGCGCTGCGGCCGACTGGTACGCTTCGGTGAAGATCGAGATTGCTCCGCAGCCGAAAGAGTGAACACGCACACGACCGGGCTTGTTTCTGGCAGAAATGCCGTTGACCTTCCCAAAGGGTAACAGGCTGGAAACGTCACGAAAGTGTTTGCGGCCCTGCGACGCTCATTCTGTTTTCCTCCCGTAAAGCAACCACTCCTTGTTGCCGTCGCCACCTTTCACGGGGGAGGGCACAAGATCGCCCGCCTGCCAGCCGGGGAGGGATGCCAGCCAGATCTTCAGGCTCGTTGCAGTCTCCTCCGCGACCCCTGCCTCGACCAGGCCGCCCTTGCCTATATTGTCCCTGCCGGCCTCGAACTGGGGCTTGACGAGAAAAACGCCCTCCGCACCGGGGGCGGCGAGGTCGAGCGCGGGCGGAAGAGCAAGTTTCAGGGAAATGAAACTGACGTCGGAGACCAGCAGGTCCGGGCAGTCACCGTCAAGGTGGTCTTGCGTAAGATCGCGCGCGTTGAGACCGTTCCTGGCCGTGACCCGGGGATGGCCGCACAGTGTGTGATGAAGCTGGTCGTGCCCAACATCGATCGCATGCACCTTCTCGGCTCCGCGCTCCAGCAAAACCTGGGTGAACCCGCCGGTGGAAGCGCCGATGTCGAGGCAGATCCTGCCCTTGGGGTCGATATCGAACCGGGACAGTCCCTCCATCAGTTTCAGCGCGGCACGGGAAACATATTGTGCGGCCGGGTCTTCCACCTCCACGGCGGCATCCGCACCGACCTTGCGGGCCGGCTTGGTGCATATCTCGCCGCCCACCCGAACGGTGCCGCGCAGGACGGCGTCGCGCGCCCGGGCGCGGCTGGCGAACAGGCCGGTATCGACAAGATGCTGGTCAAGGCGTTGCTTGGACATGCGTGCCGGGTTTTCAGAAACAGCCGGCGATGGCGGAGATCAGCCGGTCCGCATAGACCCGTTCACCGGAATACAGCCACAACAGAACCGACAGCGCGACGAGGCTCGTCGCGCCGACGGTCAGTCCGATGTAGAGCGGCATGCGCATCGGTCCGGTTTGCTCCGTTGCAGGGTCAGCTGGAAGCCGGTGCCTTGCCGATCAGGCGGTGCAGCTTCTTCAGCGCGGTTTCCTCGTCTTCCCCGTAGGCGATGGTGCCAACGAACCGATTGTTGGAATCCATCAGGTAAACGGCCGCCGAATGGTCCATCGTATAGTCGCCGTCGTCAAGCGGGACTTTCTTGGCATAGACCCGGTAAGCCTTGATCATTGCGTCGACCTGCTCCCGGGATCCGGTCAGCGGCGTGATGCGCTTGTCGAAGGCCCAGACATAGTCACGCATGACGTCCGGCGTATCGCGTTCGGGATCTACCGTCACGAAGGCATAATTGAGCCCGCCGGCGTCCTCGCCGAGTGCTTCCATCCAGCCCTGCAGTTCCGACAGGGTAGTCGGACAGACGTCGGGGCAATAGGTGAAGCCGAAGAACATCAGCGTGGGCTTGCCGGCGAAGGTCTGGTCCGTCACCGTCTCGCCATTGCCGTTGACCATTTCAAACGGCCCGCCGATGGCACTGAGCGGTTCGATCAGGGCGCCCGAATTCTGATTGCCCGCGGTTTGCTGGTAGACCAGCACGCCGGAGACGACGGCAAGGGCGGCAACTGCCGCCCAGGCCCCGTACCGGAAGAGTTTCAGTCCTGACATGAGGTGTCCTCTTCTGGAAACATTCAGTTCTTGCCGTGTTTCATCTTGCCATGGCCCGCGTGGCCAGCGCCCATTGATTTAGCGCCCATGGCGGCGACGTCGAGTTCGATTGCGACATCACCGGCCTTTTCGAATGTCAGGACGACGGGCACCTTGGTGCCTTCTTCGAAGGCCTGGTTAAGTCCCATGAACATGATGTGCAGGCCACCGGGCTGCAAGGCGACTGTTTCGCCGGCCGGTATGTCTATGCCGGCTTCCATTTCGCGCATTGTCATTACCCCGTCGGTGACGGCCATTTCATGCAGTTCGACCTTGCCGGCCACATCCGAAGCCGCGGCGATCAGCCGGTCGTCCTCCGAACCGTTATTGACAATTTCGATGAAACCGCCACCGGCCCTGGCTTTCGGCGGCGTTGCGCGGGTCCAGGGGCCGGAGATCGTAAGGTCGCCGGCCGTGTATTCCGCGGCCAGGGCGGAAAGGGAAACAAGCGTGAGAGCCGCTGCTGCGGCGATGGATGTCCAGAGCTTCATTTTTCATGTCCTTGATTTCTGAATTTGAGAAAAGTGTCAGATCAAGGAAAGGGGAGGGCCACGGATCGCGGCGAGCCTGCCCAGAAATGGACGCAGTCCGTCCCGGGCAACGCTCGTCTCGCCGGTTCCGTTGGCAGAGCCGGTCAGCAAGGGCGCATGCGCACCGCCGGAAAGATCAGTCTTCAGCGAGCAGCCATGGGCACATACCGGTCCGCACTGGCAGGTGGCCGGATCATGCGCGCCGGGCAGAAACTGCTGCTGGCCGGAAGAGTTGCACAGACTTGTCAGGCCTGCTGCCGCGGCCGCATCGGGAGACAGTGCCGAGGCGAGAACGAAAAAGCCAAGACGCATGGCAAAGGCAAGCGCCGTTAGCGTCACCAGCGGGTGACGCTCCTTCCGGAACACTTGCATTGGTGTTATGCGTGCGGTCATGGTGCGGCTATAGGCTCAATCGGGCCGTATGTCGAGCGGCGAAACGGCGCAGCAGGTCGGCCGGGGGCACCCGGTCAGCCGTTCTTTTTCGGAGCTGGACCGTCTGTGTCGTCGTCTGCGCCGGCCTTCGCGGACGTTGGCTGTGTTTCGGAGTTGTTATCCGCCGCCAGGCCCGGCTGGTCTTCTCCCTCATCATCGGGCGAGGTCTGGTCGAAGTTGTAGATATCGTCTTCGTAGGCCGGAAAATCTTCAGGCGAGATAACATATTCTTCTTCGTCAGCGTCCAGTGGTTCGGCGGAAATGACCGAACCGACCTGGGCGGTAGAGGCATATTCGAAGTCCGTCTTTTCCTCCGCCGTGAGCGCACCGCGCGTCAGCACGCGGGTCAGGATGAAGGCAACCATCAAGACGTTGGCCCCGACGACCATGATGTACAGACCGGAAGGGCCGGTCTTGCTCATGACAAGCGAGGCGATCAGCGGTCCCGCGATAGAGCCGATCCCGAAGGAAAGCAGCATGCCGGACGAGGTTTCGACAAAATCCTCATGCGCCGCGTGGTCAAACGCATGGGCAACCGCAATCGCGTAAAGCGGCTGGCAGAACATGCCAATAACAACGGCACACAGAATGGCGATCTGAAATTCACCGGGCGAAAACAGCACGATTGCAAGGGCAACGGCCGCTGTTCCCCCGCCAAGGCCGGCCATGACAAGGCGCCGGTCGAGCTTGTCCGACAGTCTGCCGACCGGCCACTGGGCGATCAGGCCGCCGCCGATAATCGCAGCCGCGTAAAAGGCGGACTGCGTGGTCGACAGGCCTATCTGCGATCCGTACAGCGGCGATAACGTCAGCAGAGCCCCTTGCGAACAGCCGACAAAAAGAACGCCGACAAACGCGGCTGGAGAGTTCTTGTAGAGCTGTGCGGGGCGGAAGCGCACCAGCGTGATCGGCGCGGGCTGGTTGGAGGTGGTCAGGGCAACCGGCATGACCGCAAGGCTGACCATCACCGAGGCGATCACGAACGGCACGAAGGAGGAAATGTTCATCGTGGCGATGGAAACCTGCCCCATCATGAGAGCGCCAAACAGGATGAGAATGTAGGTCGACATCACGGTGCCGCGATTTTCGTTCGTGGCGGTCTCGTTCAGCCAGCTTTCCACGATCATGTAGAACCCGGCCAGGCTGAAACCGGAAATCAGGCGGATGATCATCCAGGCATAGGGGTCGATAAGCACCGGGTGCAGGATCGCGGCTGCCGACATCAGGGACACCAGTGCGGCGAATGCGCGGATATGACCTGCCCGCATGATAATCAGCGGCGCTCCCAGACAGCCGAGCACCATGCCGAAGAAATAGGCCGAAGACACCAGGCCGATTTCGAAGTCGGAGAAATAGAAGCGGTCTGCGGCCAGCGGCAGGAGGGTTGTCTGCAGGCCATGGCCGAAGATCAGCAGCGCGACGGACAACAATAGAGCGGACACGGAAAGAAGCGTCTGAGCCACGGCTGTCTCCTGAAAATCGGGCTAAAAACAAAAGCGCCGGTTCGAGCCGACGCGTTTATTCTTCCGATCAGCATTTTCAGGTCTGACAGCGGGTGTCAATCAGGTTCTGGGCGCGCGCGCCGCGCAAACCCGCAAAGGACGCTTCTGTTGCCGTTTGTGACGGTTTATCGCCGCATCCGGAGCTCTCAGGCCCGCTGAGGTGACCTCAGGGATTGAGATCCGAGCGCTGTGAACACGGTTTTCAGGATACCGTCACAATCGAGACCGGCCTTGGCATACATGGTGTCCGGCTTGTCGTGATCGAGGTAGACATCCGGCAGTGCGAGCGTGCGGATCTTCAGGCCGTTGTCGAGCAGACCTTCGTCCGCAAGGCTGGTCAGGACATGGCTGCCGAATCCGCCCGCAGCGCCTTCCTCGACGGTCACGAGTACTTCGTGCGAGCGGGCCAGCCGGCGGATGAGATCAATGTCCAGCGGCTTGGCGAACCGGGCATCGGCCACGGTCGTCGACAGACCGGCGGCGTCCAGTTCATCGGCTGCCTTCAGGCATTCGCCCATACGGCCGCCGAAACTGAGCAGGGCGACCTTCGTGCCCTCCCTGCGGATGACACCCTTGCCGATCTCGAGCACGCTGCCGCGCTCCGGCATTTCCAGGCCGACGCCCTCGCCGCGCGGGTAGCGGAAAGAAATCGGTCCCTCGTCATAGGCGACGGCTGTTGCCACCATATGCCTGAGTTCCACTTCGTCGGCGGCCGCCATCACGACGAAGCCGGGCAGGCAGGACAGGAAGGCGGTGTCGAAGGCACCCGCATGGGTCGGCCCGTCGGCGCCCACAAGTCCGGCGCGGTCTATCGGGAACCGAACAGGCAGCCCCTGGATCGCCACGTCATGGATGACCTGGTCGTAAGCCCGCTGCAGGAAGGTGGAGTAAATGGTGGCGAAGGGTTTGAAGCCTTCGCTCGCAAGACCGGCTGCAAAGGTCACCGCATGCTGTTCGGCAATGCCGACATCGTAGGTGCGTTCCGGAAAGGCCTCGCCGAAGAGGTTCAGGCCGGTTCCGTCCGGCATGGCTGCGGTGATCGCCACGACCTTGTCGTCGGTTTCAGCTTCCTTGATGAGCGATGTCGCGAAGACATTGGTGTAGCTCGGAGCGTTTGCCTTCGGCTTCGCCTGCTTGCCTGTGACGACATCGAACTTTGCCACGCCATGGTACTTGTCCCGGGCGCCTTCCGCCGGACCGTAACCCTTGCCTTTCTGGGTGACCGCGTGGATCAGCACGGGGCCCTGGTGGGTGTCGCGGACATTCTTCAGCACCGGAAGCAGATGTTCCAGGTTATGGCCGTCCACCGGTCCGACATAATAGAAGCCGAGTTCCTCGAACAAGGTTCCGCCGGTCCAGAAGCCGCGGGCATATTCCTCCGCCCGGGCGGCTTTCTCGAACAGCGGCTTGGGAAGATTCTTGACGATGTTCTTCGCCGCGCCGCGCAGGGACTGGTACGTCGGGCCAGACACAAGCTTTGCCAGATAAGCCGACATCGCGCCGACGGGCGGCGCGATGGACATGTCATTGTCATTCAGGATGACGATCAGCCGTGATCCGAGATGACCGGCATTGTTCATCGCCTCATAGGCCATGCCCGCGGACATCGCACCATCTCCGATGACCGCAATCACGTTGTTGTCGCCGCCCTTCAGGTCACGGGCAGCTGCCATTCCCAGGCCGGCCGAGATCGAGGTGGAGGAATGCGCTGCGCCGAAGGGGTCATAGACGCTTTCTGTGCGCTTCGTGAAGCCGGACAGGCCGTCGCCCTGGCGCAGGGTGCGGATGCGGTCACGGCGCTCCGTAAGGATCTTGTGCGGGTAACATTGATGACCGACATCCCAGATGATCCGGTCATCGGGTGTATTGAACACATAATGGAGGGCGACGGTCAGTTCCACGACACCAAGTCCGGCCCCCAGGTGGCCACCGGTTATCGACACGGCATCTATCGTCTCGGTGCGCAACTCGTCGGCAAGCTGTTGGAGATCGGCTTCCTCTAGCTCGCGCAGATCCGCGGGCGAGGCCACCTTGTCGAGAAAAGGCGTATGGGGTTTGGAAGTCACTCTGTCGACGGCTCCGGGAGTTGCAACATGGCGGGCAGGCATACACCAACCCGATATAGGGCGCAAATTCGGCAAATGGAATGCGGCGTAACAGCATCGGTTGTGAACAGATGCGTACCCAAGTCGGGAGTTGGCTCCCGGAAAGGTTGTAAAATTAGGGGTTGAGCTTGTGGATTTTACGTAACTTCGGACGAATTTCGGCCCAGTCACCCTTTTGGGTGATGCATCTCCTACTGATCTGTCTTAATGGACTATTCGTGGTCGATGGGGCCACGTGCACAGTGATCAACTAGGGGTCGTATTTATGCGGCCCCGTTTTTTTATGCGCACGCACCTGCGAGTCCGTAAAAATCCGGTCGCCCGCCCGCATCCAACCCGGAGACTGCCGGAAATCCGATGGAAAAATTGAGCGGAGGGCCGCCTGGCGGTTTTGTTGCGGCATCAATCCTGTCCGTCACAGAATGTTCAGAAAAGGCCCGCCAGTTGGTGTACCAGCCTTGCGAGTTGAAGCTGCGTGTGCACACCGGTTTTCTCGTAAATACGCCGAAGATGGGTCTTGGCCGTATTGCGGGTGATGTCGAGATGCTCAGCTGTGACATGCATTGAGCCGGTCATCGTCAGATATCTTGCCAGATGGGCTTCCGACAGAGACAGGTCGTAGAGGTCGTGGAGGATGTTCTCGACGTCCTCGGACAACTCTGCCGTGGCGGCGATACGGATCAGGAAAAACGGTGGTGCGACATCGTCTGAATTCGAATAAGACGAGGCGGCGCTTTCGACACTTTCAATGGAAATCCGTTTGAGCGTTCCGTCCCGGCCTGTGATGTACACGGACCGCGCCATTGGTGTTTCGCCGTTTGTGGCGCGCTGGTGACCTTCGGCGAGCGCGAGAGCCTGAAGACCGTTTTCAAAATCCTTGTTTCTGACCAGTAGCCTGAGGCTCGACCCGCCGGCCAGCCCCAGTTGCTGAAGCATCTCCAGTGCCGTGGGAGTCTGCACCAGAATATCGCGATTGGCATTGATGAGGATCGCAGGACTTTCGAGAGCGGACAGGAACGTGCGGTGGATTTGAACGAGGGACCTCTCCTGTTCGAGTCGCAGGAAGGTATGCAGGCCGGGCGCGAGTGCCTTGACGATTGTCCTGAAGGTGTCGCTTGCGACGGCGCTGTCGATTGTGTCCGCCGTATGAGCTGTGAACAGGCAGGCGAACAATATTGTTGAATTTTTTGTTCGCCTGAGAGGAGAAACAAGTCCCGGAGCGCGGGATAGCAGCCTCATCTGATGCTGCTCCGGCTCATCCTGACCGGTCGCGGACAGGTCCATCCGGTCCGGGCCGTCGCCGCGCAACGCATCCGGTGGGGAGCTGTTGCCGCCCGTATCTGCGTCGATCGAGGTTTTGCAATAGGGTTGGAACAGGGATGCTTCGGCGATCAGAAACTGCAGCGCGGTGCGGCTACTGGACATCCGTATGTTTTGAAAGATTTCACCAAGTTGTCGTGCTCGCCGGTCTTCGCCGAATTTCGGTGTCGGATCGCCGTTCTGATCAAAATCCACCAGAAATGATCTGCAGTCCAGTTGTTCTTCGATGAGCTCAAGAATGGAATTCCATCCCTCAGGTTGCGCAGAGCACTCAAGAACGCGCATAAGTAGTTTTGCTTCATCTGATTTACTGAGTTCGGGCATTGAATACTTTATCTACTAACGATTACATTTGAACTCCACAGTTTGTTAAATATTGTTAACAATTATCTAAGCCGAGCGCAACGGAAATAATAACCGAAAGCTGCGCGAATATAATGGATTTCTCCATGATCAAGTATATTAAAGAGTCTGGTCTTGTCTAAGACATCGGGCAGGCAAGTGTCGGGCGTAAATGCAACCGATTGAAAACTCTCGGAAACAGGCTCAGCAAAGAGCGCGGGTTATCGGCTCGCGCGCGCGTTTTTCAAATCCGGAGAGATATGTACCTCGTTGAGGAGGGTGGCAGTGGGATCTACTGGGGATCCAGAGCGCCGGTTCCGCTTGCTTCGCCATTCTGACCGAGCTGGATTTTCTCCACCTTCGCTTCGGCTGATTTCAGAAGCGCATCGCAGTGCTTGCGCAGGGCGTCACCGCGTTCGTACATGTCGATGCTTTTCTCAAGCGGCACATTGCCCTGCTCAAGTTCGCGCACGATGGTCTCCAGCTGCTTGAGCGCCTCTTCGAAGGAAAGGCCGGAAATGTCTTTGGCTGCATCGCTCATAGCTGCGGTCCCCGGTATTGATCTCTGGATGTCGGTTGATCTTCAGCGCAAACTTGCGGTCCAAAGGGCCGAGGTCAAGGTCTGATTTCAAATTCGGCCCGGTGGTCCCCGTGGTTTTGCCTCCCGAACCTGCTGGTGCGGCTCAGCCCGTCATGAGGGTCATGACATGGGCGGCGACCGAGCGGGCAAGTCCTTCCAGATCATATCCGCCTTCCAGCAGCGAGACCACGCGGCCGTCGCTGTGCCTGTCTGCGACATCCATGAGAGCGCGGGTCGCCCAGGCGAAATCGGCTTCCACCAAATTGAGTCCGCCAAGCGGGTCGCGTGCGTGTGCATCGAAGCCCGCGGAAATTATGATGAGCTCCGGAGCATAGCTTTCCAGGCGGGGCAGGATGACGGCTTCGAAAGCTTCCTTGAAGACAGCGCCGTCATCACCATGGGAAAGAGGCACATTGACCATCGTGTTGGCATCGCCGCATTCCGAGGCGGCACCGGAGCCCGGATAAAGCGGCATCTGATGCGTCGAGCAATACATCACCTCGGGATCGTTCCAGAAAATATCCTGGGTTCCGTTACCGTGGTGAACGTCGAAATCCACGATGGCGACCCGTCCGATGCCGTGGACTGTCCGGGCATGGCGGGCGGCAACGGCGGCGTTGTTGAAAAAGCAGAACCCCATTGTCCTGTCTTTTTCGGCGTGGTGACCCGGAGGCCGGGAGGCGGAAAAGGCATTGCTGACCTTTTTGGCCAGAACTTCGTCCACGGCGAGACAGGCTCCGCCCGTCCCTCTCAACGCGGCTTCCCAGGTTCCGGGAGACATTGTGGTGTCGGCATCGACCCTCGTCGTGCCTTCTTCTTTCGGGGCCAGCCTGTGAAGCTGGTCGATATAGCTCATCGGATGCGCCCGGGCGATATCTTCCAAAGCGCCGACTGGAGCAAGATCCCGCTCCAGCGACTGGAACTTTTCGTGTTCCAGTATCCGGTCTATGGCGCGTATCCTGTCCGGCCGTTCCGGATGGCCGACCGGCGTCAGGTGATCAAGATACGACGGATGGTGGAGCAGAAGTGTGGACACTGAGAGCGTTTCCGGGCGGCTTTGTTATGGGGAATGACCTGCGTCATGAACCAAAGCTATCAGAGCGGTCGCCGGTGCTTCTGTCAATTAACGATGGGGAGTAGACGGGAAAGGCCGGATATCGGCAACAGGACAAAAAAATGGCCGGCAATCATGGCCGGCCGTTTAAAGGTGCGAGCACCGCAATGCCCGAGGGGAGGTCCGCTGCATCTCAATTTCAAAAACAGATTACGTGATTCCGGTAAGCTTTGGCGAGCCTTTAACCGTTATCCATTTAGAACGTGGTGTAGAAATCGCGAAAATTGACCCGTGATTATCAACTGCCATCGATTGTTTTGCTTAGGCTTTTTTGATGCTTGGTCATTGTGTTCTTGAGAACTTCAAGACGGAGAACTTGCTGAAGTCGCCGAATAACTTAATGCGGTCCGGATTGAGTGCAAGTGGCAGGTTTCTCGCAGGAGTTGCTGATTTTTAAGGCTTTTCCGCAGGATAGCGAGCTTTGCTGTCACCTTCCCGGTTGCCGGTATGACCGGATATCGGCGTCTGTCCGGGCGCTGCCCGGTCAATCGCGCGGTGCAGCTGCCCGGCGCAAACGGTCGTTGATCGCTTCGCCCAGTCCAAAGTTGGGGATAAACTGCACCCGAATGGTGCGGGCACCGCTCGCATCCAGGGTTCGCATGGCCTGAAACAGGTTGGCAGCTGCCTCGGTGAGGTTTCCCGAAGGGCTCAGATTGACCTCCGCCAGGGCCTCGGACGCACGGGGGAGTATATCGGGACCGAAGGAAAGCAAGCCGTCTTTCGGGTGCGCTTCCGGCGCGTTCAGGAACACAGCCGCCGCAGGCGCGTAATGCGAGGACAGCATTCCCGGAGCTGCCGGTGCGTCCGCGCGCATATCGGAAGAAGCACCCTGCAGCGGATGACCGAGAACGGTTTCGATGTCCTGGCGCGAAATGCCACCGGGACGCAGCAGGCGCGCCGTATCATCGCCCAGGCCGACGATGGTCGACTCGATCCCGACCGTGCAAGGTCCGGTATCGATGACGAAACTCAGGGACGGGCCGAGATCCGTAATCACGTCACCGGCGGTCGTCGGGCTGATCCGGCCGGACCGGTTGGCGCTTGGTGCGGCCAGTGGCCGGCCGGTGTTCTCGGACAGGAACCGCATCACCGGACCGTCCGGAAGACGCAGGGCAACGGTTTCAAGCCCTGTGGTGGCGAGATCGGATATCCGGCAAGTCTTGCTTTTGGGCACGACCAGCGTCAGCGGGCCGGGCCAGAACGCTTCAGCCAGCGCCAGGGCTCGCGAGTCGAAGACACCGTGCTCCATGGCCGACTCGAGAGAGGCGACGTGGGAAATAAGCGGATTGAATTGCGGCCGCCCCTTGGCTGCGAAGATCCCGGCACAGGCGGTCCCGCTGGTGGCGTCTGCCGCCAGACCGTAGACGGTTTCGGTCGGTACCGCGACCAGTTCACCTGCGACCAGCGCTGCGCACACGGCCTCCGCTTCGGAGGTGTCCTGCCAATCCCGGGACTTCAAGTCGGGCGTCCAACGTTGCATTGCCGGTCTCTTCATGACGGGTGCGTCTGTTTTCACCGAAAACCTGCGCACCTGCCGCTGCGATATGGGTTGACGTTTACGTCAACAGGGCTACTGTCCTGTCAAACCACTGTCTCATGCGCCTTTTGCGGAGAACCACTGCCGTCGTCAAGCTTTGAGCAGTAAAACAGCCGGTTGCCAGCAGCGGAGAAACTGGCGAATGAGGGATCGACAAGCTTGTTCTGAAGATGTGGAGGGCTGAAAAGTCGATCAATTTTAAAGTGTTAGAGCATCCTGATTGCTTTCAAGGCAAAACAGGCTGCCTTGGGAGGACATGAATGTATCGCGCGCCGGTCGATGAGATTGCTTTTACCCTGAAACATGTCTGTGGCCTTGATGACCTGCAGAAAAACAAGCTTCATGCGGAGCTCGGTGACGATCTTGTCGATGCCATTCTGACCGAGGCCGGCCGGTTTGCCTCCGAGGAAATCGCACCGCTCAACGCCGTCGCGGATCGGCACGGAACCCCCTTCCAGAACGGTGAGGTCACAACGTCTCCCGGCTGGCGGGACCTCTATCATGCCTGGATCGAGGGTGGCTGGAACGGCTTGTCGGCGTCCCCGGCCACTGGTGGTCAGGGGCTGCCCCAGATGCTCTCCGCCGCTGCGCTGGAGATGTGGAACTCCGGCTCGATGGCCTTCGCGATTGGCCCGACGCTGACCATGGGCGCGATCGAGGCGATGGAAAAACACGCTTCCGAAGATCTGAAGGCGAAATATCTGGAGAAACTGGTTTCCGGGGAGTGGATGGGGACGATGAACCTCACCGAACCTCAAGCCGGATCCGACCTCAACGCACTCAAGGCGAAGGCGGAACGCAATGACGACGGGACCTACCGGGTTTTCGGCCAGAAGATCTTCATCACCTATGGCGATCACGATCTGACCGACAACATCATTCATATGGTTCTGGCGCGCCTGCCTGATGCCCCCGCCGGGACGAAGGGTATTTCGCTGTTCCTGGTGCCCAAGATTCTTGTCAATGACGACGGCTCGCTGGGCGCGCGCAACGATGTTCGTGTGGCCGGGGTTGAGCACAAGATGGGCATTCACGGCTCCCCGACCTGCACCATGATCTATGGCGATGAGGGCGGAGCGACGGGCTGGCTGATCGGTGAGGAAAACCGGGGTCTCGCCTGCATGTTCACCATGATGAACAACGCCCGTCTCGCCGTCGGCATTCAGGGTCTCGGTGTCGCCGAGCGCGCTTATCAACATGCCCTGCAGTATGCGCTGGACCGCAAGCAGGGCAGGGCACCGGAGGATAGGGGCGAAGGGATGAGCCCCATCGCCCGCCATCCCGACATCAAGCGTATGTTGCTTGCCATGAAGTCCAGAACCCAGGTTGCCCGCGCGATCTGTTACGCCTGCGCGCATGCCATCGACATGACGAACGGAGCCGAGGACGATGATACCAGGAGGTTCTGGAGCGAACGCGCCGGCCTGCTGACACCGATCGCCAAGGCGCTGTCGACCGATTTCGGTGTCGAAGTGGCCTCGCTTGGTGTTCAGATCCATGGCGGCATGGGGTTCATCGAGGAGACGGGCGCCGCACAGCATCTGCGCGACGCGCGTATCGCGCCGATCTATGAAGGCACCAACGGCATTCAGTCCATTGATCTTGTCCTGCGCAAACTGCCGTTGTCGGGCGGAGATCACATCAGGGGCTTCATTGCCGAGCTCAAGGCCGTTGCCGATGAGGTCGCCGCCTCCAACCGGCCGGAATTCGGCGCGACAGCAGAACGCCTCGCAGCCAGCATCGAGGATCTGAGAGAGGCGAGCGACTATATGCTGGCAGCCCAGTCAGAGGGCCGGATCGCCGACGCTCTTTCAGGTGCGACGCCTTACCTGCGCGTGGCCGGACTGGCACTCGGCGGGGCGCTGCTCGCCAGGGGGGCGTTGCGCTCCGTGGGGGAACCGGCACAAAGGCTCGCCGAACGGACTTTGCTCGCCCGAAATTTCTGCGAGACCACGCTCTGCGAAACAGCCGGTCTGAAGTCGGACATCCTGCTGTCGGCCGAAGCCATCCAGGCGTTCGATGCGGAAGCTCTGGCATCCTGAAGTGCCGCACGGGAGAACCCTATGATCCTGAAAACCATTGAGAACGGTGTCCAGATTCTGCGGCTGGACCGGCCGGAAAAGAAAAATGCCCTTACAGGGGCCATGTATACGGATCTCGCCGAGGCTCTGGAGGCCGGGAACACGGATGACGGCGTGCGCTGCCATCTGATCTGCGGCCAGCCGGAGGTGTTTACGGCGGGCAATGACATTGGCGATTTCCTGCAATACGCCGGCAAGTCCGGCATGACGGAAACCCCGGTGGTCCGTTTCCTGCGCGCGCTGGTGCGCAACGAAAAGCCGCTTGTGGCCTCGCTCGACGGCATCGCCATCGGCGTCGGTACGACTTTGCTGATGCATTGCGACATGGTGTTCGCCAGTCCGCGCACTGTTATCCGCTCCCCCTTCGTGGATCTTGGCCTCGTGCCGGAAGCCGGCTCCAGCCTGTTAGGGCCACAGATGCTCGGTCAGGCTCGTGCTTTTGAACTGCTTTGTCTCGGCAGACCCTTTTCAGCGCGAAAGGCTGAGATGGCGGGCCTTGTCAACGAGGTGGTGGAAGGCGATGTCGATGCCGCCGCCCTGGACTGCGCCAGGGAGATCGCGGCCAAGCCGCCGGAGGCGATGGCGCTGTCTCGCAAGCTCCTGCGCGGCGACACCGGCCCGCTTTCAGAGCGCGTGGAAGAAGAAATCAGGATCTTTGCAAGCCGGCTGAGTTCGCCGGAAACGATAGCCGCATTCCAGGCTTTCATGTCGAAATCCGGGAAGACTTAGAGACAGAGATATCGGCTGTCATCGGCGGCAAGTGCCTTGAAAAACGAACATGCGCCAGAACGGCGGTAATCCGGAGAACTAGAAGATGTCACTGAATGGCAAAACCCTGTTCATCACAGGCGCCTCGCGCGGGATCGGCAAGGCAATCGCACTCAAGGCGGCTCGGGACGGCGCCAACATCGCCATTGCCGCCAAGACCGCCGAGCCGCATCCAAAGCTGGAAGGCACGATCTTTACGGCCGCCGAGGAGATTGAAGCAGCCGGTGGCAAAGCGCTCCCCCTGGTTGTCGATGTGCGCGATGACGAGGCCGTGAAAGCTGCAATCGACAAGACGGCCGCGGAATTTGGCGGGTTGGACATTCTGGTCAACAACGCAAGTGCCATTCAGTTGACCCCGCTGGCCCAGACCGACATGAAGCGCTTCGACCTGATGCACCAGGTCAATACGCGCGGCACGCTGGCGTGTTGCAAACACGCCGTCGAACACCTCAAGAATGCCGACAACCCGCACGTCCTGATGCTGTCACCGCCGCTCGACATGCAGGAAAAATGGTTTGCTCCGTTCACGCCTTACTCCATAGCCAAATACGGCATGAGTCTAGTGGTCCTGGGCCTTGCCGGCGAGCTGCGGTCAAAAGGGATTGCGGTGAACGCACTGTGGCCGCGCACGACCATCGCGACGGCGGCGATCAAGAACATCATCGGTGGCGACAAGATGATGCAACAGAGCCGGACACCCGATATTCTTGCCGATGCCGCTCATGAAATATTCACATCGCCGGCGAAGGAGTTCTCCGGCCGGTTCCTGATCGATGACACTTTCCTGGCAAGCCGGGGCGTCACCGATTTCAACAGGTACAGGGTCGATCCGACACAGGCGCTGGCGCCGGATTTTTTCGTGCCGGAGGACAGCGAGGCCCCCTGCGATCTCGGACCGCTCAAAGGCTGAGCATCTGCGCAAAAAGCGGATGAACAGGCTTGCATTGCCGCGCCTGTTCATGCAATTTGCCGGAGCCGATGAGGGCGGCATCCGGATCCGCGGAAAGCGCAAGCACCCTGACAACTGACGACATATGCCGGTTTTTCACCTGCGCCCGAAACCAGCGGATCGCCCGGGCTTTGCAACAGGAGAAAAGCCATGTCCGATGGACCTGCATTCACCCTCGATACCTTCAAGAACGCGGCCCGCCGCCTCAGGAAAGCCCATGTGGCCGGCGATCCGGATGCCCGTGCACGGGTTGCCGCCCATGTCGACCCCGACAAGGCGCTCAGGCACGCCGACTTTCTGCATGTGATTGCCCGCGAAGAGGGCCAAGACAGTTGGCCGAAACTGAAATTCACGGTCGAAAGCGCGGCCATGAGCCGGGCCGAAAAGGCCGAACGGCTGAAGGTGGCGCTCTATCAGGGGCAGCACTGGAAGACCGACAGGCTTCTGGCTGAAGATCCGACCCTGAAGGACGACAATCTCGGACTGCAGATTGCACTTTACGATCTGGATTCTGTGCGGACGGTTGTCGGCAGCGATCCCGGTGCGGCAGTGCGGCCCGTCGGTATCCGGTCGCCGATCCTGCATCTGGCGTTTTCAAAGGAAATTCATCGCAGTCCCGGCAAAGAGGCAGACATGATGGCGATTGCCGAATTGCTGGTGGCCAGCGGCGCGGACGTCAATGATGGTTACCCGTACCAGCCGGGCGACAAGGACATGCTCCCGGCATTGTATGGCGCGCTGTGTCATGCGGACAATTTCACGCTCGGCCGCTGGCTTCTGGACAAGGGGGCCGATCCCAATGACAACGAGAGCCTCTATCACGCGACTGAACTTGGCCACACAAGGACGCTGGAGTTGCTCTTGAAGCACAACGCTCGTCCAGACGGCACAAACGCCCTGCCGCGGGCACTCGATTTCGAGAATGAGGTCAAGGTGCGCATGCTGCTTGAGGCCGGCGCCGATCCGAACATCACCGTGCCGGATCAGCCGGGCGGTTTGCCGTTGAATTCCATTCCCGCGCTTCACCAGGCCGTCAGGCGCGGCCGGTCCGCCGCCATTGTCGAGCTGCTTCTGGAGTTCGGCGCGGACGCGAAGGCCGTCTGGCAGGGCCATTCGCCCTATGCGCTTGCGCGGATCCACGGCAACAAGGCTGCCGCAGACCGGTTGGCGGAAAAGGGGCACGCGTCTCCGCTCTCCGAAAGCGAGACGATCCTCGCGGCCTGCGCCGATGGCACTGCCCGGCCTGGAAGGCTGGACCCTGACGCATTGACCAGGGAAGACCGGACACTTCTGAGCGAACTGGCCGCCTGTTCCGGACGGCTTGATCACCTGAAAGCGCTCGTCGTGGCCGGTCTTGACCCCGACATGGCCGATGACATGGGGCTTCCACCGTTGCATATCGCGGGATGGCACGGATTGGTGCCGGAGCTGAGCTACTTTCTGTCGCTCGAACCGGATCTTTCCAGGAAAAACCACTATGGCGGCGACGCGCTCGACACGGTGGTTCACGGCTCAGAGTTCGCTCCCGGCCAGCCGGAAGCCGACCATATTGCCTGTGCGCGACTGTTGCTGGAGGCCGGCAGCGTTCTTCAGCCTCACTATGTCTCCAATTGCGGTAACCCGGATTTGGCGGCGTTTCTGGAAGACTGGCAGGAAAGGTCCGGCCGGGTGTGATCTGTCGTGGCGGAGCGAAGACGCCCAGTCCATTCGCATCCGCCAGACTGCACGTTGAGGCTCCGCAGTTCTGACGAGGGTATCTGCGGGGCCCGTCGAAAAGGTTGGGGACTTTGCCGGTCCGGCGGGATTCCGTCTTCAAAATCCGCATATGGTCGAAGCCGGTTTCCCAACGGAGGAATGCATCATGGAAAGTGCCATGGACCAGGTCAGCGTTTATACGCCGCTGCTGATCAACGCGGTCAAGGCGGTCATCGTCCTTCTCATCGGGTGGTTTCTGGCCGGTTTGCTGTCGGCCCTGGTTAAAAAGAGGATCGTCAGCCATCCGCGTATCGATGACACGATCGGTGGCTTTGCCGCCTCGATCGTGCGCTGGCTGGTTCTTCTGGTCACGCTGATTGCCGTGCTGCAACTTTTCGGCATCCAGGCAACCAGCCTCGTGGCTGTTCTCGGCGCCGGCACACTGGCGATTGGTCTCGCCTTGCAGGGCACCTTGAGCGATATTGCCGCCGGCGTCATGCTGATCATTTTCCGCCCTTACCGGATTGGCCAGTTCGTCGATATCGGCGGCACCAGCGGGACCGTGAAGGACCTCAATATATTCGTCACCGAACTGGTTACGCCGGACAACGTGCAGATCATCATGCCGAACGGTCAGGCCTGGGGAACGGTGCTGACGAATTACTCTGCTCATCCGACGCGCCGCCTCGATCTGACTTTCGGTATCGACTACGGCGACGATGCCAACAAGGCCATTCAGATTGTTCTGGATGTCGCCAATGCCGACGCGCGCATCCACAAGGACCCTGAGCCCTGGGTCCGGGTGACGAACCTCGGCGACAGCTCGGTCGATCTTGGTGTGCGGCTGTGGTGCGATTCCGGTGACTATTGGGAGCTGAAATTCCACATGCTGAAGGCGGTCAAGGAAGCCTTCGACGCCGGCGGTATTTCCATCCCGTATCCGCACTCCGTGGAAATCCGCAAAGCGGGCTGAATTTCCCCGGGCAGGAGACGGGCCGCTCGGTCCGTCGGAACCGGCCTTGTCGAGACTTTGTCGGCATTCGGCTGAAACCGGTCCTGGTATTAAGCGGTTTCTGTTTTCTGGTTCGCCTTGTTTTCTTCGGCATTCTTGGGTGCCACAGGATCTCCTGTCTCGGAAGGGCCCTCAGGATCAGGGTCCGTTGTCTCCAGAGTTTGGCCCTCGTTTTCGGAGGAGCTGTCTGTCGCCGTGCTTTCGGCGGTTTCTGGCGTATCGACCGGTGTTTCCTCCCCGCCCGCCGAGGTTTCCATCTCCTCATCCGAAGTGGACGATGTTCCGGCGAAGACCGAAAGCACGGGGTCGTCCATTTCAATGGCGTCGTTGTTGGAATTCATGAAACGCCGTTTTTTGGCCAGAGCAACGACATGCTCGCGCAGTTCCTCATGCTGTACCATCAACTCCTTGAAGTCCTGGGCGCCCAGGCTCAGCAACTGGCAATAACCGAGCGCGACCACGTCGGCGCTGCGCCGGCCCCCCGTCATCAGTGCAATCTCGCCAAACACGTCGCCGCGTCCGAGGCGTACGGCGTGGGTGGGCGTGCGTACTTCCACCGCGCCCGAGGCGATGAAATAGGCCGCATCGCCCCGGTCACCCTTGCGGACCAACAATTCTCCGGGGGTCGCGAATTGCGGCCGCATCATGCGCCGTATCGCCTTTTTCTGCTTGGGTGGCAAATCGGCGAAAAGAGGGTGGGCACTCACCAGTTCGCGTGTCTTGAGGCCCAGGTCCAGGGCCGGGCGTGTGTGGCAGGCGCGGCGCGCGCGTTCGACATCTTGCAGAAGGTCGCGGTGTAACTCGGCTCCGATCAGCATCTGCGCCTTGGCATCGTCGTAGGCGGTTTCCTCCAGGCGCACGCCCGTCTTTCTGAGGAACTGTGCTTCCAGCGCGTCCGCGTAGTCGGGATATTGAAGACGCAGGGCGTCGATGGCCTGCAGGGTTTCGTCCTGACGGATGGCGAGCGTGTCCTGCAGAATGTCGCCGACACGGTCGCCCAGCAGCGGCCGGATGTGTTGGTTGCTGAATTCGATCAGCTCATCCGCGAGGATCCGGTAAACCAGCAGGAATTCGAAGCGGTCGGCCAGTCGGATCGCCAGCGGCCGCGTGATCCGCAGCCGTCTTTGCAGCGCCTGCGCCAGACGGAACGACAGGTCGAACTTCAGCGGTTGCCGGGTGGCCTTGTTATAGCCGGATCGGCCGTCGCTGCGGGTCAGGTCGCCTGTCCTGCCGGTAAGTGTGAGGAACCACGACACGGACCGGCCCGAGATGGTTTTTTCGTGGAAGTGTTCCAGAACCAGTTGCTGTTCGCGATCCGCGAGCGCGATCAGGCCGACGCGGACCCGGTCCCAATCCTTCAGCTCTTCCAGCTTGTCGGTTTCCGCCGCGGCGGCGGCAGCTCTGTCTTCATAGTCCTTCAGCACCTGCGCGGTGACTTCCGGTCCGATATGATAGTCCTTCGCCGCCGTCTCCAGCCCGTGGCGCACATCGGACAGGGAGAGCGCCAGGAATTGTGTCCGGAACGCCTCGTCACGGGCGTTCAGCTTATCGAGCCCCAGCAGACGGATCAGCGGTTTCAGACTGGTGCCGTAGACAAGCAGGGTGAACAGCACGAACCCTGTCGCCAGCTTGGTGACAAATCCGGAAACTTCCGCCGACAGCGCCGTGTGTTCGGACACGCTGAGCGCCAGCGTCAGCGTCACCGCGCCGCGCATGCCGCCCCACAGCATCACGGTCTTGAACTTGCTGTTGACCGATTGCCCGATCTTGAAAACGCTCAGAACCGGCAGCAATCCGAAAATCACGACCCCCCGCGCTGCCAGCGCCGCGACAATCACGACCAGCAACAGCAGAATGTCGATGGGGTTGAATCCCTCGACGAAGCGCGGGATCAGGATTGCAGAAAGCAGAAAGATCAGCGATGCCGCCCAGAAGGAGATCTGCTCCCACACCGCATGCAGGAACTGCCAGATGGCCGGCTGAATGCGCGCGGGCCCATAGAAATTGAACACGGTTCCTGCGCAGACCACAGCCACCACGGCGGAGACATCTGCGAACTGGTCGCTGAGAACATAGGTGCCATAGGGCAGGGCAAGGCTGAGGGTTACCTGGGCCAGGGGGATGTCGCGCATGATCGGCAGGAGGGCGACGCAGATCCGACCCAGCAAGGCTCCGACGATGATGCCCCCGGCGAAGGACCGGCAGAAGGCAATCACCGCCTCGTTGATCGACAAGGTCTGCTGCCCGGTGAGCATGTGCAGAAATATGACGAAAATCACGATCGCTGCGGCATCGTTCAAAAGGCTTTCACCCTCGACGATGCGGCCAAGCCGCGCGGGAGCGCCGATATCCCGGAATATGGCGACGACGGCAACCGGATCGGTGGTGGCCACGATCGCGCCAAGCAGCAGGCAGGCAACCAGCGATATATCTTCAAGCGAGAACAGCAGCGCGAGTGGATAAAGCGCGAAGCCGATAAAGGCCGTCGCCACGAAAACTGCCACGATGGCCATCAACAGGATGGGGCCGATGTCCTCCAAGATCCGGCGGATGTCCAGGGTCAGTGCGGTCTGGAACAGCAGGATCGGCAGAAAGATGTAAAGGATCATCTCCGAATCCAGCGGAGGATTGATGAAGACATCCGCAATGGCATTGAAGACATTGGTTTCGGCCGAATAGCGCAGATAGATCGCCAGAATGCCGATCATCGTGCCCACTGTGGCCAGTAAGACGCTGGGGGCAAGCCCGAGCCGCCGTGCAAGTGGCTGCAGCAGGGAAATTGTTATCAGCAGCAGCGCGAAAGCGCCTGTAATCAACGGTGTTTCCATGAACCCATCGTGCCTTGCGATTGCGGCGATTTCAAATGTGTCTCTCCTGAATTCCGCCGGACCGGGCCACTATCGAAGTCGACGAAGCGAAAGCGGAAATTTTGTAGATCGGAGCCTTGGTGCGTCAAGCCCGTGTGTCTCGAAGGCTCCGCCACCATTCACAGGAGCAGCTTTTCAAACAAAGCCACATCTTGAGAACACTTCGCCTCCCAAGCGATAGCAGTATTTCCGCTTAAGAAGCGTAAAGGCGACCGTTTGCCGAGTGCATAATTTGCGGTTCTGGACGCAATTTGTGCCGTCCTTGCAGCTTTTACGCGGCTCTTCCCGGATCAGGCTGGTCTGGCCTGCCGGCCGCCTTGCGTTCCGAAAGCCAGATACCGCCCAGAACCAGGGAAAGGGCGAGGCCGTGATGCCACCTGAACGGCTCGCCGAGGATCGAGACCGCAAGGATAGCCGCGAAGATGGGAACCAGATTGATAAAGACACCGGCCCGCGCCGGGCCGATCATTTCCACACCGCGCATGAAGAAGATCTGCCCCAGGCAGGAGGGGAAGAGGGCAATGTAGAAAACCACCAGCCAGCCTTTCAGCGTTGGCCACTGCGCGGCGCCGGTGGCCATCTCGAAGGTCAGACCCGGGATGGAGGTGAGTGCGGATATGGCCGAAAGAACGGCGAAGAAGGCAAGACCGGAGACTTGTGGCCTGTTCTTGAGGCCGAGTGTGTAGCCTGAATAGAGCACGCAGGCGAGCAGCATCACGCCGTCGCCCGGGTTGATCGCCAGCGCCAGCAATGTGTCCAGTTTGCCCTGGGAGGCGATCAACGTAACCCCTACCAGCGTGAGAACGATACCCAGGATCTGAAGCACCCTGACACGGGTGCCGAAGGCGATCACCGATCCGATAAGAACGAAGATCGGGATCGATCCCTGGATAATGCCGATATTCACGGCGGTCGTACTGGTCGCGGCGATATAGAACAGGGAATTGAAGCCGACGAATCCGAAGACCGCCATCAGAATCATGCGCGGCAGATAGGGCCGCATGACAGGCCATTCGGTGCGGATGCGTATCCACAGCAACGGCATCAGGATGCCGGCGACGATGAACCAGCGCAGGAAAACCACCACCATGGGAGAGACTTCACCGACGACGAGGCGCCCGGCGACCGCATTGCCACCCCAGAACAGGGTGGTGAGGCCGAGCATAAGAATGGCGTTCCCGTAGCCGAGGCCGCCAAGTCGTCTCGCAATCGAAAGCATAAGAACCTTTCCGCGAAAAGCGGTGTTGATGCCGCCATCGGTACTGGAAGAAGGGAGGGACCGAAAGGGCCTTCTTTTCAAAATACGGATCGGGTTCTGGAGATAATACCCTGGATTGTTTCCAAAACAGAAAAAGTCATGGGTGAACCCGGCCAATTGACGCCCGCCCGGTTTCATCCCAAAACACTGGCAGCTCGTAACGGGTCTCGGGGTCGTGCCCTGAAGACAAACGGATTTTAGGGAGACAGGAATGACCGGCCGGATCGATGTCCATGGATTGAAAGTCGCAAGGGTACTCTTCGATTTCATCAACGGCGAAGCCTTGCCGGAGACAGGTGTCGACCAGGATCATTTCTGGAAAAGCCTTTCCGCGCTGGTTCACGATCTGGCTCCGGTCAACCGGGCCCTGCTGGAAAAACGCGATGCCCTGCAGGCGAGGATCGACGATTGGCACAAGGCCAATCCGGGGACTCCGGACATGGAGACCTATAAATCCTTTCTGAGCGAAATCGGCTATCTGGTGCCCGATGAGGGTGATTTCGAGGTCGGGACCACCGATGTCGATCCGGAAATCGGCGAAGTCGCCGGTCCCCAGCTTGTCGTTCCGGTGATGAATGCACGATACGCTCTGAATGCCGCCAACTCCCGCTGGGGATCGCTCTACGACGCGCTTTACGGCACGGACGCCATGGGCAGCCGGCCGCAGGGCGGCGGATATGATGAAGCGCGTGGGGCGGAAGTGATCGCGCATGCCCGCAAGGCGCTAGACGAGGCGGCGCCACTGACAAGCGGAAGCTGGTCCAGCGTCACCGGACTGGCCGTGAACAGCGGCGCGCTTCAGATCGCTACGGAAACCGGTTCCGTCTCTCTTGCCGATGAAGCTCAATTCGCAGGTTTTTCCGGCGATGCAAGCGCTCCCTACAAGATCCTGCTGGTCAAGAACGGTCTTCATCTGGAAATCAATATCGACAGTCAGCATCCGATCGGCAGCACCGACAAGGCCCATATCTCCGATATCGTTCTGGAATCCGCCATGTCGACGATCATGGATTGCGAGGATTCTGTCGCCGCGGTCGACGCGCAGGACAAGGTGGCCGTTTACACCAACTGGCTCGGCCTGATGAAGGGCGATCTGGAAGAGACGTTTGAAAAGGGCGGCAAAACCGTCACCCGGCGCATGCATGGCGACCGGCACTATACAGGACCCAGCGGCAGCGCCGTGACGCTCCATGGCCGCTCGCTGCTGCTGGTACGCAACGTCGGCCACCTCATGACGATTGACGCGGTGCTGGACAAGGACGGCAACGAAGTGCCGGAAGGTCTTCTGGACGCCATGATCACATCGATGATCGCGCTGCACGATATCGGACCGAAGGGCCGGCAAACCAACAGCCGCGCAGGTTCGGTTTACATCGTCAAGCCGAAGATGCACGGACCCGAGGAGGTGGCTTTCGCATCGCGGATTTTTGATCGGGTGGAGGACGCGCTCGGCATGACGCGCCATACGCTCAAGATGGGCATCATGGACGAGGAACGCCGTACCACGGTGAACCTGAAGGAATGCATCCGCCAGGCGAAAGACCGGGTGTTCTTCATCAACACCGGTTTCCTCGACCGGACCGGAGATGAGATGCACACCTCCATGGAAGCCGGGCCGATGATCCGCAAGGGCGACATGAAAGCGGCGGCCTGGATCACCGCTTATGAAAACAACAACGTCGATGTCGGGCTGGCCTGCGGGCTCCCCGGCCATGCCCAGATCGGCAAGGGCATGTGGGCTATGCCGGACCTGATGGAAGCCATGCTGGAGCAGAAGATCGGCCATCCGATGGCGGGGGCCAATACGGCCTGGGTACCGTCACCGACGGCGGCCACCCTGCATGCCCTGCATTACCACAAGGTGTCCGTCGCGCAGCGCCAGGCCGAATTGAAGTCCCGCGAAAGCGCCGGACTGGAGGATATTCTGTCCATTCCGATAGCGGAGCGGCCGAACTGGACGCCTGAAGATATCCAGGCGGAGCTGGACAACAACGCCCAGGGTATTTTGGGATATGTCGTGCGCTGGGTGGAACAGGGCATCGGCTGCTCCAAAGTGCCGGACATCAACAATGTCGGCCTCATGGAAGACCGGGCGACGTTGCGAATTTCCTCGCAGCACATCGCCAACTGGCTGCATCACGGTGTGGTCAGCAAGGATCAGGTGATGGAGACCATGAAGCGCATGGCTGCAGTGGTTGACGGTCAGAATGCCGGAGATCCCGGTTACCGCCCGATGGCCGCGAATTTCGACGACTCCGTCGCCTTCCAGGCGGCCTGTGAGCTGGTGCTGGAAGGAACGAAACAGCCGAACGGCTATACCGAGCCGGTCCTCCACCGCCGCCGGATCGAATTCAAGGCGAAGACGGCTGCATGAGGGCCGGCGCGGCATGCGCCCGGGCCCTTCGAGCGCCGCATGGCGCTACAGCCCGGGGCATTTGCGGGCTGCCGGGTGAGCTGGGAGTGGGTGTTGAAACGCGAAAGATGAACACCTAAAAATTGAGATAAATATCGTTTACCGGAATAAGTGTGAAATCGCGCCGATACGATATTTATTTCAACGGATTAGGGTGGGTAACTTTTCATTATTGATACTGTGTTTCAAACACGTGTTTTTACGAATTCTCCAGGGAAAGGAGGTATTTTGTGTCTTCTGGAGTAAGAGATGCTGACTGTTCTTTCATGTATCGCTTTCGAACATGATCCGCTGTTTGTTCTGCTGGCGGTAATAATTTTGACGGTCGGCTCAGTTCTGACCATGCGGCTATTCGCAAGAGTACGCCGGACGCATGGTAGTCTCAAGTATCTGTGGCTGCTTCTTTCCGGTCTGATCGCGGGCGGAACAATCTGGAGTACGCATTTTCTCGCGATGATCGCCTATGAAAGCCCGTTCATACTGGGGTATGATCTCGGGTTGACGGTGATGTCGCTGGTGGTCGCCGTGTGCGGCGCCACCGCCGGACTGCTGATCAGCAGCGTTACGCGAAGATCGATACTGATCGAGGTTGGCGGGCTGGTTCTCGGAGCGTCCATCGTGGTCATGCATTTCATTGGCATCGAGGCGATGAAGGTGTCCGGGATCCTGACGGTTTCCCTGTCGTATGTGGCCGCCTCGGTCGTCCTTGCCTGTGTCTTCGGAATGCTGGTGACCAACCGAGTGGTGCGGCCGGCGACACGTTATTGCAAATATGGCGCCGTGCTCAGCTTCATCCTCGCGGTGTCCGGCCTGCATTTTGTTTCCATGGCCGGCGTGGATATCACGCCATTGCGTCTGGACGCCAGCACCAGCGATCTCGTCTCCAACAGGCTTGTCGGAATAGCCATTGTTTTCACTATGGGCGTTCTCATGCTGTCGGCGATGATTACGTATTCGATCGATTCCGCAAATGCGCAGGATACCGACAACAAGCTGCATCACGTGGCTCATCACGACCCCATGACCGGGCTGCCCAACCGGGGGGCTCTCGACAGATATCTGGACGCGGCCCTGTCCGGGGTCACAAATGACAACGCACGCATTGTCGTGATGAGCTGCAATCTGACCAGATTCAAGGAAGTGAACGAGGTTCTCGGCTACTCCGGCGGGGACGCATTTTTACGTCACGTCGCAAAATGTCTGTCCGAGCACCTGGAACAGGGCGAGTATGTTGCCAGGCTCAGCGGCGATGAATTCGTCATTGTCGGAAAACCCTCTTACAATCGAGGCTATGTACTCGAATTCTGCAAACGGGTGCAGAAGTTGGTATCGCAGCCCATGACGTGGCGCGGCAAGGATATCCGTGTTGGCTGCAATGTTGGATATGCTCTTTATCCGGACCACGGTTCCAGCGGGGTTCAGCTTCTCGATGCGGCCGAGCGCGCGATGCGCCGCGCCAAGGAGGAGGGCGAAAATACCGCCCTTTGTTACAATGAGGACAAGGATCAGCAGATCCGCGACCGCAGCGCCCTTGCCATGGATCTGCGCAATGCGCTCAAAAATGATGAGTTCGAGCTCTATTATCAGCTTCAGAACGACGTCGCGACACGGGCCGTTACCGGGACCGAGGTCTTGTTGCGCTGGAACCATCCAAAGCGTGGAAAGGTGTCACCCTCGCAATTCATTCCGATTGCCGAGGAAACCGGACTGATTCTCGAAATTGGCACCTGGGTCCTCCGCACCGCCTGCCATGAGGCTGCTGCCTGGCCGGAGCCCCTCAAGATCGCCGTGAATATCGCCCAGGTGCAGCTCTCCGACAGCAAATTTCCGGGTTTTGTGGAACGGACGCTTGAACGCAGCGGACTGGATCCGGCGCGGCTTGAACTGGAGATTACGGAGACCGGCATCATTGCCGACACTGCACACGCCCTGCAGATCATTCACCAGCTTAAGCGCCTCGGTGTGCGTATCGTTATGGACGACTATGGAACCGGATACTCCTCGCTGGCGACCCTGCAGGCCTTCCCGTTCGACAAGATCAAGATCGACCGCGAATTCGTGAAGGATCTGGGCAGCAACCGGCAATCCGACGCCATCGTGAAGGCGACGATTATCCTGGCGGAAAGCCTTGATATCCCGGTGCTCGCCGAGGGCGTGGAAACCGAAGAGCACCTTGGCCTTCTGGCCGCGCAAGGCTGCAATGAAGTGCAGGGCTTTCTCTTCGGCAAACCAATGCCTGTCGACGACATCCGCTCTCTGGTCGCCAGGCTCGCGACGGACCGGTCCGAAGAAAACAACCCTCCGGAGGTCTGTAAAATCGGCCCCGTCAGCGAGGTCGCGTGAAAGGGCAGCATTTCTGCCGCCTCTCACCCTAAAGCGGAAGAGCCGGCCGCTCCTGAAGCCCGAGGTGCAACTCGTTGCCCGTGTACGGATTGGCCTTCGCGATCTCCTCGTTGAAGTCGTGGCCAAGGCCCGGTTCACCTGAGGGGATGACGTAGCCGTCTTCCCAGCGGATCGGCGTTTTCAGAAGATCGGCATAGAAGCCGTCGAAGCGGCGGATCGACTCCAGCACCAGGAAGTTCGGGCTGCAGGTCGCCAGCTGGATGTTCGCAAGGGCAACCAATGGACCGCAGTAGAGATGCGGCGCGATCTGCGCGGAACGGCATTCGGCCATCGACGCGATCTTCTTGCCCTCCAGCAGCCCGCCGACCCGGCCGAGGTTCATCTGGAGAATGGCCGCTGCTCCGGTTTCCAGAACCCTGGAGAACTCGTATTTGGTGCAAAGCCGTTCACCGGTCGCAACGGGAATGGAGGTGAAGCGGGCAACTTCCGCCATGTCTTCAGGTCGTTCGGGCGGAATGGGCTCTTCGAACCACAGCGGATCATAGGCTTCCAGCCGGCGGGCCATGCGCTTTGCGCCGGAGACCGTGAACTGGCCGTGAGTGCCGAACAACAGGTCGGCTCTTGTCCCGACGGCTTCGCGGATGGCGCGGCAGAAACCTTCCGAACGGTCCAGGTCCTCCAGGCTCGGCTGATGACCGTCATAGATGGTGTAGGCCCCGGCCGGGTCGAACTTGACCGCCGTGAAACCCTGCTCGACGGCTTTGACGGCCACTTCGGCGGCCATGTCCGGATCGTTATAGACATTCGGCAGGGCAGGGTCCGGATAGACGTCGCCTTCCGCAGGGTAGAGATAGGTATAGGTGCGCAGCCTCTCGTGCACCTTGCCGCCAAGCAACTCGTAGGCCGGTTTGCCCGCCGCCTTGCCGATAATGTCCCAGCAGGCCATTTCCAGTCCGGACAGCACACCCATGACGGTGACATCCGGGCGCAGCGTATAACCGGCGCCATAGGTTTTGTGCCAGAGTTTCTCGATATGATGCGGATCCGCGCCTTCGAACTGGCGCTGGAAAACATCCTTCGCCATGTCGGCCACCAGATGCGGGCCGAAGGTGGCGTTGTAGATTTCGCCGTAGCCGGTGATGCCGCAGGCAGTCACCAGCTTGACGAAGATGAAATAGCGGCCGCCATGGCGTGGCGGAGCATTTTCAACGACGAATGTCTCGATTTGGTCGAGTTTCATTTGGAACCGTTTAGCTTGCGTTGCTGATGGTGATCGATTTCACCTTGGTATATGCGTCCAGGCCTTCCCAGCCTTTTTCGCGTCCGTAACCGGATTTCTTGTTGCCACCGAAAGGCAGTTCCAGTCCGCCTGCCCAATAGTCGTTGACCGAAACCTGGCCGCAGTCGAGGGCCGAGGCAATACGCATCGACCGGCCAACATCGGATGTGTAGACGCTGGCCACCAGACCGAACTCCGTGCCGTTGGCAAGGGCGACGGCTTCTTCTTCGGTTTCGAAGTTCTGCACTGCGAGCACCGGACCGAAGATTTCTTCCTGCACAGCCGGATCGTCAGGCTGAAGGTCCGCGATGATGGTCGGCTGGAAGAACCAGCCCTTGCCGGTGTCCGCGTCGGTGGTGACGTCTCCGCCGGTGAGGATATTGGCGCCTCTGGCTTTTGCCGCATCCACATGAGCCTTGATGCGGGACAGATGCAGGTCCGAGTTGATCGCTCCCATATCGGGAGCCGTCAGGCCGTGCGCCGTTTTGATCTTTCGTGCCCGTTCCGCGAGAATTGCAAGAACCTCGTCTCGGATCGATTTGTGCAGGATGAGACGCGATCCGGCGGAGCAGATCTGGCCCGAGTTGGAGAAAATCGCCCAATAGGCGCCATCGGCAACCTTGTCCGGATCGGCATCCTGAAAGGCGAGCAGCGGCGACTTGCCGCCAAGTTCCAGCGTCAGGCGGGTCACGTTTGGTGTTGTCATCTGCGCGACATGAACCCCCGTCGCAACGGAGCCCGTGAAAGTGAGCTGCTTGATGCGCGGGTCCTGCGCCATTTTCGCGCCAACATCGGTCCCAAGACCGGTCACCACATTCACCAACCCGTCCGGCACGCCGGCTTCGGACAGCAGCTGCGCCATCACCAGCGCTGTGAACGGAGTGGTTTCGGCGGGTTTTGCCACGACGGAACAGCCGGCGGCCAGAGCGGGGGCGACACCGCGCGCGAAGGTCGAGGTGGGATAGTTCCAGGGAATGATGTGCCCTGTTACTCCGACCGGTTCGCGCATGGTGAACGCGGTGTAGGCAGACCCCAGATTGACCGACCGGCCATCGAGCTTGTCGGCGGCGCCGGCGTAATATTCGAACAGGCGTGCCGATGCCTGAACGTCGCCGGAGGCCTCCGCGAGGGTCTTGCCGCTGTCGACCACCTCGATGACCGAAAGCCGGTCGGCGTTTTCCCAGAGGACACGGGCGACGGTGTTCAGGATGCGGCAGCGTTCGGCGGGAGCGACATGGCGCCAGTGTTTCGCCGCCTTTTCGGCAGCCGCGATCGCCCGGTCCATGTCGGCCTCCCGGCCGAGGGAAAATTCAGCGAAGACTTCCGCGCGGCCCGGATCGAAGCTTTCCATCTTGCGGTCGGATGCGGCGGTGAACCTGCCGTCTATGAAGTGGCCATCGGGCAGCGACACCAGCATTCCCGTCTTCAGGTAGTCCTGTACGATATCCTGGACAGTCATTGCATGTTCCGTCTTTGGTCTTCGAGAATGAGATCGGCCCCCTTGAGGGCCAGCATCATGGTCGGGGCGTTGGTATTGCCCGAAGTGATATTCGGAAAAGCGGAAGCATCGACAACGCGAAGGCCATCGACGCCGTGGACTTTCAACCGGCTGCTGACGACGGTGGTCCCGCGGTTCTCGCCCATGCGGCAGGTGGAAACCGGATGGAAGACCGTGCTTGCACGAGCCCGGAAATCCGCCAGGATGCCATCGTCGTCCAATTCGTTCAGGTGCGGTGCGACGGAGTTCTCTGCCAGCTTGCTCAGGGCATTGCTGGACATCAGCTTCTGGCACAGTCTGCCGCCGTCGATAACGGTTCGCCGGTCCTCTTCCGTGGCGAGGGAATTCGGACGGATCGCCGGTGCAATCGTGCTGTCGGCGCTCTTGATGTCGATGCGCCCCCGGCTGGTCGGCCGGGCAGGCTGTGCGCAGATGATGAAGCCGTTGAACGGATCGATCGTAAACCGTGTCGTGTTTCGATAGGGCGTCAGGCGGTAGCTGATCGGATTGAAGTAAAGCTGCTGGTCTGGCCGGTCTAGCTCCCGGCGCGATCTCAGAAAACCGCCGCACTGGTTCACCGACAGCGACAGTGGCCCCTTGCGTGTTGCCGCGTATTGCAGGGCCGCGAGTGCCTGCCCGAACAGGGGGCGCAATACCGCATTGAGCGTTGCCTCGCGGGCGCGGAAGGTGAAATTCGCGGCGAGATGATCCTGCAGATTGCCGCCGACATTCCTGTTGTCGTGGATCACGGGAATGCCCAGACCGCTGAGCAACGCGCCCGGACCGATGCCGGAAACCTGCAACAGCTGCGGTGACCCGATTGCCCCCGCTGACAGGATAACCTCGCGCCGGGCGAAGACTGTCTCGCCGCTGACCAGCTCGACCCCATGCGCGGTCAGTCCGTCAAACAGGATGCGTCTGGCCTGGGCATTCATGCGCAGGGCGAGGTTGCGGCGGGCAAGGGCAGGACGCAGGAAGGCACGCGCGGACGAGCAGCGCCGGCCATTGCGGGTGTTGATCTGGTAGATGCCGCCGCCTTCGGGATTGTCGCCGTTGAAATCGTCCGACCAGGGCAGGCCGACTTCCATGACTGCGGCACGAAAGTGCCGGTTTACCCTGTGGATCTGATTGGTGATGTTCTGAACATGGATGGGTCCGTTCCCCTGTTTCTCACCGAGCGGCCCCACCTTGGTTTCAAGCCGTTCGAAGGTGGATTTGACGTCCCGCCAGTTCCAGCCGACAGCACCGGATCTTTCCCAGTCCTCGAAATCGCCGGGAAGACCGCGGCAATAGACCATGGCGTTGATGGATCCGGAGCCGCCCAGCAGACGGCCGCGCGGCCAGCAGATACTGCGTCCACCCAACTCCTGGTCCGTCTCGGTCATGAAACGCCAGGTCCGCTTCGGGTCGGCATTGAGCTTGCCATAGCCGAGCGGCAGGGACACCCAGGGAGAGGAATCCGGTCCGCCAGCTTCCAGCAGCAGAACGCTGGTCTGGGGATCTGCGCTCAACCGCTCTGCCAGGATACATCCGGCGGACCCTGCTCCCACAATGATGTAATCGACTGTTTCCATGCGCCGCACTGCCGTGATGCCTGTTCGTGGGCACAAGTTTCCGGCAAGATCTGAAAAATCTGAAACGAATAATTTTTTGACATAGTATTGAAAAAATTTGAAAGAGGGTCCTGTTTATAAAACGATGATTTGATCGCTCGCCATTGGATCACAGTGGAAGAATACGCCAACGGAGACACCGGCATGGCCTATAATCTGCCCCCGCTTTCCTGGTTGCGCTCTTTCGAGGCGGCCGCGCGTCTGGGAAATTTCACCCGGGCCGCTGAAGAACTGCTGATCACTCCGGCCGCAGTCAGTTACCAGGTGCGCCAGCTCGAGCAGCATCTCGGTTATCCGCTCTTCGGCCGGGTGCACCGGGAAGTGGTTTTGACACGGCTTGGGCAGACCTACCTGCCGAGCGTCGAAAAGGCCTTCTCCGACCTGTCCATCGCCACGGTTTCCGTTTTCGGAGAACGGGACAGAAAACCGGTCCGCTTCCGCTGCCTGAACAGCTTCTGCCAGTTGTGGATGATCCCGCGCCTGAAGGCCTTTCAGGAGGCGTATCCGGAAATCGACCTTCAGATGATCTCGGCGTCCTGGGCGGAGGTTCTCAATCCGGACCTGTTCGACATCGACGTACGCTTCGGTGACGGCGCCTGGACAGACGGGTCGGTGGAATTTCTGCTCAACGATCCCATCGTCCCGGTCTGTCATCCGGACCTGGCGCTCGACCCCGGCCAAAGGGATCTGGACGTTCTCGCCGGAGCCACCCGTCTGGACATCATGGGTGTTGTCGATACGTGGGAGAGCTTCTTTCGCAGCTACGCGCACCCGGTTCCTCCGCGCACCGGACTTCAGGTGGACCAGAGCCTGTCGGCACTGGAACTGGCCGCCCGAGGCCACGGTCATGCGCTGGTGCTGGAAACTCTCGCACAGCCTTATCTGGAGGATGGGCGGTTGATCAGGTCGTCTCCCAGGAAGATCAAGAGCCGGCACAGCTATTTTCTCGTCACCTCCGGCCCACGCCAGGGCCTCAGCCCCGATGCCCAGGTTTTCTGCGACTGGATGATCCGCGAAATGAAGGTCTGACCGACTTCACTGGAATTAAGGCGTCATCTGAACAGACGTCCGGTCAAGCCGGAGCGTCCCGGGAACGCGATTGTGGCGGCAGGAATGAAAGATGAGTGCGGCAGACGGCAGGCTGAAGAGGGAGCAAAATCGAACAACTATCCTGCGGCAGGCGGATTGTCATTCCTCATCCTGATTTGTCTCTGGCTTGGGATTTCGCGCAGGGTCGTCCGGGCTCTTGTAATGATAAAGAAACGACCAGCCCGCATAAACCGTGATGCCCAGCGTCACATAAAACCATGTGGTGCTGCCGAAATAATACTCCACGCCTGTCCAGGCGGCGCACACGGCAACAAGCAGGTAGCGTCTCCACAGCGGATCGAACCAGGGATGTTCAACGGGGCCTAACACGGTTTTGCCTTCCTTTCGGATCAAGTGGGCGGCATCGCTCCGGAGCTGACGCTGGGAGAGATGCAAGATGTTGCAAAATCAGGCAAAAACCTGCCCGTCGTGAACCGATTTCACCTTGAAACTCAATTGTGAACAATGGAAGGTGTACCTTCTGGTGGGGCAACATATCAACTCTATTGCAGAATGGATCCATAGGAGCCGGTGATCGGACATGCTCACAGCACTTGATCTCCTGACGGCGAACGATGCTCCCGGCCGGCATGCACCGTCCTATTACGCGGCCACCGCTAACTGGACGACATCGCATCCGCCTCTGCACGGACCGCAAAGTTGCGACGTCTGTGTCGTCGGCGGCGGTTACACAGGCCTGTCGGCGGCACTGCATCTGGCCGCGCACGGATTGAACGTCATCCTGCTGGAAGCCAACAGGATCGGCTGGGGTGCCTCGGGCCGCAACGGTGGACAGGTCGGTTCCGGGCAGCGGGTCGAACAGACGGTTCTGGAGGCGCGTCACGGCAAGGCGCATGCGAAACTCTTGTGGGAGCTTGCCGAAGAATCCAAGGCGCTGGTAAAGCGCCTTATCGCCACCCATGAAATCGACTGCGATTACACTCCCGGCATTCTGCATGCCGATCACCGCAGGAAGTTTGTCGAGGACAGCCGGGACTATGTCGAGCATCTGCATCTTGCCTACGGGTATGAGCACATCCGCTTCATAGACGGCGACGAGATTGGCGAGCATGTGGGTAGCCCGCGGTACTTCGGCGGCTCGCTCGACATGGGCGCCGGGCATCTTCATCCGCTCAATTTTGCGCTTGGGCTCGGCAGGGCGGCGGAAAGCGCCGGTGCGACGCTGTTCGAGGAGACCCGGGTCACGGGCATTGAAGGGCAGGGGCAGGGCCGCGTCACGGTAAAGACCGAGGACGGTGAAGTCCGTGCCGACCACCTGATCCTGGCCTGCAACGGGTATCTCGGTCGGCTCGAACGGCGAACGGCCGCACATGTGATGCCCATCAACAATTTCATTGTCGCGACGGAGCCGTTCTCGGAAGGAGAAGCGGCGGAGATCATCCGCAACAATGTCGCTGTCGCGGACAGCAAGTTCGTCATCAACTATTTCCGTCTTTCCGCCGACCGCCGTCTGTTGTTCGGAGGGGGCGAAAACTACGGCTACCGGTTCCCCGAGGACATCAGGTCCTTTGTGCGCAGGCCAATGCTGGAGATCTTCCCGCAGCTTGAAGATGCGGCGATCGACTACGGCTGGGGCGGGACCCTGGCGATCACGCCAAAACGCATGCCCTATTTCGCGCGGCCCGCCTCCAATGTGCTGACGGCATCCGGCTATTCCGGCCATGGGGTTGCCATGGCCACGCTTGGAGGACAGATCCTGGCGGATGCGGTTGCCGGAAAAGCCGGCCGGTTCGACGTGTTTGAAAAACTTGACATTCCGGCGTTCCCGGGAGGCGACCGTCTCCGCTTTCCACTGCTTGTTCTGGCAATGACGTGGTTCTCGTTGCGCGACAGGCTTGGGGTCTAGAGTCTTTGGACAATTAGGTTATGGCGCTGACAATGAAATCGAGACGGTTTGAAACGATTTGCGCTTACAGGGGAAACGAAAGCGCAGGAAAAATAGGTCATTTTACCAATGTTAGCCGGATGGGGAAAGGGCCAACAAATCTGATCGGAAGGATATGGAAGGACACATGTCTTCCATATCCGGATTGTCCCGGCCGACGGGAGGCTGTGCTGTCGGCACTTTCCCTGCCTGCAGTCTCCGATTTCAACACCGTTCTCTTCTCGTCCATGGGGCCATGACCTGATGCAGCAGACTCAATCGGAAACACGCCAGACGATTGGCAGCTACTGGGAAGCCAGCATTCCCCAGCCGCGCGCCGATCGGCAACTGATCGGCAATGCGCTGTTCGATGTTGCCGTGATCGGCGGCGGCTATGCGGGATTGAGCGCTGCATTGAAACTTGCGGAGGCGGGCGTCTCGGTCTGTGTTCTGGAAGCCGAACACGTCGGCTATGGGGCTTCGGGCCGCAATGGCGGGTTTTGCTGCATGGGTGGCACCAAGCTCAACGAACATCAGTTGCTTCGCAAATTCGGGCTCGATGAAGCCCGCAAGTTCGTTGCCTATCAGGTGGCAGGGGTCAATCTCGTAGCTCAACGGCTCGACAGCTGGGGTGTGGATGCCGAGCGCCATTCAAAAGGCGAGATCTTCCTTGCCCATCGCCCGAAAGATGCCGTGGGCCTGCGCTCGGACGTCGATTTTCTCATGAAAACCTTCGGTATCAAGGCGCGGTTCCTTGCAAGGGACGAACTGGCTGGCGAGGGCTATGGCGGCCCCAATTTTCATGGCGGCCTGCATGTGCCCTACGGCTTTGCCCTGAACCCGATGATCTACGTCCAGGCGCTTGCGGACCGGGTGCGCAAGAGCGGTGGCAAGATCTTCGGCAAGTCGCCCGTGACCTCCCTGAGCCGTGATGGCGACCGCTGGCGCCTTGAGACCGAACATGGATTTGTCCGCGCCCGGAAAGTGGTTCTGGCGGGAAACGGCTACGCACGTGAAGATGTTCCCAGGTGGATACACGGCCGCACGCTGCCGGTGATGTCGTCGATCCGTGTCACCCGCCCGTTGACCAAGGGCGAGTTGGCAGCCCAGGGTTGGACATCGGAAACGATGGCGGCCGACACCCGCACGCTCCTGCATTATTTCCGGCTTCTGCCGGACGGGCGGTTCCTGTTTGGAACCCGTGGCGGACTTTTCGAGAATGCCGCGGCGCTGGCGGCCATGCAAAACCGCGCGCGCACCGATTTCGAAACCATGTTCCCGGCCTGGGCGCATGTGGAAGCGGACTTCAGCTGGTACGGGCATGTCTGCCTTGCCCGCACGCTGACGCCCTTCGTCGGCGAGGTTCCGGGTGCGGCTGGCCTTTATGCCGCAATGGGCTGGCACGGCAGCGGCATCGCCATGGCCTCGATCTCCGGCGAGAAAGTCGCCGGCCTGATCATGGGCACGCTGCGGCCGCAGGATCTGCCGTCACCCTTGCTGCGCCCATTCAAGAAGTTCCCGCTCCCGGCCCTGCGCAAGCTTTACCTGCAGGGGGCCTATTGGTGGTACGGGCTGAAGGACTGGTGATGGCACTTTCGGTGGAGCCAGTGGAGATCCGTCGTGCTCAGCCCCGCGATTTGGACGCAGTCAATTCTATCTGTCTGTTGACTGGGGACGCCGGCAAGGACGCCTCATCCCTTTATAAGGATCCCGGCCTGATCGGCGCGATTTACGCCGCGCCCTATGTGGCGCTGAAGGGGGCGATTGCGGTTGTCGCAGAAGATTTGCAAGGCGTTGCCGGATATGCGGTCGGCGCGGCCGATACCCGAGGTTTCGAACGCCGCTTGGAGACGGACTGGTGGCCGGAACTGCGTGAAAGATACGCCGAGCCGGAAGGGGACCGGGCAGATTGGTCGCCAGACGAGGTCCGTTCCTGGATGATCCATCATCTCAAGTCTGTACCGGACGAAATCGTGCGCCTTTACCCTGCGCATATTCACATGAACCTGCATCCCCGCGCCCAGGGCAGGGGCATCGGCTCACGTCTTTTGCAGGCCTGGCTCGCGGCGGCGGGAGCCGAAGGCGTCACCACGGTGCATGCAGGTGTGAGCGCCGTGAACGACGGCGGACTGAAGTTCTGGGCGGCCAGAGGGTTCAAACCGGTTCTTGAAGACCGGAGTGGCGGCTCCAGAGGCACGATTTGGTGCGGATTTGAGGTCAATCTGTAGCTTTGGAAACCTTCCGGAAACGAGAAGGCCTATCGCCGCCGCACGACCGCGACATTCACCTCTCTGAGGATTTCAAAGCCGAGTTTGCGGTAAAGCGTTATCGCACCGTGATTGTCTGCATAGGCATGCAGGAAGGGTGTGTCACCGCGCGCCCGGATTTCAGCGGCGACGTGGCGGGAAAGCTTGGAAGCAAGTCCGCGCCCACGAAAATCTGGATGGGTGCAGATGCCGCTGACCTCGGTGAACCCGCTCACATTCAAACGGGTTCCTGCCATGGCCGCCAGCCGCCCCTCGTGCTTCACGCCCCAGAACCGCCCGAGTTCAGGCGTCCGGGCGGTGAAGGGGCCGGGCTTGGTCAGGTCTGCAAGGGCAACCATCTCCGGAATATCGTTGGCGGTCAGCGGGACAATGCGGTCCTGCGTTTCTGCATCCGGTCCGGAGCGCCGCTCCGTCATAAGGACACCACGCGCTGCCACTTCCGCGTCCAGCGCATCGGGCAGGGCGATATCCTCGGCCTGCAGCAGATAAACGTGATCCTCTCCGGGGGCGATCAGGTCAGCCAGTGCCTCGAGCGCCTGATGGGAGTTGTCCTTGGACGCCGCGAAGGGCGAGACAGCGGGATCGAACCTCTTGGCCAGATCGCCGCCGCGCGAAAAAGCGCTCTGTCTCGTCGTCAAGGCGGACCAGACGGAGCGGTTGAAAATCTGTGTCATCGGGTTCACCCTAGGGAACGCTTGTGTTCGAACTCATAGTGCCACGCGCTTTATGTGGTCCCGGATCTGACGAGAGGTCCGGGCATTTTCCGGTGTGGTCCAGCCGTTTTGGATACACCAGATCATCGCTCTTTCTCAGGAGCCCGGCTAAGCGTGTTCCAGGGAGGCAGCGGTTCATCCGGTTTCCGCCGGGAAAGAGGCTTGTCCGCAAGCGCGTCTTCCAACTGGGCAAGCTGATCCAGCAACGGCCCTTCGAGCGCCGCGCAGGCGTCCTGCACGGCGATAAAGGCAGCGGGCCAGAGCGTCGACTGCAAATGCGCTACCAGGCGAGTGCCCGCGTCCGTCAGCGAAATCCGGCTAACCCGTCCGTCCTTTTCGTCGGGCCGTGCTTCGACGAGGCCATCCGATTTCATCCTGTTGACCATCCGGGTCACCCCCGGCTGGCTCTGCCCCAAAGCTCTCGTCAGATCGCCGATGCTCAGGGGACCGTGCAGGTCCAGCGCCGCCAGAACAGGATTGTGCGGTGTCGGCAGATCTGTGCCCGCCAGCACCTCCGTCAACTCCTGCGTCTGCGCCTGCAGCTTCTCCCCGATCCGCTTCAACCGGCTGCCAAGCGTGGCATAGCCGAGCGAACGGACGACATCTTCAACCATGCGAGTCTCCATTAATATAACAAGTTATATAAAAAGATATTATCTCACACAAGAAGAAAACTTGCGCCTTAAGGAGAACTAATATAACTGATTGGTTATGGAACAAGTTGGTTATGAAAATGCACGGATCGACCTCGATGCTGTTTTTTCAGCGCTTGCCGATCCGACGCGCAGGCAGATCTTGACGCGGCTTGCGGCAGGCGAAGCGTCGGTCAACGAGCTTGCGGCACCTTTTGAAATGAGCCAGCCGGCGGTTTCGAAGCATCTGAAGGTTCTGGAAAGGGCCGGTTTGATCACACGGGCTTCAGACCGGCAACGCAGACCCGCCCGACTGAACGCAGCACCGATGAAAAGCGCCATAGCCTGGCTCGAAGAGTTCAGCCGGTTCTGGTCGTCGAGCTTCGATCAGCTCGATGATCTCTTGAGAGAATTGAAAAACACGGATTTTTAGGGAGAAGCAAAGTGGCTTTGCCGGAGTTCATACTTGAAAGACGTTTCAAGGCACCACGCAACCTTGTCTGGAGAAGCTGGACGGAGGCGGACCTGCTCGCACGCTGGTATGGCCCGGGTGTCGAGACAATCATCCACAAGCTGGATGTCCGACCGGGCGGCCTTTGGCTCAACGAGATGAAAATGGGTGGCGGCTCGCATTATCAGCGGGTCGAGTACACGGAGGTCCTTCCACCGGAAAAACTGGTCTGGCTGCATTCGGTAGCTGACGCGGACTGGAATGTAGCCGCGAATTCGATGATGCCCGACTGGCCGCGCGTATTGATGACAACCGTGACGTTTCTGGTGGCGGGCGAGAACACCGACGTCCGGCTGGTCTGGACGCCCCATGAGGCAACCGATGCTGAAATTGCCTGTTTCAAAGGCGCTATCAGTGGTCTGGACAAGGGCTGGGGCAAAGGTATGGAGCTTTTGGAAGAGCTCCTTGCGGAACTGCAGTAGCTGTCCGGGGCAATCGGGTTCAATCAGACAGGTGCCGCCCCGGGGCGGCACTCGGACACAGGGTTTTGATACCGGAACATGATGTCCATGGCATTTTGCGTTTGAGTTGATTCATGAATTCAGGAGGACGCCCGAGGCAGCGTTTGTCTGGCAACTGCGGTCGGGCGGTTTCCTGATTTCAGTTTAATGCGGCATGCTCTAGTCGAACTCGGGACCGCGGGCACGGTAGGGAGTGATTTCCTTCCAGGCCTTCATCAGTGTCTCCAACTCGTCGTCGCTGTTCGGCGACATGACGATCTGCAGCTTGACAAGAAGGTCTCCATGGCCGCCGGTCTTGGTCGGCAGGCCCTTGCCCTTCAGCCGCATGATCTTGCCGCTGGAGGAATTGGCCGGAATCGTCAGGTTGACAGCGCCGGAAAGCGTCGGCGTCCTCACCTTGGCACCCAGCACCGCTTCATACAGGGTGAGCGGCAGGTCCAGATGCAGATCCGAGCCTTTCACTTCAAACAGCTTGTGCGGCCGGAAGCGGATTTCGACCATCACATCCCCGGCCGGACCGCCGTTCTCGCCGGGATAGCCCTGGCCTTTCAGCCGGATTTTCTCGCCTTCCTCCACCCCCTTGGGCAGGGTGACGTTGACGGTCTTGCCGCTTGGCAGCGTCACCTGCGTCTTGCCGGAGTTGACCATGTCTTCCAGGGACACCCGGGCGACGATTTCCGCATTCCTGCCTTTGGATTTCGGAGGGGCCTTGGTACGCGCGCCGGTGAACCCGGCACCTGCACCCGGGCCGGCGCCGGCACCCGGACCGGAGCGCGCCCGGCCACCGCCGAAACCGCCGAAGATGTCGTTCAGGATGTCGTCGAAACTGCCGCCGCCGCCGGTTGACTTGAAGCCACGCGCCCCGCCCGCAGCGCCGGCGCCCTCGAAGCCGTCGAATCCATGCGCCTGGAAGCGCTGCTTGCCTTCCGCGTCGATCTCGCCGCGGTCGAACTGGGCGCGCTTTTCCTTGTCGCCGATGATTTCATAGGCCTGGTTCGCTTCGGCAAAACGCTGCTGCGCCCCCGGATCGTCCTTGTTCTGATCCGGGTGGTATTTTTTGGCCAGTTTTCTGAAGGCCTTCTTGATGTCGCTCTCGCTGGCGGATTTCGCCACGCCGAGAACGCTGTAGGGATCACGCATTCGTCTTACCAGGTTTCCAAGATTGTCCGGGAGGCCGCCTCACGCATACCCGCAGAGAACAAGAGGCCATCTTCCCAGGTGTGCGGTTGTCCGAGGTCTCACCCGACAGGACTTGTACCTTATATCGGACTGAAACCGGAAAAAAACCAGAGCCTGATACCAAAGAGTGTTGATTATGATTCATTTGACCGAGCTTGATGCCCCGCATCCATGTGCCGGACTTTGTTGCACCGTTCGCACTGTCGACAAGACCGCGCGGCGCGATGCGCCTGGCCGGCGGACGGAAATGGGCCATCAGATGGGTCATTATCAAGACTCTTTTGCATTGTCCCCAAGTTCAAGGACAGCATGTTTTTAGCCGCTTTTCCAGCCGCTTCAAGCGTCCGAGACGGAAAGCGTCGTGACGGCGAACTTCTGAGCCACGTCGCGGCAGGCGGTGCCGGAATAAAGCTTGATCCCGGCAATGGTGTTCGCCGTGGTCTCGAAGGACAGGCAACCGGTGTCGCCGAGGCTGGCCGTTTCGAGTTTCGACAAGGTTCCGGAATTTCCGCTGACGGCATTCAACCAGGGCAGGGTGAGGTCTTCCGCGGTGTTGCCCGCCGCAAGTTCCGGCCCGATGGCGTCCAGGTTTTCGGCAATGATCTGGCGGTCGTCGTCATTGATGTCGGCATAGGCGACATCCGAGGAAGACCCGATGGAGCCTGTCAGGAGGGTAGGGGAATCGATGTTGTTGCTGCCCATCGGCATGGAGACCATGCTGCAGCCGCCAAGCGCCTGGCCAAAGATGACCAGAATCGCCACAAAAAGTTGGATCTTGATGTTGCCGGCAGTATATGAACGCATACTAAACATCTTCAGACAGCTCCCGGGCCCGGCTGTTCCTTGCCGCGATTGAGGCCGCTACGTCCCTCGACAGGTTACAAATGACAGATCTCAAACATCCCCGCGAAGAATTAACAAAAGGTGACTTCACGGAGGTCAAGAACCCATTTGATCTTTTTCGTGAATGGTTTGAGGACGCCAAGACCTCGGAGCAGAACGACCCGAACGCGCTTTCCCTGGCCACGGTCGACGAGACGGGCCTGCCGAACGTGCGGATGGTGCTGCTGAAGGAAGTCGATGAGCGCGGGTTCGTGTTTTACACGAATTTCGAAAGCGCCAAGGGACAGGAACTTCTGTCCGCCGGCAAGGCGGCCATGTGCTTTCACTGGAAGTCCCTGCGTCGCCAGGTCCGCATCCGTGGACCTGTGTCTCAGGTCTCAGATGAGGAAGCTGACGAATACTACCGCACCCGGCCGCGCGGCAGCCGGATAGGCGCATGGGCCTCGAAACAGTCCCGGCCTCTGGAAAGCCGATTCGCGCTGGAAAAGGAAGTCGCAAGATATACCGCGAAATTCGGCGTCAGCGAGATTCCAAGGCCCGATCACTGGTCCGGCATGCGTCTCGCTCCGACTTCGATCGAATTCTGGCATGACAGGTCGTTCCGCCTGCATGACCGTGTCCTGTTCACCCGCACCGTGCCGGATCAGCCATGGTCCAAAGAACGACTCTATCCTTAGATGAAAGCATGCCGCTTGAACACGACACGCTCTAGAGAAGCCGTTTCCAGCGGAAGAATGCGAAGGTCACGATGACGGAGACAAGCATGAGGCTGATGGAAAACAGGAACCCCTTTTCCCAGTGCAGCTCCGGCATGTTTGCGAAGTTCATGCCGTAAATCGAGGCAATCAGCGTGGGGGGCAGGAAAATCAGCCCCAGCACCGTGAAGATCTTCGCGATCTGGTTTTGCTCGAGCGTTACCAGGCCGACTGTGGCATCGAGCAGGAAGTTCAGCTTGCTGTCCAGCGCGTCGCCATGTTCCTTGATGGAATGAATGTCTCGGCCGTACATCTTGCAATCGACGGATTGCTCTTCCGAAAGGCCGAGCCGCTTTGCATGGGTGCTCAGGAAAAGCAGCGTCCGTGACAGGCTGGTGCAGACATCGTGCATCTTCGCGACGTGAAGCCCGATACGCCCGACACGCTTGATGGCGACCTGATAGCTGTCAGTCTTGCGGGTGTTGAGACCGAACTCGAAAACTTCGACGGAAAGTTGGTCGAACTCGCTGGAAGCCGCCTCCATTTCGTCGGCGCAGCGGTCAACGATAACCTCAAGCATGGCGAAAAAGACCGCCGGTCCCAGATGCGCGATGGTCGGGTCGGACTGAACCTTTCTGGAGACGATCAGAATGGAATTCGGTTCGCCATAGCGAACCGTGACAAGTCTCTTCGCGTTGAGGACGAATGTGACGGAGGAAATCGTCGGATCGATTGTCCGCGCCAAAATCGGCATTTGCGCCGTCATCACCACCGCGCCCGGTTCCACGTAGAGCCGTTCGGACGTTTCAATCGAAGCAATTTCATCGCGCGTGGGAATTTCCGCGCCCATGAGTTTCTCCGCCGCCATCTGTTCGTCGTGCGTTGGAGAAACGAGATCGATCCAGACCGATGTGGCCGGCAGCGGCGCGCCGGGAGCAAGTTCAATACGCTCCAGGCCATTAACAGAGGGGCAATAGGCAATGATCATCGGGGCGAATCTCCGCAGCGACACAAGCGGTGTCGGAATCAGCGGCAGTTTGCCCAACAGACCGGTCCACGGCAACCATCCCTGCGGAGCCGGAAAAAACAGGCTGGGACAGCGGAGGCCCGAGGCGGCTTACTTGACTTTTTTTACGGCTGAACTCTTGCAGCAAAGCGCTGCCGCGGTAAGTGCCGCGATGCCGACGGGTTTGTAATAGTTGATGAGTTTTGCGCCATCCGGTGCTTTGACGATCGGGCTGGCAATTTGCTTAGACATTTTCTCTTGTCCGTTTTTCAGTACCCGCATTCTGGTGCTTTCTGACGGGGAATTCGCGGGCACATGTGCATGTCTTATCCAAATAAGGCGTTCGAAGGGCAGACGGCGTGTCCGCACGGACTTTTCTCTTACTTGGATGGCTAAGTATGCGCTTCTCGCCAAAGTCCGGCTAGTCAAAATAAATAACAGGATGTAACGATATGGACAGGAAATTGAACGTTTTCCGTAAGTATTTGTTTACCGATTGTCTTGGGGGTCCGGATTTCTGACGAGGTTTGCGGCCGGTGGCGGGCTTGGCCGGTACTTTGGCCCGTGAGCGGAGCAGTAAATTTGGAGCGATCCGGAGACATATTTCTCGCCGCTTTCCGGGCTGATTGTCACCGGCGCTGAAGCCTGCTGGGACAGAAATTTCTGGAGAAGGTTGCGGAAATGAAGTTCATTTTGACAATTCGCCTGTAAATTAAGAAACAATTGTTACGCCGGTGCCCCCTGTTCGATTGCGGGCGACTCAAGTGGGAAAGAAATGAAGCGCTACGCCGCCTACAAGTCAGCCTCGGCACCTGTCAGCCGGACCACCGGTGCGGTCGGACTGGCTGTGGCATGCACCGCCTTGCTGGCGCAGCGGTTCGGCGTGATCGACGCGGACGTCTTTGTTCTGTCCCTCATTGCCGCTGCGGCAGTGGCGCTGCTGTCGCTGGCGCTGGCCGCTGCCGCGCTTTACCGCATTTGGATTTTTGGCGGGCCGGGCATTCCTGCGGCGTTATGGGGCTTGATCTTCAGCGGCCTGGCGCTTGTTCCCCCTGCTCTGGTTCTGGGCCTGCTGGTCCTGCGTCCGGGCACAATCGATCTGTCCACGGACCGTGCCGACCCGCCTTATCTGAAACCGCAGGCAGTGTCCGAAGAGCAGCCTTTTCTCGCCTGGATGAACGCCATGGCGCTGGAGCATGTCTGGCCGGTCCTGTCGAAGGGCGCCGCCGCCGATCCCCATGCCTCCGCAGGTGAGGCAGTGCTCTATCCGGACATCGTGTCACGCAGATACAGGATTGCGCCCGCCCAGCTTCATGCTGCCGGAACCAAGGCATTCGGGGCCATGAACTGGAAAATCGTCGACGAGTTGCCTCCCGATCTTCTGGATGCGCCCACCCGGCTGCAGGCGGAAGGCACCTCTCGGATCCTGGGCTTGAAGCATGATGTGACTTTGCGTATCCGGCCCGATCCGGTTGGAGCCCTGCTCGACGTGCGCGCAAGATCGCGGACCCCGCTCACGGATCTTTCCGGTAATCCCGACCATATCCGCGCTGTTTTTACCGAAATCGACCAGGTGTTGCTCGAAACATATGGTGACCTGGCGCGGTTGTCCGTCGAGGAAGGCGTTCTGCCTGAGGTGGAGCTTCAGCCGGAATCGCTGGAGGAGCCGCGCGAGACCGCACCGATTCCGGGCTTCAAACCGTACAACGAAGAAGAGGACGCACCGGTCGCCGACGATCAGGCACTGACCGATCTTGAGGGCTGAACGGCCTGATCTTCCATCGCATCAGGACGTTTGCAGGCTGAAAACAGCCGTCAGCGACAGACCGGGCGAGGCGGAAACCAGACCGCGACCGGCAAGGTCCTCCAGATGGGCGAACACCGACAACCCGGCTGCGCCATGCAGGGCGGGGTTAACATCCGCGTAAAGTCTGGCGACAATCTGCGAAATTGTCAGTGGTGCGCCTGCAAGTTCCCGCAGGACCGAGGCTTCCCTGCCCAGCCGGTGCTGCTTCAGGTCCCGGACATAGGAGCGCGCATCCCGAAGGACGCCGCCATGTCCGGGCAGGTAAACCTGTTCAGGCCGATTCAGCAGCTTGTCGATCGAGGCCATGTAGTCCCGCATGTTGCCGTCCGGCGGTGCGACAATCGAGGTGGACCAGCTCATGACATGGTCGGCCGACAGCAGGAGGTCTTCGTCGGCAAGCGCGAAGCACAGGTGATTGGCGGTATGACCCGGTGTCTCGACGGCCTGAAGCGACAGGCCCGCGGCATTGAAAATCTCGCCATCGTGCAACTGCCGGTCCGGTGCGTATTTTCTGTCGCCACTGGCATCGAGCGGATTGATCTCATTCTCCATAAGGTCCCGCGCGGCCCTGTGAACGCCGCATCCGACGATCGGTGCGCCGGTTTTCTCCTTGAGAAGGCGGGCTGCGGGCGAATGGTCGACATGGGTGTGGCTCACCACGATGGCTTCTATGGCTGCGCCCGACGCTGCCCTCAGTATGGCATCGACATGCGCCGCGTCCTCAGGGCCGGGATCGACGACCGCAAGCCGGCTGGTGCCGAGCAGGTAGGTATTGGTTCCAAAAAAAGTAAATGGCCCGGGGTTGTTCACCGTCAGCCGCCGTACCCCCGGAAAAATTTCAACGGCGATGCCATAATTCGGGTCGAAGTCTCGATCGTGTTTCATAAATCTCTGTGCCGCGAACTAAGGGGAGTTGGTGATCGGTGGAAGGTGAGATTGTTTGATTTGCCAGGGGATGGCAAATGCGTCAGTGGTTTCCTGCAAAGTCCATGATGCGGCCCCGAGGTATCACCTGGGGCTGGTTGTTTCTGGTGCGTCATCTATATGTCGCCGGGTTATGGCGTAAACTCATAAATGAAGACGAAATGGTATGGGAAATGGCGGAACCCCGGCAGGAAGCGTGCGATGAGCGGGCTTCGTACCCGGTCAAGCACGCTGACGACATGGGGTGAAGCCATTTTCATGTCCTTCGGATTTGACCGGATTGGTCCTCCTCTGCGTCGCGAAAGGTTTGAAAATGAAACACATTTCCTGCGCTTTCGCTCCTTGATGAAGACCAAATCGCCTCAAACCATTTCATCTTCATTTAGGAGTTTACGCTCTAGGGTAGGGAAGCCCGGCTTTGCCAACCGTAGCCCTTCTATGGGAAGCTGTTGGCGGGAGCTGATCTGAATATATTTTTGAGGGGGCCATGGCAGACGAAACGGAATGCCGCTTTGAAGGCGTGCTGAACCTGCCGCGTGACCAGGCGTTTTCGCTGGTCGTCGACCGACCGGTTCTGTGGTGGGTCTCCCCCTTCGATGTACCGGACACTGGCGAACTGGATGCGGAAATCGAACCTTTCGCCGGCGGCAGTTGCTATGAAACGGACGGTCAGGGCCATCGGCGGATCTGGGGAACTGTGCTTTCGATCGAAAGCCCCCTGTATGTGCGCCTGGCCTGGCAGGTATCCCTGGACGGCAGGGAAATCGCCGATCCCGCCGCGGCGAGCCGTGTGATGATCAACTTTCGCGGCGCAGGGGAATCGACGCGACTTGAGATCGTCCACAATGAATTCCTGCGGCATGGCGAGCACGGCTCGGAGTATCTGAACTTCATGTGCCGGCCCGATGGCTGGCCCCGCATCGTTGAAAATCTTCAGAAGGCCGCCCGCGGCGCAGGCTCGCGTTAGTGGTCCGTGTGCCCCCATCCGCAACTCAGGGTCGCGCTGTCGTTTGGATGACATGCTTCCTGTGTTAGGGAAGGGGTCCACCGACGCTCCGATAGCCTGTTTCCGGTCTTGCGCCTTTACCAAGACGTCGAAATAGTATCTTTCCTTCGTGGCGGACATTTCTCGCAGGTAATCGCTCAAAGTATCCATGACTGAATCCCCATCGCCATTCGAGGAAACTGCCGAGGCGCAGGCCGCCGTATCACCGCTCACGCGGATAAGCGAGGCGCGGTGGATTCTCGTCACCGCGTTCTGTGCTGCGGGTTATGGCGTTTTTGCATTTGATGTTCCGATCTTGTCCGCGGCAGCCGGCCTTGCTGCTCTGGTTGTCGTGGCAGCGCTGATCCCACGGCGGTCGTCCAGCCGCAGGGTCAAGCTGAAAGCGCAGCGGGAGATCCGCAGGATGTGGCCGGGCACCGGCATGAAGGTGACTGTCGATGCGCTGCCATCCCCATGCTTCGTGGCCGATGGCCGTGGAATAACCCGTTATGTCAATGCGCGGGCGCAGGTCATTTACAGCGGTGTGAAACCAGGTGACCCACTGTCCTTTTCCCTGCGTGCGCCGTCCTTGCTGGAAGCATTTGACCGCGTCTGCAGCACAGGCGGCACGGAACGGATCAACTGGATCGAGAAGGTGCCGACCGAAACCTGGTACGAGGCTCACATCGCGCCGATCTACATGCCCGGCTCCGGCGACCAGGAACGCCAGCACAGTCGCCCGGACTTCATTCTGGTGGTCATTCAGGACCTGACGGAAAACCGTCGGCTCGAACGTATGCGAACGGACTTTGTCGCCAACGCCAGCCATGAGCTGCGAACGCCACTGGCGTCCCTGACCGGCTTCATCGAAACAATTCAGGGGCCGGCTCGCAACGACCCGGAGGCGCAGGACCGGTTTCTGGCGATCATGCTGGATCAGGCAGGCCGCATGCGGCGTCTGATCGACGATATCCTGTCGCTCTCCCGGATCGAACTCAAGGCCAATGTCCGGCCGGCAAGCGTCGTGGACCTATCCGAGATCGTCCGTCATACCAAGGACGCGCTGACACCTCTTGCGGTGGATCTTGACGTCGAAATTCGCATCCAGGCGCCGGAAAAACCCGTCCGTGTGAAGGGGGACCGGGACGAACTCATTCAGGTGATTGAAAACCTGATCGAGAACGCGCTGAAATATGGCAGCGTCGGCAAATATGTGGATGTGAGGCTGGAGGAGCAGACAGACACGGACGACGCGCCGTCCTGGGTTTTGTCCGTCCGGGATTACGGCGAAGGCATTTCACCGGAGCATCTGCCGCGGCTTACGGAACGGTTTTATCGCATCGATGTCGAATCCAGCCGCGCCTTGAAAGGCACGGGTCTGGGCCTTGCGATCGTCAAGCATATCCTCACCCGGCACAGGGCACGCCTGGACATCGAGAGCGATCCCGGCAAGGGCGCGACTTTCAAGGTGAAACTTCCGGCACTTGAAAGCACCGATCAGCCGATTGAGTCCAAATCAATGCCTCCCCACGTTGGAAGCCACGACTAGGGCGGAAATGGTTTGAGGAGGACCAATCCGCCTCAAACCATTTCATCTTCATTTATGAGTCCGTACCCTGGGACGACCCGTCCTTTTCCTGCACTACAAAGCGGGATGTTCTGGAGACGGACGTCTGCGCACGCGGAAAGCAAATGGCGCGGGCACGGTGCTGATTGTCGTCAATTCGACCGATTCCGCGACATGAAAACATCAATAATGATTTTATCCTTTATATTTCAACGTCTTAAATTGTCATAAAACTGAAAAATAACTGTCATAGAACTCTCATCCATGGGGCCTAGGGTCCCGGCATCGCTCGAGCAACCCCATGCCCGGTGATCCATTATAAACCTTGACATTCAAAGGGAGTGGTCAAGTGAAATTTACGACCCTCGTTAGCGCAACTGCTCTTGCTGTTGCTTCCACTGCATTCGTTGGTGCCGCCCAGGCTCGTGACCAGGTTCAGGTCGCCGGTTCCTCCACAGTTCTGCCGTACGCGTCCATCGTCGCGGAAGCTTTCGGTGAAAACACCGATTTCCCGACCCCTGTCGTGGAATCGGGCGGATCCTCCGCCGGTCTGAAGCGCTTCTGCGAAGGTGTTGGCGAAAACACCATCGACGTTGCAAACGCTTCCCGCAAAATTCGCGAGAAGGAAATCAAGGCTTGTGCGGAAGCTGGCGTGAAGGACATCATCGAAGTCCGCATCGGCTACGATGGTATCGTCTTCGCTTCCCAGAAAGACGGTCCGGCCTTCACCGCTTTCCAGCCCGCCGACATCTTCAACGCTCTTGGTGCCAAGGTGCTCAAGGACGGCGAGATCGTTGACAACCCGTACAACAACTGGGCTGAATTCAACGCCGATCTGCCGGACGTCGGTATTGCTGCTTTCATTCCGGGCACCAAGCACGGCACCCGTGAAGTGTTTGAAGAAAAAGTTCTGGCTGTTGGCTGTGAAGCCACTGGCGCTCTTCAGGCCATGATCGACAGCGGCATGTCGGAAGACGACGCTGAAGACGCCTGCATTGACGTTCGCGCGGACGGCAAGTCCACCGACATCGACGGCGACTACACCGAAACCCTGGCGCGTATCGACTCCAACCCGAACGGCATCGGCGTCTTCGGTCTGGCGTTCTACGAAAACAACACCGACAAGCTGAAGGTCGCAACCATGGGCGACGTGGCTCCGAACACGGCATCCATCGCGTCCGGCGAGTATCCGGTTTCCCGCCCGCTGTTCTTCTACATCAAGAAGGCGCACATCGGCGTGATCCCGGGTCTGAAGGAATATGCCCAGTTCTTCGTCGCTGACGAAATCGCAGGCCCGAGCGGCCCGCTGGCTCAGTACGGCCTTGTTGCCGATCCTGAACTGGCTGCGACCCAGGCGTCCATTGCTGCTGAAGATACCATGAAGTAACAGGGCTTCGGCTCTATCCGGGGGGCGGCGATTCCCGCCGCCCCTTTTCATTTGTGTGATTTTTAAATCTTTCGGGGAACCACATGTCCTTGTTCTGGCTCGTCGTGATCGTGCTTGCCATCGCGCTGGTTGGCTACATTGCAGGGCGCGCGCGTGCTCTGGCCAGCGCCGGAGGAGATATGCGGGATCTGCATTCTCTTCCTGTCTACTACGGGGCAAACGTGGCGATGAAAGCCGCGGTGCCGGCTTTCCTGATCCTTGTGCTCTGGTTGCTGGTGCAGCCGTTTGTCGTGCACAGCAACATTTCCGGCATGATCCCGGAAAGCGCGGTCGGCGATGGCTCGTCCCTCGGGCTGGTGATGGCTGAAGTGCGCCGTACCGCCGAAGGGCTCGAAAACGCCGTCGCAAGCGGGCAGATGACCGACGATTTCGCGCGCAATGCGCGCACCGATTTCAACGATATCACCACCCGCCTCAAGGATGCCGGGCAAATCGTTACGTCCCAGATCACGCAGCCGATCATGCGTGCCGCGCAGGCCTACAGGATCATGGTCTCGAACGGCAATTTCTACATGTCCATTGTCGTGCTTCTTGCGGCAATTGCCGGGGCGTTGTGGGGTGTGCGTGAAACCAGCGCCGAATTCAGGGCGCGCAACACCGTGGAACGCGGCATTCAGGTCATCCTGTTCAGTGCCGCCCTGATCGCGGTTCTGACAACACTCGGCATCGTTCTGTCGCTTGTCTTCAACACGGTGGAATTCTTCCGGCTCTATCCGGCGATGGACTTCTTCTTCGGCCTGACCTGGTCGCCGAGCTTCTCCGGGCGCGGCGGATCGTCGGAGCTGGGTATTCTCCCCCTCTTGTGGGGCACGTTTTACATCTCCTTCGTCGCCCTCGCTGTTGCGGTGCCGGTTGGTCTTTTCGCCGCCGTGTATCTTTCCGAATACGCCAGCCCAAGGGTTCGGGCGGTGGCCAAGCCGATGCTGGAAATTCTCGCCGGCATCCCGACCATTGTTTACGGCCTGTTCGCCCTGCTCACCGTCGGGCCGATGCTGCTGTCGGTCTTCGGCGATAACGGGCTGGGGATCATGAAGGCGGGCACTGCGGTCATGACGGCGGGCCTCGTCATGGGCATCATGCTGATCCCCTTTGTGAGTTCGCTGTCAGACGACATCATCAACGCGGTGCCGCAAGCCATGCGGGACGGATCCTACGGATTGGGCGCCACCAAGTCCGAGACGGTGAAGCAGGTTATCCTTCCTGCCGCGCTGCCCGGTATCGTCGGCGCAATTCTGCTGGCGGCCTCTCGGGCCATCGGTGAAACGATGATTGTGGTTCTCGGAGCCGGCGCGGCCGCGCGGCTCAGTCTCAACCCCTTCGAAGCCATGACCACCGTAACGGCAAAGATCGTCAGTCAGCTGACCGGGGACGCGGATTTCGCCTCTCCCGTGGCACTGGTCGCCTTTGCGCTGGGCATGACGCTCTTCGTGGTGACCCTTGGTCTGAATATCGTCGCGCTCTACATCGTGCGCAAATACCGGGAGCAGTATGACTGATGACTGACACAACTCTTTCTCCCGAGACCAGCCCGGCAGCGGCCGGAGACGCGGCGAAGCCGAAGTCGCTCTACGCGCTCGACGATCTGACCCGCAAGCGCAACGCGTCGGAAAAGCGGTTCAAATACTACGGCCTCGGCGCTGTTCTTATCGGTTTGTTCTTCCTCGTGGTTCTGGCCACGGCGATCATCTCCGAGGGAATTCCGGCTTTCACCCGCACGATTGTCGAAGTCGAGTTCACGCTGACGCAGGAGCAATATGACGCTGCGGAAAAGGAACTCTTCAAGACCAAGGCCTATGAGCAGTTCTTTATCAACGCGCTTCAGGGTCAGCTTGAAGAAAGCGGTATGAGCGTCCCGTTCGACGCCAAGGCTATCGAACGTATCGTCGGCAAGACCGGCGGCACGATACGCGAGTACTTCAAGGCCAATCCGGGGGCTCTCGGCGCACCGGCGGCCTTCGAGCTGGCGGCCTCGTCGCGGGTTGACGGGTATTCGAACGGCCGTGTCACCCGCGAAACGCTGACCGACAGCCGTTTCCTGGAAAAATCCGACCTCGACATCGTCGATGCGCTGGTCGAGACAGGTATCATCAAGACGGTCTTCAACTGGAACTTCATCACCGGTGCCGACTCCGGCGTCGATAATCCGGGGGGCGCAGGCATAGGGGCGTCCGTCGTCGGTTCGTTCTTCATGATGCTGGTTGTTCTGTTCCTGTCGCTGCCAATCGGTGTCGCGGCCTCCATCTACCTGGAGGAATTCGCGCCGCAGAACAGGTTCACGGACATGATCGAGGTGAACATTTCCAATCTGGCCGCCGTTCCCTCGATTGTCTTCGGTATTCTGGGTCTGGCGGTGTTCATCCAGTTCATGCACCTGCCGCAATCCGCGCCGCTTGTCGGTGGCCTGGTCCTGACGCTGATGACGCTGCCGACGATCATCATCTCGACCCGCGCATCTCTCAAAGCGGTGCCGCCGAGCATCCGCGACGCGGCGCTCGGGGTCGGGGCCTCCAAGATGCAGTCCATCTTCCACCATGTTCTGCCTCTGGCCATGCCGGGCATTCTGACCGGGACCATCATCGGTCTAGCCCAGGCGCTTGGCGAGACGGCTCCGCTGTTGCTGATCGGCATGGTCGGGTTTGTCGCACGCGGCTATCCCGACGGCTTTATCACGGGCTTTATCGAGCCGAATTCGGCAATGCCTGCACAGATTTACACGTGGGCTGCCCGTGCGGACTACGCGTTTTACGAAAAAGCCTGGGGCGGCATCATCATTCTGCTGGTGTTCCTCCTCACCATGAACATTCTCGCGGTCATTCTGCGCCGCAGGTTCGAACGCCGCTGGTAAGGAACGATCCGATGAACGAGATGCCGAATTTGGAACAGGCGAGCGCCATGACTTCAAGCAAAATTTCCGCGAAAAAGGTTCAGGTTTATTATGGCGACAAGCAGGCCATCATAGACGTCGATATTGAAATTCAGCCGCGGTCGGTCACCGCCTTCATCGGCCCTTCGGGCTGTGGCAAGTCGACCTTCCTGCGCACCATCAACCGGATGAACGACACCATCGACATCTGCCGGGTCGAGGGTTCGATCAAGATCGACGGCGAGGACATCTACGACGCAAAGGTCGATCCGGTGCAGCTTCGCGCAAAGGTCGGCATGGTGTTCCAGAAACCGAACCCCTTTCCCAAGTCGATCTACGACAACGTCGCCTATGGTCCGCGCATTCACGGGATGGCCCGCAACAAGTCCCAACTGGACGACATCGTTGCCTCAAGTCTTCAAAAGGCGGGCCTTTGGGAAGAAGTGAAGAACCGTCTGGATGAGCCGGGAACCGGCATGTCGGGCGGTCAGCAGCAGCGTTTGTGCATCGCCCGCGCGATTGCCGTAAGCCCGGAAGTGATCCTCATGGATGAGCCTTGCTCAGCTCTCGATCCGATTGCGACTGCCAAGGTTGAAGAACTGATCGACGAGCTGCGCGAGAACTACACGATCGTCATCGTGACCCATTCCATGCAGCAGGCTGCCCGCGTGTCACAGCGCACGGCGTTCTTCCACCTTGGTGTCCTGGTTGAGGAAGGTTCGACGCAGGATATTTTCACCAATCCGAAAGACAAGCGGACACAGGATTACATTACTGGCCGCTTCGGCTAAGCGAATTCAGAAACTCTGAAAGGGACACAGGATGTCTGAACATACAGTCTCGGCATATGACGAGGAGCTGACGGAAATGGCCGGCAAGGTCGCCGAAATGGGCGGACTGGCGGAAAAAGCCTTTGCCGATGCCGTCTCGGCCCTGGTTTCCCAGGATCTGGAACTGGCCAAAAAAACGATTGAGAAGGACGCCCGTCTCGACACGCTTCACCAGGAAGTCGAGGTCAAGCTGATCGAGATTATCGCGCGCCGCCAGCCCATGGGCCAGGATCTGCGTGAAATCACCGCCGCGACCCGTATCTCCTACGATCTGGAGCGGGTTGGGGATCTGGCGAAAAACGTCGCCAAGCGCGTGATCGCGATCGACAGCGACCTGCAATCGAAGAAACTTGCGATCGGTGTCGAGCACATGACCGAGCTGACGCTGTCGCAGCTCAAGAAGGTCCTGGATGCCTATACCCGCAAGGATGCGGAAACGGCGCGCCGCGTTCAGGAAGCCGACGCCGAGATCGATGCCATCTACACGTCGCTGTTCCGCGAACTGCTGACCTATATGATGGAGGATCCCAGGGTGATTACCCAATGCGTCCATCTGCTGTTCTGCGCCAAGAACATCGAACGGATCGGCGATCACGCAACCAACATCGCGGAGAACGTCTACTACATGGTGACCGGTGAGCGGTTGCCGGAAGACCGCGTGAAGTATGACGAAACGACTGTTTCCGCCTAGCCGCTTGACCCTTTTTTCGCGCGACCTTCGAACGGAAACGGTTGGAGATCGAAAAGAGACCGTTATTGACGTGTTGGAAAAGGCTGCTGTTTTCACTTGAGGGCAAGGGCCCCGGAAGCGGAATGAAGCGGAAAAATGACCCGGTCGGCGCTGCGGCGCCGGTTGATGAAATTGGAGCGAGAACGTATGCCGAAGGTGCTCATCGTTGAAGACGAAGAACCGCTGAGCCTTCTTTTGAGATACAATCTGGAAGCGGAAGGATATGCGGTTGAATCGTGTGTCCGCGGGGACGAAGCGGAAATCCGCTTGCGGGAAAGTCTTCCCGATCTCCTGCTTCTGGACTGGATGTTGCCGGGACTGTCTGGAATTGAACTGTGCCGCCGTTTGCGCGCACGCGAAGACTCCGAGCGCCTGCCGGTCATCATGCTCACGGCCCGCGGCGAGGAAGCCGAACGCATTCGCGGACTGTCCACGGGCGCGGACGACTATGTGGTCAAACCCTTCTCCGTGCCGGAACTGATGGCGCGCGTGCGGGCCATCCTGCGCCGGGCCAGCCCGGAGGTAGTGTCCTCGATGCTGCGCTCCGGTGATATCGAGCTGGACCGGGAAACCCATCGTGTTCGCAGGAACACCAAGGAGATCCATCTCGGTCCGACGGAGTTCCGCCTGCTGGAATTTCTGATGACGGCTCCGGGCCGGGTGTTCTCGCGCGAGCAGCTTCTGGACGGGGTCTGGGGCCACGATGTCTATGTCGACGAGCGCACGGTGGATGTCCATGTAGGCCGGCTGCGCAAGGCACTCAACAAGGGCAAGGCCAAGGATCCAATCCGCACTGTCCGTGGCGCCGGATACGCCTTCAACGATCAGTTCTCGATGGCGGGCTGACTGTATAAGGCGCCAGCCGGTTCAACAGCTATGGCTGTCCGGAACGGTTGGGATTCACCGATCTGCAAAAAAACACCCTGCGTTCAGGTGAACGCAGGGTGTTTTTGTCTGGGTCATCCGCGGATTGGCGAAAGGCCGCTCAGCCTGCCTGTGCCACCACTTTGCGGCTGCGGCGGTCAGAGACCGGCTGATAGGCGATCTTGCAGTGATGCACGCAGTAAGGCGCGTTCGGGTCCGACTGGCGGCCACAGAAATAGAAATCATCCGTGGAAGGATCGCCGATCGGCCATTTGCAGGTGCGCTCCGTCAGCGTGAGAATTGTCGCGCGCTGGGAAATCGGCACCAGTTCGGCAATCGGCTCAACCTGGGGGCTGGCTTCGACCTCCGGTGCGGGTGTGAAATCGGCTTTAAGTGCCGTTGCTCCGATGGACTGCGGCTGAGAGGCCGGTCTTTTCGGCGCTGCACTTGCGGGGGCCGGATTGGGCCGTGCGCGGCGCGCCTTGGAAGCTGAGGAAGTCGTCTTGGCGCGGCCCGACAAACCGAGACGGTGCACTTTGCCGATGACGGCATTGCGCGTAACGCCACCCAGTTCGCCTGCAATCTGGCTCGCGCTCAAGCCTTCGCTCCAGAGTTTCTTCAGAAGCTCAACCCGTTCGTTCGTCCAACTCATTGCCGCACCCTTTTATTTTGGCCGCCTTGCGGCCATTAACCTCGCGTTAGGCACAGCATGTGAGCGCCTAATTGGCATATCTAGTGCCTCTAGCTGATGTGCCTCACGAGATATCGCGTCTGACTGACCAGAGGTTACAATAGTGTTAATTTGTCAGGCAACCATCCGGCCCAAACCAGTTGGGGATGAAGCAACTTTTCCCCAAATAAGGCGAGGTCATTGAGAATTTTCACGAATTTCAGATATCGCACGGATGCGGCATTTCCATTGACAGGCAACGGTAGGGACGGTGTATAACAAACCGCTGCGTGCCGCCTCATCGGGGCGGCACGTTTCGTTTTGGCCTTTCCGCATGGACTCCGAGGGAAAAACCTCAACCGGTGTGAACACCTTGGGGCGGAAGAGGCGTTTAAAGGAGCAAATGGAGTTATGTCCGAGAGTGCACTATTCGGGAATTACGCAAGATCGAACCTGACATTCGATCACGGGGAAGGTGTGTGGCTGGTTACGAGTGACGGCCGACGATTTCTCGACTGCGGTTCCGGTATTGCCGTCAATTCGCTCGGACACAGCCATCCGCATCTGGTCAAGGCACTGCAGGATCAGGCCGCCAAACTCTGGCACGTCTCCAACCTGCATCAGGCGCCGGAAGGAGAGCGGCTGGCCCAGCGGCTGTGCGCGGCGACCTTCGCCGACAAGGTCCTGTTCGTGAATTCAGGCGCCGAGGCGATGGAGGCAGCCATCAAATGCGCGCGCCGCTTCCACTATGACAACGGACAGCCGGATCGCTTCCATATCGTGACCTTCGAAGGCGCTTTCCACGGCCGGACGCTGGGGACCATCGCTGCCGGCGGCCAGGCGAAGTATCTGGAAGGCTTCGGCCCCAAAGCGCCCGGTTTCGATCAGGTGCCGGCAGGCGATCTGGACGCGCTCAAGGCCGTGATCGGACCGCAAACGGCTGCGATCGCGATCGAACCCATCCAGGGCGAGGGCGGCATCCGGGAAATCCAGACCGATTTTCTGCGTGCGCTGCGCAGGATCTGCGACGAGAACGGCATCCTGCTGATCTTCGACGAAATCCAGACCGGTGTCGGACGGACCGGCAAGCTGTTCGCTCACCAGTGGACCGGTGTCGAACCCGACCTGATGGCGGTCGCAAAGGGTATCGGCGGCGGCTTTCCGATGGCGGCCTGCCTGGCAACGGCGGAAACCGCCCGGGCGCTGTCACCTGGAACCCATGGCACGACCTTCGGTGGCAATGCACTGGCCATGGCTGTCGGCAATGCCATTCTTGATGTCGTGCTCGGCGAAGGCTTCCTGGAGGAGGTCAGCCGCAAGGGTCTCAGCTTCAAGCAGAAGCTGGCCGGATTGGTGGACGGTCATCCGAAGGTTCTGGACGAAGTGCGCGGCACCGGTTTGATGCTTGGCCTGAAATGCGCAGTTCCCGTTGGCGACTATGTCGCCGCGGCTCGCGATGCCGGATTGCTGGCCGTTCCGGCGGGTGACAATGTGGTACGCATTATGCCGCCGCTGAACATGAGTGAAGACGAAATCGCCATCGCTGTTGAGCGCCTGGACAAGGCTGCGTGTGCAATCGAGGCGAAATTGCTGGAAGGAGCGGCCGAATGACCGCCGGACAACCCTACCGGAATTTTCTGGATCTGACGGAAATCGAAAGCGACGAACTGCGGGCCATCCTGGATACGGGAAAGAAGATCAAGGCGACGCGCGACGGCGTTCGCCGGGGCGAGGGGCCGCTGGCCGGCAAGGTGCTCGCCATGATTTTCGAACAGCCCTCCACGCGAACACGGATCTCCTTCGATATCGGCATGCGCGAACTCGGCGGCGAAACGCTGATGCTGACTGGAGCGGAAATGCAGCTCGGACGGGGTGAGACCATTGGCGACACGGCGCGTGTTCTCTCACGCTTCGTCGATGCAATCATGATCCGTATTCTCGATCACAACGAATTGCGCGAACTGGCTGAGAACGCGACGGTACCGGTGATCAACGGCCTGACCAAGGTCTCGCATCCCTGCCAGATCATGGCGGATCTGATGACTTTCGAGGAGCACCGCGGATCGGTGAAGGGCCGAAGCATTGCCTGGACCGGCGACAGCAACAACGTGCTGGCGTCGTGGATCCATGCCGCGCCCCGTTTCGATTTCGAGCTGCGTATCGCAACTCCGGAGGAATTGGCGCCGCCGCGGGAGCTGATCGACGCCGCCCGGAAAAAGGGTGGTTCCATTCTCGTCACACCAGACCCATATGAGGCGGTCAAGGGGACCGATTGTGTCGTTACCGACTGCTGGGTGTCCATGGGGGACGATGACAGCGAGACGCGTCACAATCTTCTCGGTGCCTATCAGGTGAACAAGCGATTGATGGACGAGGCAAACAAGGACGCGCTGTTCATGCACTGCCTGCCGGCCCATCGGGGCGAGGAAGTCACCTCGGAAGTCATGGACGGTCCCAATTCCGTTGTGTTCGATGAAGCCGAAAACCGGCTCCATGCCCAGAAAGGCATTCTGGCCTGGTGTTTCGGCGCAGTTTAAGGCAAGGCCAAAGTGGCACTGAATCTCGATGAGCTGGGCATTATGCCTGCAGGGCTGGACGCTGTCCGGCCCTTTGCCGTGGAAGGACTGGATGTGCGCGGCCGCGCCGTGGCGCTCGGTCCCGTCCTGGAAACCATTCTGGGCCGTCATGACTATCCCGAACCCGTTTCGCGCCTGCTGGCCGAGGCCATCGTTCTGACCGGACTGCTTGGAACGTCGCTCAAATTCGACGGCCGCTTCACGCTCCAGACCCAGACCGATGGGCCGGTGTCCATGCTGGTGGTGGATTTTGCGTCGCCGGACGCGATCCGCGCCTGTGCGACATTCGATGCCGAACGGGTCGAAGTGCTGATGGCGGCAGGAACGGCAACGCCCGAAGAGTTGCTTGGCCACGGCCATCTCGCCATGACCATCGATCAGGGCAAGCATATGCAGCGCTACCAGGGGCTGGTGGAACTGGACGGGGTGTCCCTGGAAGACGTCGCGCGCCGGTATTTCGAACGCTCCGAGCAGATTCCGACGGAAGTACGCCTGGGTGTTGGAGAACTCTTCACCCGCCAGGAGGGGGAAGGGCACGCCAGGACCTGGACGGCGGGTGGTATCCTTATCCAGTTTCTGCCTGAAGCTCCGGAACGCATGCGACAGGCCGATATCGATCCGGGCGATGCCCCGGAGGGGATGCACTCGCACGAGGTCGAGGAAGACGACGCGTGGGTGGAAGCCAAGGCGCTGGTCGACACGGTCAAGGATGTGGAGCTGACGGATCCGGAAGTCAGCGTGGAAATGCTGCTGTTCCGCCTCTTTCATGAACGCGGAGTGCGTCTCTACGAGCCACAGCCGCTCGCCGACAAATGCCGCTGTTCGCGGGAAAAGATCGAAAGCGTGCTGGCCAACTTCAGCGCCGAGGAAATCCGGCAGGTAACGGTCGGCGGTAAGATCGTTGTGACCTGCGAATTCTGTAACACCAGATACACGTTCGACGGCTGATTGCTGCCCCTGCAGACTCGCCAGACACGTTTTGTTACACTTTTTCGCATGTAAATGGCTGCCTCCGGCGGTAAGCCGGACTTGAATATTGCGCTGCGAAACAAATGTGTACCGTGTGCAGGCAAGATCATTCCTCCATGTTCCTGGTGAGCCGCAAATGTTGCAGTCGTTACAGTCAGATACCGGGAAGCAGTCCGTTTCCGAAGTGATACCGCCCGCCGAACCGCGTGGGCGAAGGCGCTCTCGGCGGACTGCGCTGCTGATGAAGGCTGTTCTGCAAGCCGTTCTGGCACTCGCCATTCTGTTCGGCGCGGTCAAGGGAATGAACCTTCTTGTCGCCACCCGCGCAGATCTTCCCAAGCAACCTGTCCAGGAAAAAAGCTACGCCGTCGAAACCGTAACGCTCGCGCGTGGCGACCACGCGCCGAAAATAAGCGTCTATGGCGAGACGGCCGCCGGGCGAGAGGTTGAGCTGCGCTCGCTTGTCGCCGGCGAGGTGGTTGAGGTTCATCCGAACCTGAAGGCCGGCGGCGGCGTGTCAAAGGGCGAGCTTCTCGTTGCCATCGATCGCTTCGACTACGAAGGTGCGGTGACCGAGGCGCAGGCCAATCTGGCCGAAGCCCGGGCGGCGCTCGTTGAAAGTGAAGGCCGGGTCAAGCTTGAAACCGGCAACGTGCTGCGTGCGAAGGAACAGCTGGAATTTGCCCGCAAGGACCTTCAGCGGGCCGAGGATCTGCAGGGCAGGGGCACGGTGACGGAGCAGACGCTGGATGACCGCAAGCTGCTCGTCTCCCAGCGGCAGCAGACACTGGAGCAGGCCGAGAACTCCCTGACCCTGGAAGAAGCCAGGGTCGTCCAGCAGAACGCGGCGATCGAGCGTCTCGAGTGGCGGCTTGAAAACGCGCAGCGCCAACTGGAAAACACGGTTCTGGAAGCGCCTTTCGACGCCATCGTGCGCTCCGAAGCCGCCGAACTCGGCAGGCTCGTCGGCGTGAACGATGCGGTTGTCTCGCTCTACGGCAGTGACGCCTACGAGGTGCGGTTCACACTGTCGGACAACCAGTATGGCCGCCTCCTGGCAGAAAGCGGTACGGTCGCCGGGCGTCCTGTGCAGGTCACCTGGTATCTCGGCAACCAGCCTGTGACCTATCCGGCAACAGTCACGCGGATCGGCGCGGATGTCGCCAGCGCGCGCGGCGGCGTCGACCTGATCGCCTCTATCGACAGCTCTGCGGTCGACATTCCTCTTCGACCTGGCGCATTCGTCGAGGTGACGCTGTCGGACCGGGCATACCGGGACAGCTTCCGCATTCCGGAAACGGCATTTTACGGCGAAGGGACGGTTTACGTGGTCCGCGACAGCCGCCTTGAGCCGCGCGAAGTAACGTCGCTGGCAATCGATGACGGCTACATTCTCGTGGAAGGCGCGCTCGAGGATGGTGAGACTCTTCTGGCGACACGTATTCCGGAAGCAGGCAACGGCCTGCTTGTGAACGATGTCGATGCAGCTCAGGAGGCGCCAGACACGGCTGCCCCGCTTGCCGCGACCGGCAACACCAGCCAGGGCGGCTAACGGAGCGGGTCATGGCGATAGGTGCAACAAACCGCGGCATTCTGGAACAGATCGTCCGCCACTCGAATGCGGCCAACCTGATCATGGCCGTCATGGTGCTGTTCGGGGCCTATGGCCTTGCAAAGCTGAACACCCAGTTCTTTCCAACCGTCAAGACCGACCGGATCAGCGTTTCCATCAGCTGGTCCGGAGCAAGTGCGGAAGACGTGACCGCGAATATCCTCGAGGTGGTCGAACCGGAACTGCGGTTCATCGACGGGCTGGACGAGATCGTCTCCTATGGCCGGGAAGGCGCTGCGTCGATCCAGATGGAATTCGTCGAAGGCACCAATATGCAGCAGGCGCTGTCCGATGTGGAGCAGGCCGTGTCCGGCGTGACGACCCTGCCGGTCGACAGTGAAACACCGGTGGTCTCCGCATCGACGTTCACCGACAGTGTCGCGACCCTGGCCCTGCGCGGGCCCTATTCGGAACAGGCGCTCAAGGTCTTTGCCCGCCAGATGCGCGATGATCTGTTGGCGCGCGGCATCGACAAGGTCGAGCTCTATGGCTACAGGTCGCCGGAATATCTGGTGGAGATTCCCGAGCGGGAACTGCACCGTCTGGATCTGACGGTTGCCGATATTTCCAGCCAGATCGCCGGCAACACTACCGACCTTCCGGCCGGAAATCTCGACGGTGCCGTCGAGCGGCAGATACGCGCCCTGTCCGAAGCCCGGTCTCCGGAGGCGGTCGGGCGGGTGGAGGTCAAGTCCTTCACCTCAGGCGAAAAGACGCTCGTCAAAGACATCGCGACCGTGGTCCGTGATTTCGACTCCAGCGAAAAGCAGGGGTTCTCAGGCGGGACGCGGGCCGTTGAAATGCAGATCCTGCGGGCGGAGAAAACCGACACGCTGAAGGCGGCGGCGATTGTCGATGCTTATCTGGCCGAAATCACCCCGCAACTGCCGCAGACGCTCGAGATCCTGAAATACGACGTGAGTGCGGACGCCGTGAAAGGGCGCATCTCTCTGCTCGTGGAAAACGGTCTCTCCGGACTGGTTCTGGTTGTGGCCATCCTCTTTCTGTTCCTGAATGCCCGGATCGCGCTCTGGGTCGCCGCCGGTATTCCGGTCGCGATGATGGCGACGCTCGGCATCATGTGGCTTATGGGCGAGAGCATCAACATGATCTCCCTGTTTGCGTTGATCATGATGCTCGGCGTGATCGTCGATGACGCGATCGTGGTCGGAGAACATACGGCAACCCGGCAGAGCCTGGGCGATACGCCCCAGGACGCGGCGGTCAACGGGGCGACCACCATGTTGGCGCCGATCTTCGCCGCGAGCCTGACGACCATCGCCGCCTTCCTGCCGATCCTGCTGGTGGGCGATGTTCTCGGTCAGATCATGGGCACGCTCCCGGTCGTGGTCGTGGCCGTTGTGATCGCGTCGCTGGTCGAGTGTTTTCTTGTCCTGCCCGGACACCTTTCCCATGCGCTTGCCAGAAAACCGGCCTGGAACTGGTGGCGTGTGGTCATCATCGCCGGCGCCCCCGCTTTTTTCCTGAGCGCGCTTGTCGCGCAGCCGGACATGTCCGTGCCGCCCTATCTCGACCTGATTGACGATCCGCTGCGCGGCCTGAAGGACTCGGCCGGCACCTTTGTGTTCGAAGTCGTCGTCGTTGTTGTCTGCTTCCTGCTGGCACTTGCCGTCGAAACTCTTCTGCTGGCGCTGCGCCGCGGTCGTCAGGCAAAGGACACGGACGATCAGCCCGGATGGTTCCGGCGTGGCTTCGACACGGGTTTCGACTGGATGCGGGACTATCCGTTCCGGGCTCTGGTGGCGGTGGCCGTGCGCTGGCGCTATGTGACGCTCGCCTTCGCGATTGCCGCCATGATCCTGGCGGTCGGTCTGGTGCGCGGTGGCCGCGTCGGCTTTACTTTCTTTCCCTCGCCCGAAGCGGAAAACCTGACAGCGTCGATCTTTTTCCACGCCGGCATCCCCGAGGACCAGGCCATCGCCGCCATTCTTCGGATCGAAGATGCGCTGACAGAGGCCGAGGAGAGCCTTACCGCCGGAAGCGACCAGAAACTGGTGCTCGCCACCTATGCCACGCTTGGCTCCGCGGGCAACAGCAGCGGAGACAATGTCGCCAATATCAGCGTGCAGCTCACGCTGTCGGAAGACCGAACAATCAGGACGCCGGAAATCGTCCGGGCCTGGCGGGCGGCTGTGCCGCCCATTCCCGGCACCTCGCGGATCGCGATTGCCGAACGCAGGGGTGGCCCTCCTGGCCGCGACCTTGATATCCGGCTGTCCGGTGCGTCCCTGAAGGACCTGAAGGCCGCGGCGCAGGAACTGCAGCAGGAACTGTCCGGATTTCCCGGCACAAGCGCCGTGGAAGACGACCTGCCTTACGGCAAGCCCGAATTGGTGGTGGAACTGACCCCGCGTGGACGGGCGCTGGGCTTCACGGTCGAGAGCGCCGCCCGGCAGATCCGCAACGCCTTTGAAGGCAGTATCGCGCAGCGCTTTGCCGAAGGGGATGAGGAAGTCACCGTGCGGGTGAAGCAGGTGTTCGATCAGGAGGGAACGGCCGCGCTGCGCCAGCTTTCACTGAAAACGACCGCGGGAGACTTTGTTCCGATGACCGAGGTGGTCAATCTGACGGACGCGCAGGGATTTTCGGTGGTTCTGCGGCGGGACGGTCAGACGGTGGTGACCGTCGTCGCGGATGTTGACAGTACCGTCACCTCCAACAACCGCATCATCGCCGAGCTTGACAGCCAATTCCTGCCCGACCTCGCAGAGCGCTATGGCCTCGACTATTCCTTCGCCGGCCGGGCGGAGGAACAGTCGAACGCCTTTTCCGAACTCCTGACCGGAGTTCTGATGGCGGTGGCCGGAATCTATATCATCCTGGCGGCGATCTTCGCGAGCTACGCGCGCCCGATTGTGGTGATGTCCATCATTCCGTTCGGAACCGTCGGAGCCATCGTCGGCCACTATCTGATGGGCTATAATCTGACCATTCTCAGTCTGATCGGACTTCTGGGGCTCGCTGGCATCCTGGTCAACAATTCGATCATCCTGGTGGCGCGTTTCGAAGAGCGCAGGGCAACGGGCGAGAATCTGGAAATAGCGGCCATCGGATCGAGTTGCGACCGGTTGAGGGCCGTGCTGCTCACATCGCTCACGACAATTGGCGGCTTGCTGCCGCTGATGTTCGAAACAAGCCTTCAGGCGCAGTTTCTTCTGCCCATGGCCATCACGATCGTTTTCGGTCTTGGATCGGCAACCGCACTCGTTCTGGTGCTGGTGCCGGCCCTGATCAAGATCGGTGACGACCTGGGCGGGCTGATCCGCCTGAGGCGGGCACCGCGTCTTCCCGGGAAGGGGCACGCGCTCACTCCGGCGGAGTAGACCGGTCAGGCTTGTATTAGGGCCTAAAGTGTTTGCGCGAAGGCGGCGGTAGCCTTGGCGGCGGCGGTGATATTGCCGTCGAGCGTCGCCGGGGACCTGCCGCGCGGACCGAAATCGTGGTTGCCGTCTTCAAGATAAGTCAGCCGGACATGCGCAGGCAGGGTGATGTCCTCCAGCTCGGTTTTTGAACCGAACGGGTCGCGGTCGCCCTGCAGGATCAGCACGGGGCGCTTGGCGTCTTCCAGCGGCGCAAGCCGCCACTCGGCGTCCGCTTTGCCGGTCGGGTGAAAGGGATAGCCGAAACAGCAGACACCGGCCACGCGGCCGGGCAGGGAAGCTCCACCACCCAGCATGGCGGCAACGCGCCCACCCATGGATTTGCCGCCGATCAGCAGTGGGCCGTCCGTTTCCTTCATTACGGCCTGAAGGGCGGTCTGAAATTCCCCGATCAGCTTTTCCGCGCGCGGTGGCGGCTTTTTGGCTCCGCCTGTGCGGCGGCCGGCCATATAGGCGAATTCGAACCGGACGGCGGCAATGCCTTCCGCCGCCAGCGCCGCCGCCAGCTTGTTCATGAAAGCGGAATCCATCGGTGCGCCGGCCCCGTGCGCCAGCAGCAGCGTTGCAGTTACAGGCGTTTCAGGGCGGGTCCAGACAAAGGTGTTCATGGTGATGTGATCTGTCGCAGAGGCAGGAGGTGTATAGACGGCTATGCTTCCGACCTATAGAGCCATGGCTGACCTGGCAAGCAGGTTTGCTTCGAAAGGCTGAAAGAACGCAATGTTTGACCAGATAGACATCAATCAGCTTCGCATGGCGTGTTTTGCCGGCATCTTCCTGCTGATGGCGCTGCTGGAGGCGGGCTTGCCGAGGCGGCAAAGGACATCCGGCCGCCTGAGACGCTGGCCGGCCAACTGGGGTCTTATTCTGCTCGATGCCCTTGTGGTGCGGCTGATCTTCCCGATCGGTGGCGTCGGTCTGGCGCTTCTGGTGGTAGACAAGGGCTGGGGGCTGTTCCCGCTGCTCGGCCTGTCGGGCCTGCTCGCCGGGCTGCTCACATTTGTGGCGCTTGATCTCGCTGTCTGGTTTCAACACCTGATGTCGCACAAGGTCCCGCTCTTCTGGCGGATACACCGGGTACATCATGCGGACAGCGAAGTCGACGCGACCACGGGGCTGAGATTTCATCCCGTTGAGATCCTGTTGTCCTTCATCTGGAAGGGACTGGTGATCGCCGCCCTGGGCGGCCCGGTGGAAGCGGTGCTGATCTTCGAGATCGTGCTCAACGGTTCGGCTATCTTCAACCACGCCAATCTGCGCATCCCGTTATGGGCGGACCGGCTGCTGCGTTGCGTGATCGTGACACCGGACATGCACCGGGTCCATCATTCCGTCTATTGGCGCGAAACCGACAGCAACTACGGCTTCTATTTTTCCTTCTGGGATCGTTTGTTCGGAACCTATGTGGATCAGCCGGAAAAAGGCCACGACGGCATGGAGATCGGTCTCGGCCCCGCTTTGACGCCGAAAGCCCATTCCTTCCTATTCAGCCTGTCCATCCCGTTCTTCAAGAATTCCAGACGCCGGTCCACCGACAGGGATTAGGGTGTGAACTCGTAAATGAAGCCAAAATGGCCTCACCCCGTGTCGTCAGCGTGCTTGACCGGGCAGGGGGGCCGCTCCGCGCACGCTTCCTGACGGTGTTTCGCCATTTCCGATGCCATTTCGGCTTCATTTATGAGTCCACACCCTAGTAGAAACTCAGCGGGAAATAGCGGAGGTAAAGCTCCCGGTAGACGCCCTTCTGGTGAAGCTGGCGCAGGGCGTAGTTGAGCGCTGCGGCGCGTTCCGGATCGCTCTGTCTGGTGACGATCGCCATGCCCTGGTCGAAATACCCCTCTTCCAGCCAGGGGCCGCCCGCAAACGTGCAGCAGCCCTCGGCCGCCACGCTTGGCAGCCAGAAGGACAGGCTGAGGCCGTCGCCGAAATGCGCGTCGGCCTCTCCGGTCCTGACAGCCTCGCGCGCGGCCGCTTCGCTTTCAAGGCTGAGGACATTCGCCTCGGGCCAGAAGCGCGTCACGAAGGCTTCATAGCGCGAGCCGGTTTCCACGGCGATGGTCTTGTCTGCGAGCTTCTGCTCATCGAACGTCTCGATTTGATCCGTCGGCACGACGAAGCGCGCGGGCAGTTTCAGATAATCGTCGGTGAAATTCAGGCTCCGCGTCGAGGGGAGACCGCGGGAAAGGCCGGAGATGATGGCATCGCCTTTCTCTTCCTCGAGAGCCGGAAGCAGAACCTCGAAATCCTTGATCCTGAGCGAGCACGAACTGCCGAGTTCCTGGCAGAGCGCCCGCGCCAGATCGACATTGAAACCGGTCAGCCGCCCTTGCGGATCGCGGAAGACGAAGGGCGGATAGTCGTCGGTTGCCAGAAACTGGATCTTGTCGGGAATGGCGGCCGGCCGGTCGTGGACAGCCTTCGGGTCCCAGAAATTCGGCACTCGGACCTGCGTATCCTGCGCCAGGGCCATGCCGGACAACAGGGCGGCGCAGCAACTGGCAACCACCGCACCGGCGACAAGAGGTCTGACGAGGGACCGGCACAATCGGGCGAAGGACATTGTTAAAATCACACGGCGGTCCTGGGACGAAACTGGAAATCGGCGTACCGCCATCGGCAGCCGGGGAATCGCAAAAGCAGATTATCGCGACGCCGGCCCTTTTGTCAGCCCGGAACTTCTCGCAAAGCGTGGATGCGTTCTCGCGCCTGCAAATCGGACTGAGCCGATTTAAGCTCTTGCGCTGAATGGCGGAAGAACGATTTTGCGGATATGCATGGGGTCAGGCTGCCACCGAGTGCTTCGGATGTGCGGAACAAGGAAGCGGGAGCATGGGACCGGGAGGGGCCATGTTCCCTTCAGCGGAATTTGGGAGCGAGACGGGATGAGCGGGCAGAATGCTCTGGAAGGAACCTACGATTATGTCATCGTCGGCGCGGGCACTGCCGGCTGCGTTCTGGCCAACCGCCTGACGGAAGATCCCTCCGTGCGGGTTCTTCTTCTGGAGGCCGGTGGATCGGACAATTACCACTGGGTTCATATTCCGGTCGGCTATCTGTATTGCATCGGCAATCCGCGCACAGACTGGATGATGAAAACCGCCGCCGAACCGGGGCTGAACGGACGCAGCCTTGTCTATCCGCGCGGCAAGGTCCTCGGCGGCTGCACCTCCGTCAACGGCATGATCTACATGCGCGGGCAGGCCGCCGACTACGATCACTGGCGCCAGCTCGGCAATGTCGGCTGGGCCTGGGACGATGTTCTCCCCTATTTTGTGAAGTCCGAGGATCACCATGCCGGCACCACTACCATGCATGGCGGCGGCGGTGAGTGGAAGGTCGCCAAACAGCGGCTCACCTGGGACATCCTCAAAGCGGTTCAGGAGGGCGCGCGTGAATTCGGTGTCGAACCGCGCGCGGACTTCAATGACGGCAATAATGAAGGCAGCGGCTTCTTCGAAGTCAACCAGAAAGGGGGCGTGCGCTGGAACACCGCCAAAGGCTTCCTGCGTCCTGCTCTTAAGCGCCCGAATCTCAGACTGATCACCCACGCGGAAACGAAATCCATCCTGCTTGAAGGCAAGCGCGCCGTTGGCGTGGCGTTCTCCCACAAGGGCCGGGACGCGACAGTGAGGGCAGAGAGGGAAGTTCTGCTGGCGGCCGGTGCGATCAACTCGCCCAAGATCCTGGAGCTTTCCGGCATCGGCAACGGCGAGGTTCTGACCGGTCACGGCATCGAACTGCGCCACGAGAGCCCCGATGTCGGCGGCAACCTGCAGGATCACCTGCAGATTCGCACCGTCTACAAGGTCCGGAACGCCAAAACGCTGAACACGATGGCCAACAGCCTTTTCGGCAAGGCGGCGATCGCGCTGCAATACGGATTGACCCGCTCCGGCCCGATGGCCATGGCTCCGAGCCAGTTCGGCATGTTCACGAAATCCGACCCGTCGCTGGACATGCCGGATCTCGAGTATCACGTCCAGCCGCTTTCCACCGACAAGCTTGGCGACCCGCTGCACAGCTTCCCGGCTATTACCGTTTCGGTTTGCAACCTGCGCCCGGAAAGTACCGGCTCGGTCCACATCCAGACCCGGGACGTGTCGCAGCAGCCCGATATCCGTCTGAACTACCTTTCCGCCGAAAAGGACCGCCAGATTGCGGTCACCTCCGTGCGCCAGGCCCGCCGTATCATGACCGCCAAATCCCTTGCGCCTTACCAGCCGGAAGAGATCCTGCCCGGTCCGGCGGTCGACAGCGAAGAGGATCTGCTCGCGAAGGTCGGCGACATCGCCACGACCATCTTCCATCCGGTCGGCACCTGTCGCATGGGTGTGGACGGCAAGGCCGTGGTCGATCCCGAGCTGCGGGTGCGCGGCCTGGACGGTCTGCGTGTCATCGACGCTTCGGTTATGCCTAAGATTGTCTCGGGCAATACGGCCTCACCGGTGGTGATGATCGCGGAAAAGGCGGCGGACATGATCCGGAGTGAGAAAGTGGCCTAGGCCAATTTTACTCGTGGAAAAATCAATCCGGCTCGGGGTCGTATGATCGCAGAACGACGATCGTGTCGAAGCCCTTGATCTCGTCGGAGTAGAAATGAGCTTCGGTGAAATTGGAATAGGCTTCCATGGAGGCGCATTGCAGTGTCAGCACCAGATCGGCGTTGCCGGTCACGTGATAGATCTTCTGGACCTGAGGGAGTTTCAGAAGATCGCGCCGTAGCTGAGCGGCCTTCTCCGGCTGCCCGCGTGTCAGCACCAGCATAACCAGAAGGGTGACGGAGGCTCCTGCCACCTCGGGCGAGATGATCGCGACTTCCTTCTCGATAGCCCCGATGTCCCGCAGGTGCTGAACCCGGCGCAGACAGGCAGCCTGGGAAAGACCGACTTTTTCGGAGAGCTGCTTGCCAGTCCGGCGGCTGTCACTGCGCAGCAGGCTCAAAAGCCGATGATCGAATTTGTCGAGATGGTCCATGTCGCTCGCCGTTCATATCGTCTTGAGTGCTGTCTTGCGAAATTTTATCACCAGGTCGAAAAATTTGCGAGAGATACGCATGATTGCTTGAAGTTTGCGCATCACACGCGACTCTTCTTCGTAAGCTGGCTGCATCGAATTTCAGTTGGAGCAAGCAAGATGAGAACCGATGCTATTGCCACCCTGACCTTTCAGCCGTTGCGCTCAGACCTGTTCAGCCGTGTCATCAGCGACCTGCTGCGCCGGTTGCGTCATCGGCGCGACATGAAAATACTGTCCGAAATGCCGGACTACCTGCTGGACGACATCGGCCTGTCTCGCAGCGATTTGCCGGGGCCGGACCGCGTCGGCGAAACGCTGCGCTGAGCCTGAGAAGGGAAGGTTCGATTGGCTGGTTTTTCGGTCGGGCAGAAAAAAATCTGGAGCGGGTGAAGGGAATCGAACCCTCGTCTTAAGCTTGGGAAGCTTCTGCTCTACCATTGAGCTACACCCGCCGGGATCTTCGAGCTTTCTGCTCCGAGTAGCGCATGGTGTCAAGCCGGCTTTTCCTGTGCGACAGGATCTTGCACTGCAGCGCCGGAACCGCCATCTTCCGCCCGGCGCATCGGCGCAGGTTATGGGTCACAATCCAGGGCAGAAAAATGCGAAATCAAGTCAGCGCGCTGGTCTCCTCGCGCAATTGGGAATACGGCATCATCGCCATCATCGTACTGAACGCGGTGACGCTCGGGCTGGAAACCAGTCCGGCCGTGATGCGGGACATCGGCGGCGCGCTGCTTTTTCTGGATCGGCTGATCCTCGCCATTTTCGTGATCGAGCTTGCCTTGAGGCTATATGCCCATGGCCTGAAGTTTTTCAAAGACCCGTGGAGCGTTTTCGATTTCACCATCGTTGCCATCGCCCTGATGCCCGCCAGCGGCGCTTTTGCGGTTCTCAGGTCCTTGCGTATCCTCAGGGCGTTGCGTCTTATTTCCGTCGTGCCGTCCCTGCGCCGTGTCATCGGCGGCCTTGTCGCCGCGCTCCCGGGCATGGCATCGATCATGGTTCTGATGGCGCTGGTGTTCTATGTGTTTGCCGTCATGGCAACCAAGCTCTATGGCGCGGCGTTTCCGGAGTGGTTCGGCAATATCGGGGCCTCGCTTTACACACTCTTCCAGATCATGACGCTGGAAAGCTGGTCCATGGGCATCGTGCGGCCGGTGATGGAAGCGTTCCCCTGGTCGTGGCTGTTCTTCGTGCCCTTCATCCTGTGTACCGCCTTCACCGTGCTGAACCTTTTCATCGGCATCATCGTCTCGGCCATGCAGGAAGAACATGACGCCGAGGCGGACGCCAACCGCCAGGCCATCCATGACGATACGGGGCTGATCCTGGCAGAGGTCCGGGCGCTCAGGGACGAGGTGAAGGTCTTGCGAAATGAAGTTGGCAAAGCGAAGGGCTGAATGAGACCTTCAGGGGCGTGGCGCTTTCCTGAAGTCTTTCGGTGAGGCAGCTCCCCTACCCCTTGTGGGGAGGGGGGTATCCTTCCCGGCGTCAGGACCTGACCAATTTACCGCTTGGCGGTTCACCCCCATCCCTGCCCCTTCTCCACAAGGGAGAGGGGAGCCCGTGAGCAACGCTCTAAAGCATGTCGCGTTAGTTTGAATTCAGAAAACCGCCCGAACGCAATTGCTGCGCAAACGCTGCCTCGGGCGTCTTTCTGAAACCATGAAACCGCTTGAACGCGACACGCGCTAAAGCCCCGCCAGCGCGTCCGCCGGACCCTCGACCGTCAGCGTCACACCGTCCTCGGTGAAGTCACGCGAAACCACGCTCAGGCCCAGGTGTTCGATCCGCCGCTCCAGCTCCGAACTTGAAGCGAAATCGGCGCTGATCTGTCTGGTCAGGATCTTCTGAAACGGCACAAGTTCCGCGGTGTTGATCGCATCCTGCGCGGCCCCCGAATAAGCGCGGGCGAGGCCGCCGCCTCCAAGTTTCGTTCCGCCGAAATAGCGCACGATCAGGACGGCACAATTGATCAGCTGCGCGCCCTGCAGCACCCGCAGCGTCGGCATGCCGGAGGTGCCCGCCGGTTCGCCGTCGTCTTTGCCGCTTTCCTCGATCCGGTCGTCTTCCAGAAGACGCCGGTGCGCGGTGACGACATGCGCCGCCTTCCTGTGCTCCTTGCGAAGCTCTTCAAGCCGCTGCTCGAACATCTCCACCGGAACGAGATGTGCCAGAAAGCGGGATTTCCGGTCTTCCAGAAAGCCTTCGAATTCGCGGTGGATCGTCTTGAGTGCCATCGGAACTCAGGCAGACATCCTGAAATGCTTGGATAGCTTGAGCGCCTGACCCTGATAATTGGAGCCGATGCCCTCTCCGTAGAGCCGTTCGGGACGCTCCGCCATATGTTCATAGACCAGACGGCCGATGGTCTGGCCGTGTTCGACGATGAAGGGAACATCATGGGAGCGGACTTCCAGCACGGCCCGTGAACCGACGCCGCCCGAGCCCACATGGCCGAAGCCGGGGTCGAAGAAGCCGGCGTAATGCACGCGGAACTCGCCGACCAGCGGGTCGAAGGGCACCATCTCGGCGGCATAATCGGGCGGCACATGCACCGCTTCCTGGCTGACCAGGATGTAGAACGCATCCGGATCGAGGATCAGCTCCGCCGTCCGGCGGCGGTAGATCGGCTCCCAGAAGTCGAGTGGATCATGCGCGCCGACCTTGTCGACGTCGATCAGGCCGGAATGTTGTTTGGCGCGATAGCCGATCAGGCTGCCGGGACCATCCCCCTCAAGATCGATGGAGAGCTGGACACCGTTGCCGATGCGCTCATTGCCGCCGCTCATCAACGTGTGGGTCTTGTGAACCTCCTCCAGCGCGCTGTCCGCGATCAGGGAGTGCCCGCGCCGGAAACGGATCTGGCTGAGGCGGGATCCGGTGCGCACCAGGATCGGAAAGGTGAGGGGAGAAATCTCCGCGTAAAGCGGGCCGGTATAGCCGGCCGGCACCGTGTCGAAGGCGAGCCCGTTGTCGGTGATCACGCGGGTGAAGACATCGAGCCGCCCGGTGGAGCTTTTCGGATTGGCGGTCGCGGAAACATCGTCCGCCAGCGCCAGGCCTTCCTGCAAGGGAACGATATAGACGCAGCCGGTTTCAAGCACCGCACCGACCGCAAGGTCCACGGTGTGCAGCTTGAGCTGTTCCAGGCGGTCGGCAACCCTGATCTTTGGCCCCGGCAGGAAGCTGGCGCGCACCCGGTAGGCGACCGTGCCGAGGCGCAGGTCGAGGCTTGCCGGCTGCACCTGACCGCTGACGGGTGGCGCGGGCGCGGATATTTCGCCGGATGCGAACATGGCGTGAATGACGCGTTCGGGCAAAATGCCGTCCGCTGAAAGAGAAGCGCTTCCGTTCAAGGCCTGACCCGTTGTCACATTCATGTAGGTGTCCCGCTTGGTCTTCTTCCTACCGTCCTTAACGGATGCAGCGCTTCGCGCCAACAGGCTTTCTGGTTCTTTGTGCAAGGCGATTGACCCGGAAGCCGTTTTCGCTTAGGACAAATGCGCGTTGTGGTGATTTGGGCCGGCCGGCTTGCAGCCACGTTAAATAAGTTGCTAAAAAGGCCGGAGGTGCAAACCCCGGTCCTTTGGCTGGGGTTTTTTGCATTTGGAGCGAACTGAAGATGACTGAGAAGACCAAGACCGGAAGTGAAAACTGGCGCCCGTCAACCACACTGGTTCACGGCGGCACCATGCGGTCGCCCTTCGGTGAAACCTCTGAAGCCCTCTACCTGACCCAGGGGTTCGTCTATGACAACGCGGAAGCCGCCGAAGCGCGCTTCAACGGCGAAGATCCGGGCTACGTCTATTCCCGTTATGCCAATCCCACCGTCTCCATGTTCGAGGACCGCCTCAAGGCGCTGGAAGGGGCGGAAGCTGCACGGGGCACCGCCAGCGGTATGGCCGCCGTCAACCTGGCGCTGATGGCCGCAGTCAAGGCGGGCGACCATGTGATCGCCGCCAAGGCGCTGTTCGGCTCCTGCCGTTACATCTGTGAAACGCTGCTGCCGCGTTTCGGCGTGGAAAGCACGCTGGTGGACGGAACGGATATCGCGCAATGGAAAGCCGCGGTCCGGCCGAACACCCGGGCGCTGTTTCTGGAAAGCCCGACAAACCCGACACTGGAAGTCATCGACATCGCCGCCGTCGCCGATATCGCCAAGGAGGCCGATGCCCGCCTGATCGTCGACAACGTCTTCGCGACACCGATGTACCAGTCGCCGCTGCAGCTTGGCGCCGATGTGGTCGTCTATTCCGCGACAAAGCACATCGACGGCCAGGGGCGCTGTCTCGGCGGTGTCGTTCTCTCCGACGAGGAGTGGATCACCGAGGAAGTGATGCCTTTCGTCAAGCACACCGGTCCGCACATGAGCCCGTTCAGCGCCTGGGTGTTGCTCAAGGGACTGGAAACCCTGCCGATCCGCGTCGCCCGACAGAGTGAAAGCGCCCGGCAGATCGCCGATTTCCTGGCCGGCAAACCCAAGGTGAAACAGCTGATTTATCCGGGCCGGGACGATCACCCGCAGGCGGACGTCGCCAAACGGCAGATGCGTGGCGGCTCGACCATGCTCGCCATCGAGATCGAAGGCGGCAAGGAAGCGGCCTTCCGCTTCACCAACGCGCTGGAGATCGTCAGTATTTCCAACAATCTGGGCGATGCGAAAAGCCTCATCACCCATCCGGCGACCACGACGCATCAGTCCATCGGCGAGGAAGCTCGCGCGGAACTTGGCATTTCCGACGGCATTCTGCGCCTGTCTGTCGGTCTCGAAGACCCGCAGGATCTGCTGGAAGATGTCGAAAAGGCGCTTGCGGCGGTTTAGGTCCGCAGCGCCTTCACGCCGATCAATACCCTCGCGGCTGCGGAAACGAAGCAGACGACCGCGAAAATCCAGGCCAGCGGCGCGAACCAGCCGGGCAGGAGCGCCATCAGCAGGAACAATGTGATGGTCTCCGTGCCCTCGGCCAGGCCGCCGAGATAATAAAGCGACTTCGACCCCTGGGAGTCGGTGGTCAGGCCTTTCCGCTCCGCCATGATGGCAAAGGCCAGAAAGGCGGAGCCGTTGGCGTAAAAGCTTGTCAGCAGAGCCGCGGCGGCAAGCGCGTTGCTTGCGGGATCGTTGATGGCGAAGGCGAACGGGATTGCGCCGTAAAAAAAGAAGTCCAGCGTGATGTCGAGATAGCCGCCAAGGTCGGTTTTGCGTGTCGCCCGGGCGATCGCACCGTCCAGACCGTCGGCAAGCCGGTTGAGTGCAATCAGTAAAAGTCCGGCCAGGAAGGCGCCTGCTGCGATGGCAACGGCAGCCGCCACTCCGAGCGCGAACCCCGCAAGCGTCATGGCATTTGCGCCGATACCGGTTGCGGCAAGCATCCGGCCCATCCGGTTCAGCGGCGGGTCAATCAGGGGGCGCAAACGGGCGTCGAGCATCAAGGGAGCACTTTTTTAGAGTTTATCAGCGGGTTTCATGCAGAATTCACTCGAAAATCGCAAGTTGGTGTCTTTCACGCTTGCGTCATTCGCCCTATAAGCCCCTTCATATTTAAGGGCTTAGCCCCAAGGATCCGGACTTATTTTCGGAGAGGTCATGCCTGACCTTAACCCAGAAGGAACAAACGTGTCTGGCAGTTACAGCGCCACTACCGAAGGGATCGAAGTCTCGGTCGAACCGTTTTATCTGGACGATGAATCGAAGCCGGATGAAAGCGAGTTTATCTGGGCCTATATGGTGGAGATCCACAATGGCGGCACCCAACCGGTGCAGCTCAAGACGCGCTATTGGCAGATCACCGACGCCATGGGGCGCAAGGCGGAGGTTCACGGGGACGGGGTCATCGGCGAACAGCCTGTGATCGAACCCGGCGAGACCTTCGAATATTCGTCCCATTGTCCGCTGGCCACCGATTCCGGCATCATGGCGGGTTCCTATTCCATGGAACGCCCGGACGGAACCCTGTTCGACGTCACGATCCCGGCCTTTTCTCTCGATCTGCCGGATGCCATACATAGCCTGAACTGAGCGGATACCGCCGCGGCCTCACACACACCCGGAAAACGGACCTGAATCGAAAGGCCTCCAATCGGAAACGACTGGAGGCCTGAAAACTGTCCGGTTCATGAATCGCGGGGCTGTGACCTAGTTCACCGTCCGGTAACGGGCGATCGCGCCACGCTCGATCGCGGCAACGGTCAGCTTGTCAAAGCGGAACCGGTCACGCAGGAGCTGAAGAATCCGCAACTCTTCCTGATGGACTTCAAGGTCAGCGGCCGCCACTTCGACAGCGAGCGCATAGGCTGTGTCGTAGAGTTTCACCGGCAGGATGTCACGCACGAGCTCCAGAACCAGGGACAGGCCGTTTTCTTCCTGAAGAATGTCTCCGCAGCGCTGGGCCGCCGGAATGATGTTGTTGCCGTCATAGTCCTTGAACACCGGCAACATTTTGATCATGTCACCGATTGTGGCCAGTTCCTTGTCGGTCATTGAGTTGTCCGACGCCGAAACGATGACCATCACGTAGATGAGGGCTTCCTGAACGCTGATCGGCTCATTCTTAGACACTATAACTTCTCCAGTGGCGCCGGTTCTTCAAAGGCAGATTGAAAGACCGGTGTATAGGCTTGGTGTCAAAGCTTCAAGTCACGGACCTGCGACATTTGCCTGCTGGCCGCCGCGCCTGTTCCCGGGTATCCCGCTACGGGAGAAATGCGGACAGGCCGGGTCAATGCTTCGAGCACGATTAACTTCCCTGCCTTGATGCGATTGCACATGAAAGCAGGTTGATCTAGTGTCGCGCCGCAGCAGCCGGCCCAAGGGTTTCCGCGGTTGCCTGACCTGCACTCAACCCAGACAAATCAGAAGAACGATATTCGAAAATGACCGACCAATCCCTGCCTCCGCTTGACCTTTCGCAAGACTTTGTCGAGGCGGCCCGGAAATCGAAAGCCTGGCCGTTCGAAGAGGCGCGAAAACTGGTCAAACGGATCGAAAAGCGGGACCCACAAAAAACGGTCCTTTTCGAAACGGGATACGGCCCGTCGGGTCTTCCGCATATCGGCACCTTCGGCGAGGTCCTGCGCACGACCATGGTGCGCACGGCGTTCCGTGTGCTGACGGAAGACAAGGTTCCCACACGCCTGCTGTGCTTTTCCGACGACATGGACGGCATGCGCAAGATCCCCGAAAGTGTGCCTGACCGCGCGGCGATGGAGCCTTATCTGCAGATGCCGCTGAGCGCTGTGCCGAACCCGTTCGGCGGCGATTTCGACAGCTTTGCTGCCCACAACAACGCCATGCTGCGCCGGTTCCTGGATACGTTCGGCTTCGATTACGAATTCGCCAGCGCGACCGAATATTACCGGTCCGGCAAGTTCGACGATGTGCTGATCAAGGCAACCGAGAAATACCGCAAGATCATGGATGTGATGTTGCCGACCCTGGGTGCTGAGCGGCAGGCGACCTATTCGCCGTTCCTGCCGATCTCGCCAACGTCCGGTCGTGTGCTCTATGTGCCGATGAAGGACGTCAATGCGAAGGACGGCACGATCACCTTCGAGGACGAGACTGGCGAGGACATCACGCTGCCTGTCACCGGCGGTCAGGTAAAGCTGCAGTGGAAGCCTGACTTCGGCATGCGCTGGGCGGCTCTGGACGTCGACTTCGAAATGTTCGGCAAGGACCACCAGACCAACGCACCGATCTACGACAAGATCTGCAACATCCTCGGCGGCAAGGCCCCGGAGCACTACGTCTACGAGCTGTTCCTGGACGAGAATGGCGAGAAGATCTCCAAGTCGAAGGGCAATGGCCTGACCATCGACGAATGGCTGACCTACGCCTCGCCGGAAAGCCTGGCGCTTTACAATTACCAGAAGCCGAAAACGGCGAAGAAGCTCTATTTCGACGTCATTCCGAAGGCGGTGGACGAGTATTTCACTTTTGTCCAGAAATACGCGCAGATGCCTGTGGAACAGCAGCTTCAGAATCCGGCCTGGCACATTCACTCCGGAAATATCCCGAAGATCGAGATGCCGGTGACCTTCGCCATGCTGCTGAACCTCGTGTCCGCCTCCAATGCGGAAAACAAGGATGTGCTGTGGGCATTCATCTCCCGCTACGCACCGGGGGTGACGCCTGAAACCCATCCGGAGCTGGATGCACTGGTCGCCTATGCGATCCGTTATTTCGACGACTTCGTCAAACCGAAGAAATCGTTCAAGACGCCGGACGACGTCGAGCGGACCGCGCTTGAGCAATTGGACGACAAGCTGGCTTCGCTGCCGGCAGATGCGGACGGCGCCTCTATCCAGGATGCGGTTCTCGATGTCGCCCGCGCCATCGAGCGCTATCAGGATCCATCCAAGAAGGGGCCCGATGGTGGCCCGGGCGTCTCGGTTGCCTGGTTCTCAGCGCTCTATCAGCTCCTGCTTGGCCAGGAAAAAGGTCCGCGCTTCGGGTCTTTCGTGGCACTCTACGGCATTGCCGAAACCCGCGAGATGATCCGCAAGGCACTCGACGGACAGCTTGCCGCGTAAAGCTATAAAGCTAATTCCATAAATCATACGGCGGATGTTCACTCGAAACCGAATGAATGTCCGCCGGGTCTATTGCGGGCGCTGGTCCTCGGGCGTGTCGAGTTCGAAGGGGAAGGGGTTCTGATCCGGGTCCTCCGGATCAGCCGGCTGGCTCCACTCGACAATTTCAGATTCCAGATACTCAAGTCCGGGCAAGGCGGCGGTCGCGTCTCCGTCCCAGTCCGACTTCGGCAGGTCGGTGAGCCATTCCGCCTGCCATTTGCCGACTTTCCGGTCCCGGGCCTTTTGCGCGAGTTCCGTGATGTGCGAGGGAGCATCGGGCGTCGGATCTGCCCAGCCGTAGCGGACAAGCCGGGCACTCAGATCGATATTCCCGCGTCTGCAACTGCCGATGATCTGCTGCGGCCCGATCTCCTCGATCTTTTCGCAGGTGATCTTGAACTGCCGGATCAGGCCTCTCAGAAACGTTCTGGCGCGGGCGCCACACGGCCAGTTGCCGCCAAGCCGCGACATGCAGGTTTCATCGATCTTCAGGGGCTGGATATGGGCGAGAGTGACAACCAGCCGGTTCGACTGGATACGGCCGCTGTCCAGAACCTGCACACGTGTCAACTCAATCGGCCCGTCGGGAATCGGCTCGACGGGCGGGTTCTTGAGTTCCAGATAGCGTTTCGACGGCTCGACCCGCTTCAGACTGCCGCTGACCTTCGGTGCCGTCACACCTTCCGGGGAGACGTCGCGGATATTGTCGGGAAGTGGCGCCGCGGAGGTCACCCGTTCCAGCACCTTCTCTGCACTTTCCGGGGAAGCCGCCTCGACCTGTTTTGGCGCGGCCTGCAGGCTGCTGGCCGATTGCCCCTCGGAAACTTCAGGAGGATCGGACAGCAACAGCCAGGCCAACAGGCCACCGGTGCCCGTCAGGAGAATTGCCGGCACGAAAAGAGGCCGCAGCTTCATTCCAGGTTCTCTCACTGTTGCCGTATTGCCGCGACCATACAGTCCGGCCAATGGAATGCCGAGGGCGCCTCGCGGCTTGTTCCCTGATTTCTCCGCCCCGAATTGTTCTGCTCCGATTTTTCCTGCCACACTACAGGACATTCTGCAAAGACCGGATTGCCTTCTTGTCCGGCTAGTCCCCTTTGAGTAGTGTCCCAGCCGGTTGGAACTGCCGCCTCGCGGACAGGTCTCGAAAACGGATGGAACCGGAAAAACGCATGAAACTGATATTCAAGATCGTCCCCAGGTCCCTCTGGCAGGAGGCGGCCGAGCGCGGTGTTTTCAAGGGAGCTCCGGTCGACCTTGCAGACGGTTTCATCCACTTCTCCACGGCGGAGCAGGCCCGAGAAACCGCCGCAAAACACTTCGCCGCACAGGAGGACCTGTTGCTGGCGGCCTTTGACGCTTCCGGGTTCGGCGAGGCACTGAAGTGGGAAGTCTCCCGGGGAGGGGCGCTGTTTCCGCATCTTTACGATCAACTCGATCCGGCTTCCGCTGTCTGGGTGAAGGAACTGCCGCTGGCGGCCGACGGCAGCCATGTCTTTCCCGGTCTGGAGCGATGACCATGCGCTGGCTTGAAGACGCGGCCCTCAGGGGGCTCCGGTGCCTTGACGCGGAAACCGCCCATCGCCTCACGGTCCTCGCTCTGAAGTCGGGTTTGATGCCGGGCCGCAAGACGTCCGCCGATCCACGCCTGGCCGTGAAGCTCTGGGACCTGAACTTTCCCAATCCTGTCGGCATGGCAGCCGGGTTCGACAAGAACGGCGAAGTGCCCGATGCGCTGCTGAAGCTGGGGTTCGGGTATACCGAAGTCGGTTCCGTCACGCCAAGGCCGCAATCCGGCAACCCGCGTCCCCGCGTTTTTCGCCTGCCCGCCGATCACGGGGTGATCAACCGCTACGGCTTTAACAACGAGGGCGAAGGGGCGATGCGGCGGCGCCTGGATGCGCGTGCGAGCCTGAACGGCGTTGTCGGCATCAACATCGGGGCGAACAAGGACTCCGTGGATCGCGTTGCGGACTATGTCTCGGGCATTTTCGCATTCGCCGACATGGCGTCCTATTTCACTGTCAACATTTCCTCCCCGAATACGCCGGGACTCAGGGATCTGCAGGGCCGCACAGCGCTGGCGGAGCTCCTGACCGGGGTCATATCCGCGCGGGACGAATGCACCGTCAAAGTCGGGCGCCATGTTCCCGTTCTGCTCAAGATCGCGCCGGATGTGACCGATGAGGATCTGCGGGATGTCGTCGAAGAAGTCCTCGCCAAGAATGTCGATGGCCTGATTGTCTCCAACACGACCCTTGGACGCGAAGGGTTGAGCGCTTCGGGGCCGATCGGAGAGGCCGGAGGCCTGTCCGGAACACCCCTGTTCCGCAAGTCCACGATCGTTCTTGCCCGTGCGCGCAAGCTCGCCGGTCCCGACCTGCCGCTCATCGGCGTCGGAGGGATAGACAGCGCGGACACTGCCTGGACCAAGATCACAGCCGGAGCCGATCTTCTGCAGCTGTATTCGGCCCTGGTGTTCCGGGGACCCGGCCTGATCGAAGAGATCCTGTCAGGTCTGTCTGCCAGACTGGAAAAACACGGCATGTCGTCCCTGCGTGAGGCAAGGGATGCCAATACCGATGCCTGGGCGGCGGAGACGCGTTAGTGCATCTCTAGATTAGCTGTCCGTCAGGCATCCGCGAAAGTTCGTGCCGCCCGCTTGCGGCAGGCGGCAAGCAGCGTGATGCCGCGTATCCCCAGGAACAATTCGAGCGCGAGCCAGAGCCCGTGGTTGCCAAGCAGCGGGAAGAGAATGTAGTAGGCCGCGATATAGGCCGCCAGCGAGATCAGCATCATGTTACGCATGGTGTCCGACCATGTGGCGCCAATAAAGACACCATCCATCTGAAATGCCAGAACGCCCAGAAGCGGTGTCATGACGGCCCAGATCAGATAGGTGTCGCCGAGCGCGCGGACCTCCGGAACGGTGATCATGAAGGCGATCATGGCAGGGCCGAAAATATAGAAGACACCTGCAAGGCCGCCTGCCAGGGCAAAGCTCCAGAGCGCGGTGAGTTTCAATGTTCTGTCGAAGGCCGGCCGGTGCCTTGCGCCGACCGCCCGCCCCGCCAGTTGTTCCGCTGCCGTCGCGAGACCATCGAGGAAATACCCGGAGACGACGACGAATTTTTCCAGCACCGCGTTGGCGGCCAGCATCGCATCGCCCTGGTCGGCCGAGCGGGCCATGAAAAACGCATAGGCGTAAAGAAGGGCGAAGGACCGGATCATGATGTCCCGGTTCACCGCCATCATGCGCATCAGCAACCGCCGGTCGAACACCACCGCGAGAGAGGGCCAGGCCCCCCGCTTTACGCCGGCAATAACCAGCACAAGGCCGAGCACCATCGCTGCGAATTCACTGAAAACCGTGGCGAGCGCGACTCCTTCGACGCTCCAGCCCAGCCCGATGACGAACCACACACTGAGTACGATATTGAGGCTGTTGAGGAACAACTGCAGCACCAGGGCCGTTCCGGCGCGGCCGAGACCTATCAGCCAGCCCAGAATGGCGTAGTTGGCGAGCAGGAACGGGGCACTGAAGATCCGCACGTCGTAATAACGCACCGTCGCCGCCTGCACTTCGGAACTGCCGCCGAGAAACCACAGGCCTGCCTCGCGGACAGGGACGTGGAGGGCGATGATCGCCAACCCGCCGACGGCGGCAATGATCAGCGCCCTGAGGAGCGTTGCCCTGATTTCCACGTCGTTGCGGGCGCCGAGCGCCTGCGCGGTCAGACCGGTGGTGCCGGATCGCAGGAAGTTGAAGCTGGTGAAGGCCAGATCGAAGATGATGCCGCCCATGGCGATGCCGCCGAGCAGCGCCGCGTCGCCAAGCCGTCCGATAACCGCCATGTCGACGAGGCCGAGCAAGGGCGTCGACAGATAGCCAAGCGTCATCGGAACCGCCACGGCAAGCACCGAGCGGTGTGTCACCGTGAAGGCGAGTTTCGACGGATCGTTGATGGTGGCGGGTCGGGTCATGGACGCTCGTAAGGGTAGGAAAACCTTCTTGTCCCGCTTTGTCCGCCGCGTCAATTGGTTTCCATGGGCCATCAGCCGGTGAAACGAGCGGCAGCTGTCGTAAATGCGAAAGGGTGCCAGAAAGAAAAACCCGCCATATAGTGTCGACGATGACCCTGCCGATTGTCCATCATCCGGCGTATTGCGCCGATCTGCCCGCCAATCACCGGTTTCCGATGGACAAGTTCCGCGCGGTTGCCGAACTGATCCGCACGGAAGGCCTTCTGGATGGTGGTAGTTTCTACCGGCCTCGGCCGGCGCCCTTCGAATGGGTCGCCCTGGCGCATGACCCCGCCTATGTGGACCAGGTGTTCAACGGCACTGTTCCGGAAAAAGTTGCCCGAGAGATCGGATTTCCGATGCGCGAGGACATTGCGCTGCGCGCACGCTGCGCGACCGGCGGGACGGTCCTGACCTGTTATCTGGCTTTGGAGCACGGGATTGCCTGCAACACGGCCGGAGGCAGTCATCACGCCCGAAAAGCGCATGGCGCCGGCTTCTGTGTGTTCAACGACGTGGCCGTTGCGGTTCGGGTCATGCAGGCGGACGGGGCTATCGGCAAGGCGCTGATCGTCGATCTCGACGTGCATCAGGGGGATGGCACCGCCGATATCTTTCAGGGCGATCCGGACATTTTCACGTTTTCAATGCACTCGGAACGGAATTATCCGGTCCGCAAGATCCCGTCGCATCACGATATAGGTTTGCCCGACGCGACCGGAGATACGCTCTATCTGCAACAGCTCTCTGAGATCCTGCCGGTTCTTCTGCTACAGGAAGCCTGGGACATCGTGATCTTCAATGCCGGTGTCGACCCTTACGAACATGATCGTCTGGGCCGCCTCGCACTGACACGCGAAGGTCTGCGCCTGCGGGACCGTTTCGTGATCGAGACGGTGGCCGCCGCCGGTATTCCGCTCGCCGGTGTTCTCGGGGGAGGTTATTCCACCGATATCGATGAACTTGCGGACCGCCACCTGACACTGCATCGCAGTGCCAGCTCGATCCATCACGCCTCAGGTGCTCTCGCCCGGACTTCCGGGTGAGAGCGCGTGCAGTTGTGTAACGATGGGACTCGACGGGTGGTTCGGTAAAAGAGGTGCTTACCGGCTTCGCCCCATGGACACGATGCGGGTCAAGAGCCAGATCGGTATGACGACAATCGCACCGATCAAGAGATAACCGCCAAGCCGCCAGATGGCGTGGTAACCCATGTTCCAGAGCCGCTGGACGAATTCGACCGCCATCTCGACGAGATCTAACGGATCCAGATTAAGGGCCGAAAGCACGATGCCGACCACAAAAGAGAGAAACACGAGCCGCAGGATTACCTGAGCGGGTGAGCCTCCAAGAAATCGGCTCAAGCCAGTATCGGACATGTGTTTCTCCTGATTGACCTTGATGCCGGACATTGAACGGAAGTTAGGAACAAACTCTTCCGATTACAATGTTCGTGGATCTTAAACTGTGAAAGGGCACCTGCCGCTTCGGTTGACCGTGACCTGCCTCAGGAAGGAAACAAGCTGGAAGAAGATCGAATATCGGCAAATTTCCGGATTAATTACACGTGATGTCGTAAATGGTATAGTTCTATTCGTCTCAGGCCAAAGACGAGGATGATCCTCTGAGGTATTTATGTAAGCAGGAAAATTTAATCGGTTTCTTGCGGTCACCCACATCCGCATTTGACCGGATTTTCTCGACCTGTAGCGAATGACAGACACCGACATAAAGCCGAAAAGGCGCCGGATAAAAGACTTTCATGCTGCGGAGTGGCCCCTGACGCCGAAACAAGAGAACGGTTTTCGCTGAAGGCACGTTCTCATAATACTGTGCACTATAAGATGCTCGAACAGCAGTTTCGAACGTCTGTCAGGTTCAGGCCCCATCTCAGGCACGGTGGCGTAACAGCCCTAAGCGCCCCGTGCCGCAATTCTTTCAGTCAGAAACCGATGCGGTCCGGAGCTCCGGAGGCTCTCATGCCGACTTTTGAATCCCGTTCGGCCCGCAGATCGAGTCGACCGGAATGGTCGGAGCTTCCCGTACCTTCCTGGGGGGGATGCCGAACCACGTCTTGACCGCCCTGGAAAAGGTGCTCAGTTCGGAAAACCCCAGCAGATAGGCGATTTCCTTCATAGGCAATTCCGTGCTTCGGAGGTATCTTTCGGCTGCCGAGCGCCGGATTTCCTCGCTGAGTTTGCGGAAGCTCGTTCCTTCCTTTTCCAGAATGCGTTGCACGGCTCTTTGGGACATACCCAGTTTTGAAGAGATCTGCGGCAGCGTGCATGACCCGTTCGAAAGGCTGGAGGCGACTTCGTTGGCGATCCTCGACAAGGGGGACTCAACCCGGTCGAACGACTCCATTTCGCTCATCGCCGATTTCAGGATGATTTCGTACAAGTGCGGATCGTTGCGGCGCAGTGGCCGCGAAAGCAGCGCGCGCGGAAAGGAAATCCGGTTGTGCGGTGCGCCGAACTTCAGACGGCCTTGATATTTTTTCTGAAAGGCGGACGTGTTCGCAGGCGCATATGTTGCCAGCTCGATCAGAATCGGTGGAACGTTCATGTTCAGAGAGTGTTCCAACTGCTGCGTGGCCCAGCCGACACGGGCGAACATGTTCTGCCGCCATTCGCCGCGGCCTTCCAGTATCGGCCATTCGACATAGGCGCTCGTTTCGGTTTCCTGAAAGCAGATCCGGTAGGCATTCGAGCGGATCGGCATGTATTTCACCCAGGCCTCGCAGGCATGCCGAAGGGTAGGGGCGCAGGAAAACAGATAGTCGAAGATGGAAAAGCAACCGATTTCGATATTGTTGAAGAGGTCAAACATCACCGCATCGTTGCCGAGGGTTTCGGCAACTTGTTCGAAGACGCCATGCCAGGCGACGATCGGAACAACCCCGCGGGGCTCCTCAAGACTGGAAAGCTGGAAATTGTAACGATCCGCCATACCGGGCCAGTCCAAATTTTCATTTGAACAGATATCGCGCAAGACCCGGAATACGTCGGCGCGCGCCCATTCGCCCTCTATCGGCATCTACCCCTCCAGCCGATCAATGCACAACCGTTGCCCATAACTTTGCATGATGACACGCGGAGGATCAAGTTTTGTCGCAGTTCGCTAACATGTATTGCATATGCTTTAAGCAAAACTATCAATGCCGCCCCCCCCCTTGGAAGCGGCATTGATACCGCGATCAGGCAGCGTCCTTCTGTTTCTGTTCAGTCTTCGGAGGAAATTTGCCGTAGAAGGATTCGTTTTCCCGGGCCATATCCCGCAATAGCCGGTTCGGTTTGAAGCGCGGCCCCCATTTGCGGGTGAATTTCTTGCAGAGTTCGACAAAGGCGGGTGTGCCCATCGTGTCGATGTAACTCAGCGTCCCGCCAGAATAGGGAGCGAAGCCGAACCCTAGGATGGAACCGACATCGGCCTCGCGGACATCCGTCAGGCACTTCTCTTCGAAGATCCGCGCCGTCTCCAGGGCCTGCATCACAAGAAGGCGCTGTTTCAACTCTTCGATGTTGAAACTCTCGGCGGGCTTTGGCTGGCCGGTGACCTCGGGAATACCCGGCCAAAGGCTCTTGTCCTTGCCCTTGTAGTCGTAAAAACCCTTGCCGTTCTTGCGGCCGAAGCGCTCCCGCTTGACCACCATTTCTTCCAGGATGTTGTCCAGCGGGCCTTCGAGGTATTTGACGCCCAGGTCCTTGCGGGCCGCCGACACGATTTTCCAGGCAAGGTCGAGAGCGACTTCATCTCCCAGTGACAGGGGACCGACCGGCATGCCTGCCATCTTGCCCGCGTTTTCGATCATGGCTGCCGGAACGCCGTCCGCCAGCATCATCAGGCCTTCGCGAATATAGGTCATCACGACACGGGAAGTGTAGAAACCGCGGCTGTCGTTGACCACGATCGGCGTCTTCTTGATGGCCTTGATATAGTCCAACGCCATTGCCAGTGCCCTGTCCGAGGTCCGCTTGCCGAGGATCACTTCAACGAGCATCATCTTGTCGACAGGCGAGAAGAAATGGATGCCGATGAAGTTTTTCGGACGCTTTGAGGCCTGCGCGAGCGAGGTGATCGGCAAGGTGGAGGTGTTCGACGCGAAAATCGCCCGGGATTTCATTACGGCTTCAGCATTTTCCGTCACTGTCTTCTTGATTTCGCGGTCCTCGAACACCGCCTCGATCACCAGGTCGCAATCTCCCAGCGCAGCGTAATTGGTGGTCGCGTTAATTCTGGAAAGCAGTTTAGCCTTTTGCTCCTCGCTGGCGCGGCCGCGTTTTACAGCCTTGCCCATGAGTTCGTCCGCATGGGCCTTGCCCTTGTCGGCGGCGTCCTGGTCGCGGTCGATCAGAACAACTTCGATCCCCGCCTGTGCGGTGACATAGGCGATGCCCGCGCCCATGAACCCGGCCCCCAGAATGCCGACCTTCCTGATCCGGTTCGGGCGCTGGTCCGCCGGACGGCGTGCCAGCTTGTTCAACTCCTGCATGGAGACAAACAGGGAGCGGATCATGTTGGCCGCTTCCGGGGTCTGCAGCACCTTGGCGAAATACCGGCTTTCGACCTGCAGGGCGAGATCCATCGGCAGTTGAAGACCTTCCACGACCGAGCGCAGGAGGTAGCGGGCTCCCGGATAATTGTCATGGGTCTCCCGGCGGTAAATGGCGTTCGCCGCCGGCCAGAACTGGAAACCTGCCGGAGAATAAACTTTTCCGTTCGGAAGCTTGTAGCCCTTCTTGTCCCAGTCCTTGACGGGGTCGAGACCGGCTTTCAGCATCTTTTTGGCGGTGGCCACCAGCTTTCGGGACGATGCAATTTCGTCAACCAGCTTCAACTGCCTGGCTTGCGGCGCGCGCAGGGTGCGGCCCTGCAGCAGGAACTGCAGGCCTTGCTGGGCGTCCGCCATACGCATGACACGCTGGGTACCACCGGCACCCGGGAAGAGGCCGACTTTGACTTCCGGCAGGCCCATTTTCAGGCCGTCATCGACAACGCGCCCATGGCAGGCAAGCGCCAGTTCCGTTCCGCCACCCATGCAGGTGCCCGCGACGGCGGCGACAAACGGTTTGCCGCAGGTTTCCAGCTTGCGGTAGACCTGCGACAGTTTGCGGGACCCTTCGAACAGCGCTTTGGCAGCCGCCTCGGCGTCTTTGCCGCGCTTGACGTGAAAATCCTTCAACAGACCTTCAAGCATGGTCAGGTCAGCGCCGCCGGAGAAGGCGGCTTTGCCGGACGCGATGACGGCGCCCTTGATAGCCTCGTCGCCGGCGACCTGATCGACAAGGGCGCTCAACTCATCCATGACGGTGATGTCGATGACGTTCATCGACTTTTCCGGCATGTCCCAGGTGATCAGCGCGAAACCGTCCTCGTCGGTTTCTAGGGTGAAATTCCTGTAGCTCATTTGAAAATCCTCCTCGGGCCTGCACCGCTGTCTTGCTGATGGGCGCGCTGCCGCGCTGCCGATCCGGTGCCTTCCACAACTACGTCGCCTGTATGTTTCGTCACTGCCGGTACGAACGGCATCGCTCTGCGTTCCCTGGCAATATTTCTCAACATGATCAGACCCGTTCGATGATGGTCGCTGTTCCCATGCCCGCGCCGATGCACAGCGTGACGAGGGCGGTGTTGAGATCGCGGCGTTCCAGTTCGTCCAGAACCGTTCCAAGGATCATCGCCCCGGTTGCGCCGAGCGGATGGCCCATGGCGATCGCACCGCCATTGACGTTGACGATTTGCGGGTCGAGATCGAAGGCCTGCTGATACCTCAGAACGACGGACGCGAAGGCCTCGTTGATTTCGATGAGGTCGATGTCCTTCATCTCCATCCTCGCGTTCTTCAGAAGTTTTTGCGTGACATCCACCGGTCCGGTCAGCATCAGGGCGGGTTCGGAACCGATGTTGGCGAAGGCCTTGATGCGCGCGCGCGCCTTCAGGCCGCTTGAGCGGCCGGCGGCACTGGAGCCGATAAGCACCGCGGCGGCCCCGTCGACGATGCCTGAGGAATTGCCTGCGTGGTGCACGTGCCGGATTGCCTCGATTTCCGGATGCGCCTGAATGCCGACCGCGTTGAAGCCGCCCATGCTGCCCATCATCTCGAAAGACGGGTTGAGCGAGGCCAGGGACTGCATGTCGGTCTCCGGCCGCATGTGCTCGTCGCGGTCCAGGATGGTGATGCCGTTGACGTCTCTCACCGGTATCACGGATTTCGAGAACCGGCCTTCGTCCCAGGATCTGGCGGCGCGCTTCTGGCTCTGGACTGCATAGGCGTCGCAGTCGTCGCGGTTGAAACCGTATTTTGTTGCGATCAGGTCGGCGGAGACGCCCTGTGGCATGAAGTAGGAGGGAATGGCGACCTGCGGCTCGATCGGCCAGGCACCGCCGGAGGCGCCGAGGCCGACACGGCTCATGCTTTCCACCCCCCCTGCGACAACCAGCTTGTGCTGGCCCGACATGACCTGCGCGGAGGCCATGTTGACGGCGTCGAGACCGGAGGCGCAGAAACGGTTGATCTGCATGCCCGGAACCGACGTGGCGTATTCCGCAGCGAACACTGCCGCACGGGCAATGTCTCCGCCGGCCTCGCCAACCGGATCGACGCAGCCGAGCACGACATCGTCCAGCCTGCCTGTATCGAGGTCGTTACGGTCGCGAATTGCCTCAAGCGCGGTCGCCGCCAACTGGACGGCGGGCACTTCGTGCAGAGCTCCGTCCTTCTTGCCGCGGCCGCGCGGCGTACGCACGTGATCGTAGATATAGGCTTCGGGCATCAGATCCTCCTCTGGACCAATCTGAAGTTGGTCGATTTGAAAGTGTCCAGGCATCCAGCGGTCTTTCGGGCGCTGGATGCTCCGGATCAGATCCTCCTCATGTCGCGTTCGGCAACGGATGGCCGGGCATGAGGTCGTAGGGATGTTTCCAGCCGGGCAGGGACTTTATCCGTGCCAGCCATTGGATGACGTTTGGATAGGCGTCGAGGTCGAAGCCGAGTTCGCCGTCGTAGTAGAGATAGCTGCACAGGGAAAAGTCGGCGATCGTCGGCCTTTCACCGACGGCAAACGCGGAGCTGTCGAAATGCTTTTCAAGGATGGCAAGGGCCGCTTTCGAACGGCCGTCCAGGAACTTCGTCACTTCGGTCTCGCCAGTTTTTGCGAGCGTCCGCATGAATCGCAGCGGTCCGATCAGGCCGGATACCTTCTGGTTGTCGAAGATCGTCCAGCGCAGAATTTCCCGGCGTTCGTCTTCATTCTCCCAGCCGAACTTGCCGAATTTTTCGAACAGATAGTCCATGATCACGGCGGACTGGGTCAGCAGCTTGCCATTGTGATTGAGCACCGGGACCTCGCCCATCTCGTTCACGGTCTTGCGATATTCTTCCGTGCGGGTTTCGCCGTTGAAGAAATCGACCCACTTGGGTGTCCAGTCGGCACCGCACAGCGCCAGCATCAGGGCCGCTTTATAGGAGTGCCCGGACTGGGCCATGCAGTGAAGAAAGTATTCAGCCATATCTTGAAAATCTCCCTGGCAAATCAGATCGCGAGACTATAGCCGCGCGATCCGGTCTGCGGGGTTCAATCTTCCAACATTTTTTGACGCTACGGCGCGCATCAGAAAGCCTCTTCGCTCACGGACATCAGGGTGTCCGACCCGGAGGAGATCCGCGCCAGATGCGCGCCCGTTTCCGGGAGCGTTCGCTCCATGAAGAACGTGCCGAAGGAAAGCTTGTTCTCAAGCCATGTAGACTTGTCGCCCGCGCCCGCCTCCAGTTGCTGCTTCACTGTTACCGCGATCCGGGCCCACATGTAGCCGAGCGCGGTCAGACCGAAGAGGTGCATGTAATCGGTGGAACCTGCCCCAGCGTTATCAGGATTTTTCATGGCGTTGTTCATGAACCACATGGTCGCGGCCTGAAGGTCGTCCATGGCTTTTTTCAGCGGGCCGGTGAAGGAGGCAAGGTCTTCGTTGTCTTTATTTTCTTTCAGGAAAGTGTTGACTTCATTGAAGAAACTCATGACGGCGCGTCCACCGTTGGCAGGCAGCTTGCGGCCGACCAGATCGAGCGCCTGAATGCCGTTCGCGCCTTCGTAGATCATGGCGATGCGGGCGTCGCGGACGAACTGCTCCATGCCCCATTCGCCGATATATCCGTGGCCGCCGAACATCTGCTGGGCGTTGACGGCGTTGGCGAAACCGATGTCGGTCAGGACGCCCTTCAACACCGGCGTCATCAGTCCCATCATGTCGTCGGAGAATTGCCTGGTCTTCTCATCGTCCGAGCGGTGCGAAACGTCGCCGTTAAGGGCTGTCCAGAGCACCAGAGCCCGGGCCGCCTCGTTGAAGGAGCGGATCGACATCAGTGTGCGGCGGACGTCCGGATGCACGATGATCGGGTCGGCTGCCTTGTCCGGGGCCTTCGGTCCGGTCAGGGCACGGCCCTGCAGGCGGTCCTTCGCATAGGCCGCCGCGTTCTGATAGGCGACCTCCGATTGTGCCAGGCCCTGAACCGCCACGCCGAGACGGGCCTCGTTCATCATGGTGAACATGGCGCGAAGCCCCTTGTTCTCCTCGCCGACCAGCCAGCCCTTTGCATCGTCGTAATTCATCACGCAGGTGGCGTTGCCGTGAATGCCCATCTTGTGTTCGATGGAGCCGCAGGAAACACCGTTGGTATCGCCGACCGATCCGTCTTCGTTGACTTGATTGCGTGGCACAACAAACAGCGAGATGCCCTTTGTGCCCTCCGGCGCGCCTTCGATCCGGGCGAGCACCAGATGAACGATGTTTTCCGCCAGATCGTGTTCGCCGGCAGAAATGAAGATCTTGGTGCCGGTGATCTTGTAGGACCCGTCCGCCTGCGGGACGGCTTTCGTCCGGATGAGGCCGAGATCCGTGCCGCAATGGGGCTCGGTCAGGTTCATCGTGCCGGTCCACGTCCCGGCGATCATGTTGGGCAGATACTGCTGTTTAAGGTCGTCCGTGCCATGCAGGGTCAAGGCTGCCACCGCACCGGCGGTCAAGCCCGGATACATGGCAAAGGCCATGTTGGCGGACGAGGCGAATTCGTTGAAAACGGTCGCCAGCGTGTGCGGCAAGCCCTGGCCGCCATGGTCCGGGTCCGCGGACAGCGTGCCCCAGCCATTTTCGCAAAAAGCCTTGTAGGCGCCGTCAAAACCCTTGGGAGTGGTCACCGTGCCGTCGTCGTGCCGGGTGCAGCCTTGCTGGTCGCCACTCTGATTCAGCGGTTGAAGCACTTCCTCGGCGAACTTGCCGCCTTCGCGCAGGATCGCTTCCACCAGATCGAGCGGGGCATCGGAAAAGCCCGGCAAGTTGGAATATCGCTCATAGCCCAGGACATCTTTCAAAAGAAAAAGCGTGTCATCGACAGGCGCGGAATAGCTCGGCATGGAAATCCTCCCAGATCTGCCGTGTCCTCTTGACCTTACGTTTCCGTAAACGTCAACTTGATCTGTATATACGCGTCTTGAATCGCCCCGGCAAGTGGTGTCCCAAGGGAAGGGGTTACAAAAAAATACGCCTAAAACATGTATTTGGAAATGGTTTTGCAGCCGAGGCCACCCAGTTTGGCGCTTCCAGTCGTTATTTTGCGATATTTTCGGCTGCCGGGGAAGGGCAGGCCCTGGAGCAAAACACGCTCATGACGCCACACACAAAAAAACCGCCGGTTGGTGAACCGGCGGTTGGCGTTGGCGGATCGCAGTGGAAACGCGATTAGGCTTCCTCGGCTTCCTTGTGTTTCAGCATTCCGGAAACGATCTCGACTGTGCGGGACAGTTCCTCGATCGCCTGTTCGATGTCCTTGCGCTGGTCTTCCAGAACGGCAATCTGTTCACTGAACTTCGACAAGGCAACCCGGAGCTGCGTGACCTGCCCGTCGCGCAGGTCATAAAGGTCAAGCATGTCCCGGATTTCGGAAAGCGAGAAACCGACCCGCTTGCCCATCAGGACCAGTTTGAGGCGCGCCCGGTCACGGCGGTTGTAAATGCGGTTGAGGCCGTCCCGTTTCGGGTTCAAAAGCCCCCGGTCTTCGTAGAACCGCAGGGTTCTGAGGGTACAGTCGAATTCTTTCGCCAGATCACCGATGGTGAAATGGGTCTTTTTGGTGCTGTCGTCCGTCGCGGATACGACGTCCACCAGATTTTCCTCGTTGAGGATGGAAAGCGCTTCGCTCATGTCAGTTGGTGCTCGTGCTACAGCCGTTGTCCGGCTCATCGTTGATGTCGATACGGTTTTTGAAACCGGCGCCGGAGATCTATTGCCGGCATCTTCGCGAGAGCCGCGGTCGGATGCCTGCTGAGGGCCGAGTTCTTGAGGTCCTTGTAGCTTACGTTCGCGTCAACGTCCAGTCGCGGCGGAACTCTGGTGGAAAAGGCCTGAGCAGCTGTGTGGTGATTCGGCGTTCTTCACATGTGAGTTTGGCCGAATCGGAGTTGAAACAACCGGTTTTTGCATTTGGCAACTCCGATTAACGGCCTGTTTACCCTAAATCGACAAAGTCTCCTATAGACGCTGCGTCCGTTCCGCCTTCGACGGAAAATGGACACGGCATGCACCATCAGCGGTTGGAAAAGCCGTAAGCCCAGGGTCAAGATATGCCGGCTTGGAAGACACACGAGGCAGGAAGCCGCGATCGCGATGCGTTTGAAGGTGACGACTTTAAAGAGTCACCGCGCAGCGCACGTGCTCGTGACCGCATTGAACGGCTGACTCGTACCGCAACGGCGCTGGGCGGCGGCCGGAGCTCCCGCATGGATGAGCGCGATCAGGATCTCGATGCGGTGGCCGATGAACTTGACCGGCTGCTTTCGGAGAAGGATTCCGCCGAGCCGCAGCGTTCCGCGGGATCTGCCCGCCAGACCCGTCACGCCGATCCGGCACCGAACCGCCGTGCTCCGACGCGCGCACGCGCGCATGATCCTGGCGTAGACGAAGTGCTGGGTGCGCTCGACCGTCTTGATGAACAGGTGCAGGGCCTTGGAGGCGGCAGGGGATTCGAGGAGCCGTATGGCACGTCCTCAAGGCCACATGCGCGGCCCGGCCGCTACGCCATCGACAGCCTCCGGGACGACCGTTACCAGGACCCGTCCGACCCCTATTACGATGACGGGCATCGGGACGCCGGATCCGAAAATCATGGCGAAGACTATTATGACCGGGCTCCGCCGCCACGCGAACAGATCGCTCGCGACCGTCACGACGCGTCTTTCCATGTCTACAAGGACCTGGGCCGGCGCATCGACGCCCTGAGGGCGCCGCAGGAAAAGGTCCTCGGTCAGGTCCGCGAGGAAATCGGTTCCCTGCGCGATGCCCTGGGCGGCATTTCACGCGGCACCAGTGATACGGTCAATCGGCAGAATACGGAACTGCGGCGTCTCGCCGATATGGTGGAGCGCCTGCGGACCGACAAGAAGACCGACCATCTGGCGCGGGAAATCCGCAAGGAGGTGGCCGAACTCAAGTCCATGGTTGGCGGCACCAATGTGGAAGGTGCTCTTGAGACCCTGGAGCACGGATACGCCCATATCCTCCAGCGCCTGGACGAACTTTCCCGCGCGTCGGTGGATCCCAGGGTCCTGCGCAGCGTGACGGCGCGCCTTGACGAGATTGAGGATGCCTTCGCGGCCCTGCCGCGGTCCGAGCACATGGTGGTGCTTGAAGACCGTGTCGTCACCATCGCCGAACGCGTCGAGGAGCTGCTGCAACGCAAGGACCACGTGCAAATCGAACCCCTCCGAGCGGAATTGCGGGAAGTGCGTGGCTTTGTCGAGCAGATCGACATCAAGGGACTGGTCGAAGGTATCGACGACCGCATGAAATTCGTCTCCGGACGGCTGGACGATCTGGAAGTCCTGGCACGCGAGCAGCGCGGTCTCGACACCCGTCTTTCCGCGATGGAAGACCGCATGCCCGAGCCGGAAACGCTTGCCCGGCTGCAGGGGCGTCTGGAAGATATCGTCGGGATGATGTCCGATGACCGGGCCGAACCGCTGGGCGATGAACACCTCTCCCGTGTGGACCGGCGTCTCGACGATATCGTCGAACGCCTTGAGCGCATGGAACATGCGGCGCCGTTGCCCTCGGCGCAATCCGGGGCCTTCGAGGCGCTGGAAAAGCGGCTGGAAATGATTTCCGGCAAGATCGACGCCATCGAAAAGAAAACCACCCGGTCGCGTCCCGCGAAGTCGAATGCCAAGGGGGGCGGTGGAACCGACACCGAATTTCTGTCCGAGCTTCAGGACCGCCTGAGCGACCTGACCGCCCGGCTCGACCAACCGACGGACACGGTGACGACGGCGGATCTCGACAAATTGCGCGAGGAAATCGGTTCCATGCGGGCCAGCGTTACCGCGCCCGCATCGACCGTGGCGCTGGAACAGCGGATCGCGGATCTCGCCCAGGTCGTCTCCAAAGGCGGTGAACTGAGCGATGACGGCCGTTTCGAACAGCTTGGCGAAAAAGTCGCCGCGCTTGCGGAACAGCTCGAAAACTCTTCCGGCAAGGCGTTTGGTGCGGAGCAGCTCTCGCCGGTGCTGGAGCGGATTGAACAAGGCCTGCAACAGTCCCGTGCCGACGTCGCCGAAATCGCAAGACAGGCAGCAACGGAAGCTGTCGCGAACCTGCCGAACGCGAAACACTCGCAGTATGACGAGGAAATCAATGCCCTGCAGGGCGACCTTCGACGCCTGCTGGACGCCGCCGAAGGTGGCGAAGAGCGCACCCGCAATACCTTTGACGGCGTCAAGTCCGTCCTCGGCTCGCTGACGGAGCGCCTGGACAATCTGGAACGGCCGGAAACCGTATCGGCTACACCTGCGGCGAGCTTCACGCCGCTCAAGGAGGACGATCAGACGCCTGTCTTCGCCAGGTCTGTTGTCCCCGCGAGTTCGGAAGAAGACCATCACGAAACGTCTGCCGGTGAATCCGTGCGGCCCGACACGCGTGCACGGGACCGCAAGGCGGATTTCATTGCGGCCGCCCGCCGGGCCGCGCAGGCAGCTTCCGCGGAGGCTGCCCGGCTCGACAAGAAACCCAAGGCACTCAGCGGGTCGGATGCCGCTGACGAGGAACGCGGCAAGGAACGGGTTGGTTGGCTGCGCAATGTTCTGAGACGGGAAAAGCCGGCTGCCGGCGGGAAGACGGCACCGCAACCGGTCAAGGATCTGGAACTCGGCACCGAGGACATCGCGGACAGGGACTTTCAGGCAGAAGATGCCAGGGTTCTGCCGGGCGACCGTCCGGCACCCGAGCTTTCGGCGTCCTCCGGTGGCCGTCGCCGTACCATACTTTACGCCGCTGCCGCGGTTGTGCTTCTGATCGGAACCCTGCAGGTCTACCGGATGACGACCGGCGGGACCGGTGACGGCGAGCAGGTCGCCTCCATCGCAGAAAAAACGATAGAGTCCGTCGAAGCGCTGCCGGAAGATGCAGAGACGGATCTGGCCGCCGCCGCTGCGAAAGCCACTGCAGCCGTGCAATCTGGTCAGCAGCAGTCTGCCTCGGGCAGCGCCACAGTTTCCGGATCGCAAACACCGCAAACTCAGCCGGTACGTACCGCGGCCGCGCCAGTTGGCTCCGCCGTCGCACCTGCGGCGGCCAGCACCGCGTCGGCGCCGGACACCCAGGCCGCCAAACCTGCGAGTGATCCAGCCCTGGAGTCCGGGAAGGTTCAGCAGGCCTCCGCCAGCGGTTCCGTGGATGTCGACACCGAACTGGCCTTTGCGCCTCCGGCCGGGGTTGCCAGCAGCTTCGGAACCGGAAAGACGGAAAATCCCTCGACCTTCAGCCGGAGTGCATCTGACAAGGCAGGCAAGACTTCGACTGAAACCGAGGTGGCCGGTGCTGGCCAGCCGGCGGCCGGTCTGATTGCAAATCTGCCGCCTGAAGCCATCGGCCCGATGGCCTTGCGCAGTGCTGCCGCCAGCGGTGATCCGGCGGCTGAATTCCTGGTCGGCGTGAAATATACCGAAGGCAGCGGCGTTCCGGCCGACCTGGAAAAGGCCGCCGTCTGGTATCAGAAAGCGGCGAACAAGGGTCTTGCCCCTGCGCAATACCGTCTGGCCAGCCTTTATGAAAAGGGCCGCGGCGTTGAAAAGGATATTGCGAAAGCCAAGGCCTGGTACATGAAGGCCGCGGAAGCCGGCAATGCCAAGGCGATGCATAATCTCGCCGTTCTGTTCGCAGAAGGCGCCGGCGGAGAACCCGACTATGCGGCTGCCGGCAAATGGTTCGAGAGCGCGGCCAATTTCGGGGTCAAGGACAGCCTGTTCAATCTCGGCATTCTGTATGCCGGCGGTATCGGCGTCGATAAGAACCTCGTCGCCAGCTACAAGTGGTTCGCGATCGCGGCCGATCAGGGCGACCCGGAAGCTGCCAAGCGCCGCGACGACATCGCCAACATGATGGACCAGGAGATGCTGGCCAACGCCCGGCTCGCGGTGGAGAACTTCAAGTTGAAGACACCGGATCCGGCCGCGAACAAGGTGACCATGCAGTCGGACTGGGCGGACAGTGCCGCGCTTCCCGCGTCCCGGGCATCCGTTCAAGCGGTCGACAACACGTCGATGATTCGCGAGGCGCAGGACAAGCTGAACTATCTCGGCTTTGACACCGGTACGCCGGATGGCGAGATGGGACCCCGGACGCGCAGCGCCATCAGCGCCTTCCAGCGCAGCCTTGGCCTGCCGGAAACCGGTGAGGTGGACGCCAAGTTGCTTGAAGAGCTGAAAAGTCAGGCGATCTGATCGCAACCCGGCCGGCTTTAGCCTAAAATCGCACAACCGAACGGAAGAGGCCGGCTGGCTGGTTGACACGCCTGCGCGCACGGGTCTTTAACCAATTTAGTTTAGTCATCTTGCGGTTCCATCTGCAGTCTGTTGGCGTGATCCAGTGCAATTATACCTGCCCATAGCCGAAATCCCGGTGAATATCTTCGTGATATTCGGCATGGGTGGAGCTGTGGGTTTCTTGTCGGGCCTCTTCGGTATCGGCGGCGGATTTTTGCTGACACCGCTGCTTATCTTTTCCGGAATTCCACCGGCGGTATCCGTTGCGACGGTTACCACCCAGGTCGTTGCCTCCTCCGCTTCGGCGGTCGTCACCTACTGGCGCCGCAAGGCCATAGATCTGAAGCTGGCGACAATCCTGCTGGCCGGCGGTGTTTTCGGGTCCCTGATCGGCGTTATTCTGTTCGACGTGTTGCAATCCGTCGGCCAGCTCGATCTTGTCATCTCCCTTTCTTATGTGACCTTCCTGGGGGCGATCGGCGGCCTGATGCTGTTTGAATCGGTCAGGGCGATCCGGCGGCGCAAATCGGGTGCGGCGCCCAAGGCCCGCAGGCCCGGCCAGCACAACTGGATCCACGGTCTTCCGCTGAAGGTGCGGTTCCGCCGCTCGAAGCTCTATGTCAGCGTCATTCCTGTTGTCGGTCTCGGTGCCATTATCGGCTTCCTGGGAACGGTTCTCGGCATCGGCGGCGGCTTCATGATGGTGCCGGCGCTGATTTACCTGTTGCGGGTTCCCACCAGCATCGTGATCGGCACCTCGCTGTTCCAGATCCTTTTCACCATGGCCGCGGCGACCATCTTTCACGCCATGGGCACCAAGACCGTCGATATCGTTCTGGCGATGACGCTGATGATCGGCGGCGTCATCGGAGCGCAATTCGGTGCGCGCATGGGGCAGAACCTGCGCGGCGATCAACTGCGGCTGCTGCTGGCGATTTTGGTGATGGGCGTCGGGTTGCGTTTTGCCGTCGATCTGCTGCTGGTCCCCGACGATCTTTATTCCATCGCCATTCGCAAGGGGGCGGGTGCATGATCCGTTCCTCCGGTCTTTGGTCGCTGCTTGCCGCCGTCCTGTTTGTCGCCCCGGCCGTCGGCGAAGAGAACACTAGCGATCTGGTCACATCCCTGTCTTCGGATGTGATTTCCATTCAGTCGAATTTCACCGGAACGGAAATCGTCATCTTCGGCCAGGCGCAGAACTTCGAGCGCCAGCCGAACGATCCGGGCGGCCTGGAACTCGCAATCGTCGTCGAGGGGCCTCCGCAGGACATTACCACGCGGCGCAAGGGGCGCTTTCTCGGCGTCTGGGTGAATCGGGAGGCGGAGCGGTTCCAGCACGTCCCGTCCTTTTACGCAGTGGCCAGCACCATCGATATCGGCGAACTTGCCAACCGCAACATCCTCGATGATCTGGGCATTGGTCTCAATCACATCAACCTGGCGGTTTCCGGTGTCTCGAATGTGCCGCTCGCCGACCGTGACGACTTCCGCGAGGCTTTTGTCCGCCTGCGTGAGGAGACGGGACTTTATTCGGAGCAGGAAACCTCGATCCAGTTTCTGACCGCATCGATGTTCCGCACCAATATTCCCCTGCCGGCCAACATCCCCGTGGGCGAATACAGGGTGAAGAGCTTCCTGTTCAAAGGGGGCGAAGTGGTCTCCCGGACCGAGGAAACCATGGCCGTCGCCAAGATCGGTTTTGAGCAGATTACCTTCAGGCTCGCCCAGCAATATCCGCTGGTCTATGGCATTCTGGCGGTCAGCCTCGCCATTTTCACCGGCTGGCTGGCAGGTGTGATTTTCCGGCGGGATTGAGCTCTGTGGCGGATAAAATTCGCCCCGATTTTCCGGAAGCGTATTATCCCTTAAAGGCGCAAGCCGCTTCTTGCGTGAATTCGGCGCCGCAATCCGGGCAGGAATCAGTCCCCGACCAGACGGCTGGCGGTGAACGGATACAGGCGGTCGTTGCCGAGCAGGAAGACGGAAAACTGGCGGCGGCGGAAAATCATGCTGTAGGCTTCATCGGTCACATTGAGACCGCCGGTGAGCGCGCCGAAGGCGGGCAGAACGAGGCGGGTGCCGTCGGTCGCGAAGCATGAACGGCGGATGGACCGGCCAAAGCGGCGCACGCGCGCCGCAGGATGCAGATGGCCGCAGATTTCGCCCAGCGCTTCTTGCGAGCCGATCTTCTCGATCGGTTCGTGACGGAACGAGAGGGGCCCGAAGGACACCTCGTCAACAGTCTCGCCGCAAAGCCGCACGGGCGCGACCGGGTCATGATTGCCGGTGACCCAGATCCATTCCCGGCCGAGCTGCAGGGTGGTCAGCATGGCGCGGTAGGGAGCGGGCAGGCGGTCGGAGCCTTTCGAGTCGTGAAAGCTGTCGCCGAGACAGATCACCCGCGCCGGATCGAAGGCGTCCATCACACCGGCGAGTTTTTCCAGAGTGACCCCGGTGTCGTAAGGCGGGAGCATCACACCGCGCCTTGCGTAGCTGGAAGCCTTTTCCAGATGCAGGTCGGAAACGACAAGGGTGTTTTCGTCCGGCCACCACAGCACGCCGCTGTCATGCAGGCCGAGAAGCTGACCGTTGATCGGAATGTCATGACACACCGGCGCAGCCGTGTAGTTGCGCAAATGTGACCTGAGTACACTCATTCCAAAGCCTCCAGAACCAGCTCTTGCGCCGCCTCTTCCAATATTGTGTCCATGGCCTCTCCATAGACAGGTTCTTTTCCTATCTCCAGAAGAATAGGCACGGCGAGGGGTGAGACGTGCGGAAGGCCAGTATGCGTGATTCGTCCCTTGATCCGGGCAAGAAGTTCCCCCAGACGGGAGATATCCAGAAGTCCTTCAGCCGCGTCGTTCCAGGTGGCCTTGAGGAGGATGTGGTCCGGTTCATGGGCGCGCAACACATCGTAGATCAGGTCGGAGGACACGGTGACCTGACGGCCCGTCTTCTCCTTTCCCGGATGACGGCGCTCGATTAGCCCGGCAATTACGGCGCAATTGCGGAAGGTCCGTTTCATGAGACTGGACCCCGCCAGCCATGCGTCCAGGTCATCGCCGAGAATGTCCTGTTCGAACAATTCATCCAGCGGAATGCGGCCGGACGAAAACAAGGATGACAGGTCGCGAAGGCCCCAGACGGCGAGCGCATAGTCATTGGCGACAAAGCCCATCGGCTGCGCGCCCATTCTCTCCAGCCGTTTCGTCAGCAGCATGCCGAGTGTCTGATGGGCGAGCCTTCCTTCGAACGGATAACAGACCATGTAATGTTTGTTGGCACGCGGAAAGGTCTCCACCAGCAGCCCGTCTTTGCGGGGCAGAACCGACTTCTCTCTCTGGATCTCCAGCCAGTCGCGCACCTGGTCCGGAAGCTCTTTCCAGCTCTCAGGATCCGCGAGCATCGCCCGCACGCTGGCCGCCAGATAGGTGGAGAGCGGGAACTTGCCGCCCATATAGGACGGGATCATCGGATTGTCAGTTTTCGCTCGCGAAACGTAAGCCTCGCTTTCCCGGATCGCCTCGAAGCGCAGCACTTCTCCACCGAAGAGGAACGTATCGCCCGGAGCAAGTTGCTCGATGAAATATTCCTCTATCTCACCCAGCATCCGCCCGCCGCGGCCGACCGGCGTCCGCCGCCCGTCGGCCTTGGACTTCACCAGCCGTACCTTGAGCATGGGAGCTTCGACGATGGTGCCGACATTCAGCCTGTACTGCTGGGCAATCTTCGGATGCGCGATGCGCCACAGCCCGTCCTTGCCCTTCCTCAGTTTGGCGTATTGCTCATAGGTCTTGAGCGCGTAACCGCCCGTGCCGACAAAATCGAGCACCTTCTCGAAGGCCTCCCAGTCGAGGTAACGATAGGTTTGCGAGGAGCGGATCTCCTCATAGGTGGCAAGGGCGTCCAGCGGATCGGCGCAGGCGAGTCCCAGAAGGTGCTGGGCGAGCACATCCAGCGCGCCGTTACGCAGCGGCGGCGTATCCTGCTCGCCGCGTCTGGAAGCCGACAGAGCCGCCTGGCATTCCAGCACCTCGAAGCGGTTGGCCGGCACCAGGACGGCTCTGGAGGGCTCGTCCATGCGGTGATTGGCACGGCCGATCCGCTGTGCCAGACGGCTCGCCCCCTTTGGAGCGCCGATATTGATGACCAGATCGATGTCGCCCCAGTCGATCCCCATATCGAGGGAGGATGTGGCGACAACCGCTCTCAAGCTGCCGGCGGCCATCGCCGCTTCCACCTTGCGCCGCTGGCCGACATCGAGCGAGCCGTGATGCAGCGCGATCGGCAGCGTCTCGTCGTTGATGCGCCACAGCTCCTGAAACACCATCTCCGCCTGGCTGCGGGTGTTCACGAACAGCAGCGAAACATTGTGTTTTTTTATCAGGTCGTAGATGTCGCCAATCGCATAGCGCGAGGAATGCCCGGACCAGGGGAGACGTTCCTCGGAATCCAGGATGGTGATGTCCGGCTGGGCCCCACCTGAAACCTGCACCAGATGGGAGAGCGCGCGCGCTTCCGTGTCCGGCTGGTCCACCAGATAGGCGCGCAGGTCATCGGGTTCGGCGACCGTCGCCGACAGGCCGATGGTTCGAAGCCTCGGTGCCAGGCGTCGGAGCCGTGCCAGTCCCAGGGCCAGAAGATCGCCGCGTTTGGAGGTGACCAGCGCATGCAGCTCATCCAGAATGACGGTCCTCAGCGAAGCGAACAGCCGCGCTGATGCGGGATCGGACAAAAGCAGCGCGATCTGCTCCGGTGTCGTCAGAAGAATATCCGGCGGATTGAGCTTCTGCCGCTGGCGCTTGTGGGACGGCGTGTCGCCCGTCCGGGTTTCCAGCCTGACCGGAAGGTCCATTTCCGTGACCGGCGCTTCCAGATTACGGGCAATGTCGACGGCGAGCGCCTTCAGCGGCGAAATGTAGAGAGTGTGAATTCCGTTGTCCGCGGCGCCTGGCTTGCGCTTGCCGCTTCTGTCCAGCTCGACAAGACTCGGCAGAAAACCGGCGAGTGTCTTGCCCGCCCCGGTCGGAGCGATTAGCAGGGTGGAGTGACCCCGGGAAAGATGATCGATCAGCTCAAGCTGATGGGGCCGCGGAGCCCATCCCCGTGACGTGAACCAGGTCCGGAATTTTTCGGGAAGCACTGCAGCAACCATGTCATTGTTTTAAGGTAGCGTTCGTGAAAAGGCGAGGGGCCGGACCCGATATGTTCAGCTTGTATTCAGGTTGCGTGTGCTCGATTGTTCGGGTGGGCTAATCATGGAGGAATCCTTGAAGTTTTTGAAACCTGTTTTCGCAATTTGTGTTGGTGTTCTTGGCGCGAGTTCAGGTGCTGTGGCATCTGAAAGCCTTTCTTATAGGTGCAATACCGGGAACCAGTTCGTTTTCGTTCAAACCATTCCTGAAGAAGGCCGGGCAGTATACGAGGAACTTGGTACCAAGACCGACCTTGTTCCGGATGGCCGGGGCGGATATTTCAACGAGGGTTCAGGCATTTCCTTTCAAACCGACAAAGGAGAACCTTTGGTTTGGCTGGGCGATGTTTCGCATCGCTGCGAACTTGCAAGGGCCGGGACAGGCGGAAGGCAGACCCACGCAGGCGGTGCTGTCGGCGGCAACGAAACGCAGGTCAACGCCCAGGGCCGTTCGCTTGGTGGCAAGCTTCGCGACGGACCGGGAACGAATTTCCGCCAGTTGGGAAGCTTGTCCGAAGGCACCTGGGTCACCATCCTGACCAATACCGGCGTCCGCTTCGACGGTTATGACTGGTTCGAAGTGGCGGCGGACAGCGGTCAGCGCGGCTACCAGTGGGGCGGCATCATGTGTTCCAACGGTCAGCACCTTGCGGGCATATATCAGCAATGCGGCACCAGCCGGCCTGCTCAGGTCCAGCCAACGGCAGGCAACCCCCGGGACCTCAATGTTCAGGGCAGGTCTCTTGGCGGCAAATTACGTGGTGGTCCGGGAACGAACCATGCCCAGGTCGGCAGCCTGCCTGAGGGCTCCTGGATAACGATCCTCCGGAACTCCGGCGTACGAATGGATGGTTACGACTGGTTTGAAGTCGTGGCCGACAATGGCAAGCGCGGGTTTCAATGGGGTGGCATCATGTGCTCCAACGGTCGGCAGATCGCTGGCATCTACCAGGTTTGCGGTACCGCGGTCTCGGGTGCGCCTGCCCCCGGCAGTTCAAACGGACAGGGCGGGGGGTGGATGGCGTTTGCTCTCGCACCCGGCGGGGCCTTCGGTCACGGTGCAGCGCCCACCCGAGCCGGTGCCGAACAGTTCGCCATGCAGTATTGCGGGAGCCGGCAGTGCACGATTGCGGACGCAACCCAGGCACGGTGTCACGCGCTGGCAGTCTCTCCATCCGGCAACGGCATCGGCGCTGGTGACAGCGAGCAGGCAGCCCGCGATTTCGCCATAAGCTGGTGCGCCAACAACGGGGCGTCCGGTTGTCGGCTCGAATACGCCTACTGTCAGTAGCCGGGGCGGCCATACGGCGGTGGAGCCGTATGGCCGTGGCATTTGCAATCGTCCGACTTATGTAAGAGCAGATGTCAGATCATCTATCCCTGACGCCGGAAGGCCTCTATTGTCCGCAAGCCGGTGCCTATGTCGACCCCGTCCGGCCGGTGGAAAAGGCGATCATCACCCACGGCCATGCCGATCATGCCCGAGCGGGCCACGGGGCCGTTCTGGCGACTCGGCAGACGCTGGAGATCATGGCGATCCGCTATGGGGCGAATTTCTGCGGCACTTTCCAGGAAATAGCCTACGGCGCCCGGCTCAAGGTTGGCGAAGTGGACGTGTCCCTGCACCCGGCGGGCCATGTGCTCGGTTCGGCTCAGGTTCTGCTGAGCGGATCGGCGGGGCGCACGGTGGTCTCAGGCGACTACAAACGCCGTGCCGACCCGACCTGCGCCCCCTTTGAGCTTGTCCCCTGCGACACCTTCGTAACAGAGGCAACATTCGGCTTGCCGGTGTTTCGTCATCCGCCTGCCCATCGGGAAATCGCCAAGCTTCTGTCGTCTCTGAACCTCTTCCCGGAGCAGACCCATCTGGTCGGCGCCTACGCGCTCGGCAAGGCGCAGCGGATCATCGCTGAACTTCGGGCGGCCGGCTACGACAAGACAATCTATCTCCACGGCGCGCTGGAAAAGCTCACCGGCTACTACCTTAGCCAGGGCATCGCTCTCGGACCTGTGGATCTGGTCGGCAAACGCGGCAAGGAGCTGCAGGGGGAAATCGTTCTCTGCCCACCCGGCCAACTCAGTGACCGCTGGGCGCGGCGCTTCGGAGATCCGGTGACAGCCATGGCGTCCGGCTGGATGCGGGTGCGCGCCCGCGCCCGCCAGCGGGGCGCCGAGCTTCCGCTGATCGTCTCCGATCACGCGGATTGGGACGATCTGTGCCGCACCATTCTGGAAACCGGGGCCGAACGGATCTGGGTCACGCATGGTGCGGAGGATGCACTTGTGCATTGGTGCGAAATGAATGGACGCAACGCCCGCCCTCTCAATATGATCGGCTATGACGACGGCGAGGATATCGATGTGGCGCAGGCTCGAACCGAATTGACGTGAATTGGCAACGAAGCGAAAGAATTGAACGATATTGAAGCAGGTCGCGTTTAAGCAGATTAATGAATTCAATTAACGCGACATTCTTTAACATGTTGAAGCGTGTTATTCGCATGTTCGCGAGCCCACCATGCTCTGACAACGACAGGGTGGGCGGGACTTTGGCGCACCGGGCAGGGCCCCGGTTCCTATCTGGAGACAGTCATGGCGGATGACGGTGGTTTTGCAGGCACTGGCAACGGACAAAAGAACGGGGCAGGCTCAGGGGCGAACGGCGATGCCGAAGAAGCGATTGCCCAGCTGTTTGACGACTATCAGGCCGGGTTCAACGACTATGATATCGACCGGATCTGCGATTGTTTCGCCCTGCCGGCAATCATCTGGCAGCATGAGAAGGGCCATGTTTTCAACGATGAAGAAGAACTGATTGAAAACATCGAGGCCCTGCTGAAAGCGCTGGAAAAGGAAAAGGTGACCCAGTCGGATTTCCATGTCGCTTCCAGCCATGTCAGCGGTTCCTCGGCGCTGGTCACCCTCGACTGGGTGCAGGAAGACTCCGACGGCGAAGCGGTTTTCGAATTCACCTGCCACTATCAGCTCATGCAGGACGGCTCGGACTGGGTGATCGCCTGCATTATCAATGACTGAACATCTTCTATCGGGCAGTGTGAGTTACGTGAGGGGCAAGCTTTTGCGTTCCCGCCGCCTGTGTGCCAGTTTCGCGGCCCTTCGGACCGAAGACCGATACCATCCCGGTCAAGTGAATTCCTTTTAGCGAGACCCGCCACAATTCGGGCTTGTCTCCAGGCCATTGCCCTCGAAGGACTTCAAGCACCCCAGAATGCTGTCCGTGAGATGGGTCGCGATTTCATCGTGTCCGAACCGGGTCTGGCCGGCGTGAACGAATGCATGCACCACCGAGCGGCACATGTTCATGATGACGAATATCGCCGGCTTCAGCCGCGCGCCGTCGCTCACGAGCGTTCTTTCCTTCAGAAACTCGGTGAGCATCATCACCATGTTTTCCTCAAAGTCCGTCCGGTCGATCAGCTTGGTGGCGACGGGTATCCATTCCTCGAAGGCGGCGTACAGTTTGGGAGACTTCGAGTGGTTGACGAGGCTTGTATGGATGACAAGCCTTATGGCATCGCGAAATGGCAGGTGCCGGGACTCGGCGATGCAGGTTTCCACGACACGCAACTGTTCATCGTCATGGGCCTTGTGGACCTCGAATATGAGGGCGTCCTTGTTCGGAAAGTACTGATACAGCGAGCCGATGCTGATCCCGGCCCGTTCGGCGATCTGGTTGGTCGTGGCCAGTTCATAGCCGGTTTCGGCGAAGACCTGCTCGGCAGCCTCGACGATGGTTTCCACCATCATGCGTGAACGAAGTTGCTTCGGCTGACGCCGCTGCCCCGGCTTGAGATGCATCTGCACGCATATCCCCTGATTGATCGATCAGCGTCTATATGGATGAAAGGTGGGTCGAATTGTGACCGGAACGCGAGCAGAGCACGTTTATGGACCTGGGTCTGTGTTTCGGATCGGCAATAATTACAAAGAAAACAGATATTTATAGCAAATTACCTGCAATTGAATTCGCCCATCTTGCAGGTGCGAAAAGCGAGTTTCTGGAAAATCCGCCCTCAATCATAGTCTCGCTGCCGTCCGGATTCCTTGCAGCAAGGAGCAGCACTTCCGGTGAAGCGGCAGTAGATTGATCGGAGGTTACAAGTTTGCGCAATCACAGGGAACTGGTCCTGATCGCGGGTGTCAAGTTGGCAATGACAAGCTTCGCTGCCGGATCCGCGCTGGCCGCGGATTTGAAGAATGCCGATGACGAGCGCTCGAAGGGAATTCATGGAATGGTTTTGCTGGGCGGTGGCATCGCGCCCGATTTTGAAGGCTCGGCGGAATACGCCGCCATTCCTTTCGCCTTCGCCACCTTGAGGGCCTATGGCGCCGAAATGCAGATCCTGGGTCCCGAGGTGGCGTTGAACTTGCGGCCTGATGCCGTTTTCCAACTCGGTCCGGTGGCCGGGTACAGTCCTGGCCGGGACGATGTCTCCAACACTGTGGTGGACCGTCTCGATTCCGTGGATGCAGCGTTTGAAGTGGGAGGTTTCGCCAAACTCCGCTTCAATGGCCTGCTGGCTCAGTCGGACGTGCTGGAATTGTCGGCGAAATTGATGGCGGATATCAGCGGTGGCACCGATGGTGCAAGAGGGTCAATCGGCGCGTCCTACATGGTCGCGGTTTCAGAGCGTGCCCGGATAGGGGTGAATGTCTCCACCGGTTTCGCCACCGACAGCTATATGGATGCCTATTTTGGAGTGACAGGTGCCGGGGCGGTGCGCTCGGGCCTTCCCGCCTATACGGCCGCCGGTGGATTGAAAGACGTCGGTCTCGGCATGATGGCGACCTATAATCTCACCGAGCGCTGGGGAGTGTTGGGCCGCCTGCAATATACCAGGCTGCTCGGCGATGCAGCCGACAGCCCCATCGTGACCGAGGAAGGGTCGGCCGACCAGTTCATGGCCGGAGTGGGGATCTCGTATTCCTTCTAGGGCGTAACTTCATACGAGCAGGCCTGCCACGCGTGTCGGCTTGTCCGAGTGTGCCGGATTGGGCGGCGGACGTCGGTACGGGCCAAGGTAAAAGGCCGGCGGGGTTTCCCACCGGCCTTGTTTCATGTCTTCGCCTTGGAGGCCTTGCGCTCCGAACGGGAAGGCTTGTTTTTCTTCGGTGCCTTCTTCTTGCCAGCCGGTTTGCCTGCCGACTTGCTGCGCGGCTTGCGGCGTTCACCGTCGCCGTCGCGGGCCTCCGCTGAACGGGGCTTGCGGGCTGCGGGCTTGTCGTCGCCGTCCAGCTCCCGGGCCAGGGTCTTCATGTCGAGCGGCTCGTAGGCAGGATGATTTGGCACCGCGTCCTTGTCGTCCGGGCGGCGGCGCGGCTTGCCGCGCGGCGCGTCGAATTCCTTTTTCGGACCGCGTTTCGGTCCTCTCGGCTTCAACGTGTCTTCCGCTCCCATGGTTTCATAGTCCGGGGCATCGCCTTTGTTGAAGCGGCGCTTTGGCGGAGCACCGCGTCCGCGCCGGTCATCGTCTTCCTTCGGCGGAGCCGGGATCTTGCCGCCGCGAGCGTCCAGAAGCGTGATGGTGACGTTGTCCTCGCCGGACCCGTCGCGCTTGATCACTTCGGAAAAGCGTTGGCCGTGGCTGCCGGCAATTTCGAAATAGAGCTGGTTCTGGAAAATCTTGATCGCGCCGACTTCTTTTTTCGTGACGTGACCCGCCCGGCAGATCAATGGCAGGATCCACCGCGGCTCGGCGCGCTGGCGGTGACCGAGCGAAAGCGAGTACCAGACACCGTCCTCGAATTTGCCGGTAATTTCGGCGCCGCGGCCGCCGCGCGATCCGGCATCCCGTCCCTTCAGGGAGGTTTCGTTGAGTTCGGCGACGTCTTCCGGGGCCGGAAGGCGGGACTGGCGCAGTTTGACGAAAGCGGCGGCAAGCTGTTCCGGGCTGTGCAGCGCCAGCAGCTCAAGTGCGATTGCCCGGTCCTCCTCCTCCAGTTCCACGCTGAGGGCGGGGTCGGCCAGAAGCCGTTCCTTGTCCTTCGCGCGGATGTCGTCAGCAGTCGGCGCGCCCTTCCAGGTGGCCTTGATCCCGGCGAACTGCAAAACGCGTTCCGCCTGGCGGCGGCGCGGGAAGGGGACCATGAGCACGCAGGTGCCCTTGCGCCCGGCGCGTCCCGTACGGCCGGAGCGGTGCAGCAGCGCGGACTTGCCGGTGGGCAGATCCGCATGGATGACGAGATCGAGGTTCGGCAGGTCGATGCCGCGCGCGGCCACATCCGTGGCGACGCAGACCCGGGCGCGGCCATCCTTGATGGCGGCCAGCGCACTGGAGCGCTGTTCCTGGCTGAGCTCGCCGGACAGGGAGACGATGGAAAAGCCCCGGTTGGCGAGACGGGACGTCAACCGGCTGACCGCCTCACGTGTGGAGCAGAAGACGATCGCCTTTTCCGAATCATGCAGGCGCAGCACGTTGATCAGTGCGTTTTCGCGCTCATTCGGGGAAACAGGGTGGGCAATGTAATCGATATCGCCGTGCTGCTCGCGTGCATTGATGGTCGACAGCCGAACAGCGTCTTTCTGGAAGCGCTTTGCGAGTTCGGCGATCTGTTTCGGTACAGTCGCGGAGAACATCAGCGTCCGCCGCTCCCGGGGAGCCGCGTCGAGAATGAATTCCAGGTCTTCGCGAAAACCCATGTCGAGCATTTCGTCGGCTTCGTCGAGAACCACAGCGCGGATTTCGGAAAGATCCAGTGCGCCGCGCTCGATGTGGTCGCGCAAGCGGCCGGGGGTGCCGACGACGATATGGACACCGCGATCGAGCGCGCGCCGCTCGGTCCGCGGATCCATGCCGCCGACGCATGATGTGGTGACCGCACCGGCTTCAGCGTAAAGCCAGGTCAGTTCCTCCTTCACCTGAAGGGCAAGTTCGCGGGTGGGCGCGATGGCCAGAGCGATAGGAGCTCCCGCTCTGCCGAGAGTTTCGTCGCCCTGCAACAGTGTCGGCGCAAGCGCCAGGCCGAAAGCAACGGTCTTGCCGGAACCGGTCTGGGCGGAAACAAGCAGGTCTGCTTCAGGCGGAATGCCGCTCAGAACGCTTTCCTGCACGGGCGTGAGGGTTTCATAGCCTCGTTTCGCCAGCGCGGCCGACAGGGCCGGGGCGATAGACGTCAAATCAGTCATTGGAATCTTTCAACTGCTCCGGATCTTCTGCATGCCAGTCAGCAGTCTACCGGATCGGGCTTAAATTACATCAGCCACGGGATGGGCGCGGCTTATACAGGCAAATGGCTGCCTCGTCCATCCCGCAAACAAATTGATTTGGCACGCGAAAATTGGCTGTCAATCCGCCTGAAAGGCTTGAAATCGTATGGCTTGCCCGCATTTTCTATCATCATGCAGGCATTTTCCCGACTATTGGACAGACTTTCCCTGGAACCGCGGCGGCTCGCCAAGGAAGCGCTTCTTGTGCGCTATTTCAAGGAGACGGCCGATCCCGACAGGGGATATGCCCTGGCGGCGCTGACGGGTGGTCTCAGTTTCAAACATGCCAAGCCAGCGCTGTTGAGGGCGTTGATCGGCGAACGTACAGACACCCGGCTTTTTGCAATGTCCTACGACTTTGTCGGGGACCTCTCTGAGACAATCGCCCTCATGTGGCCCGAGAGCGGTGGCGCAACGGAGCAGGCAGAGGAACGGCAGGAAGGCGAACTCGCTTTGTCCGATGTTGTCGTTCAACTGGAAACCGCCGGCAAGACAGATGTGCCGCGCCTCCTGTCCGTCTGGCTGGACCGGCTGGATGAGACCGGACGCTGGGCCCTGCTGAAGCTGGTGACCGGAGGTCTGCGCGTCGGCGTTTCGGCGCGCCTTGCGAAAACCGCCATTGCCCGTCTGGGGGATCTCGATGTCTCACAGGTGGAGGAGGTCTGGCATGGACTGCAACCGCCTTATGAAGCGTTGTTCGCATGGGCCGAAGGGAAAGCCGACGCACCCGACAGCGGCGATCCGGCGCCTTTTCGACCGGTGATGCTTGCCCACCCTCTCGACGAGGACAAGGATCAGGACCAGTTTGAAGCAGGCGATTTTGCAGTCGAATGGAAATGGGACGGTATCCGCATCCAGGCCTCGGCCGGCCTGAACGGCAACGGTGAGACCGTGCGGCGCCTGTACAGCCGAACCGGCGAGGATATTTCCAGGGCCTTTCCGGATGTCGTCGATGCTCTGACATTCGAGGCCTGTCTTGACGGTGAACTTCTGGTTATGTCGGAGGGCAGGGTCCGCCCGTTCTCAGATCTTCAGAAGCGGCTCAATCGCAAGACGGCGGGGCCGAAGCTCCTCAAGGAGTATCCGGCCGCGATCAGGGCCTATGACCTGCTGTTTGTGAAGGGCGAGGATCTTCGCGGCCTTCCTTTCGCGGAGCGCAGGCAGCGGCTGGTGACGTTTCTTGCAGAGTTGGGTGATCCCAGGATAGACCTGTCTCCCATGGTTCCGGCGGAGGAATGGACCGCAATTGCCGCCGCGCGGGCTGAGCCCGGGGCGCATCTCGATGCCGCCAATGCGGAAGCGGTCGAAGGGGTGATGCTGAAACGCTGGGACTCAGCCTATGTCACCGGGCGTCCCAAGGGCCTGTGGTACAAATGGAAGCGTGATCCGCATCTGGTGGATGCCGTGCTGATGTACGCACAGCGCGGCCACGGCAAACGTTCGTCCTTTTATTCCGACTACACCTTCGGGGTCTGGAAGGACGTTGATGGCAGCCCCGAACTCGTTCCTGTGGGCAAGGCCTATTTCGGGTTTACAGACGATGAGTTGCGCGAGATCGACCGCTTTGTGCGCAACAATACGGTCAACAGGTTCGGTCCGGTGCGCGAAGTCGCGCATGGTCCGGACAAGGGGCTGGTGCTGGAGGTTGCCTTTGAGGGATTGAACCGTTCCAGCCGTCACAAATCCGGCGTGGCCATGCGTTTTCCCAGGATATCGAGACTGAGATGGGACAAGCCGCCCTCCGAAGCAGACAGGATAGAGTTTCTGGAAGGTCTGCTGCCCGCTACCGGTGCAATTTGATTGCGCACCCCCAGGCGATCGCCGAAAATGAGGCGATCAGCCGTGCTTTGGCCATGGAATCGTGGCAAGCATCAGGCAAGTATGAATTGGCAGGCTTGAGCTGCCGGCAATTGTAGACCCAGAGGCGTTCATGACTTTCAGCAAAACCCTGTCTGCATCCATTTTGGGAAGCATCCCGATCCTGGCCTTGCTGGCCGGTGCGGCGATCGCCCAGGAAAAGGTCGATCCGCAAACTTCCCTGGCCGTAAGCGCAGGTGAGCCCGGCCGCTATTCGCTTGTCGCGGTCGACGATGAAATCCTCAGGGTCGACCGGCAGAACGGCACGGTTTCAGTTTGCGTCGAGCGGAGCGATGCCTGGCGTTGCAACCCGGTTCCGCTTGCCGAGGAGGCTTACCTCGCGGAGATAAATGAGCTTTCCGAAGAGATCGACAGGCTTGCGGTCCGCATCGAGGAGCTGGAATCCGGCGACGTGGACGAGACAACACAGGGCGCGGAAAAGCTGCTGCCCCCGGGAGCGGCGCTCGACAGGCCGAAGGCCCCGGACAACGGCAAGGATCAGACTTCGAAGTTGCGCGAGGAGGACGAGGAAGAACTCGAAAAGGTTCTGACCTTCACCGAAAGCGCCATGCGCCGTTTTTTCGGGATGGTTCGCGACCTTCAGAAGGACTTCGAGGGGGAGGGTGCAGACACAGGCAACTGAAGAGGATGACGCAACCGGTATCGTCTTCAGACTGCAGTCCGTACCCTAATCGATCAGCTGCTTGCTGATGCTCTGATGCGCCTCGGCGGGCAGGTCCACAGCGGTCCGTGTTGTGAGGTCCATCGTCAGCGCCACGACGTCCAGCGTTGCCGCAAGACGGCCTGTCCGGCTTTCAAACAGATGATGGCGCATTGTGAACATTTTCGCGCTGACGCCGGTGAAACCTGTGGTGACCACCACGGTATCGCCGGTTTTCAGCGGCGTTGCCCAGGTCAGCTTCATTTCCACCGCAACCCGGCCCAGGCCATTTTCGTTCAGATAGTCCTGATTCATCGGTGTTCGCTGCCAGACATGGGCGACGCCGTCCGTGCAGCAGGACAGGGCGTATCGGTCATCCGCCTTGCCGTCGATGCCGATGTCACGCGGCAGCACCGTCCCGCGATAACAGATCTCCGCGCCTTTCGCGGCAAGCCCTGCCAGGGTCGCCCGCAGACCGGACGGACCTGTCTGTATGCCTTTGGGAGAAGCCTCCGCAATCATCGCGCACTGGTAGTCCTTGAACCGCTGGCGCAGGGTCTTCGCGGAATTCGCGCTCGGCTCATATCCGTCGAGAGCAGTAGCGGCGAGGGATCCGGTGCCGGCATTGCGCAATTCGTGCACGACCGTCAGCATGTGAGGCCCGTCAAATGCTATACAGGAATGAACGGTAATCAGATCGCCGGTGCGAAGTTCTTCATGGTAACGCACATGCCGAACGCGGCGAGCGCCGACCAGGGTTTCGCTGAGGCCGGAAGCCAGCCGGAACTGACGATCGGCCTCCTCGAACCTGCTGAAATAGAACTGAACGTTAAGGTGATCGTTTTCGTCGCATTCCCAACGATTTACGAATGAAAATAAAGTTGCCTGGACTGTCATACTAAAATTTCGTGAGCTCAGCGATTTTGATTATGTGTGAACGTTTTCAACGGTGACATTAGTTGCCGTCTTTGCGTTAATTTTCAACAAGAAAAGCAGTCTGTGGATAAGATTGTATGCTCGGCTGCCGTCTAAGCGGAGAAAAGTGTCACTTCTTCTGCGGAAGAATTGAAATAAACTTTAAGTTGTTGGGACGAGAAATGCGCTGTACAGGAATTTATACTTAACGAACTCGAAAAGCAGGCGTTGTTCATGCCTTATGTCCTGAGCCGGCGAAATAAAGCGCGTTGGCCGAAAGCATGGTTTGACTTGCGTGCAATCATTGTAGCAAACATACTGAAATAATGCCGCGACCCGGGATGAGAGCTTAATGCTGCAGATCCTGTCGATAGGGTGGCCTGGAAGCGTACAGGGAGGCTGAGGCGCTCGGCAATTCAGGGTGGTGGAGCGGCAGGAAGACCGTTGAGGGAGGAAGAACAACGTGTCGGAAACATCGTATCGTTTTATCATCGCGGATGATCATCCGCTGTTTCGCGGAGCTTTGCGTCAAACGCTTGAAACGCAGTATCCCGATGCGTCCATCGAAGAGGCGGGCGCGTTGGAGAATGTTACCGCGAGCCTGGAAAAGGACGGCGATGTCGATCTGATCCTTCTGGATTTGACGATGCCCGGAATGCGCGGATTTTCGGGCCTCATGTATCTGCGTGCTCAATATTCCGGTGTTCCCGTTGTCGTCGTGTCCGCGAACGAGGACCCGCAGGCCATCCGCAGGGCGGTCGAATTCGGGGCGTCCGGTTTCATCCCCAAATCCCATGGCATTGAGGTGATCCGCCAGGCGATCTCCGAAGTGATGTCCGGAAACATGTGGACGCCGCCCGACGTCGATCTGACGGCGGACGACGGCAGCGGCGATCTCGTTCAGCGCCTGTCGACACTGACGCCGCAACAGGTGCGTGTTCTGATGATGTTGTCCGAGGGCCTGCTGAACAAGCAGATCGCATATGAATTGTCGGTCTCCGAGGCGACCGTAAAGGCGCATGTGTCCGCCATCTTGCAGAAACTCGGCGTGGAGAGCCGGACCCAGGCGGTCATCGCCGCCTCGAAGATCGAGGCCGGTCAATGGCAGCTCGGCGGGGAAACGCAGGAAACCGCGGAAGCGTAACCGTGGCACGCCTGTTGCTGCCGCGATAGTTTCGGAAATGTCATGCCGGGAAGCAGCTGCGCGAAGCTTACCTAGGGTTGCGACTTGACTGGCGCGCGTAAGCCGTAAACTTCGGTCACACGCGAAGAATTCGCAAATACCTTGAAAATTCAAGCATCGTTTTTACCGGAATTTCAGGGAATTCCGGTATCCATTCACTTGCAGAGCTGAGACGCAGGTGTTCAACGGATAGCGATTGCGAGATGAGATGGCGCTGAATGCCAACTGGAAACTGATCCTCAGGACGGTCTGCTTCGCACTTCTGTCTCCAGGTTCCCACGACAAGAGTCGTGACTGGCGGCTGTTATCCCGGCAGACCAAAACCTCCGGTCCGGACACCACGCGCGGGCTTCTTCTGGCCTTTGGTTACCCGGTGGTCGAGGAGTTTCTGGCAAGACGTGTCCGTGCCGCTCAGATTGCCGGAATTGCCCGGCTCACACCTTTCGTCATCATAGCAAACACCATCAACGCGCTTGTCGTAGCTCCTGTTTTTCTCCAGTTCCTGCCGGTTTCTTATGTGGTGATCTGGCTGTCCGCCATCGCCGCACTGCTCAGCGTCACAACATTCAAATGGCTCAAGGCGAAGCGGACGCCGATTGAACTTGCCTCTCGCAGAGGCCTGTCGAAAGCCGTCAGGCACGCAACCATCCTCAGTTCCCTGTGGGCGGTTGTACCGATTGTCGCCTTTGCAAATGGCAACACTGCCGGGATGTGGATTGCGTCATGCGTGACGACGGCGATGATCTGCGGTGGCGGCTTTGCTCTGGCAACCGTTCCCCAAGCGGCCATTCGTTGGGTGGCAATCCTTTTCCTCGCCTCGACGGTCACACTCGCCATCGACAGCAATGCCTTCATGTGGCCGCTGTTCTTTCTGCTGTTGAGTTTTACGCTGGTTGTCATCGGCAGCGTGACATCCACCGGCTGGTTGTTTGCCTCCCATTTCCTTGCCGAGGCGGAACTGAAACAGAGGGGGGAACTGATCGCCCTTCTGCTCAACGAATTCGAGGAAAAAGACAGCGACTGGATTTGGGAGTCGGACGCCAGGGGCTTCCTGAGGAATGCGTCCGAAAGGTTCCTTAATGCCAGTGGACGCTCGAAGCAGGATCTTCATGCACTTCGCATGATCGACCTTGCCTATTCCCTCAAGGACACCGATGCGCGTATGGCGGTCGGCAAGCTGGAAGCCGCTGTCAGTTCGAAGGAAGCGTTCCGGGATATCGTCATCGGCGTGGATGTGAACGGCCAAGAACGCTGGTGGTCGCTGGCTGCGCGGCCGATTGTTGACGCCAAGGGCTCATTTGCGGGCTATCAGGGGGTCGCCTCCGACATCACGGAGGCCCGCCGGGCGAGCGCGCTCGTGTCCCACCTCGCGGAACATGATTCCCTGACCGGCATTGGCAACAGGAGCTGGTTCCTGAAACAGTCGGAACAGCTTCTGAATGAGGAGAGCCGCTCCGGACAGTCCTTGCTGGCACTGTTCCTGATCGATCTGGACAACTTCAAGGTCGTCAACGACACCAGCGGTCATCCTGCCGGCGATGAACTGCTCAGGCAGGTCGCAGGACGATTCAGTGAACTCGGCGACGGAAAAACCATGCTGGCGCGGTTTGGCGGCGATGAATTCGCAGCCTTTGGCAGCTTTGTCTGTGAGCAGTCAGCTGCCGCGTTCGCGGAAGAACTCGTCAACGTAACCCGCAAGCCCTTCAGAATCGGTCGCCGCGATTTTGCAATCGGTGCGACGGTCGGCTTCGCGCGCCTTGGCGAATCGAATGACACGATCGACGACCTGATGCGCAAGGCGGACATCGCGCTGTACAAGGCCAAGGAAAGTGGTCGCGGCCGGGCACTTGCGTTCGAAAGCGAGATGGAACGGGAGGTGCGTGAGCGCCGTGCGCTGGAATCCGATCTGCGCGAGGCCTTCGAATACGGCAAGTTGAATGTCGAATTTCAGCCGATTGTCGATTCACGCAGCGGAAAGGTGGTCTCCAGCGAGGTGCTCGTGCGCTGGCTACATCCGACAAGGGGGGAAGTCCCGCCCGATATCTTCATCCCGATTGCCGAGCACGCCGGTCTCATCCTGCCGCTTGGCAACTGGGTATTGAAAAAGGCTTGTACCGCTGCCGCGCAGTGCCCGGAGCTGGAAAGCGTCGCGGTCAATCTGTCTTCTGTGCAATTCCTGGATCCCAACCTGGTCGAGCACATCATGACTGTCCTTACGGAGACGGGATTTCCGCCCGAGCGCCTGGTGCTGGAAATCACCGAATCCGTTTTCCTTCAGGATTTCGGTTCCGCGTCGCAGAAGCTTGAGACATTGCGTGGCTACGGTATCCGGATCGCGCTGGATGACTTCGGTACTGGCTATTCCTCGTTGTCGTATCTGCGGCAGTACAAGTTCGACAAGATCAAGATCGACAAGTCCTTCGTGGATGAGATCGGCGAACGCAGTGACGGCCTCGCCATCATCTCGGCGGTCATCGCGCTGGCGCACAATCTCGGACTTGAGGTCACGGCGGAGGGCGTGGAGCGTCAGCTGCAGGTCGATGCCCTGCGCACACTCGGCTGCGACACAATGCAGGGATATTATTTTGGCAAACCGGCGACCAGTCCCGTTCAGATCACACGGATCAAGAAAGAGGATTGGCTCGACCGTGCGCCGAGCACTGCTCCCAGCCATCCCCCGGCACGTGGCAGATTACCCGCGCTCCTGCCGGCCCCGATCAGGGATCTGAAAGCCGATCAAGCCTGAAGTGTCGGCGCGTCTTGTGCATTTGAAGCAATAAATCAGCTTCATCATCCAATTGCCTGGCTGGCCGCTGTCTACTCCGCCGCATGTCCTGCCTGAAAGCGGGCCAGATGAGCCCGCAAGGCCGCGGGCTTGACCGGTTTGTTGAAGAAGGTGATGTCCTTGTCGCCGGCTTCGGTGCGAACCGAGCGGCTGCGATCCGCGGTGATCAGAAGGGCAGGGATCTGAGCGCCAAATTTCCAGCGCAGCTTCAAGATGGCTTCAATTCCTGTTCCGTTGTCCAGGTGATAGTCGGCAAGGATGACATCCGGCGCCAGCCCGGCCTTGTTCAGAAGCTCCGCTGCCTCGATATCGTCGGCGGCGGCGAAGACACGGCATTTCCAGCTGGACAGCAAATGCTGCATGCCGCTGAGGATATTGGGCTCGTTGTCGATAGCGACCACCACCAGACCATCCAGATGCCCTATGATGGCGGGTGTCTGCTGGACAGGAACGAGGTCAGGCATTGCGGCCGAGCGGGGAAGTTCGACCGAGAAGCAGGAACCGTGATTGGCTTCAGAGCGCAGTTCGACCGGATGGTCCAGCACATGGCTGATCCGTTCGACGATGGACAGGCCGAGCCCGAGCCCCTTTGCCATCCGCATTCCGTCGTCGAGCCGGTGGAATTCCTGAAAAATGGCCTTCTGCTTGTTCTTGGGGATGCCCATACCCGTATCGTGGATCTCGACCAGCACCTGATTGCCCCGCCTGCGACAGCCGACCAGGATCTTGCCGTGCTGTGTGTATTTCAGTGCGTTGGACACAAGGTTCTGGAGCAGGCGGCGCAAAAGCCGACGGTCCGTCCGTACGGACAGGGAAGTCGGCACGATACTGAGGTCCAGACCCTTTTCTTCGGCAACGGGCCGGAAATCAAGGGCCAGACCGCGGAAGAGTTCGTCGAGACGGAACACGGTCAGCTCCGGCTTCAGGGCGCCGGTGTCCAGACGCGAGATGTCGAGCACGGCTCCCAGAATGTCCTCGACCGATTCCAGCGCCGACTCCACATTGCTCGCCAGGCTGCCGTCGTCGCCCTCCTTGAGCTTGTCGACCAGAACGGATGCATAAAGGCGGGCGGCGTTCAGCGGTTGCAGGATGTCGTGACCTGCGGCGGCCAGGAAGCGGGTCTTGCCGATATTGGCTTCTTCCGCGGCCCTCGTGGCCTCCACCAGGCGCTCATTGACGTGGGTAAGCTCCTCGGTTCGCTCACGCACACGCCGTTCGAGCGTCTCGTTTGCCCGGGCAAGAGCCTCCTCGGCCATGACCCGTTCGGTGATGTCGGTATAGGTCGTCACGATGCCGCCGTCGGGCATCGGGCTGATCCGCACTTCAAACACCGATCCGCTTGAAGTCAGTTTCTCCTGGAAAGTCTCCTGGATCAGGACGAGTTTCTCCAGCCTGTCCGCGACAATCGCTTCCACCGGACCGGGGCCATGCTCGCCGCGTTCCGCATTATAGCGCAGGATCGCGTCGAGTGTGGTTCCGACCTGACCGTATTCTGCGGGCAGACCGAGCAGGTCGCGGAACTGGCGGTTCCAGCAGATCAGCCGCAGATCCTGATCGAAAACGCCGATGCCCTGCCGGACCTGGTTGAGTGCGGTCTGAAGCAGGTCCCGGTTGTACTGGATGGCGATTGAGGCATCGTCCAGAAGCTTGACCGCCCCCTTGGTGGAGGGGTCGTGCCGCTTCAGCATCAACGTCAGCACCAGGCGCGAGGACGCCGCGCCGATTGCGCTCGCCAGAAGCTGTTCGGAAAAGCGCAGGAGATTGGCGTCGGCCAGCATGTTGGGATCGAGCTGGATTCCCCTTTCGCTGGCGAACCGCTGAAAGGACCGCTCTGTCCGTTCCTCGCCGAGATAGCGGGCCACGGTGGCCTGCAGATCGCCCGCGGTAACGGATGTCCGCCAGTAGCGCAGGTTTGGCGAGGGCGTGAGCTCCGCCGGTACGAAGATATTCGCCTGAAGGGTTTCGGCCGGAAGCGGTTTTCTCAGGAAGGACGCCCCAATGAACAGGACGATGTTGACGAACAGGCTCCAGAGAGTGCCGTGTATGAAGGGATCCAGCTCAAGTCCGAGAAGGGACTGGGGGTTCAACATGCTGATGCCGAACGGGCCTGTCTGCAGGAAACCGTCGGAAATCAGGCCGCTCTGAGCGAAGGTCGGCAGCAAAAGCGTATAGGCCCAGAAGAAAAATCCGCCGCTGAGCCCGGCAATGGCGCCAAGGGAGGTTGCCCGGCGCCAGAAAAGCGCGCCCACAAAGGCCGGTGCGAATTGCGCGATCGCCGCAAAGGACAAAAGTCCGATGGACACCAGGGCGGCGGTATCGCCGGCCGCCTTGTAATAGGCGTAGGCCAGAAGCAGAATCGCGAAAATCGCCAGACGCCGGATCGTGAGAAGCTGGCTGCTCATGTCCTTGCCGCCGGAACGGATGATTTCCTCCTCGCCGCGCCGCCGCAGCAGCAGCGGAACGACAATGTCGTTGGAAATCATGATGGCCAGGGCAACGGTCGCCACGATCACCATGGCGGTGGCGGCAGAAAGGCCGCCGATAAAGGCGAACAGGGCTATCCAGTGCTGGTTGGCATCAATTGGCAGGGCAAGAACGAAGGTGTCCGGGTTCACGTCCTGGCCGAAGCGCAACAGCCCGGCGGCGGCAATGGGGATCACGAACAGGTTGATCAGCACCAGATAGACGGGGAACATCCAGACGGCGCGGCGCAGTTCGGCATCGGAATTGTTTTCCGTCACCGTGACATGAAACTGGCGCGGCAGCAGCAGCACCGCAAAGGACGAGAGGACCGTCATCACCAGCCAGTTGCCGGGATTGGGAGGCTTTTCGAATATTTCGGCGACTTCCGGAGCTTCGGCGATCGCCTGAAACAGATGAAAGGGGCCGTCGAAGAGAGCGAAAGTCACCCAGATGCCCACTGCCAGAAAGGCAATCAGCTTGACGACCGCCTCTGCGGCGATCGCCAGCATCAGGCCTTCCTGGTGCTCGGTTGCGTCGATATGGCGGGTGCCGAAAGCCCAGCTGAAGATCGCCATGCCGAGCGCGATCAGCAGCGTGATGTCATCGAAGACCGGGGTGAATATGTCGCTGGGAGAAATCAGCGGCCCGATCATTGTGGTGATCGACAGGGAGACCGCCTTGAGCTGCAGGGCGATATAGGGGATTACGCCGATCACGGCGATCAGGGTCGCCACCGCAGCGACCGACTGGCTCTTGCCGTACCTGGAGCCGATAAAATCCGCAATCGAGGTGATGCTCTCGGCCTTGGAAATCTGGATGATCCGGTTGAGCAGCGGGTAACCGAGCGCAAAGACGAGCAGGGGCCCGATATAGATTGTCAGAAACTCGGCGCCGTTGCGGGTGGCATTGCCGACCGAGCCGAAAAAGGTCCAGGACGTGCAGTAGACGGAAAGCGACAGGGCGTAGATGAACGGCCGCCCGCCGGTTCTCGACGAATACCGGCGTGGCATGCGGTCGCCAAAGCTTGCGATGGCGAACAGCAGCAGGATGTAGGCCGTTGCGGCCAATATCACGATCCATCCGTGCATACTGATACGGTGACCCGTCCTCCCGACCGGATTGATATGTCCCGCGCATCTCTTTCGGACACACTGGTCGCCTCCGGTGCAGGATTTTCCGACCGAAGGCTTTCACGATCCGATCATAGCTTTCGCATTCTGTCTATCCACCTTGCGATCAAGACAGACCCTGACGGGGTTGCAATTATCGCCTTCAGGATCGGGAAATGATCATCGCCATTGATGTCTTGTTCACATCCTTTGATAAATCTTCGCGCGGCAAACCGGATATGATGCGTTCAGGCCCGTCTTTTTTACGGCTGGCCGGCAACGGAAATGCCAGTTGCAAACCCGAAAGGCCCCAGCCAGTTGACCAGCCTGATCGAACGCCTCAGCCCGGAAGCCAGAAATGCTCCGGAAAGCGGAATTGTCGAAGTATTCAACGCCGGCTGGGGCAGGGACGATCTGATCCCTCTCTGGGCGGGAGAAGGCGACCTGCCCACACCGGATTTCATCTGCAGGGCGGCAAGCGGTTCCCTTCAGCGGGGAGAAACCTTCTACACCTATCAGCGTGGCATCCCGCCGTTGCGAGAGGCGTTGGCCGCCTATCACCGGGATGCCTACGGCAAGGACTTCTCACCGGAGCGGTTCTTCGTGACGGGATCGGGCATGCAATCCATTCAGCTTGCCGTTCAGGCGGTCGCGGGCGCCGGCAGCGAAGTGATCGTGCCGACTCCGGCCTGGCCGAATATCTCCGCCGCTGTCGAATTGCGCGGGGCGCGCGCGGTTTCCGTACCCATGCGCGTGGAGGATGACGGCTGGCGGCTGCATATTGAAGATGTCGAAGCGGCAATTACGCCGCGCACGACAGCACTGTTTCTCAATTCCCCCTGCAATCCGACAGGCTGGGTCGCGGACGAGGCGTTGTTGACGGAATTCCTGAATCTTGCCCGCAGGCATGGCCTGTGGATCATCGCGGACGAGATTTATGCGTTCTTCCACTATGGCGAAGGCCGGCGGGCTCCGTCGTTCTATGACATCTCCCAAGAAGACGACCAGATCATCTTCGTCAATTCCATGTCGAAGAACTGGGCGATGACCGGCTGGCGTGTGGGCTGGATTTCCGCTCCCGCCATTCTCGGGCAGGTGATCGAAAACCTGATCCAGTATTCCACCTCCGGCGTGCCATCCTTCTCCCAATGGGGCGCTGTGGCCGCATTGACCGAGGGAAGAGACTTTCTTGCAGAACAGGTAGCGCGCGCTGCAAGGGGGCGGGAGTGTGTGATCAACGGCCTGCAAGGTCTGAACCGGGTGAAGGTTCTGCCGCCGGACGGAGCGTTTTACCTCTTCTTTTCAATTGATGGTGTGACCGACACGCGCCGTTTCGCTCTTGATCTGGTGCGTCAGACCGGGGTCGGCCTAGCGCCGGGCACAGCTTTCGGGGCGGGCGGTGAACACTATCTGCGGCTTTGTTTTGCCCGGCGCGAAGATCTCCTTGAGGAAGCTGTGAGACGAATAAGTGCTTGGTTGCCAGAGTTTTAGAAGTCTGGTGGGTTGCTGGTATACGTGAAACCCCTTAAACCTTGGATGGACGTGACTGCCACCAGGGTGACCAGATGCCGCGCGACAGCGTTATTGATCACGATGAGGAGACTGCGGGCGAGTCGGACGCGCGCCTGACAAGCGTGTTCGATACTGCTGCGGACGGTATTGTGGTGATCAACGACCGCGGGCAAGTCCTTGCCTTCAACAAGGCCTGTGAAAGCCTGTTCGGATATGAGGCGGCGGATCTGCTTGGACGCAATGTCAACCGGATCATGCCGGCCGAATATGCAGCCGCGCACGATCACTATCTGACAAACTATCTCGAAACGGGCGAGAAGAAGATCATCGGCATCGGCCGGGAAGTGCAGGGCCGCCACAAGGACGGAACGGTTTTTCCGATCGAGCTTTCCGTCGGTGAGGCGTCCACGCCCGTGGGGCGTCAGTTTATCGGTATCCTGCGCGACTTGCGGTCCCGCAAGCAGATCGAAGACCGGCTCGCCAGGGCGCAGGCACAGTTGCTGCACATGACGCGGATCAGCGCCCTGGATGAAATGGGGGCGGCTATCGCCCACGAACTCAATCAGCCGCTGACGGCCGTACTCCTTTATCTGCAATCGGTGTCGCGCAAGGCAAAGGTCGACAACTCCCTCGATCCCTTTCTTCTCGACGTCATCGGCAAGGCCGTGAGCGAAGCGGAGCGGGCGAGCGAAATCATCCAGCGCATGCGTCAACTGGTTGAGAAAAAAGCGCCTGAACGCCAAACGATCGATGTGGCGGAACTGGCCAGAAACTGCCTGGAAATGGCTGAACTGGGCAGCGGGGAAGGACCGTCCTTTCTTGAAGCCGAACTGGAGCCAGACTTGCCGCCGCTTCAGGCCGACCCGGTTCAGGTCCGCCAGATTCTCATCAACCTTCTGCGCAACGCGCGCGAGGCGGTTGCGGACTTGCCGGAAAGAAAGGTGATCTTGTCGGTCGGCAAAAACGGGGACCGGCTCGAGTTTCGTGTGAAGGACAACGGTCCCGGAGTACCGGATGAACTTGTCGATAGCCTGTTCCGGGCCTTCACCGGTATAAAACAGAAAGGCGTCGGACTGGGGTTGGCTATTTCCCGCTCTATCGCTCAAAATCACGGCGGCGATCTGCGGCTTGAGCACGTGCCGAAAGGGTGTGGGGCGTCGTTCCTGCTGACGTTGCCGGTTGTTCCGCCTGCCGATCTTTCACACAAGCCGTTGAACGCGTTTTCAACTGACGACCAAATGGGTGAGGAATAAACACAAATGGAAGCTGACGCCGAGGCCATTTATATTGTTGACGATGATCCTGCTGTGCGTGATGCGCTGTCGGTCCTGTTCAATATGGAAGGGTACGTGGTGGAGACCTTTTCCGACGGCGACACATTCATAAAATCGGCGAGCAAGGCTGTCCCCGCCTGCGTCATGCTGGATGTCCACATGCCTGGCCGATCCGGCATCGAGATCCTCAAGGCGCTGAATGCGGAGCATTATCCGGCACCGATATTCATCATCTCCGGACAAGGCGATATCCCGATGGCTGTCGAAGCCATACGAAACGGTGCCTTCGACTTCGTCGAGAAGCCGTTTTCCGCTGAAACGGTACTTGAGCGGGTGAAGGAAAGCATTGCTGCGATGAAGCAGCGCCAACCGCAGGACAAGGTGCTCGCGTTTCACGGTGCTGAAGTGCTTACACGCCGGGAACTGGAAGTCCTGAAGGAAATCACCAACGGTGCCTCCAACAAGGAAGCCGGCAGAACGCTGGGTATCAGCCCGAGGACGGTCGAGGTGCACCGGGCGCGAATCATGGAAAAACTCGGCGCGAGAAATGCCGCCGATCTCGTGCGGATTGTTCTGGGGGGACAGGCGGGGGGCTGATTTTCCCGTCTTTCGTATTTCCTAAGTAATAATGCGAACAAGCATTTTTACGTACAGCAGTTGACTCCATCCTCGCCTAGATTGTCGTTTCGGCTCGGTATGCCGCCGGAACGAAAGGTCTTTGGTCCGTTGATCGTTCATATTGTTGAAGATGATGAAGCCGTTGCCGATGCGCTCGCCCTGGCGCTCGAGGGAATGGATCGTCGCTCCAGAATCTATCCGGACGGCGAAGCCTTTCTGGCGGGAGCCAGGTTGTCGTCTGAAGACTGGGTCATTGTCGATCTCGGCCTCCCTGGGGTGAGCGGAACGGAAATCGTTCGGCAGCTCTTGCTCATGCCGAATGCGCCGAGAGTTCTGGCGATCTCCGGCACGACACAGGCCACGCTTACGCGGTATTTGCGGGAATTGCCCGACATGAAGGTTTTGAGAAAACCCCTGTCGATCGAGGCGATCTCCGCCGCGTTTGCATAGAAATCCCTGCGTCATTACAACCCATATGTAGTTTTTCTTACGCAGTCGCCCGCATTTCTCCAAAAAAATAAAGAAGTTAGAGTCCGGGTTGCAAGTTGCTGGTGTCGGACGGGGCACCATGCAAACACGGTCGGAATCATCGCTTGCGATGGTTACCAAGCCCCTGCAAGGGATGCGGCCGCTGTCATTGCAAATCTGAGACCGTGCAATTCTGTGCGAAGGAGGGACACATGGCATATCTCGAAGTTGATACCCGGGGACAGGGTGCGGCAGGCGTACATGGGGGAGCACCCGTGCCTACGTCCGCAACGGCATCCTTTTCCCATTTCGGGGGCAAGTCGGCCCGCTATGAGACCCATGCGGTGATCTACTACGAAGGGGATCCGGCCAAACGTCTTTACGAATTGCTCAGCGGCTCGGTGATGCTTTACAAGCTTCTTCCCGATGGTCGGCGCCAGGTGGTTGAAGTGCTGCAGCCAGGCGACATCTTCGGTCTGGCAAATGGCGATGAAAACGACTGCACAGCGGAGACACTCACGGATGCTTCGGTTCAGGAAGTCGACCTGAGGCACGTTGAGCAGTCGATTGATCTCCAGCGGACCCTGGCCAAGTGTCTTTCCAACCAGATGCGCGGCCTTCACGAACATGCCGTTCTTCTGGGGCGTAAATCGGCCCTGGAACGGGTCGCGAGTTTCCTGATGCATCTCGTACCCGATCGCGGTGGCATGGGTTGCACCGGTCCGGTCGATCCGGACAACGACAGTTTCGATTTGCGGCTGCATATGACCCGGCAGGAAATCGCCGACTATCTCGGCCTGACCATCGAAACCGTCAGCCGCGTCATCTCCGATCTGAAGCGCCGCAACGTGATCCGCGTTGACAAGGCCGACAGGATTCACCTGAACAGGGTCTGCAGCCTGTGCCGGATGACCGGCATGCATTGAGGCGGAATCTGCCTGAACACAAGAGCCGCGCCAATTTCGTGGCTTCAGACCGCGGACACCCCCCTGCGGTCATCTGTGACAGTCTGCAGCGATAGCGGCATGGCCAGATCAGGGATCGATCCAGACATATTTCGCTCCACAGGCGTGTCTTGTTTCAGGTTTTCGGAGGCTTGACGGGTTGAGTGCTCGCTTGCACTCGCGCTGACACGCCGGAACCCGGATCAGCGTGCAGCGACGCTGCACTTGTCTGAAAAGAGGCGCTGAGAGTTTGTCGGCAATATGAGCCGCGAGAATGACGCGGCTCTTTTTTGTTTTCTGAAGGTACTTGGGCAAGCGCTCATACGGCCGAGGAATGCCGTGCCTTGCCCGCTTCCTGACTGTCCGCCAGGTAGACGTCGAAGGCGGCGGCCGCCAGGCGCACATAGGGCCGCCCGGCTTCGGTCACCTCTATCCTGGCGTTATCGTTGGCACCGCGATCAAGCCGGACAAGGCCGTCTGCGGCAAGGGTCTCCAAAGCCCTGAAAGCATCCGCGAGGTCCAGCATCGAGTGGCCGTATTCCCGGCACACCGATGCCAGGTCGCAGGTATAGTTCGTCATCAGATCCTCGATGATGCGGCCGCGCATGCGGTCGTCCACGGTGAGGGCAAGCCCTTTGGCGACGGGCAACTGCCCGGCCGCGATACAGCGCTGCCATGTGCCTACATCGGTTCGGTTCTGGATAAATCCCGCCGACAGCCTGCCGATGGATGACACACCGAAGCCGATCAGCTGTTCACCCTGGTCCGTGGTGTAGCCCTGGAAGTTGCGTTTCAGGGAGCCATCGGTCAGCGCGACGGCCATGCTGTCGTCGGGCCTGGCGAAGTGATCGAGGCCGATGGCGACATAGCCGGCCCGGGTGAGTTCCGCGCGGGCCAGTTCGGCCAGGTCAAGCCGTTCGGCCGCCGAAGGCAGGCTGCTTTCATCTATCAGGCGCTGGTGTTTGCGCATCCAGGGAACATGCGCATAGCCGAAGAGGGCAATGCGACCGGGGGCCAGGGACAATGTTTTTTCCACCGTATCCAGAATGGTGGAGGCGGTTTGTCCAGGCAGGCCGTACATCAGGTCGAAATTGAGATCTGTGAGACCGGCAGCGCGTAGACAGGCCACTGTCTGTTCCACGATCTTGTAGGGCTGCAACCGTCCGATGGCCTTTTGCACATCGGTGTCGAAATCCTGAACGCCGAGGCTCGCCCGGTTGACCCCGATCAGAGCCAGTGTTTCCGCAAGTTCCGCGCTCACAAGACGGGGGTCGAGTTCTATGGCGTGTTCCACGTTGGGATCAAGATCGAATTGCACCCTGAGCAGACCTGCCAGGTCGATCAGGCTCTGCTGCGGCAGTAGGCTCGGCGTTCCACCACCCCAGTGAATGTGCCGGACAGGACCGGCTTCGCGCAGATGTTCGCTGACCAGGCTGATTTCCTGCCCGAGAGTCGCCGCGTAGGCCTTCAGCGGCGCATCCTGGCGGGTTGCCTTTGTTTGACAGCCGCAATAGTGGCAAAGCTCCCGGCAATAGGGCACATGCAGATAAAGCGACAGCGAATCGTCCGGCGAAACCGCATTCAACCAGTTCGCGTAGGTGTTGGCCGTGACGCCGTCATGAAAGTGCGGCGCTGTCGGATAGCTGGTGTAACGCGGTACATTGCGCATGGCGTGGGAGAGCGGATCCTTCGTCATGGCGCCATCTAAGCTGCGGTCCTGTTGCGCCGCCTTGATATTGCTCAAGACCGGTCAGCTGGGCCGGGAAAATGAAGAGGGTGATCAACGTGAACCAGGACCCTTCAGCTCGTGGCGGGTGTTTTGCAACCGGGGCTGCGGTGACACGTTATCGGCTGCATGGATCTCCGGACAGTGCCAATCTGGTGGTGCGCATGATGCTGGAGGAACTGGAAGAGGTCTATGACTATCTGCCCGTTGACCGCCTGACCTCGCAGCAGAAGTCGCCAGCCTACCGCAAGCTCAATCCGCAAGGGCTGATTCCGGTGCTCGAGGTTCCGGGACAAGACACCCCCCTGTTCGAAACAGGAGCGATCCTGCTTTTCCTGAGCGACCGGCATGCGAAGCTTGCACCGAGCGAGGCGTCTCCGGCGCGTGGTCGCTTTCTCAAGTGGCTGTTCTACCTGTCGAACACACTGCATTCCGATCTGCGCATTTCCTTCAAGCTCAAACGCTATTTGCCCGACCGGAGCCGGCACCAGCTGTTTTCCGACACGCTGATCGAACGGATCGGCGCCGGGTTTCAGCTTCTGGAGGCGGAACTGAAAACCATTGGCGGCCCGTTTCTTCTGGGGGAGGCGATCACCTGCGTCGACATCTACCTGGCGGCCTGTGTCCGCTGGGCGCAGATTTACGGTAACAGCGGCAAGTGGGACCTTGCCGAAACGCCCCGTCTCCGCAGGCTGATGGAAACGCTTGAGGACCGTCCGGCTCTTCGGCTGGCTTGCAAGAAGGAAGGCATCGAAGGATTGCCCTTCACCAGACCAGCACCGGTCAGTTTGCCGGGAGTGACAGGTTGATATCGATCAGATTGATCGGGTTGATTTATGCAATCAATGATGAAGCATGAGAAGTCTTCGCCTATAGAACCGGATGTCCGTAGATGATATCCGGTTGTCCATGTCGTTTTCCCAATTTCAAGTTACGGCTGCGCGCCTGGCTCTGACCCTCCTGATTGCCGCATGCGGCGGAGGCGTATTCTACTGGCTGGGCCTGCCCGCGGCTTGGCTCTCCGGTGCCATGGTGTTCGTCGCCGTCACGACGCTCGCGGGGGCGCCGACGCTGCTGCCCGACCGCCTCCGCGATGCCCTGTTTGTGCTCATCGGCATCTCCATGGGCGCGGGTGTCCGTCCGGATGTGGTCGAACGGATTGGCGAATGGCCGATCTCCATGGCGTTGCTGGTGGTGGTTGTCGTCGGCGTGACGACTGCCGGCTACGCGGTGCTCCATTTCGGTGCGAAATGGTCACGGGAAACCGCGTATTTCAGTGCCATCCCCGGCGCCTTGTCCTACGTGATTGCGCTTGCCTCGGACCGGGGGGCGGATCTGCCGCGTATTGCCTCCAGCCAGTCCCTGCGCCTGTTCGTACTGGTTGCCATTATGCCGTTCGCGGTTGTGTCGACCAACGGAGCCATCGAAGGCGAGGGGGGGCAGTTGCTTGTCTCGACCCCGGTTGAAATCCTCGTCGGTGTCCCGCTGTGCCTGCTGGTCAGCTGGCTTGCGGTCAGGTTGAGGGTGCCGGGTGGCTGGATGACGGGGGCCTTTTTCACGAGCGCAGGTCTGAATGCCTCCGGCGCCCTGACACTGGCCTTGCCGCAATTTGTCTTGCTGCCCTGTTTTGCCATGATGGGAGCCATGATCGGCTGCCGGTTCGCCAACATGACGTTTCGCGAATTTGTCAGCGTTCTCAGCGCGTCATTCGCGGCCCTGTGTGCAGCCTTCCTGACGTCGATTGCCGGGGCTCTTCTGGTGTCCAGTCTGATCGACATACCTTTTGGACAGGCACTTCTGGCCTATGCGCCGGGCGGGCTGGAAGTGATGACGATCCTCGCCTTCATGCTCGATCTTGATCCGGCCTTCGTCGCGGCCCACCAGATCGCCCGCTTCACCGGCATGGTCCTGCTGCTGCCGCTGGTAACGGGACTGGTGCTCGGCCACCGAAGTACCTGAGCGGCATTGGCCGCAGGCTTGCGTGCGTTCCGGGTCAAGCCGCAGTGGACAGTTTGAGCTGTTCCAGCTGGAACCTGATATCGGCAATATGGTCGAGCTTGAGCGGGAACTGCAAGGTGGTTCCCGACGCGTCACTCATCGAGATGCGTGCCTGTACGGGGGTCTTCAACCAGTCCGTCGTGACCACGACCGGCGTGCCTGCCGGATGGTTGAGCATTGCATCCAGAACGCAATTGGCCGAGGAGATTTTGACGCAGCGCGCGGTTACCGGCTTGCCATCAACAGTTACTTCGCATGCCCAGTCGACATTGTAGATCCGGTAAGTCTCGTCATCCGACCGATCGCCGATGGCTCCCAGGAAAGTTTCGACTTCCGCTCCGAGCAGAACAGCTTCTTCATAGACAACCGTGCTGCCATCCTTGACGAGCTGGGAGGACGAGGCGCAGTTCTCCGCATTGTCGCGCATGACGGAAACGCTGTCCCTGACTTTGGCGGCGTTGTTGGAGACGGTTTCCATGCTCTGGGCAATCTCGGAAGTTGCCGCCTGCTGCTGGGTAACAGAAGCCGCGATGCCGTTTGCAACCTCGCTGATCTCGCGAACGGTATTGTAGATTTCGCCCATGTGTTCCTCGGCGCCCTGTGCCGTGCGCTGGACCGCGCCGACCTGGTTGCCGATTTCGCCGGTCGCACGTGCCGTCTGGGCCGCAAGTTCCTTCACCTCCGAGGCAACCACGGCAAACCCCTTGCCGGATTCGCCCGCTCGGGCGGCTTCGATGGTTGCGTTCAGGGCAAGTAGATTTGTCTGGTCGGCAATATCACGGATAAGGTCGACAACACTGGTGATCTGGTCGGCCGCAGCCACCAGTTCGGTAAAGTTCGAACGTGTTTCTTCCGCCTTGCCCGACGCACGCGTGGCGATTTCCGCCGAATGGTCGGCGCTGCGCTGAATTTCCTGAATGGAGGAGATCAACTCTTCGGCGGCGGACGAAACCGTGGTGACCATGCTGGAGGTTTCGGTCGCATCCTTGTCGAGTGTCATGGCTTGCGAGGTGGAATGGTCGGCATTGGACGTGAGGTCCTCGGCGGTGTTAGACATTTCCGTCGAAGAATCCGACATGCGCTTGAAGATCCCGCGGATGGTGTTGCCGAAGATGCCCACCATCTGGTTGACCTCGTTTTGCCTCCGGTCCGACTGCTCGCGTTCCTTCTCCTGTGTTTCGCGCATGGCCTGCCGTTCGATGAGGCCATCGCGGAAGACAAGTACGGACCTGGTCATTTCGGCGACCTCATCCTTGCCGCGGGGCTCAGGTACATCTGTATCAAGCTTGTTGTCAGACAGATCCCTCATCGTCCGGGACAGGTGTACGATTGGCCGGCTGATCATGCGGCCCATCATGTAGGCAATCAGAAATCCAAGGACGAGACCGACGGCCGTGCCCCCCACCGAAAACAGAATTGCGCTGGAGGTCTGGGCATGAACAAGTTTCTCGATCTTGTGTTCGGCTTCGATCGCAAAGGTCTTGATTTCATCCAGATCCCTGGCGATCACCCTGACTTCGCTCTGCATGACATCCGATGTCAGGCGGTTGATGTCCTGGGCGAGCGTTCGAAAGCTCTTGAGAGCGCCTACATAGATGTCGATCTGATGAACAGCGTCATCGACGAGTTTGGCGTCCTCAGCTTCGAGGGAGGCCATCACTTCGCTGGTGAGGTCCTTCTTGACCCGCTCGATTTCTGAAAGCGCATAGTCGAGTTCGCCTTCATCGCCTGAATAAACGTATCTGTTGGCATGATCTCGAGCGATCAGCAGGTGAATGGTGGCATCCGTCACGAGCTCAAGTGTCTCGCTTGGCTTGCCATCGACAATCTCTGCATCTTGCTTGTGCTTGAAGACAGTCAGGATTTCATCCTGAAGTTTGTCGCCTGTCTTGTGAAGCTGGTGGTCGACAATATCGATCTGCTGGCGTCGCTCTTCGGTGAGCTTCTCGAAATTGACCCAATAGATTTCGATATGCTTCTGAGCGTCCTTCAGGCGGTCGACTTCCTCAGGCACATGCAATTTGGTGAGCTTGTCCGTAATCAGTTCGGCGACACGGTCATGCGCGATCTTCGCGGATTCGAAATTTTCCGGCGTGGAATGTGAGACGAATTCCATCGCCTTGATTTCCATCTCGGAAAAGGCCTGGGTGATGTCTGCCGCGGCGGCGAGTGCGTTGCCGTGCTCGGAAAACTCGGTGAATTCATGATCGAGCGTCTGAAACAACAGCGCCGACTTTCCGCCGATAGTCGCCATCACAAGCAGCAAGGCAGCAAAGGCAAACAGGAGTTTCTGCGTCAGACGCATGTTATAGAACCAGGTCAAATTGTTCTCCTCCGTCAACGCGGTAAAGCATATGATCAGTTTTCAGTGAGGCTGCTCACGGTCTCGATCAGGACTTCATTTGTGAACGGTTTCGTCAGCACCGCGTCCGCCCGTGCTGCCGACATCCGCAACGCTTCGTTGGCCGCAATGCCGGATCCTCCTCCGGACATGGCCACCACCTTCGGACCGCGGTTTCTGGATTTCAGCTCAAAGACGACATCTGTTCCGTCCGAAGCAGGCATCATGATGTCTGTAATGACCAGGTCGAAATGGTCTTTGGAGGCGAGCTCCAGGCCCTTGTTGCCGTCGTCGGCTTCCACGACATCATGCCCGGCCTTGCGCAGAGTGGCGGCGATGGCATGCCTGACTGGCATCATGTCATCAATCAATAGAATTTGGCACATCGATGCATGTCCTTGATTGTATCTGGACACAACCCTACGTAAGAATAGGTATATCCAAGGTAAACATACAGCCTCTTCCATTTCCGTCAGGTTGTAACAGTCCTTTTTCGATATAAATTAATCCACTTAATTTATTAATAATTTCCAAAACAACAGATAAACCTAAACCTGTGCCATTTTGATTTAATTTTGTCGTGTAAAAAGGGTTAAACACTTTCTCGAAATCGGCGTCGGGGATACCTGGCCCGTTGTCAGCAATAGAAATTTTAATGCGGCCGGATTCCGTTGAGGCAAGTTCGATACGTATCTCCCCGGAGCCCTTGCATGCCTGTGCGGCATTCATCACGAGATTGATGATTGCTTGTGCAAACAAGGTTTCACTTATCGGAATTTTCAGGTGTTCAGGAAAGTTCCCAATACCGGTTTCGATGATCACTCTGGTGGGCACCATCATGCGTGCCAGATCGACTGTCCGGAGAAGCCCTTCTGGCAGGTCGGTTGTGGATTTGTCCGTCTCAAAACGGCCCCGTGAAAGACCGAGCAGGGAGCGCGAGAGTTCGGCCGCCTGTTGGGCGCTGTAAAGCGCCATTTCCAGATCCTTGCGCATGCCGGCATCCTCAATGTCGGGAAGATGAAGAGACAGCAGGCTGGCGACCGGGTGAAGCAGGTTGTTCAGTTGGTGAGCCAGCGCTCCAGAGGCCGTGCCGAGGGCTTCCAGGCGGTTGCGTGTGTTGTCCTGCTGGGCTCTGAGCCGTTCTTTTGTGATGTCACGTTGAATGCCAAGATAGGCGGCCAGCTGGCCTGACCGGTCAAAGATCGGTGCAATGCGCAAGGCGTTAAGAAACGGCTCTCCCGACTTGCGGTAGTTGAGGAGAGTGACTTCAACAGACTGCCGATCGGCGATCGCCCGGCGAAGTCTGGCCACTTCGTTCCGGTCGGTTTCCTCTCCCTGCAGGAAGCGGCAATTGCGGCCGAGAACATCTGTGCGCTGATAACCGGTGGTTCTTTCAAATGACGGATTGACGTAAATCAGCGGCAGATCCGGCTGCGAAGCATCGGACAGACTGATGGTGTCCGGCGAACCTTCCAGTATGGATTTGAGCAGATCGGGAGACTGGGCGGCAATGTCCTCCAGTGCGTCGTAACCGTCGTCTTCCCGGTTCCCCATATGCGCCTCGCCTTGCATTTCCGCTAGCTGGTTGTTGCAAAAGCCAGCGTATTCAGAGAACCGGAAAAACGGAAGTCGGAATTTGCCGGACCTTCAGGAGGCATGAAACGCCCTTGTCATGCTGAAACAAAGTGCAGGGTGTCGAATGTCCCGCGCCAGGCGGCAACTTTTTGAGCCATCGCTGCAGGGTCGTTCGAGCGCAGCGCTTCTGCGATCAGCCTCGCGAGCTTCGGCATGTCGGCTTCGGTCATGCCCCAGCGGACCAGTTCGGGTGTGCCGAAGCGCAGACCGTTCATGTCTCCGTCGACTGGGGCAATGGGAAGGCCGATGCCGCAGGCCAGAAAGCCCGCCTTGCGCAGCTTCTTTGATGCGGTCTGCCCACCGCCGAAAGCCGCTGCCTCCAGCGCGAACTGGTGGGACGCGGTTATGCCCTTCGAGGTGGAAAAGACAGGCAGACCGTCGGCTGCCAGCGCTTCGGCCAGCGCGGCGGCCGTGGCCGCCATTTCGGTTGCGTAAGCCTTGCCATGGTCCCGCCAGTCCAGCAGCGTGATCGCCAGCGCGGCCGACTTGGCAACGTCGAAATTCGCGGTCAGACCGGGAAAGGCAATCGCATCGATTTCCTGCGACAGGTCCTGGTCGTTGGTGACGATCAATCCGCCCGCCGGACCGCCAAGGCTCTTGTAGGTGCTCATGGTCATGAGGTGAGCACCCTCGGCCAGCGGGTCGGAAAAGACGCCGCCGGCGATCATGCCGCACTGGTGTGCGGCGTCGAACAGCACTTTTGCTCCGGCCTCGTCGGCAATGGTGCGGATACCCGCAACAGGATGCGGATGAAGATTGAGGCTCATGCCGATGGTGATGAGTTTGGGGCGTACCTTCAGGGCAAGTTCCCGCAGTCCGTCCAGATCGATGGTGTAGCCGTCCGGATCGACCGGCGCTTCGTGGATCTCCAGACCGTACAGACCGGCGCAGCCCGGCGCGTGGTGGGTGACATGTCCGCCGACCGAGGCCGGTGGTGCGATGATGGCATCGCCCGGTCTCGTCGTTGCCATGAACGCGTAAAGATTGGCAAGCGCACCGGAGGAAACCCGGATTTCGGCGTATTTCGCGTTGAAGACTTCGGCTGCAAGCTCCGCCGCGATCACTTCGATCTCTGCGATGGCTTCCAGGCCCATCTCGTATTTGTCACCCGGATAGCCCAGTGACGGACGGGAGCCCAGACCGCTGGCGAGCAGAGCCTCCGCCCTCGGATTCATCACATTTGTCGCCGGATTGAGGTTGAAGCAGTCCCGCTCGTGGATCTGGCGGTTCTCCTGTGCAAGCGCTTCGATGCGCAAGGCGATCTGCGCCGACGACAGAGACAGCGTGCGGCCGGTGATTTCATCGATGCGCGCTGCCGCGACGGCCGGCAGCCAGGGGCGTAGGTCACGAACGGTCATGCTTCAACTCCAGTGAAAACATGTCCAGAGACTGATGGAGGGGTTGCCTTATCGCAAATCAGTTTTTAGAAATATAAGGCCTAGAAAAATTAGGGCTTGCCATGTCGGTTGAACCACCAGTCCCCCGGTTTCCCTCCCTCAACGCGCTGAAGGCTTTCGAAGCCGCCGCGCGTCTGGGCGGCTTTGCTCCTGCAGCCGAGGAACTGCATGTGACGGCAGGGGCGGTCGCAGCGCAGATCAAGTCTCTGGAACAGGAAGTCGGCGCCGCGCTTTTCGTCCGTCAGGCGCGTGGTGTCCACCTGACGCCTTTGGGGCAAAGGGCCTTGCAGGGGTTCATAACGGCTTTCGACGCACTGGGAGACGCTGTCCGGGACCTCAGGCGTGACGCCGCGCCGCAAAAGGTGCATGTCGCTGCGCTCCCCGCCCTGGCCCAGCTCTGGCTGGCGCCGAGGCTGCCCGCCGTTCGCGAACGTCTGGACGGCATCGATATCTCGGTAACAGCGCTGGAACGGCCGCCGAACCTGAAACGGGTTCCGTTCGATCTCTGCCTGTTTTATGGTTCGCAGTCACCCAATGGCAGTATCCGGTTCGCGGAGGATGACCTTCTGCCGGTCTGCACGCCGGAAGTCGCAAAGGCATTGAAAAAGCCGCGGGATCTGAAGGACGCGGTGTGCCTGACGGACACAGCCTGGGCAGGGGACTGGGGCGCATGGGCTGAAAAGGCTATGCCGGGTGAAGGCTTCGCACCGCGCGGTCCGGTGTTTTCCCTTTATGCGCTCGCCCTTCAGGAAGCGCTCAGCGGCGCCGGTGTGCTGATCTCACGCCGGGCGCTGGTTGCCCCCTATCTGGCGTCCGGGGCACTGGTCGCACCATTTTCGAAAACGGTGCCGGCAGGGGAGGCCATCTCCCTCTGGCTCCTGCCTTCCGGTCGCAGCGGCAGTGCGGCGGAGCAGGTCATGCAGGCCTTGCAGGTGATCGCGGGCGATACGGCAACCTGATCCTGTCGCGCTTCCTGTCAATTCACTCCACTCAGCAGAACCCTGTCGAAAAACTCCGCGAGCTCGGCATGGGCCTCCAGGGGAAGCACCAGAGAGACATACTGGTCCGGACGGACAACCACCATGCAGCCCGAGGTGCGGTCGATGTCGCGCATGTCGAAAATGTCGCTCACCGGGTCCGGACAGAACATCTTCTCATAGTCCCGCAGCCCGTAGCGGCCTTTCGCCGGCAGCAGGAAGGCTGGCAGGCGGCTCAGGTCGAGGTCGCGATGGCTCTGCTGAAAGACCGCCCGCACGTCGAGCACCGCATCGATATCCTCACTTTCCGAGGTGTATCTTCTCACCGGCGAGGCCGGTGCGGTTTCGAGAAACGTGCACAGTCGATGGATCATGGCGTTTTCCGCCATCGGATCTTCCGCGCCCGCGAAGGCAAAGAGACGCCAGCGCCCGTCCGCCTTGACAGTGTGTCCGAGATGGACCGGCTTTGCATCCGCAAGGCGGATCGCCGGCGCGGAGTGAAAGCGCATGCCGGCCGGAAAGCCGGTCGCCAGATGCTGATGATCTGGTCCGCCGGTGAGGACAGAAGGCCGGTATCGCGTCGCCGTACCGGCGGTATAGCGTCCGTGCTCAACGAAGTGCCTGCGCACGTCTTCCGGATCGACGCCATCCGGATTACCCTCCGATTTCAACGGGGCACTGAGCATTCGCGACCATTCACGGTCGAATTCAATAAGCGTCCGTGCGGTTTCCTGACGCTCTTCGGAATAGCTGTGCAGCAGAGCGGGGGAACTTCGCCCGAGAAGCACGTGAGCGAGTTTCCAGCCCAGATTGAACGTGTCCTGCATGGAGACATTCATGCCCTGACCGGCTTTCGGGCTGTGGGTGTGGCAGGCATCGCCCGCTATGAAGACATGTGGTGGACGATCTTCCCCATCCGCGACATCGTCGAACCGGTCGCACAGCCTCTGGCCGATCTCGTAGACCGACCACCAGGCGACGTCTTTCACATCCAGTGCATAAGGATGAAGAATTCTCTGCGCGGCGGCTATCAGCTGATCGATGCTGATGTTGCGTCCCGCGACGCGCTCGTTTTCATTGAGCTTGTCGAGCTCCACATAAATGCGCACCAGATAGCCGCCCTCGCGGGGAATGATCAGGATGCTGCCTTCGGACTTCGACTGGACCAGCGCCTTGAACCGGATGTCGGGAAAATCGGTGACGGCGAGCACATCCATCACGCCCCATGCCTGATTGGCCGAATCGCCCGTGAGCTCGCGCCCGAGGGCCTTGCGGACCGTGCTGCGCGCGCCATCGCAGCCGACCACGTATTTCGCCCTGACTGTCTCCGTCTTGCCTTCATGTCCCGCACCGGTCCGCTCCAGGCGAACCGTGACCGGATATTCATCCGCCGAAGCGGATGTATCCACCTCAAGACCAGCCATGTGCCGCGAATAATTCGGCTCCAGCCGGTTAGCGGATTTACGCATGACATCGAGATAGAAATCGTGCACCCGGGCCTGGTTGAGGATCACATGCGGGAATTCGGAAAGCCCGTCCTCCACGTCCTGGACCCGGCCGCTGCGGGTGATGTTTGCCGGCCGGTCCGGGTCCGGTTTCCAGAAAGTCGTCTCATTGACCCAATAGGCTTCCTTCATGAGCTTTTCGCTGAAGCCGAAGGCGTGGAACATTTCCATCGTCCGGCAGGCAACGCCATCCGCCTGACCAAGTTCAAGCGGTCCTGCTTTCTGCTCGACGATCCGCGTGCGGATGCCAGTGAAGGCTGAAAGCTGTGCGGCAAGGGTCAGTCCGGCCGGGCCGCAGCCGACAATCAGGACATCGACGGTCTCCGGAAGGTCATCGTTGTTCGCCAGCATGCCGGTGATGCCCGTCTGCGCGCTGGTCTCCGGATCGCCGGCCTTGAAACCGTTCAGATGAAATTGCATGGGACCGTTCCTCCGCCCGCCGTGTTTCCGCCTTCCATGCCGGAGGCGGGCTGCCGTTTTGACAATCCGTCCGCGATGCTGACACTGGTCTCGACAGAGGCGGTAGTTAATCAGTATACTGATGATCAGCATACTGTCAATTCGAGTGAAGAGGTTCGGAGACAGCCGTGAAAGACATCAATGACATGCCCGGCCACCTGGTGCGGCGCCTTCAGCAGATCGCGGTCGCCGTGTTCCATGCCCAGGTCGAAAGCGCCGGTTTCGACCTCACTCCGGTCCAGTATGCGGCCCTTGTCAGGGTCCGCACCCATCCCGGCATCGATCAGGCGACGCTGGCGGGTCTGATCGCCTATGACCGCACGACCATTGCAGGCGTGGTCGACCGGCTGGTGCAGAAGGGCTTCTTGACCCGTGAGGTAAGCGGCACGGACCGCCGCGCCCGCGTGCTGCGCATGACGGAGACCGGCGAAGCCGCTTTGAACAGGATTGCACCGGCGGTGGAGACCGCGCAGAAGCTCATGCTGAGCGGCCTAGACGAGGTTGAGGTGGCGGAATTCATGCGTCTGCTGCGCAAGGCGACGGACGCTGCGAACGATTTCAGCCGCGCGCCGTTGCGCGAGGTGTCAAGCGACCCCGCGAACGCGAAGTAGCGATTGCCGTAAGCCTTCGCCGTAAGTTGTTGTCCGGGTCCACGGCTGCAATCCGGACCTGGAACAATCGCGTTCTTCCCGGAATTCCTTGGTCAGTTCTGTAGCGCATTCGAGGCGGGAAAGGCCGAACAGGGAGAGGCGCCGGGCAAGGATTAAAACGTCGGGTTGGTTTGATGTTTACGCGATGTTTTCGCACGGCCGGCAGGAGCCGCTTTGGGAGGCAACCTGTCTGGAGTCGTGTTGGTTTTTACAATTGGCGTTGTACATTGCCCGCCATATGGCGCATGATGGCGATGTTACCGGATCGTTTTGGGCGCATGGGCCCTTACTGACGAACTCCTGGACCGCTGTGCCGGTGGCTTGCGTCGTCCTTTCGATCCGTTTGTTCAAACACATCCCCTGCACACGAACTCGCGCGGAGCATAGGTCCAAGCGCGAAGAAGTCGTTGTCGGGCGGATACAAGCTTGAAACCTGATCAATTTCTTCCTCCTTGCGCCCGCTTGACGTGCGCGGAGGCGGCCGTCTTCGCGTGCCTTTCGGGCCATGCGACGGCGTTTACTCCCAAGGAACCTTTATGACCGTAATTCCCTTCGCGACCACAGTGAAAGCCAGACCTGTCCTGCATCTGTCATTTGCCAGGAATGCCCCGGTTCCACCTGTTGCACCGGACTCAAAACCGGCTGAAGCCGCGATTGCGACGGCGGTGGTCTATTGTGAAGGCAATTTCGGCAAGATCGACGGCAAGACGGCCAATGGCCTTGTGCGCCATTCGGAAAAATACGAAATCCTCGCGATTATCGACAGCACGCAAGCGGGCCGCGATGCCGGCGAGGTGCTGGACGGGGAGGTGAATGAAATTCCCGTCTTCGCCAGTCTCGACCAGGCGCTGGCCGGTTCGCGCCGCAAGCCCGACTTTTTCATCTATGGCATGGCACCGGCGACGGGGATGTTGTCGCCGCAAGAGCGCAAGATCGTTCTTGCAGCCCTTGGGCAGGGCATGAATGTGGTCAACGGGCTGCACGAGTTTCTCGGCGACGACCCGGAGTTCGTTGCGGCGGGAACTGCCGGCAACGCCGCGATCATCGATGTCAGAAAACCGCGCCCCAAGAACGACCTGAGATTGTTCAGCGGCGCCATTCATGAGGTGACCTGTCCGCGTATCGCGGTTCTGGGGACCGATTGCGCCATCGGCAAACGGACGACCGCCAGCATTCTGACCAGGGCGCTGATCGCACGCGGCGTGCGTGCTGTCATGGTATCCACCGGCCAAACCGGTTTGATGCAGGGCGGGCGCTATGGCGTCGCGCTGGATGCGGTGCCTTCCCAGTTCTGTTGCGGCGAACTGGAGGCGACGATTGTCGATGCCTGGAAGGGCGACGATCCGGACGTGATCATCATCGAAGGTCAGGGAGCGCTGAGCCACCCCGCCTTCTGCACGTCGGCCTTCATCCTGAGGGGCAGCGCTCCGCAGGGTGTCATCCTGCAGCACGCGCCACACCGCGAGACCCGCTGCGATTTCGAGCACATGAAGATGCCGGAACCGAAATCCGAGATCAATCTGATTGAGGCCTTCTCGGACACAAAGGTCATCGGCCTGACGATCAATCATGAAGACATGACGGACGTCGAGATCGGCGCTGCCATTTCCGCCTATGAGAATGAACTTCAAATTCCGGTCACGGACGCGCTGGCGCGCCCCGAGGACCGGCTGGTGGACATGGTCTTTTCGTCCTTTCCGGAACTTGAGAGGAAGCACGCCGCTTTGATACGATGAGCGCACCGCGCCTGGAAGTCGATCTTGAAAAGATACGCCATAATGCCTCCGCCCTGGTCTCGCGGCTGAGCGGCCAGGGTATCTCCGTGACCGGCGTCACCAAGGCCTGTCTCGGGGAACCGCGCTTTGCGAACGCCTTGCTCGGGGCAGGTGTAAAGGGGCTCGGCGACTCCCGTATCGAAAACATCGAGGCGATGCGCCTGGCGGGCATCAGGGCGCCCATCACCCTCATAAGGTCGCCCATGCCGAGCCAGGCCGGCCGTGTGGTCGCCCACGCCGACATCAGTTTCAACACGGAGCTTGACGTCATCGCCGCCTTGTCGACCGCGGCCCGGAGGGCGGGCAGGCGCCATGGCGTGGTTCTTATGGTGGAGATGGGGGACCTTCGTGAAGGCATCATGCCGGAAGATTTGCAGGAAACCGCGCGGGCGGCGCTCCGGTTTCCGAACATCGACCTGAAGGGTATCGGCGCCAACCTTGCCTGCCAGAGCGGCGTATCTCCGGATGCCGGGAACATGTCCGAACTGTCGCGCCTGGCGGATGTGCTGGATGATGCATTCGGCCTTGTCATCAGGGTCGTGTCGGGCGGCAATTCCAGCAATCTCAAGTGGGCGCTGTCCGGAGAAAAAGCCGGGCGTGTCAATAACCTCCGGTTGGGAGAGGCGATCCTTCTGGGACTGAATCCCCTCGACCGGCAACCGATTGAAGGTCTTTACACCAACGCGATTTCCCTGATCGCGGAAGTCATCGAGGCCAAGACCAAACCCTCCCGGCCCTGGGGAAAGATCGGACAGGCGGCCTTTGGCCCAATGCCGGTTTCCGGGCGGGACGGCAGCGCCTTCCGCACGATACTGGCGCTGGGCCGCCAGGACGTCGATCCTCTCGGCCTCACCGCCGTACCCGGCATCGAGGTTCTGGGGGCCAGCAGCGATCACCTGATGGTGGACACCGGCAAATCCTATGTGACCGCAGGATCCGAAATGACCTTTCAGCTCAACTACAGCGCGCTGCTGCGTGCCATGACATCGCCTTTCGTCACCAAGACCTACAGCTTGCCTGCCGGGCGCGGGGCATTTGAAGCCCGGATGACGCCCGGACCGAGATCATCGGAGGAATTGCATCAATGGCATTGAACTTTCCCAATCAGAGCCGAAGCTTCGACCCTGGGCGGCAATCCGTACGTTTCACGGGATATGACGGTGTCTTCGAGATCTCGATCTTCGTGCAGGTCGACGCGCTCAGGACGATGACCGAAAAACCGATGTCCGACGAGACGCTGTTTCTGGCGGCCTTCGATGGCATGCGCGACACCCTCGAGGGCCATGCCCGCAAAGCCTACTCCCGGCGCCGGGGCGCGACACTCATTCTGACCGCCGCCGACATCAGCTAGTCGCGCCGCGGGGAAAATCGGACAGTCGCAAGAGTGTCTATTCGCATCCTTTTCGGAAGGGCAGGAGCCGGCCTCACCGCATGACGTCAACGAATGCGGCTCTCACGACAGGAGATTACCATGGCCAAATCACAGAAGCGCAGCAATCGCGAGATCAGAAAGCCGAAGAAAGCGCCGAAAGCGGCCGAACCGGCTCAAACGTCCTCGTCATTCCTGAACAAGGGCCTTTCCGCGTTTGCCGGCGGAAGCAAGAAGAAATGACATCGGGGCAGCGGTGTCCGGTATAAGCGCCGTTGCCTCCAAAACGTATCCTTGACCGGAAACCCGGCGCTGCGGACGCCGGTGTTTCCTGCCTCGAACTGGAGGCGGACCGGTCGGAACAAGGTCTCTCCCGCGACACGGTGCACTCGCACCGCGGCAGTCGGCACGAGCGCCGTCCCGCGCTCTGCCCCCTCAACGTCTTGATATGAATCAACGCGGCTCCAGACGAGTCGTGCGAATGCTCGTGCCATCGTTGGCACCTTGTAACGATATCAAAGACTGGGGCGCTAAAAATGGCACAAAACAAGGCCAAAATGGTTTCGCTCGAGGAAGGCGGTTTCGCCATCTTCCTCGTGCTGCTTGCATTCGCCTGCCTGATTGTGGCGGGCAAGACCTTCGATCAGGTCATGGCATTTCATGCGGGCATCGGCGCACTTGTCGCCGCCGTCAGCGTGTTTTGGATCTTCAAGAATTACTTCGACGACGGCGGGGAACCGATCCCGCAGGAAATCGACGGTAAACCCAATTACAATATGGGCCCGGTCAAGTTCGGCTCGGTCGCGGCGATGGTCTGGGGCCTCGCCGGTTTCACCGTCGGACTGGTGATCGCTCTCCAGCTTGCCTTCCCGGCGCTGAATTTCGATCTGCCCTGGACCAATTTCGGCCGCATGCGCCCCTTGCACACCTCCGCGGTGATCTTCGCCTTCGGCGGCAACGTGCTGCTGGCGACGTCGATGTATGTGGTCCAGCGCACGAGCCGCGTGCGGATGCCGGGCAAGATCCTGCCCTGGTTCGTGATCGTCGGCTACAACGTCTTCATCGTGGTTGCCGGCACCGGCTATCTCCTCGGCGCGACGCAGAGCAAGGAATACGCCGAACCGGAATGGTACGCCGACCTGTGGCTGACTATCGTCTGGGTCTGCTATCTGCTCCTGTTCCTCGGTACGCTTTGGAAGCGCAAGGAACCGCATATCTATGTGGCCAACTGGTTCTACCTGGCGTTCATCGTCACCATCGCCATGCTGCACATCACCAACAACCTGACGATCCCGGTGTCGGTCTATTCGACCAAGTCCTACATCGTCTGGTCCGGCGTGCAGGATGCGATGGTGCAGTGGTGGTACGGCCATAATGCGGTGGGCTTCTTCCTGACCGCTGGCTTTCTGGCCATCATGTATTACTTCATCCCCAAGCGCGCCGACCGGCCGGTCTATTCCTACCGCCTGTCCATCGTGCACTTCTGGGCGCTGATCTTCATCTACATCTGGGCCGGTCCGCACCACCTGCATTATACGGCGCTGCCGCAGTGGGCTTCGACGCTGGGCGCGACCTTCTCCATAATCCTGTGGATGCCCTCCTGGGGCGGCATGATCAACGGCCTGATGACGCTGTCGGGTGCCTGGGACAAGCTCAGGACCGATCCGGTGCTGCGCATGATGGTGGTCTCCGTCGCCTTCTACGGCATGTCGACCTTCGAGGGCCCGCTGATGAGCCTGCGCTCCGTCAACTCCCTGTCGCACTATACCGACTGGACAATCGGCCATGTGCATTCCGGTGCGCTCGGCTGGGTGGGGTACATCTCCTTCGGCGCGCTCTACTGCCTCATTCCGTGGCTGTGGAACAAGAAGAACCTGTACTCCCTGAGACTGGTTGACTGGCACTTCTGGCTGTCGACGATCGGCATCGTTCTCTACATCACCTCGATGTGGGTGTCCGGCATCATGCAGGGCCTGATGTGGCGCGCCTACGATCAGCTCGGTTTCCTGGAATACTCCTTCGTGGAAACCGTCGAGGCGATGCATCCCTTCTACATAATCCGGGCTCTGGGGGGCGCGCTCTTCCTGCTGGGCGCCGTGATCATGGCCTATAATCTCTGGATGACTGTCCGTCATGGTGAGGCTGAGGAAGCCGAAGCCACGCCGGCCGGCTCCCTGGCTCCGGCCGAATAAGGGAGGGATGAAAATGTCAGCTTGGAAAAAACACGAAATCTTTGAAAAGAACTCCTTCGTCCTCCTGATCGGGATCCTGGTCGTGGTCGCCATCGGCGGCCTGGTCGAGATCGCACCGCTCTTCTACCTGAAGAGCACGATCGAGAAGACGGAGGGGATGCGGCCCTATACACCGCTGGAGCTCACCGGGCGCAACATCTTCATCCGCGAGGGCTGCTACACCTGCCACTCGCAGATGATCCGCCCGATGCGCGACGAACTTGAGCGCTACGGCCACTATTCGCTGGCCGCAGAAAGCATGTACGACCACCCATTCCAGTGGGGATCGAAGCGCACAGGCCCGGACCTTGCCCGCGTCGGCGGAAAATATTCCGACGACTGGCACGTGGAGCATCTGAAGGATCCCCGCTCGCTGGTTCCGGCCTCGATCATGCCCGGCTATCCGTTCCTGGCGGAAAACCGGCTGAGCACTCGCGACATCCAGGCGGATCTCTCCGTAAACGCCTTCCTGGGGACACCCTATACGCAGGAGCAGATCGACAACGCCGCAGCCGATCTCATAGGTCAGGCAAGCCCGGACACCGACGCGGCCTATGAGTTCGAGGAACGCTGGCCGACGGCAAAGATCCGCACGTTTGACGGCAACCTGAAGGAAGTCACCGAAATGGATGCGCTGGTCGCCTATCTTCAGGTGCTGGGCACCATGGTCGACTTCTCAATCTATGACGACAAGGCAAACGCGAGGTAAGGCGATGAATGAGACATATACCGCTGTTGCGGCCTTCGCGCAGACCTGGGGCCTCATCTATTTCATGATCCTGTTCGGCGTGATTCTGGCCTATGCCCTGTGGCCGAAGAACCGTGAGAAGTTCGATGACGCCGCCAAAATCCCGTTCCGGGAGGACTGAACCATGGCAGACACGCACGACAAAGAAATCGACCGGATCTCCGGTGTCGAGACGACCGGCCACGAGTGGGACGGGCTGAAGGAACTGAACAATCCACTGCCGAGATGGTGGCTGTACAGCTTCTATGCCTGCATCGTCTGGGCCGTGATCTACTGGGTGCTCTACCCGTCCTGGCCGCTGATCTCCAGCTACACCACCGGTGTGCTGGGGGCCAATCAGCGGACCGAAGCGACCGCCGCCTTCGCCGAGGGTGTCGCGGGGCGTTCCGAGTTCGCCGACAAGATCATCGCGGCGTCCCTGGAAGACATCTCCAGCGACCAGGAACTGCAACAATTCGCGCAGGCGAACGGGCAGGCCGCTTTCGGCGACAATTGTGCACCTTGCCATGGCTCGGGCGCAACGGGAGCCGAAGGCTATCCAAATCTGCAGGACGATACCTGGCTGTGGGGCGGAACGCTGGAAGACATCCACACCACACTGCTCTACGGCATCCGCTCGGACCATGAGGACGCGCGCATCGGAGAGATGCCGGCCTTCGGCCGAGACGAACTTCTGACCCGGCGGGAAATCGCCGAGGTCGCCAACTTCGTGGCCTCAAGAGCGGGTTTCGAGACCGAGGACGGTATCGATCTGGCCGCCGGGCGAGTGCTCTACGAGGACAATTGCGCGGCCTGCCATGGCGATAACCTGGAAGGTATTCAGGACGTCGGTGCGCCGAGCCTGATGTCGGCCAATTACCTCTATGGCAATTCCCTGGACGACATCAAGGCGCAGATCCATGCACCGCGCAACGGTGTCATGCCTGCCTGGGTCGACCGCCTGGACCCGGCGACGATCAAATCGCTGACGGTCTATGTCCACTCCTTCGGGGGCGGTCAATAAGCCGCGGCACTGCGGCAAGGCGCACTATGGGCGCATGAATTGATCCGGCGCAAAGTCAGTCCGCTTGCGCCGGATTAGTGTTTGAGATGTGAGAGGGCTCGGAGCCCGGCTTGCATTCGCCTGATCCTGATGGGGCAGGATCATCATCTACAGAAGGACGGACGGGTATGTCTACGGACACCGAAACCCAAGAAGGCACGCAATCGGACGAATGGTTCGCGTCGGCCAAGAAGATCTATCCCATGGCGACCCACGGCCTGTTCCGCAGGATCAAGTGGACGCTGCTTTTCATCACGCTCGGCATCTATTATTTCCTGCCGTTCATCCGCTTCGACCGTGGGCCGAATGCTCCCGATCAGGCCGTTCTGGTCGATATGGTGCACAAGCGGGCCTACTTCTTCTTCATCGAGATCTGGCCGCAGGAAGTCTATTACCTCACCGGCCTTCTGATCCTTGCCGCGGTGGCGCTGTTCCTGATGAATGCGGTCGCCGGCCGGATCTGGTGCGGCTATCTGTGCCCCCAGACTGTCTGGACGGACATGTTCCTGTGGATCGAACGCAAGGTCGAGGGCGACCGGCGGGACCGCATCAATCTGGACAAGGAACCCTGGACCTTCGGAAAGGTCCGCAAACGGGTCACCAAGCATTTCTTTTGGCTGATGATCGCCTGGTGGACCGGCGGAGCCTGGGTTCTCTACTTTAACGACGCGCCGACGCTCGTCTGGCAGCTTCTGACCTTTCAGGCGCCGCTCGTCGCCTATGTCTGGATCGCGATCCTGACGGCGACGACCTATCTTCTGGCCGGTTTCATGCGCGAGCAGGTCTGCATCTACATGTGTCCCTGGCCGCGCATTCAGGCGGCGTTGACGGACGAAAAGGCCCTCAACGTCACCTATCGCTGGGACCGGGGCGAGCCGCGCGGCTCCCTGAAACAGAACAAAAAGCTGATAGAGCAGGGCCTTCCGGCTGGAGACTGCGTCGACTGTTACCAGTGTTTCCAGGTCTGCCCGACCGGGGTCGATATCCGCAAGGGCATGCAGCTCGACTGCATCCAGTGCGGGTTGTGCATCGATGCCTGTGACAACATCATGACCAAGGTCGGCAAACCGACAGGTCTGATTGCTTACGATACCGACGAAAACATCCAGCGCAGGATCGAGGGCAAGGAGCCGGTCTATGAAATCGTCCGGCCCCGGACGGTGATCTACGCCGCGCTTATCGTCCTTGTCAGCGCCATCATGATGTTTGCGCTGCTGACCCGGGACTTTGCCGACATCAGCGTCCTGCATGACCGCAATCCGGTCTTTGTGGAACAGTCCGATGGCACGGTACGAAACGGCTATACGGTGCGTCTTTCCAACAAGCGCCAGCATCCCCGCAGTTTTATGCTCAATATCGAGGGCATGCCGCCCAACACCAGGATGGAAGCTGTCGGCGTGGAGACCACCTTCGCCGGGCGACCGATCATCGAGGTCGGGCCGGATACCACACGGGAAGTCCGCATCCTTGTGACTTCGCCGCCCTGGGAACAGATGTCCGCTTCAACGCCGGTGACCTTCCGCATCACCGACAGCGTGATGGGCGAGGTGGTGACCGCAAAAGACAATTTCAAAGCGCCGGAAAAGCCTTGAGGAGGATTAAATGTCGATGGTTCAATCCAGCATGAAGGACCCCAAGGCAATCACCGGAAAGACGGTCCTTGTCTGGCTGTTCGCCTTCTTCGGTGTGATCTTCACCGCGAACGGCATCTTCATCTATCTCGCGCTCGGGTCGTTCCCTGGCGTGGTTGAAGATCGCCCGTATGAAGCCGGTCAGGCATATAATGAGGAAATCGCCGCAGCCAGAACACAGGCGGCGCTGAACTGGCAGGTTTCGGGCGAAGTCATTCAGGCCGTGGAAGGCACCGGCCGGCTGGTCGTGACCGCGGCCGACGCCGGTGGAACGCCTCTCCATGGTGTTGAAGTGCGCGCTCTTTTGCGGCATCCGGCGCGCGCAACGTCGGATATCGAAGCCATTCTGACCGCCGATGGCGGGGGGCGTTATACTGCGGATCTGGAGAAGGTTCCGGCAGGCAACTGGACACTTATTCTCGAGATCGAAGCGGAAGGTGTGCGGAAATTCAAATCCGAAAACCGGATTTTCCTGAAGGAATAGAGCAATCGGCGTGACGGTTCATCAGCGCGACTGGCAGGCTTTCGTAACCCCCGGCAAGGACGGTGCTGTCCACATGGATCTTGCCGTCGACGGCATCACCTGTGCCGCCTGTATGGGGGACATTGAGCGCGGACTGAAACGCCTGCCCGGCATCCGTACGGCCCGCGTCAACCTGACCAGTCAGCGCCTTGCGGTCGACTGGGTGGAGGATCAGACCGGGGCGGATGAGATCGTCGCCGAGCTGTCACGGCTTGGCTACACCGCCCATCCGTTCGACCCGGCCAGCCAGAAAGACCGTCAGGACCGCACCGGCAAGGAGCTTCTGCGCTGTCTTGCCGTCGCGGGCTTCGCCGGCATGAACATCATGCTTTTGTCCGTTTCCGTATGGTCAGGCAACGCAACCGGGATCGACACGGAGACACGGGACTTCTTCCACTGGCTGTCGGCCCTGATAGCCTTGCCCACGGTCGCCTATGCCGGGCGGCCTTTCTTCAGAAGCGCCTTCAAGGCGCTGGCGTCCGGGCGCCTGAACATGGACGTGCCGATCATGATCGGTGTGGTTCTGGCTGTGGCGCTGTCCGTTGTGCAGACGGTGCAGCACCAGCATCACGCCTATTTTGAGTCGGCCGTCATGCTGCTGTTCTTTCTGCTGGTGGGCCGGTATCTCGATCACAACATGCGCGGGCGCACCCGCTCCTTTGCCGAAAACATCGCCGCTCTCAAGGCGGAAGTCGCCGCCCGGATCCTGCCCGGTGGCGATGTGCGGGAAGTCCCGCTCTCCAGGATCGCGACGGGCGATCTCGTGCTGGTGTCGGCGGGCGAACGGGTTCCGGTCGACGGCGTGGTCGAAACGGGAACCTCGGAGATCGATCAGAGCCTTGTCACCGGCGAAAGCGGTCTTGTGCCCGTGGAGTGCGGTCAGCGCGTCTATGCGGGAACGCTAAACGGTTCCGGTGCACTTCAGATGCGCGTCGAAGCCGCGTCCGGGGCAACGCTGCTTGATGAGGTCAACAGGCTTCTGGAAGCCGCCTCGCAGGCGAAATCGAAATATGTCCGCATCGCCGACCGGGCCGCGCGGCTTTATGCGCCGGTCGTTCATGGCGCTGCCGGGCTGACCTTTCTGGGCTGGCTGCTCGCGGGTATGGAGTGGCAGCCGGCGCTGGTGATCGCCATTTCGGTTCTGATCATCACATGCCCCTGCGCGCTGGGCCTTGCCGTTCCCGCCGTTCAGGTGGTCGCCTCGGGGCAGCTTTTCCGCCGTGGCGTGCTGCTCAATTCCGGTGACGCTATCGAGCGCCTCGCAGACATCGACACCATCCTTTTCGACAAGACCGGCACGCTGACCCTTGCCGAACCCGAGATCTGTGGCCCGTTCGACGCGAACGATCATTTGACTGCTCTGGCGGGTCGCCTGGCGCTTGCCAGCCGTCATCCGTTGTCGATGGCCCTTGTCAGGGCAACGCATGCTCTCATCCCTTTGTCAGAGGTGAAGGAAATCCCCGGTGCCGGCCTCGAGACGGTCGTGGAAGGCGAGCGCCTACGGCTCGGCAGCCCGCAGTTCTGCGGCGCGGCGGCGCAGCAGATCGAGGACGTCTTGAGGGAGGTCCCCGGTGCCTCGCTTCTTGCGATCAGGCTTGGCGACAAGCCGGTGCGGCTTCTGCCTTTCCGTCAGAGCCTGCGGCCGGATGCCCGAGCTGTGATCGATCATTTGCAGGCTACGGGATACGCGCTCGAGATCGTTTCAGGCGATACGCAACCGGCCGTGTCCGGTTGCGCGGTGGCGCTTGGCATCGCCGACTGGCGCGCCGGAATGAAGCCTGCGCAGAAGATTGCCCGTCTCGAAGCGCTGCAGCAGGCCGGCCGCAAGGTGTTGATGGTAGGCGACGGCCTGAACGATGCACCGGCGCTCGCCGGAGCCCATGTCTCCCTGTCGCCCGTTTCGGCGGTTCATCTCAGCCAGGCAGCAGCGGACGCGGTGTTCCTGGGCGACAGGCTGCAGCCCGTTGCCGATGCGTTGCATCTGTCGAAACGAGCCCGTGCGGCCATCGAGCAGAACCTTTGGATATCCGCCCTTTACAACATGATCGCGGTCCCTGTGGCTGTCGCCGGCTTCGTGACGCCGCTGATGGCGGCCGTCGCCATGTCCGCCTCCTCGCTGGCCGTTACGGCCAATGCCCTTAAGCTGCGTTGGGGCGAGGGGCGCCCCGTAGGCCGAGCCGCATCTGAACGGGCGTCGGGCGAAAGGCCTCAAGGATGATGCTGCCATGGATGTCCTGATCTATCTGATCCCTATCGCGCTTTTCCTCGGAGTTCTCGGCCTGGCCGCATTCCTGTGGTCCTTGAAGAGTGGCCAGTTCGACGATCTTGAGGGCGCCAAATGGCGCATTCTGGAAGATGACGACCTGCCGGACGACTGAACCAAAGAGCCGCTGCTTGACCACCTCTCTTTGAGGAACTAGCGCTGTGGTCTGGGCAATCTGGATGGGACGAGGCTTGGAACAGTTTCCTGACGCACACAGGGCGGGCTACGCGGTCTATTCAAACACATCGCTCGCCCTCTATGACGCTTTCGTACTCGGGCTCACCAACCGGCTCATCTGGCGTTGTCCGAGCCGTCACATGATTGACCTCTACAACAACCATCTCTCGGCGGACCACCTCGATGTCGGCGTCGGGACCGGCTTTTTTCCGCATAGGGCGACGTATCCCGTTTCCAATCCCAAGGTGACCCTGCTCGATCCGAACGTGCACTGTCTTCAAAAGGCAGCCGGCCGAATTCGGCGCTATGGGCCGCTTACGGTTCAGGCGGACGCCCTGGTGCCCTGGCCGTCATCCTTGGGCAGGTTCGGCTCCATTGCGCTTTCCTATCTGCTGCACTGCCTGCCGGGCCCCCTGTCCGAAAAAGCGGTGATCTTCGATCACCTGCTGCCGCATCTTGCCGACGACGGGACTGTTTTCGGCGCGACGATCCTTCAGGGCAATGGGCCCCGATCCGCTGCTGCCCGCCAACTCATGCGCCTCTATAATCGCAAGGGTGTCTTTTCGAACGAATACGACACAATGGAAGGTCTGGAGGCCGAGTTGTCACGCCGCTTCACTCGGGTCGAGTTGAAGCCGATCGGCTGTGTGGCACTGTTTTCTGCCAGGTCGCCGAGAACCTGAGTGGGTTCCGTTTCAGGAGAAAATGTTGGAAAGCACCATGCCGGAGGCCAGCAGCAAAAGGCCGATACCGGAGAGAAGCAAGAGATTTTCCCTGATCTTCTTGCCGGATACAGGCTCGGTCAGCTTGCGCTGACACGAAAGCGTTTCCTCCTGATTTGATGTTTCCAGATCCTGGCACATGTTTCGTACAATCGTTGACAAAAGTCTCTCGCCTGTTGCTGCGTCCTGATCGAGAATGGTGTCGCAGGCTTGAAAGACCCGTTAACACCGCTTCGGCAAAAAGATTAATTCCACGCAAGATTACCGGGCCGTGAATACCGGCGTGTCGTTTCAAAATGTTCCGTAAAGCACTGATCAGCAATGATCGGCCGCGGCTGCAGTTTCATACGCATTGAGCGGGTCTTTTATCGGAAACTCCGAGGCTAACCCATTGTTCAGACTTTCATGACAAGACTTGGCTTGAAACTTAGGAGGATTTGGTGAGCCTTGATCTTGCCTCACTGACATTCCTGCTGGTCGAGGACAGTGCCTATATGCGCACCATCCTGCGGACCATGTTGCAGGGCTTCGGCGCACGCCGGATCGTGGAAGCCGAGGACGGAGCATCCGGCCTCGAAGCGATGGACCGTGCCAATCCGGATATCCTGATTCTGGACTGGGTCATGCCCATTCTGGACGGTGCGGATATGGTTCGCATGATCCGCAGTCCGAACAATCCCTTCGCTTATATCCCGATTATCATGGTCACGGCCCATACGGAGCGGAGCCGGATTGTGGAAGCGCGGCGCCTGGGCGTTCATGAACTCCTGTCCAAACCGATCTCTGCCAAGTCCCTGTATCAGCGTGTGTCGAGTGTGATCCTGCAACCGCGCGATTTCATCAAGACCGCGACCTATTTCGGGCCGGCTCCTCGGGAAATCCGCAACCGCCAGAAAATCTGGCAGGCCGGTCAGGGACCTGAACCGGCTGAGAGCGAACAAAACGCCGTGTCTATCGGGTAATTCCGGACGTTCGAAGGTTGCTTGCATGCTGCTCAGGCAGCGGAGTGTGCCTTCGGAGCCGCGTAGACCGTGTTCAGCGCATTTTCAGATCTTGCTTCCATCTCATCGGCGAACAGCGCCAACACGTCCAGATCCACCGTATAATGGTCAAGCAGAAACTGGGAGAGGACATCAAGTGGAAGGTTCTGATAGCCTTCTATCGCCGCCATCAGAGCTTCAAGAGTGTCCAGCCGTTCGCGCAACTTGGTCATGGGTTCCGTTGATCTATTAATCTCAAACTGGAATGTTATTGTTAATAATACGTAAGCTATGTTTAGGCAAGCCGTGGTTGAAGTTTTTGCATTGCATTGCTGTCCATCCACAAGCTTTTCGGGAAAATGCGGATCTGACTGGAATAATTCACCGCTGAACGTCATTCTTTCGCGGCAGGGAAAGGAAACTACCTATGGTCAAGGTCATCTACGTTCTGAACGGACCGAATCTCAACCTCCTCGGCAAGCGGGAACCTGAGATCTACGGCGTCCGTACGCTGGATGACGTGCGTGCGATGTGCGAAATCGAGGCCGGGAAATCCGGACTGCAGGCCGTATTCCATCAGAGCAACGCGGAACACGAGCTGATCGACTGGGTCCATGAGGCCCGCGAAACAGCACAAGGTCTGATCATAAATCCCGCTGCCTACACCCATACGTCCATTGCCCTGCTGGATGCTCTGTCAGCCTGCAGTTTTCCGGTGATCGAGGTGCATATCTCGAACATCCACAAACGGGAAAGCTTCCGGCATCATTCCTACGTATCCGCAAGAGCGGACGCGGTGATCGCGGGATGCGGCGTGGATGGATATCAGCTCGCCATGCAGCATATGGCAACTTTGGTCACGTCTGAATAAAGTCGTCCAAGGACCGGTCGGCGCATAGTCAATACCGTCCGGTCATAAGCTGATCCGGAAACCGGATCCTTCAGTAGCCGCTGCCTTTGAAAAACTCCTGAACGATCGTGTCGGCGAGGATCTTGACGTCAAGCGGGAACGACTGTCTTTCGATGTATTTGAGGTCGTGTTCCAGACGCATACGGGCGGAATGCCTGTCTTTGGTTTCGCCTCTGAAACCATTTACCTGGGCAAGCCCCGTGAGGCCCGGCCGAACCTGATGACGGCTCATGTACCGGGGGTCGAAAACCTCATACGGCACCCCTGCGGCGATCATGCCGGGGACATGGGGACGTGGTCCCACCAGGGACATGTCACCCTTCAGGACGTTGAAAAGCTGCGGCAGTTCGTCGAAATTGCTGCTGCGGAGAAATTTGCCGACCCACGTCACGCGCGGGTCGTTTTCGACTGTCTGTGAAATGCCGGAATTGTCGCACATATGCAGGTGCATCGTACGGAATTTGATGACGGTGAAAAGCGCGCCGTTCAGGCCATGTCGTTGCTGCAGAAAAAAGACCGGACCGCGGCTGCTCGATTTGATAGCAATCGCAATAAGGGCGAAGAGCGGGATCAGCATCACCAGTCCCAGCGTGGCCCCGGCCAGGTCGAGACTTCTCTTGAAAACATTTCCACTAATCCGGTGCAATTTTCCCCGGCGTATAAAGGCCGGGTTGTAGCCGTTCGAACGCTTCTTGAGCGGGAAGCCAAGCACCTCGTAACCGGTGAAATCAATCGCCTGCCGATGACCGTCTTTACGGTGATATGAAACAGTTTCGTCAACCAACTTTGACAGCCTCTGCCTATTGCGCAGTGACCAAAACAGTTCCGAATATCAACATATTCGGTTGCGTCAGCTCACGCTAAGGCATCTTTACCAAATAGTTAAAATTCTTGGAAAGTTTTAATCCATTAAGGCTTTGGTTACCATGCGGCAGGCGGCAGGACAACATCGCGAAAGCGATTCCGTCATGAAATATTGGTAACATTTCCCACGCGAATACTGGGGAAATGCAATCCCGCGTTTAGGGAGGGGGTGCAGGTCATGATGAAGACAGGACGGGATACGATCCCTGTGGCCCTCAGACAGCAGCCAACCCTTCGGCGCGTCATCAACTCTGTCGAGTGAACTGAGAAGCTGAGCACAGCCCCCCGGGTTGTTTTCCCGGACGGTCTTCAGCGATAGCTGCATGCCCAGATCCGGGATCCAGACATAATTCGCGCCTTAGGCGCGTCTTGTTTCATGATTTGAAAGGCTTGACTGGTTGCGTGCTCGCTTGCGCTCGCGCTGCTCTTGTCCGGAAAGACGCGCTGAGGGCTCGGCTGCCGTCTGAGGGCCGCAAAAGCGGCCCATTGGGTATCATCGGTTCCGGCGTCCATGAGGCCGGACCGGCTGTGCTTCAGGCCGGCGGCTTCAGTAACTCCGGCCGACGCTGGTGTATTCGAACCCATGCGCACTCATGTAGTCCTGCGTGTAGATATTGCGCAGATCGACAACCTTCGGAGCTTTCAAAAGGGATTTGACCCGCTCCAGATCCAGTGCGCGGAACTGGTCCCACTCCGTGACGATCACCACCACATCCGCGTTTTCGATGGCATGGTAGGGACCGTCGCAGAAAAACACGTCGGACATCACGTGGCCCGCTTCTTCCATGCTGGCCGGGTCATAGGCGCGGATCTTCGCACCTTCGGCCTGCAGCTTCTCGATGATATCGATGCTCGGGGCTTCCCGCATGTCGTCGGTGTTGGGTTTGAAGGCGAGGCCGAGGAGCGCGACGGTCTTGCCTTTGACGTCGCCTCCCATGAAGTCGATGACCTTGTCCGCCATCTTCTTCTTCCGCGCGGCGTTCACTTCGATAACCGAGTCGACGATCTTCAGGTCGCTGTTGGCGTCTGCGGCGATCCTGGAAAGCGCGAGCGTGTCTTTGGGAAAGCATGAACCGCCATATCCCGGCCCGGCATGCAGGAACTTGGAACCGATGCGGTTGTCGAGCCCGATTCCCTTGGAAACTTCCTGGACGTTGGCGCCGACTTTTTCGCACAGATCGGCGATTTCGTTGATGAAGGTGATCTTGACGGCAAGAAACGCGTTGGCGGCATATTTGATGAGTTCGGACGTGCGGCGCCTTGTAACGATGATCGGTGTCTCATTGAGATAGAGAGGACGGTAAAGCTCCCGCATCACGCCAACGGCCTCTTCACTGTCCGTTCCAACCACGACACGGTCCGGCCGTTTGAAATCGTTGATCGCCGCGCCTTCGCGCAGGAACTCCGGATTGGAAACGACTGCGAAATTGGCGTCCGGATTGGTCCTGCGGATGATGGCTTCGACTTCGTCACCGGTTCCAACGGGCACGGTCGACTTGGTCACGATCACTGTGAAACCGTCGATCAGACCGGCGATTTCCTCAGCCGCCGCATAAACGTAGGAAAGATCGGCATGTCCGTCGCCCCGGCGGGTCGGCGTGCCGACGGCAATAAACACCGCATCCGCATCGCGGATGGCTTCTTCAGGCTCCGTGGTGAAAAACAGCCGCTCTTCAGCCACGTTTTTCGCAACAAGGTCCTGAAGCCCCGGTTCGAAGATCGGGATCGAGCCGGCGTTAAGGGCGTCGATCTTGCCGGCGTCCTTGTCGATACAGGTCACCACATGGCCAAAATCGGCAAAACATGTCCCGGAAACCAGACCGACGTAACCGGTCCCAATCATTGCAACGCGCATGGCAAGTCCTAAAGTTTTTCAGTGTCGGTGTTATCCGGTGCATACTGCATCCATGCCGGAAGGCACGGGTTCGGCGATACCCGGAAGGCCGGACGGACCATTACTGGGCCGCCGAGGCCGAAAACTCAATTCGAGCGCGTTGGTACCGGCTTTCGCCGCAGCAATCAATCGGCTTGCATTGAGATCAATGTCAAAGCGCGGATTTAGGCGAAACGCCGCACCAGTGGGCGGCAAACAGGGCAATCGTCCGGGTCACGCGTTTCAGCGAAGGCAGGTTCACGCACTCGTCGATCCCGTGAATGTTGCGGGTGAGCGGACCATAGGTGAGGGCAGGGATGCCGCAATGGTTCATGTAGAGCGCTGCATCCAGATAGCAGGCCATGATCGATCTGCGCAGCGGCGTGCCGGTCACGCTTTCATGGGCTGCGGAAAGCGCCGCTTCTGCCGCCGAACCTTCTTCCAGCCGATAACCCGCCTGACAGGTCCCGATCCACTCCAGCTCAGGCTTCGCCCTTGCCAGGCGCGGGTCTTCGCTGCACAGGCTTTCCAGGGCCTTTTCGAAGTCCGCCATCCTGTGCGCGGGCGTATCTCCCGGATAAAACCCGATGCGGCCCTCCAGCTTGCATTCGAAGGGGATCGAGGCCGGCCATTCTCCGCCGTGAATGGTGCCGATATTGAGGCTGGCCGGATTGCTCAGCTTGTCAAATCCGGAATGCTGATGTTTCTCGTCGTTCCAGCGCTTTTCAATGGTCTTCAAGCCGCCGATGACGAGAAACGCTGCTTCTATGGCGCTCAGGCCGGAAGCCGGCTCGCGGGGATGCGCCGGCACGCCCTGAACCGAGATCCGGAATTTGATGACCCCCGAATTGGCGAAGATGACATCTTCATCCGTCGGTTCGGGAATAAGAACGGCATCGGCTGAAGCGCCGCGAAGGATGGCCGCGGCCGTGCCGTTGCCGGTGACCTCCTCATCGATGACGGACTGGAATTCCAGCGGGGCCTGAAGCTGGAAACCCGCCGCCTCGATCGCATCGACTGCAAAGAGATTGGCCGCGAGCCCTGCCTTCATGTCGCCGGCGCCGCGCCCGTAAAGCCAGTCGCCTTCGCGGACCGCGGCAAATGGCGGATGGGTCCAGTGATCCGGATTGGCGGTCGGCACCACATCGACATGGGCGTTCAGGATCAGCGACCGGCCTTGTGCGTTTTGCGGCTGTTTCCGTCCGCTGACATTGAATGTGCCTGCGTAGTCGATTGTGGCCGGGGAATAGGCCGGATGGTCTTTCAGCGCTTCGATGTCTATCGGAAAGGTCTCGACCTGATAGCCTCTTGAATTCAGCGCGTCGGCGACAATCTCCTGCACGCCCGCTTCCTGCCCGCGCAGGGATGGGGAGCGAATGAGCTCCTGCAGAAAGGCGACTTCTTTTTCGAAGCTCGCGTCTACCGCATCTGTTATGGCGGAGATGGCGTTTTCAGGAAGCAAGGAGGGCATGGCAGTCCATATGGGAAGGGAAAGGCGGGCTGAATGTTTGCCCGCACCCTATCAATCCGGTCTGCTTCGTCAAATCTCGCGTTGAAGAGGCGAAGGCTTCAACACATCCGGTCGCGTGCTCGGCTGGTCCCCGTCACACCGTCAGAAAGCGCCTGACTTCGGTTTCCGACAGATCCGCGCCGGTCCCCGACAGAACGATCTCGCCCCTGTCCATAACCGCATAGTCGTCCGCGAGGTCCCGGGCGAATTCGAAATACTGTTCCACCAGCACAATCGCCATGGTGCCCTGGTCACGCAGCCAGGAAATCGCCCTGCCGATATCCTTGATGATCGAGGGTTGAATACCTTCTGTCGGTTCGTCCAGCACAAGCAGTTTCGGCCGGGTCACCAGCGCCCTGGCGATGGCAAGCTGCTGCTGCTGTCCGCCGGAAAGGTCGCCACCCCGTCGGCTGAGCATATCTTTCAGCACCGGAAAGAGTTCGAAGATGGTATCGGGAATGAACCGGTCCCTGCGGGCGATCGGCGCGTAGCCGGTCTCGAGGTTCTCCTTCACCGACAGCAGCGGGAAGACTTCCCGGCCCTGCGGAACAATGGCAATGCCCTTTCGGGCACGGGCATGCGCGGGCAGGGAGGAGATGTCTTCCCCGTTCCAGACGATCCTGCCGGACGTGATGCCGTGCTGACCGGCGACGGCGCGCAAGGTGGACGTCTTGCCGACGCCGTTGCGGCCCATCAGGCAGGTGACCTTGCCCGTCTCGGCGGTGAGAGACACGCTTTTGAGAGCCTGGGCAGCACCGTAATGGAGATCGATATTGTCAACTTGCAACATGGGTTCTGACCTAACGGAAACAGTATTCTGGAGGGCGTTCCGGACTCTGTGTTTCAATTCGTTTTCGGGGATGATTGCGGCTGGAATTCATGCCTGACCGTCACCGTCCCAGATAAACTTCGACGACCCGGTCATTGGCTGAGACGTGGTCGAGGGATCCTTCGGCAAGGACGGAGCCTTCGTGCAGGACCGTAACCTTGACACCCAGGGAACGCACAAACACCATGTCGTGCTCGACCACGACGACTGAGTGATCATTGGCAATATCCTTCAACAATTCTGCTGTTTCCGCAGTCTCGGCATCCGTCATGCCGGCCGCCGGTTCATCGACCAGCAGCAGCTTCGGGTCCTGGGCCAACAGCATGCCGATCTCCAGCCATTGCTTCTGGCCGTGACTGAGGTTGGCGGCGAGGTCGCCGCGCTTGCCGCCAAGGCGAATAAGCTCAAGCAGATACTCAATCCGCTTCTTTTCTGCACCGGAAATGACATGGAACAGGGTCGCGAACGGCCCGCGCGGCGCCTTGAGCGCCAGTTCGAGATTGTCCCACACGGTGTGGCTTTCAAAAACCGTCGGTTTCTGGAACTTGCGGCCGATGCCGAGTTCCGCGATGGAGGCTTCGTCCTCGCCGGTCAGGTCGATGTTGCCGTCGAAAAAAACCTCTCCGCTGTCCGGCCGGGTCTTGCCGGTAATGACGTCCATCATGGTGGTTTTACCGGCGCCGTTGGGACCTATGATGGCGCGCATTTCGCCCGGCCCGATGGTCAGCGACAGGTCGTTCAGGGCCTTGAAGCCGTCGAAGGAGACCGACACGCCGTCGAGATAAAGAAGACTGCTTGCTCTGGCCATGGGTCTACTCCGCTGGCTGGGGTTCGGCGGTGACCGGCGCCCGGTTCGAATGCTTCACATTGGCCGGTGCGCCTGGCGATTGCGGCGGTGCGGAGGGCGGATCGCCCGACCCGGATTCATAGGCGGCGGACGCCTTGCGTTGCCGAAGGGCTGTCCAGCCCTGGCTGACCGTGCCGACGATGCCCTTGGGCAGGAACAGGGTGACGAACACAAAGAGGCCACCGAGGGCGAACAGCCAGATATCGGGCAGGGCGCCGGTGAACCACGTCTTGGCAAAGTTTACCAGAACCGCACCAAGCACCGCACCAACCAGCGTCCCGCGTCCGCCGACGGCGACCCAGATAACCACCTCGATGGAATTGGCCGGGGCGAACTCGCCCGGATTGATGATGCCGACCTGCGGCACGTAAAGCGCGCCGGCTATTCCCGCCATCATGGCGGACAGCGTCCACACGAAAAGCTTGTAGTGCTCGACCCGGTAGCCGAGAAAGCGGGTCCGGCTTTCCGCGTCGCGCACGGCGACCAGCACCTTGCCGAGCTTGGAGCGCGTCAGCGCCCGGCAGACAATGAAACACAGGACCAGCGCTATTCCCGAGGCGGCGAACAGGCCGGCGCGGGTCGTATCGGCCTGAATGTCGAAGCCGAGGATGTCCTTGAAGTCGGTCAGGCCGTTGTTGCCGCCAAAACCCATGTCATTGCGGAAGAAGGCAAGCAGAAGCGCATAGGTAAGCGCCTGGGTAATGATCGACAGATAGACGCCTGTGACCCGTGAGCGGAAGGCGAACCAGCCGAAGACGAAGGCCAGAAAGCCGGGCACCAGCAGCACCATCAGGGCGGCGAACCAGAACATGTCGAAGCCGTACCAGTACCAGGGCAGCTCCTGCCAGTTCAGGAACACCATGAAATCTGGCAGGTTCGGATCGCCATAGACACCGCGCGTGCCGATCTGGCGCATCAGGTACATGCCCATGGCATAGCCGCCTAGGGCGAAGAAGGCGGCATGACCGAGCGAGAGGATGCCGCAATAGCCCCAGACGAGATCCACCGCGAGCGCCAGCAGCGCATAGGTCAGATATTTTCCCATTAGGGTGACGGCGTAGTTCGGCACATGGAAGGCGGATCCTTCCGGAGCCAGGAGGTTTCCGGCGGGAACCAGAATGATCGCCGCGGCCATGATCGCCAGGAAGATCCCTGCGCGGGTATCCATGGCGCGGAAGAGAAAGGAAGTCATCATGCTTCAACTGCCCGGCCCTTGAGGGCGAACAGGCCCCGCGGACGCTTTTGAATAAAGAGTATGATGATCACGAGCACGAAGATCTTGCCGAGCACGGCTCCTGCATAGGGCTCGAGGAACTTGTTGACGATGCCGAGGGTCATGGCCCCGACAAGCGTGCCCCACAGGTTGCCGACGCCTCCGAAGACCACGACCATGAAACTGTCGATGATGTAGCCCTGGCCGAGGTTCGGCGAGACGTTGTCGATCTGCGACAGCGCGACACCCGCGATGCCGGCGATGCCGGACCCGAGGCCGAATGTCATCGCATCGACCCAGGGCGTGCGGATACCCATGGAGGCGGCCATGCGCCGGTTCTGGGTGACAGCACGGGTATAAAGACCGAAGGGAGTTTTCTTCAGCACAAGCATCAGCCCGGCGAAGACCAGCATCGCAAAGACGATGATCCACATGCGGTTATAGGTGATGGTCATCTGGCCAAGCTCGAATGCCCCGGACATCCAGTCCGGATTGCCTACTTCCCGGTTGGTTGGCCCGAAGATCGAACGCACCGCCTGCTGCAGTATCAGGGAAATCCCCCAGGTGGCGAGCAGGGTTTCCAGCGGGCGTCCGTAGAGCCAGCGGATGACGCCGCGCTCGATGGCGACGCCGATGAGGCCGGACGTCAGGAAAGCCAGTGGCAGCGCGATCAAAAGGGAGTAGTCGAAAAGGCCAGGAGCCGAGGTGCGGATCAACTCTTGCACCACGAAGGTGACATAGGCGCCGATCATAACCATCTCGCCATGGGCCATGTTGATGACCCCCATCACACCGAAGGTGATGGCCAGGCCGATGGCCGCAAGTAGCAGCACCGAACCAAGTGACAGTCCGTACCAGATATTCTGGGCCGCATCCCAGGCGGCAATGGATTTCTCGATCTTGGCGACGGCTTGCGTTGCCGCATCGCGCACCGCGCCATTGGCACTCGACTGGACGCCGATCAGCAGAGACAGGGCATCCCGGTTGCCCATCACCGAAAGTGTCTCGATCGCCTCCAGCTTCCGGGTTTCGTCCAGATCGGAATTCAGCACGGCGGCCGCCCGGGCTTCCTCCATCACCTTGCGCACGCCGTCATCGGTCTCCGCCGCGAGCGCCGCGTCCAGCGCTTCGATGCCGTCCGGATCCCGCGCCTTGAAGATCGCCTCGGCGGCAGCCATACGCACATGCGGGTCCGCCGCCATCAGCGTGAGCGATCCCAGCGCGGAACGCAGCACACGCCGCAGCTTGTTGTTGACCTTGATCTTGGAAACTTCGCGGCGGCCGGCCTCTCCGGCCGGTTCAAGCGTCAGCGGGTCGGTAAGCGCGTAGCCCTTGCCGGCCTTTTTGGTGATGAACACCGCGCCGTCCGACTTGCGGACATAAAGATCACCTTCTCCAAGCGCTTCCAGCGTCGGGGCGACCGCAGGATCACCGGTTGCGGCCAATGCGCCGATCTGCTTCTCGGTCTCGGCGTATTTGCCTTCGGCCAGCCCGTTGATCAGAGGCCGCAGGGCTTCCGGATCCGACTGGGCGAAGGATGGCCCGCTCAACGCGCAGACCATCAGGCCGACAAGCAGGAAGAATGATTTCAGAAGGGACATCGTGTCCGCCTTGCGAGGATTTGTTTGCATGTTTCTCGAGGGGTCGAAGGCCCCCCACCCCTAACCCCTCCCCCTTGTGGGGAGGGGTTAGGGGTGGGGGTATTCTCTTGGACAAAACCCGGGAAAGGGGCGGACCTGGGAAGGCCCGCCCCGATCCTGGTCCGGCTTAGGACCCGGAACCGCCGCACTTGCCGGTTGCGGTGTTGAAGTTTCCGCAGGACAGGGGAGCGCGCCAGTCGGAGATCAGATCCTTGGATCCGTCAAGATAATCGGACCACGCATCGCCGACGACGAGGCCGGAGGTTTCCCAGACGGTCTCGAACTGGCCATCATCCTGGATCTCGCCGATCAGCACCGGCTTGGTGATGTGGTGGTTCGGCATCATCGCCGAGTAGCCGCCGGTCAGGTTCGGAACGCTGACGCCGACGATGGCATCGATCACCGCGTCCGGATCGGTGGTGCCGGCTTTCTCGACAGCTTCGACCCACATGTTGAAGCCGATGAAATGGGCTTCCATCGGGTCATTGGTCACCCGGTCTTCATCACCGACATAGGCCTGCCAGGTTTCGATGAATTCGGCGTTGGCGTCGGTGTCGGCGGACTGGAAGTAGTTCCAGGCGGCCAGGTGGCCGACGAGCGGGGCGGTGTCGAGACCGGCGAGTTCTTCTTCACCAACGGAGAAGGCAACGACCGGAATGTCTTCAGCCTTGATGCCGGCGTTGCCGAGTTCCTTGTAGAAGGGAACGTTGGCGTCGCCGTTGATGGTGGAGACGACGGCGGTCTTCTTGCCGGCGGACCCGAAGGTCTTGATGTCGGACACGATCGTCTGCCAGTCGGAATGACCGAACGGCGTGTAGTTGATCATGATGTCTTCTTCAGCCACACCCTTGGACTTCAGGTAGGCTTCGAGGATCTTGTTGGTCGTGCGCGGATAGACATAGTCGGTACCGGCGAGAACCCAGCGCTCGACGCCTTCTTCGTTCATCAGGTAGTCGACGGCCGGAATGGCCTGCTGGTTCGGTGCGGCGCCCGTGTAGAAGACGTTGCGCTGGCTTTCTTCGCCTTCGTACTGGACCGGGTAGAAGAGAATGGAATTCAGTTCTTCGAAGACCGGCAGCACGGATTTGCGCGACACGGACGTCCAGCAGCCGAACACGGCATCGACGCCGTTGACTTCGATCAGCTCACGCGCCTTTTCGGCGAACAGCGGCCAGTCGGAGGCCGGATCGACCACGACAGCCTCAAGCTGCTTGCCGAGAAGGCCACCCTTCTTGTTCTGCTCTTCGATGAGCATCAGCATGGCGTCTTTCAGCGTGGTTTCGGAAATCGCCATCGTACCGGACAGCGAGTGCAGGATGCCGACCTTGATCGTGTCTTCCTGGGCGGATGCACCGCCGATGATCGTGGAGGCGAGCAGGCCTGCCAGAGCGAGTTTGGTGAAGGTCTTTTTCATTGAGTTCCCCTTGTGCATGACGCCGCCGGTTCCCGTGCCGGCGGTTGGCGGCTGGAAGGAGTGCCGCTGTCGGGGAAGGATGGTGCGCCGGAACCGCTGCGCTGCAACATACGTCGTTTGACGTAATCGGACACACGCCGCTCTGTTACGATGCGGGTCCATTCCGGCATGAATTGTGCTCAGTAAGATGGCTGATCTGAAAAACGGGGTGGAAAATCGGGCTATGGACAGATGCATTTGCCAAAAAAACAGGCAAGTGGTGATAAATAGGGCTGTTCAGTGCGCGTATCCTTGCGGCAAGGGCGTCCAAGGACCCTTGAAGCTGCCGGTGCTGTCCTGCCCGGACATTGCCGCGACATGCCCATGACTGCCCGTCAGCGCATTCTTCCAGTCCGCCGTCAGTACAACAAATGGGTCAACAACCAGACCCTCGAGGATTACGCGCTCCGGTTCACCGCCAAAAGCGCGCGCCGCTTCTCCTCCCGCGCGATTTCGCAGACGGCCATCGGCGCGATCTCCTTTCTGGCGCTGGAGGCCATCGGCGGCGCGATCACGCTGTCGCACGGCACCGCCAATGCATTTATCGCCATACTCGTCGGCAGCATTGTGCTGTTGGTCGTCGGCCTGCCGATCAGCCGCTATGCCATGCGCTACGGCGTCGATATCGATCTTCTGACCCGGGGCGCGGGCTTTGGCTATATCGGCTCGACGGTGACGTCTCTGATCTATGCCAGCTTCACCTTCATCCTGTTCGCCATCGAAGCCTCTATCATGTCAAGTGCGCTGGAATTCGCCTTCGGCATGCCACTCTGGCTCGGGTATATCGTCAGCGCGGTAGCCGTCATTCCGCTGGTGACCCACGGGATAACCTGGATCAGCCGGTTTCAGATCGCCACCCAGCCTTTCTGGATCGTTCTGAACATTCTGCCTTTCGTCTTCATTGCCTTCACCGACTGGCAGGCTGTCGGGACCTGGCTTGAGTTTACGGGTATCGATCCGCTGACACAGGCGCCGAAAACAGGCCCCGGTGGCTGGGAAAGCGTCAGTCTGGTCAGTTTCGGCGCTGCCTCGGCGGTCATTCTCGCACTGATGGCGCAAATTGGTGAGCAGGTGGACTTTTTGCGCTTTCTGCCCGCCCGGGACTTCGGCCGCCGCCGCCACCGGCTGGCGCTCTTCCTGGCGGGTCCCGGCTGGGTGGTGCTCGGCGCGCCGAAGATGATCGCCGGATCGTTCCTGGCCGTGCTGGTCCTTTCCCACGGGGTGCCCGTGCAGCATGCGGACGAGCCCTCGCGCATGTATGCGGTTGCCTTCGGCTATATGATCCCCAACGAGACCCTTGTCCTGCTGCTGATGGCGGCCTTTGTCGTCGTCGCCCAGCTCAAGATCAACGTCATGAACGCCTATGCGGGTTCCCTGGCATGGTCGAACTTCTTTTCCCGTCTGACCCATTCCCACCCGGGCCGGGTGGTCTGGCTGGTGTTCAATGTCGGCATCGCGCTCCTGCTGATGGAACTGGGGATCTATCGTCTGCTGGAAGAGACGCTCGGGGTCTTTTCCATCATCGCAATGGCCTGGCTGTCGACCATCTCGGCCGATCTCTTCATCAACAAGCCGCTCGGCCTGTCGCCACCCGGAATCGAGTTCAAGCGGGCCCATCTTTACGACATCAACCCGGTCGGCACCGGCGCGATGCTGCTCGCCGCGGGCATCGCGCTGGCAGCTCATTTCGGCCAGTTCGGAGAAGCCGCCGCGGCATTGGCGACCTTCCTTGCCATGGGGGTTGCCTTCATCGCCGCGCCCGCGATCGCCCTCGCCACAAGGGGCCGGTTCTATCTGGCGCGAAAACCCCGCAAGAGCTGGCAGCAATTGCAGCAGATCGCCTGCTCCATCTGCGAGAATCCTTTTGAGCCGGAGGATATGGCCTACTGCCCGGCCTATCAGGCACCGATCTGTTCGCTGTGCTGCACGCTCGACGCCCGCTGTCATGATTCCTGCAAGCCGAAGGCCCGGTTCACCCATCAACTCGGCACGGTTGCCGGTTATGTTCTTCCCGAAGCGCTGCTTGTCTATTTCCGCACCCGACTGGGGCGCTATGCCCTGACGTCCATCCTGTCGATCACTGCCATCGGTCTGGTGCTGTGGATCATCTATGCTCAAGCCGCCAACCGGCTGGGGGATCCGACAGGCATCATCGGCCAGACCGTCGGGCTGATCTTCTTCGTCTTTGCAATCGTCGCCGGCATCGCTTGCTGGTTTCTGGTTCTTGCCAATGACACACGCAGGGTGGCGGAAGAGGAATCGGCTCGCCAGAACGCGCTTCTGCAGAAGGAGATCGATGCCCACAGCGTGACCGATGCCGCGCTCCAGAAGGCCAAGGAGGACGCAGAGGCGGCCAATCTGGCCAAGAGCCGCTATGTGGTCGGCCTCAGTCATGAGCTCAGGACGCCGCTCAATGCGGTGATGGGTTATGCCCAGGTGCTGGAACGCGACGATACGCTGCCGGCGGCGCGCAAACCCGCCGTCAGCACCATCCGCCGTAGCGCGGAACATCTCTCCGGCCTGATCGACGGGCTTCTCGACATTTCCCGGATCGAAGCCGGACGCCTGCAGATCTATTCCAACGAAATCAACATTCACGAATTTCTCGACCAGATTGTCGACATGTTCCGCATGCAAGCTGCCGCCAAGGGGCTCGGGTTCGAGTATGTCCGTGGCCGGAACCTGCCTGTCTTTGTCCGCACAGATGAAAAACGCCTGCGCCAGATCCTGGTCAATCTGCTTTCCAACGCCATCAAGTTCACGCAGGAAGGCAAGGTCTCCTTCAAGGTAAGCTACCGCTCGCAGGTCGCCGCCTTTGTTGTCGCCGACAGCGGCCCCGGCATCGCGCTGGACGAACAGGCGAAAATCTTCGAGCCCTTCGGACGCAGCAAGGCGGCGGCCGGTGCGCGCACGCCTGGCCTAGGCCTCGGGCTCACGATCACCAAGCTCTTGGCCGAATCCATGGGCGGCGCGATTGCCCTGTCCAGCGAGCCGGGCAGGGGCGCGTCCTTCGAGGTACGCCTCATGCTCTCCGCCGTCGACCGGCCGGTGGATACCGTCCGGCTGGAACGGCAGGTGCGCGGCTATGAGGGCGCACGCCGTACCATCGCCGTAATCGACGACAATTCCAACCACCGTGCGCTTGTCAGCGATATTCTCAAACCCGTAGGCTTCACGGTCGTGGAAGCGGAGCATGGCGCGGCCTGTCTGGAACATGTCCAGGGCTTGAACCCGGATCTCTACCTTGTCGATATCCTGATGCCCGGCATGAACGGCTGGGAGCTGGTGGATACACTGCGGGCGCGGGGCGATGCCGCGCCGATCATCATGCTCTCAGCCAATATCGGCGATCAGGCCTTGCGTCCAGACGGTCCGGTTCACCACAATGCGACCCTCGCCAAACCCTTCACCATCGGCCAGCTTCTCGATCTTCTGCAAAAACACCTGAATGTCGTCTGGACGGAAAAGCCGCAGAACGCGGGCCCGGCGCCGGCCCCCGGCAACCCGCTCCGCTCTCCGGGCGCTGATCATGTGGCGGACCTGATATCGCTGGCGGAGATAGGCTATGTGGAGGGGATCGAAGCCAAGTTGAGCGAACTCGCGCAGACACCGGGAAACGGGCCGCTGATCGATACGCTGCATGGACACCTCAACCGTTTCGACTTCGACGCCTACAGGCAAGTGCTCAGCGGACTGGAAACCCATGACGGATGATCGCCGCGATACGGTCCTGGTGGTGGACGACAGCCCGGAGACCCTCGGGTTTGTCACCGAGGCGCTGAAAAAGACCGGTATTGCCGTTCTGGTGGCGACCAGCGGCGAAGCGGCGCTGTCCATATGCGAGAAAGTGACGCCGGACACCATCCTCATGGATGCGGTGATGCCGGGCCTGGACGGCTTCGACACCTGCCGGAGCATCAAGGACAATCCGGCGCTCCGGCATGTCCCGGTCATCTTCATGACGGGGCTTTCGGAAACCGAGCACATCGTGAAGGCGCTGGAATCCGGCGGTGTCGATTTTCTGACCAAGCCAATCGATGTCGATGAGCTCAAGGCCCGCATCAAGGTTCATCTGAAAAACGCCAGATCCGTTCAGAGCGCTCATGTGGCGCTTGACGCCGCCGGTCGTCACCTGGTGGCCGTTTCGGCCGATGGTGGCGTGCTGTGGTCGACACCGCAGATCCAGAATCTTCTGGAAAGAACCGGCGATGCGGAGACCAGCCTGTTTGCTCTCGGTCGGGCGCTCGGGGATTGGCTGGACAGCGCCGAGCTTGCGGACGACCGGCGCAAGAGCTTCATGCTGGGGTTGTCCGAGGACCTTGCGGTCCAGCTCCACCCGCTGGGCCGGGTCGGCCCGGACGAGAATCTCTTCCGGGTGACGGCGGAAGACGAAGCCGGCCAGATCCGCGCCCTGCAACAACGCTTCGAATTGACCCAGCGAGAGGCCGAAGTGCTGATCTGGATCGCCAAGGGCAAGGCCAACAAGGATATCGGCGAAATTCTCGGGCTTTCGCCGCGCACGGTGAACAAGCATCTGGAACAGATCTTCGTCAAACTGGGCGTCGAAAACCGGGCTTCCGCTGCGGTCAGGGCCGCGGAAGTGATCTATGCGCTGTGAGGGGATCTGCACTGCCTGCGGAGACAGGTTTGACCGTCGATTGACGTCTTGTCTTCGTCAGGGAAGAGAGAACAGATCCTCGTGTTGTCTGCGTGCAGTGTCGATTTCGCGGCGGATCCAGTCTCGCAGATGGCGGTAGCCTTCCGTTTCCGAATAGGATGCCGTCGTTACCAGCCAGTATCTTGCCTTTGAGGCAACAGGCTTTCCGACAACTTCGAGAAAACCCGCTTCGATATCGTTTTCGATCAGGAGCGTCCGACCGAGGGCGACCCCCATGCCACTGATGGCTGCCTGGATCGCAAGATCGGCCCGGGCAAAGGAATTGGTTATCTTGCCGGGGGCGCCCGGCCAGTTGCGCCCATCGAAATAGGCGCTCCAGCTGAAGCCCGTGCCGTCCGTCTCGCCGGAGCTGTCGGCCAGAAGCGGCACGCCATTCCCGGAAGCCGGAGCCAGACTGCCGGAAACGAGGCCCGGACGGGCAACCGGGACAAGGTGGGCGTGAATGAGGGCATCGGCGTGGAAACCCGGATAGGGGCCGACACCGTAGCGGATCGCCGCCTGGGATTCGCCCCCGTGAAGATCGGCCAGCCGATCCTCGACATCGACCACGAGGTCAAGACCGTCCGCCTGGGCGCGTTGAAGCGCCGGCACGATCCATTTCATGGCGAGGGACGAGGACACGGAAAGACGAAGGGTCCTGGACGTCTTCACGTCGGCGATCCGCACCAGGGCGCTGCCCCAGATTTCCTGGCAACGCTGCGCGGCCTCGCACACGATCCGGCCCGCCTCTGTCGGCACGATCCGGCGTGTCGTCCGCTCGAACAGCTTCGTACCGAGCGCCGTCTCAAGCGACTTGATGCGATGGCTGACGGCCGATTGCTCCAGACCGACCGCCGATCCCGCCCGGGAAAAGTTTCCCTCCTCGAGGATCGCATTCAGCAGGGTCGCATTCTGCATAAGGCGGTCTCGGAGGGCATCGTCGCTATTCATGAATTTCACTCATGTATTCAGGCATTGCTGCTTTGTTTTATCAGGATGATTATTGTTATCAGTTAATGAGAAAAAGGTCACGGATATGAATGAAACCAGAAAAATCGCCGCCCGTATCGTCAACGGGTTCGTCACGCGCAAACCCGAGTCACAGGCCCATGGCGGCAATCCTGCCGGGGTCGTGCTGGATGCCGACATGTTGTCCGATGCGGACATGCTTGCGATAGCCGGCAAGATCGGACTTTCCGAAACGGCTTTCGTGTCGAACTCCACGGCCGAGGGCTTCAAGCTGGATTTTTTCACGCCCAATCGGCGGATCGCCCATTGCGGTCATGCCACCATCGCCACCTTCAGCTATCTGGCGGAACTGGGCCGGGTGCAGGACGGGGTCACGTCGAAGGAAACCGTCGACGGCCCGCGGAAGATCATTATCAGGGACGGCGCTGCCTACATGGAACAGCTTGCTCCGAAATACGAGCAGAGTGCGGACTGGGCCGAGCGCGGTGTCGGCGAGGCGGATGTGCTGGCCTCGCTCGGTATCGGCGAACACGAGCTGGACGCGCGCCTCCGGCCTGTGCTCGTCAACACGGGCAACAGCTTCGTCGTCGTGGCTGTACGCGACGCCGGTGTTCTGAAGGGGATTGCGCCGGATCAGGCAATGATCGACGCTATCAGCAACAAGCTGGACCTGGTCGGTTACTACATCTTCACTACCGACCGCAGCGCCACCCGGGCGGATGCCACGGCCCGTATGTTCGCGCCGCGATATGCGATCGATGAAGAATCGGCCACCGGCATGGCGGCCGGGCCTCTGGCCAGTGTGCTCCACGACCTGATGGACATCAAAAAGCCCCGTCTGGTCATCGAGCAGGGTCACTTCATGCAGCCGCCCTCGCCGAGCGTCATAACCGTCGACCTCGAACTTGAGGACGGAAGGATTACCGGCCTGATGGCAGGTGGCTACGGATCGGTCATGGAGGAAATGACCGTCACCATATGACGACGGGCGGCTGAGCCTCGGCAGGACGCCGGTCTTGTCGAGGTATGGAAGTGAGGCCGCCGGAGAGACGTGAATCTTTCTGCGTGAACACGCCCGTTGTCCCGGCATTGGATTTGGCAGAGATAACGGGCAGACAGGCGGTCAGGCAGTCCTTACAGAAAGACGGTGGCTGCACCGGGCATGAGGATGACGAGCGCCAGAACACACAGCATCACCGCAATGAAGGGGAGTGTGGCGGCAAATATCTGCTCCACCGAGACCGTTGGATCGTTGAGGGTGTTGTGAACGGTGAAGACCGATATGCCGAAGGGGGGCGTCAGCAGCCCGATCTCGACCGCTATCACGATCACGATGCCGAAATGACTGAGGTCGATCCCCATGCTTTGAGCAATCGGCGCCGTGATCGGAACCATGATCAGCAGGATCGATGTGCTGTCGAGGATCATTCCCATGATCAGGATGATAAGCGCGCAGAAGACCAGAAAGCCGAACGGCCCAAGCCCGGTGTCGCTCACCAGACCTGCGATGGCGTTCGGCAGTCCGGCGATTGACAGCATACGGGAATAGAAGCTCGCCGCGATCAGCAGAAGCAGGATCGAGACCGAGATCACGCCGGTCTGTTTCATCACCTGCCACAGCTTGTGCCGGTCGAGGGATCGCCGTGACAGCGCCACGAGAAACGCTCCGAAAGCGCCCACGCCACCGGCCTCGGTCGGGGTGAAATAGCCGGTATAAAGACCGCCGAGCACCAGAACGACCAGCAGGACGATCGGGATGAGCTTGCCGATCATCTGTCCTGCGGGCATGGGGTCTATATCCCGGTCGAGGCGGCGCTCGCGTGAGGCGCCCGGATCGGTTAGCACGAAGCCGGGGAACAGCGCGGTGACGGTGATCAGCATCGTCACGAAGCCGCCCGCGAGCAACAGGCCCGGCACGATGCCGGCGATGAACATGCCGCCGATGGAAACCTCGGCGAGCACACCATAGATGATCAGCAGCAGGCTGGGCGGGATCAGCATGCCAAGTACAGAGGACCCCGCCACCGTTCCGGCGGCAAAGGACGCGCGATAGCCGTGACGGCGCATTTCGGGCACGGCCACTCGGGTAAAGACGGCGGCGGAGGCGATGGAAACCCCTGTGACCGCGGCGAAAATGGTGTTGGCGGCGACGGTTGCAACCCCAAGCCCGCAGATCACCCGGCGTAGCAGGTGTTCGGCCACTTCGAAGGTATCCCGTCCGACATTGGACACACTGACGAGCAGGCCCATTAACACGAAAAGAGGGATTGTGGCGAAGAGATAATCGGCGATACCGCTATAGACCGTCAGCTCCAGCATGCGAAAGGCGAGGCCGATGTTGTCGCGGATAATCCAGATTCCGGCGAAGGCCACCGTGAACAGCGCGTAGGCGATCTGCATTCCAAGAAGGACCAGAGCGATCAACGCGCAGACAAGCAGAAGGCCGATGGTGAGAGTCGTCATGCGAGCCTCCAGAACCTGCGGGCTTCATCCTGCGCCCGGTAAAGCGCGGCAAGTGCGGCAACCGCCGAACCGAGGATCGTTATCCCGCGGAATGGCCATGTGGGAATGGTAAAGACACCCTGGACGCCGAAGAACTCCGACGTCTGCCAGGCATCGGCGAATTTGGGCCAGGAGGCCCACAGGATTGCGACAAGAACGATCACGCCGGTCAGCGCGAAGATCATTTCGATCATCGCCGCCACGCGCGGAGACCGCACGTTCAGGCGACGAATAAGAAAGTCGGCCCGGGTCAGGCGCTTCTGCAGGATGGCCGCGGCGATCTGCAGGAAAACGATGGCAACGACGGTGCGTCCTGCGATTTCGGCAACACCGGTGATGGGCGCGTTAAAGAAGTTGCGGCCCAGCACGTCGGCTACGATCAGCACCATCAGGGCGCCGATCCCCAGTGTGCCTATGGATGACATGACCGCGGCGACCGTGCCCAGGAGCGCTCCGAAGGGAGCTTCCGAGAACTTCGGAATGAAGGCATCGTCGTTCCCGGCCGCGATCTCGTCGCTCATTATAAAACCCGCCCTGTGTTGAAAAAGCCCGCCCGGGCATGGTGCCGGGCGGGCCAGAGGTCAGTCAATGCCTGAGATCACAGGCCTTCATCCCAGGACCGCAGAGGTTCTGCGCCCCGGGCGCGCAAGGCATCGAAATAGGCCTTCAGCACCACGCGTCCGTCATCGCCGGTCTGCTCGAGCCAGGGTGCCACGATATTCGGCAGGCCATTGACCCAGGCGGTCTTTTCAGCCTCCGGCAATTCGTGGATGGTCAGGCCGGCTTCCTGCATTTCGACCAGGGCCCGCTTTGCGAGGTCCTCGACATATTGGCCATGCGCGGCGGAGGTGGCTTTCGCTGCTTCCCGGAATGCCGCCTGAACGGGCTCCGGCAGACCGTCGAAGAACGCCTTGTTGGCTGCGATGCCGCCGAAATACATCGACCCGATGCCGACCCGTGTCAGCTCTGGAGCGACTTCATAGACGCGTGTCGGCAGGATGCCGGAGGCAAAGGACAGGGTGCCCTCGGTCACGCCGGTCTGGATGTTGGTGTAGTAGGTCGTCAGGGCTCCGTCGACCGGTGTGGCGCCGGTTTCCTGGAGCCAGTTGGCAGAAGTGCCCGGCGCGTTCAGCTTCCGGTTCTGCAGGTCCGCCATCGAGCTGACCGGGAAGGTCGCGTAGATGTCGTAGCTGTCGGTGATGAGCGAGGACAGATGCACCATGCCGTTGTCCGCCCAGCTGTCGCGCAGCTCCGGCAGGTTCTCGGAAAGGTCATCGAAAATCTCGATGATCATCTTGTGGTCTTCTGTCGCGAAGGGGGTGAAATAGGTCACGTTCTGGAGCGGCATGTTGGCGCCTTCCCAGACCGTGCCGACCATGCCGACATCGACGATGCCGTCCATGACGGCTTCCCGCGTATCGGTGAACTTGTAGAGCGTGCCGGCGTAGGCCTCGACCCAGTCGATCTTGTAGTCGCCCGCTTGTTCAAGAATACGGTTCACCTCCGGCTGGAAGGTGTTTTTCATCGCGTAGACCCAGATGTTCTGTTCCGGGTGCGACGAACCTATGTTGACCGTTATTGTTTCTTCCGCGGCGGCCCAGCCGGCGGAGCCGGCAAGGATCGCAGTCGCTGTTGCTAGGGTTATGAGTTTCATTTTTTCCTCCCTGGATGAGGGGCCTTTCCTCCAAAGCCCCCGCTGGTTCAGTCCTTCAATACGCCCAGTGCCCGCAGGATACGTTCCGGCGTGAACGGCATCTCGGTGATCTGAGCGCCTCTTGGACGCAATGCATCGTTGATCGCATTCATGACCGCGGCCGGGGCCCCGGCCGTGCCCGCTTCTCCCGCGCCTTTCGCGCCGAGAAGGCTCTCCTTCGTCGGCGTTTCCACATGGCCCACGACCATGTCCGGCATCTCGGCCGCCATCGGCACGAGATAGTCGGCCATCGACCCGTTCAGAAGCTGGCCGTCCCCGTCGTAGTGAATTTCCTCGAAAAGCGCTCCGCCGACGCCCTGGACGATACCGCCGCGGATCTGCTCATCAACCAGTTGCGGATTGATGATCCGGCCGCAGTCCTCGACGCACCAGTGTTTCAGCAGCTTCACGACCCCGGTTTCGATATCGACCTCCAGATAGGAGGCCTGCACACCGTTGGTGAACGCGAAGGGGTAGTCGGAGGTGATGAAATGGCGGGTTTGCACCAGTTCTCGGGGCAATCCTTTCGGCAGCGTGTCCCCCCGAAAATAGACGATCCGGCCAATTTCCTCAAGCGGCATGCGGCTTTCGCCTGTGGCGGTGTCAACCACTTGCCCGTCGCGGATGTCCAGCCGGGATTGCTCCGTCTGCAGCATCGCGGCCGCAACCGTCAGTATGGATTCGCGCAGCGCCCGGGCGGACTGCAGTGCCGCCTCGCCGCCGATGCCGGCTCCGCGCGAGGCCCAGGTGCCGCCGCCATAAGGCGTAACCTGCGTGTCTCCGGTGATGACGCGCACCTTGTCCGGCGACACGCCGACACCTTCGGCCACGATCTGGCTGAGCATGGCCTCGGTTCCCTGGCCCTGCTCGGTCACCCCGGACAGGGCGACGAGGGAGCCGTCCGGATCCATCCGCACGGTGCAGCCGTCCTGCGCCGAAATGCGTGCGCCGCCGATGCCGTACATGAAGGGGGAGGGGTTGGTGAGTTCGATGAAGCTTGCGATGCCGATGCCGCGATGGATCCCCGACTTGCGCAGTTCCGCCTGTTCGGCGCGCAGCCCGTCGTAATCCATCAAGTCCATCAGCTTGTTCATGGATGCATGGTGCGACAGGGCCTCGAAGCGCATGTTGGCTGGCGAGGTCACGGGATAGGCGTCGTCGCGGAACATATTGCGCCGGCGGATTTCGACCGGGTCCATGCCCAGTTCCGCAGCCGCCTGATCGACAAGCCCTTCCGTGATTGCCACTGCGATGGGATGACCGACGGCGCGATATTGGCATGTCGGGGTCTTGTTCTGGAACACGACTGTGGTCTGCGCGCGATAGTTCTTGAAGTCGTAGGGACCGCCGCACAGGTTCACCACCTGATTTCCCTCGATCGCCGAGGTGCGCGGATAGACCGAATAGGCGCCAATTGCCGTCCAGTCGTCGACGTCCATGGCCGTGATGCTGCCGTCTTCCTCAACGGCGATCCTGGCTTCGATCTCGTGGTCGCGGGCGTGGATGTCCGTGGTGAAGCTCTCCAGGCGGTCGGCCACGAATTTCACCGGCCGGGCCATGATTTTGGCGATTGCGGCTGTTGCCACTTCGTCGGGATAGACATGAACCTTGATGCCGTAGGACCCACCGACATCGCCGCAGATCACCCGGACCCGGCCTTCCGGTACGCCGAGATGCTCGGCAAGCACCGTCTGTATCATGTGCGGCGCCTGGGTCGCGTGATAGGCGGTCAACTGGCCTTCTGCCGGGTTCCAGTCGGCAAGAATGGAACGAGGCTCCAGCGTCACGCCCGTGTGCCGGGCAGTGCGGAAGCGCGTCGAGACAACCTTGTGCGCGGACTTGAACGCGGCTTCGACATCGCCTGCCTCATGCAGGCGCCGAAAAGCAAGATTGTCGCCCATGTCCTCATGCAGCACAGGCGTGTCCGCATCGAGGGCGCTCATCATGTCGGTGACGACCGGAAGCGGGTCATAATCGACATCGATCAGCGCTGACCCGTCTTCGGCGGCGGCCCGTGAGGTGGCCACAACCGCGGCGACCGGCTCTCCGACCCAGCAGGCCCTGTCCACGGCGATCGGATACTCCGGCGGCGACTTCAGGCCCTTCAGGTGCGCCAGAACGGCCACCCACGGCGTGCAGACCTCGGCGATATCCTTGCCCGTAAAGACCCTGAGCACGCCCTTGACCGACTTTGCCTCGCCGGCATCGATGCCGGTGATGCGCGCATGAGCGAAAGGTGAGCGCACGAAAGCGACGTGAACCATGCGCGGCAGCACGATATCGTCGACATATCGACCGCGCCCCTGCACCAGACGGCCGGCATTCGGGCGCGGCACGGTCTTGCCGATGTAGGAGTTTGGTCTGTCGGGATTGCCGAACTCGATGGTCATGCCGCTCCCCTTCCGGCGCGCGCCTGCGCCACGGTTTCAACAGCGTCCACGATGGCTTCATAGCCGGTGCAGCGGCAGTAGTTCCCCGACATGTGTTCGCGGATCTCCTGCCGGGAAGGGATTCCGCCACGGGAAAGAAGGTCTTTCGCCGCGACCAGCATGCCCGGTGTGCAGAAGCCGCACTGAAGCGCGTTTTTCGCCACGAACGCCTCTTGCAGATCCTGGATCGCCGCCGTGTCTGTCAGGCCCTCGACGGTCCATACCTCGGCACCGTCCGCCTGCGGAGCAAGCATCAGGCATCCGCGGATGGGCGCGCCGTCAACCTCTACGGTGCAAGCACCGCAAACCCCGTGTTCGCAACTGGCATGCGCGCCTGTCAGCCCGAGTTCGAGCCGCAGGAAGTCGGTAAGATGCTGACCTGACGCCACGCGTGCCTCGACGGGCTCTCCGTTCACGGTCAGGGTGATGTCTATCCTGTCGCGGAAGGCTTCGCTCATGCGTTCGCTCCCTCAATTCTTGCAGCGGCGCGGCGCAGGAGAACCTGAGCGAGATGCTGCCGGTAGGCGCTGCTGGCCTGTGTGTCGGAGGGCGGGTCCATGTCGTCGCGCAGGGCTTGCGCCGCGCCCTCAACGTCGCCCTTGTCGAGGGCGGTCATCGCGGCCCGGGCCAGAAGCGGTCTGGGTCCGACCGAAAACAGTGCTACCCGATGACCGGCCGGCCGCTTCACCAGGCACAGTCCGGCCAGTGCGTAGTCGCCGGACCGGCGGGCGACTTCCTCGATCACCTGCGTTTCCTTCGCTTCGGCTTTCGGAACCGAAATCCCGGTCAGGATCTCGCCTTCGCCGATGGCGGTCTCGAAGACGTCCCGGAAAAAGTCTTCCGCTGCAACGTCCCGTCGCCCGTTCAGTCCCTCGATGTGCAAGGTTGCGCCGAGAGCGAGGATGCAGGCCGGGAATTCGGCCGCCGGATCGGCATGGGCGAGGGCGCCGCCAATCGTTCCCCGGTTCCGGATCGCCGCGTGTGCTATGTATTGGACAGCTTGAGACAGAAGTGGCGCGTGTTGACGGATAAGGGGATTGCCGCCGATCTCGACATGCCGGGTGAGGGCGCCGATCAGGAGTCTGTCGCCTGCATCCGATACACCGGAAAGCTCCGAAACGCGCGAGATGTCGACCAACAGGTCGCCCGCCGACAGGCGCATGTTCATCGCGGCGATCAGGCTCTGGCCGCCGGCCAGAATCCGGCCAAGTCCGCCCGAGCCTGACAGCAGCTCAAGCGCATGCCGCAAATCGGATGCGCGGGCATATCCGCCCACCGATGCCTTCATGGCCACCCCTCCCGTAATGCCCGCAACGCCTCCTTGCATTGCTTATTGAGCATTTGATCAATCTTATTGAGCAAATGATCTATAAATCTGACGCGAATGCAAGTAGAATATTTTTCGAAGCAAAAACGCGGACGGAAACATGGACATCAACGGACCGGTGGAAAGCACCGTCATCGAGGAAAGACCGGGGCGGCGGAGGCTGCCGCCGCAGGAGCGCCGCCAGCAGATTATCGACGGGGCGGTGGCTTTCTTCGCCGAGGTCGGTTTCGACGGCAAGACGCGGGATCTCGCCAAACGCCTCGGGGTGACCCAGTCGCTCCTGTTCAACTATTTCGCCACCAAGGACGAACTGATCGAGGCGGTCTATGAACAGGTCTATCTCAACCGGCTCGCGCCCGACTGGCCCGACCGCCTGACAGACCGCTCGACGCCGCTACGCGACCGGTTGCTGGCGTTCTACACGGAATACAGCACGCTCATTTTCCAGTACGAGTGGATGCGCATCTTCATGTCCTCCGGCCTGTCCGGGGCCGAGCTGAACCGCCGCTACCTCAAGCATCTCGGCGACGTGATCCTGCGGCCGCTTCTGGGCGAGATCGAATTCGCGGCACGCTCCGGCGGGACCCCGACCATGGAGGACATCTGGAACCTGCACGGCGGCATCGTCTACATCGGCATTCGCCAGCACATCTACCGCACCCCGTGCCCAGACGATCCGTCCGTGGCGATCACGCGCGCGGTGGACCGTTTTCTGCTGGCGTTCGGCGTGGAGCAGGGGTGAGGGGCGACCGCACACCACGGTGTGAGGATTGCCAAACCCAGCCAGCCGGACCATGAGCCGGCCTGCAGAAAAACGGCGCAGATCCTCACTTTTCATATAACAAAGCGGTGTTGACCGGGAAGCCTCGCAGCCCGGTCATTTTCAATTCCGGGCACAGGATCGCCCGGGTTCGGCTACGTCAAACTTGACATACCGACCGATTGGTTTGTAGTGTTTTGCCATGACCTCAAGCGATTGCCCAGTTCTGGATGACACAAAGAAGCCCCGGCGCCGTAACTCCGATCTCACGGTGCACGAACTCAAGGCTGCGACGACCGAGCAGCTCATCAATCAGGGGCTCTCGGGACTTTCCATCAAGCCGATCCTGGACAAGGCAGGCGTGTCGCGCGGCGCCCTGTTCCACCATTTCCCGACGAAAAACCATCTGATCGCAGCCGCTTTTGCCGACCTGCTTCAGTCCTTCTCGGAGGCGTTGCATCAGTCGGGATCAGACTTGCGAAGCGGGCGGATAGACGTTTCCGCGTTTGTCGAACAGGTCGTCGAGACCTTCGTCAGCGACATGTTCATCGGGTCAATGGAAATCGCACTGGGTATCCGCGTCGAACCTGATCTGAGCGAACTGGTCAAAGAAGCGGTCGAAGAATGGCGTGTCTCTCTGGCCGCCTTCTGGAACGAGACATTTGAACTGAAGGGCATGGATACAGCGGCGGCCGCCCAGCATTGGGCGATGGCTTCCAACCTCCTTCGAGGGCATGCCTTCACATCGACATATGGCGTTGAACCCGGAGCAAGACTGGCGTTCTGCAAGAGCTTTGAAAAGCTCATTTTGAATGAAGCGGTCATCAAAAAAGAAACCGCCTGAACAAACTAAGCCTTCCATAAAACAGGGACCTGTCATGACAATCAAAACCCTATTGGCTGCTGCGCTTGCAGTCACATCGCTTTCCACCCCTGCACTGACGGCAGACAAGATTGTCGCCGCCACGTGGCTGCCGCCGCAACACCAGTACTCACGATATCTCTATGACTATTGGGCTGAACGCGTTGCCGAATATGCGGGAGACACGCTTGATGTTCAGGTCGAACTCGGATCTCCACGGGTCACCGCGACAGGCAATCTGGCGGAAATCGCCGATGGCATCGTCGATGTGTCCGGTCATTTCGCGCAATACACGCCGACCGACCTTCCGGTCGCGAATGCGGTTGAAGAACTGGGCATGACCTTCGATGACCCGCGCACGATCATTGCCGCGGCGGCGGAATTCAACGCCACCGATCCCGCGCAGCAGGCAGAATGGAAATCCCATGGTGTCGTGTTCGGCGGCTCATACGCCACCAACCACTACAAGCTGATCTGCAACAAGCCCATAACCACCCTGGCGGACCTCAAGGGCGCGAAGCTGAGGCTGCCGGGCCGTGCTCCGGCCGAGTGGGCCAACTCCGCCGGTGCGGTCACCGTTTCCTTCAACACCAATGAACAATACGGTGCCCTCGACAAGGGAGCGCTTACCTGCACGACGACGACCGCTGCCGACGCATATGTTCGCAAGCTCTATGAAGTCGCGCCGCACATCACGGACCTTCCGGTCACCTTGTTCTGGGCCGGTCTCGGGCATGGCTATAACCCGGACAAGTGGGCCAGTCTCACAGTCGATCAACGCAAGGCCCTGCTCGATGCGGAAGCCGATGCCATGGCCGCGCTGATTGTGGATGGCACGCTTCTGGAAGAGGAAGATGCCCGCGGGAAACTGATCGAGCAGGGCGTGACTTTCCACGAACCGGCAGAAGATCTTGCCAACTCCCTGAAGGCTTTCAGGGACGCTCAGCCGCTCAAGGCCGTCGACATTGTGGTCGAGAAATTCGGTATCGACGACGCGCAGGACCTGCTTGCCCGTTTCCAGTCGACCGTCGACAAATGGGACGAGATCCTGGCCGACGTTCCTCTTGAGGACAAAGGCAAGCTGGCAGATCTGATCCGGACGGAAGTCTACGACAAGCTTGACTTGTCGACCTATGGCGTGAACTGACCCGAAACCTGCAGATGGCCCCGGAAATCGGGCGCCAGAAGTCGGGCACGGCCGCCACCGGCCGTGCCCGCAGGGGAGACTTCACATGACATTCCTGATGCGGGCCGGCGACCGGCTTGCCAGATTGCAGCTGCATCTCGCAGGTTTGGCGGTGCTCGCAATTCTGCTGAACATATCCGTTGATGTCGCGATGCGGGCCTTCTTCAACGCGTCCTTCAGCGCAACGACGGAACTCGTATCCTACTACTACATGATCCCCGTCGCGTTTCTGCCGATCATGACGCTGGAACTGAAGGGCGGCCACATCGATACCGACCTTTTCTATCGCCTGTTTCCCGAGCCGCTGAAGCTTGTATCGCGGTGCATATCCGGGATCATTTCGGTCGGTATCTACGGGCTCCTGGCCTATTTCACCTTCGTGCAGGCGGTGTCCTCGACAAAATCCGGTGAAGTCGCGATGGGGGTCAACCTCTTGCTCATATGGCCGGTGCGCTGGGTCTTGCCTGTCGTCTTCGCGCTCGCGGCGCTGGCGGCCTTTATGGTCAGCGTGCAATACGTGCTGGGAGCGCGCCGTCATGATTGATCAATTGATGCCGGTGCTCATGTGCTTCGGCCTTCTGCTGTTCCTGATCGCCATTCGTGTGCCTATCGGCCTGTCGCTGATCGCTGTCTCATTCATCGGCATTGCCGTTGAAACCAGTTTGCGCGCTGCCATCGGTTCGGTAGCCCGCCTGCCTTACCAATATGCGACGGACTGGAATTTTTCCGCGGTTCCGATGTTTCTGCTGATGGGTTACATCGCCTCGGAAACCGGCCTGACCAGAGGCTTGTTCAGGTCCTCGCGCGCGCTTCTCGCGCGGCTGCCGGGCGCACTGGCCTGTGCGAGTGTTCTTGCGAGTGCCCTCTTCGCCGCCGCGTCGGGATCATCAGTGGCGACGGCATCGGCCATGTCCAGGATCGCGATCCCGGAAATGCTGAGCCGGAAATATGACCCGGGCCTTGCCTGCGGAACGGTTGCCGCATCGGGCACGCTCGGCTCTCTCATTCCGCCGAGCATCCTGATGATCCTGTACGGGGTCTACTCGGATGTCTCCATCGGCGCGCTGTTTCTGGCCGGTGTGATCCCCGGTCTTCTGTCGGTCGCGGTTTACATGGGCATGATCATCGTCCGTTGCTCCGTGAAACCCGAACTCGGCGGTGCTGGTCACCAGGAAGAAGAGGACCGTCTCCCCCTGTGGCGGATGCTCTATGATGTCGCGCCGTTGCCGGTGCTCATCGCAATTGTGATGGGCAGCATCTCCGCCGGTCTGGCAACACCGACCGAGGCAGGTGCCCTGGGCGCGCTTGGAGCCATAGCGATTTCCATGGCGACGGGGCAGTTTTCCGTCGCCAGATTGATGGAGGCCCTTCGGCAAAGCGCGCTGTCCTTCACGGCGATCTTCATTATCGTTATCGGCGGAGGTCTGCTGACGCGCTTTGTGGCGATTGCCGGCCTGGGAACGCTGCTGACCGACGTGTTCTCCGGAAGCGAAATCGGCGCCATTGGTCTGATCCTGATGATTGCGCTGATTTACATCATCCTCGGCATGTTCATCGACTCCATCGGGCTCCTTCTGCTGACGGCACCGCTGATCCTGCCGATGGCAAATGCCGCGGGCCTCGATCTCATCTGGCTCGGGATCATCCTGATCAAGTTGCTTGAGATCGGCCTCATTACCCCGCCCGTCGGCCTGAATGTCTTTGTCATTCAGAGCGCGCTGAAGGGCGCGGTCCCGATGCCTCTCGTCTTCAAGGGCGTGTTGTGGTTCATCGCTATGGATGTCCTCACACTCGTTCTTCTTGTCGCCTTCCCGGAGTTGACGCTCTGGCTCCCCTCCCTTTTGAGATAACGGACAGATTATGGATATCGTTGAAACCTTTTCTCCGCCCAGTCCGGCGGAAATGGCAGGGCGTTTGGCCCGTGTCCAGATGCAGATGGAAGCTGAAGGGCTGGCCGCCTATGTCACGGTCATGCCCTCCAACATCCTGTGGCTCACCAACTTCGCCAACTTCATCCACGAGCGCCCGTTTATTCTGGTCGTGCCGGCCTCCGGCGCGCCCCGGTTCGTCATTCCCCGGCTCGAGGTCGATCATGTTCTCAGCCGGCATGTCGGCGCTCTCGACCTGTGCGCCTACCGGGAGTTTCCGGCCCCCGAAGGCGGCAGATGGCAGGACCGTCTCGCGGACACGCTTCCCGCCGCGGGCAGGGTCGGTGTCGAGAGCATGCTGCCCCATGCCATCGCCGCCGAGATCGGCGATCACGCCGTTGCCTCCGATCTGGTCGAGACCCTCCGGCAGGTGAAGTCCTCCTACGAACTTGGCCGCATCGCCTATGGCTGCCGGCTGAAATGCGAGGCACACGACCGTCTTCTGGCGGAAGCCCGTGCCGGTTTCAGCCAGTCAGAAGTCAACGCTACCATCGGCAGGGAAGTGTTTTCCAAGATGGTTGCCGACAATCCCTCGGTGAACCCTTACGCCACCTCGATCATGACCCTGGTGCAGAATGCCGACGTCAGTCACGATCCCCATAATTTCACCGATCTGGATATCCGGATGAAGGAAGGCGGCCCGCATGTCACCGTTTTCAACTCGGTGATCAACGGCTATGGCGCCGAGGTCGAGCGCACGTTCTTCATCAATCATGTTCCCGAAGTCGCCAAGGCCCCGTTTGAAACCATGCTGCAAGCGCGGCGCATGGTTTTCGAAGGTCTGAAGCCCGGTGTAGTGCTGCAGGATCTCGACCGCGCCGTGATCGACTTCTTCGAAGGGCAGGGCTACGGCGACAATGTCATCCACCGGGCCGGTCACGGCATGGGGGTCACCGCGCACGAGGGGCCGTATATCGCCGACGGCGATGACACAGTGGCTCAGGCGGGCATGGTGTTCTCGCTGGAGCCGGGCATCTATTTCCCCGGTCTCGGCGGATTCAGGTTCTCCGACACCGCCGTCGTGACGGAGACGGGCGTCAAGGCTCTCACACACGGCCCGGAGACCCTTGAGGATCTGACACTTTGACCGCGAAATCCCCGGCCGAAGACATCCTCGCTCTGACGGGATGCGCGGCCTTCACCATCCTGCTCTACGACCATGAGCAGGGCGTCGCGCGCCGCGTGTATTCCTCGCGGCCGGAGGCCTTCTCCGCCCGGGGCACCAAGCCGCTTGCCGGCGCGCCCTGGGCCAATCACGTGATCCGCCGCAAAAGCCCCTTGATATCGGATGGCCCTGCGGCCATCCGCGCCCATTTCGACGACCACGCGGCTATCCTCGCGCTCGGAATCCAGGCCATCGTCAACTTCCCGCTCCTGTCGGGCGATGCGTGCCTTGGAAGCCTGAACTGCCTCTATCAGCGCCTCCCGTCCCATCCGGACCCTGCGCTCGCAAAAGCCGTCGACGGGCTCGGGCAGGCTGTCGTGAAGACACTCGAAACACCGCCGAGCGATCAAGGGGTCTGATATTTCTAGTGTTGATTGATTCTGGATTTTGATGATGTTGCCGGAGAGATCTGAAAACCGGCGAACTGGTCTATGAATGACTGATCAGGATGGGGCAGTTTAAATCGTTATTCCCCGCTCCGTGAGAGCGGGGAATTCTCTTCCGATTTCATCACACCGATTGCACAGGAATTTTCGACAAAGTCCCTCAGTAGATCCTGTCGTTGCGTCCCTCTGTCAGGCAGCCTCGGACCGCGTCGGTTGCGTTTCTGTCGTGGACGCGGGATCGAGTGGGAGGCGAACGATGAATTTGCTGCCTTTACCAACTTCCGAATGGACCGTCAGCTTACCCTTGTGTTTGATCTCCACAATGGATTTGCAGATGGCCAGTCCCTGACCTGTTCCTTTTCCTGGCGGTTTGGTCGTAAAGAACATGTCGAAGATACGGCGCAGGGATTTTCCTGGAATACCCGGTCCGTTGTCGGCAATGGTGATTGTACAATATGCATCGTCCTTTGTTACGTTCACCGCAATCTCGCCCATCCCGCCAGCATAGTCGCGAGACTGGGAATGTTCGGCAATGGCATCCGCCGCATTGACAATCAGATTGATAATGACCTGAGAAACATCTCCCGGATAACAGGGGATCATGATCTCGTTTTCGTCAGCTTTAAAGTCGAGCTCCGCACTGTGGCGCCATTGCGACCTTGATACGGTTGTCGCGTTCTCGACGAGTTTGATCACGTCGGTTTCAGTTGTTTCGGAATCATCCGGATGTGCGAATTCCTTGATCGACTGAACGATTTTCCCAATTGAGACAACACCTTGTGCCGCTTCAGACAAGGCCGCCGGGATTTCGTCCTTCAGGAAGTCCCAATCCATGGCCTCGAGTTTTTCCGCTTGTGCTTCGACAGTTGTGCCTTTCTGATCATCCAAAACCTCTGTCAAATCGTCAAAGGCTTCACTCAGGAACTTCAAATTGTCTCCGATGAATTGTGTCGGCGTATTGATCTCGTGAGCGACACCACTGGCCAGGGTTCCCAGCGATTCAAGTTTGTGGGTTTCCATAAGTTCCATTTCAAGCCGACGGTTCTTCTCGTTGACTTCAAACATCTCCGAAATGTCAGTATCCACCAGGACGAATCCGCCGGAGATCATTGGGCGCTGGGTATGGAGGATCATCTGGTCCTTTGCCCAACGGCTTTGCCAGGTTTGCACCTGACCCAGGGCCAGGCGCCCCAGTCGGTCGTCGACGGTAAGCATCTGACTTTCCATATCGTCCGTAGCCGATGCCGCGTAGGCCGTATGGAGTAAGTCTTTGAACGGGACGCCCGTAAGCACGCTGTCTTCCGGCAACTTGTAGAGGTCCAGAGCAGCCTTGTTCACAAAACGAAGTTTCTGGTCTTCACAAACGATGAAGATGGCCTGGGAGACGCTGTTTATCGCGTTATGAAGCAAGGTTTCCGCGAATTTCCGACCCGCCTCCGCTTCGTCTTTTTCATTTTTCGCAATTTTTGCATATTGTTCCAACGCAGTGGACATCTTGTTAAACGACCGGGCAGTGGAAGCCAGTTCGTCGTTGCCCTTTACCGGCATAAGATACCCGAACTCGCCCTTGGCCACTCGAGCTGCGCTATCGCGCAGTTGGTTGAGCTGCCGGGTCAAGATCGTCCCAAGGAAAAATCCGAAGATCGCGACGATAACCACTTCCACGCCGGCGATCGTCAGCATGCGTTTCGAACCCGCTGCGACCACGCTATCTATAACGGATGTTGACAGGCCGATCTGGACGGAACCAAAGGGAGTCTTTCCGACTTCGATGGGGACGCTCACGCCAAATGTGTCATCTGCCAGGCGCGCGCCGTTTACGGTGTTCCCGGAGGTGTCGGGGGCAGCTGGAACTGCTCCGCCTTCTGCCAGCACAAGTCCGGCATCATTCTTGATCTGAACATACATGAGCCCTTCGTTCGACAGTGCCTGTTCCACGAGGATGTCAAGGGTTGCCAGGTCAGAAGCAACCACTGCGTCTGCAGTCATTGTCGCCAGTAGCTGGGCGGATGTATGCGCCCGTGACTTTAGCTCTCTTTCGTTGGAAGATCTAAGATCATGAAGACTTGTGCCGACCAATATCGCCAGAACAAAAACCTCAATCAGCGCAATCCCAAGTATGGTTTTTAGCTTGAATGACATTTTTCTTCTCCTGCTGAAACAATTTCCGTTTGTCCCACTGAAAGGTTCAAGGCTCTGACATCGTCCCATGTGTCATTTGAAGCAGAAACAAAACCCGTCATTCCGAGCGACTTGAGGATGTTTTCTTCAGTCATGCCTAGAAGCGCAGTTGCTACTGCATTGCGATCATCAGCGTGCACTTTTGCGGATGCTGCGAACGCATGCGGCGTGTAATCATCTGTTTTGTAAATCACCTTCAACTGCGCTTTGAGTTCATCAGGAATATTGTTGAATGTCCTTCCAACGCCTCCGCCCGCAGGAAAAAGTCCAAGAGCAACACTGCGATAAACCGAGTCATGCGACTTCACATAAGACGGTTCGAAGGAAATATTTTTCGAAGTAAGTTCGGCCCTCGGGACCACACTGGCACCGAATGCGGCAGGCGAGGGGAAGGCTACTTTCTTGTGATTCAACTGGCTGAGATCGTCGATGTTGCTGTCGCTACGAGCGACCAGAATGCCCTTGAGCTTCTTGTCAGCCTGATGTGCAAAAGCCTGATAACCCGCGCGCTCATGGAACACGGTGTAATGGTAGGGATTCATATAGGCGAAATCATAAGCCTTTGAATTCAGACAGGCTTCGAAAGTGGGAATGTCTTTGGCCGTTGCGAACTGAAACTTGTAGCCTGTCGACTTTTCCAGTTCTTCCAGGAGCGGAATCCAGACCTGCGCCAACCGACTTGCAGACTGTTGTGGCACCACACCGAAAGTATAGACCGTTTCAGAATGAACAGGTTGATTTCCAAACAACAAAAAAGCGGCTCCACTTTGCAGCAAAAGAGCAGACAAAGCGGAGAGCCGCGAGTTGTTTGTGGGTACATGGAAAGCTGATAAAATGGTCATGGATCGTTCCTTTCGATTTCAACAGTGTGCCGAAACGGACTAGGAGGAACGATCCCCATATAGGGACAAAATTTACTCCTTTCTTCCTTGGTAAACGCTTAGGGCGTAAACTCATAAATGAAGACGAAATGGCATGGGAAATGGCGAAACCCCGTTAGGAAGCGTGCGATGAGCGGGCTTCCTGCCCGGTCAAGCACGCTGACGACAAGGGGTGAAGCCATTTCCATGTCCTTCGGATTTGACCGAATTGGTCCTCCTCTGCGTCGCAAAAGGCTTGAAAATGAACCACATTTCCTGCGCTTTCGCTCCTTGATGAAGACCAATTCGCCTCAAACCATTTCATCTTCATTTATGAGTTTACGCCCTAGGAAACGAGCGCCGTTTGCTGCGGCTCGTCTGAAATTTGCGCGCCTTCACGCCAAACATCGATGGAGGCATTGGCCTCTACAAGTGTCCGTATCGAGCGAAGTCTTTTCAGCGTGATTTCGCTTAACAGGCTTCCTGTCGCGAGCAACAATCTGTCATCTGCATCGCGAATATCGGAGGCAAGAAGATCTCCCGCCTGAAGCTGCAGAACAGGTACAGAAATACGTTGCGCATTCGGGCTTCCAGCAAAATGTTGGTCTCCGCCAAGAACTTTTTGCATGGCCTCAAGTATGCGCGGATCATAGCGCGGAGCGTTTTGTTTCAGCTCCTCCATACAGGCCAAATAAGATGGCGACTCGCCTGTCGAAATCTCGGCCAGATCGATGAGTGCACACAATACCCGGGCCGCCTCAGGGATGTCTTCTCCCTTAATGTCGTCTTTTGGGAACCCGCTGCCGTCAAATCCCTTGCGGCAGTAGTAGATCGCATCGGCGATGCCTTCCATTCTGGGGATGTGCAGCATAAGGTCGCGTGCCATGGCCGCAGATTCATTCACGACATTCTTTTCCTCGGGCGTTAACGCAGAGCCGCAGAAATATCGCTCGGAAAGGTCGTCGGCCAAGGTCAGATAGCCAAGTGTACAAAGCATCGCGGAGATACCCTGTTCGAGTGAAGGCTTGGCTTCCAGAGCCTTGTTTACCTTGCGCGCCCAACGCTGAATGATCGTTGCGCGCAAGTGAGCTCGCGGACGCGACATGGCAATGACATCGACCAGTATCTTGACGCTGCCTGACAATGTCTGTTCAAGCAGTTCCCGTTCAGCTGTGACTGCCTGGTGGTGTGATATTCCTTCTTCAATGACTTTGGCGAGCGCATCGGAATCGCAGGGTTTGGTTAAGAAGCGAAAGATGCGCCCATCATTGACGGCGTTCATCGCCGTCTCCTGGTCGTTGTTCCCAGTCAGCATAATCCGCGTGGTCGATGGGGCTTTTTTTGATATGTGACCAAGCAGTTTAATACCGTCAACACCGGGCATGTTTTGGTCGCTAACCACAACTGCAAACGGACCTACGCTCTTGATTTTCTCCAGCGCTTCCTGAGGTCCGTTGGCTGTTACAACTTCTACTGAGCGGCGCAACACGCGTTTGGCGGCGTTGAGAACATGAATCTCGTCGTCGACAAGAAGAACTTTGCGGTTCTGTGTCATGCTGCGGCCTCGTTGTTGTTGGTTTGGTTTCCAAACTCGATGATGGCGTTGGCTATCAGCCGCGGCCATTGTTCAAAAGGAGCTGCCGCATTGGTTGATGCCAGGCCCAAAAGAGAGACATGCAGCACTTGGGGCAGTCCGAACAAAACAGTCAAAAACGCCGCTCTCTTGGCGACCTGGGCAAGTGAGCCTGTGGTATCGACGGCGCCGCATCGCAGGGCCAGTCCTAACAGGTACGCTGCCGCCAATGCTTCGGGGTCATTCGTGGACTCTGCGCATTGGTTTCGGCAAGCACGTGCGAGCCAAAATGCCTCTTCCGTAGCCAGCTCACTTTCAATCGGTGCTCTGCTGTCCTGTCCCAGGCGCGCCACATCCATGAGATCGCGAAGCCGGTCGATCCCGAGGTTCGCTACGGCCCTTCTTACGCAACATGTGCTGACAGGCTTTTTGAAATAGGCAGAGTTGCTGAGCTGCAGCACGCGAAGTGACAAACTTGGGTCACTGCCCACAATTTGATGCACATGCTCGATGTTTGGTTCATCAGCATTGAGCGCGCAGCGCAGCTCTTCAAAGGTCTTTGCCGGAGTTCCAAGTTTGTCGAGCATGGACAGCTCGAAGCTGCCGTTCTCCAGATTGTCATGCAGCTGAGCATCGACAATATCGCACAACACGGAGAGGATTGCCTCCGGTGAGCATGGTTTGGCCAGAAAACGATGGCTGCGGCCGACGATACGATAGATTTCTTCGAGCTTCGCCTCTCCCGACAAAACGATGCGAATGATTGTCGGATGGTGTGAGGATATCCATTCCAACAATTTCGACCCGTCCACCTCGGGCATACGCATGTCCGTAACAACGATATCGATATTTTCGAGAGTGATGACCTTAACAGCCTCAACTCCGCCATTCGCAAAGTGCATGTCCCATTGATCCCGATAGTGACGCACTTGACGGCGCACCGCTCTCAAGATGTTGGGTTCATCATCAACAAACAGAATGCTCACTTTGCGGGACATTTTTGATTTTACCCTTTTGCTACTCACAGCGACGAAGATAAACGCCAGGCGCGTGCGCCAATATCCCCATTTGGGAACAACGCTTGCTCGCGATCATTTTTGTACTCAAATTTGGAGTGTCTTGCCGCTGCTGCCCATGACGAGTAGCAGGGTTCACAGCGGTTAAATTATTGAATGCGTGCGGTGAATGCCGTCTGACCGGGTTGGAACGGACTCTACACAAAATTGGAGGAGTTCTGGGGTCTCAGGTCACGACGCGTCGTCCATGCGACGGGCCAGGTCAGCTCGGCCTTCAACGTCTTGAAGACTGTTGCGACCACGGCATTGGAATGGAAAAGCGCACTTTCTTCGAAAGAAAGGCGGTGCAAATGAGCCCGGGACCGGAACAATTCCGTGAGTTCGACTTTCGAAGCGATACGGTATCAATCGGAAGGGGTCGTCTCTGCATCGCTGTTTACAGCGCCATGGCATCAGCGGGCTGACCGACGAGGAAGCGCACATGACGGCAAAGACAACGTTCAAACGTCAGGCGTTGTTGCCTGTCGGGCAACAACGCCTTGGATCGGGCACAATGCGGCTTGATGAAATCTCACCTGAAAAGCCGCATCATATCCAAACCAACCAGGGGGCTGGTCGGATTCATCGGAAGCAGATCAGTCTCGGGCGAGGATGGAATTCAGATAGGCCATCGACGTCGGAAAATCTTCCAATTCGTGTGGCTGGCACGCCGCCTCGAGCACCAGGGTACCTTCATAGCCATCTGCAATGAGGGCTTCGACCTGGCCTTTCACATCGGTGACGCCTTCGCCGTAGCGTTTCCAGACCATTTTGCCGTCAACCACAGCGCCATCCTTGAGATGGACATTGCGGATGTAGGGTTTGAGTTTTTCATAGCCTGCGCGAAAGTGTTCCTGTTCGGCTTCATAAAGGTTGCCCGTGTCCCAGACATAGCCAAATTCGGGCCGGTCAACGGCCTTCAGCAGGGCCAGACAAGCGTCTGAGGTATCTGCCCAACTGCCAGGCAGGTTCTCAAGCTGAACCGTGAAGCCGCGCGCAACCGCCTTGTCAACGGCGGTTTTGATCAACTCGACGACCTGTTCGAACTCACCAGGCAGCTCGGGCTCCGAGCGGGTCGGGCCAAACAGGATCAGCGTCTTGACGCCGATCGCATCGGCCAGATCCAGACCCATCGGCAACAGATGGTCCGCATGCAACTGCATCAGTTCGCTTTGCAGGGGAGCTTTGAACAGGCCGGGGGAGACGGCGGTGTATTGGATACCATAGGATTCCGACTGTGCTTTCAAACGGTCCCATGCGTCCGGCTCGAACATGGGAAAGCGCTTGCCTTCAACCACACGCAGCTCAAACGAGCGAATGCCTGCTTCTGTCGCCCGGCCAAAGATCTTGGGCAGGCTGGCAGAAGAAATGTCAGGGTAGACTTCATTGGTGACGGCAGTAATTTTCATAGTTGGTCTTTCTTCTTGATAGAGACACGAGCGCAGGCGTGCGACCTGCCCGCCGAGGCGGACAGGTGCAGACTTGCGGAGGGTTTCGGGTTATGGGGCGTATTGATGGCAGCTGACGGCGCGATTTGGAGCTTGCTCCCCAAGGACGGGGCTACGGCTTTGACAGATTTCTCCCATGCTGCGGTGGCAGCGCGGATGGAACGCGCAACCGCTGGGCGGGTTCAGCGGAGAAGGAACTTCGCCGCTCATGGGGATCTCGTTGCGCACCTCACCCGGATCTGCCGAGAGCGCGGCTGACAACAGCGCCTCGGTATAGGGGTGAGCGGGGGCATCAAAGACGTCGTCAGTGGCTCCTTGTTCGATGATCTGGCCCAGATACATCACGGCGACCCGATCGGCGAGATAGCGGGTGGTGGCCAGATCATGGGCTACCAGAATATAACTCAGCCCATATTCGGCCTGCAGATCCTTGAACAGATTGATGATCTGCGAACGTATCGAGACGTCCAACCCTGATACCGGCTCATCGAGAACAATCAGCCGTGGGCGCGAAACGATGGCGCTGGCAATGGCAATCCGCTGGCGTTGCCCCCCTGAGAATTCATGCGGGAATTTTCGTGCATCCTGAGGCCGCAATCCAACTGCATCGAGGGCGGCATGCACCCGGCGCTCGACTTCGCCCGAAGTCAGCTTTTCATTGACGACCAAAGGCTCTGCTACAAAATCGCGAATACGAACACGCGGGTTGATTGAGGACCATGGATCCTGAAAAACCGCTTGTACCTTGGAGCGGTAAGCCTTGAGCCCGGCACCTTTGAGCTCGTTGATATCCTGCCCATCATAAAGCACCCGCCCCAAGGTCGGTGATTGCAGGCGGAGCAGCAAACGGGTGGTTGTGGTCTTGCCGCAACCGGATTCGCCGACCAGGGCGAGAGTTTCGCCTGAGCAGATATCAAAATTCAGCCCGGTTACTGCCTTGACGGTTCGGGTTTGCCGTTTGAGCATCCCGGTTTGAAAGGTAAAGTGCTGGGACAGGTTTTCGACTTTGAGGATTGGAGTGTTGGTCATTGTCCGGCCACCCTCCAGCAACTTGCCAAATGCTCTCCGTCGCCATCGGCGTCGACCGTGGGAGGCAGCTCGGTAAAGCAACGCGTATCTGCCATTTCGCAGCGTGGCGCAAAAGGGCAGCCGGGGGGCTGTTCGGACTGCGGTGGAGGAGAACCGGGGATCGTCCGCAAACGTCCTTTGTGGCCATGCAATTTGGGAACGGCGGCAATCAGCGCTTCGGTGTAGGGATGCGCAGGTTTGGCGAATATCCGCTCCACCGTGCCGGATTCCACAATCCGGCCGAAATACATCACCACGATCCGGTGGCAGAGATTGGCGACGATGCCAAAGTCATGGGTGATAAAGATGATCCCCATGCCGGTATCTTCTTGCAACTCTTTCAAAAGCCGCAAGTATTGCGCCTGAACGGTCACATCGAGCGAGGTTGTCGGCTCGTCTGCAATGATGACCTTCGGCGCGCAGGAGATGGCGATGGCCCCCACGACCCGTTGCCGCATGCCGCCACTCAACTGACTTGGGTAGGAGTCCACGCGGTGTTCTGGAGCCGCCACCTTGACCTTTCGCAAGGCTTCGATTGCGCGCTCCCGCAATGTGCTGCGGGGCCCGGGCGCGTGCAGGCGCAGCGCTTCGGTTATTTGATTTCCGACCGTAAAAGAGGGGTTCAATGACGTCTGCGGATCCTGCAGGATCATCGCGATGTCTCGCCCCCTGACCTTGCGCATCTCGCTTCGCGATAGAGAGAGCAGCTCACGGCCTTCCAACTTGATGCTGCCCGATGTAACGCGCGCAGCATGTTTGGGCAGCAAACGCACCAGCGACATGGCTGTCATCGATTTCCCCGACCCGGATTCACCCACAACGCCAAGCGTTTCGCCAGAGTTCAGGGTGAAATTGTGGCCGTTGACCGGAAAGAACTTGCCTGCCTTGGTGGAGATTTCCACGCGCAGGTCACGGACCTCCAACAAAGGCGTTTCTTGTGTATGTGTCATGTCAGATCTGCCTTTGTCGCGGGTCGAGCTGTTCGCGCAGCCAATCCCCCAGCATGTTCGCCGCCATCACGGTCAGAAGGATGGCGAGGCCGGGGAAGAACGAAATCCACCAGTCGGTTGCGATGAAATCGCGCCCATCGGAGACCAGCAGACCCCAGGTTGGTGTTGGTCGCGGAATGCCGATGCCCAGAAAGCTCAGGCTGGCGTCCAGCATGATGGCGATGCCCACCTGCAGGGTGGCCAGTACCACGATGGTGTTCATCACATTTGGCAGGATGTGGCGAAACAGGATGCGCAAGTGAGAAGCGCCGGCCACTTGCGAACGCGCAACGAAATCGCTGTTGCGCAAGAGCAGAACCTCGGCGCGTACTTGCCGCGCGAAATAGGCCCAAAGCGCAAAGCCGACCACGATCACCACTGATAGAAAGCTCGCGCCGATCGCTGCAGCCAGCGCCAGGGCCAGCAACATGGCAGGCAGCGCCAGCGAGATATCGACAAGCCTCATGACCAGCCCGTCAAACCAGCCACGTGCATAGCCGGCAATCAGACCAAGCGTGGTGCCGACAACGACCCCCACCGCGATACCAATCATTGAGACCGCAAGCACGTACCATGCGCCATGCAGAATACGGCTGAGGATGTCGCGCCCCAAACGATCCGTGCCGAGCATATAATCCCATGTGCCGCCAAAGAAAACGGGCGGCTGTAGCCGGGCACGCAGGTTTGGCACATAAGGATCATGCGGGGCGATCACTTCGGCAAAGAGGGCCGGAATGATGAAAACTATGAGCAGGACCCCAATTGGCAAAAGCGGCAGTTCGCGGGCTTTTTGCCAGAGGTTCTGTAAACGGTGGGATTGCAGGTGAAGCTCAGCCATGCCGGACCCTCGGATCAACAACGACGTAGAGCAGGTCTACGACAAGGTTTGAGATCATGTAGATGACCGCATAGGCAATGATGACTGCCTGAACGACCGGAAAGTCGCGTCCCCGGATAGCCTCAATTGCAACCCACCCCATGCCTGGCCATGAAAACACGGTTTCAATCACGACTGAGCCTGTCAGGATCGAGGCAGCCAGAATGCCGAAGTAGGTCAGGGGAACCACAGCGGCATTGCGCAGCGCGTGTTTCCAGACCACGCTCCATTCCGAAACGCCTTTGACCCGTGCGAGTTTGATGTACTCCACATCGAGCACTTCCAGCATCGCAGAGCGGGTCAGCCTGGCCAGCGCGGAGATCTGGAACCAGGCAATGGCGATGGCGGGAAGGATGGCATGGGAAAAGCTGCCCATGCCGGATGTTGGCAACCAGCCAAGCCAGACCGAAAATACCCAGATCAGGATAATCCCGAGCCAGAAGCTCGGCATCGATTGCCCGACCAGCGCGAAGATCTGCGCGCCATTGTCAATCGATCCGCCTTTATAGACAGCGGCGGCGACCCCCAGCGGCAGCGCAATCACCACACTCATCAGGATGGCGAGGCCACCAAGTTCCAGGGTGGCAGGCATCCTGTCCAGGACAAAGCCCATGGCATCTTGTCCGGGCCACTTCAGTGAGGTGCCGAAATCGCCTTGCGCGGCATTGCCAAGGAACGTCAGATATTGTTGCCAAAGCGGCTTGTCTAAACCCCATTCACGAATGAAGCTGTCAATCTGTTCCTGGGTTGCGTCGTCCGGCAAAAGGGCATCCACCGGGCTGCCAGACAATTGGGTCAGCAAAAACACGATGAATGTAATGACCAGAAGCGCAAAGAGACTCGATGCGATCCGGCGTGAGAGATATTTCAACACTCGGGCAATCCTTAATATTTCGGCGCAGCAATGGGCTGACGGGGCCCCGCAAGAGGTCCCGCCGCGCTCAAGGCAGCACGATTGTCCGAAGCTGTGTTACTTCAGGTCGATCAGGTGGTAGTGGCTCAGGCCGGAAGAGGATGCACCCGGGAAGTTCCAGCCTTCGACAAGATCGCCGTTCACCACAACTGAGGCCGGAACCGTCGCCATGGGAATATGCGCATAGCTGTCAAAGATGCGCGTGAACATCGCCTTCAGGACTTCATCCCGTGCTGCTGGATCCGTCTCGGAAATCAGTTTGCCACCGAGGTCATTGAGTTCCGGATCGCCGATATCGAGATGCGGGCTGGCGTGTTTGGTAAAGAAGATCTGCACACCCAGGGCGCTGGGACGAACAGGGGCGTTGCGCATCGGGGTCACGAAATCTGCAGTAAAACCACGGATGGCAGTGTTGCCTGTTGCCCAGTCCTGTTCGCGCATCTGGGTCTTGATGCCAACCACGTCCAGATAGGCCTGAACGAGTTCCGCCATCTGCGCAAATTCCGGGTTTCCGGCCAGGGAGGTCACAACCAGAGGGATCTCCGGGGTGTCAAACGCATCCGGGTAACCGGCCTCGGCCAACAAGGCCATCGCTTTTTCCGGGTCATACCCATAGGCGTCGTCAAAGCCCTTCGCAATCTCTTCCGAGAAGCCCGGGAACCGTGGATCCATTGTATAGACAGGCAGTGCCCGCACGCCCTCGCCATAAAGCACTTCCAGGATCGCGTCCCGGTCCAGCGCGCGGTTTACAGCTTCGCGCACGCGTTGGTCAGCCCAGGCATAGGTCCGTGCATCACGGTTTTCCTCTGCTTCCGGATTCATGAACTGCCCGGTGAACAACATGGTGGACTGCATTGCACCCTCGCTGGAGGAGAGCACTTTCTGGCCAGCCTCTGCAGCATCGTCCTGCAGATCGCGCGGCAGGGTCACCGCATGGGCTTCACCGGCAGACAGCATCGCCAGACGGGTCGAAGGTTCGCTCACCCAGCGAAATTCGATCTCGTCGAATTCGGGGCTAACACCAGTCCAGTGATCCGCGATGGTGGAAAACGTGAGTGACTGGCCCACTTCACGTTCTTTGTATTCAAAGGGGCCGGAGCCGGCAGGCGCAGCCTCATATCCAGCCAGACCTTCAGCGTCGAATTGTGCTTTGCTGTAGATCACCAGTGATCCGCGTCCTGCATGAGAAAACAGGAAGTTCGGCGTCGGATTTGGCAGATCAAAACGGACTGTGTGGTCGTCTACAGCCGTGATTTCCATTTTGCGGAAATTGCTGATCCCGCTGAGCTTGGCGTCTTCTCCGATATGGAGGTTAAAACTATGCACCACATCTGCCGCAGTCACAGGGCCCCAATCGCCGCTGAACTTGGCCGCCGGGTGAAGCTTGAACGTCCAGGAGGTGAAGTCTTCGTTGTGTTCCCAGCTTTCTGCGAGTTGGCTGTTGTCATATTTGCCGGTCTGCGCATCATTGCCCACAAGTGTTTGCATGGACGGAAAAATGAAGGCACCGGTTGTGGCCCAATAAAGATTGGAGTCCGCCCCTAGAGGGCTCACGGCAACCACGACTTTTTCCTCTGCGGAGGCCGTGTTGGTCAGGCCGCCAGCGGTCAAGACTGTTCCCGAAAGCAGCACGGCTGCGAGCAAGCGCTTTGGGGTACATTTGATATATAGGTCTCTATAAAACATCGATTTTCCCTGTCTGGAGAGCATCCCTTTTTTTGGGTCAAAGCGACCCGGGCTTGCTGTTATTTGACGCTCTCACTATGGGAGGTGGCTTGCGGATGAGGTAATATCTATATCAATTGATGTCATCGCCTTTGCCAATGGCAACGCAGGTCATTGGCAAGTCGGAAGTTTTCACACCAGCTTTGTCATGGCCTCCGGTGGCTTGTTCAGGCCCGCCTGACTACGCCCACGTCCCTGGCGGCCAACCAGGTCGATCTGCGCGCCGCGCCTTGCAGACGGTCCTGAACAAGCCATCCAATAGGGTCTTGTTTGTTGCGGTTGGTGTAAGGCATCAAATCGAAAAGCGGCAGGTCGGGTTCAACGGACGCTGACGGATCGGCAGAAAATGTGTCAGAAGAATTTATGAGTTTACGCCCTAGTCAGTCACTACGGTCCGCGAACGAACCAATGCTGCAGGTGTCGTCAGTATCAGTTGCACCAGATCGACCTGACGTCGGACACCGGTTTTCTGAAAAATGCGCTTGAGATAAGTCCGGGCTGTCTCCTGGGTGACATTACAGTTGGCTGCCGCGTCCTCGACAGTTCCGCTGTTGGCTATTGTCTGCGCAATCACGGCTTCCACTGGGGTCAATCCAAACAGATCGATCAGACTTTCGGCTGAAGGCGGCTCAAAACGCCCAGGCACAGTGAACATGATTGCAACCCGTTTCTGTCCCAGTGGTGTGATCACTGCGGTAAGCGGGTCAAGATCATGCGGGTCGGTCAGCGACACGAATTTTGGCATTTTGTCGATGTCCATGGAGGCCTTCTGCACGGCCTCTTTGAACTCCTGCCGGTCTACCGAGGCATTGACTTTCAAAGCGCCGTTGCGATCAACAACGATGCCGCTGTGTGTTTTCAGAACTTCGGCGGCACTGTCATTGTAGTAGATAATCCTGCATTCCCCGTCGACGACGGCAACCGCCGGCGACATGGCGGAAAGCGCCGCCGTCGCCATATTTCCGGGGTGTTCCTGACGGCATTTGATCGCAGACAGGGCGACATCCAAAGCCTCCACCAGGTTCTCTGCGGAACATGGTTTTGTCAAAAAACGAAAAACGCCCGTCTTGTTAATGGCATCTATCGCAGATGCCAGGTCTGCATTGCCGGTGAGCAAGATGAACTCTGTATCCGCAGTTTGCTGCAGACGTATCTTCTCGATCATTTCGATGCCCGTCATGCCGGGCATGCGCAGATCGCTGACCACAACGTCAAAATGTTCTGAACGTACTAGCTCGATTGCCTTCAGCGGATCGGACTCAAAGACGATCTCCCAACGCTCGCGCTCGCCCCGCAGGACCCGGTGAAGGGAATCCAGTACAATGACTTCGTCATCGACGAAAAGGATACGTTGCCGATCTGCATTCATGCGGCAACACTAGTCCTACAAAGTAAAACAAGTGTTTAGGCGCATAATAAGAAAACATATTGATAATATTTACAGGTAATAAGGGCGATGTTATTCTTCTCTTTGTACTGCGTTCCCTAGGGTCAAAACCCATTGATCACATTGATTTTCTGAAGCAAATCAGATTCAAGAGCTCCAATTAACGGATTGGAGGCTTTGATGGGTCACTTGTTTTGGCTGTCGGATGGACAATGGGCAGTCATCGAGCCGCTTTTGCCGCATAACAAGGGTGGCGCGCGCCGGGTCGATGACCGCCGTGTGATCTCCGGCATCATCCATGTTCTCAAGGTTGGTTGCCGGTGGTGCGATTGTCCGGCCGACTACGGACCGTCGACAACAATATACAACCGCTTCAACCGCTGGTCTCGCAAACGGTTCTGGACTGATCTGGTCGAGGCGCTAGCAACGTCTGGTGCGGTGACAAAAAGCACCTCTATCGACAGCACCTACGTCAAGGCGCACCGTTCAGCCCATGGCGGCAAAGGGGGGCGAAAAATCAGGCTATCGGGCCGTCGCGAGGCGGGCAAACCACCAAAATCCATGTCCTCTCGGACGTGATCGGACGCCCATTTGCCTTCATGCTCACCGGCGGCAACGCGGCAGACAGCCCGGTAGCACCACGTTTGTTGGCCGATCTGAAAGGCGCGAGATATCTGCTCGCCGACAAGGGATACGACGCCAACAGCCTGCGAAAACATCTGCGCCAGTCGGCAATCGTCCCCGTCATTCCAGGCCGCTCAAACCGCAAGCGCCAGATCCGCTACGACGTCAGGCGATACAAAAGCCGCCATCTCATCGAGAATGCCTTCTGCCGCTTGAAGGACTTCAGACGCGTCGCAACGCGCTACGACAAGCTCGCCAGAAACTTCCTCTCCGCCGTCGCCCTCGCAATCCTCGTCGCATTCTGGTTATGAATGAGTCTCAGCCCTAGTGAAAATCCGCGAGGGCGTGTTGCTGATTGTTCAAGACATACGGCGATAGATTGAGATCTGCGTATGCCATCGGTTTGGCATAAAAAAAGCCTTGCGCAACCTGGTAACCAATGGACGCAAACAAATCTCGCTGCGCGGAAGTTTCTATTCCCTCTACTGTCAGTCGGGCCTTCATTTTCTCAGCGATTCCGCCGATCGTCTGTGCAACATGTCGTGCCTTGTCGCATTTCAGTGCCTTTGCGACAAAACTCCTGTCGATCTTCAATTCGTCCCAATCGAAGTCGGTCAGATAGGACAGCGCCGAATAGCCAGTCCCGAAATCGTCCAGCGAGATCGAAACGCCAAGCGCTTTCAAACTGGCGAGCGTGTCGAAAATCCGTTTGCTGTCTTTGATGATGGCGGATTCAGTGACTTCCAGCTTTAGTCGCGAAGGCTCCAGACCCGTAGCGTTGAGCACATGTTTGATGAACTCCGGCAAGTCATCCTGAACAATCTGGAGCACAGAGAGATTGACCGACACACATGGGGCACCGCGCATGGCAACCGCGTCTTCGCAAGCGAGCCGCAAGATGTGTTGTCCAAGCGGAACAATACTTCCCGCGCGCTCCGCGACGTCAATGAATTCAGTTGGCGGAATCATTCCCAATTCCGGGTGTTTCCAACGTGCGAGTGCCTCCATGCCGACCATTTGGCCACTGAGAATGTCAAACTGGGGTTGATAGACGGCGTAAATCTCCCGGGATTTAATCGCCAACTGAATCTCGCTCTCGATCTTTCGATTTCGATTTGGGCCGCTTTTAAGGGAAGGCGTATAAACGGCGGCCTCATTGCTCCCGTTCTTGCGCGCCTCTTGCATGGCCAGATCAGCTCTAAGCACCAGTTCACGAGCGGACAAGCATTCACCGTTGGCGACGGCAACGCCGACATTCCCATCTAGTCGTGCATAGAAGTTCTGATGAATTTGCGGAACATTTGCGATTGTCAGCAGGATGTGCCCAAGGACCTTCAGGTCACAATCATCCGCCACATTGTGCACTAAAAACGAAAACTCCGCATCTCCGGTGCGTGCAATGTAGTTCCTTTGATCGAGTTTACGAACGTATGTTGCCAGTTCGTTGCTGACATGGGCCAGCATCATGTCTCCACAGCTATAGCCGAAATGAGCATTTATATGTTTCAAACGGCTCAGTTTCAGAACAATCAACCCAAAAGAGGGAGTGTCACCGGCGCTGCTGAAGACCTTGTTCACATGATCGAAAAAAACCCTGCGATTAGGCAGTCGCGTAAGGGTGTCGAATTGTCTGCTGCAATCCCGGTCGGCAGAATGGTGGCCACAAGATTCAGGATCACTCTGAAAAAGCCGGGCCTTGGCTTGCGCACCCGTACCCTGAGGGAGCAAGACCGCAATTCCGCTTGCCGCGTTCCCGAGGGCCTGGGCAATACCACTCGATATCCTGGATACCAGATCCGTTCTACAATTGCCCTTGACCATTCAACTTGCCTTCCCGGTCGAACCGCCACTCTGGCGGACCGAACTGTTTGTTCTGGCATTAAAACTGAACGGACGGGCCGAACGATATCCTCATTTGGGGACGCCTGGATACATTGGACAAGAAAACTCGAAAACAGGTGACAATGCTCATGATCCGAAACCTGTCTTGCGGGATCGGCGTCCACACCTAAACTTCACACTGGTTGCGTCAGTGATTTGTTTGCTGCGCACGTGGAAACTTTAGCCGGAAGGTCGTTCCTTCCCCGGGTTTGCTGTCTACCGTAACCTGGCCGCCATGCTTGACGTGAACGATCTTGTAGACGATGGCGAGACCCTGACCGGTTCCCTTGCCGGGTGCCTTGGTGGTGAAAAAAGGGTCGAAAATCCGCTCCCGGGTGGCTTCGTCGATACCCGTGCCATTGTCCGAGATCGAAACCTCGACCCATTTTCCGGCCTTGCGTGTTCCAATGCGGATCTGGCCGCCCGCTGATGGCGAGCTCTCCTCGATCGCATCCGCCGCGTTACCTATCAAATTCAGCAATACCTGGTGCAGGTCGCCCGGCTGACCGATGATCTCGGGCAGGTCTTCGTCCATGTCCTGCTCCAATTCAGCCACATGCTTCCAACTGTTACGTGAAACGGACAGCGTGGTTTCAATGACGCTATTGATATCCACGGTTTGAAGTTCAGCATCGCCAGGATGCGAAAACTCCCGGATCGCCGAGACAATGGAGGCAACCTGCTGGAGGCCATGAAGGGATTGCTCGATGGCGACCGGAGCCTCTTCAAGAAGAAAATCGATATCGCCTTCTTCATACTGTTCCGCGATAGCGGTCGTCAGGTCGGCCAGGATATTTTTTTCGATCACGGCCTCTCTCAGCGGATCATAGGCCTTCAGTAAGCCGACAACACCATCGTAGAATTCCTGAAAGAACTTTACGTTGTCTCCAACATATTGAATTGGCGTGTTGATTTCATGCGCAACGCCACTCGCGAGCGTGCCCAGCGCTTCCATCTTCTGTGCCTGGTTAAGGCTGTGTTCCAGCAATTCCTTCTCGGCTTCGATCAACAGATGCTGTCTGATGTCCACCAGTATCCATAGAAGCAACCCATCGTGCCCGATCTCGGTGCATGAAATTCTGACAGGCAGTTTCTCGCCATCCGGGCGCGTCACTTCCCCTTCCACCGTGCTGTCATCGAAACGGGCTTGCGGCCCGGAGCGCGCGCTTATCCATGCATTGGTGTCCTCGGACCCTCCGAGAAACGTGGTCAGTGGCGCTGCCAGTTCCGGCTTTTGCGGCACGTCCAGAAGTGTGGATGCCGACAGGTTCAATCTGACAATTCGAAGCGCATTGTCCGTAAGGACGAGCCCTGAAGAGCGTGCATTGAAGACAGCACTCATCAGCGTCCTCTCCTTGTCGAACATGACAAGTGAGGCGGCGAGATCCTGGTTCTTTTCGTAGAGCTCAAGGCTCTTTTGTTCCAAAAGATTCTCGGCTTCCAGTCGAGCATTCCGCTCCCTTGCAAGCCGTTTGACCAAAGTGTCGTAAGGCAGATTTGTCAGGGTCACCTCCTCACGAGTGTAAACTGGGCGCATTGGTCGCCATCCACGTCCGGCAGTTCGGTTCTCGTAAGCTCTATTGTCTCACCGTAGTGGTCGATTGCGCCCCACAGAAGGCCCTCGGCCAGATCAGCCATACGCCTGCTTGAGCGGTAAACCAGACTGAGTTCGTCACTGCTGACCTGTGTGGCTGTCAGATGCGGCAATTCTGCATCCGGATAAAGCTTCAGGACATCGACATGGATTTGATCTTCGACCGACCGGACGAATTCAAACAGGCTTTTGCAAGATTCGAAATAGGCAGTATGCCCTGCCTTGAAGATTCCCAGAAGATGTTTTCCGAATGTCTGCAGCAAGTCGGCGACAGGAACGTTTGTTTCCGCGTGCAAACATTTGACAAGCCGAACCATTTCCGCTGTGTCGTAGTTGCCAACGCCTGTGTAAGCCCCATCATTCGCGAGCTCTGCATCAACGATGATCTTTTCGGTCACCTCTGCACCGAATGCCTCGTCGACCAAAGAGAAAAACTCATTGAAAACGATACCTTTCATAGTGTTCTCCTTTTCTAAGACAAGACCTAGTCTCTTATTCAATCGTCCGCAGTACCCATTTGGGGAGCTAAAGGTGAAAATTTATTTTTATTGAACCGTGCCGGGTCTGCCGGAGGCTCCATGCGTGGACGCCCAGGTTCATGCAAGTGTCTTTTCCGGCATCGTGCATGTGATCAGGTGCGCCCTGGGCAAATCACCTGATCCACCGCAAAAGCCCCCTGATATCGAATGACCATTCGGCCATCCGCGCCCATTTCGACGACTACGCGGCGATCATCGCGCTCTGAATCCCGGCAATCGTCAACTTTCCGCTCCTGGCGGGCGGTGAGTGCCTTGGAAGCGTAAACTGCCTTTATACGCGCCTTCCGGCCCATCCGAACCCGGAGCCCGCAGCGGCCGTTGACGGGCTTGGGCGGGCTATGGTGAAGACGCTCGAAACACCACCGATGGTGTCATGCCGCCACAGCGCTTGCGCAAATTATAGAACGCCGTGTTGCTGATACCGGCCATGCGGCACACAGAGGTGGTTCGGTTTGTCTGAACAGTTTCGGGCGTTTTGCTAAGTGGATTTCCGCCTCAATTATGCCGCCACCATCATCGGCGCCAGCGCTTTGAAGTAAGCCTGATCCGGCGTCTGCCGGTCAAGGGATGAGTGAGGGCGTCGGGTATTGTAAAAGGTCAGATAGCGGCCGATGCCAGCGCGGGCCTCGGACACCGTCTTGTAAGCGTGGAGGTAGACTTCCTCGTATTTGATAGACCGCCAAAGCCGCTCGACGAAGACATTGTCCCGCCAAGCGCCCTTGCCGTCCATCGAGA
>NZ_JSEP01000019.1 GCF_001624695.1 Labrenzia sp. OB1 | reverse complement strand
AGAGTCCGATTCAAAAGTTCATGAGACAAGACAATAGGTTGCGAGCCTGCGTGTCATGACCCTGATACTAGCGATGTTGATCCATGCGGTGGAACTTTCGATTGACGCCTCCCAGTCCTTTGCCAACCGGCGGCATCTGCCCAGCCATGCGAAAGTGCGCTCCACCACCCATCTGCGGGGCAGGAGTTCGAAGCCTTCAGCAGCATCGGAGCGTTTGATGATCTCTATCGTCCAGTTGCCGTTGCCCACCAGGGCGGCGCGCAGCTTTTCACCGGCATAGCCGCCATCGGCGAAGACATGGCGCAGCCAGGGGAACCGGGAACGGACGGCTTTCAGGACATCCGGCGCACCGTCCCGGTCTTGGATGTCGGCGGCATGGACAAGTACGAACAGCATCAGGCCGAGGGTGTCGGTGATGATGTGGCGCTTGCGGCCTTTGACCTTTTTCCCCGCGTCATAGCCCGAAACCCCGCCGCTTTCCGTGGTTTTGACCGATTGACTGTCGATGACACCGGCGGTGGGCGAGGCTTCGCGCCCCTCCAGGTCCCGCGTGGCGGCGACAAGAATGTGGTTTATCGTCTGCCAAAGGCCGGTATCGCGCCAGGAATAGAAATAGCCTCGCACGGTGGAAGCCGGGGGAAAGTCCTTCGGCAGTGCCCGCCACTGACAGCCGCTGCCCGCGATATAAAGGACCGCGTTCACCACCTCTCGCATGTCGGTCTTGCGTGGCCGACCGCCGGATTTGGCCGGAGGGATCAGCGGCGCCAAAATCGCCCATTCCCGATCCATCAAATCAGTTGGATAACGCAGATCGTCCCGGTTATGCTGTTTGCGAGTGATATCATCCCAGGGCATTCGATCNGGGGGAAAGTCCTTCGGCAGTGCCCGCCACTGACAGCCGCTGCCCGCGATATAAAGGACCGCGTTCACCACCTCTCGCATGTCGGTCTTGCGTGGCCGACCGCCGGATTTGGCCGGAGGGATCAGCGGCGCCAAAATCGCCCATTCCCGATCCATCAAATCAGTTGGATAACGCAGATCGTCCCGGTTATGCTGTTTGCGAGTGATATCATCCCAGGGCATTCGATCCTCCATCTTCTCGACAAAGACGGTTGAATCACAACCCTTTGATATCACTCAACTACTTTTAAATCAGGCTCTGAGCTTATTCGCCGGAACAGAAACACACATCCCTTTAACCTTGGGTAAAATACAGACGGGGAATTCAACCTTCTTGGCGTTTTGCAAATGGGATAGGGGATTAAAACCGGTGAGAATTGTGTGGTAATATAATACCGTTTTTATAAACACCTGATTTTATTGATTAATTTTAAGCAGCTTTGCAAAGAACGTTCTTGACGCTGCAAGGGCCCCGGCGTATAAGCGCAACCGAACGAATTCAGGGTCCGTTCGCTGGCTCAGGCCGCGCGGACCTTTTCTTTAACTGACCAGTATGGATCAAACTCATGAAGACCTTCTCTGCCAAAACGGCTGAGGTCGAGAAAAAGTGGATCTTGATTGACGCAGAAGGCATGGTTGTCGGGCGTCTCGCCGCTTTCATCGCCAACCATCTGCGCGGCAAGCATCTGCCGACCTACACGCCCCACATTGACACCGGTGACCACGTCATCGTCATCAATGCCGACAAGGTGGTGTTCACCGGCCGCAAGTACGACAACAAGAAGTACTACTGGCACACCGGTCACCCGGGCGGCATCAAGGAACGCACCGCGCGTGCCATTCTCGAAGGCCGTTTTCCCGAGCGTGTTCTGGAAAAAGCTGTTCAGCGTATGATGCCGGGCGGTCCGCTGTCCAACAAGCAGCTGAAAAACCTCAAGGTTTACGCTGGTCCGAACCATCCGCATGAAGCTCAGACACCTGAAATGGTGGACGTGAAGAGCCTCAACGTAAAAAATGACGGCAAGAGGGCTTAACAATGGCTGAGCTGCAATCCCTGGAAGAACTGGGCGGCGCGGTCGAATCCGCTGCCCCTGAAGCTCCGGTCCATGTCCAGAAGCTGGACAGCCTGGGTCGGGCCTACGCAACCGGTAAACGGAAAGACGCCATCGCCCGCGTCTGGATCAGGCCGGGTACCGGCAAGATCATTGTCAACAAGAAGGACTATACCGAGTATTTCGCTCGTCCGGTTCTTCAGATGATCATTCAGCAGCCGGTCATGGTTGCCAACCGTTCCGGTCAGTACGACGTAATCGCGACTGTCACCGGTGGTGGTCTTTCGGGTCAGGCAGGCGCCGTGCGTCACGGCCTGTCCAAGGCGCTTACCTACTATGAGCCCGAGTTGCGCGGCGTTCTGAAGAAGAACGGCTTCCTGACCCGTGACTCCCGCGTTGTCGAACGTAAGAAGTTCGGTCGCGCCAAGGCCCGCAAGAGCTTCCAGTTCTCCAAGCGTTAATCGCTGGACAAACTGGTTTTCCGATCAAAACCCGCCGGAGCGATCCGGCGGGTTTTTTCGTGCCTTTTGAACGTCTCTTTGCTCCAGGCTGAACAAATAAGACGCCATTTGACCATGACCTGAGAGCGCTCCGCGAGGAGCGTGCCGCGGGGCGATTTAGAGCATTGGTTAGAACGCGCGACGCTCCTTGCCGGAGGACCGGAACAAGCCACCAAACAGGGTCTTATTTGTTCAGTTTGGTATCAGGCGTGTTCCGCATCGGCACACGTTTCTTTTCCTCCAGCCCACGTTTGCGGCGATTGCTGATGCGGATCAGTTGCTGAAACTTGGGGCACTCCATATGGCTCGGCGCCTTGCACTCCGCGACATGCCGGATCATGTCACGCAATACCGAGAGCCGTTCTATCTGCCGGTCGAGATCATCTGCCTTGAGATGAAGGTTTGTTCTGGAAAGAGCCGGGCGGCCGTCCGGTCCGAACATCTTCGCGATGTCATCGAGCGCAAAACCAGCCGTTTTGCCAAGCGTGATCAGCGCCAGCTGGTCCAGAACGTCGGCACTGAAAAGCCGTTTCAATCCCCTGCGGCCAAGGGAGGTGATCAGCCCTTTTTCCTCATAGTGGCGGATCGCCGAAGCGGCCACGCCGGTCTGTTTCGATATTTCTGAAATATCCAGTAATTTCATCTCTTGACCTCAAGTCGACTTGAATTGGTACGCTGCCTTCCAATTCTCTGAAAGGCAAGGAAAAACAGAATGTTTCGTGCAAATTCGATGTCCGGGCGTCCGCTCTGGATGGATTCGGCCGCAGTCGCGCTGCTGATGGCGGCAACGCTGAAAATCATGGCGAATGCAACAATCAGCCCGGCCTTGCCGGCGCTTGAGGCGAGCTTTTCCGGCGACCCGAATGCGGCCTATCTGACGCGCTTTCTGGTTTCCGCACCATCGCTTTCCGTCGTGCTGGCCGCGCCGCTCGCCGGCATGGTGGCCGATCGTATCGGACGGGCTCCACTGTTGCTGGCCGGCGTTGTTCTTTTCGTGCTCTCAGGCAGCGCCGGGGCTTATTTGCCGGACCTCTTGTCCATTCTGGTCAGCCGGCTTTTGCTGGGCGTGGCGGTTGCGATGGTTATGACCGCGCAAGTGGCTCTGGTGGGAGACATGTTCAGCGGCGGCCAGCGCAGCGACTTTATGGGATGGCAGACCGCAGCCATCAATTTCAGCGGGTTTCTTTACATCGGCTTTGCGGGTGGACTTGCGGGCCTCTCTCCAAGACTACCGTTTCTTGTCTACGCTTTGCCTGTCCTGCTTCTGCCGCTTCTGGTGCCTCTCCTGCGCAACGAAAAACGAACGGCGACAGCCGCCATTCGTTCTCCGGAACTGCCGGAAGGCACGGTGGCCGTACAGTGGTTCCTGCCTGCGGCATTGACCGGATTGCTGACCATGGTCACCATCATGCTATTTTTTTTGATGCCAAGTCAGTTGCCGTTCTATCTCCATCAAAACGGCTTTGAAGCGGCTTTTGCCACAGCCATGGGGCTCGGAGCCCTCACGTTGACCGGCGGTGTTGTAGCACTCGCGTTCAGACGGATCAGCGAGCGTCTCGGGCTGGCCGTTACCTTTGGGTTGGGGTTTGTTCTGATGGGCTGCGGTTTCGCGGCACTGGCGATTGCGGCGCTGTGGCCACTCATTCTGGCCGGAGCGGCGATGGTCGGTGCGGGATATGCCCTGGCCCAGCCGGGTTTCCTGATGCTCGCCCTGCAATTCGCGCCGCCCGAGCGCAGGGGCAGCGTTGCGGGTGTCATCACGACGGCAATGTTCCTGGGGCAGGTGGTATCGCCGCTTGCGCTGACGCCGGTAATCCAGAGTTTCGGATTTTCAGCGGTCTTTCTTGGCACGGCTGCCACGCTGTTCATGCTTGCGGCAGCTTCGTTGTTGTTCGCATTGCTGCGCCAACGGGCACGAAAGGATCGAAATGATCTGGATCGTCAGGCGCTGGCCGCAGATAGCTGACCAGTTTTCCGTTGTTCCCCGGCAACATAGGTTTCGATCACGGCCCGGTCATCGCCAAGCGTCTGCAGGACGAACAGCTCCTCGGAAAGCGTTTCGACGGTTTCCATGCGCAAGGCCATGGGCCGGGTCGCCTTCGCATCCAGAACCACCACGTCGGCATCCGTGCCGGGCTCCAGCGTTCCTATCCTGTCGGTCATGGAAAGGGCTGCCGCGTTGCCGTGCGTGATCCAGTAGAAACTTGTCAGCGGGTGTATGCGCTGGCGCTGCAGTTGCAGGATCTTGTAGCCCTCGTCCAGGGTGCGCAACATGGAATAACTGGTGCCGCCCCCGACATCCGTCGCGATGGCCGTCAGGATACCCGCGCTTTCCATTCCGGCCTTGTCAAACAGCCCGCTGCCCAGGAACAGATTGGAGGTCGGACAGAAAACCGCCACCGAACCGGTTTCCCGCATCACCTGCATCTCGTGTCCCGTCATGTGGATACAATGGCCGAGAAGTGTTCTGGACCCGAGCAGGCCGAAGCTTTCGTAGACACCGAGATAGTGACCCGCGTCCGGATAGAGCTCGCGGGTGAAGGCTATTTCGTTGTGGTTTTCGTTGATATGGGTCTGCACGTGACAGTCCGGATGTTCCCTTGAAAGGGTTCCGGCCGCCTCCAGTTGCTCCGGCGTCGAGGTGATGGCAAAGCGCGGTGTGATAACATAATGCGCCCGGCCTCGGCCGTGCCACTTCGACAGCAGCGCCTTGCTGTCGTCATAGGAGCTCTGGGCCGTGTCGCAAAGCGCCTTGGGCGCGTTGCGGTCCATCATGGTCTTGCCGCCCAGCATCAGCATGCCGCGCGCTTCGGCCTCCTCGAAATAGGCATCGACGGAATTGGGGTGGCTGGAGCAATAGGCAACAGCGGTGGTGGTGCCATGGTCCAGAAGGGCATCGTAGAACTCACCGGCGATGCGTTTACCATGCGCCCTGTCCGCGAATCTAAGTTCGCACGGGAACGTATAGTCGTTCAGCCAGTCCAGCAGTTGATCCGCCCAGGAGGCGATGACCTGCGCCTGCGGAAAATGAATATGCGTGTCGATGAAACCCGGCAGGAGCAGATGCGGCCGGTGGTCGATGATTTCGGCAGTTTGCGGTGCGGCGTCCCTGACCTCGGAAAACATGCCCTTGGCTGCTATTTTGCCGTCCCTGACCAGCAAGGCGCCGTCTTCCTCGTAGCAATAGGCGCTGGTATCTTCCGGCCCTTGCGGAGCGGCGGAAAAGCTCAGCAATCTGCCGCGCAGGATTCTCACATTCTGATCTGCGGTCTGATCTGGCACGAAATGAAATCCCCGGTGCTGAACATTGATAAGCGCCGGTGTGGCGCTTTCCTCTTTTAAGTCCTGCGGAAAGAACGAACAATGGACCATCTTTGCCGATTTGGAAAAGCTGATCCGCATATGCGGCGTGTCGAAAGGGGCGGGAGGTTTTCCGCCGCCCAAGCAACCGCTCGCATCGAGTGAGTGTCACGCCTTGGAGGCTGCGGAAACCTCGATGGTGACATGCGCGATGCCGTGCTCGTCCTTGAGCCGGGCACGCATTTCCCCGGGGACTGTTACAGCATATTCCTCCGACGAAACAATGGCATGCATGGTCGCATTCACCTTGCCTTCGGCGAGCGACCAAAGGTGTATGTGGTAGACGTCCGACAGGCCCGGTATCGCTGCGAGGAGGTCGGCTTTCATGGCGTCACGGTCGATGTCCGTTGGAGCGCCTTCCAGAAGGATGTGCGACGATTGTCGGAGGATGGTGATGGCGGAGCGTAGAATGAGCAGCGCGACAAACACCGAGAGGATGGGATCGATTGGGTACCAGTTGGTGAAATAGATGATCACCGCGGCAATGATCGCTGCGACGGACCCGAGAAGATCCCCGATGACATGCAGGATCGCGGAACGGATGTTGAGCGAGCCGTCGCCTCCGCGCTGCAGGATAAGGAACGCGCCGATGTTCACGGCAAGCCCGATCACTGCGATGATGAACATCGGACCGGCAAGAACCTTCTCCGGTTTTGCAAACCGTTCGGCAGCTTCGATGCAGATCCAGGCAGTGACGACGAGCAGGAAAATGGCATTGGAGTAGGCGATCAGGACAGGCAGCCTGTCGCGGCCGTAGGTCAGGCGCGCGTCGGCGGGCTTCCTGGCCTGCTGGAACGCCCACCAGGCCAGCCCCAGGGAGGCGGCGTCCGAGACCATGTGGACAGCGTCTGCCATCAGGGCAAGCGATCCGGCCAGCCAGCCGCCGATCAGTTCGGCAAACATGAAGCTTGCGATCAGCAGTCCTGCCCAGGCCACCGCGCGTGCATTTCTGTCGTTCACTGTCGGAGCGTGATCGTGCCCGGAATGCCCGTGCCCAGAGTGTTTGTGGCCGGAATGATCGCCATCGGTATGCTCGTGCCCGTCGCCGGTCTCGCCATTGTGGGGCTCGGTCATCAGGTTGATCTTTCTGTCACAAGCTTGAATTCATATACGGAAACCGGAGTTTGAACAGTTCAGGGGGCATTTCAAGGTGCGCAGCCATGAAGCAGCCTGCCTCGGCACCACTGGTCCACCGTAAAAATACAGGCTCGGGATGATTGGACTGAAATGGGATGACTGTTAAAACCGGTCTGCGATGTGGTTCGCATCGCGCAGCTTCCGGGAAAACAGAAATGTCATCAGATTTGCCGCGTCCGACCGATAATGCCTTTCTGGGAACATCCGTGAAAGGCGGTTCGCATGAGCCGACCTATGGAGGGGCCTTGTCCTTCATGCGCCGGCGTTACAGCCGCGATCTCGACGGAGTGGATCTGGCGGTCTGGGGCATTCCCTTCGATGCGTCGGTCTCCAACCGGCCGGGCGCCAGGTTCGGGCCGCAAGGCGTGCGGCGTGCTTCGGCGATTTTCGACGGCGACCCGCAGTATCCTTTCAACATGGACCCGTTCGAACAACTCGCCTGCGTGGATTACGGCGACTGCGTTTTCGATTACGGCCGCAATGCCGATATTCCGGGACACATCCAGGCGCAGGCTTCCGGCATTCTCGCGGCGGACACGCATCTGTTTTCCATCGGCGGCGATCATTTTGTCACCTATCCACTGCTCAAGGCCCATGTCGCCAAACATGGCCCGCTTGCGCTCGTGCAATTCGATGCCCATCAGGACACCTGGCCGGATCAGGGCGACCGGATCGATCATGGCACGTTCACCGGACGGGCGGTGCGCGAAGGTCTCATCGACCCGAACAGGTCCATCCAGATCGGCATCCGTACCCATGCGCCTGAAACCTGCGGTCTTGACATCATCTACGGTCACGAGATGGATGACTTGGGTATCGCGGGAACCATCGACCGGATCGTCAGCCGCGTGGGGCAGGGACCGGCCTATCTGACCTTCGATATCGACTGCCTGGACCCAGCCTTCGCACCGGGCACCGGCACGCCTGTCGCCGGAGGCCTGTCTTCCCGCGAAGCGCTGTCCATCCTGCGGGGGCTGGGGGCGATTGATTTTGTCGGCGGCGACGTTGTCGAGGTATCGCCCGCGTATGATCACGCTGACATCACATCGATCGCGGGAGCCAGCGTTGCGCTGACCTATATCGGTCTGCTCGCGGAAAAACGATCGAAACCGGCATAAGCCCGGTCAGGATCTAGTTCATGGAGTTAGTCCGGCGTTCGGGTGCGCCGTGCTGATTGTCATTTTCGGCGGTCAGGGACCAGGAACGGTAGAGCGGGTCCCTGTCTTTCATGACCCGGTAGAGCTGGATCAGCTTCTGAAACCCGATAATCTGGGCACAATATGCCACAAGAAGGCCGGTGGATGTCAGGATCGGCGAGGCTGTGAACCCTCCGAGGACTGCGACAAAGGTACCGCTCCAGAACACGAGATACAGTGTCGTAAGACGCCTGTTCAGCCCTTGCGGGACGGCAACGAGTAGCCTGTTCAGCCAGATCCTCTCGCCGAAACCGACAAGTTTCGTCCAGCCGTTGCGATGCGGTGAGACTATGGAAGGCTTGGGGATCAGCAGCAGAACTGCAGCGATGACGATTGTCAGCAACACGGCAACGGCATGTCCGATCCAGAGATGAGACCACAGCGCTCCAGTGACCAGAGCCGGCGCGGCGAGCTTCACATAAGGCGACACGAAGCGCGGCGATTTACCTGCTCCGCCGCTCGAAAGCAGAAGGCGCGTGTTGGTTCCGAAGGCATTGGACTGCCCGGGACCGGTTCTGGGAGGAATCTGAAGCTGAGACGGTTGCATGGACAGGGTTGGTTGCCAGGTTCGCGGATCAAGAAAAGACAATACCCGGGTGACGGTGGGTTTTGCAAACAACTTTGTTTGGTTTTTGCAACTTACAAATAGTGGATGCCAACAGAAAAAGCTTTTTGGGAGAAAATCTTGCAAGCCGTTTGACGTGGTGTTGAATTCAAATAAAATCAGGATGATAGAAGAAGGCTTTACAGGGTTTCGGCTGAAAATTAACGCAATCATGAAGTTTGAGACTGTCGTTTTAATGAGTTTTTAGCTCGAAATTTTTAGAAATACGAAGGCTGCGAAGATGGCTGTATCCACTGGGTAGGGGTGATCTGATGGTTTTAAACTGGAGCCGGCAGCTAACTGACCTCATAGGGCCGGAAGATGGGGCGTCACTGGCTTCGGAATTGGCGCGTCTGAATGACATGCCGCAGCTTCGCAAGGGCGACGAACTCTATCTGACCGGTGAATGGCTGCAGACACTTGTCGACCAGGTCAGCGACTATATTTTCGTCAAGGACCGCAAATGCAGGTTCGTGATGGCGAACCGTCAGGTTGCGATCGACATCGGATATAGCGATTTTTCCGAATTGCTCGGCAAGACGGACATGGAGCTTCATCCGCAGGAAATCGGCTCCAGCTTCATGAAGATCGAGACAGAGGTGATGGCGACAAAGTCTCCCCAGATCGATCACGAGGAATTCCTGATTTTGCCGTCGGGCAGGAGAAAATGGTTTTCCTCCTCGAAGTTCCCGGTCACCAACGACAAGGACGAAGTCGTCGGGATTATCGGCCTCTGCCGGGATATCACCGAGCGTAAAAAAGCGGAAAAGCTGCAGCAGGGGCAAAACAAGGTTCTGCAGGAGATCGCCGGCGGCAAGCCGCTGGACGACGTGCTGGAAACACTTGTCCTGACGATAGAAGACCAGTTGGAAGGTGTTTTCGGGTCCGTGATGCTGACGGATGAGAGCGGCACCTTGCTCATGTATGGTGTGGCTCCCAATCTGCCGAAAGCCTATATGGAACAGACCGACATGTTGCAGGTCGGGCCAGGAATGGGGTCTTGCGGCACAGCGGTTCATACCCGGCAAAGCGTGTTCGTCGACGACGTCCTCACCCATGAACTCTGGAAGGACCACCGGGACATCATGCGCAACTACGACATGCGCTCATGCTGGTCCGTACCGTTTTTCAGCAAGGACTCCCGGGTCCTCGGAACCTTCGGTCTTTATTCGACGGAAGTGCGCACCCCGACGGAGCACGAGAAGGGACTGGCGACGGAGGCCGCGCGCCTGGCGTCCATCGCGGTGGAACGCGATCAGGCGGAGAGCAAGATCCGCTATCTCGCTCATCATGATGTTCTGACCGGCCTGCCCAACAGGCAGGAATTCAAGCACAAGCTGGAAGAAAAAGTCGAGATCAGCCGAAAGTCGGGAGAGCCGGTGGCCGTGGTGTTTGTCGATCTCGACAACTTCAAATTCGTCAATGACAGTTTCGGGCACACGATCGGTGACAAGGTTCTGGCGATCGTTGCCGAGCGGATAAAATCGGTCCTCGCGGAAAAACATGAGGCGATCCGCTTCGGCGGCGATGAGTTCGTGCTGATTGTCGAGGGTGGTTCGGCGCTCAAGGTGAACCTTGAGGATCTGATGACAGATCTGCGTGCGGTCACCACCAAAACCATAAACATCGGTGACCTGTCTTTCCATGTAACCTGCAGCATCGGGGCTGCTTGTTATCCGGAAGATGCCAACGACGCGGCGGAGCTACTGAAAAATGCCGACAAGGCGATGTTCGAGGCAAAATCTTCCGGCCGGGACGGTTTCAAGATCTATGACCAGACCCGGCCCGAGAAATCCGTCAACAAGCTGACGTTGCTGGAGGAAATGCGCACCGGCATCGAAACCGGGGAATTCTTCCTGGAATACCAGCCGCAATACAATCTCGTCAGCGGTCGGATTGTCGGTGCCGAGGCGCTGGTCCGCTGGCAGCATCCCGCTCTTGGCCGCCTGATGCCAGGCGAGTTTATCGCGCTGGCGGAAGAAAGCGGATTGATCGTTCCCCTGGGCCGATGGGTACTGCATGAAGCCTGCCTGCAGAACAAGCAATGGCAGGATGCAGGACTGACGCCGATAACGATGGGCGTGAATGTTTCGGTCAGGCAGTTCCGGGACTCCGGATTGATCTCCGATGTGACGGCGGCATTGAACACGTCCGGCCTGGACGCCGGGTATCTCGAACTGGAGGTAACCGAGAGCCTCCTCATCCAGAATGCCGACCAGGCGGTCCAGATCATGGACGATTTCCGCAGGATTGGATTGAAGCTTGCCATCGACGACTTCGGAACCGGTTATTCCAGCCTGGCGGCGCTGAAGAGTTTCCCGCTTACCCGTTTGAAAATCGACCGCAGCTTCATCCGCGATCTCGATTTTGATGAAAGCGACCGCAGCATCGCGCGGGCGATCATTTCCCTTGGCCGGGAACTCGGGTTGAATGTGGTCGCCGAAGGCGTCGAGAGCGCCAAACAGCAGGCGTTTCTGGCAAGTTGCCGTTGTGAGACCGTGCAGGGCTTCCACTTTGGCCGGCCGATGAGTGCAATCCGGTTCGGCAAGCTGCTCGCCATGACCCTGACGCCGCTGGAGTCCCACTTCGGGCGCGTGGAAAAGCGCGCCTGAAGCGCTCCTTGTTCAAACGGTTACGGGAAGCTCGGGATCAGGCTTTTTTCATCACATAGGATCCCGGCGCGTCTTCCAGGAGTTTGACCCTGTATGCACCCGGTTTGCGGGCCTTTGCCTTGGTGGCGTCCTGTGAGCGGATCCATTCGTCCCAGTACGGCCACCAGGAACCGGGGTGCTCTTCAGCGTTGTTGAGCCAGTTTTCAAGCATTCCCTTGGCTTCGCCACCCGTCCAGAACTGATATTTGTTTTTTCCGGGGTGATTGACCACACCGGCGATGTGACCGGAACCGGCCAGAACGTATTCCACCGGCCCGCCAAAGCAGCCGGAGCCGAGAAAAACGGATTTCGGCGGCGCGATGTGATCTTCGCGGGTGGCCAGATTGAAAATCGGGATCGTCACCTTGGACAGGTCCAGCCTCTTTCCGGCGATTTCCATTTCCCCCTTGGACAGTTTGTTGTCGAGATAACAGTTGCGCAGATAGAAGGAATGGTTGGCCGCCGGCATCCGGGTGGAATCGGAGTTCCAGTAGAGCAGGTCGAACGGGAAGGGCTCCTTGCCCTTCAGATAGTTGTTGACCACATACGACCAGATCAGGTCGTTGGACCGCAGCATGTTGAAGGCCGAGGACATTTTCGAGCCATCGAGGTAGCCGCATTCCGCCATGCGCTTTTCCACGAGGGAAATCTGCTCCTCGTCGACAAAGACCTTGAGATCGCCCGCGAAGGTGAAGTCGACCTGGGTGGTGAAAAAGGTTGCGGTCTTGATCCGTTCGTCGCCGATACGGGCCATGTAGGCCAGCGTCACGGCCAGCAGGGTTCCGCCGACGCAATAGCCGATCGTATTGACTTCCTCCTGGCGGGTGGCGCGCTTGATCACGTCGAGAGTATTGAGAATACCCTCCTTCATGTAGTGTTCGAAACTCTTCTGTGCCTGCTGCTCATCCGGATTGACCCAGGAGATCACGAAGACGGTATGGCCCTGGTCGACCGCCCATTTGATGAACGACTTTTCCGGGTTCAGATCGAGAATGTAGAACTTGTTGATCCAGGGCGGCACGATCAGGAGCGGTCGCTTGAGCACCTCTTCGGTGGATGGCGAATACTGGATCACCTGACACACGTCGTTCTGGGAGATCACCTTGCCGGGCGATGTCGCCAGGTTCTCGCCGAACTTGAATTTCGACGGATCGGTCTGCCGGATCTTGAGGTCGCCCTTGCCGGACTTCAGGTCCTCGACAAGATGCTGCATGCCCTTGACCAGGTTCTCCCCGTTGCTCTCCATCGTCAGGCGAAGCAGCTCCGGATTGGTGAGAACGAAATTTGACGGTGAGATCGCGTTGGCGATCTGCGTAACATAGAATTCTGCCTTGTGGCGGGTGTGCTCGTCGAGGCCCTGGGCATCCTGGACCATGTCCTCGGCCCATTTGCTGGTGATGAGATAGAGCTGCTTGATAAAATCGAAGAACTGGTTGTTGTCCCAGTCGGGGTCCGCGAACCTCTTGTCCCTCGGCGGGGTCTGCACGGCAGGTTCGGAAGGCTCGCCCATCATGCGTTTCAGGGAAGAATTCCACAGATCGATATAGCTGCCCCACAGCCGTGACTGGGCTTCGACGGACCTCTGCGGGTCGGACACCCAGTATTCGCCGACTTGTGCGAGGGTTTTGACGATACCGGTCAGTTCATCCGTTGCTTCATGGCTGATCTTGCCCTGTTCGCGAGGCTCGATATAGGCGGCCATTGCCTTGCCGGCATTCTCCAGCGTTTTTGCAAGATTTTGGGCAAAAGCTTCCGGGTTGTTTATGATGTATTGCAACATGGGATGCTGGCGATCATCAGCCATTAGCGGGGGGTTCCTCCGGTTTCCTGCCCCGTCCGGCCCTGGGATGGCCAGAGAGCCCGTATTTGTTCAAATCCGTTATCTTGTTATATTTCCGCTGGTATTTTGAACTATCAGGTATTTATGACACAAGGTTCCGGTTGCGTCGATTGGATTCCAATGGCTTCGAACGTTCCGGCTAGCGGAGATTTGTGACAGTCGGATGGACGCGGGAACGGCATCGAGGAGAGGCGCTTGTCAATAATACGTAAGGTTTTCGCTCCGGCTTGCGGCCTGTCGCTGCTCTTCGGGCTCGCTGCCTGCGCGGTAGGCCCCGGCACACCACTTGTGGATGCGCTCAAGACCAATCCTGGTCAGGGAAGCACAAGCGTTCCAGCTCCGAAAGGCTACCGTCCGACGGTTTATGCCGGTGAGGCGTCCGGGCTGATCAATCCCAGGCAAAGAGAGGCGACCGAAGCCTATCTGGAAAGTCTGGCGGCGCAGTAAAGCCCGCGGCCGGAGTCCTTGGGCAAGATCGATTCCGTGGGCTGTTGCCTCTGCCGTGTCCGCGGCAACCTGTGAAAACACTTGCAATGTGTTCCGACGGTTGGGGGAAACATGACTTGCGGCCCGAAACCGACATATCAATTTTTGTCAATTGCATTAAAGAACATTGATATTTACGGCAGAATTAAAGTAGTTTTTTACAACTGCGGAGGAAGTATCGGCTTGTGGCAGGATGGACCCTTTAATGACGCTTGATACCCCTACCTTGTTTACCAGCGTGATGGTCGCTCTATTTGCCGGCAGCGCGGTTCTGATAGTGTTTTTTGTCTTCTGGAAAGCGCGCAGCCCGGCCTGCGCGCGTAGTTTGCTTCTCTGGTCGTGCGGCATGTTTCTGGCCGGAACAGGAGCGGTTCTGGTTGGCATGCGCGGCGTCGCGCCGGATAGTGTGAGTATCCTGGTAGCAAATACGCTGTTGATTCTGGGTCTCGGGTTGGGACGCAGCGGATTCGCGACTTTCCTTGGGGCGCGGCCGACCATTTGGCTGAATTTCGCCGTCGCGTGTTTGTGGATCGGTCTCTGCTTTTATCCGCTTTTTTTCGAGAGCTTTCCGGCACGCGCCAACTTTGTGCAGAGCTACCTGATGTTGACCTGCCTTTCCATTGTCTGGATGGCGTTCCGGCAGAACAAGGATGGCCTTCACTCAGTCCGGCTGCTCGGCATAACGACCCTCGTCCAGTGCTTTGGGTATGTATGGTTCATCGTGAATCAGAATGTACGGCTCTATCCGGATTTCCTGACGGCATTCCCGGAAAGATTCATGGCGGTGCACCTGATCATCATCCTGCTTTCCATCGTCGTTACCATCCTGCTGCCAGCCTGCATGATCGTCGAGCGCTCGATGCACGGTTTCAGGCAGCAGGCCAATCAGGATGCACTGACGGGACTTGCGAACCGGCGTTCCTTTTTGAACGGCGCGCAAAGCTGGATGTCTGAAAACAGAGCGGAATATGAAACCTTCAGTCTGGTCATGCTGGACCTTGACGGATTCAAATCCGTCAACGACAGGTTCGGTCACCCCATGGGCGATGCTGTGCTTCAGCTCTTTGGCCGTGTCCTGAAAGATACGCTCGATGTTTCGGCTGTCGCCGGGCGGCTTGGAGGCGAGGAATTCGCCGTGTTCCTGCCGAATTGCGGCCAGGAAACGGCCCTGCTCACCGCCAGGCGGGTCTGCCGGCGGTTCAGTATGGAGTGCCGCGAGGTCTCTGGCGGAAAACTCACCGTCACTGCCAGTGCCGGCGTTGTGACGGCCGACCGCGATGTGCCGCTGGAGCGTGCGCTGGATGTGGCGGACAAAGGCCTCTACAAGGCCAAGCGCCAGGGAAAAGCTCAGATTGTCACGATGGCGCTGTCCGCCGATGGCGGGCTGCAGAGTTTCGAGGTGGAGCCTGCATTTTCCACCCAGCGCACAAAAGCCGCCTGACCGGTTCACCCGGCAACCCGTTCAGGCGCCGAATTGCCGGGTTTGAGATCTGGCGGATTCATCCGATTTCCAGAATGTGCGCGCGTGACATAAAGACGGGTGCGTATTTATTTCGAGGCTGCTAAAAGGTCCCCGCCGCGCAGTCGTTGCCGCTGAAACGCCTCGCGGTCCGTATCGTCAACTCGCAAGGATCCGCGCCATGGAGGAATTCCACAAGATCAAACGGCTTCCGCCGTATGTCTTCGAACAGGTCAACCGTCTGAAAGCGAAGGCGCGCGCGGCGGGAGCGGACATTATCGATCTCGGCATGGGCAACCCGGATCTGCCGACACCAAAGCATATCGTCGACAAACTGACCGAAGCGGTCCAGGATCCGCGCACCCACCGGTATTCCGCCTCCAAGGGCATTCACGGGTTGCGCAAGGCACAGGCGGCCTACTACGGACGCCGGTTCGGCGTGAAACTCGATCCGGAAACCCAGGTGATCGCGACCCTGGGGTCCAAGGAAGGGTTTGCCAATATGGCCCAGGCGATCTCCGCTCCCGGGGACGTTATTCTGAGCCCGAACCCGAGCTATCCTATCCACACTTTCGGTTTTCTCATGGCCGGCGCCTCGATCCGCAATGTACCTGCCGAGCCGGGTGCGGACTTTTTCCACGCCCTGGAACGTGCCGTTATCCATTCCGTACCGAAGCCGATCGCGCTCATCTTGTGCTATCCGGCCAATCCGACCGCCTGCTGCGCAGATCTCGACTTCTACAAGGACGTTGTTGCGTTCGCGCGCAAGCACGACATTTTCATCCTGTCCGATCTGGCCTATTCGGAGGTTTATTTCGGCGATACACCGCCTCCGTCTGTGCTGCAGGTTCCCGGCGCCATGGACGTCACGGTTGAATTTACTTCGCTGTCCAAGACTTTTTCCATGCCCGGCTGGCGCATGGGCTTTGCCGTCGGCAACGAGCGTCTGATTTCCGCGCTTGCCCGCGTCAAATCCTATCTCGACTACGGAGCCTTCACTCCCATTCAGGTTGCCGCTACGGCGGCATTGAACGGCCCCGACGACTGCATCAAGGAGACGCGCGCGGTCTACAAGCGCCGGCGCGATGTGGTTGTCGACAGTTTCGGCCGCGCGGGCTGGGACATTCCGGCACCTGAAGCCAGCATGTTCTGCTGGGCGCCGATCCCCGAGAAGTTCCGTTCCCTGGGAAGTCTCGAATATTCGAAGTTGCTTCTGGAGGGAGCGGAGGTCGCGGTCGCTCCGGGCATCGGCTTCGGGGAGCATGGCGATGAATATGTGCGCATAGGACTGGTGGAAAACGAGCAAAGGCTGCGTCAGGCCGCAAGAAATATCCGCCGCTTCCTTGAAACGGCGGATCAAAAGCTGCACAACGTCATCCCGCTCGGGACCTCAGGCTGAATAGAACTGGATTATTTCCCATATGTCAGAAGCATTGAAAGTGGGCGTCGCCGGCCTTGGCACCGTGGGCCTGTCCGTTGTCCAACTTCTCGCAAAACATGCAGGGCAGATCGGAAGCAGATCCGGCCGTTCGGTGGCCGTGACCGCGGTCTGCGCCCGAGACCGCGGCAAGGATCGCGGCATTGATGTTTCCGGGCTGGAATGGTTCTCCGACCCGGTCGAAATGGCCGGGAAGGCAAAGATCGACATATTCGTGGAACTGATCGGCGGCGACAGCGGTCCCGCCGAGGACAGCGTGCGCGCGGCCCTCAAGCGCGGCGTCCACGTGGTCACCGCAAACAAGGCTCTGCTCGCCAGGCACGGTGTCGACCTCGCGCTGATTGCCGAAGACAACAACGCCTGCCTGAATTACGAGGCCGCCGTCGCCGGCGGGATACCCGTCGTCAAGACGTTGCGGGAGTCCATGTCCGGCAACGACATCAGCCGCGTCTACGGTATCTTGAACGGGACCTGCAATTACATTCTCACCCGAATGGAAGCCGAGGGCATCGGGTTTGAGGAATGTCTTGCAGAAGCGCAACGCCTTGGTTACGCCGAGGCCGATCCGACCTTTGATATCGAGGGCAATGACACGGCCCACAAGCTTGCGATCCTGACAAGTCTGGCGTTCGGTACGAAGATTGCCGACGAGGATATCTACATGGAGGGGATCACGTCGATCTCGACCGCCGATATCCAGGCTGCGGACGAGCTTGGTTTCCGCATCAAGCTTCTGGGAATCGCCCAGCGGACGGAGACAGGCATTGAGCAGCGCGTACATCCGACCATGGTTCCGAAAACCTCTGCGATTGCGCGGATTGACGGCGTATTGAACGCGGTGGCTGTCGATGGCGATTTCGTGGGTGAAATCGTTCTGGTCGGGCCGGGCGCCGGCGGCAACGCAACGGCGTCCTCCGTCGTTGCGGACATTGCCGATATCGCGCGCGGGGACGAAACACCTGTGCTCGGCATGCCGGCGGGGGACCTGAAAGACTACCAGCGGGCGCGGATGCGCATGCATGAAGGTGGCTACTATATCCGCCTGTCTGTCTATGATCGCCCGGGAGCATTCGCCGAAATCGCGCGCTGCATGGGCGATGCCGGAATTTCGCTCGAGTCGATCGTCCAGAAGCGTCAAGGTACTGATGAGCCGCCTGCACAATATGATGCGGATGTGCCTCAGCCCGTCATGTTGATCACATATGAAACCACTGAAGTCGCGATCAAGCAGGCGCTGGAGACCATCATGTCGAAAGGTGTGGTTGCCGAAGAGCCGCAGCTGATCCGCATCGAAAAACTGAATTGAACTTGTGAATTCGAGTGTGTCACGCGGCGCGGCCCGTGGGGAGAACTGGAGAAATTGATGTCCGATACCGAAAAACAGTCGACCAGTGGCCTGGACCGAATTCTGACGCTTGAGTTGGCTCGTGTCAGCGAACGGGCAGCTGTTTCAGCTGCGCGCCTGCGCGGCCGTGGCGACGAAATGGCAGCGGACCAGGCTGCTGTGGACGCAATGCGGCGCGAGTTGAACAGGTTGCCCATCGACGGCACGGTGGTGATCGGCGAGGGGGAACGCGACGAAGCTCCCATGCTTTATATCGGCGAAAATGTCGGCACCAAGAACGGCCCGAAGGTGGACATCGCCCTCGATCCGCTTGAAGGCACGACGATTTGCGCGAAGAACCTGCCGAACTCACTGGCCGTCATCGCTTTGGCACCGGAGGGCGATTTGCTGAACGCGCCGGACAGCTACATGGACAAGATCGCGATCGGCCCGGGGTATCCGGACGACACCATCGATCTTGATGCACCGATTGCCGACAACCTTGCCGCCGTCGCCAAGGAAAAGGGCGTCAAGATCAACGAGGTCACCGCCTGTGTTCTGGACCGGCCGCGTCATGCCCGCCTGATAGAGGATATCCGGGCGACCGGCGCGTCGATCCGTCTGATCGGCGACGGAGACGTTGCAGGCATTATCCATACCACCGATCCGGACGAAACCGGCATCGATCTCTATGCCGGGATCGGCGGCGCACCCGAAGGGGTGCTGGCGGCTGCCGCATTGCGCTGTATCGGCGGCCAGATGCAGACACGCCTGGTGATCACCCGCGAGGAGCAGGTCGAGCGGGCCCACCGTATGGGAATCGAGGATATCAAGAAGAAATACACCTTGCAGGAAATGGCGGGGCCGGATGTACTGTTCGCGGCAACCGGCGTGACCGACGGGAACTTCCTGCAGGGCGTCCGCTTCGGCCGCCATCACATCACCACTCACACCGTCGTCATGCGCTCGTCCACCGGAACGGTCCGCTACATCAAGGCCCAGCATACGGATCTGGAAAAATTCCTTCTGGACTAGGGAACGGAACTGGCAAGGCTCCGGGGTCTTTTGACATTTAGGCTTTGAATGATCGGCAATGCAGGAGAAGAGGAGAGGCGGCTCGTTTTGGGGGTTGCCCGTTCGGCAAATGACAATGCCTGGCGCGAACGCCTGAGCGCAGCGCAGGCACGCTCCGCAACGGCAATTGCCCAGATGCACGGGCTGCCGGATGTTCTCTCCCGCGTCATGGCCGCCCGCGGCGTTCTGCCGGATGAAGCGCCGGAGTTTCTCGATCCTTCCATCAAGGCTCTGATGCCCGATCCCTCAAAGCTTGTGGACATGGATGCCGCAGTGGCCCGCATCGCCGATGCTGTTCAGGCGGGCAAGAAGATCGCCATTTTCGGTGATTACGACGTCGACGGCGCCACATCTTCCGCAGTCCTTGCAAAATATCTCCAGGGACTGGGGCTCAATCCGGTCATTCATATTCCCGACCGGATCATCGAAGGCTACGGCCCGAACGGACCGGCGATCGAACAATTGCGGCAGGACGGTGCGGAGCTGCTGGTGACGCTGGACTGCGGCAGCACCTCTTTCGAAGCCTTTGAAACGGCGCAGAAGCTTGATCTCGATGTCGTGGTCATCGATCATCACCAGGTCGGTGAAACGCTTCCGAATGTCAGGGCGCTGGTCAATCCCAACCGGCAGGACGATCTGTCGGGGCAGGGGCATCTGGCCGCGGTCGGCGTGACCTTTCTATTTCTCGTCGGTTTGAACAGGGAATTGCGGCAACGGGGCGCTTTCCAGGGCAGGCAGCAGCCCGACCTGATGGGGCTGCTGGATCTCGTTGCCCTTGGTACGGTATGCGATGTCGTTCCCCTGCAGGGTCTGAACAGGGCTTATGTGACCCGCGGACTTGCAATCATGCATCAAAGGCGGAATTTCGGACTGACCGCCTTGTCGGACGCCGCACGTGTTAGTGGCAAGCCCGCCAGCTATCATCTCGGTTTTCTGCTGGGGCCGCGGATCAACGCGGGTGGACGGATCGGCGATGCGGCACTCGGGGCAAGGCTCCTGACAACGGAAGACCCGCACGAGGCGCGAGCGATTGCCGAACGCCTCGACCAGCTCAATTCCGAGCGTCAGGCAATGGAAGCGATGATGTTGGAAGAGGCGGGCGCGGAAGCGGCAATGGCCATTGAGGCACGCGATCCGCCGGTTCTTCTGACCGGGTCCGAAGGCTGGCATCCGGGTATCGTCGGGCTGATTGCCTCTCGCCTGAAAGATGCCCACCGCCGGCCGGCCTTTGCCATCGCCTATGACGAAACGGGCAAGGGAACGGGTTCCGGCCGCTCGATCTCCGGCGTGGATCTCGGCAAGGCTGTCCGCAAGGCGGTTGACGAAGGGCTTCTGGATAAAGGCGGCGGCCACGCAATGGCGGCGGGTCTCACCGTGCGCCGGGAAAAGGTTGCGGATCTGGAAGTCTTTTTCAATGAAATGCTCGGTGACGACGTCAATGAGGCCTCCGCGCACCGCGAACTCAAGATCGACGCTGCGCTGACCGCAACAGGTGCGACACTCGACCTGCTGGAGCTTCTTGAAAAGGCCGGGCCCTACGGAGCCGGTCATTCCGAACCGGTCTTTGCCTTTCCCGCGCACCGGATTTCCTTTGCCGACGTGGTCGGCAAGGGCCATGTCCGGGCAACACTGGCAGCCGGCGACGGAAGCACGCTCAAGGCGATCTGCTTCAAGGCGGAGGACAAACCGCACGGCCGGATGCTGCTGGAAGGCCGGGGTCGTTCGCTCCATGTCGCCGGAACACTCTCGATCGACACCTGGCAGGGAACGCCCAAGGTTCAACTGCGCATCCTGGATGTGGCCGATCCGCAAAAGATGCGTGTGTAAAAGCCAGCCGGGCCCGAGTCAGGGCGTGAGGGACATTTACGAAAAGCTAACGCACTTGCCCTAGCGTTCCTTCTGACGAAGGAATCGCGAGGAACAGGCATGCGCGCTCAGAATGAGCTTTCGCCATATTTTGCGGAAATTGACCGGCGCACGGATCTTGCGCTGAAGGGCATCCGCGAAGTCCGCCGATCGGCTAAACTGCATGCCCTCCCGCCTGAACCGAAAGCCGCTGTTGTCGGCACCGGTTTCCTGATCGTACTCGCGGCATTTGTCGGATTGTTTCTCGCCTGATCCCGTCAGCCGACGTTTCAGCCTTGATCTTCCCTGATCAACTCATTTATCTCTGGCGCTCTGCGGAGCCTCCTTGGCGTTCGGATGAACGTTGCAAGGCGGATCCGATCTCCTGAAACCTATCCGTCTGCGTGTTTTCGCGTTCATCTGAAGGCGTACGCATCGGGAACGATTTCGCGTGGCGCCATGACTGACTATTCGATTGCTCTCTGGTCTTTCAATCTCGGCCGCGCGCCGGGGTCGGTTGCCGCTTTGGCCGGGCAGATCGAGGAGGGCGTCAAGCGCGCAGCCGATGCTGGGGCAAGGCTCCTGATTCTTCCGGAATACCTGGTCGAATGCTGCCTCGCCTTCAAGCCCGAAGGCTTGCCACCGGAAGAGGAAATGTCGTTCCTGGCGGCTGTCGGTACGGAACTGGTGCCTTTGATCCGGCACCTTCCGCAAAAGCACGGTGTTTCCATGCTGGCCGGGACGATGCCGGTTAAAACCGCAAGAGGGATCACCAACACCGCAGTTCTGTTGACAGCGGACGGCCGGAACATCCGTCAGGACAAGCTTTCTCTGACCCCATTTGAGCAAAGTGCCGATACATGGCACCTGACGCCGGGAACCGCTCTGCGGGTTTTTGAACTCGACGGATTGAAAATGGCGATCCTGATTTGCCTGGATGTTGAAATGCCCGCACTCAGCAGTCTGCTCGCCGGGCACGGTGTGGACCTGCTGCTGGTCCCTTCGATGACTGAGAAGCCGTCGGGCTATTATCGGGTGTTCGGCTGTGCAAGGGCGCGCGCGGTTGAACTCATGTGTGCCGTCGCGGTTTGCGGCGTGGTCGGCACCTCCAGGGGGACGACACAGAACGATACCAATTTTTCCGGCGCGGCGCTTTATCTGCCCTGCGAGGAGGAATTCGGACACACTGGCGTCGCAGCGGACATTTCGCCAACCGGCGGTGCCGGTGGTGAAGAACCCTTTCTGGTCGCAACAGTTCCCTTTCAGCAGTTACGTGATCTCAGATCAGGCGCGGCTGAGGTCTGGCCGGGCGCATGGAGCGCCGATCATGTGTTGGTTTCTGCCGATTGAGTGTGGAAATTTTATGCACTTAAACAGACCAGATTTGCGCACAAAGTGCACTTTTTTCTAGACGGAATCACTGCAAGTCACTATATACACTGCAAATCCAGCGCTCGGGAGTGGAGATGGGATTCGCAAAGTCGATGTCTGTACAGCATGTTTCGTGGCTGCAAGGTCTCAGTGGTTTGTTCGTCAAGCCGGCCAGACTGCAGATAGCGGCGCTGTGCGTTCGGCCAAGCGACAGCGAACCTGAAGTTCTGCTCGTTTCCACTCGCGACACCGGCCGTTTGATCCTGCCCAAGGGGTGGCCGGAAAAGGACAAGCCGGCTCATCAGACCGCTGTCATCGAGGCCTATGAGGAAGCCGGCGTCGTTGGAAAGGCGCAGGCCAAGCCTATTGGAAGTTTCCGCTCCTTCAAGGGGCTTTCCGATGGTCTGAAGATCAGGACCAAGGTCCTCGTTTTCATGATCCGCTTTGAAAAGCAGCTCGAGGACTTTCCGGAGATCGGACAGCGCCGTTGCGTATGGATGCCGTTGTCAGAAGCCGTCGAAGCCGCGGATGAGACGCCCCTGAAGCGTTTCCTGCACCGCCACCGCTACCAGATCAAGTGAGTTGTCCAGACAAGTAACGAATTTGAAGTGCGGCTGACGCACGCGTGTCGTCTCAGCTTGCCAAGTTTAGGCCAACCTTAAAAAGTGTCTTGTTTGTTGAGGTTGGTTGTGTAGTTCCGGCCTGACCGGGCAGGGTTCCCCAAATTAATTCCGGCTCAAAAAGGGTTTGCCGCTTGCCGTCACAAAAGGACCTGAAATCCAGGGCCCTGGACAAGGATCTCGACAGGATCGGATTTATCGGCGACGCAGCTGAAGCCATGGGCCGAAAGCTGAGCGGTTACGGCCTCGCTGTCATCTTTCTTGCGCTCTGCGCGGCAACGGCGGCCTCGCAGATCGTTTCCTCGGACGTTTCGGATGTTCTGATCCTGATCGCCGCAAGCGTGACCAGCGGCTACATGGCTCTCAACATCGGTGCGAACGATGTTGCCAACAATGTCGGACCGGCTGTCGGTGCGCGCGTCGTCAGCGTGACAGGTGCGCTGATCATTGCCGCTGTTTGCGAAAGCGCCGGGGCGCTTCTGGCGGGTTCGGAAGTCATATCCACGGTCTCAGGCGACATTCTGAGCCCCCACGACGTGATCGACAATACCTCGTTCATGCTCGCCATGCTGACCGCCCTGGCCGCATCGGCTCTCTGGATCAATCTGTCCACGTTTATCGGCGCGCCGGTATCGACAACCCATTCTATCATCGGCGGCGTTCTGGGAGCCGGAATTGCGGTCAGCGGATTCTCGGCCATCAACTGGACGACGATGTCCGCAATCGCCGCAAGCTGGGTTATCTCGCCGGTGCTGGGCGGAGCCATAGCAGCGGCCCTGATGGCATTTATCAATGCCCGCGTGATCTACAACGAAAACAAGATTGAAGCGGCCTGTTTCTGGCTTCCAGTGTTGCTCGGAATCATGGGAGCAGCTTTCACCGGCTATATGCTGCTGCGGACATCGGCACTGCTGGAATTTCTTCCAGGACCGCTGGCTGCGGCGCTGCCGATAGGGATCGGCCTGGCCGTCTGGTCGTTCTACCGGCGGGTGGTTTCCGCACAGACCATGGATCTGGAGGACGAGACAGTCTCCCTGCGTGTGCTGTTCACCATTCCGCTATTGATCACCGCCGGTCTTCTGTCCTTTGCGCATGGCGCCAACGATGTCGCCAATGCGATCGCGCCGCTTGCGGCGATTGTCTTCAGCCAGTCCACCGAACTGACAGATCTCCACTACTGGTTCCTGGGGTCGCTCAATACGGACATTCCGCTCTGGGTGAAATTCGTCGGTGCATTCGGCATTTCTGCGGGATTGCTGCTATTCGGCCGCCGTCTTATCACGGTGGTTTCCAAGAAGATCACCAAGCTGAGCCCGGTACGGGCATTTTGCATTGCGCTCGCGGCCGCGATCACCGTTCTTGGTGCTTCCGGTCTCGGTTTGCCGGTCTCGTCCACCCATATTGCCCTCGGGGCAGTGTTCGGCGTCGGATTCTACCGCGAATGGTATTTCAACCGGCATGTGGTGAAGGGCAATGAGACGAAGCCGGGAAAATTCATCCGCAACCGGGAAGAACGCAGGCGCCTGCGGCTCGTGCGCCGCAGCAATCTGATGACAATCATTGCGGCCTGGATCGTCACCGTGCCGTCCGCGGCGATGCTTGCGGCAGGCATGTTCCAGCTGGTCACACTCGCATTTTCCTGAAAAACCAGCTCATCCCGGCGGACTGATGGCAGGTTTGACCGCCGCGGCCAGGTGACCGGCGGGCTCAAGCGTCAGATGCGCCCAGACGGGCAGATGATCGGACGCGATGCGCGCGGTCTTGGATTTGTGAACGCCCGCTTCCCTTACCGTGAATTCCGGGCTGGTGATGATCCTGTCCAGGCTGCCGACCGGCATGGGGCTTGGAAAACTGCGCCCCGGTGTGGTGACCTCGTAGCGTTCCTCGAAAAGCTTCATGCTGCCCGATGTGTCGCGCCATTCGTTCAGATCGCCGATCAGAACCGTGGGCAGATAGTCAAGATGTTCGTGCAACTGATGCATCAGCGATGCGACCTGTTTTTTGCGGAAATGGCCGACCAGACTCAGATGCATCGCCGCAACACGTAATTTTTCGCCGCCGACAAGGAGATCCGCCGCTACGGCGCCGCGGGGCTCCAGGGTCGGAAGCTCTATCCGCCGGTAGTCGAGAATACCGATCTTGTTGCGAATGAGGAGAGCGTTGCCATGCCAGCCGAGGCTCATGTCGCCGGTCGCAAACGGCACGGGCCGGTAATCCGTCTCCTCCAGAATGCTGTCCCTGTCCAGGGTGCTTTCGCGCGGGCCGAAACGCTTGTCGGCCTCTTGCAACGCAAGTATGTCGCAATCCAGCTCCCGGATAACACTCAGAGTGCGCTCCGGACGGCGGCGGGCGTCAACCCCGATGGATTTTTGAATGTTGTAGGAACCGATCTTGATCATGGTCGACAGATTTGCGGGCTTCCGGCTGCAATTGCAAGCGTGCTGGAGGCAATACCAGCCGCTGGGTTCCAAAGCGTGTCGCGTTAAGACGGATCCGCCTATTCTGGAAAACGCCCGAGGCAGCGTTTGCATTGCAAATGCGTTCGGGCGGTTGCCTGAATTCAATTTAACGCGACATGCCCTAATCGGGTGTTATCGGAAAAGCATACAAAGAAACCCCTTGCAGAATATTACCGTCTGCAAGGGGCCGAATTTTCCGGGACGCTGGCCGGGAACGGGCGATCAGGCCGCTTCCAGTTCCTGCGCGCACTGAATGAGCAGTCCGGCAACATAGTCCATGAAGGATCCCCAGGCCTCGACCACGAAGGCGTCAGGACCGATCCGCCAGATCATCACCGGCGCTTTATGAAAGACGGTGCGCGTCACGGTGCCGACAGGAAAGGCTTCCTGCGACAGGTCGACAAAGATACCGGTATTCAGCAGCCATGCAGCTTTCTCACCGGTGACGATCACCGCTTCCGAGCGGTCGGAAACATCAACCAGCGCATGCGGTTCACTCCCAAGTTTACTGCCGATTCCGGTGACTACAGCCTGAAGATCCTCTTCAGGCGCCAGCAGGGTCCATTCATCCGGTCCCATCCAGAGAGCTGCCCGTTTGGTGGCAGTCTCGCTGGTCAAGGGCTTGATGGGCAGAGGAATGCCGACTGCGGCTCCGGCTTTCTTGACGGAGGCCGTACGTGCCCGGAAGGAGAACCGCGTGAGCGGGGCGACCTTCAAAATGGACACGCTGGCCAAGCCGAGAAGTGGGGCCTCGCCGGCGTCCGGGGTGACCAGGTCGCTTGCCAGAAGATCAGACATTGAGCCGAGCTCCTTCCTTGTCGTAAAACACCGTGCCGGCGACCTCGACCGGGATGCTGCCCTCCGGCATCGGCACATAGAGCGTCTTGCCCTCAAGGGCATGGCCGTTCTTGACGATTGCCAGGGCAATCGTGCGATCCAGCGCGGGACTGAAATAGGATGAGGTCACGTGACCTTCCGCCGGTGTTCCGGTGGCCGGATTTTCCAGTATCGTGACCTGCGCGCCTTCTTCCAGCTTTATCTTCGGATCCCTTGTCAGGAGACCGACAAGCTGTTTGCGGTTTTCCGCTTTGAGATCCGGCCTCTCAAGACCCCGCTTGCCGACGAAGTCCGGTTTCTTCTTGCCGATGGCCCAGGTCATGCCCGCATCCTGCGGGGTGACGGTGCCGTCGGTGTCCTGGCCAATGATGATATAGCCCTTCTCGGCGCGCAGCACGTGCATCGCTTCGGTGCCGTAGGCAGCCCCGCCATGCTTTTCGATCTCCCCGGCCAGGGTCTCCCACATCATCTTTCCGTGGCGGCGGGACACGTTGATTTCAAAACCGAGTTCACCGGTGAAGGAAATGCGGAACAGGCGGCAGGGAACGCCGCAGAACGTTGCCTCCCTGACGCTCATGTGCGGCAGGGCCTCGGCGGACAGGTCTATTCCCTCAATGAAGGGGGCAATCACCTCACGGGCCTTTGGCCCCTGAACAGCGGCGACCGCATACTGGTCCGTGGTGGACGTGATCCACACATCGAGATCCGGCCACTCCGTCTGCAGATAATCCTCCATGGTCGCGAACACGCTCGCCGCACCTCCGGTGGTCGTCGTGACATGGAAGCGGTCATCGGCAAGGCGGCCGATGACGCCATCGTCGGTAATGTATCCCGCATCGTTCAAAAGCAGGCCATAGCGGCAGCGCCCGGGGGCAAGCTTCTTCCACGGGTTGGTATACATTCGCTCCAGAAACTCGGCCGCGTCCGGGCCGACCACTTCGATCTTTCCGAGTGTGGATGCATCGAACAGGCCGACACTTTTACGCACGGTCCGGCATTCCCGCTCAACGGCTGCATGCATGTCCTCGCCGTTTTCAGGGAAATACCAGGCGCGTTTCCACTGGCCGACGTCCTCGAAGAGACCGCCTTTTGCAACGGCCCAGTCATGCGAGGGCGTTTTTCGGACCGGGTCGAAGAAGTCGCCGCGCGATATACCGGCGAACAATCCGAAAGTGGTTGGCGTGAACGGCTGTCGGAATGTCGTCAATCCCACGTCCGTAAGCGGTTTCTCCAGCGCACCGGAGGCGATCTGAAGGGCATTCATGTTCGAAAGGCGGCCCTGATCGGTCGCCATGCCTGTTGTCGTGTAGCGCTTGATATGCTCGATCGACTGCATGCCTTCGCGCACCGCGAGTTTGACATCCTTCGCTGTGACGTCGTTCTGATAATCGACGAACGCCTTGACGCGGGACGCATTGCGGTCGTGGGGAAGGGCGCCGAGCGTGCCGCCGCTTCCGGCCTCGCCGCCGCTTGTCCGGCTGTGGGCAATCGCGGCCGATTTTCCGGTTGCCGCCCTTGCGGCGCCTTCGCCCGCCGCGTAGCCGTCCGCGAGAGACGCTTCCAGGCCGTACAAGCCATTAGCGGCGCCGGTGGAGCGTTCTTTCTGAACCGACTTGCCCGGCACGAAGGCACCTGCCTCCGCATCCCAGACGACCTTGCCGCGCGACTGGGAGAAAAGACTGACGGTTGGTGTCCAGCCGCCGGACATGAGCAGGGCGTCGCACTCGATCTGGCCACCTGAAGCGACCTGACCCGAGGTCATCAACCTGCCCAGAAGCGCCGCCTTGACGCGTTTGCGGCCTAGTGTGCCCGTGACCACGCAACCGGCTTCGACGCGGATACCGCGCGCGGCGGCGATTGCGACAAGGCTCTCTGGCGGAGATTCGCGAAGATCGATAATCCCCACGACTTCCGCGCCATGATCGGCGAGGTCGAAAGCCGCCTGCCAGGCGGTGTCGCAAGCCGTTGCAACAAGAACCTTGTGCCCGACCTTCACGCCATAGCGGTTGAGATAGGTACGTCCGGCGTCCGCTAGCAGAATTCCGGGTCGGTCGTTTTCCGGAAACACCATCGGCCTTTCGATGGCTCCGGCAGCGATCACGACTTCCTTGGCACGCACCTGCCAAAGGCGTTCACGTGGCAGTCTCGGGTCGGGATCCGCAAGATGTTCCGTCACCCGTTCCGCAAGCGCGACGAAGTTATGCGCGAAATAGCCGAATGCGGTGGTGCGAGGCAGCAGTGTGACGTTGTCCATCGCGCCAAGTCTGGCGACGGCATAGGCGACCCAGACTGCCGGATCCTTGCCGTCGATGGTCGCGCTGGTTTCACTCAGAAGCGACCCGCCGAACTCGGCCTGTTCGTCGCACAGGATAACCTTGGCGCCTGTCTCGGCCGCCGCCAGAGCTGCCGCAAGACCGGATGGCCCGGAACCGGCAATCAGGACATCGCAATGGGCGTAAAGATTGCCATAGGTGTCGTGATCCGGGTTTTTCGGCGGTTTGCCAAGTCCGGCCGCTGCCCGGATGATGGGTTCATAGACCCTGTCCCAGAAGGATTTCGGCCACATGAAGGTCTTGTAGTAGAACCCCGCCGGGAACAGCGGCGACAACAGATCGTTGACCGCGCCGACATCGAAGCCAAGTGACGGGAAGCGGTTTTGCGAAATCGCCTGCAGCCCATCGTAGAGTTCGACCTGCGTTGCCCGCAGGTTCGGTGTCTGATCGCTCTTTCGGTAGACGCCAACCAGCGCGTTCGGCTCCTCCGAACCTGCTGTCAGGATACCTCGCGGACGGTGGTACTTGAACGAACGGCCGACCAGATGGACGCCATTTGCAAGCAATGCCGAAGCAAGCGTATCGCCCGCATGGCCGTGCAATTCCTCACCGTCAAAGGTGAAGGTGAGTTCCTCGGCGCGGTCGATCCGTCCGCCTTTTTCAGTCCGGAACGGCTGGCTCATTTGCCGGCCTCCCTGGCAAATGCCTCAAGATCCGGCTTTGCTTCGCCCGTTTTGTAGATATTCAGGAATTCATCGCTGACCGTGTTGCGCACGGCATTGAAAAACCGCCCGCAGCCATGGATGTGGCGCCAGCGTTCCGCAGCGATGCCCTTGGTGTTGGAGCGCATGTAAAGGAACTCCACCCAGTCGTCTTCGGTTGTCTTTTCGGGATCGGAAGGCCGCGCGATATGCGCTTCGCCACCGCAGTGGAATTCGGTTTCCGCGCGCTCGATCTCGCAATAGGGACAATAAATCAAAAGCATGTCTGCACTTTCCCTAGTGGGCCACGGCGGCCGCGGCCGCCTCGTCGATCAGGCGTCCGGTACGGAACCGGTCGATGGTGAACGGCGCGTTGATCGGATGCGGTTCGTCCTTGGCGATGGTATGCGCGAAGACGTGACCCGATCCGGGCGTGGCCTTGAACCCGCCCGTTCCCCAGCCGCAATTGACGTAGAGCCCGGGCACCGGCGTCTTCGACAGGATCGGCGAGCGGTCCGGCGTGGTATCGACGATACCGCCCCAGTTGCGCAGCATGCGCATGCGGCGGAAATGCGGGAAGAGTTCGCAGATCGCGTCGATGGTATGATTGCTGATATGGATGCCGCCGGTCTGGGAGTAGGAGACATACTGGTCCGTACCGGCCCCGATCACCAGCTCCCCCTTGTCCGACTGTGAGATATAGGCGTGGATTGTGTTGGACATGACCACGCACGGAAAAGCGGGTTTGATCGGCTCGGAAACCAGCGCCTGAAGTGGAAAGGACTCAAGTGGCAGGCGAACCCCTGCCATTTCCATGACCACGGACGTGTGCCCGGCGGTCACCACGCCGACTTTCCCTGCCTTGATGAACCCCTTGGCGGTCTCGACTCCCTCGACAGAACCGTCCTGGCTCCGACGAATGCCGGTAACCGCGCAATTCTGGATGATATCAACGCCAAGGTCATCGGCGCCGCGGGCATAGCCCCAGGCGACCGCATCATGGCGCGCCGTGCCACCAACCTTTTGCAGGGCAGCGCCCAGCACCGGATATCGAATGTTCTTCGAAATATTCAGGGGCGGGCAGTAGTCCTTTGCCTGTTCCGGGCTGAGCCACTCGTTCTGGACCCCGGCCAGCCTGTTGGCATGGATATGCCGCTGCGCGACCTGAATATCGTGAATCGTGTGCGCCAGCATCATCACGCCGCGCGCGGAATACATGACGTTGTAATTCAGTTCCTGGGAAAGGTTCTGCCACAGACCTATGGCGTGATTGTAGAGTGCTGCGCTTTCTTCCCAGAGATAATTCGACCGTACGATGGTCGTGTTCCGGCCGGTGTTTCCGCCGCCGAGCCAGCCTTTTTCAATCACCGCCACATTGCGGATGCCGTGTTCCCTGGCAAGATAATACGCCGTCGCAAGTCCGTGCCCGCCTGCGCCGACGATAACCACGTCGTATTCAGCCTTGGGTTCGGGAGCGCGCCACTGGCGGCCCCAGTTCTGATGCGCTGAAAAGGCGTTTTTCGCCAGTTCCAGGAAGGAATAACGCTTCATAAAGCAGCGGCTCCGCGCGTTGCAGGCCGTCTTTCCCTGTCGCTCAGGGATCGGCGGCGTTTCCAGTTGAATCTCCGTGACCCGAACCTTAGCGACAAGGACCGGGTCCCGTCCATCGCCCGGCATATTCGCGATTGCACATCAGCTTGCGTATCAGGTTTCAGTCGCCAGCTTGTCAGAATACGACATGAGTGTCTTAAGCCTGCCGGCGGGTGCGGAGAAACGCAGGGAGAATAAAGGAAACAGGGGTCTTAAGGAGATGCTTTCCTGACAAAATGCAGTGTGTGAACCTGGCTAAAATGCGTTATTCCGACACAGGGGGACGCAAGGGTTCTTGCAATTGACGGCCGGGCCGGTAACTCTCCTCCAAATTATGGATTCTGGGAGATACATTTATGGAAGTTCGTGCCGCAGTCGCCGTTGGGGCCGGAAAACCGCTCGAAGTCACGACCGTGAACCTGGAAGGCCCGCGGGCTTTCGAGGTCCTCGTGGAAATCAAGGCGACGGGCATTTGCCACACCGATGAATTCACTTTGTCCGGAGCCGATCCGGAGGGGCTGTTTCCCGCGATCCTGGGCCATGAAGGGGCCGGGGTTGTCGTCGAGGTGGGGCCGGGTGTCACGACCCTGAAACCAGGTGATCACGTAATCCCGCTTTACACCCCCGAGTGCCGCACCTGCGAATACTGCCTGAACCCGAAGACGAACCTCTGCCAGGCGATCCGCTCCACACAGGGGCAGGGGCTGATGCCTGACGGTTCCTCGCGCTTCACCACGCTAGATGGCGAGCCGATTCTTCACTACATGGGCACCTCGACCTTTGCCAACTATACCGTCGTGCCGGAAATAGCGCTTGCTAAGATCCGTCCGGACGCGCCCTTTGACAAGGTCTGCTACATCGGTTGCGGGGTCACCACCGGCATCGGCGCGGTGATCAACACCGCGAAAGTCGAAATCGGCTCGCGCGCCATCGTCTTCGGCCTCGGCGGCATCGGCCTGAACGTGCTCCAGGGCCTGCGCCTGGCCGGCGCCGACCAGATCGTCGGTGTGGACCTGAACAACGACAAGAAGCCGATGGCCGAGCGTTTCGGCATGACCGACTTCGTCAATCCAAGCGAGGTTGACGGGGATCTGGTTTCCTATCTGGTGGATCTCACCAAGGGCGGGGCGGATTATACCTTCGATGCGACCGGCAATGTGAACGTCATGCGGACGGCACTGGAATCGGCCCACAAGGGCTGGGGCGAAAGCATCATCATCGGCGTCGCGCCTGCGGGTGCGGAAATCTCGACGCGGCCATTTCAGCTGGTGACCGGACGGTCCTGGCGCGGAACCGCCTTTGGCGGCGCGCGTGGCCGCACCGATGTGCCGAAGATTGTCGACTGGTACATGGACGGCAAGATCGAGATCGATCCGATGATCACCCACACTTTGCCGCTCGAAGACATAAACAAGGGCTTCGACTTGATGCATGCGGGCGAATCGATCCGTTCCGTCGTGCTTTACTGATCAATCGGCCGGCCCCGGCTTCAAGTGCATGCTGGTGAGCCGGCAATTGAGGATCGGGGCTGAAGTTCAGGCCTGGCTCTCAGATTGCAGTCCCTTCACTTGAAGGGAAGGCCGTCTGCGTTGAAGTGTTCGAAAGTTGGAAGTTGAGGACCATGAAAACTATATCCGAAAACAAGGCTTTCGGTGGCACTCAGGGCGTTTACAGTCATTTGTCGGAGGCTTGTAACTGCGAAATGACTTTTGCGGTTTATATGCCGCCACAGGCCAGTAATGGCCCGGTGCCGTGCCTGTGGTATCTCTCGGGCCTCACCTGCACCCACGAGAACGCGATGACCAAGGCTGGTCTTCAGGCACACGCCGCCGAATTCGGAATTGCCATCGTCTTTCCGGACACCAGCCCGCGCGGCGAGGGGGTGGCCGACGACGAGGCTTACGATCTGGGGCAAGGGGCCGGCTTCTACGTCAATGCCGACGAGACGCCCTGGAAGGAACATTTCCAGATGGAAACCTATATCGCCAGTGAATTGCGCGATCTCGTCACCGAGAAATTCGCGGTTTCCGTCCATCATGGAATTACCGGGCATTCGATGGGCGGTCACGGCGCTCTGACACTGGCGATGAAATATCCGGGCCACTACCAGTCTCTTTCCGCCTTCGCACCGATCGCCAACCCGGTTGCATCGGATTGGGGCCGCAAACAGCTGGGGGCGTATCTTGGCGGGGATGAGAGCGGATGGGGCGCTCATGACGCCTCAATGCTGTTGAAGGACAAGGGCTGGAGCGGAGATGTCCTGATCGATCAGGGGGCGGACGATCAGTTCTACGACCTCCTGAAACCGTCTTCCCTGGTCACCGCGCTGGTGGACACGAAAACCACGCATGAATACCGGCTCCAGCAGGGCTACGACCACTCCTACTATTTTGTCTCGACCTTCGCGCGCGATCATGTCGCCTGGCATGCGGAGCGGCTGAAGAGCAGGTCCTGAGGCTCTTGCTTCATACATAGCGTAATTCCGGCCGCGTCTCGGCATTCCTGAGCGCGAGCTTTTTCGCGTAGGGCGTGTTGCGAAAGCTTTGCGGCAGGCGCAGCTCGCCGAGCATGTACCATTCCTCGATATGATCGAGGACCACCGGCTCGAAGACCCGGTTGAGTTTGCCGATCGTATCCGGAATGTCATAGGCGGACTGCGGTGAGGAGCGCTCTATGGACGGGAGAATGACCAGTTTGAATCGGGCCGGGCCCGTGCGGGTGAGGTAGGTCGGAACGAGTATGCCATCGCAGGCATTTGCAATCTTGACGGCGACCACACCATTGCCTTTGTCAGGCAGCTTCCTGCCGAAGAGCGGCAGGTGGACCTGCTTGTCGCGAACCTCGTCGATGAAGATGGTCATGGAGTATCGCCCGGTCGTCATCAACCTGCGAAGAAGGTAGGCGCTGCGCTGACCGGGCGGGAAAAGATACTGGTTTCGTTCCTTGCGGATCGCGTGAACGATCCGGTTTTTGAAACGGTTCGGCTCCGGTTGAAAAGGTCCAATGCTGGGACCGGTCAGGTTTTCGTGGATGGCGACGAACAGGGCTTCCCATGTGCCAAGATGCATGGACGTGAAAATCAGCGGGCCACCGGCGTTTCGCGCGGTTTCGAGGTTTTCAACGCCTTCAACCTCTATATGAGAGCTTTTCCATAACCTGTTGACGACACTAAATTCGGATATGCTCCGACCGATGTTCTGCCACCATCTGCGAAGTCCGGCGTCTTCTGCCGCCTCGCTTTGCCATCGGCCGCGCGTCAGTTCCGAGAAATTGCGCTTGATGCGGTTCGGGAAAAGTTTGTTGCGGTAGGACCAGCGCACCAGTGGTGTAAGCGCCTTGCCGACGCCGGACACGAAGTCCGGGGGGCAGTGTTTCAGAGCTGTATGGAAAACGGTGTTGAGTGCGCCGTCCTTGCTGTGACGGAGCCAGTAGAGCCTGGCCTTGTCACGCAGTTTCGGTTCCTGTGAAAGCAACGCCCTTATCGGTGGCGCGGCAGGTTCCGTCGCGAGCGTCTTTTCAAAGGGAATATCTTCCAGCCGGTCCGGTTTTTTCATGTCCGCCGGGAATGCAGGGTCATGGGAAGACTGTCGCCGGGGCGCAATGTCAATCTGGCGATCGGCTGAACATCCGTGCCCTCCTTTAGCTTCAGGTCGAAATTTTGCGCAAGGATGGCGAGACTGAGAATGGCCTCCGTCATGCCGAACTGCAGCCCGGCACAGATGCGTGGTCCGATGCTGAACGGCACATACCCGTATTTGTTGGGCTTTTTGGCCTTCGGGTCGAGAAACCTCTGCGGATCGAACACATCGGGTTTCGCCCAGAGCTTCGGACTGCGATGTATCAGCCAGGGCACCACCATCACGAGCGAGCCCTTGGCAAACCGTTTGCCGCCGATCGTCGTGTCGGCCATGGCTTCGCGGGCAAGGATCGGGACCGGCGGATACAGCCGCAGGGTCTCTTCCACCACAGCTTTGGTATATGGCAGGTTCGCCACATCCTTGAAGGTCGGTGTTCGTCCGGCGAGCACCGTGTCGAGTTCGCTCTGAAGCTTTTCGCGCGTTCGCTCACACTGGGAGAGCAGGAACCAGGCCCAGGCGAGCGTGTTGGCCGTCGTTTCGTGACCCGCCATGAAGATCACCGCGGCTTCACTGCGAATGGCGTCCCGGCTAAGGGGATTGCCTTCGTCGTCGCGGGCTTCCAGGAGGCCGCCGATGACCGAAGCTTCCCCTTTTTGTTTTTGCGCGTCGTAGCTGTCGATGATTTCATCGAGCACAGTCATGATGCGCTTGACGGGTTTCTTGACGGATCTCCCGCGGATGCGCGGCAGCCATTCGGGCAGACCGAAGAGGGAGAACAGATCGATCTGATCGATGTGGCGCTGGTAGTCGGAAAACCCTTGAACCACCTCAGCTGCGTAGTCCTTGCCGAGTTGGCGGCCGAAAATCGTCCGGCTGATGATTTCAGCGGTCAGATGCGCCATTTCCGCCAGCGCATCGACCTCCGCGCCGTCGCCCAGTCTTTCCCAGTCGGCGCGTTTCTCGTCGATCGTGTCGATCATGATCGGGGCGAAGCCCTTGACGCGCGAGCCGTGAATGATCGGCGCGACGATCTTGCGGCGCTTCGCCCAGGTTTCCGTATCGCTGATGAACAGGCCGTCGCCGAGCAGCGGTTCCAGCGCATGCCGCATCTGCGGGCTTTTGCGCTGCAGGACTTCGTGATTTGACTGGAACGCCTCACGCACGACATCCGGCCGGTTGCAGATGACCAGGTCGCGAGTGAAGATCTTCTTGCTTCTGAGGCGGCTTTGAAAGTCATCCAGGCCCCAGATCGACAGGAAATTCCGTTTTGCCAGGCCGATGAGCGTCCAGACCGGAGGCATCTGTTCATGGCGAAACGGATACGGCGGTACGAATTCCTTTGCCGGGGAAGCCTTGGGCTTTCCGACTTTTTTAGCGCCTTCGGGCTTGGGCACGATCACAGTCACAAATGAATTCCAGATCTACAGGTCATGGCCGGCTCAAACTGCTTTCATGCAAGCGAAAACCGGTTGAGAAAATGTTTGTGAGCATCCTGACCGTGTTCGTTCGAACCCGGCATGCTCCGCGATTCCAGTTCGTCCGCTTTTAATCACTTGGGTCTGACACGTAAAGCACTGAGAGCGAGCACCAGCCACCCCAGGATCACCAGCATGCCGCCAATCGGCGCGGCCATGGAAAACAGTCTCTGCTCCAGAATGACGCGCGCGAACATATCGCCGCAAAAGAGGATCAACCCTGAGCTCATAAGCAGCAAGACCATGGGCAGGAACAGTACCTTGCGTATCTGGGCGAGGATGCCGAGCCCGAGAAACACCGGTGCGTGCAGCAAAAGCAGTTGCGCCGCGGTTTGCAGCAGCGACGACGCGGACGCATGCGCGGACATGGCCAGACTTATGACGCCAAGAGCGCCGGCAAGTCCTGACAGGACGAGGCAGAGACGCAGGAAGGCCGAGGTCGTCGCCCCCGCAACGGGCTGGTTTTCGGAATGCATCGGTTTCATCAAGCGCTCCCGTCAGGCGGCGAAGCCGCGTTTTTCCAGAAGCGCATCGATTTTCGGCGCGCGTCCCCGGAAGGCCACATAGGCTTCATCTGGGTCCTGACGACCACCCGCCGAGTAGATGTGTGTCAGGAGCTTTTCCGCCGTTTGCGGATCGAATGCATTTCCCTTTTCCGTGAAGGCCTCAAAGGCGTCCGCGTCCATCACCTCTGACCACATGTAGCTGTAGTAGCCCGCGGAATATCCGTCGCCGGAAAACACATGCTGAAAGTGGGGAATACGGTGGCGCATTGTGATCGCCGACGGCATGCCGATGGTGTCGAGTTCCCGGCGTTCGAATTCCGCGATGTCGAGCCCCGAAGGGGCGTCCAGCAGGTGCATTTCAAGATCGATCAGCGCGGACGAGATATATTCGACCGTCTCGAAGCCCTTGTTGAAGTTGCTGGCCGCCAGCAGCTTGTCCAGAAGCGCCTTCGGCATGGGGTCGCCTGTCCTGTAGTGAACCGCAAACCGGGAGAGGATGTCCGGTTCCGATAGCCAATGCTCGTAAAGCTGCGAGGGAAGCTCGACGAAATCGCGCGCGACGCTGGTTCCTGAAATGAACGGGTAGGTCACATCGGACAGCAGGCCGTGCAGACCGTGGCCGAATTCGTGGAACAACGTGCGCGCGTCATCGAACGTCAGCAAGGTGGCTTCACCCGGCGCGCCTTTGGAGAAATTCATCACATTGACGATGATGGGCGTCACCTCGCCATCCAGTTTGTGCTGTGACCGGAAGGCGCTCATCCAGGCGCCGGACCGCTTCGACGATCTTGCGAAATAGTCGCCCAGGAAAAGCCCGACATGTTTGCCGTTCTTCTTGACCTCAAAGACGCGAACGTCGGGATGATAGACGGGGAGGCCCTTGAGCTCTTCAAAGGTAAGACCGAAGAGGCGGTTCGCGGTGTCGAAGGCCGCCTGGATGATATTGTCGAGCTGCAGGTACGGCTTTATCTCGGACTCATCCAGATCATGCTCGGCATTACGGACCTTCTCGGAATAGAACCGCCAGTCCCACGCTTCGATCTTGTGGTTTTCGCCGTGGTTTTGAGCCATTCGGGAAAGTTTGGCTTCTTCCTCGTGCGCCTGGGAAACTGCCGGCGCCCAGACCCTGGTCAGCAGGTCTCGCACATTGGCGGGAGTCTTTGCCATCGTATCGTCGAGTTTATAGGCGGCGAAGGTGTCAAAGCCGAGGAGCTTTGCTTTCTCCGCTCTGAGCGACAGTGTTTCGTTGATAATTTGCCTGTTGTCGGTTTGACCGCCATTCTCACCGCGCGCCGACCACGCCCTGAAGGCTTCCTCACGCAAGCTCCTGTTGGTGGAAAACTGCAGGAATGGTTCAATGGAAGAGCGCGCAAGGGTGATGACGTGCTTGCCCTCCAGGCCGCGTTCCTTTGCTGCCTCAGCCGCGGCGCCAAGCAGGAAGTCAGGCAATCCGGCGCGATCCTGCTCTGTTTCCAGAACAAGTTGATAGTCGCATTCATCCTTCAGGACATTTTGGGAAAATTGGGTGCCAAGCGTCGCAAGGCGCTGGGAAATTTCCGCCATCCGGGTTTTGCCCGCTGCATCGAGCCCGGCTCCTGCGCGCTGAAACATCTTCATGTAACGCTCCAGAACCCGCAATTCCTCGGTGTCCAGTTGCAGGGCATCACGCTTTTCCCACAGCGCCGCAACCCTGTTGTTGAGCTTTGCGTTCAACAGCATATTCGAGGAATGCCTGGCCAGCTTCGGAGAGATGTCGCGTTCTATCTTCTGAATGGCCGCGCTGGTGTGAGCGCCAGTCAGATTGAAGAAGGTCCGCGCGACACGTGAAAGCAGCTCGCCGGACTTTTCCAGGGCGGCGATCGTGTTCGCGAAGGTCGGCTCCGCGTCTTGATTGGCAATGTCGTCGGTCTCCTTGCGGGCCTCCGCCATCGCGACATCGAAGGCTTCCTCGAAATGAACCGGTTCGATGTCGCTGAACGGCGGCAGTTCGAATGGTGTGGTCCAATCGGCGAGCATCGGGTTAGCGGTCATGAGATCCTCTGGAATGACTAACAGGCCGGATAGTTCAGATCCGGGTATTTCAGATATGGTGCGGGAAGGGAAGGTTCACAGCCTGTCCGCGATATAAATCCAGGCGCATGTGCGCGCAGCTGCGATGCGCCGCCCGGTTGGCGGTGTCCGTCACCACATGCTTTTTGCTGCGCGTTCTGGCCATGCCTCATCATATGTCTTGCCGTCAAAGCTGTTCCTGATTTCATGCATGATCGTTCCCGGGGTCGGCAATGCGCCGTTGGCAACCTGGACACCGGCGTCCCAAAGGCGCGCGCGCATGATCGCCCGGGCACATTGAAAGTAGGCCGTAGCTATGGAGATGACGATCACCGAGCGGGGTTGCTTGCCTTCCTTTTCAAAGCTTGCCAGCAACTCCTGATCGACGGAAATCTCGGCTGTGCCGTTGATGCGCAGGACGTTGTTCCAGCCGGGGATGATGAACATCAGCGAAACGCGGGGATCGCGCACGATGTTGCGCAGGGAATCGATCCGGTTGTTTCCACGCCGGTCCGGCAACAACAGGGTTCTGTCGTCGCTGATTCGGACGACAGCACCTTCATCGCCGCGCGGAGAGCAATCCAGTCCTTCGGGGCCGCAGGTTGTCAGGGCGCAGAACGGTGAGGCTTCGACGATTGTCCTGTAGGCGGGACTGAGGTGGTCGATTTCCTTCACGAGGGAGGCTTCACCCGGTTCGCCGTAATGCGCATGGAGCTGGTCGAGAGACGTCAGAATGGTCATGTTGGAGGCGGCCTCTTGAGGGAAGATCTGTTGGGATACGTGGCGGTTGCGACCATATCTTCGCGCCCGCGTCAGCGTCAATTTCCCGGGCTGAAGCAAATTTGCGGGAGAAACATAGGACTTTCGTCTAATTTCGAGTGTGTGATTTCATTTTCCTTGGGGTGTTAAGCGTTTTTTGCGGTGCAGAAAGTATTGCAACTAAGTGTATGTATAAAAAAGAAAATATAAATGGTGCGACGCAATATTTAGCTGCAAATAATAGTCGCGGTTACTTCGAAAGTCTAATGTGTTGGCGGCGGATGCGCGCCGATAGTCGTATTGCTGAATTGCTGTTCATTTTTTTACAGTCTCCGCAGCTTGCAATTTTGGCGCGGAGGAGCCGGAGTTCCGGACCGGGGAACAGCCAGGATTGCTTGCGGCTGAACAGCCACAGCAGGCGTGTCCGAGGTGGACCGCCGTGCCTTTCTGGGAGGAAAGTATGAGCTTGATTCGTAAACCCCTAAACCGCCGTTCAATCCTGCGCGCCGGTGCAATGGGTGGTGCTGCCCTGGCAACGCCGACCATTTTCACGAGCGGTGCCTGGTCCGCGGGCTACCTGAACGAGCCGACAGGGGCAGAAGTTGTCCTCGGCTTCAACGTACCGCAGACCGGCGCTTATGCCGATGAGGGTGCCGACGAACTGCGCGCTTATCAGCTCGCCGTGAAGCACCTGAACGGTGAGGGCGACGGCGGTCTCCTGAATACGTTCTCGTCCAAGGAACTTCAGGGCGGCGTGAACGGCAAGAAGGTCGCTTATGTGACCGGCGACACGCAGACCAAATCCGATGCTGCCCGCGCATCCGCGAAGCGGATGATCGAGAAGGACGGTGCGGTGATGATCACCGGCGGTTCGTCTTCCGGTGTGGCTATTGCCGTGCAGTCGCTCTGCCAGGAAGCAGGCGTCATCTTCATGGCGGGTCTGACCCACTCCAACGACACCACGGGCAAGGACAAGCGCAAGAACGGTTTCCGTCACTTCTTCAACACGGAAATGTCCGGTGCGGCTCTGGCACCGGTGCTCAAGAACAACTACGGCACCGATCGCAAGGCCTATCACCTGACCGCCGACTATACCTGGGGTTGGTCTCAGGAAGAATCCATCAAGAAATACACCGAAGGCATGGGCTGGGAGACAACCGCTGCGGTTCGCACTCCGCTCGGCGCAGGTGATTTCTCGCAGTACATCACTCCGGTTCTGAACTCCGGCGCCGATGTTCTGGTCCTGAACCACTACGGCAAGGACATGGTGAACTCCCTGACCCAGGCAGTCCAGTTCGGTCTGCGCGACAAGCAGGTCAACGGCAAGGACTTTGTCATCATCGTTCCGCTGTACTCCCGCCTGATGGCGCAGGGTGCCGGTGAGAACGTCAAGGGCATCTTCGGCTCCACCAACTGGCACTGGTCGCTGCAGGATGAAGGCTCGAAAGCCTTCGTGAAGTCCTTCGGTCAGGAATACGGCTTCCCGCCGAGCCAGGCAGCTCACACCTGCTATGTTCAGGCACTGCTTTATGCGGATGCCGCACAGCGGGCCGGAACCTTCGACCCCTGCGCGATCGCAGCGGCTCTGGAAGGCTTCGAGTTTGACGGCATGGGCAACGGACCGACCCTGTACCGGGCCGATGACCACCAGTGCTTCAAGGACGTTCTGGTTGTGAAGGGTAAGGAAAACCCGACCTCGCAGTTCGACCTTCTGGAAGTCGTCGAAGTGACCCCGCGGTCTCAGGTTGAGTATCCTGCGGACATGCTCGGTGGCGAACTGGGTACCTGCAACAACGGCGCCTGATGCGTGAATGACGGCAGCCGCCGGCGCCTAACAGCCGGCGGCTGCCGTTCCTTTTGGTGCATCGCGTTTGGTGTTGCCGAGCGCAGGATGCCTACGGTTCAACCGTTTCTTGTAAAACAAGCGACGAAGCGGAATAGTTGGCCGGTTCCAAAGTGTTGAATCAATCTGTGATTACCTGAAAGCAGATTGTTTCAGATCAACCCGTTTTCTTGTGAAATGGTGTAAAAGCGGAATAGTTAATCGACCCCAAGGTGTTGGAGCAATATGCTTCATCAATGCAGGTTGCTCCAGGCAAAAAGCGGCAGAACAATGGATGTGATTCTTCTACAATTGCTCAACGGGCTGGACAAGGGCGGCGCTTATGCGCTCATCGCTCTGGGTCTGACCCTTATCTTCGGAACCCTCGGGGTGGTGAACTTCGCCCACGGGGCGTTGTTCATGCTGGGTGCCTTTTGTGCGGTCACCTTCAACAAGCTGCTCAGTCTGGAGGTCGTGACCACGGATCCGACCAAGACCACGGCCTGGGGCTCGCCTCTGGAAATCCGGACGCCCTATGTCGAGGCAATGCTGGGGGACTTCGGCACATGGATGCTCAATTACTCCGTGCCCATGTCCATACTGCTCGCAGTGCCGGTGATGCTGCTGATCGGCTTCGTCATGGAACGCGGCCTGATCAAGCATTTCTATAAACGCCCGCACGCCGACCAGATCCTGGTGACATTCGGCCTGGCGATTGTGCTTCAGGAGATCATCAAGGCGATCTACGGCGCCAACCCGATCCCGCAGTCAGCGCCTGACCTGGTGCGCGGCGCGGCCGATATCGGGTCGATATTCGGTTTCGATCCGGGCGTCATCGTCTATCCCTACTGGCGAATGGTCTATCTGGCGTTTGCCGGTGCCGTGATAGCCGCTGTTTTCGCCTTTCTGCAATTCACCACCTTCGGAATGGTCGTGCGCGCCGGCATGGCGGATCGCGATACGGTCGGTCTTCTCGGTATCAACATCGAACGTCGCTTCACGGTCGTCTTTGCGATCGCGGCCGTCGTCGCCGGCTTGGCCGGGGTCATGTACACGCCGATCCTGCCGCCGGACTATCACATGGGCATGGACTTCCTGGTGCTCAGCTTCGTTGTCGTTGTTGTCGGTGGAATGGGCTCGTTGCCCGGCGCCGTCGCGGCCGGCTTCCTGCTCGGCATCCTGCAGTCCTTCGCTTCCATGAACGAAGTGAAAGCGATCCTGCCCGGCATCGATCAGATCATCATTTATCTCGTTGCAGTGGTCATTCTACTCGTGCGTCCGCGCGGGCTGATGGGCCGTAAAGGCGTCATGGAGAACTAAAAACATGACAAGTAAAACTTCTCCCATGCGCGACTGGATCTTTTTCGTCGTGTTCGCCATCGCCGTTCTTACTATGCCGATCTGGCTGGCGCCGATCGGTGCCGGCTACCCGGACCTGCTGCAAAAGTTCATGATCTACGGTCTGTTCGCGACCGGCTTCAACCTGCTCTTCGGTCTGACGGGATATCTCTCCTTCGGACACGCTGCGTTTCTCGGGGTTGGCTCCTACTCGGCCGTCTGGACCTTCAAGCTGCTCGGCATGAATCCGGTCCCTGCGGCGATTGTGGCTGTGATCACATCCGGGATTTTCGCTCTGCTGATCGGCTATGTCTCGCTGCGCCGTTCGGGCATCTACTTTTCGATCCTGACGCTCGCCTTCGCGCAGATGTCCTACAACCTGGCCTATTCCGTGCTGACGCCGATCACCAACGGGGAAACGGGCCTGCGGGTCCTGCGGACCGACCCGCGTCTGTTCGATTCCTCGAATGCTGTGGATGGCCCGCTGATCGCCAACCTGTTCGGTATAGAGATGACCGGCTACGCGGGGTTCTACTTCTGCGCGATAGTCCTGCTGATCGCCTTCTTTATCGCCCAGCGGATCTTCCGTTCGCCCTTCGGCATCATGCTGCGGGCCGTGAAGACCAATCAGAACAGGATGAACTACACGGGCCTCAATCCGCGTCCCTACACCCTTGCGGCGTTTGTGATCTCGGGAATGTATGCCGGTCTGGCCGGTGCTCTGCTGTGCATCACCGACCCGCTGGCGGGAGCGGAGCGCATGCAGTGGACTGCCTCGGGCGAGGTGGTTCTGATGACCATTCTCGGCGGTGCCGGTACCTTGCTGGGCCCGATTTTCGGCGCGGCGCTGATCAAGTACTTCGAAAACATCTTCTCCGCATTCAACGATCAGACCCTGCATGAGATTTTCGGGTTCCTGCCCGATTTCATCGAAGTGCCGGTCGTCTCGGTGACCAGTCTGTTCGTGGGTGAAGGTTGGCATCTGACCTTGGGGGTCTTGTTCATGCTGATCGTGATCTTCCTGCCGGGTGGGCTAATGGAAGGCTTCTCCAGGATCGGGCGCCTGTTCAAGCGCTCCTCCGGGAAGTCAGAATCACGCGGTGCCGCAGCGCCAGCCGATTAAGGAAAATACTGATGGAAATTCTGAAAGTCTCGGGCGTGAACAAGGCCTTTGGCGGCCTGAAGGCCCTCCACGACGTAAACCTGGCCGTTGAAGAGGGCATGGTTCACGCCATCATCGGGCCAAATGGTGCAGGAAAGTCGACACTGCTCAACTGTTTTGTCGGCCGTCTTATCCCCGATACCGGAACAGTCATGTTCGGCGATACCTCGCTGATCGGGCTCAAGGCGCACAAGATCAATCAGGCAGGCGTCTCGCGGGTGTTTCAGACGCCCGAAATCTTCAGTGACCTCACGCTGCTGGAAAACGTCATGATTCCGACTATGGCAAGGCGCGATGGCGAATTCGCGCTGCACGCCTTCAAACGTCTCGACCGGGACGCGGAGATCCATGACAAGTCCATGCATATGCTCGAGGACGTAGGTCTTGCGGAAAAGAAGGACATGATCGCGGCATCTCTGTCACGCGGTGACAAGCGGCGTCTGGAGCTTGCCATGTGCCTGGTTCAGGATCCGAAGCTTCTGCTGCTGGACGAACCGACAGCAGGCATGTCACGCGCCGACACCAACAACACGATCGATCTCCTGAAGCGCATCGGCGATCGCGGGATCACCAAGGTGGTCATCGAACACGATATGCATGTGGTCTTCTCGCTTGCGGACAAGGTCAGTGTGTTGGCACAAGGTACCGTGATCTGCGAAGGCAAACCGCAAGAAATCAAGGGCGATCCGCGCGTTCAGGAAGCTTATCTGGGAGGAGCACACCTGTGACCATCACTGAAGACCGTTTCTCGGGCGGAACCGCGCCGGGTGTGCAGCCGCGCAGGGCGCAGGGAACAGCGCCGGCATTCTTTTCGGCCTGGGACGTTCACGCCTATTATGGTGAAAGCTATATCGTCCAGGGGGTGAATTTCGACGTGCGGGAAGGCGAGATCCTCGCGTTGCTTGGCCGTAACGGCGCGGGAAAGACCTCCACGCTGCGGACAATCGCCCGCATGGACAATCCCACCCTGACCCATGGCGAAATCTGGCTCGATCACAAGCCGCTGCACGAAATGAAGAGTTACCAGGCAGCAAGACTGGGCGTCGGGCTTGTGCCGGAAGACCGTTGCATAATCTCCGGCCTGACCGTTGAAGAAAACCTTCAATTGTCACAGATTGCCGAACCTAAGGGCTGGTCGATAGAGCGGATCTACGACCATTTCCCGCGCCTTGCCGAACGCAGGGCGCAGGACGCCGTGACCATGTCCGGCGGCGAGCAACAGATGCTCGCTCTGGCTCGCATTCTTGCGCGCGACATCAAGTTGCTTCTTCTCGATGAGCCCTACGAAGGTTTGGCGCCGGTGATCGTGCAGGAGATCGAGCGCATTCTGGAAGGTGTCAAGGATCTGGGCATCACAACCATCATCGTCGAGCAGAACGCGATTGCGGCTCTTCATCTCGCGGACCGTGCGGTGATTCTGGATATGGGCGAGGTGGTCTTCGACGGAGCGGCGCAGGAAGTGCTCGACAATGCTGAACTGCGGCAGGAGTATCTTGCCATCTAGTTGGATTTGTTTGTGTGCATGCCTCATGCGACAGGAAAAGATGAATTAGATAAACAGGTTAAGCTGATTTGCAGACCTCCGGATCTGGAGCGTCGCAAGCGAGCTTGACCCCTGGAACTCAAAGACCGGTGCAACCAGCACCGGTCTTTTTTTGTGGACAAATTTATCAATAATGAGTGAGCGGTATCGCTCTGTTGCGGGGAAAACTGGACGCAGCCTATAGTTCGGTCACCGATTTTTGCAATTCTTCAGCCGGGAATAGCCTGTGAGCGTCTTCAGATCCGAATTGTCCAGTCTAGTTGCCTTTCTACTATTCGCAGCTTTCACGCTTGTAGGCGACAGTCTGAAACCGGAAACGGTTGGTGTCGGCGTTTCGTTGATCCTTCTGGGCGTGATTTTCGCCTCTGTCCTGTGGTGCGCCTTCTCCGTGGTGAGGCATGCCGGATGCCTTGCAACGATCTTCGGGGAACCTTTCGGTACCCTGATCCTGACACTTGCTGTGATCGGGATCGAGGTTGCACTGATCGTCGCCATCATGTTGTCCGGTGACGCCGTGCCGACGCTGGCGCGCGAAACCATGTTTTCCGTGGTGATGATCGTCCTGAACGGGCTGGTCGGCCTTTGCCTGCTGTTGGGAGGGTTACGTCACAAGAATCTGACCTACAATCTGCAGGGTGCGAATGCGTTTCTTTCTATATTGGTGCCCCTTTCGATCTTTGCTCTTGTGCTGCCGAGAATAACGGAATCCGCTCCGGGAGGCGCACTCTCGGGACTTCAGACCGGCTTTGAACTGGTCATGTCTGTTTTGCTCTACAGTGTCTTCCTCGCCATGCAGACCGTTACCCACAGCAACATTTTTCGTCAGCCGGTAGTTGGTGAAGCCAAAGTGACAAATAGCGGCGACGACGGGCATCATGGCGGTGAAGTCCGGTCGGTCCCCTTTCACATTCTGGGCCTTTTCGGTGCGCTGCTGCCGATCATTCTGCTTTCCAAGAAACTCGCGCTTTATGTCGATTTCGGCATGGACGGACTGGGTGCGCCTCTCGCATTGAGCGGCTTTATCGTCGCCTCGCTTGTCCTTATGCCGGAAGGCCTGAGCGCCTTGCAGGCTGCTGTGGCAAACAAGCTTCAGCGGGCGGTCAATATTTGTCTCGGCTCCGCTGTGGCGACCATCGGCCTCACAGTGCCGGCGGTGTTGCTTGTCGGGTGGATAATGGGGCTTAGGGTTGAACTGGGCCTTGAAGCGCCGGAAATCATCCTCCTGCTTCTGACGCTTGTCGTCAGCATGCTGACTTTCGGTGCCCGGACAACCAATTATCTCCAGGGCGCGGTTCACCTTGCGCTGTTTGCAGCCTATGTGATGATGATTTTCGATCTGGGTTGACGCAAGATGCGCCGGCACGGTTGAAGTGAACGTTCCTAAGACGATCAGTCGACGCCAATGGAACACCCGTTGCATCATGCGGATGTGACTTTCGGCCCACCACACAACCGATACAGATTGGCCCTTGATGCTGCTGCTGTCCGAAGACCAGACCCGCAATGCTTTACCTTTTCCGGAACTGATCGATGCGCTGGCGGACATGTTCCGCACGGGCTGCGAAATGCCGACGCGCCACCATCACGACATGGCTGTGCCCGGCGAGCCGGATGCCACGATGCTCCTGATGCCCGCCTGGCTGCCGGGCAGCTTCGCCGGGGTGAAGGTCGTCAATGTGATGCCGGGCAACTCGACGCGCAATCTGCCGGCCGTCTCCGCACAGTATCTTCTGTCGGATGCGCGCACCGGCGCGATGCTGGTGCTGGTCGACGGCGGTGAGTTGACGGCCCGCCGCACAGCGGCCGCATCCGCCCTGGCAGCGCGTTATCTGGCCCGTTCCGACGCCCGGCATCTGCTGGTGGTGGGGGCCGGCCGTCTGGCGGCCAACCTTGTGGCGGCCCATATGGCGGTCCGGCCGATAGAAGAGGTCACCGTCTGGGGACGTTCCCTGGAGAAGGCCGAAGCGCTGGCTCAAGACCTCAGGGCGCGGTTTCCGGTGACGGTCAATGCCGCCGCGAACCTTGAAGAGGCGATCGGTAACGCGGATATCGTCAGCGCGGCGACATTGTCAATTGAGCCTCTGATCAGCGGCAAAGCCGTTAAACCGGGCACTCATGTGGATCTGGTCGGGGCATTCAAGCCCAGCATGCGCGAAAGCGACGACGACCTCATCCGGCGTGCCCGGATTTTCGTCGATACGCGAGATGGCTGCCTTTCCGAAGGAGGCGACATCGTTCAGCCGCTCAGCTCCGGAGTAATATCGAAGGACGACGTAAAGGCGGATCTTTACGAACTCTGCAGGAACGAACACCCGGGCCGTCAGTCCGGCGATGAGATTACCTTGTTCAAATCTGTCGGCGCGGCCCTGGAAGACCTGGCCGGTGCGATCCTCGCCTACCGCAATGCGCAGGGCTGATTGCAGTCAGCCGAGTTCGAAGGTCGTGATACCGAACATCTGATCGAGCGGCAGGTCCGGAGCCGTTCCGCGATACATGCGGAAAGTCTCGAACTCCGGCGAGAGCTCGTATCTTTCCGCAAGCAGGAGTGCGGCCGCATTGGCTTCCGGCGTATCGAGAACGATCGGCTGACCCTTGACTTGCCCGGCGAGCGCACGGAAGAGCGTATCGGCGATTTCGGGTGTGTCGGCAAAGAGCGGCCCTATCTTGTAGCCTTCATGGCACTGACGGATGACGCCATAGCCTTTCACAACGCCATCTTCGGCGAAGGCGAAGCCTCTGCGGGTCTCGAGCATCGGTGCGGTCCAGAGCTTCAGGAAGTCCATTCGCGGACCTGGGAAGAACCGCCGGTCATAATCCCGGATTGACGGGAAAATTCCCTGGCCGAGTGGTGCCAATCGCGGATCCATCGGAGTGTCGCACAGGGAAATGCCGGCTTGACGGACATTGCGGTAAACCGGCCTGAAGCCGTGTTCGGCATAGCTGGCTGTCTGTTCCTTGACTGCATCGAGGCCCAAAAGTCTGGGGCCAAGATAGTCCAGGGCCTGCTGCCAGATCCGATGGCCGTAGCCCTTCTGGCGGTGGCCGGGCTTGCAGATATAAAAACCGATAAAGCCGAACTCGTTGCCGTAGCGAACGGCTGAAATGACAGTGACGAGTTCGCCTGAAACCTCACCGGCGAAAAAACCACCCGGATCAGCCGCATAAAAGACTTTCCCGTCCTCAAGGCCCGGGTTCCAGCCTTCATCCCGCGCCAACTCGAGCGCAATATGCATTTCGTCTTCCCGCAGGGTGCGAATCTCAAGGGGTCCGGACATGATGGCTCCAAGCGTCAGATTTTCTATATGGCTGGCGGCAGACTAATTTGACTCGGGTGGACTTGAAAACCGCCGTAAGCCCGCAAATAGAAGACGTAAAAGATAAATCCCGACTTTCAGAGGGAACCCGGCTTGCGTCCAGGCAGCAAGTGTGCATCAATTTACCCAGCGTAATGCCTTTATACATTTTAGAGAACCGAGGGAATTTTCCCGGGCAACATCCAATTTCTGCGGCATTGGCGGCAATCGGACCGGATCGAATGGAGTGTGCGGTTCGTCACAGTCCGGCAAGGGCTCAAGGGCCTATAAAGAGAAATACGGATTTCAACATTGGGAACGTTATGACCAATCGGTATAATCTGCCTCTTTGCGCTCGACATTCAACCCGAGTGGTTTCGAAGCCTGCCGCCCGCTTGCGGCGAGCCGTGCGCTTCGGGCTGCTCAGCCTGCCACTCGGATTGGCATTGGCCGGCTCGACTTCACTGACCGCCTCCGCGCAGGAAGCGGGCCGGAGGGTCGCGCTCGTGATCGGAAATCAGGACTACCAATACGTGGAGCCCCTGGTAAACCCGCTGAACGACACAAAGGAAATTTCGCGTATCCTTCGAAAGGCCGATTTCGATGTCACGCTCGGAATGGATCTCGACAAGAAGGAAATGGAGGAGGTCGTCCGCCGGTTCCTGCGCGAACTCAATGATGGCGATACAGCCCTTTTCTATTATTCGGGCCATGCCCTTCAGGTCGGTGACGCGAACTTCATACTGCCTGTCGATGCAAAATTGTCATCGCAATACGACCTTGAGTTTGAAAGTCTCAAGGTCTCTCATCTGCTCGATTACATGAAAGCCGCGTCAAGCCTGCAGATCGTCATGCTGGATGCCTGCAGGGACAATCCTTTCGAAATCGCGAGCCTGTTTTGGGGTGAACAGGAATATGCGCTCGGAAAGACGAGGGGGCTCCGCCGGATTCCCAACAAGCTTGGGACCTTCATCTCCTACGCCACCCGTCCGGGCCAGGTCGCCTATGACGGGGACGGACCCATGAGTCCGTTCACCTCCTCAGTGGTCGGCAATGCCCTCGATCCGAAGCTTGAGATCAAGGACCTGATGACCAGGGTCCGGGACGAAGTTGTCCGCAAGACCGGGGGGCAGCAGATCCCCTATGAGGACTCAACGCTTGTCACCAGTTTCTACTTCGTGCCTCCCAAACCGGAACCCATCGTCACTGCACATCACCGTGTCAGCGTCCCCGCCGGCAGCACAGCGGTCGCGCTCAACATTCCGGCACCGGTGCAGCCGGAGGGCGGAACGCTTGAAGCCAAGCTGACCCTGGCGCCGGAAAAGGGAAAATTGCAGTTGGCGGACGGTAAGTCCGTTGCCGAGGGCGATGTTCTCAAGGCCGAAGAGCTTGCCGGACTTCAGTTCGTTCCAACCGGCGCTGACGCCGGAAATGTGGAACTGATCGGTTACGAAGTGACAGACCAGTGGGGCAGCAGCGTCTCCGCCATTGCCTCGATCACGGTTGCACAGACAGCGGCTCCAGTTGCGGAAGATGGTCTTCGGGAGGACCTGAAGGCGCGCCTGGCAGCGGTATTGGCCTGGCTGACGGAAAGATCGACCGCAGGTACAGTGGAGGCCGACATCGGCGTCGGTCCGGTTGAGGTCTACTCCGAAGCGCCTGTGGAGGGACTTCCGGCAACCAGCGACTGGCTGAAAGTCGTGTCCGTCGATAGCGATCTGCAGCTTTCTTCCGAGGGCCGTCTGCTTCAGGCGGGAGACCGCTTTCCCGTGTCGGCGCTGGCGTCCCTGACGGTCCGGCCCCAGATCGGCAGCGAGCGCGAAGCACGCGAATTCAAGCTCGAACTTCCGAATGAAACCGGCGGGTCACTCAGAACCATCACCCAGATCGTTCAACCGCGTGTGGACCGTTGCGATCAGCTTGCAACGCAGCCGTTTGATCTTCAGGCAGTCACGGAAGGACGTCTGGCGAACGATCTTGATCCCCGGGCGATCGACACAGCCTGTGCCTCAGCAATGGAAGCCTATCCGGAAATCGGCCGCTTTGTGTTTCAGCGCGGGCGCGGGGCTTTCGCGGCTGGCGATCTCGATCAGGCGATTGCCTATTTCGAGCAGGCCTACCAGATGGGGCATGTGCGGGCCGGCCAGGTGCTTGGCCGCATGTATTTCCTGGGGGCCGGAATTGACCGGGATCGGGAAAAGGCTGTGGAACTGTACCGCAAGGCTGCCGAACGCGGCGACGCCTATGCGCTGCACTCGCTCGGGCTGGCTGAGATCAGGGGAGACGGGACGGCCCAGAACGAGAAGGACGGTCTGGAAAAACTTCTGCAATCCGTCGAGGCCGGACACACGTTTTCCTACAATGCCATCGGCGGCTTTTATCTGAACGGCGAGCATGTGGCCGAAAACGTCGACCGGGCCGTTTATTATTACAACAGGTCAGCCGGACGAAACGACATTTACGGCTTCCTGAACATGGGAACGCTTTACCGGGATGGCAAAGGCGTGCCTCAAGACTTTGAGGCCGCGCTCGGTTGGTTCAGGAAGGCCCATGAAGGCGGTCATCCCGCCGCGGGCACCGCCATCGGGCTGCTCTACTTCAACGGTCAGGGCGTGGAAAAAGATGCTGCGGAAGCGACAAGATGGTTCCGTGAAAGCGCCTTGCGCGGCGACGCCTGGGGCGCCTTCAACACCGCATTCATGCTGGGAGAGCAATCGGGAGAAGCGGCCGGCCGCGACCGGATAAGAATGCTGGCCATGGCCGTTGCCGTGGACCCGTCTTCACAGGCGGCGGAAAACGGCAGGGAAGCGCTGGGCAAGGCGAGCCGCGGGCTAAAGGCCAAGGTCTTGCAGCAGGCTCTGACGGATCTCGGCTATGAACCCGGGCCGGTGGATGGCCAGCCGGGACGGAAGACCCGGGATGCCCTTGTAAATTTCTTCAAGGCTTCCGGACGGCAGCCTGTTCAAGGGGATGAAGCGTTGATCTCGTTGGTCAAGCACCAGTGGGAACAAGATCGCCCGCGCTACGATTTGTTTTAAGGAGAGAAATTATGAAATCACTTTTGTATGCAGCTTCACTCACGGCTTTGGCCATGTTTGTGCTTACGGGTTGCCAGACCCAGCAACAGTCCGGTACCGGCACTATCGATCCAATCAACGATCCTGCGGCGCGCGATACCAACAACGGCAACAGCGGCGGAAATAGTGGCGGCGGAAGCAGCGGCGGCAGTAGCGGCGGTGGAGGCGGTGGAGGAAGCAGCGGCGGCGGCGGTGGAGGCGGTGGCAGCCCCGGTGGTGGTGGTGGCGGTTCTTGGGGCTGACCCGGACCAGAACCCTGATTGAAGAGACACTCCCATGGGAATTCCGTTTCGTATGAGAACCGGACAATGGCTCGCGCACGGTAGCCTTGGCCTTGTGTGTCTGTTGCTGTTCGCTGTGCCATCCATGGCGGGCGAATGGCGGGCTCTTGTCATCGGTATCGATGCTTATGAGCATGTCTCGCCGCTGAAAGGTGCGGTCAATGATGGGCGTGACATTGCCGAGACGCTCGAAGCGGCCGGTGTGCGAGATCTGACGGCGCTTTACGATGGGGAGGCCACCCGTGCTGCAGTCCTGTCTTCCTGGCAGGGATTGATCTCCCGGTCCGGTCCCGAGGATGTTCTTGTTTTGTCATATGCCGGGCATGGGGCGCAGGAGCCCGAGTGGCTGGCGGGATCTGAGGAGGACGGGTTCGACGAGGTTTTCCTGTTGGCGGGTTTCGATGTGGCCGCGCCCGGGAACGGTGAGCGTTTGCGCGATGATGATGTGGCCGCCATGCTGCGTGCCGCCGGTGGGCGCAGCGTTCTGGTCCTTGCCGACAGCTGCCATTCCGGCACAATGACCAGATCGATAGATCCGCGGATCAAGCGGCTTGGAACGCGTCTGGTCGGTTTGCCGCCATTTGAGGACGATGTATTGAGATCCACACCGCTGCCACCGGGCCTGGCACAAGCTGGCGCCCCTGGTGAGGATCTGGAAGACCTCGACAATGTCATCTACGTCGGAGCAACTGTCGACGGTCAGGTAATCCCGGAACTGCTCATCGGCGGCAAACCGCGAGGGGCACTGAGCTGGGCCTTTGCGCGCGGGGTGGAGGGAAGAGCGGATCTGGACCGCGACGGCGGTATCTCCATGGCCGAACTCAGCCGGTTTCTGAAGGAAACAGTGCGCGTGGCGACCGAGGGCCGTCAATCCCCGAGCCTCAGCATCGGCGGTGAAACCCGTGCGGCGGTTCTGCCCAGGGTTGACGGCGCCATATTCGACCGCAGCACAAACGGCCTGACGCTGGCCGCCAGTACCGGGACTGCCGATCCCCTTCTTGAAAGTCTCTCCTTGAAGCATCAGGGGCGGGTGAAGGTCATGGGGGAGGGGAATGCGGATCTCTTCTGGGATGTGGAAGAAGGCGATGTGCTGACAAAGTTCGGCGATGTGGTTCTCAAAGGTGGGGCCGGGAACGCCGACCGCTTTTCCGAAGTGGTCACCAAATGGGTGTTTCTGTCAGATCTTTATGCCCTGTCCAGAGACCGTCAGCCGATTGAAGGCACCTTGCAGCCTGCTGTTGGCCATATTCCGGAAGGCTCACCTTTCAAGGTTGGTCTGACATCCGCGCAAGAAGGATATATGGCGGTCTTCGCACTGGAAGCGGACGGGACGCTGCGGGTGCTGGCCCCGGACAGGATTGCCGATCCACTCGGCAAGGACACATCCGTTGAAGCGGGCAATCCCTATGTCCTCAACTTGCGCGCCGCCCTGCCTTTCGGAGCCGATCACATCGTTATGGTGCGCTCGTCCAACCCGATGCCCCGGCTTGTCGGGGTTCTGTCCGCGCTGGATGGATGGCCGCTTTCTGCCGACCTTCTGCCCCAGATGCTTAAACTGATCGACCAAACCGCGGACGCCATAGGCATTGCCGCTGTTTATACCGAGCCCGCCGGATAGTCCGGACACAAAATCGGTAGATGTGTATCCCGTTGTTGCCTAAAACCCTTTATGTGACCATAGCCACACTTGTACCGCCATTCCTCTGATATAACTGGGCTCACGCACGGCGCTGGACTCGACAAGAGCACAGGATGCCATTGGACAAAAGACGTGGACCGGAGATATGGTTCATAGACTTGGGAGACAGTCATGACGCATTCGCTAAAACGCGCCCCAGTCCGGCAAAGCCTTTACGCCACCGGACTGGCGGCTGCCTTCACATTGGGATTTTCCGGACTGTCAGGTCCGGCACTTGCAGACCCCATTGCGCTGATCCTCGACAAATCCGAGGCGGTGCAAGTGTCGGCCTTCACGGAACTGATGCCGGGAGATGAGGTTGATCTGGGCTCCGACGGGCATATCGATCTTCTCGATTACGCTGCCTGTCAGGAGGTCCGCGTCAAATCGGGCAAGATCACCGTTTCCTCGTCAGGCTATGCTCTCGACGGCGGACAACAGGAAGTGCTCAGAGCGGGAAATTGCCTCCAGGCCGATAGCGGCACCGGGGACGAAACCGCAAACAAGGGATTGACCGTTACACTGCGCGGTCTCGCGCTTGAGAACAAGAAGGCGGCGTCGCTGATGCTGCGCTTCGACGACAGACTGCGCGATGAATACGACACGGTCTTTGTCTCCTTTGAAGGCGGGGAGCCCAAGCGGTTCGATGTTCTCGACAACATCATGACTGAAATGCCCGACAGAGAAGCCGAAAACGACGCTGTCGAGGTCGAGCTTTTCCTGCAAGGCAAGGCTCCCGACTATGGTGTGGTCATGCGTAAATTCACGATTGATCCGGCACAGGTCGGACGGAAAACCGCTGTAGTCATCGTGAAATGACATCGGGTGGCCGGATTGCGGACCCAGCCCTTGGCCGGAAGACGCTTTTTGCCGTCATCGCCTTCGCAGCGGTATGTGCGGGCGTAGCCATCGGGTTGACCGCCAAAAGGGCCATTTGGGAAGGTTGGGTTACAGACCGGCTTTTTCAGGTCCGGGCAATACTGACGCCAGCGCAGGAGGCCGCGCCCCCGCCGGTGGTGGTGGTCGGCCTTGACCAGATCGCTCTTGCCTCCGAAAGGCTTGAGCCAATCCCCCGTGTCCTGATGACCCCCGTCATGGCGGAAGCCGGGCAGGCAGTCCTCGACGCCGGGGCTCGCGCGCTGGGCTATGATTTCGTTTTTGCCTATAGCGCCGATGCCTTCAAGGACCTTGAAACCGGCGAGGCGCGCCTGAAGGGCTTTGACCAGCCCTTCCAGAGGTTCCTTTATCGGAATCGCGGCAGGGTTTTCATCGCGCATACCGAGATCGGTGTGCCGCATCGCTCCTTTTCCGCCGCGGCCGGCACAGGCGGTGTGCGCTCGGTGACCGTTACGGCTGAAAATGATGGTGTCGTGCGCAGGCACTCTCCCAACTTTCCGTTATCGGACTCCTCCTCACTCATCGACGCTTTGATCGGCTCGGCCGGCACCGAGGTTCCCGAGGCCTACACCGCAATTCCTTCGGCAAGGCTCGCCGCCTCAACGCCATATCTTTCCGTGCTCGATGTCCTGAAGATGCAGGAAACCGAAGCAGGCAGGCAGGATCTGAATCGCTTCGTTGACGGCCGGATAGTCCTCTTCGGAGGATTGCTGCCCTATGAGGACGAGCATCTTTATTCCGATCGCTTCCTGCCCCGTACTCCGGCTGATCTTGTGGAGACCGGGGCAAGTGGACGCCCGCAGGTTCGATCCTACACCGCTGGTGTTTTCATCCTGGCGGACCTGATCGCGGCGGCCCTGTCGGATCGGATGGCGGTCGCGCCTCCCGCAGGCACGCTTCCGGCCCTGACGGTTGTGTTCTCCGTCATCGGGGCCGCCACCGGCTTGCTCCTGCCGCTGGTTGCGCTGCCGTTCATGGCGCTTGGTTGCATCCTCGCCGGTCTCGGTGTCAGTCTGGTCGGGTTGGAAGCCGGTTTGCTGTTGTCTCCGGGTGTGGCACCTGTTGCCTGTGTCAGCGCGATGGTCGTCGCCGGCATCGGCAAGGTGGGCATCCTGCAGCGCCGGCAGCGTTCGCTCGTGCGTCTCTTCGGCCATTATCTGGCGCCGGACGTCATCAAACAGATGGCACAGTCGGAACAATTGCCTGAACTTGGCGGCGATACGCGCAATGTTGTTGTCGCCTTCATCGATATTGTCGGCTTCACCAAGATGTCCGAAAAACTTGCCGACGGAGATGTGGTCCGGGTGGTCAATTCCTGCTTCGACGCGATCGGCCAGGTGATTACCTCGCATCATGGATATATCGACAAATATATCGGTGACGCGATCATGGCGGTCTGGAACGCGCCCAACTTGGTCGAAGATCCGGAAAAGGCAGCGGTGGATGCCGCCCGTGACATTATCGGCAAGCTGGATCATATACGGGAAATCACCGGGCAGCCGCCGCTGGATTTGCGTATCGCGCTTAATGCAGGACCGGTTCTGGTCGGCGATATTGGCGGCGTTCACCGCCGCTCCTTCACGGTTATGGGCACGACTGTCAACACCGCGAGCCGGATCGAAGCCATCGCCAAGGAAAAGAAGGTTCGCCTTGCAGTCAGCCGGTCGGTTGCCGAAAAACTGCCCGCATCTTATCCCGCAGTGGAAATCTGGTCTGGCCAATTGCGGGGTCTCAGCACCGATATGTCCGTGTTCACACTGGATGTACCTGAAATGTATATGGAAAAAACCGACGCAGACTCTGCTGGCAAGGACGCACAGGACCGCAGCAAACTGTTGAATTTCCCGCGATAGAGCTGCTTTCGAAACCTCATGCTGAAGGAATTGAACGCCCGTAAGGTGATCCATTTTTCCTCTACGGAAATACGTTCCGGTTTTGCATCCTGGTGTCTCCTCCGGCATGATCGTTCAAGCGCAATCTGATTTTCATGAAGTATCCTTCGGGCAATTGATAGCCGACAGGATACTTTGACTTCTGAAGCTCACTTCAAGACGTTGGTCCCTACATGGCTCAATGGCCTGACAATCAGAATCCCGGAGGGCATCGCCCCGAATTCGACCGGACCATCATCCGCCCGTCCGGCAAGGGATCTGCGACGTCAGAGGGCGCACAGGACCGTCCGGAACAAGCTGCCCGCCCGCAGGCGCCAACTCGCTCGAAAAAACCTCCTCACGGCTCGCCGAAGCGGTCTTCCAAGCTGTTATATGCCGGCATGGCGGTAGGGTTCCTGATCGTGGGGGCGGGGGCCGGTGGTCTGGCGCATCTTTTTACTTCCGGCTCGATTTCATTTTCTCCGCCTGAAGAAACAGCCGCGTCGAGCGCACCGGTGAACAAAGGGGAAGCGGCGGTGCCCGGTCCGCTCGCGAATGCCTCATCCGCTTTGAAAGAAGCAGGGCAGGGGGAAAACCCTTCGCCACGGGAAGAGATCAAACCGGAGCGTCTGAATGAAGAAGACCTGGATATTCCCGCCGATCCGTTTTTCGACATGGCCATGTCCGCTGTCATTCCGCTCGCCGGAGATCCGGTCCTGCTCGGCCGGGGTGCCGCCGCTCAACGGATAGAATTGACGGAAAGGCCGGTGCCGGCGAGCGCGTCGCAGGGTGATGCCGCCTTTGTGCCCGCGGCAAGCGCTTATTTCCTCGACAGCCAGATGTTGGACGAGGACGGCAATCTGATCATCAGCGCACCGGGCAGTGAAACCGATTTCCAGTTCGGCAATTTCGGTGGCGGCAATGATGCCGAAGGGATCGTGGTTGAAGAAGACAGCAGCCAGGCGGACGGGCAGTCACCTGATCTGCCGGTCTTCCTGAAGCCGCCGACGGACACCTTGAACCTGTTTCTGTCCGAGCGTCCAATCGGTCAGGGGCCGAGCCGTATCGAAATCCGCACCGGAATTTCCGAAACGACCACGCTCGGCGATTTTCTGAAGACAAACGGCTTTGACGAGGAAGTCAGCAAGCTTCTTGTTGAATTCGCTGCAAACGAGTTTCAGAAAAGCGATTTGATCGTGGGCGATAAAATCGCGGTAAGAGGCATCAGGATGCCCAACAAACTCGGGCGTATCGGTGACTATTACCGGCCCGTCCAGATCTCCTTTTACGGTCAGGACGGATATCTCGGAACAGCAGCGTTTTCGACGTCCCGCGATGGCGATACCTATGTTCACGGCGCCGACCCCTGGTTCGGAAAACCTGTCGTCGAAGAGGAAGACGCTCCCGATAAGGTCGCAGGTGCTGCAAAGAAACATCGTCTTATCGACGGGCTTTATGCGACGGCGGTGCGAAACGCCGTTCCGGCATCCATCGTCGGCGAGGCGATAGCCTATCTCGCTCCCACGACGGATCTCAAACGCACGATTGAACCGGATGAACGGTTCACGCTTGTGTTCACCGATATGCCGAGGGATGAAAAGCGCGGTGGTGGGCGTGTCCTGTTCGCCGGCGTACGCCGGGGAGATGACTGGTCGGTGCGCTGCTATGTTTTGAAAGCACCGGGCAATCGGGGCTTTGCCTGTGTCAACGAAGGAGGCAAGGTCAGCCTGTCAGGAGCCATGCTGGTGCCGGTCAAGGGCGTCCTGACGTCGAAATTCGGGATGCGCTTTCACCCGATCAAGAAGACGGAGCGCCTGCATGCGGGCGTCGACTGGGCGGCTCCGACCGGCACGCCGATCCGGGCGGCTTTTTCCGGCAAGGTCACATATCGTGATGTCCGCGGCGGCTATGGAAATTTCATCGAACTGACCCACAAGGACGGCATCACCAGCCGATATGCTCATATGCACGAATTTGCGGACGGCATTGAATTGGGATCGGTCGTTCAGGCCGGTGATCTTATCGGCTATGTGGGGACGACTGGATTGTCGACCGGGCCGCACCTGCATTTCGAAATCCGTCAGCGCGGCGAACCGGCCGATCCCCTGGCTTTCGAAATGGAAACCGGTGCGGACGCGCCCCAATCGGTGGCGAGCAATGACCTCAAGAACTATCGCGTCGCCATCGGCGATATTCTGAGCGTGCAGTAGCGGCCCGGCTCTGACCGTTTCAGGGAATGCTCCGTGAGAACGTCAGAGCCGGGCACGCCGGTTCGAATTTATTCAGCTGCTTCGGGCTGAATTTCCAGACCGTCGTCACCGGTCTTGATCGAAACCCTTGAGATCGTTTCCCCATTCATCTGTGCGGTCAGGAAAGCGCGGGAGAGTTTGGGCAGCAGATCATTGGTCAGGATGTTGTCGATCATCCGTCCGCCGCTGTCCGGGTCGCGGCAGAGGGAGACGATATGGGCGACCACGTCCTCGCCGTAGGCAAGTTCGGCCTCCCGGTTCTCCCGGACCCGCTTGACGATCCGGTTGAGTTGCAGGCGAACGATGAAGCCGAGCATGGACGGTGACAGCGGATAATAGGGGATGGTGACAATCCGGCCGAGCAGGGCGGGCGGAAACACGTCGAGCAGAGCAGGGCGCAAGGCTTCCGCCAATTCTTCCACATCGGGTGCGTTCGGGTCGGTGGCCGCCAGTTCCGGGTCGCTGGAAACCGGTGAGTCCAGCATGTGTCTGGCCGCGTTCATGATGATGTCGGTGCCCACATTCGAGGTCAGCAGGATCAACGTGTTGCGGAAGTCGATCTTCCGGCCCATGCCGTCTTCCATCCAGCCCTTGTCGAACACCTGGAAGAAGATTTCGTGCACATCCGGGTGGGCTTTTTCCACTTCGTCCAGAAGCACGACGGAGTAAGGCTTGCGCCGCACGGCTTCCGTCAGGCGGCCGCCCTCGCCGTAGCCGACATAGCCCGGAGGCGCGCCCTTGAGGCCGGAAACCGAATGGGCTTCCTGAAACTCCGACATGTTGATGGTGATCATGCTCTCCTCACCGCCATAAAGCGTTTCAGCGAGCGCGAGGGCCGTCTCCGTTTTGCCGACACCCGATGGACCGCACAGCATGAATACGCCGATGGGCTTGTCCGGGTTGCCGAGCTGGGCACGGCTGGTCTCGATCCGCTTGGCGATCATGCCAAGGCCGTGTGCCTGGCCGATCACCCGCTTGGTGAGGCTGTCGGTCAGGTTGAGGATCGTCTGCATTTCATCCTGAACCATTCGGCCGACGGGGATGCCGGTCCAGTCGGAGATGATGCTGGCAACAGCCTCATCGTCCACATAGGCATAGACCATCCGGTCGTCTTCCGGGATTTTCGAAAGCTCCGCCCTCTTGTCGTGAAGGGCGGTGCGGATTGCGTCCTCATCCTCCAGATCGACATCAAGATTCAGCTCGATGTCGTCGATGCCCACCAGCGCAGGCTGTTCGTTTTCCGGGTCCTCGATTTCCACGCTTTCGGGATGCGGGGCAGGTTCACCGCCCTTCAATGCGATCAGCGCGGCGTTCAGACGGCGAATTTCCGCGACCAGTTTGCGCTCGCGATCCCACTCGCCGCGAAGGGTTTCGATTGCGGTCTCTGTGTCCTGGATGGCGATGTCGAGCGCATCGAGCTGCTCCTGGTGCTCCATGCCCAGTTCGGTATCGTTGGACAGCGCCTGCCGTTCCGTTTCCAGGAAGCCCTTCTTTGCCACAAGGTCCGACAGTTTCGCCGGCTGTGCAGCCTGGGAAATGTTCACCCGCGCCGAGGCCGTGTCGAGAACGCTGACCGCCTTGTCCGGCAGCTGGCGTGCCGGAATATAGCGGTGCGACAGGGACACGGCGGATCTCACCGCGCTGTCGAGAATGCGTACCTGGTGATGGTCTTCCATCGGCCCCAGAAGGCCGCGCACCATGGCAAAGCATTTTTCCTCGTCGGGCTCGTCCACCTGCACGGGCTGGAAACGTCGTGTCAGGGCGGGGTCTTTTTCGAAGTGCTGACGGTATTCGGACCATGTGGTTGCCGCGACCGTGCGCAAGGTTCCGCGCGCAAGAGCCGGTTTCAAGAGGTTTGCCGCGTCGCCCGTCCCGGCCGCGCCGCCGGCGCCGACCAGTGTGTGGGCTTCGTCGATGAAGAGGATCGTCGGGACAATGGAGGCATGAACCGCGTCTATGACGGCGCGCAGGCGCTTTTCAAATTCCCCCTTCATCGAGGCTCCTGCCTGCAGGAGGCCGAGATCCAGCGCGCAAAGGCGTGTGCCCAGGAGGGCAGGGGGAACGTCCCCCGAAACAATCTTCTGGGCAAAGCCTTCCACAATGGCGGTTTTGCCGACACCGGCTTCACCGGTCAGGATCGGATTGTTCTGCCGGCGGCGCATCAGCACGTCGATGACCTGACGGATTTCCTCGTCACGTCCGACAATCGGGTCGAATTCTTCCGCTCGGGCGCGAGCGGTGAAGTCCACCGTGAACTGTGAAAGCGCATCTTCGCCGGCACCGCTGCCCGGGGCGCCTTGAGTGCTTTCCGATGCGGCTCCGGGCGCTGCGGACTGGGGGCCGGAGCCGTCCACCGGGCGGGCGCCGGTTTCAGCCGATGCACCGGCAATCTTGTCGAGATCGCGCACAAGGATGTCACGGTTGAGGGGTTCAAGCGCGGAGGAATAGCCGCGTAGCTCGCGCCAGGTGGTCCTGTCGCCCATCATGGCGATCAGCACGTAAGCGGAACGGATCTTGTAGTCTCCGTATCTCAAGGTGCCTTCGAACCAGGCCCGTTCGAGAGATTCCTGGAAAGGTGCCGCCATGGAAGGCAGTTCGGTCTGGTTGATCTTCAGTTTCGCGATGGCCTGCTGCAAATCGCCGTTGACCGTTCCCGCGTCTATGCCGAAATGGCGCAGGATATGAACGAAATCCGTGGTCTCGTCGCGCGCGAGATAATAGAGCCAGTGAAGGATCTCCAGATGCCGGTGGCCGGAGCTCTTTGTCAGGCGCATGGCCTTTTCGAGGCATTCGTAGCTTACGGTAGTCAGTTTGTTGGCAATGGTTTCAACCAGAATGTCACTCATGGTACCGGCCTTTCAAATTTGAGACCTATTGATAAACAGTGGTGTGGCGGCGCACGGGCCTGAAACGGGTATCGGTCAGCATGTCCTCACCCTCTTCCTCCACGTCCTCTTCTTCCGCGGCCGTCGCGGCAGGCGGTTTCAGCCAGCCGATATGTCCAAGCGTCGCCGAGTTGCTGCGATTCATGTGCACCGACGAGGCACAGCGTCTGGGAAGGGCGAGTTCAATTTCGTATTCGATCTCGAGACCCAGGTAGAAATCGATGAGATCGAACAGTTTTTCGGTCCACGGATTGGGCTTTGTTCGTGTCGGCGGCAGAAACTTGCGATATTCGTCGAGTGAACGGGTGAAGATGCGGATGCGGATCTTGTCGCTGACGCTGTAGACCCGGGCGCCGACAATCGTGTCCGCCCCCAACCGGCCCGCACCACCGGGACCGAGGCCGCCAAGGCTGAGCTGGTCATCGCTGTCCAGATGCAGCCATGTTCCGACGCACTGGTCGATTTCCACCCTGACCCCGAAGACACCGGTGATCAGACCCTTCAGACGAGCCGCACTTTTCGTCTTGGGCGACATCAGGCCCGTGTAAAGCAGCTTCAGACGATCGTCGATCCGGTCCAGGTCGCGGTAGATGGGCGCCCCGAGCCCGATGGACGAGCCGATGTAGGCCAGAAAACGGTCATCATCCGGCCGGTCGTGTTGAACGATCGGCCTTGCGTCCGCCCAGGCGCGATAAAAGAACTGGATGAAACGGTTGTTGAAGACATCCAGGAACCTCGGGAATTCGTCATTCCCGCGCAGCCCCGACATGATGGCTTCATCTGTATATGGACCGGGAAGAGCACCTTGAGGGCCGAGCAGTCCGAGGAAACGTTCCAGCAGGACAAGACCGCCGGCTCCATCACGGCTGGCCCGCTCGATCGTTGAGGTTGCGAATTCGCTGGACGGGTCCTGGCCGAAGCGAACGATGTCCTCCATGAGGCGGCGGCTCTTGCCGATCCGTGGGGGAGCGGGTTCTTCCGTCTTTTTGGGCCCGTCGAGACCCGGAGCTTTCGCGCCCGGAGCGGTTTGCCCCTCCAGCATACGAAGAACCGCCAGAAGATCGTGTCCGCCCGGGTGTTTTTCTATCCGGTCACTCAGGGCAGCCAGCAGCGAGGCATATTGCTGCTGAACGGGAACTTCGATCCTCGGCTCGGCGGGAGGCGAAATTTCTTCGTCCGGTTCCCCTTGCTGCTCGTCCGCCGAAGGGCGCTCGGAACCGGCAGCTCGATCCTCGGGCGGAGCTTGTACGCCTTCCGGGCCGGGTGCCTGTTCTGGCACTGGATCTGGCACTGGATTTGGATCTTCAGGAAGAGTTTCGGCACGCGCTTCTATCGTTCGCGATTTGATCGCCTCTTCGGGGGTGGGGCCAGGGTCTTTCTCTGGCGGTGCATCGTCCCGAGCTCCGGTCTCAATTGCCTCTGGCTCTTCTTCGGCAGTTTCAGTCTCCGCATCCGGCCAGATCGCCGGTGCGCCACCGCCGATCTGCAGCACCGTCTTGTCCCGCGCCGAGACCCTGTCCGGAAGCTCCGGCGCCAATTCCTGGTCCTTGTCGTCCGCGCCGCTCATAGGATCCCTTGTGCCCCGATCCTTGGCGGCCACTTCATGATCGTTCCCCGCTCAGTCGTGGCGATCACGCATTGGGTAAAGTGATTGATGGAGGCGTATTCCGCGATGAACCTGTCCAGCACCGCCCCCATCAGGAAGGCGCTTGTGCCTTCAAACGCCTTGTCATCGAGCGTTATGGTGACCTCAAGTCCTCTGGCGACGCCTGTGCCGGATTTCTGCTGCAGTCTGCGGACCACAGGTCGGGTCGAGACGGACCGCACGGACTGAGCCTGCCGGTCCGCCGAATTGTCGGAAAGGGGAGCGAACACACTCAGTATGTCGCGAAAGGACCGGCCGTCTTCACCGGCGGCGTCGTGAACCAGACCGGTATGGTTGAGGGCGAGAATATTGATCAGACGCCACGCGATAGCCCCCGTGTGGCCCTCCTCGCCGAGCCTTTCGTTATAGGACAGGAGCGGTGGTCTCGGCGCGGTCGGTCCGGCGACACATTCGACCTTGAGGCCGATATCTTCGAGCACCCGGAAATCGCCGACATCGGACTTGTCCGGATTACTCCCGACGGGGAGATCGGCTGCCAGGGCCCGGTTGGAGGCCATCACTTTCAGGGAGAGTTCCGCAAGCCGCTTGTCGCCGCTCTGGAGCAGGGCGGCGGCCTGGGCACCGCTGGAAATCGAAACGAAGGTCTCGGTGCCGATATAGGAACTCGGCTGCATGCGCCGCAATTCCGACGAGGATTGGCGGCGCGGCATCCGGCGAATGGTGTAGAACCACTCATGGCCGGCTTTTTCGGTATCCGGCGCAACGCTGTAGAGCGGCTCGACGGCTCTTTTCTCGCCACCGGAAAAATGCGCGTTGACCTCAGTCACGGAGTGTATCTCGTAGTCGAGCGGCCGGGTTCGGTCCGCGATCACCGCGAATTCATGCTGTCCCTTCTTGATCGGCACCCTGTCGGTCTGGCGCTCGAACAGGTTGACCGCAGGCGCTGAATGCAGGGAGAAAATCTTGCGCTCGACATGAGCCGCCAGCCGGGTCTCGGTTTCGTCGAATACAAACACCAGATCGAACGACTTCGCCTTCACCCTGTCGAGGTGACGGCGGAGGCCCGTCAGGCGGAAGCCGAGGAAGCTGCGGGGAAAATTGAAATAGTCGCGCAGATAGTCAAAGCCGGTGAACATTCTGCGATCATTGCGAAGCAGGGCGTCTTCCTCGTCGAACCCGAGCTGCCGGATGGCATCGACCGGCATACGTTGAAGGGAGACCTGTCCGTAGGCGTCTTCGGTTCTGAGATAAAGTGCGATCGTATGACCGAAGATCTGTTCATAGACCTTGGCCGCAAGGTCGACAGGACCGATCAGCCTGACAGGAAGTTCATCGATCCGGCAACCGGCCACCTGGTATTCCGGCTTCTTGAGCGCGTCGTCGGCGGAGACTTCGTTTTCGGGATCTTCGGACATCCGGTGGGTAAACGTGATCGACAGCCCCGCTCTTGCCCGCTTGTCTTCGGCCATATCCGCGCCGAGCCCGGAGATCTGGGCCGCCGAGCTCAGGTAACGGGCCGTTGTCAGTTCCAGCGGTGTCAGGGTAATTGGTGCGGAAAGCGTGAAGCGGCAGCGCACTTCGCCGCTGCGCTCGCGAAAGACCGCTTCCATGGGCGCATGACGGTTGATCTTGATGCCGTTGCGCAAATTCGCATCGCCGTATTTCGGCGTGACCCGGGCAAGCACCATGGACGGAATCGGCGCCAGAGCCGAGGGATAAAGCTGTTCGAAAAGATTGGACGTGAATTCGGAAAACTCATGCTTCATCTTCAACTGGACGCGCGCCGCAAGGAAGGCGGCGCCTTCCAGCAGGCCGGAGAGCATGGGGTCGGAGCGATCTTCCAGAAGACCGCCAAGGCGTTCGGCCACGGCGGGATAGGATTCGGCAAACGCCGACCCCTGTTCGCGCAGATAGGTGAGTTCCTGATTGTAGAGGTCGAGAAATTCCCGGTTCATCCCGTCGCTCCGACTATCTTGATGCGGCCGAGGGCGGGATCGACGTCGGCAATGAATTCAGTTCCGATCCGCACCGGATCGCAACGGATTTCCGCCTTGATCAGAAAACGCACCTTGAAGGTATCGCTGACGGCGTCCATGTCGCGAATAACCTGGAGTGTGCGCGGGTCCATGCGCGGCTCGAAGCGGATCAGGGCTTCGCGGATATCGTCCGCAAGCCTGTCGATCCGGACCGTGTCGACGATATGCACCGAAAGGTCAGGCAGTCCGTAATTGATAATGGAGGTGGTGACTTCGGGAAACTCGGACAGATCCTGGGTGGAGTTCAGGTTCACTGTGTTCAAGAGCGATTGCAGGTCACGCCGGACTTCCGAGATAAGCGTTTGTTCGGTAACTCCGTAGGACCGCGACAAACGTCGGCCGGATCTGATTTTTTGACCATCCGCAGGGTTTTTCTGTCGGGCTTGTGCAGCCTTGTAGTCCGGGTCTTCCATCGCCCTGAATGCCCACATCAGGGGGGCATGCATTTTCACACTCGATTTAGCCATTGGCCATGCCCACGCTGATTGCGTCCCAAGGAATCTGTTCTGTCAGGCTGCTGCTGCGGCCTTGACCGAAAACCCGGCAGCCCCGCATTCATAAAAACAGGCTGCCGCACCAGGAGCGCGGCAGCCATTCGGGCAGAAGCCCTTATTTCTTTTCGTTTGCCGCGATGTCCCAGGCAAACTCCGGAGCCGCGCCCTTCGAGCCGTCCGGCTTCTGTTCGGTGTAGATGTATTTGTACTCACCGAAGTTCAGCGTGACGCTCTCCGTGATGCGGTCGTCAGAGCCGCTGCCACCAGTCGAGACATTGGTAACGATAATGTCTTTCATCTCGATCTTGATATATTCCAGCGGGCTGTCGCCAGCGGCCTTGCGCACAAACATCGTACCTTTCGTGATGTGCTTGCCGGTGGACACATGCTGGAGCAATACCGGGGTCGATTTATCGACAAATTTGGTGATGCTCAGATCCTGAAAGTGAGCCTTCCCGGAACCGGAACCGGCGCCCATATGCGTGGTGCCGGATTGGGACGCGCCCCACGACCAGGACAGGACGTCAATCTTGTCCTTGTGGGTCTTGTCCTGTGCTTCGCCTTTGATGCCTTCAAGCTCGAGAAAAAAATCGACAGCCATTTTAATAGATCCTCTTGGTTGTTGACGGCCAGGAAATTCGGTCTGGCACTAAGTCTGCTATTTCTGACAACTACCTCGGACCTCACGGTCCAAACCCCTGAGCCGTATGTGGCCCGTTTGCACCTCCACCCGGTGAAATGACCGGGTTGCATCCGTAAGGATGCTTGCCAGCGGGCAGACGCCCGCCCGCCGGCAGTTGCTTCAATCAGCTTCCGTCCTGCGGAATACGGGAAGCCAGGCTCATGCCGATATCCATGCCTTCCAGCTGATAATGGGGACGCAGGAAGAACTGGGCTCTGTAGTAGCCGGGGTTTTCCTCGTCCGCGACGATAGTGACCTTGGCTTCCCGAAGCGGTTTGCGCGCCTTGGTTTCCTCGGTCGAATTGTCCGGATCTCCATCGACATAGTCCATGATCCAGTCGTTCAACCACCGCTGCAGTTGCGCCGATTCCTTGGTGGAGCCGATCTTGTTGCGCACCATCACCTTGAGGTAGTGGGCGAAACGTGTGGTCGCGAACATGTAGGGCAGACGGGCGGACAGATTGTCGGACGCGGTTGCATCCTTGCCGTCCGGACCTGAGAACTGTCTGGGTTTGAAAACCGACTGGGCACCCAGGAAGGCAGCCTGGTCGGTATTCTTGCGATGGATGAGCGGGATCAGACCCAGGCGGGAAATCTCATGTTCCCGCCGATCGGAAACGGCGATTTCCGCAGGGCATTTCTGATCGACGCCGCCGTCGTCGGTTTCGAAAACGTGGGTCGGAAGTTCCTCGACCAGCCCGCCGCTTTCCACGCCGCGAATGCGGACGGTCCAGCCGAATTCCTTATAGGCCTTGTTGATATTCGAGGCCATGGCATAGGCGGAATTCATCCAGGAGTAGTTGTCGTGGCTGTCCTCGCCGAATTCCTCTTCGAAAGCGAATTCCTCGACCGGATCGGACTTGGCGCCGTAAGGCTGGCGGGCAAGCACGCGCGGCATGGTCAGACCCAGATAGCGGGCATCTTCCGATTCCCTCAAGGTGCGCCACTGTGCATGAAGTTCCGTGTCGAAGATCTTTGACAGGTCACGCTTGGCCGGAAGTTCCGTCCAGCTGTCCATCTGCATGAGCTGCGGATCGGCGGCTGCAAGGAACGGGGCATGCGCCGCCGATGCGATCTTCGCCATTCCACGCAGGATGGTGATGTCCTGTGCTTCGTGGGAGAACTCGTAGTCGCCGACGAGACAACCGTAGGGCTGACCGCCGAGCTGGCCGAATTCCGCTTCGTAGATCTGCTTGAACAGCGGGCTCTGGTCCCACTTCGCACCGCGATAGCTCTTGAGGACGCCGGCCAGCTCTTTCTTCGAGATGTTGAGAAACCTGAGTTTCAACGAGGCGTCGGTTTCCGACTGGTGGACAAGATAGTCCAGCCCTCGCCAGGCGCTTTCCAGCGTCTGGAATTCCTCGGCGTGAATGATCTCGTTCACTTGGGACGTAAGCTTCTCGTCAAGCTTGGCGATCATCTCGTCGATGGTGTCGTAGACATCGTCCTTGATGAGCCCCTGATCGGACAGGGCTTCCGAGAGGAACGTGGACATCGCGTTGTCGACGAGCGCGTTGGCCGTGTCGTTTTCGGTCTTGATGCGGAAGTTCTGCTTCAAGATAGAGGCAAATTCTTCGGGGCTTTTTTCACCCGCAGCTTCGCCGGCCGTTGCACCGCTTGTCTGGGCACTGGTTTCCGTGTTGCTCATTTAAGCCTCCTCTGTCCCGCTGCCGTCTTTCGCATCGCCATCGGCCTGCGTTTTCTCGGCATCGATTTGCTGAGCAAGAGCCGCCATCAGAGCCGGATCCCGTGTCAGTTCCTCAAGCTGGCTGATGGCCTGCACGCGGCCGTCCATCATGGTTCGCAGGGCGGCGAGGCTGCGGCGCGCATCCAGGAGCTTTTTCAGGGCAGGAACCTGTTCAGCGACCTTGCCTGGTGTGAAATCGTCCATGCTCTTGAAGCGGAGCTGGACGCTCAGCTTGGAGTTATCTTCGCCTGAAAGCTTGTCCTTTACCGTGAAGGTCGTGCCCGGCTCGATGGCTTCCATGCGCTTGGTGAAATTGTCCATGTCGATATCGAGAAGTTTGCGATCGTCGATATCCTGCTTTTCCACTCCGGGGCTATCGCCCGAAAGGTCGGCCATGATGCCCATGACGAAGGGCAGTTCGACCTTCTGTTCCGCGTCGAACGGATCCTCGTAAAAAATATGGACGCGAGGGGGCCGGTTGCGCTTGATGAAGCTTTGCCCACTATTGGATGCCATTGTACTTGCCTTTCGTTTCACTGACCCGGTTTAGGCGAGGTCAAATTTAGTCAGATACTCACGCAGGGCATTTTGGTTTGTGTTTTTCGAATCTGCGTTTCGTCTTGTTGCTAACTATGTAAATCGTTTGTCTGGTGCGGGGTGTGACGACAGTCACACGATCGCCGCTTTAATTACTTTGTCAAATATGCAGGACCCGAATATTGAGGACCCATAGGCTCTTTGTGTCAAGAAATAAGCACTGAAACGCTAGGGAAGCGGGCCGTGGTCGCGTTTTCTCCTTTTCTCGCGGTCATTCTTCTTCCGGTCTGAGAAACAGGTTGAGCAGGCCCGTGAAAGAACCGGAACTCATGTTCTGCGCCTCATCCAGCAGAAGAGGGATGGGGCTTGTGGGTTCGTTGGCGGAATAATAGCCCTTGACCGAACCGATGGCCTTCATCGCATCGTTGCGGTTTTCGATGACCATCACCGAAAACCCTTCGATATCGTCGATTTCCCGGTTTTCGCCGTCGTTGAGATCCAGCAGTCTGTCGTTTGAAAGCTGAAGTCCGCTCGTCCCGAGGACCAGCGTGACATCGTCGAACCTGCGTGGCATCAGGATCTTCAGCGCATCGAGATAGGATTTTCCGACGAGGCCCCGCGCTTCACGCACGAGAAAGAGCGCCGGATGCGACGGTTCGCGGGAGGCGAAATAGTCTTCAACCGCGTCCAGGATCAGTTTCGATTGGGCCGCATTGCGGATTTCCGATTGCGATGCCTGGTTTGCCGGAACAGCGTCGGCATCTTCCTGGCCGCTTTCATCATCGCCGGACGCGTCACCTGCCTCTTCCGTCATACGTCCGAGGCGGGTGTTCAGCTCCTTGTACATGTCCTGCAGGAGCGTGGCGATTTCTTCATAGACCGGCGGGGCGGCCTTGGCGCCGCTTTGCTGGAGCTTTTCCGTACATATGTCGGTGATCGCACGAAGTTCGCCGGGCAGTTCAGCCAGATCCTTCAGAACTTCGTCAATATCTTCCTGCTCCAGTTCGCCGGAAGTGAGTGCGGCATCGATCGCTCCGAGTGAGACCGTGTGTTCGTCCGGCCTCGCGGTGGCGGTTCCTGACGCAATCTGTATCGTGCGAAAACTGATCGGCCCCGCCCGGCGGGTTCTGACCAGCGCAGCGGCTTCAAGAGGCAGCAAGACGGTCGGACGGTTGTTGAGCGCTTCGAGCGCGCCCATCCGTTCCATATGACCGAAGTCGGCATCTGAGGGATGCACTTCCTCCCAGTAATTTTCAAGCAGCCGGCGGATAATCCTCACTGAATTGGCGAACAGGTTGATCTGGCCGTTGAGAAGACCGAACTGGCCTAGCAGAACGAGCAGTCTGACGTCCCGGGATTGCTTTAAAAAGCCATCCATCTGTTTGAAAAGGTCGGTGAATTCGATCTCGGAACGGTCGAATTCGCTAAACCGTTCCGGCAGCATTTCCTCGCATGAATCCAGGAGCGCGGCAAAAGCGGGCTCGGAGTCATAAAGATCCGGCCCGCAACCTGCGCCGGGCGTAATCTCCGTACCGTATGTATCGGGATCGAAACTCATGCACCCTCCCGGCGCGGATAAAAAGGCTTCAGCCGGCCGTCAGAGCAGGCTGAAGACAAACTGACAAACAGATCTATTCAAGCACCAGCTTGCTTTCCACCCGGCGGTTGGACGGGTCGTTGACATCGGCAACCTTGGGCCGGGTCTTTCCGTAACCAACCGTCTTCAGACGATCCCGTCCGACACCGAGCGACACGAGAAATTCCGTTACCGCTGCGGCCCGGTCTTCCGACAGGCGCTGATTGTAAGGAGCGGATCCGATGCCGTCGGTATGTCCTTCGATGACGAAGGTGGCGCTGGAAAGCGCCGGGTCATCGATGCCCTTGGCGAATTCACGCAGGTTCACCCTGGCGGAGGGGCTGAGCCGTGCCGAGGCATATTCAAAGGATACCAGCAGGTTGAAGCCTTCGCCGATCGCCTTGGTTTCCGGATCCGCGACGAGCGCTTGCCCGTCGGTGCCGGAATCAGACGTAACGGCAACCTGGCCACCTTCCGCCTTGGCGGCATCGGGATTGCACTCATCCCGCGTCCCGATACAAAGCGCCCGGCTTGTGCCGGCCGGCTTCAGGGAACGTGTCTTGAGCTGTTTGAAGTGGCGCGTGACGTCATCGGCGGAATAGGTCGCGTCCTGGGCGGACACGGAAACGGTGGCAAGGCCGGTGAGTGCAACGGAAAGCGTTGCCGCCAGCAGAAGACGGCCAAGCCTGGAGAAACAGAATGCATTCCGGTCATGCGTAGTCAGGGGATTGGTCACGATATCAGTCCTCCTCGTGGAGTGCTTGAAGGCGTTATGGCAATGGGTTCAGAAATGCATCGTGCCAGTTTTCAAAAAATAATGGTGTGGCGAAAGTCACTAAAGTACGCTTTGATATCAGTATGTCCTATTGCGCACAATTAGCAAGAGGGCCGTTAGCGTGACTTTATCGAGGTGATTAAATAACTTACGCTGGGCCAACCTGAAATTCATGGACAATTGCGTAGGGCGTATTACAACGTTCGAACAGACAGGGTTGGCGTTTAAATCATTTGCAACAATTGTGTTATTGAGCACATTATTTTTATCGGAAACGCCTTAGGAACTGACTGAAAGCGGCAGAAATGCCGGAACCGTCAGGAACCACAGTATTTCCGAGGAGAACTTCGTGGCCCAGGGACAACTCAAGCAAGCAAACCGCATGGCCGAACTTACTTCGGTCTACGGGAAAGATGAGCTCTCGGTAATCTCCATCGAGTGTGACGAGGGCGTGAGCGAGGATTTTGAAATCCGCCTGGAGGTCATCAGCCAGCAGGAAGATCTGGATTTCGACAAGGCAATCGCCACCCATATGACGGTCAAGGTGGTCACCAACAACGGCGATAACCGGTATTTCGACGGGCTTCTCACCGACGCCAAGTGGCTCGGGCACCGCGACGCTTATTATGTCTACAGGTTGACCTTGCGCCCCTGGTTCTGGCTGCTGACCAAGAATGCGAACTGCCGGGTGTTCAAGGACAAATCAGCTCCGGACATCATTTCGGAAGTTCTTGGAGAGCATGACTTCTCCGATTTCCAGAACAAGCTGACGGAAAGCTACGATCCGATCCATTATTGCGTTCAGTATCGGGAATCCGATTATGATTTCTGCTGCCGCCTGATGGAAGAATTCGGAATTTCCTATTTCTTCGAGCATCAGCAGGGCAAGCACAAGATGGTTCTTTCGGACGCCAAGTCGTCCTACAGTCCGATAGTAGGCAATTCTACCGTTCCCTTTATCGCGCTCGGCGGCGACAGCCAGCGCGATGAAGAGCATATCTACCACTGGATCCCGAGCCGGAAATTCCGGACCGGAAAGTTCGCCGTCAACGACTACGATTTTGAAAAGCCGAGTGCCTCGCTGGAAGCGGAACGCGAAGCCGGATCCAAGTATCGGGCCGGTACGCTGGAGAATTACGATTATCCGGGCCGCTATACCGAAAAGGACAAGGGCACGAAATACAGCAATATCCGTCTGGATGCGGAGCAGGCTGCGGACAAGCGCATTCAGACGGCCGGTGAAGTTCCGCGCTTCTACGCCGGTGGTCTGTTCACGCTTAAGGATCATCCGCACGCGCCTCAGAATCGGGAATACCTGGTTGTCAGGGCAAGTCATCAGATCATAACCGAACAGTACCGGAGCGGCGGCAGCGGCGGCGCCCAGGGCGAGGCATATACGGGCACCTATGATGTTCTTGCTTCGGAAATCCCGTTCAGGACCCCGGCCACGACCCGCAAGCCGCGCATCCCTGGACCCCAGACGGCCAAAGTTGTCGGGAAGGGGGAAATCGATGTGGACGAGTACGGCCAGATCATGGTCGAATTCCACTGGGACCGAGACAAGACGCAGTCCCGCCGCGTGCGTGTCGCTCAGGTCTGGTCCGGAAAGAAGTGGGGCGGTATCTATATCCCGCGCGTCGGCCAGGAAGTGATCGTCCAGTTTCTGGAAGGTGATCCTGACAAACCGATTGTCATCGGAACGGTCTACAACGCGGAAAACATGCCACCTTACGATCTGCCCGGCGAGAAGAACAAGGCTGGCATCAAATCCGACTCCACCGAGGGCGGCGGCGGTTACAACGAATTTGTTCTGGACGACACCAAGGGTCGGGAACTTGTCGGAGTGCATGCAGAGAAGGACATGGAGACTGTGGTCGAAAATGACGACAGCCTGCATGTCAAAAACTGCCGCGATACCAAGATCGACGTGAACCGTACCGAAAATGTCGGCAACAACACGACGGAAAAGATAGGCAGAAACTGGAAAGTGACAGCCGGGAGCAAGATTGAGTTCATCTGCGGCGCCAGCAAGATCGTCATGACCCCGGCGGCGATCAAGATCGAGTCGCCCATGATCGATGTGACGGCGTCCGGCAATCTGACAGCAAAGGGCACGCTCACAAGTGTGACTGGCAGTGCGGTATTGACGGTGAAAGGCGGAATCGTTCTGATCAACTAGAAGCAGCCTGCGAGAAATGCGGCAATCGGAACAAACGTCAACAGGAAGAAACGGAGTAGAGCAGATGGGATCACGTATCCGCTTTACCAGGGCAAAGCAGGTTTTCGAGACCTATCCGGAACTGTCTGAGACGGTCAAAGAACCGGCTTCCGACATCGCACCGCAAGACTATACGCTGGAGCTTCGCGATGGCGATGCACCGCTGACCGCGCTTGCCTATTTCGCGCATCTTCTGCCGAAACGGGAATCCGTGTGGTGGGGAATGAAATGCGTAGCCGGTCTGGACGGACCCGGAACAGCCGATGACCGTCAGGTTCTGGTGCTGAGCGAAAACTGGGTGCGTGAGGGAGACGAGGAAGCCCGTGCGGCCGTTCATGCGGCGGCGGAAGCCGCCAGAACGGAGAGTGCGGCTGTGTGGATCGGTCTGGCGGCTGGCTGGTCTGGCGGATCCCTGTCGCCGAACCCGGAACACCGGGTCGAGACGCCCGATGATCTGACCGCCAAAGCGGTCAATACAGCGTTGCTGATCGCGTTCGGCGCAGTGGAGCCCGCCAATCGGGACGAAGCGCTCAATTCTTGCCTTTCCGCGGGACTTTCCTTCGCTGAAGGCGGTTCTATGCCGACGATCAGCCTCAACGGGCAGGCGCCGGCCAATTCGTAAGCAATTCGGGAGATTTGCTGGAATGCGTATCACTCTGCAGATCGAGAATGTCGATCGGCTCGAAACCGGCGGCCAGGTGTCCTACAGCTGCGCCGACCGCGGATTCGATATCGGCCGTCACGAGCATCTCGACTGGAGTCTGCCCGATCCGCACAGGGTGATATCCGGCAAGCACTGCGAAGTGCGCATCGAGGGTGGACAATTCGTTCTGCATGACATCTCCACGAACGGAACTTTCCTCAACGGCAGCCCCAATCGCATGGACAGGGCCCATGCGCTGCGGTCCGGCGACAAACTGATGATCGGTGATTACATAATCGCCGTTGCTCTGGAAGCAGGTGAAAACGCCGGGGCAGGGATGGCGGCCATGTCGCCGGCCATGCCTCATGACGACACACCGCGCTGGAACGCGCCGCAGGCCGCTGCTCCGGCTGCTCCGGATCCCGCATGGCCTTCATCCCCGTCTTCGCCGCAGCAGGCTCCCTATCCGGTTCAGGACGCCGGTGCCGGCCCCTGGGGGGGCGCGCCATCGGCAGGCATGGAGGGTCGGCACGCCCCGCCGTCCTCTGCACCCGGAGTAGGCACGCCTGCAGACGATGTCTGGAGCCAGCAGGGGCATGGCTGGGGCAGCGCCGATCCTGCGCTCTACGATCCGCAGGCGCAATTTGCCGAGCGGGAAGCCGCAAGACCCGCTCAGGCGGACCCTTTGGATCACCTGGCGGCGCAGCCCGATCTTGCACCGGCTGCTCCTGCAGCGCCGGTTCCTCTTCAATCGCCTCCGGAGGTCAGCTCCGCTTCACCGTTTCCGCCGTTAGGCGGCGGATCGGACGCCCCCGAGCAGCCGCTGTTCGGCATGCCGGATCTCGGATCGCCGGGCAACCCGGAACAGAGCGCTTCACCACCGAGCAACACACCGCCGCATCCGCAGGCGGCTTCCTCTGAAGCCGGTTCGGCATCGCCGTTTCCGGAAGCCGCCGCTTGGACAGATCCTGTACCGGCCGAACCCGCCCTGGCTGTGGAGCCCGAATTCCCGGGAGCACTGATAAACACGTCAGAGATTCCGCCGGCGGCGATTGCGGAACCGGACCCCGTGGCGGCTCAACCATCGGCGCCGCCAAAGGACGTGTCGCCCGCTGAAACCGCACCGGCAGCAGCGGCTCCCGCACCCGCACCCGGGCCCACCAACACCTCAGACGCACCCCGGCAGCCGGAGGCGGTCGCGGATTTCATCAAGGCATTCGCGCAAGGCGCGGGCATTCCGGAAACTGTGCTTCAAGGGCGCGATCCCGAGGAATTCGCCCGCGAACTCGGATCTGTTCTGCAAGGCATCACCGGCGATCTGATGGGCCTGCTGCAGGCCCGCAGCCAGGTCAAGGCGATGACGCGCAACGCCAATCGCACCTTGATCAGCCGAAGCGGCAACAACGCCCTGAAGTTCTCGCCGACCCCGCAGATGGCCCTCCAGACCATGTTTTCCAGGGAAGCGGAAGACAATGGCTACCTGCCGATGAACAAGGCGATGCAAGCCGCGTTCCGGGATATTCAGAAACACCATGTCTGGACATATTCGGCCATGCAGAAGGCCGCGGCGCGGTTTGACGATACCCTGTCGCCCAAAGCGATAGAAGCCGAGGGAAAGACAGCGAAAAGTCCGTTTGGCGGACAAAAGGCCAAACTCTGGGAGCGGATGCAGGAGCGTTGGACCTCCTTGTCGGGCGCTTATGACGATGGTCTTGTGGGTGTGTTCACCCAGTATTTTACGGAAAGCTATGAAGAATTGACGAGTGAAGATCCGGAGCAACACTCCGGGCTGATTGACTAAAAACGTATTTAAAGCCTGAAGAGCGCTACGGCGTTTCGTATGTCAAGGAGCAGTGCCTGAATGTCGTGGTATAGCAAGGTCGCATGGACCGAAGGACTGTTTTTGAGGCCACATCACCTCCAGCAGAGTGACCGCTACGCGGAGCATATGCTGGACGAGCGTGTCAGGCTCGCTTCCGCCTATCCCTGGGGCTTTTCCGATTTCGAGATCGATCAGGATGTCGGTCAGCAATGCCGCTTCGCCCTGCGCCACGGCCGGGGCATCTTTCCGGACGGCACGGTGTTCAACTTTCCGGCGGACGGCACGCCGCCGCCCGCGATCGACGTTCCCGAGGATGCCGCCGGACAGATTGTCTGGCTCGGCATTCCGGAGACGACGGTCAACGCGGTGGAAGTGTCGAACGGGCGTGAGGACGCGGCAACCCGCTATGTTCAGGGACGCGAGACGGTCATCGATTCCACTTCCGCAATCCGGCAGGAAGAGGAAATAGATGTTGCCCATCCGCGGCTGATGTATTCCATCCGCGCAACGCCGCATCCAGGTCAGGTCTGCCTGCCGGTTGCCCGGATTACCGAAATCAAGGACCGGATCATCATAACGGACGGTGCTTTCGCCCCACCGGTTCTGGCGTGTCACGTGCATCCTGTCGTGACCGGCTGGGTCGATTCCGTGATTGGCTGGGTCGAACGCAAACTCAGCGAGCTTGCCCGTTACGCGGCTGATACATCCGCCGGCGGCGGCTTGCAGAATTTCGACTACCTGACCCTGCAGTTGCTCAACCGCACCCATCCGCTGCTGATGCATCTGCGCAAGTCCGCCTATGTGCATCCCGAGCGAGTCTATTCGGAATTTCTGCAACTGGCCGGAGAACTGGCGACCTTCGCGACGGACGAACGCCGCGCCCGCAATTATCCGGTCTATGATCACGACAAGCTGCACGACATTTTCAAGCCGGTGCTGGCAGACATCCAGGCATTCCTGTCGGCAGGATACGACCGCCGTGCGATCCGCCTGCCGCTGGAACAACTGGCTCCCAACGCTTTCAAGTCAACGATTGTCGACCGCAATCTGTTCTCGCAGGCAAGCTTCGTCATAGAAGTGGCCGCCCGCCGTCCGCTTACCGAAATCCAGACCGAGTTTCCGCGCCTCTTCAAGGCCGGGCCTTTCGGTCAGATGCGCCAGATCGTCTATTCCAACCTGCCGGGCATTCCCCTGATCCATATGCCGGTTCCACCGGCGCAGATCCGTGCCCTGACGGACAGGGTTTACTTCAGGCTCGACAAGACAACGCCGCTGTGGCGCGAATTCAGCCAGGATTCGGCGATAGGGCTTCAGTTCTCCGGCAACTGGCCGGAGCTGCAGCTTGAATTCTACGCCATCCGGGAGGGTCGGTGATGGCCGACAATGACGATCCCTTTGGCGTTTCCAAGCGCAAGGGCAAAACCATCGTCCGGCCCAATCCGGGCGGCCGGTGGAGCGAAACCCAGCCCGGCGCGACCCCTCCGCAGGCGCCGGTGTCGCCGCAAAATGCACCCGGACAGCCACAGCCACCGCAGCCGCCGCAGCGCCCGGCCAGTGCACCGGACCCGTGGCAGGGCGGCGCCGGAACCGGACCGGATCCCTATGCACCGACGCCGACCGGCTATGAATACGGTCAGCAGCAGGCACCCGACCTCAGGACTCCGCCACCCGGTCAGCAACCGCCGCAGAGCCCACAGCCGCCGCACAGTGCCGGTCCCGCAGGCCCGTCCGTATCGCAGGGAGCCGGGCAATTGGCCCAGACGCCGGACATCAACCAGATCCGCGTCGCCAACCGCAATCCCATTTCCCGTGCCGCAGCGCCATTGCTTCTGTTGCTGGGGCGCCTGCATCTGACAATGACGGACGCGCAGTTCGATGCCCTGATGCGCGATGTCTACAACTCCATCAAAACTTTCGAACAGGATTTGCGCAGCGCCGGCATCACAGATGATCAGATCCGCTCAGCCGCCTACGCGCTTTGTGCCACGTCGGACGATATCGTGCAGAACATGCCATCCGCCGGACGGCACCAGTGGACGCAATATTCCATGCTGACCCAGTTCTTCGGACAGGCAACCGGCGGTGTCGAGTTCTTCCAGCTTCTGGAAAAGGCAAAGCAGGATCCAGGCCGGAATTACGGCGTTCTGGAAGTGATGCATGCCTGTCTGTCACTTGGATTTTACGGCAAATACAGGGCCATTCAGGGCGGACAGCAGGGGCTTGAGCGCGAGCGCCGGGATCTGCACGAGATCCTGAGGCGTGTCCGGCCGCGGCCGGGGGACGATCTGTCTCCCCACTGGCGTGGCCTGGAGCTCCTGCAGAAGCGAACCGGTTTTTCCGTTCCGATCTGGTCGGTTGCCGCCGTCGCGGGGGCCTTGCTGCTTGGTGGCTACGTCACCTTGATGCTGCTGCTGTCCAGTGGCAGCGAAGTCCTCGCAAGCCGGGCATCCGCCCTTTTTCCGAACGGGCCGGTTGAACTGGCGCGCGAAGGCTATCAGCCCAAACCGCCACCGCCGCCGCCACCGCCCGAAGACGCCACCATCGATACGGTTTCAGATAGGCTTGCTGGTCTGGACGGCCTGGAGATCTCGCAGGCGGGACCGGCAATCATGTTGCGCATGCGGGCCCAGTTCGACGTAGCCGCAGCCACCTTGCGGCCGGAATTCCAGCTTCTAGTCGAACAGGTGGCTCAGACGCTCGGTGACGTCGACGGGGAAATTCTCGTTGTCGGGCATACCGATAGCGACCCGATCCGCAACAATCCGCGCTTTCCGAGCAATTGGCACCTGTCCGTCGAGCGGGCGAAGTCTGTCGCGGCCGTCATGGACGCCGTCCTTCAGGCACCCGGCCGGGTGCAGGTGGAAGGACGCGGTGCGGATGAGCCGATAGCCGCCAATACCAGCCGGGAAGGCAAGGCGCTCAACCGCCGTGTCGAGGTCTTCCTGAAGCCGCCGACCAAAGGTCTGGTGATCAACAATTGAACTTCAAGGCCGGGTAACCGCAGAATAAGGCACCACAGATGAAATTCTGGCTTGGAATATCGGCAATTCTGATTGGCATTCTTGCCCTCATTGCCTTGATCTGGTTCGGCGGACCGTTTCTGGCGATTGCCGGGGTACGCCCGTTTGAACCTCTCTGGGTGCGGTTGCTTCTGTCGTTGCTCATCCTTCTGACAATCGGAGGCTGGGCCGGCTACAGGATCTACAAGCGCATCGCGGCAAACAGGGCGCTCGAACAGGAGATTCTGCAGCCGAAAGCCAGCGACGAGGACAAGGAGATCCTGTCCGAGCGCATGAAGGATGCGCTGAAAACCCTGAAAACCGCGAGCGGTGGCGGCCGAACCTATCTTTATGATCTTCCGTGGTATCTGATGATCGGTCCGCCGGGGGCGGGGAAGACGACGGCTCTGGTTCATTCCGGCCTGAAATTCGCCAACTCTCGCGGTCAGGGAGAAGCGCAGAAACTGGAAGGCCTCGGTGGCACCCGCTATTGCGACTGGTGGTTCGCGGAGAATGCTGTCCTGATCGATACGGCGGGACGCTACACCACTCAGGATTCCGATGCGGAGCATGATCGGGAAGGCTGGTTGGGGTTCCTCAAGATGTTGCGCAAGGCGCGGCCACGACAGCCGGTGAACGGCGTCATGGTGTCGATCAGCCTTGAAGACCTCATGACCTTGTCCGAAGAAGAGCTGAAGCTGCATACGGACGCCATTCGCGCACGACTGATAGAACTCTACAAAACTCTGAAAATCGATTTCCCCGTCTATGCGATCTTCACCAAGGCGGACACGATAGCCGGTTTCATGGAGTTCTTCGGCTCCTACCCGGAGAGCCGGCGCAATCTGGTCTGGGGGGCAACTTTCCAGACGCGCGAAAAGACCAAGAATATGGTCTCCGAAGTGCCGGCGGAGTTCGATCTTCTCATCGAACGGCTGAACGAGGAGATGGCCGACAGGCTGCAGGAGGAGCCGGATCCGCGGGCGCGGCTGATGCTCTATGGCTTTCCGACACAGGTCGCGGCGCTCCGGGACCGTCTGACCGGCTTTTTGAACGCCATTTTCGAGCCGAGCCGTTATTATCCGAACGCGGTGCTGCGCGGATTTTATTTCACCTCCGGCACACAGACCGGAACGGCGATCGACCGGGTCATCGGCTCCATGAGCCAGGCCTTCGGAACCGCCTATCAGGCGGCCGCCCTGTCCGGACAGGGTAAGAGCTATTTTCTCCGGGATCTTTTGACCAAGGTCATCATTGGGGAAGCTGGCTGGGTCACCCACAATCGTCAGGCGGTGCGCATGGCGACAGCCGTGCGGATCAGCGCCTATGCGGCAATCGCTCTGGTCACCATCGGCCTGGGCTCCCTCTGGACCGTCAGCTATCTCAACAATCGGGCCCTGATCGATGAGACCGCCAAGGCGGTGGCGGCCGTGCGCGCCGAAGGTGAAGGGGTTCTGGACCAGCGCGTGGTGCGTGACGACAGCCTGCGCGACACCACCTATATCCTATCGCTGCTGCGCGCGCTGCCGGCCGGTTACGACAGCCGCAACGATCCAACGCCGTTCATGGAAAAATTCGGACTCAGCCAGCGTGAACGCCTGGAGGCGGCAGGCGTGACGTCCTACCGTAGCGGTCTGGAACGTCTGCTGCGCCCGCGTCTGCTGCTCCGGATTGAAGAGCAGATGACCGATGTGCTCGACAACCGGACGGGACCGGGCGGTCAGGATATCGACGATCTCTACAATCTCACCAAGCTCTATCGCATGGTTGCCGGCGATGCGCCGGAGATCGACAGGGAGCAGATCAAGAACTCCTTCCGTGCGGATTTTCTTCAGAGTTTCCCCGGTCCCCAGGGAGAGGTCCTGCGCAACGAGCTCAATTCCCACGTCGCGGCCATGCTTGACCTCGACTTCGGCGGCAATGTTCTGACGAGCCAGCTCGACGGAGTACTGGTTGCGGAGGTTCAGCGTGAACTTGCAAGGGTCAGTGTGGCCGAACGTGGTTACGCCCTGCTGAAGTCCCGCGCGAAGGGCCTGGCGAGCGAGGACTGGGTTGCCGAACAGCGTGGCGGTCCGGATATGGAAACCGTCTTCGAAACAGAAAACGGAGATACGCTGGATACAGTCTCCGTCGACAAGTTCTTCACTTATCCCGGCTTTCACCTGACTGTCCTGCCGAACCTTGCTGGCATCAGGGAGGAACTTAAACGCGACAATTGGGTTTTCGGCGACATTGGCGAAGCCGACGCCTTTGCAGATCAGTACCAGACGCTGCCCGGAGAAATCCTGACTCTCTATACGAGAGACTTCATCGCGGCCTGGGAAGATGCACTCGGCAACCTTAAATTCAGGTCGATGCGCGACGACAAGCCGCTTTACACGGCGCTGCAGGCGGTGTCCGCACCAACATCGCCGGTTGTCCAGATCCTGGAGAGCATTCGCCGGGAAACCTTGCTGACACAGGACCTGTCAAGCGAAGGCATTGCCGGGATTGCGTCTGGAGGCAGCGCTCAGGATGCCGGCGGCGAAGCGGCTCAGAAGGTATTCCAGCGCTATGTGCTCGACTCCTCCGGCGGGCTGAAACGCATCGGCCTTGAGGCCGGGATCAAGGCGCTGGCGCCGAACGGTGTTTCCGGTGCGCTTGGCGCGGTGTCGGGCGGCGGCGGACCGGAGATTATTCCAGGCAAGGCGATCGAGGATCATTTCCGCCCCTATCACGTGCTGGTGGAAGGCGAAAACAGCCGCAAGATCGACGCGCTGCTGGTCAACTTCAAGAACATCCTCGACAACCTCCTGGTGGTTGCCAACAACCCGCTGCAGAGCGAGACGGCAAATTCAAACGTCCAGATTCAGGCCTCCCTGCTCAGGAGCAACGCCACACGGTTTCCCAATCCCTTCGACAAGCTGATCCTGCAGGCGGCCAAGGAATTCGACGAGGAATTCAAGGAGACCTCGATCACGCAGCTCAATGAAAAGCTGAAATCGCAGGTCGTCGGACAGTGCCAGGGAATCGTCGGCCGGAAGTTCCCCTTCACCAATGGCCGTTCCGAAGTGCCCATGACCGAGTTCGCAAAGCTGTTCTCGCCTTCCGGCATCATGCAGCGGTTCTTCGACGAAAACCTGAAACCCCTGGTCGACACCTCGGCGAGGCCCTGGACGTGGAAGCCGGAGGTTTCGCAATCGGACCGGTTGTCCAACGCCACCCTGCGCCAGTTCGAGCGCGCGGATCTGATCAAGCAGGCGTTCTTTCCGACCGGAAACGCCTTTCCTTCGGTCGGCCTTCAGGTGGTGCCGCGCGCCTTGTCGCAACAGGCCGACGCAGCGAGCCTGGAAGTGAACGGCAATCTGGTTCTGGTCACACGCGGACCCGGCTTCAACGCGGAGATCGAACCGCTTCCCGCGAGTTTCGATTGGCCGAGCAACACGGCCACACCAAGGGTTGTTCTGGTGATTCAGCCCGAGGTTCCCGGATACAGGTCGCGTCAGGAAATTCACGGCGACTGGGCGTTCTACAGGTTCATCCAGTCCAATCGGGTGAGTTCCGATCCGAACAAGTTTGTCATCCGGGAAACGCTTGGGGGCCGGCAGGTCGCCTTCACGATCACGCTGCGGTCGAAGCCCAATCCGTTCTTCCTGTCGGCCGTCGGGGATTTCAGCTGCCCGACGAGTTTCTAGAGCACCTTTACGAAGCACGGAGCCATTCGATGGAGTCAGATCAGCTTATCACCAAGGTGCGGCGTGCAGGGCGAAGCGATGCTTCGGACAAGCGCGTGAACACACGTCATATGCCTCCGTGTCTGCTGAAAGAGCTCTAGACCATGGCTAGCGGCAGGGGCAGTGGCGGTTACTTTGGCAAATTGCCCGCACGGGGGGACTTCGTGACCGCGGCGTGCCCGGCGGGATTTCTGAAGCTCTGGGAACCGTTTTTGCTCGAAGGCCTCGCGCAGTCCCGGCTGGACCTGAAGACCGCCTGGGAGGAGGCCTATATGACCATGCCTGTGTGGCGGTTCTGGATGAAACCCGCAAACGGCGACAAACTCGAGGGCGCCGTGGCCGGTGCCTTCATGCCGAGCGTGGACCGTGTAGGGCGCAAGTTTCCGCTGACAGTGGTTGCTCCGGTCAGTCCCGGCGAGAGCGAGACAGCGCGTCCTGCCGGTGACTGGTACGAGACGGTGGAGGCAATCCTGTTGCAAACGTTGCAGGAGGATGCGGATCTTGCAGGGTTCCAGAAGGCGGTTGCCGATCTCGTGCCGCCTGTGGCTGCTTCGGATGACAATCCTTCTGCTGGGCTACCCGAGCTTGCCGCTATGGAAGAAACCGGAGAGTGGGTCAGCTCCGGTTTTTATTGCCGGGCAGGGGATAGTGAATTTGCATTTTCCTGTTCCGGGCTGCCGCACCCACATGCATTCCGCTGGTTTATCCTGCCGGAAGCCTTTGGCGGGGCGGTCACTGACGAACATCAAGGGGCAGGGTCATCAGGTGGGCTGTATCATCCGGAGGACAGTCGGACATGATCGGGAAATTACAGGAAGCCCTTCGCGGATATGCGGTCGGGGTCACCCACACGGGACGGGTGCGGGAAGAAAACCAGGACACTTTTTTCGTTGATGAAGGCAAGGGTGTGTTCGCCGTCATGGACGGGGCGGGGGGAATGAGCGGCGGAGCTATTGCGTCCGGACTGGTAAAGGAGGCGCTTTTCAATATCGCCCTGCCGCGAAGCGCCGAAGAGTTGCTTGAACAATTCGAGAGCCGCATGATCGTGGCGAAGGACCGGATAGAAGACGCCGCCGCCAAGGCGAACGGCGGTCAGATGGGGACGACCATCGCCGCGCTTTTGACCTATGATTCCAACTTCGCGTGCATCTGGGCGGGTGACAGCCGGGTTTACCGGTTCCGCAATGGCCAGCTGGAGCAGGTAACGACGGATCATACCGAGGCACAGGAACTGATTGACCAGAATGTTCTGACCGAAGAGGAAGCAAGAAATTTCGCGCGGCGCCACGTCATAACCCGGGCGATTGGCTCCGGTCTTGATCTGGAACTGGAAATGGTGTCCGGCAATCTTCTGCCGGGGGACCGGTTTTTGCTATGTTCGGATGGGCTAACCGGACACTTGGACGATTCCGTGGTCGGTACATTTCTGATGAACGGCGCTCCGAACGCTGCAGCGCAATGCCTGATCAAAGGGGCGCTCGACGGGGGCGGCTCGGACAACGTGACCGTGGTGATCGTGGATATTGACCGCATGTCTGCGGCTGAAGGAGCTATCGACAGATGAGCCCAGCTCAAAACCTGCTGCCGAAAGGAACGCGGCTCAACAATCTTTACGAGATTGAAGAGCATATTGCTGACGGCGGCATCGGCACTGTCTACCGGGCAAGGGATGTGGAAAGCGGCGACCCGGTCGCCATAAAGGTGCTCCTGGCAAGTTTCGCCAGGGACCCCATGATCCTCGATCTGTTCAAGCGTGAAGCCAAGATCCTGAGGAAGCTGAAGCACGACGCGCTGACCCAGTATTTTGTCTTTGCCAAGGAGCCGACACTCGGCATCTATTATCTGGCCATGGAGTTCGTCGCTGGTCCGTCCCTGAGCAAACGGATTGAAGCCGGACCTCTGGAACCGGAGGCCGTTTATCGTCTTCTCCAAAGGGTCGCGTCGGCGCTGCAGGCGGTTCATGATCGGGAAGTCATCCACCGCGACCTTTCGCCTGACAACATCATTCTTCAGAACGGCGATGTCGGACAGGCGAAGATCATCGATTTCGGTATTTCCAGAGCGAATACCGGTGGCCCGACAATCATCGGCGATGGTTTCGCCGGCAAGGTGAATTACGTTTCCCCAGAGCAAGTCGGCATCTTCGATGGAAAGGTCACACCGCGCAGCGACATCTATTCGCTCGGTCTCGTTCTCGCTGAGGCGCTGACGGGTAAACACATCGAAATGGGCGGAACTCAGGTGCAGATCGTCGAAAAGCGCCGGCAGTTGCCCGCGCTTGAGGGGATCGACATCCGCTTCCGTCCGCTTCTGGAAGCAATGCTGCAGCCCGATCCCGCCAATCGGCCGGCGTCCATGACTGAAATCGCCGAGTGGACGATGGGGGCGCCGATGACGCGGCGCGTGCAGGAAGCGACGATTATCCGGCCTGCAGGCCCACAGCCTGAGCAATCCGCTCTTGACGAGATACCGCCGCCGGTCAGATGGGGCCGCCGTATCCTCATCGCCGCGTCTCTCCTGGGCTTTGCCGCGCTCGGTGCCGGCGGGGTCTATTTCCTGGCCGGTCAGACGGTGCCGGATCTGGAGGACAAGCCGGTTCTGGTGGCAGCTCCGCGCGAAAACGCTCCGTCTGCACCGGTCCGGCCTGGCAGTTCGGCATCCGATACCGAACAAAATCAAACGGGGACCGGCACGCAAAACACTGGCGTTCCGGAACTCACCGCCCGGCCGGTTGTGGAGACGCCGGCAACCGAAACTCCCGCCCCAGGGGGCAACGGAACGTCACCGGGAACCGGCGAGCAACTGACCGGTCTCGCGCCGCCGGAAATTCCGGTGAAGGAGGAAACGCCGGAAAACGTCATCTCCGAAGCCGTGAAACCGGAAGATCGCATTCGCAATTTCGTCCGCGGTTATCAGGCGGGTGACTGCATGTATCTTCAGCCGGTGGAGATCGCCAGCAGGTCGGCGCAAATCGAGGGATTTGCCTCGCGTACCCCGCCGTTCATCAGTTTTGACAGCGATTTTACCCAAAGCCAGGGGTTCGAGGCGAGGATCCAGGTCAATCTTGTGACTGACGCGCAATGCCCGGCGATCGCATTCCTGAGAGCCACGCCTCAGGGAGGTGCGAAGACAAAACTCTACCTGGATATGCAACGCACCGTCATACCCAACGGGGAAAACATGGCCGGACGGATCTCGGGATATGATCCGACGACCGGAGACCTTGGTCTGCTCTATGTTTCCAGCAACGGTGAAGTCGCCAATCTGTCGCCCTTTATCCAGACGGATGACGGCGGTGCGGGCTTCGTGGTTCCTCTGAGCCTCACGAACTCGTCGGAAGAAACCGGACTGGTTATCGCCATGGTCGGACCGGATATCGCTTCATCTCTCAAAAGCCAGACCGAAAAACAGGCAAAGCCGTTCTTCGAAGGCCTGTCTCAAGACAGCCCTGTCCTGCGGGCGACCGCGACGACGATCAAGGTTGTGCCGTGAACAGGAGAAGGTGGACATGATACGGTCGTGAGATGAAGCGGTATACGAAACCCATCCACCTGCCTCAGGCAATGGCTCACCGGTCGGCCGACAGCTCTCTGGCGCTGATCAATGTGGTTTTTCTGCTGCTGGTGTTTCTTCTGGTCGCCGGAACCCTGAAGCCGACGCTTCCGGAGGATTTTGCCTGGGCGGAAACCACCTCGGAGGCGGGGACTGGCAGTATACAGGGCAGCCTCGTTCTGGCGCGTACAGGGGAGGCGTGGTTCGAAGGTGAGCGACTGGACACCGCGCAACTTGAAGCGTTCGTGGCGAAAGCTTCCGAGGAAACGGACAAATTGGCTGTCCAGGTCGACAAGCGCACCAGAATGGATGCGGTCGCAGCTCTCGCGAATACCCTCAGGGCGAACGGGATCAAGCATCTTACGCTGGTTACGGTCGAGGCGGATGAGCCGTGAGCGCGGCGCTTTATAATCAGGACGGCCAATGGGAAATACCAGGCTTCTTGTGGCCCGCGGTTCTGGGCACGTCGGTTGCCATCCATATTTCGGTGCTGATCTACGGTCTGCCGGAAATGTCTTTGCAGCCGGATGATCCAGCGCCGCTTCATGAAACCGAAGTCATCATCGACAGCGGTGGACTGACGTTCGCATCTGTGCAGGCGATCGAGAGTGCCCCGACGCAAACGGCAGTCCCATCCGTGGCGCCGATTGTTGCTCCTTCAGAAGCGCTCCAGCCGGTTGTTCCGCAAACAGCTCTTGCCACGCGCCCGGTACAGGAAGGTCCCTTGCGGCCGGCGACTTCGCAGACTGCTTCCCGGCCGGACATGCCGCGCCCGGTCACCGTTCAGGTTTCCGAGGCAGTGGCGGCGGTTAAGTCCCCAGAAACGGCGGTGACCGCGGCCTCGGTCACGCCAGTGCAGCAGCCGACAAACATTCCGGTTCCACCGATAGAGCAGACAGCGGTTTCTTCTCAACCAGTGACAAACCCGGAGCCGAGTCGTGTCGTGAGCGCTGTTCAGGCCCAGGCCACCGGTCCGAGCAATCAGCCGGCCGTCTCTCCTGTTAAGCCTGCTGTGTCTTCCCTCACACCGGTAGCCGGCAAGGAATCCGGTGTGGCCGGACAACCGCAAACAACAGCTCCGTCTACTGTTGACCCATCGGACATCCGGCCGACTGCTCCGGCGACACAGGAACTGGCGTCTGTCAGCCCGGCGCAGGACATTGTGGCAGTCGGTCCGGCATCGTCGTCGACAGTTGTGAACAACGGAAAAGAAGCTGTCGCAATAATTCAGCAGCCGGAGGCAGTGGTCACGGCAACCGAACCGGTTGCCGCTGCGGCGGTTTCCGCGACAGCTGCGACTTCCGTCAGCAATACGGCGATCTCTTCCGGCATTTCTCAGGTTGAAAGTGGAACGCTTAAGGCAGTCAGACCGGTCGAGCAGCAAGTTGCTTCCCTGCGGCCGGCCGCGGAGAACGCAACGGCCATAGCGCCTTCCAGACCCGAGACGTCCACTCTTCCGGCGGCGCCACAGACATCGGATCCGGCCGAGGGCGTTGCGCCGGTTGAGGTTGCCAGCATCGATCCGCTTGCGAACGTGTCAGGTTATGTTGCCAGCTACGATCCCGGAGAGTGTGCCCATCTGACGGTCATGTCCGCTGGGGCGGACAGTGCGGCGGTCACCGCCTACGGCGCTGGCATTGCGCCATTTGCGTTGTTCGATCAGCGCTTTGCCGCCGATCAGGGGTATGAGGCGAAAATTGAGGTTCGCCTTGTGACCCGTCAGCAATGCGCGCTCCTGGAAGCCCTTGGCCTGTCGGAAGGGATCGAAGCGGCAGGGCTGGTGGACCTCGACAGGACAATCGTGCCCAGCGGAACGCAGGTATCCGGGCTTGTTCAGCGGGACTTGCCGCTGGACAGGATCGCCGCGGCGGAAGCGGCAGGTGTTCCCCTGAATGGCATGGGATCGCCGGAACTCTATCTGATTGACGATGGTGGGCAGATCCACGACGGCCGGGACTATCTGCTCCCGGCATCAAATACGTTGACTGCGGGCGCGTGGCGCTTTTCGGTGCCTGTCACGCTTTTGTCCAAAGAGGAAAGCGAGACCGCGCTGGTGCTTGCCATCTGGAACCGGCCGGAGGCAAGTCAGCCGGCGCGGTTCGGAAGTCTTCCCGCCGTGCGGATCTCCGACGTTCTTGCGGCGCCGGGGGTCTACTCGCTGACCGCGTTCAAGGTGTCGCGTTAAACCGGAAATCTCAGGAGGCTTCAGGATCCGTGTTTTGCACGGCTGCGGATCCGGAGGTAAACACGCCAGTCAGCAACACTTCGATTGCTGCCCGTTCCTTTTCCAGCCGGGCTTCGAACCAGGTCACCGCCACGGACACCGGTATGGCGACAGCGAGGCCGCAGGCAGTGGTAAGAAGCGCAACCCATATGCCGCCCGCAAGAGTGGCCGGATTGGCCGCGGCACCGGACTCCTGCAGCGTCTGGAATGTCTCGATCATGCCCAGAACGGTGCCGAAAAGGCCAAGCAACGGTGAGATCTGGGTAACCAGATCCAGAGCTTTCAGCCAGCTTGCCAGGCCGAACAGCCGGTCCGCCGCGCGTGCGGAAATCTCTTCTCTCAGGCGCTCTTCCCTGATGTCACGTTCCTGGGAGGACAAGCTCTGCTGGTCCAGCATCTGGATGGCGTCCATGGCGTTGCGTACAAGGGCCGCGGAAAGAGACCGATCCTTGAGGAGGTTCTGGGAGGCTTTGCTTCTCTCGCCCGCACGCCACTGAGCAACGGCGCGCCGCACCTGGCCATGACGCCCCACCCGGGCGCTCGAGAACTGAAACACCTTGGCGAATATGACGGCGAGCGCTGCGACCGATATGCCCAGAAGAATGAGGACAACCGGGCCTCCGAGTTCCAGCAAAGAGGAAGATGTCTCAACCATGCAACCGATGTTTCCTTGTTCGCCCGGACGCGGGACGTTCAGTTTCCGGAATCAGTCCCCGAATTCAATCGGTGTGCGGTTTTTCAGATCGAGAAGATCGGGACAGTAAACGTCGGTTATGGCCGGAGGGACGCAATTCAGAACGTCGTTGATGTGGAGGCGTGACAGGCTTTCGCAGGATTTACCGGCGAGGTCGAACTGCAGGACCTTGGTTTTACCGGCGGAGATCCGAGAAAAATCAAGGCGCAGGAACTGGTCAACCAGCCCATCGGTATTGAAGGCGACCATCTCCAGACCAAGCTGGTCCATGGGACGTTGCAGTCCGTTGGTGGCAATGATCGACAGGCGGCAGCCGCCGTCCTGGGTCGCTTGAACATGATTGAGCTCAAGCCCTATCTGACCGGTCACTTCCTGCGCCAGGGTGGAAGCTGCAAAAGCAGCGCTCAGAAATCCCGCCAGAACAAACCGTGTTGAAAAATGCATGTGGTTCCCCCGAATAGTTGCCTTGAACCGAATGAATACGTCGGCGAAAGCCAGCGTCTTGCCGCCGGAGTCAGTCATAGGACAGCAGCACGGTCCAGTCTTGTGCTCCCTCGGTCTCGATCTGGAAAAAATCCGCTTCGATCAGCCCCCGCTGCCAGCATTGGTCTCCGTCATACAAAACGAATTTTTCTTCCCGAATGCAAAGGGTAATGTCACCGCCAAGTCGGCTTTCGCTGAAACCGTCAGCGACATGAAGATAGTAACGCTTGGCTGCGAGCGCCTCCTGGAGAATCTGACTGCAGGCGTTCGAGGTGATCGTCCACCAGCCTTCCGTCCGCACGCCTTCCTCTGTTTCGTAACCGATCGCGACATTCACCAGGTCAACGGACCCGTTGCAGACCCGCAGGCCGGCTTCGGCAACGTTTGGAAACGCCAGAATTCCCCAGACGGACACAACTCCGGCAGCGGTTTTCAGCAAGCTTCCAAGATCCTTCCTGCGTCTGTTCAACTGCGGTGTCCGCATAATCAAGCTGGCCTGGTTTTCTTCTGGTCACTCACGCTAAGGAAATGCCAGCCACCGGTCAATTTTCCATCGACGTAACCGTCATCATCCGGTGGCGGATAAGTTGACGTGAAGATTGCGGCAAGGGCAAACTGGGCGGCAGTGGGGTGACGCTGCCTTGCGGAAATGCATCGCGAAGGTCGATCTGATGATTTCAATCCGGACACCGCTTGTTAAACGCAGACGCATACCGCTGATGCCGTTGATCGATGTGATCTTCATCCTGGTGATGTTTTTTCTCCTCTCGTCAACTTTTGGCATTTGGCGGCCGTTGGAGGTTTCCCTTGGTGGCACAAGGACAGGAGAAAGTGTTTCGCAGTCCCTGGAACCCGCGCCGTCGGTCCTGATTCTTGCACGCCCGCAATCTGAAACGGGACCAATGAGACTTAACGTGAACGGTCGGGACCTGAGGCTGGATCAACTGGCCGATGAGCTGGACAGACTGGCCGGCCTCGGTGCGGAGGCTGCGGTCCTTGTGCCGACAGGCGGAACCGGCTTTCAGGCTGTCGTGCGAATTCTGGACGAGGCAAGGTCCTCAAGAATAAAAAAAGTGAGTTTGAAACTGGACTGATGGAAATCGGTTGGACGCTGCTCGATTTATGAATTGGGCCGCGGTTGCATTTGCAAATATAAGAAAGCCCGGCAGATTGCCGGGCTTTCAGTTTTTCGTTTTTAGTACACCTCAGCGTCCGATGGCGCCACCGATGATGCCGCCGACCACACCGCCGATAAAGGCGGCTCCGGCCGGGTTCATCGATCCACCGTTGTTTTTCGCACGGGTCTTCGTGTTCGTGGTGCGCCGTGAGTTCGTTGCGCTGCGGGAAGCCTGGGCTGCCTTCTGCTTGCGCTGTACTTCAGCCGCATAGGCTGTGTACTGGACTGCGGTTTGGGTGGTCAGAAACGCATATTGAGCAGCCGTGAAATAGCCTGTCGGGACGATGCCGTTCGCGGTTTGCCAGGCAGCGATACCGGCACGGGTTTTCGGCCCGAAGGCTCCGTCCGGATTGCCGACATTATGACCGGAAAGGTTCAGGCGCGTCTGGACTTCCCGCCGTGCCGTCCGGTTCCAGCCAAGGCTGGATTCGGTTGCCTGGGTTCCGGGAACCGCTTTCTGCGGATCCGGGAGACCGGCGACTAGTCCGGTTCCCGCCTGCGGAGCAGTCCCTGCCGTTGCCGACGGGTTCAGGGAAGCAACCTGCGACTGGGTTTCAAGGCGCTTGATAGAGTTACGCGCGAAACCTGCGAATGTGCCGTTCGGATAGGTTTCCAGATAGGACTTGTAATCGGCGATATTGTCGCTGTCTTTGACCGTCTCCCAAACCAGTTTTTCCCGTTCCCAGGAGATCGTGGATTGAGTGGCCGTATTGACCGCTGCCTGATTGACGGCGGGAGCCGTGGTGGCGGTATTGCCGAGAGAGGCGACTTCGGTCGTCGGTGCGGCGGCGACCGCCTGCTTGTTCAGGAATACCTCGCCGATCAGCGACGCATTCACCCAGGGGCGCTGACGCTTTTCCGTTTCGTCGTAGACATCGCCCGTTACACGGGTCATCACGGTCTGGATCGAGACGTTGGGCGTGTCGATATGCCGGATGAGGGCGGATGTGAACGGAGAATTGTCGCCTTCACCGTCAAGGGCAACGTCTCCGGGACTGGTGGCGAACGCGATAACGGAGCCTTCGCCACCGGTTTCCTGCACCTTGATTTCAGCGAGGCCCGCGCCGACATTGCCCGAACGGCTGGGACCCATGCGGCGGGCCAGCGTCCGTGCCAGCGGATTGTCGCGACAGGCATCAAGGAACACCATCTGCACTTTCACGTCCTTGGACATCTGGCGCAGGATGAAGTCGACCGAGATCGTTTCGAAATCGAGAGATGTTTCATCCTCGATTTTTGCGTCGATCGGAACCAGCAGGTTCTGTCCGGCGATCTGCATGCCGTGTCCGGCGTAAAACAAAAGAGCGATCTCGGCGCCATAGGCTTTCTTGGCGAATTCCATGACGGTCCGGCGCATGTCGCCATAGGTCTGGTCCTGACCCGCTACGACGTCAAATCCAAGGCCGCGCAGCTTGGTCGCCATCGTCTCGGCGTCGTTGGCGGGATTGGGAAGTTGTACTGTATGCTCGTAAGCGCCGTTGCCGATGACAAGGGCTACGCGCTTGGCCAGTGCCGGGGCCGTTCCTGCAATCACGATTGCCAGCACGGCGATCATTCGTTTGAACATGTCCTGTCCTCTCGTCGATCATTGTTGCCTGTCGGTGCGACCGATCTTCACTCAAGGTTATTGTCCTCTTGGGAAAGGACATACGCCGGGCGGCATGATGTTTCTGTAATACGTGTCACAAGAACTTGAATCTGCGAAACCTGCCCCAAATGACTTTAAAAAAACGGCCCGACGCCAGCCGGTTCGTTGCTAAAATACAAAATTACCCGAGCACTATATCCAATAGATCACGAGAACGCCACAATTGACGCTGCGTTTTCGCTTTCTTTTCGGAACTGATTAACGAGGATGTGCACTGCTTCGCTGAATTCGCGATGAATTTGCCTGAAGTGTGAAATTTTTACAGCTTGAGAGGCATCGAGCCTCTGCAAATCCCGTGACCGATGTCACAGCCTTGAACGCCCGGCCCGGTTGTTTTTTAAGCTGTTCAAGCAAACACATTTTACGTTCTGAAAAACACGGCTTTGGCCTTGCATGGCTGGGAAAGCGGATAGTCTCAAGCGCATGCGGAAGCGGCACATTGGTGTGTTCCGGTCCGCGTCGAGACTTTAATACCGTGGAAATTATCGTCCGGCGGACAAACATGGTATCTCTTCAGCATAGCGGCGCAGGATATGCGGAAGTCAAGCGGCTCTACTGCAAGGCCATGACGACGGACTTTGAAGTCGCACCGAGGGGAAGCAGAGCGCCGGAAAACCGGAGAAGAAGCCTGTTGCGGAGGAAATTACGACAAGGCGCTGGAGGCCAGGCGCATCTTTTCAAATCTCCTTCGGCCGGGTTGATCATACCGGACTGTCGGCAGATAAAATCGCCGCCTTCTGTCAGCGCGAATTTTCAGGCTGGAAGTTGTTCCGCAAGGACGATCCCGCACAGCCGGCCACAGGGCGTTACGGCTCGCAAACAACCAGTCGATCCGTATGGATTGGCTGCAGTTTCAAATATAAGCTTTTGCTGGAAGTGTGGTACGCCCAACGGGACTCGAACCCGTGTTTCCGCCGTGAAAGGGCGGCGTCCTAGACCGCTAGACGATGGGCGCGCGGCCGACGCGGCTGCGTCGTGGGGAGGCTTATAGGCGGGAAATTAGTTGCCCGCAAGAGCCAATGCGACAATTTTTTGCAGGCCCGGATGTCCGGGCCTGCCATTGTTGAAAACCACCCGGTTTCACCACTCGCCGATATTCGGCATGGAGGCCCAGGGTTCTTTGATTTCAAGGGCTTCGCCCTTTTGCAGAAGTTCGAAGGAAATGTTGTCCGGCGAACGAACGAACGCCATGCGGCCTTCGCGTGGCGGGCGGTTGATCGTCACGCCATGTTTCTGCAGGTTTTCGCAGAACGCGTAGATGTCATCGACCTCATAGGCGAGGTGCCCGAAATTGCGGCCGCCCGAATACTCTTCAGGATCCCAGTTATAGGTCAGTTCGAGCAGGGGAGCCGAGTCGGCTTTTCCAGCTTCGACATCTTCCGAGCCGGCCAGGAAAATCAGTGTGAAGCGGCCTTTTTCGTTTTCGTGGCGGCGGATTTCCTGCATGCCCATCTTGTTGCAGTAAAAATCCAGGGAATCTTCGATGTTGGTTACACGAACCATGGTGTGCAAATAACGCATGTTCTATCCTTTCCTCGATCGAGGGAATTGGCGGAGCCTGCCGGGATTGCCCATGACACTTATCACAAGCCTGCCGGAAGCCCGGGACTTTGTTGCACAATTTCATGGAGGTGCCTACAGCCGGATTGTTGCGTTGACCGGCGCGGGCATTTCGACGGAGTCCGGAATACCCGATTTCCGTTCGCCGGGCGGGATATGGTCGACGCGGCGTCCAGTTCAATATCAGGATTTTCAGGCGTCCGAGGAGAGCCGCCTGGAGGATTGGGACCGGCGGTTCGAGATGATGGCGTTCTTTTCCGAAGCAGTCCCGAATGCCGCGCATATGGCGCTCGTCTTTCTGGCGCGATCAGGGGGGCTGAAACGCCTGATCACTCAGAATGTCGATGGATTGCATCAGGCATCCGGATTTCCGCAAGAGCGTTTGACCGAGATCCACGGGAATTCGACCTTTGCCACATGCCTGTCCTGTGGCGAGAGGGCGGAGCTGGAAGCACAAAGATATTATGTCGAGGCCGGCATCAGCCCGGTTTGCGGAGTTTGCGGTGGCTATCTGAAGGCAGCAGTGATCAGTTTCGGACAGCAGATGCCGGAAGATGAACTGAACACGGCCGCCGAGGCGGCGCAGAACTGCGATCTGTTTCTGGTGCTCGGTTCGTCCCTAGTTGTCCATCCTGCGGCCCATCTTCCCGCCATGGCTGTTCAGGGCGGCGCCGAACTCGTGATTCTGAATGGTGAGGAAACGCCGCTCGATTCTCTGGCGTCAACAGTCATTCGCACGCCTTTGGCTCAAACGTTTGTGAGTTTTGGCAAAGAATCTGCACAGATGACGTAAATGGTCTGTGGTTAGTCCCACAATTTCCCTTCTCGCGATAATACGCAATGTTATCCTTTTATCAGAAATGGGCTGAAGGGTGAGTCGTTTGCTGCCTACCAGCCATTGGACGCGGACCAGAGACGGGACAAATGGCTATGGGGGTTAAAACCGCACGCGAACCCCGCGAACTCGAGACCCTGGCGGATGATGTCGCCCTGGACGTATTCGAGATTGCCGGAACGATTAAGTGGTTCGATGTCGGTAAGGGCTACGGCTTTATCGTACCGGACAGCGGTGAGAATGACATTCTTCTGCATGTGACATGCCTGAGGCGCGACGGCTTTCAAACTGCCTATGAAGGGGCACGGGTCGTTTGCGAAGTGCTTGATCGGCCGCGCGGGCTGCAGGCGTTTCGCATTCTGTCCATGGATGAGACGACGGCAACGCATCCCTCGCAACTTCCGCCTTCCAGAACCCATGTTCAGGTCGTGCCAGAAGGTGGCTTTGAAAAAGCGACGGTCAAATGGTTCAACCGGGTCAAGGGGTTCGGTTTTCTCACCCAGGGCGAAGAAACCGAAGACATCTTCATCCATATGGAAACGTTGCGCCGCTTCGGTATCACGGAATTGCGCCCCGGACAGGATGTTCTGGTGCGGTTCGGCCAGGGCCCCAAGGGCCGGATGGCCGCTGAAATCCGTCCGTTGGGGACAGGGACCCATATTCCAGCTTCCCATTGATCGGGGTACTCGAATTCCAGATGCTGCGTTCAAGGCCGGACATGTTCCGGCCTTTTTTGTTTGCCGGAAATGGTCGCGGGATCATTCGCCCTCTGAAACTGAACATTTGCGGGATTGTCCGCACAAGCCGAACGGTTCAGTGTAAAGGTCTGAACGCCTCCTGTCCGAAACGGCGGGAGGGAGGGCACGTCGTTGACGAATGTAAAAGTGGTGGCGCACCGTTCCTGCTTTCACGGGATTGCAGGTGTTCGCTGCAGATCAGCTTATGGATTTCACAATGGTTTCACGCTTATCCCTTTTTGCGGCTTTTTGTTTCACGCTATGCGCGATCCTTGTCACGGCGCCCCTCTCGTCAACCGCCGACGACAATCAGGTTAAGCTCAGAATGGAGAGCCTCGTGGTCCGGTCGGGCGACCGGGAACACCGTTTTGAGGTCGAAGTCGCCGCAAACGACCGTGAAAGGGCGAGAGGTCTCATGTTCCGGGAGGAAATGGCTGCCGACCACGGAATGCTGTTCATATTTGAAGGAGAGGGGGATCGCTATTTCTGGATGAAGAACACGCCTCTGCCGCTCGATATCATCTATATCAGCGCCGAGAGCAGGATCGTCAGCATCGCCGCTGACACGACGCCCTTTTCGGAAGCGGTCGTCCCCTCGGGCGCACCGGCCAGATATGTGTTGGAGCTCAATGCCGGAACGTCCGCCCGGCTCGGCATCGAACCCGGCGACGCAGTTTCCAGTCCATCAATGGCGACCGACTAAGCTTTATATGCGGTTACGATCAGGGGGAAGACAGTGCCGGAAACAGCCGTCAGCACAGTGCTTTCCACAGCAGTGGGAATCTGTGGCGTTCATGCGCACTTGACGCCAGCACCGTTCACGGATACACCCCACAAATCAACGGATCGGGGCATAGCGCAGCCTGGTAGCGCATCTGGTTTGGGAGTTTTTTGGCTCAAATCTGCAGGTCGTTGAGAAACCTCACGAAAAACACCGCATCGATACCATTCAAATCAGCGTTCTGGGACTATTCTGGGACTCCGATGGTCCAGGCCAATGCTGTCCAGGGTGCCCATAATCCGGAAGGCTGCTGCTCGAAATTGTCGATGCCATCGCCGTTTTCCAGCTGTAGCATTTACAGTGTGCAACCCTGCTACTACCCTCAAATAACTAACAGTTCTTCATAAGGTTTTCGAGATGGAGCTTTTGGGGCAATACGGTGCGCAGTTGGTGGCGTTCGGCTTGGCGGTGCTACTAGCGCTCGCGAAGTATTTTTTCCAGCCGAAAGTTAAGTTGGTCTGGGGCCGCTCGCATGGTTTTCTGCATAATGTGACGCTTGAAAAAGTTGTCGATGATCAAAACGATTATATCCTGATAGGCACCAGTTATCACTTGCTATCCAATGCAGGCAGGAAGGCGGCTACCGACGTAGAAGTTACATTCAATTACATTCCGAAGAATTTTGAGGTTTGGCCACAGAGACAATATGAAACCAGCGTGAACCCGAACGGTCGGTTCATCGTGTGTTTCGGCGGCATCGCCCCGAAAGAGCAAGTGTCGCTCAACGTTCTGACTTTTACGAATGAAGCACCTGCCATCTTGAGCGTTCGTTCAAAAGAGACGACAGGCAAGGCGATTCCTTTGACAGTAATTCGATTGCTTCCAGCGTGGGGACAAATGTTGGTGCTTTTCCTCCTTGTGTTAGGGCTTGCCGCAGGCATTTACCTACTTATTGAGTTGATCGGTTTGTTTGCAGTTTTGTCTTCGGCTCAGCCGGCGATTCTTCTCGGGCCAACGCCAGCAGTTTCGCCCTAGCGGATATTTTCGTCTGAATTGCAGGAATAGTGCCCGAGCATCATGATCCCGCCTTTGTCGCCCGAAGCGCAGGAGTTCAATCCTGACGAGAACGTTTGGAGTTCATGCGCGAAAACTGGCTCTCAAACCGCTTCTTCAAGTCCTACAAGGAGCTCCTCGACCTGTGCAGTCGGGTTTGGAACAAGCACGTCATGCATCCATAGAGAACAATGTCAATAGGCAGGCAGGAATGGGCGCATCGGTTCAGTTCAATTGCGCTTGGCTTCAACCGCTTCCAGGGCGACCTTCGCCTTGCACTCAGGCGAGTGCTTCTTGCGTTTCGACATATCTGTTCTTCTTGCACATAGACGACCAGCAGACAACAAATCGTATCTTGCGTCAGTGTCCCATTTCCCGAGAGTAGCTCATTTTTGTATTTCTACTAATAACTGGAGGAACAATTTTTCCGGATTTGAGTGTTGTTTCCATAGCGTCTAGGTCAGACAGCATCTCAGCGCGCCGCCTGACCAAATAGGTCCAACAACTGAAAACTGTGCCCTGTTGTGTCCTATCTCTTGCGCAATTTAGGAAAGCTAACGCTTGATTAGTTTCACCGATGGCTGCGCTGGCGAGCGCCAGGCACTGATAAAAGTTTGCACCGTCGTAGTTCCGTTCCATTTCTTTGAGCTCAAGCACGCGCTTGAACAAGTCTACTGTCGGAGTGCCATTCTGTCCCCACTCTGCAATCGCAAAGTTGAATAGATCTACTATGTCGGCGTTCAGATCGCTTGGTTCGCCTTCCTTGAGTATTGTGTCCATTGCTTTTCGAAATTGACCGCTAGAAATCAATGACAAGATTAGACTTGTGTGAATCTGCGCGTTCAGGCTGTCTGAACCAGAATTCTCCAAATAGGCTTTTTCCAGTAGCCTTGATGCTATTGATACTGACCTTTCGTCCGATTGAAGGGTGTCGGAAATAATTCTTACGTCCTCCGGAGCGAGATGTTCGAGTAACGGAGAAGTTTCTACCAGTTCGGTCCAATCCGCACCGACCGATTTTAGAGCCTCAATCGCGGACCTTAAATCTTTAGGCTCCGTCAGCGGTGAGCGGAGCACCACAAGAAGATCTTCTTTTGCCTCTTGCTGACGAGACATGCTCAAGCGTACCAATGCCCTCCTGAGATGTGCCTTTTCAACATTAAAGCCAGCATTGATAGCACCGTCCAGTACTTCCATTTCGTTCGAAAAATCACCAAGATCGTGGTAGAGCGCTGCCATCAGCCAGCATATTTCTCCATCTTGTCCATGTATGGAATTTATCCTCTCAAGCTCACTAGTGATATCGCTTAGAGTCAAAGTACGATATGCCGATTTCTGTGGTTCTCTTCTTGCTTCACCGCGAAATTTATATATTAGCTTTTGAAGCTTCAGAATAACGCCGTCGCGATCCTTAATGTTCGAACTCATGAGGGTTTCTGTAAGCTTTCGATACTCCGCCGCAAGCTTTGTCTTAGGGCGGTTGATGACGAAAACCTTCTGATCAACAAGAGACATACTGTTGTAGTGGCTTATAGTTGCAGCTGGTTGATCATAGACTAACTCACTGCTCGCTTCATCAAGCATGCATTTGAGTATGCCGTCTTCATCGTCCAGGTCAGGCACGTTGGAAGGGCAGAAGAACAATTCTATCTGTTTATCTTCGACATACGGGTCTGAGCGAATTTCATTGACGATGGAATTGAGGCCAGAAATGTTTTGTTTGTTTGGGAAGAACATGAACGCGATCGCATCTGCAAGCTGACGCGTGCAAATCCCTCCAACATCTGTATGGCCAGTTCTACTGTCTATCAGAACGTAATCAAACCCTCTATCATCGTCAGATATCTGTTGTTTCAAGTCTTCAAATAGAAGGAACCCACTTCTAGTTTGATACAAATCTTGCCAATCAATTGATGACAGCTTCATGCCGTAATGATGATCACGTTTTCCTGCCGGCAAGACCCAGATGGGCACACTTTCATTCTGCGTCTCCAGCTGCGATTCAACAATGTAATCCTTCACATCAGGAGCGATAGACGTTTCTATATACAATGAAACGTAATCGACAATCCCAACTTGGTCTTCAGCAGCCGAGAATTGCTGGAAACTTGGAATACCAGGGGCTTCTAGATCAAAATCGACCAAAAGCACCTTCCTACCACGTTGCGAAAGTTCGCAGGCAACGTTTACGAGGCTCATGGTGCGGCCAACGCCGCCCTTGTAGGAGTAAAAGGTAATGATGAACATCAGGCCGCTTTTTCCCGTGTAACAGGAAATCGGAGTTTGAATTCGAGTGACTGCTTGAGCGTGGACTCCGACATTTTGGTTCGAAATCTTGGCTGGAACGCTGCTCTCCGATTGGCTTCTCGAACAAGACGAAGATTACTGGGCATGCGAAGTAACAACAGAAGATTGTTCGCCGATTCCCCCTGTATTTGATTTCCTCGCTCCCAGCGCTTTATTGAGGCGACACCGAACCCGCTTACTTCAGCGAATTTCTCTTGTGTTAGATCGTAACTATCCCGGATCGCTTTGATTTCTTTAGGAGTCAATCGGCCTAGATGTTTGCAAACGGCTTCATGACGAAGCTGTTCTGCTTCATCACCTGTATACATCTCTCCGCATTCACCACACTCGTAGACCGGGACTGTGGCCGAAAGCAGGACCTGATCATCGCCACAACCATAAACAAACTTCTCCTCTAGAAGTTGAACCGTGACGCTCTTTGCTTCGCACATTTCACAATGCTGCATCATTTGATACCTTTCAGTCAGGTCCTTTGAACATAGCTTTCATGGAAACTACGCCCGATGACATTGGCCGATCCTAATTGAAGCTTGATATAGATTTGGGACACTGGTGGGTGTCCGGCAATTTTGATGACGTAACCAGTCTTGCCGGGTGGTTTTGCCAGTGCCACTGTCTCTAATTCGCAGCCGTTGCAAATTAGCTCGGAGATAAAATGCCAAGCGGAATCCTCTGTAAAATATTGAGATGGATTTCTTGGGTCGCGCAAGGAGTTGGGCTTCCAATCAGTTGGTTGGCTTGTCGAGAATCTTGTGTTTCTGGTGCGTTTTGAGACGCACCTAGCTGCCAGCATGCGCCTGATCGCCTCATTGACTGTATCTGCTGCCATCCTGCCCCTTGCCTTGGTATCAAATGATACTCTGATCCCTTTGTCAACAACTTTGATGGTTTGTGCATCGGAGGATGCGCAAGCAATAAAATATTAGATTTTAGCGAGTTTGTGCCAAACTTAATCGTAATACGTGCACTTTGCGTGGTGTGGCGATAGTCGATTAGCCCTCTATTTGATGGATTGCAGAACAATTAGTCGAAATTTAATAGGCGGTTGATGGCAATTCGAACAGCATTCTGCCCCAAATTTAAGCCTAATGCCAAATCTCGAGGTTTAAAAAGAAACGAGTGAAGGCAATTGAGATCAATTAGCGAAGAGTTCTAGTAAAATTTTCGGCGCCGTTTTTCGGTTCGTTTTTTAGCGTTAACCGTATGTAGCGCCTCCAACCCATCCCGCACATCCTCATCCAGCACATGCGCATAGCGCACCGTCGATGAAATATCGGCATGCCGCAGTGCCTTTTGCACCAAAGCCAGGTCGCGCGTCGCGCGCAGGAGCTTCGAGGCGAAGTCGTGGCGCATGTCGTGGATCTTGAAATCGGCGATGCCAGCATGCTTCAGGGTTGTCGCCATGGTGCGTTTCAGGCTCTCGTAGCTGATCGCCTTGCGTTTGCCGCGGTGCGGGTGGCGCTGCATTTCGTAGCTCCAGACCGCCTTGCCGGGCGCCTTCTTCGCCTCCTGGACGATCACGGCCATCTGCTCGCGAGTGACTGGCACCCAGACATAGCCTTCGCCCTTGATCCAGATCTGGATCCGCCGGCGCGGTTCGTCTAGGCGGTCGGTGGTCATGCCGATCGCGGCGTTGACGCGCAGGCCGCGTGACAGCATGAACCAGATGAACGGCGCATAGTCCGGCCGCAGGGCATCCCGGAAGCGGTCGGCTTCGTCGCCGACAAATTCCCGCACGCGTTCCTTGGGTTCCTTCAGGCGGATGTCCGACCAGGCAAAGGTGTCCAGGTCGATCCGCACCTTCCAACTGCGCTTTGCCCGGCGCAGCACCTTGCGCATGATCTCCACGATCTGGCGGTTGACGGTGGCCGGTGCGACAAGCTTGGGGGTCTTCTTGCCCTTGGTCTCGCCTGCGCGCTTCCTGACGGCAATGGCGAAATCGTCGGTGGTCAGGTTGGTCAGGCGGCGGTCGCTGCCGATCAGCCGGCAGCAGTGCCGCATGGCGATCAGTTCATCGACTTCGGAAGCTTTGCCCTTGATGACTTCCTCGTGGTAGCGAAGGCAGGCTTCGCCGAGGGTCATGGAATCGTTCGGGCCTTCGTCCCTTACCCGTCGTTTTTCCGCGTCTTCGAACTTTTTCGCGCGAGCTTTTGTCGTCTCTCCAGTTGAGCCATGAAATCGACAACGCTGCCCGTTGATCGTGAGGACGAAATCGAAGTGGTAGTAGGGGGACGTATAGACCCATTCCCCCGTTTTTGGATCGCGTTTGCGCGCTCTGAAGACTGACATGTCGCCATCCCTCTCATGGGCCCGGTTTCTGGCCCCGTGTTTGGCCCGGTTATGGCCGCGGCAATGTCTTCTTTTGCATAGGCGCGCCGCGCGCCGCGAAGTCTGTAGAAAATCAGGCCATCATCACCCCAGCGTGTCAATGTCTTTGCGTGCACGCCGATGAACCTGGCCGCAACCGCATGCGAAACCAGCGGCCGGCCATCGAAGAGATCGTCCATGGATTTTTGCACGCTGAGGGGGACAGCTTCCATCATTCAGGCTCTGATATGGATGCCGATCATGGCGAGGCGGAGGGTGAGTTCGGTGCGGGCCTTGTCTTCGCCCCAGGGCTTGACGGGATAGGGGAAAGGCGCGGGCAGGCGCCAGTGGCCGGAGACGCGGCAGGGGGCCATCAGGTCGCGGACTTCGGCAGCGGTCTGCATCTTGTCCATCAGGGCAATGGTGTTGAGGCGATCGTCGAGGGCTTCGTCGGCCTCGTGGAATTTCAGACCGGCGGCTTCGTAGATCACGGCGGTGACCTGGTCGCGCGCGAAGTGGATGTTGTCCAGAAAGGTGTCGGGATCGGTTGAGAAATGCGCGGCCAGGTGAAGAAACGACCGGGTGAGTTCGCCGAAAAAGGCGGTGTGGAAATCCGCCAGCAACGCGTGCGGCTTTAAGGGCGCCGGCGCGCGGTCATACATCAGGCAGCAGTGCTGTGCGGTGGTGTAGGTGACATGGGGCGTCGCGCCGTTGAAGCGGGGCAGCTTGACGAGGTTCTCGACCAGATCCGGCCAATGGATGTCCGCCGCCGAGAGGGCGGCAAGATCGACCACCTGACCAGAGGCCATCTGAATCGGCGCGATCGAGGCGGTTTCGGCTGCGAGGTTGGTTTGTCGGGTCATCGTCCATCCTTTATGGATTGGCTGGCCAGAACGGCCTGGCCGTGGAGCGCCATCGCGCGTTTCTTGAAGCTGTCGACAAGGCAGAGGATTTCCGCCTTGTCGTGGGGGCGGCTCTCAAGGCAGGCTGTGAGGTTCTGCTGCAGGTCGCCGAGGTCCGCGACCAGGTCACCGGTTTCGCGAAGGAACATGCCGGCCCGGTGTGCCGCCGGCGGCTTCAGACGCTTCGCGTCGTCAGCTTGAATGGCGGACACGAGGGCCATCAATCCGCATCCCCGGATGAAGGACCGGTGTCCGGATCAGCTTTTTGGGCGTCGCCCGGGTCCACTCCCGGGCCAAGCATGCCGAGTGCGTGCATGTAGAGGTCCAGGACGGCCTCTTCCTCTTCGCGCTCGTGCGGCTGTTTCCGGCGCAGGGAAACGACCGTGCGCAGGATCTTGACGTCAAAGCCGTTTCCCTTGGCCTCGGCGTAGACATCCTTGATGTCATCGGAGATGACCTTCTTTTCCTCCTCCAAGCGCTCGATACGCTCGATGAAGGCGCGTAGCTGGTCCGCGGCAACGCCGCCGGGGTTGGTCATAAGGAAGCTCCTTTTTGGTAGAGAAAGCCGAATGAAGCCGATTGCAGGCGCTGCGCGGCTGGAGTTCTCTGGGTGCTTGCGGAGGAGAGAACAAAGACGGTACAGATAAAGTGACGCCCGCGCTCCAACCACGACGCGCGGGCGCCTTTCCAACCATGCGATGCCGGAGAAACCACATGGCTGAAACTTACGCGTTGAAAGACGACATTCATGAAGCTGAAGGCGCTCACGCTATGCTTTTGAACCTGGTGGCGCGCCTGGGGGCGGAAGTCGCGCGCATCAACAGCGGGACACAAGACCCGATTGAATGGCTGGAGGACATTCGAGCCGCAGCCGAGACTGCGGTTGTTCTCGACCCAACCGGCGAACGATTTGAAGGCGGAAAGCCCTACAACACAGCTGCAACTGTCGCAGGTGATATGTTTCTGAATTATGCCGGTGCGCATCTCGATGCCCTTGAAAAGACTTAGCTTGCGGATTGGGGAGAGGCGTTGCGCAGGCGAATTCCGAGCAATTGAAGCCTGCACCCGAGCCTCGTTTTTTGTGCCTTGCCCTCGATCCGGCATCCGAAAGTGAATACCTGTTGACAGCGTTGGCCTCTTTCCCAGCTCCAGTTCCGGTACTCCTCGAACAGGTCCTGGAAGGAGGTTGTGGCGTCGAGGATTTCTTCCGTGCATTCGGCCCAGAACTCTGCGACCTGACATGAGGGCTCGGGCCCTTGCACCCGATCTTTGGCTGCAAGCCTTTCACGGTGATCCTCCTCCAAGCGCTCGATACGCTCGATGAAGGCGCGTAGCTGGTCTGCGGCAACGCCGCCTGGGTTTGTCATTTTCGCTCCTTTGGGTTGCGCACCGCGCTCCCGAGCGCGTTGATTGTTTTTTGACAGATTAGGGTCCGCAAAATCCGGGAGAACGGAGCATGGTGGTCGGGAAAAATGTGAAAGGTTTTTGGCGCTATCAGGCCGGTGACTGCGCATTTTCGATCCGCCCGCATAACGGGTTTTGGGTGCCGTTTTTCGAGGACGAGCATCTGGGAACCTATCAATCGCCGCAGATTGCATTGCAGGAGCTGGTTGGCGGAAGCACGTTCACGCCGTCCAGCGGTGTTTGGCCTGCCGAACTGGAGTTGCCGGATGACCTGTCCGATTGGGTGTATGTGCCTTTCGGTCCGGCGCCTTGAACAGCGTTTAAAGCCGAAAACAGGAACTCGATATCGTGCTGGCTGACGAGAAAATGGCGTCGGCCTGTGGGGCCTGCATCCAAGACGATACCGATCCGGTCAGAGCCGCTTTCATCCTGCAAGACGCCGACGATCGAGGACGGCACAAAGTGACCAGGGAACTGCTTGCGCGCCTTTCGTTTGAGTGGTTTGTGAACAACAGGTCTAGCCGGACCCGCAGAGGCCGGATCTCTGCCCGGTTGATGTGAGGAAGGCTCGCGCGACCAGAGCGGCCTCTCGCATCGCTGGGAAGATACTTCTCCGAGGCAGGAAGAGGATGGCCAACAGCCAAATAAGTGCCCATCCCGCTTTTTCAGCCTCGATCGAATGACGATCCATAGCGTATTTGCAAGGCAAAGGCCGACGATTGCCATTAGCGCGAAAGGGGCGCTCATGCTCACAGTATTAAGAGTAGCGTTCATGAGGGTCTCCTTCGCGGTCAGGGTCAAACAGACGAGCGATTGACCGCTTGAAGCGCGATTTCCATAAGCACGCACAACCGATCACGAAGAGTCATAACACGCTAAAGCGTGTAGTAAAGAAGAAAAAGTAAAAAAAAGCGTGCATATGAGGCTTCGTATGAGCGCCGTCAGCAGCGTGCAAAGCATGGAAAAAGATGTAAAATCCAACAGATTAGGCTTTTGGGATGGGAAAGAACGTGCGTCTTGATATGTTAATCGCCTCTCGCGCAGTGAACGCGCTGGAGGAGAAGATACGCGGCCTGGGTCTTGTTGACATTCGAACGCACGATGACCCGTCCAGTTTCTTTAGAGTTGTCTCGGACAGTAACAAGGCTACCGTTGGCGAACACTTTCGAGAGACGCTCAATGTTCTCCCTCCGTCCCGGTTCTATGCGATTTCAATACATGATCAGGACGGGCGCGCCGTTGCGACGACGGCAAATCGCTACGATGACGTTTCTGGCTGGTCTTTGCAGGAATACGTGAGGAGGTTCTGGAGTGTGCTATTCAAGTCCGCAGACGGCTCACCAGCAGTCTTGTTGTCCGATAGTGCCTCGTTCGCTGCCGATCTACATGGGCCGTTCGTGTATATTGGCGATACATTCGTGGACAAGGACTATAATGGAAACGATTTGGCAGCCCTGCTTTGCAGGATGTGCATTATTCTTTGTGCGATGAACTGGAAGCCTGCTTATATATACGCTTGGATGAGGCCAAAGCATGCATTGAAAGGCTTGCCGCTAAGGTGGGGATTCCCGATCACCTACCTTCACGCACTGGATTGGGAAAAGCCTCCGGAGATCTCTGAATACGCTGATTTATGCTTCCTAGGATGCGATCATCACGGTGTGTGGCAGTTGCTTCGGGACATTCTTGGAACAGGTCCTGAGACAATTGATGCGAGTAGCATAGGAGGAACCCAGCTCCTCCCTCAAAAAATGGTAGTATGAGACGTTGATAGGACACGACGTGTTGAGAGGTGCCGACGCTGACGTTTGAATGGATCAAATCAAATACTGGAACTCGGTAATTCGCCGCTTTTCGGTATGATGCGGCTGCGAGCACTCGATAGTCTCTGTTTAAAAGTTCTCTTGCCCTTTCAGGGTGCTCCGACCATCCGCGCCCGAAGACCCGGCTTGAGAGAGCATTAGGTCCGCAAGACAGAGGATCCGGGACATCGTTTAGTGGCCCTGGTGTACCGTCAAACAACACCAAGTGGGAAGCGATAGGTTCTAGGTCAGAAGTTATTCCGCCGGCGCTTTGCCGCCAAATCCTCAGGAAATCGCGCGCCAAATCGTCGGCTGCGCCGTTGTCGACCTGTCTAACGTCAAATTCGACATTCAGCGGCCGCATTTTTCAGTGCTCCTGAGACTTGCGCATAATGTGTTGAAGGTGAGCCTTCTGGATAACTCTCTCTGCATCATAGATAAACATCTCTGCTTGCTGAGTATTGAGGCCGTAAGGGTCACTTGTGCCGAAAAGACCCGAGCAAACAATCGATGTAATTGTAATGTAGCAGGAGTATTTCTTGGATCTCTCGATAATTTCGTCTAGACGTTGGTCAAGTGTGAGATTTTGGTCGCGACTATATATTTCTAGCGCAGCGTTTAGTATCGCGCCGTCCAGTTCCTTCATCTGCCCTCCTGCGCCCCTGAAAAGAGGGGGTTGCCTACCGGCTAAGCACGATACCCACCCGTCTTGAAATGGTTGCTAAATATACCAAGGAATGCAAGCGAAAATAACACAACCAAAAAAGTAGGGTTCAAATTCCGGATAGCTTCCGCGCCATTCGTTTTGCATAAAGGAGCGCGATCATTTTGCTTCGGGATTCCGAGCTGGCAGAAGACGTCAGAACTCCGCGGTCTCTCATTGCTTCCTCTATTTCAAACGCCTCTTCAAGTGCCGCAGAAAAGACTTCATGATCTATGTCACTTGCAGAACCATTCAAATCGGGGAGTGCTTCTGTGGAAAATTCGCGAGAAGTTACACCTAGGGTGTGGGCGGGATCCCGAGTAATGATTTGAAGGCGTCGCAACTCATCCAAGCTAATTTTAGCGTGGTCTGATATTTGTGCCAATTCACTAGGTGTTACATCCGCCCGATTGGTGAGATAAGAGTATGCGGCTTTTTCAAGCGCCTTTGGCAGCTTGGCTATCAACTCAACAACAGGGTCTAGCCTTGAGTTTCTTGGCGTGCCGGAGAAAACCCATCCGTCGCTGATATTCAGGACCGTGCAAAGCTTGGTCAGCCGGCCAACGCTCGGCATTTTGCCGTCCTTGAGCATTTGGGAAACATAATTCACCCCAAAGCCAGCCGATTTGGAAATGTCAGCTTTGGTTTGGCCGCTCAGTTCGGCGGCAACAGTTATGCGGGTCAGCCATGTCACGCCCATGCGTGCTTTATACCGGGTGCAAATCAGCATTGCACGCACGAAAAACGAAGAAAAGAACTTCCATAACACGCTAAAGCGTGATAAATGGCTTGTATGGCTGATGATCTTCTTCGCAAAATCGACACCTTCCTCGAATTGTCCACCGCCAAGGGAAAACCAATAAGCGATTGGACGTTTGGGTACAGGGCCGTCAACAATGGTCGCTTGCTGGAGCGGTTGCGTACTGGCTGTGAAATCTACCGATCCACAGAACGTCGGGTACTCGACTACATTACCGCGCAGACCCAATTATTAAATGCGGCAAGCGACGGAGAGAATAAGTCCCGACCGGTCCGCCCACGTTCACGGTCTTCATCCTCTTCGCAAACAGACACGATGTCACCGCGTAAATCCGGCGTGGTCACGCGATGAGCTGTCGCCCGACCACGGAGCAGGACCGGGCCGCGATCAAGGCTGCCTTTCGCAGACTTTTGAGAGATGCCGGCGGCCAGACCGAAGCGGCCGGTGCAACGCGCGTCGGACAGCAGGCGCTGTCGCGCTATGGCTCGCCCCACCACGCCAGCGACCATGTTCCAGCCGATGTGCTGATGGACCTGACGATGGATGCGGACAATGCGGAGGTTGTCCGCACGCTGTGCCGGATGGCCGGCGGGGTGTTCGTGCCGCTGTTGCCGGCACGGCGCGATGCGGCCTGCTGGCCCATGCAGCTTGGCGCGATGGTGCGCAGCGGCGCGGAAGCCGCGGAATCGATCTGCAAGGCCTTGAGCGATGACGGGCGGATCAGCCTGGAAGAAATTCAGGACCTGGACATCAGGGCGAAACTGTCTGTCGCCATCGAGGCGCTTGCGGTTCTGGACGGCCATGCACAGGCGGTGGAGACGGGACCAGAGGGAACGGGGAGGGCGGCTGATGGTTGAACAATCAGTTTGCGTTCCGGTCGGTCCGTCTCGTCCGCCAAGAGCATTCTTTCGGCACCATCCGGATTTGCTTCGGTTCCTCGATCTGTTCGGGCGCCAGCTGAGTGGCCGGCAATCGAAGCGCCGGATTGCAGAGAAAGCCAATCTTCAAAGGCGGATCAAGCTTTTCAAGACCGATTGGGGGCCTGTCCGCCCATGCCCAAGCCATATCGAGTTGCTTCTGGCTGATTTTGTTCTCGCCGCAAATTTCAATGTCGTCTTCGCAGAAGGCGGCGTTGCTGAAATTTACGTCCTGGAGACGCGCGCCGGTGAAATCCACTTTGTAGAGACTTGCGCCTTCAAACGAGGACCAGAGAAGGTCAGCGTCGTTAAAAACTGTTTCTACCAAGTAAGAAGCCCGGAAAGACGAAGACTGCAAACTGGCGCCCAGGAAGGACACTTTATCCAAGAAAGCCGCGTCAAATCTTGCGTCAAACAAAGCCGCCTGAGCAAAGGTTGTCGCCTGAATTTCAGAGAAAATGAATTCAGCATTATGCAAGATTGCTTCTTCGAAAGTTCCGTCAATAAAGAGACAATTGAGTTTTCCGCCCTCGGCAGTCGTCGGGTCAGAAAATATTCCAAACTGAAAAACTTTGACGACAGTGTTGGCGGAAAAATCAACGCCGCGCATCGTTCCGTTTTCAGACAGACAATATTCCAAGCGGTTTTCGTAGAACATTTCCTCAAGAACCACATAACGCTCCGCATAGTTGGAGTGCATGTCGATCGCGTCTTCAAGGTGCGATCCAGGCCTTTTCAATCCAAAGTCAATTCGGTCAAGAGGGGCACCCGTGGATGCAAGCAGGTTGACCGCCCGCGTTCTCTGCGGCGTCCCGGGTTTTGTCTTTTCGAAAAGGTCCCACGCTGCAATCTCGATTTGAGTATTCCGGTCGTACAGATCGAACAGCACCGCTGTGGCGGTCATCAGGAAGACGAGGGCAATAACCAGCCTCACGATTGGCGACTTTTCAATCGCTTCCAGGACGGAATTGGTGCCTGCATATCCGCGCTTGGTGAGGCGCCAAGAGCTGGCCAGAGACTTTCTCGCAGACCTGTTTCGAAACGACGCTTCCGGGGCCGGCCGCGCCGCCTGCCGCGCCCTGGCTTCATCGAGCCGAGCAGACAGATCCGCAAGTCTGGTTTTGCCGTCCTCGTGCATGCAACGCAGTCCCGCAATCAATTCATCAACGGTTTCACTAAACCGGAGACTGCAGGCCGGTTCAACACGTCCTTTCGAGTTGAGGGGTGTCCGCCCGGCAGGTCTGTGCCGCAGCGCGGCGGGAGCGTGAGGAGGATGTCGGGATCACGTATAGGCATTCTTGCCCGGATCGTAGCGGCGCTCGGCGGTGAAGCCGCAGCCGTCGCATTTAAATTCATGCAGTTTGACACCCATGCGGCCGAATGTCGGGTGCGGGCGCTCGTTTTGAAAAACCATTGCCGCCGAACAGCGCGGGCAGGCGTTTGCTGCGGGCGCTGTCTGATCGGCCTTCGTTTTTTCAAGCGCAGCGAGCCGGGCTTCGAGCTCGGCAACTCTTTTCGGCAATGTCACCAGCGACTTCCAAAGCGGAACGCTATCGAGGACTTTCAAAATGTCTGATGCGGAAAAACTGAAACCGGCCATGGCTGAGACTCCAGACTTGAGGCGGAAACTCGGACGGTTTCTGCCCTCAGAGGACGGGCATCATCTTAGTTGTGCAGATCTTTGTTTTTCAACCTTGGATGTTTTTGCCGCTCCCGGAGGTTGCCGGCTGGTCTGGCGCCGTTCCGGCGCGGTGGAGGGCGATACGTTTCTGCCCGCCGAGAGCGCGCGACTTTTGGCGCAGCTTCTGGAAACACGCTGCGGCCTGATGCCCGGCGCAGCAGATCGGTGCGGAGCGGGCGATGACTAACGGGATGTCTCTCCAGACGGCCAACCAGACAATAGACCCGACCACTGCAGTGCTTTGGGCCTCGCATCCGGAAGGGCCTCCGGCGGATATTTATGAGCCGAGGGAGCCTGCCGACAAGGTGATAACGCGGGTACGCGCGCTGGAATGGTTCGGGATGTTTGCAGCAGTTGAAGCGTTTCCGGAGCTGTTCTTTGAGACAAGGGAGGGGCGGGGATGCTGAAGATGCGCACGGAAGGCTATTGCGACACGCAGGATTTCTGGAACGCGGGCTTTCTGCGCCCGGTGCTGGAGGCGCTGTGCAAGCGGCCGGCCGCTATGGCAAGGGAAGGCTTCGCGGATAAATTCTCGGAAATGGACCTTTGGGCCTTCGAAGCGGAGGTTGCCGCCGCCAACCGCGACCGGCAGCGCGAGGGCCTCGGCTCGCTGCCGGTGTTCGAGCAGCTTTATGTGCGGGTGCTGGAGTGGATCGACATGGAGTTTGCGGAGCGGCCGGCGTTGCCGAAGCCGGGGAGGGCAGCGTGAGGGGGGGGGGTATCACCACGCCAGGGCAGCCTCAAAGTCGAGGTCGGGCCGCTCAAGCAGCATGCGTTCGGCGAAGCTTTCCCATGTTTCTTTGGTGTTGCGATAGGCGATGGTGTTTTCGATCTGTTCGGGCATTTCGCTGGGGGGCGTGTCCTTGTAGGCCCAAGCGCCTTCGATTCGCGTTTTGTCAATCATCATCTCATTCTCCAGGAGTGTGCCGGACAGATTGGCGAACGTAAGGTCTGCGCCGGACAGATTGGCGCTCCAAAGGGTTGCGCCGGAGAGATTGGTCAACGTAAGGTCCGCGCCGGACAGATTGGCGCTCCAAAGTCTTGCGTCGGACAAATTAGCGCCCCAAAGGCTTGCGCCGGACAGATTGGCACCCAGGAGGTCCGCGCCGGAGAGATCGACTTCTGCAAGAAACACAGCGTCGCCATGGGTGTCTGTGGAAAGATCAATGCCTCTCAGCGAGGTTCGGGATTTCCAGCAGTGTCCATAAAACGGCGAGCTCCAGTCACCGGACAGGCAGAGTGTCTCGCTGTTCAAATATTCGAGCGCCTCGCGTTTGCCGCTGTTGCCTGGGGCCGGGGTGGTCACGAGTTGCCAGGCGCGGGCGATGCGTTCGTCCTGGCGTTCGCGCAGTTCGACCACGAAAAGCCCGGAGGCGACGAGCAGGCCGATCAGGCCGACCGCCTCAAGTCCGACGACAAACCACGATTCGCGCAGCCTTTTGGCTTGCCGGCGCAGAAACCCCATTTCCGCCGCCTCGATGCGCCGGTGCTCGCGAAGCGCAGCCAAAATTTCCGCGTGGCTAGGTTTTGGTTGCGGCGCCGGCTGCGTGTCCGGTCTGTCCGCCAGTCTCTTCGGACGCGGTGTGTTGTCTCGTTTCATGAAAAGTCCCGAGGTTTGCGGTGCAAGTTCATGAAATCAGAGCGTGTGGGAGGGGGCAAGTGCAGGTCGTTCAGGCGAATGCGAGATGGAGAGACATCAATAAGGGTTGTTGGGATTGTTTGGAAACTTGCCGAAGAGAAAGGAATTGAAAAAGCCGTCAGCGAATTCATCGTATTGGTTCCGAACAGGGCTGCGGTTGGCGAATATACCGGCAAGCTCCGGGTGATCGCTTTCGATCGCGCGATTTATGTAGTCGAAGCACCACAAGAGCAGTTCAACGAGCTCCTCATTGTCGGGTTCACGTGTGTATTCGTGACCCTCCGAGGTAAAGGCTGGAAATTCCTTCTCCTTGGCAGCTGCCTTTATGCGTCGCAACAACGTTGCGCACTTTGCGCGATGGCGTGGAAGCATAAGTTGAAGGAGATCTTCGAACTCCCCTTGTGTGAGGTCAAAATCGATTTGCTTCATCTCGCGCTTCAATTTTTCTATGAATTCTTCTACACCTTTTCCGCGCTTGATTTCCTCATCAATATCTTCTGCATGTTTCCAAGCTCGATTGAGTTGGCGAAGAGTTACTTCGATTTCTTCCACGAAAAGCTGTTTCGCCTCCAAAGCACGCTTATGGGCGGTTTCCTCGTTTCGTCTGATTTGATGGAACAACGCAATAATCGTCCCGCCAGCAGCCAATGCGGCAACCCAGCCACTCAGAGCGCCAATCCATTCTCGGTAGCAAACGCGCGGACTTTCCCCCGCAGACATGAGTGCAGTAGGGGAGCACGCTGTGTCGAGGCCTGTGACGATCAGGAACAAAATGATCGGGATCATCGTCCCGATGGCGAGCCAATGTACAGGTTTCATGCTTTTGCCCATAACACGGAGCGGTTGCGGATGGGAGTCTGCCCATGACCCGCTACACGGAAGCCGAAAAGGAGCGGGTGAAGGACAGGAACCCGATTTCGACGATCATCGGCAGGCATGTGACCTGGGACCGGGCGAAGACCAACGCCGGGACCGGCGACTTTTGGGCGTGTTGCCCGTTTCACGCAGAAAGCACGCCGTCGTTTCACTGTCTCGACAGGGAGCATCGCTACAAGTGTTTTGGCTGCGGGGCGAGCGGCGATCAGTTCACGTTTCTGGAAACGGTGGAGGGGCTTTCCTTTGTCGAGGCGATGGAGCGGCTTGGCGGCAACGCTGAAGCGGAGCCATTGAGCCCGGACCGGATTGCGGCGGACAGGGCGAAGGCCGAAGACAGGCGGCGCAAGCAGGAGGCCTTTCCCGACGGACATTCCCTTTGGCGAAACAGTCCGGGACAAAGTTCAAATTCTTTTGGAGATCATCTGATGTTTCAGCATCCCTCGGGGATCGCGGGCGCCAACGATCGTTTCGATCCGGCATCTGCCTGGACGGCGCTTGTCTACCTTTCCGGCCGCTATACGCAGCCGTCCGAATACAACGAGATGCAGAGCCGTTTTTTGCACCAACTCAAAGGTGTTGGGAACCTGGTCGCGGCCGATGGCAACCGCAGATCGGGCGGCGACATTATCGTGACGCCAGACGATCCCGCCACGACCGCGATGGTGCAGCTTGCGGAGGGCATGATCTATGTTGGCGGATTGATCCATCCGGTGCCGGCGAAAACGATCCCAGGCGTATCGATGGTCGGAGACGTTTCTGTCGGAGTGCGTGTCCAAAAGAGCTACATCACGCACGAAGATGAGGAAGATCTTCTCGGCATTGACGAGGGAACCGAGTCCTTCGGTGAACCGGGGGCGGTGCGTGAAGCGCGTCATCTGACCTGGTCGATCGACGGCGATGGCCTGGAAGGGGACTTCGCACAGGTTTACACGATGCGCGATGGCGCGATCATTGATCAAGGCCCGCCGCCGGCGTTGACGGGTGTGCTGCAGCAGATCTCCGGCTACGATTTTGACAGCAATGGTCACTATATCGTCGAAGGCTGCAACGTGGTTCCGCTCGGCAGATCCGGCGCCGAACAGGTCTATTCCATCGGTGCGGGCATAGCGAACATTCGCGGCTGGAAGCGCATTCGGGAATCTGCCTTGAGGCTTGCGGTTCCGGAAGATCCTGAGCTTGAAGCGGTCGACCTGGAACCGCACACCTACATCGACAGTGGCGATGGCTCCGCAGTGATTTCGATTCACCTGCCGCCTATTGCTTCGGTCACCGCTGCCACGGTGACGAAGGAGATCACGGAAGTCATTACCCGCGGCGCGGTTCCCGGTGGTTCCGATCTGTTGGGCAACTCGTCGATCGTCGAGATCCTGTCGGTCGAGCAGAGTGCGAGCACGTTCGATCCGGCGACATATACGCTTGAAGGCAATTCGATCTCCTGGGCGCCCCCGGGCGCGGAGCCTGCACAGGCATCCAGCTACTCGGTGACCTATCTTTATTATGACACCGTAACGCCGGATGAAGTGACTGAGACAACCGTCAAGTTGTCGGGTGGCGCGGTGAACAAGCCAGTGACGATCACTTACCAGTCCAAGAAGCCGCGCATTGACGCGATCGGCCTCGATCAGACCGGTGCTGCCGTCTATATCAACGGGGTTTCCGCGCGCAAAAACGCCGTTGCGCCAAAAGCGCCAAGCGACGTTCTGAAGCTTGCCGACGTGCATCTCGACTGGCAGAGCGTGCCGACGGTGATCAACAACGGCACCAAGAACTATACCTACGATGAGATGCGCCGGTTTTTCGAGCTGCTCGAAACCGTTGTGCAGCAATTCGACCGCTCGGAGCAGCGCCGTGATATTCACTCGCGCGATAGTGTCGCACGCGATGGAATATTCACCGATCTGTTGCAGAATGATTTCTACAGGGATGCCGGCGAGCCGCAGACCGCCGCGATCAATCGTGGGGTTCTTCAACTCGCCGTCGATGGTGTGGACGTGCAGAGTGTTGCCGGAACGCATATGCTTGATTGGCAGGAGGAGGTTATCCTGTTCCAGCGTCTTTCGACGCGCTCGCTCAGGATCAACCCTTACGCCAATTTTCTGACCATGCCGGGAGCGATGAGGCTTCAGCCTGCCAGCGATTTCTGGACGGATCATATCACCGAGTTCACCAGCGCGATCACGCGCGAGTTCACCGCGGCACCGGACCAGCCTCCGGGGCAAACAACGCTCACGGAAGAGGTCAGCGAAACAGTCTCGGCGGCAGCTACGTTGCGCGAGATTGACCTGGAGTTCACGATCGAGGGCTTTGCCGCCAACGAACCGCTCACCGCGCTCCTCTTCGATGGTATCGACATCACGCCGGATCCGGCGCCGGTCGCCGATCTCAACGGAGAGATCAGCGGCACTCTTACCATTCCGCCCCTGGTGCCAACCGGGGTGCGGCTGGTAAGGGCCGAGGGAGCAGCAGACTCCTTCGCGGAGGCTCTGTTTGTTGGCGAGGGTACGATCGAGACAGAGGTTATGCGCCGGGTGAACCTGGTCACGCGCGCTGCGCCGCCCCCGGTGGTAAACATCACCAACATTACCAACGTGACGCAGAACGTGACGAACGTGGTCACCCGGACGGGTGGCGCCGCCAGCCAAGACCCTTTGGCACAGACGTTCTCGCTTTTTCAGGGCGCTCATATCGCCGGGGTGAATATCCGCATTGGAGAGATCGGTGACCCGAACAACGGTGTCCGTGTCCAGCTATGCACCGTGATCAACGGTTATCCGACCAACGACATTATCGCAGAAGACTTCCTGGCGATGCAGGGGCGCCAGGTGGGCGACATCCTGGAAGCGCGTTGGGATGTACCGATCTATCTTCCGCCGGCGCGCGAATTCTGTTTCGTCATCCTGACCGACGACGCGGCGCATGCGCTCTCGATCGCCCGCATGGGGGATGTTGATCCGGCAACGGGACAACTTGTCAGCGCCCAGCCTTATACGGTCGGCACGCTGTTTTCCTCGGCCAACCGGACGGCCTGGACGGCGCACCAGGAGGAGGATCTGTGGTTTGAGCTGATCGGCGTCCGCTTCAATCCGGTTCAAAAGACCGTGGACCTTTATACCGGAACACTCAGCGCCTTCACGGATCTCCTGATCCGGGGGGCGGTGGAACTGCCCACTGCGAATACGACGTTCCGCTACGAACTTGTGCGCGAAAGTGGCCAGGTTATCCGGGTGGCACCGGAACAGCCTCTGGAGTTTGACGAACTGATCGACGAAGTGGTGACGCTTCGGGCCGTGTTGAATGGCTCAGCGACCGAGAGCCCGATCCTGTGGTCGGGCACGACCCTGATTGCCGGCCGAGTTCGCAGCAGCGGCGACTACGTTACCAAAGAGTGGCCGATCAGGGGGCTCACCCGCGCCAACACCCTGTTTGCGCAGCTTCTGCCGCCCGGGGCTTCCGTGACGGTCGAAATGGACAAGTCTGACGGCAACTGGGCACCGCTCGCTGTGGTGGAAAGTGCGGATCTTGGCGGTGGCTGGCAAGAGCCTCGTTACGAGATTGCACCGCATGACGCCACCACGGGTGGCCGCCTCAGGATCACCTTGAACGGTGGCCCGGGCGCGCGGCCCTCGATCGCCGATATCCGGTCCTACGGCATTTAAGAGGAGTTCACATGGCAGATGCTCGCTCGCCTCACTATGACCTTCCGATTCCGGATGAAGGAAACCTCACCAGTGAAGAGTTTGTCCGCATCCGGAATATGGTTCTGGCGCTTGAGAGTGTGGTTCATGGCCTGGATACGGCCCTGGGCGGCAAAGCCGCAGAAGGGCATGATCATGTCATCGCGGGTGTCCAGGGTCTTCACGATGAGCTGACCGCGCTGAGTAATGCGATCACGGCCTTGCAATCCCCGACGCTTGCCTCGCTTGAAGACGTCAACGTTTCGAGCGCGGTGGACGGTCAAGTCCTGCTCTTTATCGGTTCGACCTGGCAGGCGGCCAAGATCGCGTCCGCAAACGTCACCTACGGCGGTTCAGGCAGCGTCGAAGGCCAGCTCGATAGCATTTCGGTCTCGCTTTCAGGCAAGGCCTCGACGGTGCACACGCATACGATCGAGAATGTGACCGGCCTGCAATCGGCTCTGGATGGAAAGGCCTCTGCCGCAGATTTGGCAGGCAAAGCCAATTCAAGTCATAGCCATGCCATCTCGCAAGTCACCGGCTTGCAGTCAGCTCTTGACGGCAAGCTTGCTACCGGGGGCAAGGCCGCTGACAGCGACAAGCTGGACGGGCTGAACAGCTCTCAGTTGGTGCGGTCCGACGGCAACGACACGATGAGTGGGTCCTACACCATCGCCGGGAACCTTACAGTTCACACCAACATATACGTCGGAAAGAATGGCGGCGGAGATAGCTGGGCCTTTTTCTACGACGACAACTCCAACACCTGGAGAAACCTCGGATGGGATGACAGCCAGAACGCCTTCGGTGCAGAGGAGAATGACGGCGGCTTCCATAAGCTCGCTTTCTGCGACACACAGACTTCCGCCTCTGCGACCAATTTCCCAATTGGCCATGTCCTCGTGGCCTCATTTCAGGGCGGGACGAACCGCAACGCTTCCCGAAGCATCTACCTCTACACCGGCAATAGTCAGCAGTATGTGGATAGCACCCACTCAAGCGGAAAAGGTTCGATCCTGGCCGGGACTTACCGCGCCCGTGGCGTAGCCTCCGGTGGCGAAACCTACATCTATCAGAGGGTTGCATGATGAAAGCAACGATCACCAACTTCCACGGCTTCCTTCCCCACAAGGAAACCGACCACACCGAGACGGATATGAGCAAGATCATAGGCGCTGCTCACTATTCCGTTGTCTATGACGATGGGGACACCGAAGCCCTTGTTACGGGCCTCCGCCCCGGCGAAAACAATGCATGGAACCTGAAGGTCATCGAGGCAGCACAGGCCTGGCGGGATGCCGGTGGTGAGATCCCCGAGTGGAAAGAGCCGACTGCCGAGGAAATCCGTGCGGCGATGCCAGCCCTCACAGCCCGGCAATTCCACCTTGGGCTCCTCAATTCCGGGACAGCCTCGGCAGAGGTGCAGGCTCATCTCAACGCCATCGCGGACCCGTTCGAAGCCGCTGCTGCTGAAATCGAGTGGAAACACGCTGCAGAGTTCCGACGGGATCATCCCCTGGTGGAAACCATCGGCGCCGCTCTCGGCTACACCCCGGAGGTCATGGATGATCTTTGGGAGTATTTCCGGACGATCTAGTCTCTGGCGTTTTAGCCTTAGAGTCCGATTCAAAAGTCTATGAGACAAAACTATAGGTTGCGATCCTGCGTCCCTTGATCTTCTTGCCCGTTGCCCGGCAGGCGATGCGAAGCATCGCTGAGAGGGGGGCATCATAGCCAGAGGTCCCGCCGCTTTCCGTGGTTTTGACCGACTGACTGTCGATCACCCCGGCTGTGGACGAGGCCTCGCTTCCTTCAAGTTTTCGCGTGGCTGCGACAAGGATGTGGTTGATGGTCTGCAAAAGACCGGTATCGCGCCAGCAACAGAAATAGCCTCGCACCGTGGAGGCCGGGGGGAAGTCTTTCGGCAGAGCCCGCCACTGATTACCACTGCCCGGGATATAAAGGATCGCGTTCGTCACCTCTCGCATGTCGGTCTTGCGCAGCCGGCCGCCGGATTTGGCGGGAGGGATCAGTGGTGTCAAAACAGCCCGCTCCCGATCCGTCAAATCAGTTGGATAACGCAAATGGTCCCGGTTGCGCTGACCGCGAGTGATATCAGTCCAGRGCATTTGATCCTCGATCTTCTCGACAAGGACGGTTGAATAACAACCTACTGATATCACTCAACTGCTTTTAAATCGGCAYCATATCTCTAAGAATATCGTTCTTTTCAAAACGGGGCAATTTGCCCCCTGCGTTAAGGAATTTCTGAATTAGCGCTCTCCCTTTTTCCTTATCCACTTCCACGCCGCGACCGAAAAGATAAATACGACCTAGCTCGTACATTGCCAGAGTGTCTCTAGCATCAATTGCTTGATGAAGTAGATCTATCCCTTTTTCCTCATCCTTTTTCAAGGTATTACTTAGCAGATAACAAATACCTAGCTTACGCATTCCCGGAGGGTGTTTAGCCTCAACTGCTTGCTGATATAGCTCTACCGCTTTTGCCTCATCCCATTTCAAACCATGACGACCGGAGTTATAAAAATCACCTAGTTCGCACATTGCCGGAGGGTCTCCAGCGACAACTGCTTGCTGAAATAGCTGTAGCCCTTTTTTCTTATCCATTTCCACACCACCACCATCGTACAGATAACGATCACCTAGGTCGCACATTGCCCTAGGGTCTCTAGCCTTGACCTTTAAATTCAATTCGATGATTTTTAGATCGTCGTTGAATCTAGTGGCGGAGTTTAGATCGCTCTTTGCTCTATCGTCCCCTGCTTCAGCTGCTTGATGAAGTAGATTTATCCCTTTTTCCTCATCCTTTTCCACACCATCACCATCCAGATAACGATTACCTAGGTCGCGCGTWGCCGGAAGGTGTTTAGCTTCATGTGCTTGATGAAGTAGATTTAGCCCTTCTTCCTCATTCTTTTCCACACCATGACCGTGCTCATAACAAATACTTAGGTCGAACATTGCCTGAGGGTCTCCAGCCTTGGCTTTCGGTTCCAAAAAAATGGCATTTATCGACTTCAACGAAGTAACGATTTTAGCGTCAAGAGTTTTTATACGTTTTTCTCTTGCCTTCACGGAGCTGTCGGACACCAAGCCGTATTTTGCCAATCCAGTGAGCATTCGATGAAACCACGTATGACGATCAGAATGATTATTGACGTAATCTTCGCTTCGGTTGGCGTATTCAGTCAACTTATCCACCAACTTTGGGTCGCCGCTAATCCTTTCAGAAAGGTTGTTGCATTTTTTCCGTAGAAAAKCTTTCTCGTYAAAGTCGTCAGTTTTGSGGCCGAACTTTTGCGYTGCGTTGTTAAGTCGCTTAAGGCCTTGATAGACCTTTCTGGGATTGTCATGGTTCAAACCATTCAAAATTTCATTACCTGCTTTATCGGCAGATTTATTCAGAGCACTTTCAGCACGATTTTTTTTCCACTCATGGRYATYGTAGGCAATGCGCTCGAAGAACCCTTGTATTTTTCCGGCAGATTTGTTGGCAACAACAACTGGCTGTCGCTGGCTCTGACTTGCACGAAACTCAGGCTGCGATGGGACTTGCMCAGCTGGTGGGTCACTCTGAGTTAGCCCGGTGCCTTGAGCAGAACGATTTGCGGTCATTGCCGAAATTCCGGACATTTCGTGAACTCCATGTCATGCTTCGATGCCTCATTCTATCCGAGGGCCTTCTCGACAGATGTCTCAAATGAAACACCCCTGAACAGGCCCCTGTTTCACCGGACACGAACAATCAACCGGTGACCCGACTTGGCACGCAGAAGTGGTCGCGGACACATCAAGACGGATCAGATTTTGGAAAAGCTTGCGCTCGGCCGCGACGGCGCGGTGCAGCTGTCACGAGAGGCGAAGATTGGCTCAATGGAGTATCGGTTGGCTGGATATGTCATGGACGCGATCGACGACTTGGCGGAAAAGCTCACCGGTGACAGATGCCACTTTCACAACAAACCTGCCACGACAGCGCCGCGGGAAGATCGCGGCTAGAATGGCCGGAAAGTGCGAATTCGCTGCGACTTGATCGAACGACCGCTCCGGCCCGAAAGAGTCAATCTCGTTGTGGCTCCCAAGAAGCAGAGGAGGGCTCGAAGCTGACGTTGACACCTCCCGCCGCGTAGCCTGACGCGGCTTCACCATTTCGGTCTGTGTCCACCAGGACAATGGCCCTCAAACAGCTCACACACCGCCCTYGAGGCGGTTTTTTTGTGCCCGCAGCCAGGCAAGGAGAAAGACATGACTACCCCTACCTTCGGAATGAGTTTYACGCGCCCGGATGATGAAGTCATCCCCGCACTTGGTGCGGACTTCTCGCATGTCCTGATCATCGAAACCTCGGAAGACGCGTCCGCGGTCGAATTTCCGGAAGGCGAGCCGGTTCGCTTTTCAACGAGTGACGCAGCCAAGGTCAATGCCCTTGGTACCGGCCTGCTTGCCGATGCGGTGAACGGCATCCACGACCAGTTGAATGACCTTAATTCGGGCGCAGACGTGACTGTTGTCCGGGTGGCCGAAGGCGTCGATACGGCGACCACAGCCGCATCGATCGCCGCCGTGGTCAACGACATTGCCAGCATCCCGTCCAAGGTGAACAAGACCCCGCGCATTGTGGTTGCCGGTCGGACTGCCTGGCGTCCGGGTCTTGACACGACCAATCCGGTGATTGCGGCGCTGGAAGCCAATCTCGG
>NZ_JSEP01000018.1 GCF_001624695.1 Labrenzia sp. OB1 | reverse complement strand
GAAAGTCCTTCGGCAGTGCCCGCCACTGACAGCCGCTGCCCGCGATATAAAGGACCGCGTTCACCACCTCTCGCATGTCGGTCTTGCGTGGCCGACCGCCGGATTTGGCCGGAGGGATCAGCGGCGCCAAAATCGCCCATTCCCGATCCATCAAATCAGTTGGATAACGCAGATCGTCCCGGTTATGCTGTTTGCGAGTGATATCATCCCAGGGCATTCGATCCTCCATCTTCTCGACAAAGACGGTTGAATCACAACCCTTTGATATCACTCAACTACTTTTAAATCAGGCTCTTAGCTCGCCGACTGAAGCAAGCATCACTGACGTTGGTACGCTCACATGTCCTGGAAGGACGGAGCACTCAGTTCCGATTTCAACAAAGCCGTGCCTTTTGTAGAAGGATATGGCTGGCTCGCTGGTGAATAGGACGCGAACCTCAATCTTCATTTCCGGCGGCAACGGATTACAGGCCGCTGCCAGCAGCTTCGTACCACAGCCACATCCTTGATGCCGCGGCCGCACGTAGAGGCCCCAGATCTGGGCTGTGGCGCACCTTTCTGCAACGACTACGGTTCCGATAATTCCCTCATCGCTGGCAAGACAAATTCCCCGCTCACCCTTGCCGGGAAGCATTCCGTCCAGCTTGTTCTGGTCAAGGTCCTCCAGCATGGCGGCCACAGCTTCACTCCCAAGAACTGGGCTATAAGTGGCCGTCCACGTCTCCCGCCACAAAGCCATGAGTTGATCGGCATCGGCTTCAACGATATCCCGGATTTCGTGCTTGATCATGGATTTATACCAGCCGCAAAAGGTGTTCGCTTTCGGGCAACGGATCCAACGTCGTCAAAGACCGTATGGAGGGCGCAAAGCAGTCGTTTCGGGTGACGTCCGTCCGAACGCCGCAGTGTCCTCTCACCCCAGAAGCACAATCCCCACCACCGCCAGCACGATCAAGAGACAGCCAAGGATTTCCGACTTTGCGATCACTTCCTTGAAGAACAGCCAGGAGGCCAGGAAAGTGAAGACGAGTTCGATCTGGGCAAGGGCGCGGACGTAGGCGACGTTTTGCAGGGTCATTGCGGTGAACCAGCCGGCCGATCCGGCGACGCCCGCGATGCCGACCCAGACCGCGCTGCGCCAGGCGGCCAGGCTGGCGCGCAGTTGGTCGGGTTCGCGCACGGCCATCCACGCGGCCATGGCGACGGTCTGGAACGATGTTGCATAGATCAGCGCAAAGGCGGCCTGCATTGCGACGGTGGTGCCGTCGAGGGACAGGGACGCGGTGCGGTAGGCCACCGCCGAGGCGCCGAAGAGGGCGGCGGATGCCAGCCCGATCAGGGCGGGCCGGCCGATCAGCGACGACCTGACGGCGCTGAGCGTCATCGGCACGCGGGCAAGCGTGATGACAATGACACCGGTAATGCCGATCAGGATGCAGACCGCCGCCATCAGCGAAACCTGTTCACCGAGCACCACGAAGCCGAAGAGGGCCGCCTGGATCGGCTCCGTTTTGGAATAGGCCGTGCCGACCGCGAAATTGCGGAAGGAGAACAGGTGGATCAGAAGGAAGGTCGCCAGAATCTGCGCCAGGCCGCCAAGCGCACCGGCGACCAGCATCGTGGCGGTCGGATCCGGCATCGGATGGCCGAGGCCGAAATGCAGAAAGGCGACATATAGCGCGGCGAAAGGGACCCCGTAACCAAAACGGATGAAGGTCGCACCTGTTGTGCCCAGCCTGCCCTTGAGATGTTTCTGCAGGGCCGTGCGCAGGTTCTGGCAGAACGCGGCGGCGATCGTGATGGGGATCCAGAGTTCCAAAGGGAGCGGCTTTCCGAAATGCGTTGAACTGCCGTCATCATAGCCCGTCCCGGGCGGCTGAATATCCCGCGAAAAGGAAACCCACCGGTTAGATTTGCTCAACCTTGCCGATCTCCGGGGACGTCTTGCAGGCAGTGCGGCGGTTCGCGTCCGGCGAGATCCGCTTCCGACTGGAGCCCTCCCCGTTTGCCGTCCCGGACTTGATCCGGGATCTGCTCTGGATCTGCCCAAGACCCCGGATCACGTCCGGGGCGGCAAAGCAGGGGGAGAGGCCCCGGATCAGGTCCGGGACGGCGAAAAAAGAGTGGGAGCAACCTGGGTGGGTGGGCGAGCGAGAGAAAATGGCGGCGTCCGGAACCGTGATGCGGGGGGCAAACCGCCGAATGGGACGTCCTGAAGGCGTGAAGCGCTTGACAGTGTGCGGCGCGGCGGCTTAGGTCCGCGCTTAATTCGACACCGCCGGAGACCTTCTTTCTGATGACCCACGATCTCGCCGCCCTGTCCAAAATCATCGACGCCGCCTTCGAGGACAGCGATTCCATCGGCACCTCGACCACTGGTGAAATCCGTGACGCGGTGGACACCGCAATGTCCCTTCTGGACCACGGAAAGCTGCGCGTTGCGGAAAAGAAGGACGGCGACTGGGTCGTCAACCAGTGGGCCAAGAAGGCCGTGCTGCTGTCGTTCCGCCTCAACCCGATGGACGTCATCAAGGGCGGCCCGGGCGATGCGACCTGGTGGGACAAGGTTCCCTCCAAGTTCGACGGCTGGCGCGGTGTCGATTTCGAGCAGGCTGGCTTCCGCGCCGTGCCGAACTGCACCGTGCGCCGCTCCGCCTTCATCGGCAAGGGCGTCGTGCTGATGCCGTCCTTCGTCAATCTGGGCGCCTATGTGGACGAGGGCACGATGGTCGACACCTGGGCGACGGTCGGCTCCTGCGCGCAGATTGGCAAGAACGTGCACTTGTCCGGCGGCGTCGGCATCGGCGGCGTTCTGGAACCGCTGCAGGCGGGCCCGGTCATCATCGAGGACAACTGCTTCATCGGCGCCCGCTCGGAAGTCGTGGAAGGCTGCATTGTGCGCGAGGGTTCGGTGCTTGGCATGGGCGTCTTCATCGGCCAGTCGACACGGATCGTCAATCGCATGACCGGCGAAGTCAGCTATGGCGAAGTGCCGCCTTATTCCGTGGTCGTCGCCGGGTCCATGCCGACCGCCACCAAAATGGGCAACGGCGAACCGGCTCCGAACCTTTATTGCGCGGTCATCGTGAAGACCGTCGACGAAAGGACCCGCTCCAAGACCGGAATCAACGAACTGCTGCGCGACTGATCGGGACCGGATCCGCCGGATACGGCTGCGCCGTTTACCCCCATTCCTAACCCTTCCCCACAAGGGGGAAGGGGATCAGGCCGGGTTTGGCGCTTCTTCCGCAGTCGCTAATCCGGGCTCTAAACGCCCCAGAGATTTCCAACGATCTGGGAGATCACCAGGGTCAGCACGATGTCGAGCACGACGATGCCGACGGCGAGGCTGATGGTGGCCTGGAGGGCGATGCGGGCGACCAGGTAGCGGTACCAGAGGACCGCCAGAAGACTGGAAAACGACAGCAGTACGGCAATGCCCGGTGGGATGATCCGCAGCAGAAAAAGCACATAGGTTATCAGATAGGGCACGGAGGCCAGCAGGCTGGTCCAGTTGCGCACGACAATGAAGGGCACGTAGCGTTTCGAAATACCGATCGGCACCGCCAGTACGGCCAGCAGGAGCGGCAGCGTGACCCAGTCCACCGCCAGGCCGATGAGCTGCGCCGTCCAGTAGGCCCCGTCGGGAAAGGTCCCCGGCTGGAACAGTCCTTCGGAAAAATAGAATTCCTTTTCGGCGAGGCCGCTGAGAAGGAATGCCGGGATCAGCAGGAAGACCGCCGAAAACGACCGCCAGAAGCCCTGGATGGACTGGTCGAAATAGGTCATCCCTTCCGGCCGGTTACGCAACAGCAGCCAGGACCCGTCAAGCGCGGCCCGAATTTCGCTCAAACTTACCAAGGTCGACGCGCTCCCGTTAACAGGATCAATGTCCCGAATTCAAATGTCCGGCCCCGCCCGGCTTCCATGTGGAATTATATGAAAGCAGGTGGGTGAATACCAAGTGTGAAAGCGTTGCGGCGGCGGCCATATCCCCGCGCGAGGCTTTCAGGAGAAATAGCTCGCCAGGAAACGTTTATAGATCGCCACCAGCCGGTCAAGATCCTCCACGGCGGCACATTCGTCGACCTTGTGCATCGTCTGTCCCACGAGGCCGAATTCCACCACAGGGCAATAATTCTTGATGAAGCGCGCATCGGAGGTTCCCCCTCCGGTGGAAAGATCCGGAACGCGGCCGGTTTCCGCCTCGACGGCCTTGCCGAGTGTGGCAATCAGCGTCTCGTCCCTGGTCAGGAAGGATTCGCTGGCATCGCGCCTGAAAGCTATGTCGAGCTGCAGGCTGCCGAGATCGACGGACTGCAGGGTGTCGCGGATTTTTGCCTTAAGGTTGTCCAGCGTCCAGGCGTCATTGAAGCGAATATTGAAGCGGGCTTCGGCGCGGGCGGGAATGACGTTGAACGCCGGATTGCCGACGTCGATGTTCACCACTTCCAGATTGGACGGCTGGAAGCGTTCGTTGCCCTGATCGAGTTCAAGGGCATGCAGCGCCGCGACAAGTCGCACCAGACCGGGGACCGGATTGTCCGCCAGATGGGGATAGGCGACATGGCCCTGAACGCCGGTGACGGACACCATGCCGGACAGCGATCCGCGCCGGCCGATCTTGATGGCATCTCCGAGCCTGTCCGGATTGGTCGGCTCACCGACGATGCAGGCGTCGAATTCATGCCCCTGCTCTTTTGCCCATTGCAGCAGCTTCACCGTGCCGTTGACCGCCGGGCCTTCCTCGTCGCCCGTGATCAGGAAGGAGATCGTGCCGCCGAATTCCGCACCGGCCTCGCCGATGAAATCCAGCGCCGCTGCGGCAAAAGCGGCGATGCCGCCCTTCATGTCCACCGCGCCGCGGCCGAAGAGGAAACCATCGGAAATCGTGCCGTCGAACGGATCGTGACGCCAGTCGCCCGCCGCCCCGGCCGGAACCACGTCGGTGTGACCGGCAAAGACGAAGTGCGGTTTTCCGGTGCCGATGGTGGCAAAAAGATTGTCCACATCCGGCGTGCCGTCATCCTTGAAGGTGACACGCGAGACCGAAAACCCCGCCCCTGCCAGCAGCTCCTGCAACAAGGACAGCGCGCCGCCTTCGGCCGGTGTCACGGACGGGCAGCGGATCAGGTCGCGGGCGATGGTGACGGCGGAAGACGGCATCGCAGGAGAACTCCACATTTGTTTATCGGTATCGGGACACTTGCAGCCGGTTTTGCATCAGGTGCAGTCGTCGCTGAAAACAGACCCGCTGTGCGGCTGCCGGAACTTGACGGGAATGCCGGCCGACCCGATCAGTTCCTGCGCCAGTAGCTGTTCGGCAACGGGCCGTGGCGATTCGCTTCCGGCTTGCCGGGAATGCAGCCCAGAACCAGCACCACCAGCAGATTAACGACGGGTACGAAGATCAGCAACGCGAGAAATCCACTCTGGCCGATGTCCTGCAGACGCTTGATGACCAGCGCCAGCTCGAACCAGTTGAGCACCAGAAGCAGAAACGGCAGCAACGGATTGGAGCTTACGAAAATGTTGACCGTCACCGTCTCGGGGGTCGGCAATTCGGTGAGCGACATCCACCACAGACGGATCGCGATGCCGATGACGACCCACATGAAGGCAAAGCACATCCAGTAGGGAAGCCTGCTCATACGGCCGATCGGGCTCAGCAGGGCCCAGAATATGCCCGGTGTAATATTCGCGCTTCGTTGGGGCGTGCTCATTCAATCCCGCTCGCTGTAGATCGTTCTGGCTTGGACGTAGACGCATAAGCCGCGTTGATCAAGCTCTGTCATGTTTCCAACCGGCGCATTTCGTGTGGCAGAACGCGATGCAAGCCCCCCATTGCCGTGAGCTTCCGATCTTTGCACCTGAATCGACGTTGCGTAACTTAATAAAAATTGCACGGTTTGCGTATCATACCTGACCGCATATGCTTCAACAGCGATGAAGGGGAACACGCTGATGACCGGTGTTTGGAAGACGACAGTAACCGCCTGCATGGCTCTCCTGTGCCTGATCCAGGTCTTATTGGTGCCGACAGCTCCGGCCGCCGCACAGAGCAGCGCCTCCACTCTTCCCGTGCCCCTTCAGCAGGAATCGATTGAGAAACTTGTATCGGATCTCGACGCGCAACAGGTGAAAGCGCTGACGGATCTCATGACCCTGCTGCAACAGGGTGCCGAAGCAAAAGACCAGGCAGCAACGGCTGATGAAAGGAAACCCGGCGTCTTCGAGCAGATCGAAACGGCAGTGGACAAATTTGGGTTGGCCATCGCGGGCTATTTCCGCAACCTGCCGGCGCTTTTCACCGGTCTCTTTGACAGCATCGGCGATCTCGTTGCCGGAAAGATCGCCGGACCCTTTCATATTCTTGCCGGTGCGATTGCACTTCTCCTTGCCGCGGGTTTTATCGCCGAGTTCCTGGTGAACCGGCTGGCGGCCTCCAGACGCGCAAGTCTGCGAAACCATTCTCCGGAAAACCTCTTTGAGACCGTCAAGATGGTCTCGACCCGGGCCGGCCTCGACCTCGGCGGCCTGATCGTTTTCGCGATCGTCGTCATTGCCGTGGGCCGGATCTTCCTTGTCGATCCGATGGTGAAAACAGTCGCCTTTCAGGCCATCTTCTGGATTGTATTCCTGCCACGGCTGATCGCGGCCCTCTTACGTTTCGCGCTTGCCCCGCACCGGCCTGAACTGCGTCTGGTCACGGCGGACGATCACACCGCAAAATCGCTCTATCGCAATTTTACAATGCTGTTCGCCTTTGTCGGCGTCGCCTTCTTCCTGTTTTTTATCATTCGCGATGCGGACGCAGCCATCGGCGAAACGTTCCGGTTCTTCATCAGTTTCGCGGTGAATGCGTGGATTGTCGCGGTCCTCTGGATGGCCCGGCACGGGTTGACCAACATCATTCTGGGAGACGAAGAGGAACCAACCAGCGGCCTGGAACGCATGGCAAGTTTCTGGCCCTATTTCTCCATGGCTTTCATCGTTTTCAACTGGTTGCTGGTTCAGTTTTCCATAAGCATGGGCATTGAGTCCCTGACGGCGACCCGCTCCTTCGCCGTCATCATTCTTGTCGTCTTCGCGCCGTTCCTCGACACGATGGCGCGCGGCATCGTCGCGCACATCATTCCTCCGATGCAGGGGGAAGGCCCGGTGGCGGAAGCCGCCCATCGGCAGTCACGGCACAGCTATGTCAGGATCGCCCGCGTTGCCCTCATCGCCTTCCTGATCCTGGCGGTCGGACGAATCTACGGCTTGAACCTTCTGGCAATCGGCGGTGGCGGTGAATCGGCCGTCGCTCGGCATACCGTCATCCTGCTGCTGATTCTCGCCGCAGGGTATCTTGCCTGGGAAATCATCAATCTGTGGGTCGCCCATCAGCTTGCCAAGGATTCCCCACCCGTGGCGAACGAGGACGACGACGCGGAAATGGGCGGTGCCGGCAAGTCCCGACTGGCAACGATCCTGCCGCTGATCCGCGTTGTCTCGCAGATCACCATTCTGACGCTCACGGTGCTGCTGGCCCTCAGTCAACTCGGCGTCAACATCACCCCGCTTCTGGCCGGGGCCGGCGTCATCGGCCTGGCGGTCGGTTTCGGCGCGCAGACCCTGGTCCGCGATGTGGTCTCGGGCATCTTCTTCCTGATGGACGATGCCTTCCGCCTGGGTGAATTCATCGACGCCGGCGGCACGCAGGGCTCCATCGAGAAAATCTCGATCCGCTCGCTGCAACTGCGCGGTACACGAGGTGCCGTTCACATCGTGCCCTATGGCGAAATTCCCAAACTCACCAATCTCTCCCGTGACTGGGTGATCATGAAGCTTAAGTTCACCGTGCCGTTCGATACAGATGTCGAGAAGGTCCGCAAACTCTTCAAGAAGATTGGTCAGGAAATCATGGAGATGGAGGAGTTCAAGGACGACATTCTGGCACCCTTCAAGGGGCAGGGCGTCGCCGATGTCGATGATGTCGGCATCGTGGTGCGTGGCAAATTCACCACCAAACCGGGCAAGCAGTTCGGCATGCGCAAGGAAATCTACAAACGCGTCCAGCAGGCGTTCGAGGAAAACGGCATCCAGTTCGCCCGCAAGGAAGTCCGAGTGCATATGCCGGACAACGGCAAGCTCGACAATGAGCAGAAGCAACAGGTCGCAGCGGTCGCGGCGGAATCCGTTAGCGAACCAAAACCGGCAGGGGGATAGCGCTCACCGGAACTCCGTCCCCCCTCGCAAGCCTCATGCCGTAACGCGGGCTTCCGGTCGTCATGGCATGAGGAATGTTCGCGCCTGGATGCGGGGGAACGATGTATTGCCAACCTCAACAAACAAGAACCGATTTGTTGAGGTTGGCATAAGTTCTTCTCCTCATTGAACGGCCTTGATTTTCCCGGCTAAGATTGCCTGCCTGCGCGAGGCGGGCTGCTTTTGGGAGGAAGCTGGCGGATGAACGAGAACAAGACGGCCCCGATGAGCCCCGGAACTCCGGCAGGCGACGGCATCCGGCCCATGCCGCAAGTCAACACGATCAGCGTCAACGATGTCATCGACGCCCTGGCCGCCGGCCTTGCCGATTTTCGCCGCGCTCCGGTCTACGGATTGTGCATCGGCGCGGTCTTCGCGCTTGGCGGTCTTTTCGTCGTTCTCAGCGCCGCCGCGCTCAACATGAGCTACCTGTCCTATCCGGCGGCTGCCGGTTTCGTGCTGATCGGCCCGTTCGCCGCGGTCGGTCTCTACGAGGTCAGCCGCCGGCTGAACGCAGGTGAAGAGTTGTCCTGGTCGAAAATATTCGGAACCATGTGGGCGCAGAAGAGCCGGGAACTGTCCTGGATGGCCTTTGTGGTTCTCTTCATTCAGATCATGTGGATGTATCAGGTGCGCCTGCTGCTCGCCCTTTTCCTGGGCTTTCGCTCGTTCGCGTCCTTCCAGGAATTCCTGAACGAGGTCATCAGCACGCCGGAGGGATTGATGTTCCTGGCTGTCGGCCATGTGGTCGGCGCTGTGCTGTCGTTGGTTCTTTTCTCTCTGACGGTGATTTCCTTCCCGCTGTTGCTGGAAGAAGACCGCGATTTCATCACCGCGATGATTACCAGCGTTCGCGCCGTGGTGAAGTCCCCTGTTCCGATGATCGGCTGGGCCTTCACGGTGACAGCTCTTCTCATCGTCTCGATGGTTCCGGCCTTTATCGGGCTTGTCGTTACCCTTCCCGTTCTCGGCCATACCACCTGGCATCTTTACAGGAAATGCGTGGTGATCCCGGAGGAGCACGGGAGGTAGACGCCGGTCTCACAAGTGACGACGAAGACTACCGTGACTTTGCTTAGCCGGGCACCCAGAATCCGTTCCCGGACCGGAAGCAATAAGGCCCCGCATTTTATCGGTATTTCATTTCACTGAACGCAATTGAGAAAAAACTGATTTTGATCAAACCGCCGAGCAGAGTTCGCAGACCGGCTTTTTCTTGAATATTACCGCTCTCGAAGTTATTACCAGAAATTGACATTGGCTGACGGTAACCATATCAAATAGGTATGAATGAACGTAATATCAAGATTGTCGAAACAGCTTTGGAGCTTTTTGCTCACTATGGGGTGAAGAAAACCACCATGAGTGAAATTGCGACGGCTGCAGGCGTTGCCCGGCAATCGATTTACAATGCATATGATGGCAAGGAAGAACTGATTTACGGAGCGCTGGAACATCGCGCCCGGCAATCGGCGTGCGCTATCTCAAGGCAATGCGCCGCGATTGACGATCTCGGGGAACGGCTGGATGTGGCATTCGGTTTTCTTACCCTTGAGCCGTGCAAGATCATAATGACCATGCCTCACCGGGAAGAGATTCTTCAAGCTACCGAAGAAATGTCTCAAGATAAAAAAAACAATATTATTAATATTTATAACAGCGTCATCGCTGACTTGCTCAAACCGTACAAGAATCGCATGCGCCTGGAAAATGTAGAATTCGAGGATCTTTGTGACTTTATCAGATTCTCCTTCGAACAGTGGAAGAAGTATGCGGTAAACATCGACCAGGTACACCGTTCTTATCGCGCACTGCGGCAACTGGTCTTGAACAGCGTAGATTGAGCATGTTTCATTAAATTGAATTCAAGAGATCGCCCGAACGCAACCCGCTTTCCTTGCTCAACCGTCTCGTGCGCCTGAAAGGCCCTGGACCCTTAGGGTATGGACCCATAAGGGGACGGCCCGGCAGATTTGGAGTCTGCCGGGCCGCATGACTGACTGGAGGTCAAGGAGGTCAGTGACCACAGCCAGTAGGCTTGTAGAGGATTAGAACGTCCTCTGCATACGAACACCGAAGAGGAGTTCGTCGGTGTCGCCAGTGACGTCGTAGTCGGTGTTGGCGTAACCAACGTCAGCACCCATTACGAAACCGGAGACCGGCTCCCACTGTACGGAACCGTCGATCGCATAACGGGTCACGTCGTTCAGGCCAGCGGCTGCGTCAACATCGAGGTAAGAACCGTCGAGTGCGAGACCGATGGTCGAAGTTGCCTGGATGAAGGCACCAGCGGACAGGGAGTAACCTGTGGAGGTGTCACCCGAACCGTTGCTGTCTGCAATTCCACCGAAGGTGGAGATGTAGGCCATTGCGCCGTCGCCGTAGAAACCCTGGAAGAAGATGTTCGAACCCGGGGTAACCATCGGCAGGTTAACGACTACGCCACCGCCGACTGCAAAGCCCATTTCGTCTTCGCCGCCGTTGTTGCCGGCGTTAGCAGCTGCATCCGGGTAAACCTGGTGCAAAGCACCGGACAGCTGTGCGGAACCCCAACCCTGGGAGATGCCGAGAGCAGCAACGACGTCCGGAGCACGCGTGCCGCCGTAGTTCACGACACCGCCGCCTGCTGCGGAACCGGTAGCTTCACGGCTGGAACGGTCTTCAATAGCGATGGTTGCGGAGAAACCGTTGCCGAAAGCAGCGGTGTAGGCAACCTGGTTCACGGTCACGTCCGACCAGTCACGATCGACAACACCGATGAAGGCCTGACCGGTGAAGATGTCGAAGTTTGAGGTCAGACGACCAGCCGTCAGGCCGCCCCACTGGACGTAGGCGTTGTCCATGACGAAACCGGAGGCATCGCCATTTGTGGAGTTGCCGTACATGGAGACATAAGTGCGCAGCGTGCCGAATTCGGTAGCCGTGCGAGCGTCAAGGTACAGGTAACCACGAGCCAGCCAGGAGTAGCCGTCGGAGTCGCGATCGCTCCATGCGCCGTCTTCAAGAACGTTGTTGGCTACGATCTGGGTACGAACACGGCCGCCAACGCGGAGGCAGGTTTCGGTGCCCGGGATGTAGTAGAAGCGTGCGCCGTAAGCGTCACAGACGCGAACGTAATCGACCGGCTCCGGAGCAACCGGAAGGTCGGCTGCCTGGGCGGTGGTAGCGGCAGCAGCTGCTGCAGCGCCGAGCATCAAGCTCTTGAGTTTCATCGTTATTCTCCAATTTTACGTTCATATAAGCAATAAAGAGAACATCACCACTTAACCCGACCGCAAACCAGAGTAAACTGGCTTGCAATTTGTAGATTTAGCTTTCTTCTACTTCCTTGCCTACTTACGTTCTTCCAACTTTCAGCCTTACAATCAAGCCCTTTGCGCACTCACCAACTACAATCAACTTCCGAGTAGCATTTTTACAACACTTTGTTTTTATTGACTTTTTACAAAAGCCATCGCTCCGGATAACGGCATCAGCCCCAGAGTCAAAACATATTAGGTACGTCGTTGATTGTATTTTTTTACTTTAGCTCATACGCAGTTGTCCGTTGCGTTGATCGCACCTTCGCATTCGAGGGACGTAAAATTGACGATGGTGCACAATTAGACTTTCAATGTAATTTTGTCAACGAGTCTATTTGTACAAGTGTCTAATTTTTTGACACAGCGACCGACTTCACAAGGCGAAATTGTTTTCGAAAGCCATCCGGAAACATGTCCGGTCGTATTGCTCTGCGGCCCCGCCACCACCGGAAAACCGCCAATTCCTGCGGTTTTTGCGGACTACTTGCAATGAGCGCCAACAAACAACGTCATTGCCGCGGTCGCTCTCCAGAGCCTGCGATTCGGTTTCGCGTCAAACGTGCCGACGGGCTTTGGTACGCGTGCGATCTCAGGAAACACGCCATGTGCAAATGCGCAAAGGCAGGTCGCGCAACCGCAATCTTTGCGGCAACATCGCAACTCATGCACTCAATAGATGTCCAGAAAATGTCCTGGCGTAAAAATACAGGATCGCCAGGCGCTATTCACCGAAAGAGTCCGCGATTGCCTGAATGCGGATCTTCGCCACGCTGATTCGGGGAAGGCTCCGGGAGGGAATGGACAGGCATAGAACTTTTCCCGGCTAGATTGGGTCATTCTGCTCAACCGCCGATATGGCCTTGCGCGCCTGCTTGTCTTTCCACTCCGCCAGATCGACCTCCACCGGGCGATAGTCGACGCGGGTGAGATACAGCCCGTCGGACGGAGCAACCGGGCCGCAGGCGGTGCGATCGCGGGCCTGCAAGGCATCGGTAATGTCGCCAGGGCCCCATTTACCCTCGCCTACCAGGCGCAGGGATCCCACCATGGAGCGGACCTGATTGTGCAGGAACGAGCGGGAAGAACATTCGGCAAGGACAAATTCGCCGTCCCTTCGAACGGAAAAATGCTCCAGCGTCTTTTCAGGGCTTTTGGCCTGGCAGCGGGTGTGCCGGAAGGTGGTGAAATCGTGATGGCCGACGAATTCCTGCGCCGCTTCGTGCATGGCTTGAGCATCGAGATCCGCTTTCACATGCCAGGCCAGACCCCGTTGATGGGTCAGCGACGCGAGACGATTGTGAATGCGGTAGCGGTATGACCGGCGAATCGCGGAAAAACGGGCGTCAAACCCATCATGCATTTCCTCAGCATCCAGGATGACGACCGGATCGGGCAGGCAATAAAAGTTCACCGCACCCATGACCGTTCTGGCCGGCCAGGATTTCGACAGATCCGCATGGCAGACCTGACCGGTCGCATGAACACCGGTGTCCGTGCGGCCGGCCCCGCCTATCGTCACGTCTTCCCCGGAAAAGGATTTCAGGGCGCGCTCGATCACAGCTTGAACGGACGGTCCGTTGCTCTGGCGCTGCCAGCCGCAGAACGGCCGGCCGTCATATTCCACCGTCAGCTTGTATCGCGGCATTATTCGAATTCTTCAAACGGCGTGGCGAAGGCCACCTCTATCGGCAGGTCGCGGCTCCCCGCTTCCGTCAATGCAAGCGCCATGAAAGCGTCTCCCGCATAGGGCCCCTGAACCTTGCGCGCCAGAACAGGATCGAAACCGAACCGCGGATAATAGCCCGGATAACCGAGTACCAGCACCAGATCCTCGCCCATGCCCTTCAGCTTTTCCAGCGAGGCCGTGATCAGGGCCGAGCCGATGCCGGTGCGCTGCCGGTCCGGCCAGACGGCGACCGGAGCAAGGCATGCGACCTGCAGGCCCTGCGCGCGGCCAATGGCGGCCGGCGTCACACGGCTATAGGCAACGTGGCCCTGCACATTGTCCTTGCCGTCCGCGGCCACCTGCTCAAGTACAAGCGCACCACAATGGCGCAGCTTGTGGACGAGACGGGCCTCCATGTCGGACGGAAACGCCGCTTCCAGAAGGTCCTTCACAACGGATTCGTCCGCGGGTGTGACATCCCTGAATGTCAGATTGGAAGTGCCGGCAGCATTGGTCATCGATCTCTCCTGCATCGATCCTATTCCAGAACCGTGCCGTCAGGAAGGGAAGTCCCGCGCAGGAAATCCTTGCCGCTCACCGGTTTCTTGCCTGCCCTCTGGACCTGATCCAGACGCACGGCACCGGTGGCGCAGGCAATGACCGGGCCATCGGCCGTTTCCAAAACCGTTCCCTGAGCGCCTTGCCCATCGGCCAGGGTGCTGCGCAGGATTTTCACACGCTCCGGCTTTCCCCCGAGCGTCATCTCGCACCAGGCGCCGAGAAACGGTGAAAGGCCGCGGATATGGTTGTGAACCTCCTGCGCCGGTTTGCTCCAGTCGATGCGGGTCTCCTGCTTGGACAGCTTTGCCGCATAGGTCGCTCCTTCCTCGGCCTGCGGCTGCTCGCCGAGGCCGCCGCGGGAAAGAGCCGCCAGGGCGCGGACCATCAGGTCACCACCGAGTGCGGAGAGCCGGTCGTGAAGCTCTCCGGCGGTCATATCCTCACCGATGGCGACGGTTTCCGACATGCAGACCGGCCCGGTATCCAGCCCCTCCTCCATGCGCATGACCTGTACCGCCGTTTCCCTGTCGCCGGCCATGATCGCCCTGTTGATCGGCGCCGCCCCGCGCCAGCGGGGAAGAATGGAGGCATGAAGATTGAGGCAACCTTCGCGGGGAGCGTCCAGAATGGCCTGGGGCAGCAGAAGGCCATAGGCGACCACCACCGCGACATCCGCGTCCAGTTCCGCGAATTCGGACTGTTCCGCCACACCTTTGAGGCTCTTTGGTGTGAATACCGGAATGCCAAAGGATTCAGCGGCCTCGTGGACCGATGACTTCCTGAGATCCATGCCGCGTCCCGCCGGACGCGGCGGCTGACAATAACAGGCGACGACGTCGTGCCCGTGCCCGACGATTTCCATCAGGGTCGGCACCGAGAAATCCGGGGTGCCCATAAAAACGACGCGAAGGGACATGACGCTCCTGAGCGGTTTGTGGAATTTGCCCCCTTATTGCGCCTCGGGCCATGGCTTGCAAGGGTGCTGGCCGGCTTGATCCGGAGATTGCGACCCATTGGCCACCGCAGTACTCAGCATGCTCCCGGGATGAGGGCCGGTCTCACATCAGATCGCCGTTCAGGCCAGTCCCGGCAGCAGCACCTTCAGGCTGCTGACCATCATTTCCATGGCAATGGCCGCCAGGATCATGCCCATCAGACGGCTCATCACGCTGGTCGATGTCTGACCGAGAAACCGCGACAGGAAAGGAGCGGCGAAAAAGGTGGCGACCAGGACGGCGATCGCGGCGGCGACGGCGGCGACATAAGCGATCTCCTGCGGGGTGTCGGTCACCCGCCCCCGGTAGATGATCATGGTGGAGATCGTTCCGGGCCCCAGGAGAATTGGAACCGTCAGCGGGTAGATCGCAGGATTGTCCTGTTGGTCGGCATTCTCGCGTTCTTCGGTACTACCGTGATGGGCCTTGCTCTTTTCCCCGGAAATGAGGTTCAGGGCGATCAGGAGGATCAGAAACCCGCCGGCGAGGCGAAAGGCATCGAGGCTGATGCCGAAGACCTGCAGGATCGCATCCCCCGTCACGCCGATAAAGACCGCGCCGATACTTAAGCTGATCAGCAGGGTGAAGGCGACCTTGCGTTCATATCCCGCCCCCCGGTCCGCCGTCAGAGACAGGAACACCGGCAGGTTGGCGATCGGGTTCATGATCGCAAAGAGCGCAGCGAAGATTTTCAGGAACAAGGCCTGATCCATGAATGCCACCCCTTCAGCAATTCAACAACTTCAAGTCACAGACCCCGGGTCTTCTGACCCGGACTGCGGACCCTAGAGCTTGCCGGCCAGTTTGGCCTGTTTGGTAAATTTCTTGACTACCCTGTCGCGCTTCAGCTTCGACAGGTAGTCAATGAACAGTTTCCCGTTGAGATGGTCAAGCTCATGCTGGATGCAGGTCGCCAGAAGCCCTTCGGCCTTGATTTCCTGTTCCGCGCCCTCCCGGTTCAGAAACTGAACGGTGACCTCGGCCGGGCGCTCCACATCCTCGAAATATTCCGGGATCGACAGACAGCCTTCCTGATAAATGGAGGTGTCTTCGCTCGACCAGACGATCTGCGGGTTGATGAAGACCATCGGCGCCTTCGGCTCTTCGTCCTTGGAAACATCCAGAACGAACATGCGCTTCAGGACACCGATCTGGCTGGCGGCCAGGCCGATGCCGGGCGCTTCATACATGGAATCCAGCATATCGTCCGCCAGCGCGCGTATCCCGTCGTCGATTGTTTCGACTGGGGCACAGACCTCGCGCAGGACCGGATCGGGAATTGTGATGATCGGGCGTGTTGTCATTCGCCTCACATAGGCAATCATTTCGTACGGGTCAACGCGGAAAACGCAGGTATGCCCTACGTTTTCAACGGCCATGAACGGACCGCCGGATGCGCGCACGGACCGAATCGTTCTATGTTTGTTTCATGAATGAGATCCTGTTTGAATTGAGTGGCCGCCCCGTGACGGCCCTGGAAACCGCAATTGTCGGCGGATTGGTGCTGCTTGCCCTGATTTTCTGGCTGGGCCTGAAGACCATTCGCGAGATCCGGCTGCGCGCGGAGGCCGATACGGCCGCGACCGAGCGCATTCACGAGCTGGAGAGCCATCTGTCGCAGCTTCTGAAATCGCAGGGCGAGATGACAGGACGCATGCAGACCATGGCCGAAGTCTTCGGCTCGCGGCATTCCGACATGATGCGTTCCGTCAACGAGCGCCTGGACGGCATGGGCCACAAGCTCGGCCTGTCCATGGCCGATACCAGCAAACGCACACAGGATGGGCTGCGGCACCTGCATGAGCGACTCGCCGTCATCGACCGGGCGCAGCGCACGATCACCGACCTGTCCGGTCAGGTCGGTCAGTTGCAGGCGATCCTGTCCAACAAGCAGACGCGGGGTGCCTTCGGGCAGGGACGGATGGAGGCGATTGTCCAGGACCAGATGGCGCCGAGCACCTATTCCTTCCAGGCGGTGCTGTCCAACAACAGCCGCCCGGACTGCCTCATCCACATGCCGAACGGCGCACCTTCTCTCTCCATCGACGCCAAGTTTCCGCTTGAAGCTTTCAATCTGCTGCGCGAAGCGGAAAGCGACGACCAGCTGAAATACGCCCAGGCCCAGTTCCGCAAGGATTTCACGAAACACATTCAGGACATCAGCGAAAAATACCTGCTTCCCGGAGAAACCCAGGATACCGCCTTCCTCTTTGTGCCGTCGGAAAGCGTCTTCGCGGAACTCAATGAAAGCTTCGAGGATCTGGTGCAGAAATCCCATCGCGCGCGGGTGGTGATCGTCTCCCCTTCTCTGCTGATGCTCTCCATTCAGGTCATCCAGTCCGTTCTGCGCGATGCCAAGATGCGCGAACAGGCGCATTTGATCCGGGCCGAGGTCGGACATCTGATCGTCGATGTCAGCCGCCTGAACGACAGGGTCGGCAAGCTGCAGTCGCATTTTACCCAGGTGAACAAGGATATCGACCAGATCCTGATTTCCACCGACAAGATCAGCAAACGCAGCCGCAGGATCGAGGATCTGGAACTGGGCGATATCCAGGGGGAAAAGGACGACGCCTCCCCTGCGGAGCCATCGCTCGCCATTTCGCCGGAAACGTAGTATTTTTGTGTTCTCACCCATGCATCCGGCGCAGCTACAAGCCTGATGACTTGACGGCATCGGACAGATTTGCCCTTGCACCGGTTTTCAGCACTGACACAGGAGCGTTTCATGTCCAGTCAGACACCGATGGATTTTTCTCCGGCTGAACCACCTGCCAGTTTCTCCCCTCCCCGGCAGGCATTGTGGTGGCTGAAAAAGGGCGGTTTGGAACTCGGTCCCGAATGGGAAAAAGCGCACGAGATTTGCCAGAGCCGCGAAGGCGACACGGAGCATGACTGGATCCACGCCCTGTGCCACCTGATCGAGAACGATCCGGGCAACGCGGCCTACTGGTTCCGGCGCGCCGGAAAACCTGCAGCGACCCGGGACGCCGACGCCCTGTGGCAGGACATCGCCGCGTCGGTCTGAATGTCGGGGCCGTTTGGCTGCAGGAGGTGGCCGTTTCAGGTGTTGCCCCCCAACCAGCTACAGAGCCTGGGTGATCTGGTCCGAGAAGCAAGGTTCTGTCCAGGTCGATGCTTCGCGCAGAGTGGTTGAAAAAACCAATTCGCAGATAGCTAACTTCGTGACAGCTCCCGAACCAGTTGATTGGCTTCGGGTCTTGACGCCTGATGCCGGAATCTGAGGGCGACGACCTCGCGGGAGATTTCGATCCCCTCGACTGGCCGCGACTCAAGCGCGGGATCGGCCGGGATTGCAGTTGCCGGAAGGATCACGACGCCGGACCCCTGGCGTGCGAGCTCCAGCAACCAGTCGACCCGATTCGAGCGATAAGCCGCATAAAGGACGTGCCCGAGGTCCGAGCAAGTGGCATGGAGCGTGTCACGCATTTCGCAGTTCGGGCGGTCCAGCATGTTCGTGTTGGCGAGTGTTTCAAGCGTCACGGCCTGCAGCTCGCAGAATGGATGATCCCTCGCGACCACCACACGATACTCTTCTCGATAGAGTGGATCTATTCGATAGAGCTCGGGGCTGACCTGCCCAGCGGTCAGAACGATGTCGTAGTCACCTTCACGAAGCCCTGCGAGCAAATCGTCCGTCGTAGCGACAATCAGCTCGATTTCAGCTTGCGGAAGGCGTGTTCGAAACCGCTCCACCGCTGCGGAAATCCTGTTATGTCCGATGGTCTCACCGACACCAATGCGGATCGGGACACGCTCCAACCGCGCATGCCGTACGGCTTCGGCCTTTGCCTGCCGTGTTTCCTGCTGAACCCTTTCAAGCCTTGGGCGCAGAAGTTTTCCGAGAGGTGTCAGCCGACACCCCGCGCGATCCCTGATGAACAGGGGGCCACCCATTTCATTTTCCAGTTTCTTGATGGCTGCGGTCAGGGAGGGCTGCGAAACATTCGCCGCGCTTGCCGCATGGGTGAAATTCCGATGTTCGCAGACGGCAAGAAAGTAGCGAACCTGATTCATTTCCATTGACGTTTCCCGCTGACCTGGCGCTTCGGAACCTTCAGATTGTCGGATCTGCTTCCATAGTCAATGCCCATCGTAAAATAGAAATCCGGGATTGGAGTCGGAGTGGCCCGTCGTGGGACAAGAGCGCATCGGAACTCAAACGATGAAACGCGAAGGAGAAGCGACCATGAAAACCCGGATCCTGCAGATACTCGCCGCACTGTCCTTGTTCGCCGGTACCGCAAACGCACAGGAAAACGCCATGAAAGATCACACCGCAAGCTACATCACCATGCCTGCTGCCGATGGCCAGACTGACGCCTTCGCCGAGTTCCTGGCCGGCGCCGCCCCCCTGGTGAAGGAGACCGAACCTGGAACCGCGCTCTGGTTTGCCCTTCAAGCCAATGACACGCTGGCCATTTTCGATATCTTCGTCGACGATGACGCGAGAAACGCGCATTTTTCGGGTGTTGTCGCCGCCGCGCTGAACGAGAACGCAGACACACTGGTCAAGGGTGGCTGGGATGCGGGCGTTGTCGCCAATATCAACAATTCAGACGTGCTGTCGGCAAAGGCACCTGCAGATCTCTATAGCGCAACGACAGCCACTTATATCAAGCTCGAAGCCGCGCCGGGACAGAGTGAGCAACTGGCGGCATTGCTGGGCGCGGCCGGGCCCATCGTCGCCGAAACAGAGCCGAAGACGCTGTTCTGGGCCGCACTGCAGATCGACGAAAACAATTTTGCGATCTTCGACATCTTTGCCGACGACTCCGGTCGCGAAGCCCATTTTGCGGGTAAAGTGGCAGGCCTGCTAAAGGAACAAGCTTCGGCCCTTGTCGCGGGCGGGTGGGACGACGGTGTTGTCGCGAATGTCAGCAATTTCGATATTCTCGCGATCAAGTAAGTCCGGCACCCAAAGAATGCGCCCGGCGTTTTCCACACCGGGCGCGTCTCTGTTTCGCAAGACCTATTGCCTCGCAGCCGCGTGGCGCGGTCCCTCAGGACTTGCCTGGCACCGGCAGGCGGCGGGCCCGCGTGATCTCGCCCCATTCCGTAGCCGCAATCCGTTCGATTGCCTCGCCTAGCGGCTCAAAGGCCACCGTCATGGTGTAGCCGTTGGCATGAAGCAACCTTCCCGAACCTGCGATAATGCCGACATGACCTTTCCAGAATAGCAGGTCGCCGCGTTGCAGTGCCGCCGGATCGCCGTGCGGGATTTCCTCCCCGGCTTCGGCTTCCAGCATGTCGCTGTCGCGCGGCAGGTCATAACCGCCGGTCTGCGCGGCGAGTTGCACCAGCGCGGAGCAATCCAGACCAAGACTTGAACGCCCGCCCCACAGATAGGGCGTGCCGAGCAGTTCCTCCGCAGCACACACCCAATCCTCTTCCCGATCGTCCAGCGGCACGAGATGATTCGCGACCACAGCCGAACCGTCACCGAGCAGCGCATAGGTCAATCCGCGGGTTTCCACCTCCCCGGTCACCGTCACCAACGATCCGAGCGACAGGAGACCAAGAGGCGGGTATTTCAGATCCGGCGCCGGGTAGCGATAGGTGCGCAGTGCCCTGACCCGGTGCGTTGCCGCCGCCACGGTGCCCAGGGCATCGGAGGAAAACCAGCCGACATAGCCGTCCGTGTCGAGCTGGCCCCAGGCCCAGCCTTCCGGCGTCTGCTCATAGACGGTCAGCCATTCGCCGCACAGGGCTTCGGTATCGATCGGGCGGTCCGAGCGCGGTTCCGGCCGGATCGCGAGACGGTCGGCTTTCACCTGAAAGACTTCGCCCTCGACGAAGCGCCCGGCATCCGCCAGTCCCTCATAGTCGCTGGCGGCAAGATCCGGGCGAACCGGATGGCGGCGTCGGTCGAAATTCTGGGCCATGGTCGTCAATCGTTTCCCGATGATGCAATAAACAGAAACGGCCTTGAGTCAGCGCGGCAGCTCCGCAGCTTTTTCAACCACGAGGTCGCCAAGGTGCTCCAGATGGAGAGCCCCTTCAACCGTGCGGGTGATAATCACGTTGCGTTTGTCGGCTTCGTCGCGTTTGCGGGACAGCAACCGCAGGCCGCCGAGCGTATCGAGCGCGCGGGTGATGGCGGGTTTGGTGACGTTCAGCTTTGCGGCAAGACCGCGAACCGTGTGCGGTGGCGGTTCGAGATAGACGGTGAGAAGGATTGTCAGCTGGCGGGCGGACAGATCCTGTTCACTGTCGCGCACCAGCGCCAGGTTCACCTCGTGCAGCAATTTCAACGCCTGGGAGGCGCGTATTTCGACAGCCATCGATTGTCAGGTTCCCATCCAACTTGTGGCTATCGAAACACAAAAACATTTCGGAGCCGTTATTATGCGCCTGCAAAACGCTCCGAAATCAGGTCGAACAGGCAGCGGATCCCCTGCGCCTCGCCACCGGCCGGTTTCCCCGGCTTGTCCATGGGCGTCCAGCCGTAAATGTCGAAGTGGACCCAACTGCCGGTATTTTCGACAAAGCGGGACAGGAACAGCGCCGCCGTCACCGCACCGGCAAATCCCGCTCCGGAGGTGTTGATATGGTTGATATCCGCCACCTTGCTGTCGAGATATTTCATATAGGGCTGCCAGAGGGGCATACGCCACAGCGGATCGTTGGCCGCTTCGGCCATCACGGCGATATCTTCGGCCAGTTCATCGTCATGGGTAAAATACGGCGGCAGATCGGGGCCGAGTGCAACACGAGCCGCACCGGTCAGGGTCGCCATATCGACCAGCAGATCCGGATTTTCGTCATCCGCCAGCGCAAGCGCGTCGGCCAGAACCAGACGGCCCTCCGCGTCCGTGTTGCCGATTTCGACCGTGAGGCCCTTGCGGCTGGGGAGGATGTCCCCCGGCCGGAAGGCATTTCCGGAAATCGAATTTTCGACGCAGGGCACGATCACCCGCAGACGCACGCCAAGGTTGGCCGCCATGATCATCGAGGCAAGGCCCAGAACGTTGGCCGCGCCGCCCATGTCCTTTTTCATGAGGGCCATGGAAGAACCCGGTTTGATGTTCAGGCCGCCGGTATCGAAGATGACGCCCTTGCCGACCAGCGTCACCTTCGGATCCCCTTCCCGGCCCCAGGAGAAATCCGCAAGGCGCGGCGCGCGCGAACTCGCCCGTCCGACCGCGTGAACCATCGGGAAATTTTCGTCCAGCAGGTCGTCGCCGGCAATGATCCTGCCGCTGCCGCCATGGCTTTCGAACAGGGTTTCGATGGCTGCCGCCAGTTCCTCCGGGCCCAGATCGTTCGCAGGCGTGTTGATCAGGTCCCGGGCGAGCTGAACGCCATCCAGAATGATGTGCAGCCGGCCGAGATCCACGTCGTCATCGACAGCGAGGCGGCGCTTCTTGCCGGGCGACGCTAGGTAACGACCGAACGCATAGGCGGAGAGCGCAAAGCCGAGCGCGGCCTGCTCCTGATCCGGAAAGCCCTCGGCGAGATGGTAATCGCCCTCGGGAAGGGCATTCGCGAGCCCGCCAAGCGCGAAAGGATGCGGCAAACCGGTTTCCGCGACAGAAAACAGGACCGCCGCTCCGGCACCGCTCAAGCCCGGCACAAGCTGAAAGGTCGAGGCTTTGGCGGTGAAGTCGTTCACCCCGCACCAGTTTTTCGCCGCGTCTCCGAGTTCGTCCAGAACCTGCGGGAGACCGGCTTCGGTCACGGCAATGATGGGGGTCGACCGGGAAACGTCGCTTTTACGCACAAGGCAGTCACGCACGGGAGATACTCCGAAATTTCAAGAATCGCTGTCACCCAGATTAGAGCATGTCGCGCCAAATTGAATTCAGGAAATCGCCCGAACGCATCTGCAATGCAAACGCTGCCTCGAGCATTTTCCTGAACCCATGTTTCCGCCTGAACGCGGCACGTTCTTGCCGCACGACAGCAGGACGCAACCTGCCCGCAGACGGCAGGAGGGCGCCGAAATTGGCTGCCGCGTTGCAATTCGCGAAGCCGTTTAACCAAGCATTAGGGTTAATTATCTATTTCTATTGGGAACCCAGTATTGCTGCAGACCCCAGGATGTTGAAGATGCATGCGCCAGTGACCCGTCCGTTTCCAAGCCGCGCCCGTCTCGCCTCGACGCTGATGGCAATGACCGCGCTTGTCCTGGTGGCCGGCTGCGCTTCGAACAAATCCAACACCGGAACGCACTCTCCGGGCTACGGTGCCCACTATACGACACCCGGCTCGCGCGAAGCCATTTCGTCGGTGTCCAAATGGTCGAAGGCCTACCAGAAGGACCGGAAGAACCGCGCGGCCATTCTGGGCTATTCCAACGCACTGAGTCAGAACGGTCAGACGCCGCAAGCCATGGCGGTTCTGCGATCGGGCGTGATCAACTATCCGAAGGACCGGGAAGTCGCGTCGGCCTACGGCAAGGTCCTGGCGATGAACGGCCGTTTCGAGGAAGCTCTCAACGTCCTGAAACGCGCCCAGCAGGCAGACATGCCGGACTGGAAGCTGATGTCCGCCGAGGCTGCCATCTATGACCAGATGGGTGAACACTCGACGGCCAGGGGCCTTTACAAGCAGGCCCTGAAAATCGCTCCGGACGATCCGAGCCTGCTCAACAATCTCGGCCTGTCCTATCTCCTGTCCAACGAGCTTCCCGATGCGGAATACACGCTGCGGCGCGCGGCTACCCTGCCCGGCGCGGACAGCCGCGTGCGCCAGAACCTTGCCCTGGTTCTCGGCATTCAGGGCAAATATGACGAAGCCATCCAGGTCGCTCAGGCTGAACTCGATCCCCAGCAGGCGAAGGCCAATATCGCCTATCTGCGATCCATGATGCAGAACCGCCAAGGCTGATACGACAACGTCAGGGATTTATCGAACCGGCTGAAATCGAAATCCGCTTGAGCGGACACGCTGCGGGCGCGTGCGGAATTTCCTTCAGGGTCTTCCACCAGAAACATTGCATCTTTCTGAAACGAACCTGCTGTTGAGTTCGCAATCGATTCCGTTCGATGCGCCGTCTGTCCGGCGCAAATGGAAACCCCAAATCCTCACAGGCCCTAGAAAGCATCCATATCCATGACCTGCATCACTGCGGGAGACATGATGATGAAGAACAGCACAGGCAGGAAGAACAGGATCATCGGAACGGTCAGTTTCGGCGGCAGCGATGCGGCCTTCTGCTCGGCCATGAGCATGCGCTGGTCGCGGGTGTCATCCGCCATCGTGCGAATGGCCGAGCCCACCGGCGTCCCGTAACGTTCGGCCTGAATGAGCGCCATCATGACGTTCTTGACACCGTCCACACCGGTGCGCCTGGAAAGGTTCTCATAGGCCTGCCGCCGTTCGCTCAGATAGGAGAGTTCTGCGGTGGTCAGAGACATTTCCTCCGCCAGGTCGATGGACTGAATGCCCACCTCTTCCGCGACCCGCTGGAACGCACCCTCGATAGACATTCCCGATTCAACGCAGATCAGCATGAGATCGAGGGCATCCGGCCAGGCTCTTTGAATCGAGCGCTTGCGTTTGTCGATCTTGTTTTTCAGGTAGACGTTCGGCACGAAGGCGCCGAGCCCGGCAATCGCGATGCAGAAACAGACTTTCGTGACAGCCGGAAGCGTTGCCGGCAACACCAGAAACGCATAGGTGATCGCAAAGACGAAAAGGACCCCGGGCAATGCGATGCGCGCGGTCAGGAAATAGTAAAGCGGCGCGGAACCGCGAAACCCGGCCATACGCAACCGTTCAACCGTGCTTTCGTCCGACAGCATTTCCCTCAGGTTCAGCCGGTCGACAAAATTCTTCATTTTCTCCTTCGGCTGGTTGCGCAGCGACGCCCTTGCATTGGTCTGGCTTTCCAGAAGGCGGGCTCTTTCCTTGGCGCGCAGCTGGTCGCGCTCAAGGGCAACCGACTTCATGCGCGTTTTCAGCGCATCGCGTGAAATCATCGGCCAGACCAGGGAGAAGATCGTCCCCGTAACGGCGACCATCGCAAGCATTGCCGCCAGGAACTGGGTTGAGGCGATCGTATCGAGATTCATGCCGTCCCTCGTCAGAAGTCGAAATTGATCATGGCGCGCATGACCATGATGCCGATGAACATCCAGAACAGGCAGCCCGCGATAATGATGTTGCCGGTGGTCGTTGTGAACAGCAGCATGATGTAGGAAGGGGAGATCAGGAAAATGATCCCGCCAACGAAAAACGGCAACGAGCCGATGATCGCCGCGGACGATTTGGCTTCCGAACTCAGGGCCTTGATCTTGCCCTTCATGGCCTTGCGGCCACGCAGCACCCTGGAGAGGTTGTTGAGCGCTTCCGCAAGACCGCCGCCCGCTTTTTGCTGAATGGCGACGACGATCGCGAAAAAATTCGCCTCGGCGACAGGAACCCGTTCCGGCAGCTTCGAAACCGCTTCGGCCAGCGAGATGCCCATTACCTGAGTTTCCGAGATCTTGCGGAATTCGCCGGCAACCGGTTCCCGGGCTTCCCGCCCGACCACCTTGATACAATCACCGATAGGCAGGCCGGCTTTCACGCCTCGCACGATGATGTCCACACCGTTGGGCAGCTCGTTCAAAAAGGCTTCGAACCTGCGTTTGCGCTTGCGGGACACATACCAGCGCGGAAACCCCAGACCGCCTGCAAATGTCAGCGCAGCAATGATCAGCAGGTTACCGCTGATAAAAAAGCCGATCACCATAAAGACGAGCGCGCAAACCACGCTGAAGATGATGAAGTGCTTGAGTTCCCAGCTCAGTCCCGCCTGTTCCATACGGACCTTCAGGGAAATTTTCTGCTGCTTGTGCTGCTTGGCTTTCTGCCGGTCGTCAAATTCCTTCAATTGATCCTGAATGGAACGCCGACGGCGGTCATTGTCACGCAAATGCTTGCGCTGCTTTTCACTCTGGGGGCGTTCCGCCACCGCCTGCAGTCTCTGGTCGCGCCGTTTGCTGCCTGAGAGCTGCGGCTGGAACAGGCTGAAAATGACGCCCCCGACCGCAAGCATCACCAGAAGCGCGATGGCAAGGCCGGTGACCTGTGGAGTAAGCAGTTCTTCAAGTCCGGACATTTGTGCCTCAATCCGCTACATATTCGGGCATCTCTGACGCATCCAGAGCCTGAGCCAGACGGGCTTCCTCGCCGAAGTAACGAGCGCGTTCCCAGAATCTCGGCCGGCCGATGCCGGTGGAGCGGTGCCGTCCGATGATCCGGCCGTTCGCGTCTTCGCCGACCATGTCGTAAAGAAAGACGTCCTGTGTGGTGATGATGTCGCCTTCCATGCCCATGACCTCGGTCACATGGGTGATCCGCCGGGAGCCGTCGCGCAGGCGGGCGGCCTGCACCACCACGTCGATCGATGAGACGATCATTTCCCGGAGGGTTCTGGAGGGCAAAGAGAAGCCGCCCATGGTGATCATCGATTCAAGCCTGGACAGAGCCTCGCGGGGCGAGTTGGCGTGCAGCGTGCCCATGGAACCGTCATGGCCCGTGTTCATCGCCTGCAGCAGATCGAAGGCCTCCGGTCCGCGCACCTCGCCGACGATAATCCGCTCGGGGCGCATACGCAGGCAGTTCTTCACCAGGTCACGCATGGTGATCTCGCCCTCGCCTTCAAGGTTCGGCGGGCGTGTCTCGAGCCGGACCACATGCGGCTGCTGGAGCTGAAGCTCCGCGGAATCCTCGCAGGTGATGACGCGCTCGGTATGGTCGATATAGGCTGTCAGGCAATTCAGCAGCGTCGTCTTGCCCGAGCCGGTACCACCGGAAATCAGAACGTTGCAGCGCGAGCGCCCGATGATCTGCAGGATCGTCGAACCTTCCGGCGTGATAGATCCGAATCTCACCAACTGGTCGAGGGTCAGCTTATCGCGTTTGAATTTCCGGATGGTGAGTGCCGGCCCGTCGATCGACAGGGGCGGCGCGATGACGTTGACGCGCGAGCCGTCGGGCAGACGCGCATCACAGATCGGGCTGGATTCATCGACCCGCCGGCCAACCTGGCTCACGATGCGCTGGCAGATGTTCATCAGCTGGGCGTTGTCGCGGAAGGACACGGCGGTCTGTTCGACCTTGCCCTCGGTCTCGATATAGACCGTGTGAGCGCCATTCACCATGATGTCGGCGATGTCGTCGCGGGCCAGCAGTGGCTCCAGAGGACCATAGCCGAGCACGTCGTTGCAGATGTCCTCAAGCAGATCTTCCTGCTCGGAAATCGACATGACGACATTTTTGAGGGCGATGATGTCATTGACGACATCGCGGATTTCGTCGCGGGCATCTTCCGCGTCGAGACGGGCGAGCTGCGACAGGTCGATCGCTTCCACCAGCGCGTTGAAGATCTGCGCCTTGGTCTCGTAATATTCGTTGTTCTTCTTGCGGGGCGAAGGAGCCGGTTGCACGACATCCTGCGCCTGTCCCGGTGCCGGCGACGCTGCGGACGGCGACGGAGCGGAAGCCGGTGGTTTTTCAGGCTCGGTCTGCACGGACGGCGGCGATACGGGAGCTTCCGCATGGCTGTTGTCTTCGTCCGGCGCAAGCGCCTCCTGCAGCCCCGGCACGTCTGCCGGTCTGACTGTCCCCACTCCGGACGATGAACTGCCACGTCTTCCAAACATAACGAACTATCTGCTCCGTTAAAGAACCGGTCAGCCGGCCTTACGTTTCAGCTTCAACAACAAACCGCCAAGGCTCGACCTGGAGGGCCTGCTCGGCTGCGCCTTGCCGGAAACGGACTGTGCCAGGTCATCGAACATTTGTGTGATGGCATGCTTGCCATCCAGTTCGGCGATCATCTGGCCGTTGTTGGCCGCGGTGCCGAAGAGTTGCGGCTCGAAAGGGATCGACGCCTGAACGGTCAGTCCGAGCGCTCCGGCGAATTCATCCGGCTTGATTTCCGGCCGCTTGGGCATGTTGACCTTGTTCATGATCAGGTGCGGTGGCCGGTCGTTCGGCCGCATCTGCTTCAACATATCGGCGGCGTTCTTGGCGTTGCGAAGATTGGCCAGATCAGGCTCCGCGACCATCACGATTTCATCGACATTCAGCAACGTGTTCCTGATCCACGCGTTCCAGGCATGCGGCAGGTCCAGCACCACATGAGGCACCGTTGCCCGCATGGTCTCCAGGAGCAGCTCGAATGACTTTTCGTTCTGATCGTAGGTCCGCTCCAGGGTTGCCGGCGCGGCGAGCAGGCTGAGGTGTTCGCTGCATTTCGTCAGGATACGGTCGAGATAGGTCTCATCCAGCCGTTCGGGCGAGGACACGGCTTCGAACACGCCCTGCAGCGGATCCTGATTGTAATCCAGACCCGCCGTGCCGAAGGGCAGATCCAGGTCGGAGACAATGACTTCGCTCTCGAAGCAGCGCGCAAGCGACCAGGCACCGTTGTGTGCGATTGTCGAGGCGCCGCAGCCGCCTTTCACACCGTAGAACGCAATCGTGCGACCGAGAGGTTCCGCCTCGGGGCTGGCGTAAAGGGTTCCGACCGAGGAAATCAATTGCAGGACGCTGATCGGGGTGATCAGATATTCGCTGACCCCCCGGGCAATCAGATCCCTGTAGAGCGTGACATCGTTGACGTCACCGACGACAATGACCTTCGTGCCGGCGTCGCAAAATTCGGCCAGATTATCGAGACTGGCAATGAGATCTTCCTTGTCGCCCGCCGTCTCCACGATGATCAGGTTCGGTGTCGGCGCTTGCGAAAAGATCTCTATGGCAGCCGGAATTCCGCCCATATCGAGTTTCAGATGAGCCTTGGCCAGCCGGCGGTCTTCCATCGCCGCTTCCGCGATACGCATGGACGCGTCGTTCAGAAAAAATCCGTGAATCGTGATGCGCGGGATCGGGCCGATCTGCATGGCCTCGTCATTGATGGCGAACTGCTGTTCATCAGGCAACGACATGGTATCCAAATGGCCGGCCGTTTCACTCAAGTCTGAATTTATACTCATATCATCACCTATTCAGAGACCTCGGCGCCGACGCCTTCTTCATATTCCCCGGAAGTCACGTCGCCTTTTCTGTAGTTCTCGATGACGACCGCTCTCCGTCTCTGATCGGCCGGCGTCATTGCTCTTGGCGTCAGCAGGTCGGACGGGTTCTCAACCATTGCAGCGAGGTTGGACTGCGTGGCGCAGCCGAAATTCTCGTATTCGATGTTTGCGCCAAATCCACCGCCGATGTTCTTTGGCCAGTTGCCGCAAGGACCCGCAGTCGCCTGCATCCTTGCGTAGGAGAGCCGGATCGGGGCATCGGCGGTCGGGTCGTTGACCGCATAGGTGCGCGTACTGATCTGCGAGCGGCCCAGACCGCCGCGCTGCAGCGCCGTGCGTATGTTGCCGGTGACCGCATGGACGGCGGATTCATTCGCTCCGCCGGAGGGAACGAGGATCTCTACCGCGCCATTGCCCTTGCGCCGGCTTTCCATTGCAAACTGCGTGACCGTACCTTCGACAGGACCATAAAGCCGGCGCGTGTTACGGCCGATCGGCAGGTCAAGGGTTTCCGGTTCCTCGGTGATGACAATCGGGTGCCGCAGCCGGTAGTCGTTGGACGCCAGAATCTGGCTTTGCGATTGCGAGCCCTGGCAGCCGCCCATGATCAGGCATCCCAAGAGTACAAGGGCGGATCTGGAAACTGTGGCAGCCCGGACCGTAGTATTGGTATTCATCCGTCCGTCCTCACTTGTAGATAAAGCCGACCTGGCCGTGATAGGTGCCTTCGACCGCATCGCCGGCCGGACTGAAGATCTTGTTCAGACGATTCAGGAAAACCGTTTCCGCATCAGATGGCGGCATGAAGTTCTTGTCGGGCCGCACAAGTTTCTGAGCTGCCACGGGCTGCACCACATAGGGCGTCACGAAGACCGTGAGTTCCGTTTGCTTGCGCAGGAAATCCCGGCTTTTGAACAGGGCGCCCAGGATCGGGATCTGCATCAGGCCCGGAACACCGTCGATCGCCTGCTGATAGGATTCCTTCAGGAGCCCCGCCATGACCAGCGTTCCGCCTGAAGGCAGTTCCATGGTCGATTCGGCGCGGCGGACCTTCAGCGCGGAGATCGTGATTCCGCCTGCGGAAACGGCGCCGTCATTGCTGAGCTCGCTCACTTCCGTCTTGACCCTCAGGCTGATGCGTCCGCCGGACAGCACCACGGGTGTGAAATCGAGGCCCACACCGAATTTCTTGAACTCGACGGTTACCTCGCCGTCGTCCTGCGCGATCGGGATCGGGAATTCACCGCCTGCAAGGAAACTTGCATTCTCGCCGGTTATGGCCGTCAGGGTCGGTTCCGCAAGTGTTCTGATGACGCCGTCCCGCTGCAAGGCTTCCACCTGGGCGGCCAGGCTGGTGGCGCCGCTCGTAAAGCCGAAACCGGCGACCGCCTGGTTGACGATGGTCGGATTCACCGGAAAGTCCGGCAGGTTCTCCCCGAAGGGAGTGAAATTCCCCACGCCGATAGATCCGGAAAACTGGACCCCGAGCTGCTTGATGACCGAACGCTCGACTTCCGCCACGGTTACCTTCAGATGCACCTGATCCTTGCCCTCGACGGATATCAGATTGACGACGTCCTCGGCATTTCCGGTGCCCTGGAACTTTGCAGCGATATCCGCAGCCTGCTGGGCTTCAATGGTGCTTTTCGCTGTTCCGCTCAAAATGACGCTGCCATTGACGGATTCGGCGAATATGTTTGACCCCGGGATCAACTTGCGGATGATCCTGGTCATGTCGGAGGTGTCTCTTTCGACCCGGAGATCAAAGCTCGCCAGTTCACGGCCGCTGCGGCTGAAAAACACGACCCGGGACTGGCCGGCCGTGTTCCCAATGATGAAAATCCGGCGTGGCGTTCGCAGAACCGCATCCGCGATCTCCGGATTGGACACGAGCACATCGGCCGCGTCTTCCGCCAGATTGACAACGACCGACCGGCCGACGCCGACATTCAGGATCCGCCCGCTCGCCCGTTCTCCGGCGGCGATATGAACCTGGCTCGGAAAATTGTCCCCGGCCACGGCGGAAGGTGCCGTCATGGTTATCGCCGCAGCGACAAACGCCACGGCTGCCACGCACTTGAAAAGCTGGTTCATCATCGCGCCCCTTGCGCTGAACTTTCTTGTTGTTACCCGTGTCATTACAAACCCGACTTGCTGGTCACGCCATATTTCACGTAGCTCATGCCACGGCGCTGATCATTTTCCGGTGCTGCGTCGTCGGCAGAATCCTGGGCACTGCGCAAGGCCAGGGATATCGTTCCTATCTGCTGCGCCTGCGCCACGATTTCCGACTGCGGCAGTGTCAGCTCCAGGGTCGCGGTCTTCTTGGGCGAGAGGCTTTTCTTGTCCTGCTCACCCGCGGTCGTCGTGTCGATCGCCAGCACACGGATGTTTTCCAGAATTGTCTGGCTGCTGGCTCCCTCGTCGGATCTGCGCGTGAGGATGAGATCGACCTTGTCACCGGGAAGAATGAAGCCTCCTGCCGTGGTTTCAGCTTCGACGCTTACCGCGCTGGCGCGTTTTCCCTTTGGCAGAATGGAGGACATGAAGCCCTTGTCTGTGCTGATCAGACGTTCCGGGCGAATCGGTTCGCCTGCGAAAATCGGAGCCCGGGCGATCTGGCCCACATGCTCCTTGTCCGCTACGGGAGAGGCGCTTTTCGTAACGGCTCCCTTGGGAATCACATCCTCCGGCCACGGGGACCAGGACATATCCGCCGCCGACAACTTTCCGCCAAGCGGAATATCCTTCGCCGCGACAAGCACCTGGGCCTGTTTCCGCTCGGCGGCCGGGGCCTGCGCGGTTTTCGGTTCAGCGTCGTTTCCACCGGACATCATGACCATTCGGAAAGCCAGGAAACCTGCAGCCACGGCTACTGCCAGTACTAAAATTCGAGCAAATTTCATGACCTATACCCAATATTCCTGCGCGCAGATGCGCCATTCGAAGCTAGAATGGGGGGTAATTAGTCAAAACATGGTTAACCAGATCTAGATGATTTTGGTTAATATTCATTAACTTTACTGAATGATTTCTTAAATCTATCGCAATTTGCGAATAATTAATTTCACAGCCGCGGAAACCAGCCGTTCAGACGTTTTCCAGTGTCTGCCGGGAATCAGGGTCCCTATGTGCGCTGGAGTGTATCGCGTTCAAGCGGAGTCATGGGTTCAGGAATCCCCCGAGGCAGCGTTTGCCTGGTAAATGCGTTCGGGCGGTTTCCTGAATTCAATTTAATGCGACATGCGCTAAATGCCCTGAACCGCCAACTGAAACCACTCGGTCGACGGATAGACCGTCAGGCCGGCGGCTGCGATCGCGATGCCGTAGGGTATTCCACCTTTGCTGTCGTGCAGCCGCGCGAACCAGTCCTGCGTCGCAAGGGCCGTGGGCACCACTTCAAATTTGCGAACGAAAAGAAGCGCAAAGGTCAGCAGCATTCCAAAAAAAGCGACGAATAAAACGAAAACACCGAGTTCAGGCGTCAGTCCGATCCACAATGCAATCGCGCTGATGAATTTCACGTCGCCTCCGCCCATCCAGCCGGCCGCGAAAAATCCAAAGCAGACGGGAAAGACCACAAGCAGACCCAATGCATGCATTCCCCAGCCGCTCAGGGGAAGACCCGTCACAAGCGCAAGACCGGCGAATCCGGCGATCAGGAGAACAGACACCCTGTTGCGAATCGTCATCGTCAACAGGTCAGACGCGCCGCCAAAGGCGACGAGCATCGGGAAAATCACTAGAATGGCTGCTTCGATCATCGGGCTTCCGCTCAATCTTCAGCGCGTGTCGCATTCAATTGATTGCAGGACACCATGAATCCGCCCAAACGCGATACGCTCTAATCATTGCGCGGAATTTTAGAGGTCGATTGTTAATTTTTTACCGATGCCCGGCAGGAGTGGCCTGGTCACCGAGAGCATGCGCTGCCAAAAAGAGCGCGCGGAAAACGCGTCGGCGCACAAAAAAACGGGCAGCAGGCTGCCCGTTTTCTTTACGGTGGACTGGCCAGGGTTTCTCCCCGGCAGTCAGACTGTATTATTCGGTAGCTTCTGCCACACCGGCGGCGTCGAGCTGACCGGAAATACGGCCGAACAAATCGGTAAGCGATCCACCGGTGGCCGCAACGGCGCCGATGATCACGATGGACAGAAGGCCTGCGATCAGACCGTATTCGATTGCAGTTGCGCCGGATTCGTCGTTGACGAAGCGTTTCAGAAGATTTTTCATATGTTTGCTCCAAGTACCAAAAAACTGACAGCTTCAAGTCCGCTGGATCTTATTCGGGTCCAATTGGACATGGGGCGAACCTAGAGTAAATAGATTTCCAACCAGTTAAATTTACCAATTACTACCAATGAATTGCGCTGAACGGCTGCTATAGTTAACGAATGGTATAGATAAAATTGGGTTAATGCCCTAAATTAATTTAATATAAAAATAAATATTAATTCTATACTCTGCATAATTTCATACCCTTATATAATCAAACGCTTTTTTGCTATCGTATTCATTAAATATACTTTCATTGAAGATTTTTCATCGCCATGTATTCAGATGAAACATCGTTTCCCACTCTTTCAATGTGGGCACAATATTCGGTTTGTCCGGTGAATACACCCTTGCCCTGCCCCACACCGCGGATACTGCAACGGCGGCAGTTTACTCTTCTTGCCGCCGGGCGTTAGCAGATCGTTCACTACGTCTACGGCATGATCTCGCAGGAAAAGTGGCACATGGAGTACTCATAAGCATGTTTTCGAACCTGATCAGATGGACTGGCGTGCTTGTGTTCGCGTTTCAGGCAGGCGCGGCGATGGCGCAGGACGGGCCGGTCATGGTAACCGTCGATCGCGCCAAGGTGTTCCGCATCGAAGATGGCGCTTCCGCAGTCATCGTCGGAAATCCGTTCATTGCCGACGTGGCCATGTTCGACAAGAACACGGTCGTCATTACCGGCAAAAGCTACGGCACCACCAACCTCGTTATCCTGGATGTCGACAACAAGCCGATCGTGGACGAGGAGATTACCGTGCGCGCTTCGGAAACCGATATCGTCTCGGTTTATCGGAAAGTGGAACGCGAAACGCTTTCCTGCCATCCGACGTGTGAGCCGACGCTTCGCCTCGGCGATAACGCGGATTCGTTCAACGAAACCGCCGAACAGGCAACGGCCCGGAACGTCCTCGCGCTGGAAGCGGCCGGCGGCGGTAAATAGGCGTGAATTTTAACATCGATCGACTTTTGGAGCTCCAACGATTCCGGTTGGCGTTCTGTTGATCCCAAAGGTTTTGCGGAGCGAGCTCTCAATGCGCGGCAGGAAACGGTCTTTCTGGCCATTCAGACGCAGAAACCGTCGGTCGTTGCTCAAAGACGACCGCGGCGTGACCGCGATTGAGTTCGCCATGATCGGCATTCCGTTCTTTGTCCTGTCGATAGGCATCATGGAAGTAGGTCTTGTTCTGGTGGTCAACCGTATGGTCGATGACGCGGTCGTCAGCGCCGCGAGGATGATCAGGACAGGACAGGCTCAGGAAGGCACGTTTACCGCAGACGAGTTCAGGGATCAGATCTGCGGTTTCCTGCCAACTTTTGTCTGCGACGCCAGCAGAATGTCCGTCGAAGTCGTGTCCGTGGACAGTTTCGCGGAAGCAAATGCCGCTCCAAGCCTCTACGACGACGAAGGCAATATTCGGGAGGATCTGCAATTCGTGACCGGAGACGCCAGCGATATCGTGGTCATGAACGTCATTTACAAATGGCCCATGATGATGTCCAACCTCGAGCTTTACCCTGAAGATCGCGGCGGCGTGCGTCATCTGACATCAACCCTGGTCTTTCGTAATGAACCCTGGGAATAGTTTCATGATCCGGCCGGCTCGCAGGATTTCCAGGCAGTTGCACGAGCTCTGGCGCGACAGGCACGGTGTGTCTGCGACGGAATTCGCGCTTATCCTGCCTTTCATGCTGATCCTCCTGATCGGAATCACGGAACTTTCAGGTGCGATCAACGCGGACCGGAAGGTCAGCCGCATCGCAAACTCGACAACCGACCTGGTCTCACAGGCCCAGACCCTGAGCACCGATGAACTGGATGACATCCTGGCCCTGGGTGAAAAGATACTCGACCCTTATCCGGACGACTCTCTCAAGACCATCATTTCAAGTGTCACTTTCGATGAAGACGGCGAACCAATCGTCGACTGGAGCTACAGCAACAAGGAAAATCCCTGGGACGTGGGAGCTGCCCCGCCGGTCCTCTTGCCAGAGGCGATCTCAAACCCGCTCACCTCGATCGTGATCGCCGAAAGTACGTATGTATATACGCCACCATTTTCCGGGCTTTTCACAGAGGCTTTCCCCCGCCTTGCCAAGTATACCCTGCAAGACATTTTCTATTTTCGGCCGCGCCTGACGGACACGGTGAGTTGCAGCGACTGCTGACGCGTTCCGAAACGTGATAATAACTCTCCCGTATTTGATCCGTCGTGGAATGCGGCTACGCTCCATCACGATTGCTGCGTTGCAATATGGATTTTCAGTCAGGGGTTCCCGAGCCGATGGCGACGAACAAGACTTATGAGCAGATTACCGTAGGCGACACGGCGGAGATCGTCAGGGAGTGTTCCTCCAACGATCTTCTGGTTTATGCGCATGCTTCCGGAAACCACAATCCCATCCACCTGCCGGATACGGACTGGACCGGAGACGGTCATATCGACAAGCCCGTCGCGCCCGCCATGTGGATGGGCAGCCTCGCCTCCGCCATCCTCGGCAACATACTTCCCGGTCCCGGCACGATCTACAAGTCGCAGTCGCTCCGCTTCCTGGAAGGGGCGGCCGTCGGCGACAAGTTGCATGTGAAGGTTACGGCGAAGGAAAAACGTCCGGGCAACATCGTCGTCTTCGATCTCTCGGTGGCGCGCGCCGACGGAACCCGTCTGGTCGAAGGCGTCGCGGAAGTCGCCGCCCCGACTCAAACAATCGAATTCGATTCCAGCAATCTGCCCGCCATCCTCGTGCAGCGGCACCGGCACTTCAACAGGATGATCGAGCTGGCGAGAGCCTTGCCGCCTCTGTCAACCGCGGTCGTCGCCCCAGACGATGCCAACTCGCTCGAGGGGGCTATCATGGCAGCGCGGGAAGGGCTGATCAAACCGATCCTGATCGGTGCACAGGCGCGTATCGCCAAAGCCGCCGAGGACCTGGGCGAGAACCTCGAAGCCTTCGAACTGATCGATATCGAAGATGAAACAGAGGCCGCCGGACGCGCCGTCGCCATGGTCCATGAAGGCCGGGTCGACGCCATCATGAAGGGCCATCTTCATACGGACCATCTGCTTCAGCATGTGGTCAAACGGGACGGCGGGCTGAGAACCCGGCGGCGCATCAGCCATGTCTTCGTCATGGATATACCAGGCCGCAAGACACCCGTCCTGATCTCCGATGCAGCGATAAACATTTCGCCCGACCTCAACACCAAGGTGGACATCACGCAGAACGCCATCGATCTGGCCCTGGCGCTCGGCCTTGAGGCACCCCGGGTCGGCGTCCTGTCCGCTATCGAGACCGTGAACCCCGCGATCCCCTCCAGTCTGGACGCTGCTGTCCTGTCCAAAATGGCCGAACGCGGTCAGATAACGGGGGGTATCGTCGATGGCCCGCTGGCAATGGACAATGCGGTCGATGTTCAGGCGGCCCGTTCCAAAGGAATCACGTCGCTGGTCGCCGGCCACGCGGAAGTGCTGATCGTTCCCAATCTGGAGTCGGGCAACATGCTGGCCAAGGAACTGACGTTCATCGCCCATGCGGAATCCTCCGGACTGGTGATCGGCGCCAAGGTTCCGGTGATGCTCACCAGCCGCGCCGACGACAGTCGCGCCCGGCTCGCGTCCTGCGCGCTCGCGCTTCTCTTCAAGCATTGGCAGACCCATGGCACTCCAGCCGGCGTGTTCGATCGCGAAGGGGCTTGATCATGGCCCCGGTCATTCTGGTCCTGAATTCCGGTTCGTCCTCCATCAAGTTCACGTTGTTCTCGGGGGACGCCGTCCAGCTCAAGGGACAGATTTCCGGTCTCGGTGCACAGCCGCATCTGTCGCTGAAGTCCCACGTCTCGGATACACGGATCGACAGGGCACTGAGTGAGGAGGAAGGCAGATCCCACGCCGCCGCGCTTGACGCGCTGCTGCCGAGCCTGGAACAGGAACTGGGCGGACAGGACGTGGATGCGGTCGGGCACCGGGTGGTGCATGGCGGCATTTCCCTGACGGCTCCCGTGCGCATTACCGGTGAGATCATGAGGGAACTCGGGAGGCTGGAGCCGCTTGCCCCGCTGCACCAGCCGCATAATCTGGCGGGCATCGAAGCAGCCCGCGCCGCCTTCCCTAAAGCCTTGCAAAGCGCCTGTTTCGACACCGCGTTTCACCGCAATCATCCCTGGGTGAACGATACGTTCGCCCTGCCCCGTTCACTTTACGAGGAAGGTGTGCGCCGCTACGGATTTCACGGTCTGTCCTATGAATACATCTGCGCCCATCTGCAACAGACCCGGCCGGACCTCCATACGGGCCGGCTGGTGGTTGCGCATCTGGGCAACGGTGCTTCCATGTGCGCCATACGCGACGGGCAAAGCATCGGCTCGACGATGGGCTTCACCGCCCTGGACGGTCTGCCGATGGGCACACGCTGCGGTCAACTCGATCCGGGCGTGGTGCTTTATCTTCTGACCACAAAGGGCATGACCCCTGAAGAGGTCTCCGATCTCCTCTACAAGGCGTCGGGTCTGAAGGGCCTTTCCGGCATCAGCCAGGACATGCGCACCCTCACGCAGAGCGACGCGCCTGAAGCGGCGGAAGCTATCGACTATTTCGTCTTCCGCATCCGCCGGGAACTCGGTGCGATGGCTGCGGTGCTCGGCGGGCTGGATACACTGGTCTTCACAGGCGGCATCGGCGAGAATTCCGTCCTTGTCCGCCGCAAGGTCTGTGCGGATCTCGAATGGCTCGGACTGACGGCCGACGAGGCGAAGAATCAGGCCGGGGCCGAAGAAATTTCGGCGGTTTCATCGCGGGCAAGCGTGCTGGTCGTACCGACCAACGAAGAGGAAATGATCCGGCGGCATACCGAAAAGCTGCTGGGTTCAGGAACGGTCTCCGCCTGAACTCTATCCGCCGGAAGGGTCGAGGAGCGCTGTGAAACTCTCGTCATAAGTCCTCAGGACCGGCCGGTAATCCGCATGCACCACGGGTTCGAAACCGCCCGGCAGATCCGGCTCGATTGCCAGATAGGCATCCGGAGCCTCCCGGCGCAGGTCCATCAGTCCGGCGCGCACGCGCCGTTTCAGGGTATCGGGCAAATCCGTGCGCAGGCTATGCGCGGAATAGGGGATCGGCGGGGACCGCCAGACGATTTCGAGATCCTTGAACCCCGGCCCGCCGGCCACGTAATAGTCGTTGAGCGTGCCGGCGGTATATCCCGTCTTGGCTTCTCCGGCGAGAGTGGACCAGGCAAGGGAAGACTGCAGCCGGCCGTCGAGCACCGCCTTCAGGCCCTCCACCGGATTCTGGACTTCAACAAGTGCGCTGAAATGCGTGCGCGGGTTTATTCCGTCGGCGGCAAGATTGGCGAGAGGCACGCGGTATCCGGTCACAGCCTGTCTGGCACCCACCGCCAGCCGGGTGCCCGCGAGATCCGCGAGCGACATTTTTTCCGGGCCGCGTCTGGTGATCAGGACGGCATAGAAGCGGGCCGGGAAATCATCCGGGCCGGCAGTTACAAGCGGTTCCACGCACCCACACAACGCATGCGCTGCCGCGTAGGCGGAAGGCGACAGCCGGACATAGTCAATCCGGCCCGAGGCAATCGCTTCCACAGCCTCACCCATTGTCTGCAGCAGAAACAGATCCACCGGCAGGTCGGCGATTTCCTCCAGCGCCAGCCGGAACGACTCCACCCGCTCGCGCGCGCCTTCATCGGCGGCAACGATGACGCCGAGGCGCAGCCTGTCGGGCATGTCGACGTTGTCCTGCGCGTGCGCTGTGATGGGCAGCGAGAGAAGACAAAAGGCCAAAAGAATCATCCGGACGCAGTTTTTGAGCAGCGTCACAAATTCAACATAAGCTTCTGAGAAAACTTGCAAATTCTTTTCCCGTCTGTCCGCATTCATCCGCCAGCAACATCGGACAAATTCATGAGCAATCTTATCACGACCGTGGTTTTCGATATAGGAAATGTCCTGATCGAATGGAACCCCGAATACCTTTATCGTCAGCTCATTCCCGATCCGCTTGAACGGAAAACATTCCTGGAGACGATCTGTACGACAAAGTGGAACGAGCAGCAGGATCTCGGCCGCTCCTGGCGCGAAGCCGTGGAGATGCTGTCGCGCAGGCATCCGGACAAGGCGGACCTGATCGCCGCCTACGACCGCCGCTGGCACGAGATGGTCCCGGGCGAAATTCCGGGCACCAGCAGCATTCTAGCCCAGCTCAGGGAGCGTGGTGTGCCGCTCTATGCCATCACGAATTTTTCAACCGAGAAGTTCGGCGAGGCCCGGACACGGTTTCCCTTCCTGAAAACCAGTTTTCTGGATGTCGTCGTCTCCGGGGAGGAAAAGCTGATCAAGCCCGATCCCAGGATTTACGAGGTCCTCTTGCAGCGGAACGGGCTCGATGCGCAAGGGTGCTTCTTCATTGACGATTCCCGGTCCAATGTGGATGCTGCCCGCGATGCCGGAATGCAAGCATATCACTTCAGGAGCGCTGCCGAGCTGCGCAGTGAGCTGACCAGGTTGGGTCTGCTTGCTGCCTGAAGACCCACCGCATCAGTCGATATTCGTCAGCCGGAGAAACCTTCAAGCACATTGACGCAATTGGTGCCGAGCGCGTCGACCGCATAACCGCCTTCCAACACGAACATCGTCGGCACGCCGACTTTCGCAAGCCGCTCTCCGAGGCGGATATAATCCTCGCTCTTGAATTTGAACCCGGAAATGGGATCCCCTTCGAAGCAGTCCAGCCCCAGGGAGACAACCATCGCCTCTGGCTTGTAGACCAGAAGCCAGCGGCAGGCTTCTTCCAGGGCCGGGGCATAAGAGTCCCAGTCGGTGCCAAGCGGCAAGGGCCAGTTGCGAGTAAATCCGGTCCCTGCATGTTCACCGGTCTCATCCGCGTAGCCAAGGTAATAGGGATATTCGTCCTTGGGATCGGCATGTATGGACAGGAACAGAATGTCCGGCCGGTCATAGAAGAGCGCCTGGGTGCCGTTGCCGTGATGATAGTCCACATCCAGGATGGCAATCCTGTTCAGCCCGTTGTCGCGCAGATGTTGAGCCGCCACGCCGGCGTTGTTGAAGAAGCAATATCCGCCGAGGAAGTCGAAGCCTGCGTGGTGGCCGGGAGGACGGCACAATGCGAAGGCGGATTGCTCGCCATTCAACAGCAGTTGTGCAGCGGTCAGCGCGGTATCGGCCGAGGCGCGTGCCGCCTCGTAGGTATGCGCGCCCAGCGGTGTACCTGCATCCATGGAATAGCGCCCGAGCAGACCGTCAATGTGATTGATCTTCGTGTCCACCCTGAGAGAGCGAACAGGCCACACGAAAGGAAAGGCCTCGCCGGACCGGCCGGCAGCGGTCCACATCGGCCAGAAATTTTCCAGGAAGGCAACGTAGTCAGGCGAATGAACCCTCTGGATACTTCGCAGGGGGAATTCCTCCGGAGCAACGATGTCTCCGACCTGCCGGTCCTTAAGGGTTTTCAGCACCATTTCAGCCCGGGCCGGTATCTCCACGGCAGGCTTCAGCTCTCCATCGGAAATTTCCTGCGCCGGTGCGTGCGCAAGCTGGGTCTCTGAAAAAACCGTCTTCACAAGCCTGCCCCCAGTCCCCTTGCTACCTCAAGCCACCCGGCCAATGTAGACCATTTCAGGAAAAACGGTATTCCGTAACGTGACTATAGGTTTCCGAAGGCCTTAACAACACACTTGTAAAGCCCTCGCGGTTGACGCTGTCGGGCCAGCGCTGAGCTTCCAGGCAGAGACCGGCATGGTGCGTGTAGGGTTTTCCGCCCAGCCCCGGCGCCTGAACGTTCAACATGCCAGCGTCATAGAATTGCACGCCGGGCTCCGTCGTCCAAACCTCCATGCGCCGCTCTCCGGCGCTGTCTTCAAGAGCGGCAGCGAATTGCACGGTCTCGCGGGCCTTCGTGGAGAGACAGAAATTATGATCGAAGATCACATCCTCCTCGCCTGCCTTGCGGCGGATCTTGCGGCCGCTCCGGAAATCATACGGCGTCCATTCGACCTTGCGGATCTCGCCTGTCGGGATCAGTTGATCGTCGACCGGAAGATAGGTTTCCGCTGCGATCTCAAGCGTGTGATCGAGAATCGTGCTGCTGCCATCGAGATTGAAATAGCTGTGCTGGGTCAGGTTGACCGGGGTTGTCCTGTCCGTGACCGCCGTGATTTTCACACGCAGCGCGCCGGTTCCCGTCAATGTGTAGCGCAGCAGAGCCTCGACGCGGCCGGGATAGCCCATGTCGCCATCCTCGGAGACCAGCTTCAGCAGGATGCTTGCCTTGTCGTGCTGCTCCAGTTGCCAGACCCGGTTGAAGAACCCGTCCGATCCCCCATGGAGATGGTTTATCCCGCCGTCGTTGCGGTCAAGCTGGTAACTTGTACCGTCGATCGTCAGGCGGCCGCCGGCTGTCCTGTTGGCGCAGCGCCCGACAATCGCACCGAAGTACCTGGGATGATCCAGGTAGCTTTGCAGATCCCCGAAACCGAGAACGACGCTCTGCCCGTCCACCTTCAGGTCGCGGATGATCGCGCCGAAGGTCAGGACGGAGGCTTCGAGCCCGCCTTTCTTCAGTGTCACCTCCTGCACTTTCGTGCCATCAGGCAGCACAGCGAAATCCCTGATCATGAAAGTCTCCGATGAGAAGCTGTGTGGACCCGCGAGCGAAGAGCGGCGGGGGAGCCGCGCCCTTCGCTGAAACCCCTGACGTCAAAGCGTCTGATTGTAGTCGCCGACTTCGGAGTTCTCGCGCAGCACGCCATCCACCGCCTTGAACATTTCGTGCAACCGCGCCTCGGAGACCGGGCTTTCGACTACCACAACCAGTTCCGGCTTGTTGGAAGAGGCGCGCACCAACCCCCAGGTACCGTCCTCGGCAACCACCCGGACGCCGTTGACCGTAATCAGGTCGGAAATCGACTGGCCGCCGACTTTCTCGCCCTTCGCCTTCATGTCCTGGAACCGGGCAACCACCCTGTCGACCACATCGTATTTGACCTCGTCGGCGCATTTCGGTGCCATGGTCGGCGAGCCCCAGGTCTTGGGAAGATCCCGGCGGAGGTCGGCCATCGTCTTGTCCGAGTTGCGGTCGAGCATGTCGAGGATCGCAATGGCGGAGACGAGGCCGTCGTCGTAGCCACGGCCGATCGGTTTGTTGAAGAAGTAGTGGCCCGACTTCTCGAACCCCACAATCGCGTCCAGCTGGTTGACCCGGCGCTTGATGTAGGAATGGCCGGTCTTGAAGTAGTCCGTCTTTGCACCGTTCGCCTGAAGCACCGGATCGGTGTTGAAGAGACCGGTCGATTTCACGTCGACGACAAACTGGCTGCCGGGATAAAGAGCGGAGATGTCCCGGGCGAGCATGACCCCGACCTTGTCGGCGAAAATCTCCTCGCCCTCGTTGTCGACAACGCCGCAGCGGTCGCCGTCACCGTCGAAGCCGAGGCCGACTTCCGCGTCGACTTCCAGCACCTTGTCCCGGAGCGCATGCAGCATTTTCATGTCTTCCGGGTTCGGATTGTAATTCGGGAAGCTGTGATCGAGTTCCGCATCGAGCGGGATGACCTCGGCCCCGAGCGCCTCCAGGATTTTCGGAGCGAACGCACCTGCCGTGCCATTGCCGCAGGCCACGACGATCTTGATCGGCCGCTTCAGTTTCGCGCGGTCGGTCAGATCCTTGAAATAGATCTCCGGAAACCCGTCCACGAAGCGGTAGCTACCGCCCCCCTTCAGATCGAATGCCGCCTCGAGAACAATTTCTTTCAGGCGTCCCATTTCGTCGGGTCCAAAGGTCATCGGGCGGTCAACGCCCATCTTGACCCCGGTCCAACCGTTGTCGTTGTGGGAGGCTGTGATCATCGCGACTGCGGGAACATCCAGGGCGAACTGGGCGAAATAGGCCATGGGCGACAGCGCCAGACCGATATCATGGACATTGATGCCGGCTGCCAGAAGGCCGTTGACGACCGCCATCTTGATCGAGGCCGAATAGCTGCGGAAATCGTGACCGACCACAATATCCGGGCGCACACCGCGTTCATGAATGAGAGTGCCGATGCCCATGCCGAGCGCCTGCATTCCCATCAGGTTGATTTCCTTCTCGAACAGCCAGCGGGCGTCGTATTCCCGGAAACCGGTCGCTTTCACCATGGGAAACGATTCATATTCGAGTGTGTTCGGACTCAAACTCGGCACTGGTTTGGGAAACATGCAAGCCTCTCAATTTGAAAAAAGGATCCGGAAAAATATCGAAGGTATCTGCTACTGAACCAGTACAAGGGTGCCCTCGGACATGTCAAACTTTCTCAGTTGGTTGAGAACGGACATACCCAGCAGCGGCTTCCCAAGGCTTTCGTCTTTCATCACCAGCGCATTCACGTTCGTGAAGCGTATGTCACCGATGCTCAAACGGTCGATTGTCGCCTTGGCGCCCAAAGCGGTACCGTTGGCCGTCCGGACTTGATGCCTGAAGTCGGTTTCCTGCAGAAAAATGCCGATATCTTCGGCAAGCGACCGCGGAAGCACGGTCAGGGTCGCCCCGGTATCCACAAGCAGATCGACAAATCGACCATTCAGACGCCCCTCGGCGATAAAATGCCCCTGAGCGTTTGCTGAAATGCGATGCGTCCGGCCGCCGCCAGACCCTGTTTCGCTTGCGCTTTCGCTGACGGCTGAAGGTGCTTCACGGTCGGCCAGTGTCTTCAGGCCGCTTTCGATCAGCCCAGGTGCAAACGGTGCGAGAGCAACGCAGACCAACAAAATCACCATAAACCGCCACATGCCCGGCCGACCCTTCAAAGCGAGATGCCGCTGGCTTAGCAGAGTTTCCTTAGCGGCCTGTAAAACCGGGTCTGGAATAGACCATCAGACGATTTGATCGGCCAGACGGACAATATCCGCCTTCATCGGCGCGCTGGACTGGGCGCCGGTCACGGTGCAGGCCAGAGCGCCTGCGGCGACCCCTTCCCTGAGCGCCCGTCCAAACGGCAAGTCATGGTCGAGCGCAGCCGCCAGAGCGCCGCAAAAGGCGTCTCCCGCGCCGGTGGTATCCACCGCATCGACAGAGGGCGAAGCAAAACGGAACCGGTCGTCGCCTTTGGCGGCGGCAACACCTTCGGAGCCGAGGGTCACCACCACAGCCCGCCCGGGCCTGACCACATTGTCCAGAAAGGTATCCACTCCGTCCGCGATTCCGAGGCTACCGGCAAGGAGTGCTGCTTCGCTTTCGTTCACCACCAGCGTATTGACCGCCTCAAGCCCGGCACCCGGATCGCCCGCCGGAACGGGAGCCGGGTTCCAGAAAACGGATGCCCCTGCCCCGCGCGCCAGTCCCATCGCCCGAATGGTTTCCTCATAGGGGGATTCTCCCTGAAGTATCAGAACATGAGCGTCCGTAAGGCTGTCTTCCAGCCAGTCGGCCCGGACACGCGCGTTGGTGCCGCTGGCGACAATGATCTGGTTTTCACCGGAGGGATCTATACCGATCAGGGCAAGACCGGTTGCGCCGTCCAGTTCCCTGACATCCGACAGGTCGATGCCCGCTTCCCGCAGATTGGCGAGGGCCGGAACCGCAAAGGCGTCCCGCCCGACCGCACCTACCATTTTCACCTCGGCGCCTGCGCGGCCCGCGGCCAGCGCCTGGTTCGCGCCCTTGCCGCCTGCGAAGGACTGATGGTCCGGCCCGCTGACCGTCTCCCCCGCTTTAGGCAGCCTGGGGACGGAAACGACGAGGTCGAGGTTGATGGAGCCGAAAACGGTGATCATGCCGTGATCCTTGTTCAAAATATGCCCGGAAGCAGATGACCCCGCTGCCCGGAACCGCCACATGGAACCGCCACATGGAACCGGCGTGAAGGCCCTTGCCAGAAGACGCAGAAACCGTGTCACACCGGCGCAGGGCCGGATATCTCCGGCCCTGCGCCAAGCGGGCTATTTCGTGCCGTACATCCTGTCGCCCGCATCGCCGAGACCTGGAACGATATACCCCTTTTCGTTGAGTTTCTCGTCGATCGAGGCCGTGAAGATGGGCACATCCGGGTGCATCTGGTTGAATTTAGCAACCCCTTCCGGAGCCGCCAGCAAGCACAGGAAACGAATGTTGTTGGCGCCGCGCTCCTTCAGTTTCTGGATGGCGGCAATGGCGGAATTGGCGGTGGCCAGCATCGGGTCCACGACGATCACAAGACGCTCGTGCAGATCTTCCGGGGCCTTGAAATAATATTCGACCGGCTGGAGGGTTTCCGGATCCCGGTAAAGGCCGATGTGGGCGACGCGTGCCGACGGGACCAGGTCCAGCATGCCTTCCAGAAGACCGTTGCCCGCCCTGAGGACTGAGGCGAAGACAAGCTTCTTGCCCGCAAGCGTCGGCGCCTGCATTTCGGCAACCGGCGTCTCGATGGTCTGGCGAACCAGCGGCAGATCCCGGGTCACCTCGTAGCACAGCAGCGTGGAGATCTCGCGCAGAAGCCGCCTGAAGCCCTGGGTGGACGTGGCCTTGTCACGCATGATGCTCAGTTTGTGCTGGACCAGCGGGTGGCTGATGACGTTGGCTCCGGACATATCTGCCTCTCTTTTGTTCAAGTCTGGGTCCGTGCAATCCGGACCGGCCTCAATGAATTTCCATGTTCGGGAGCTATGCCCCGAACGGCAACCAAAAAACAGACCCCGGGTTCATAAATCTTTCGAGATTGCCCCACTCGTCCGTGCCGCGTTCCAGAATCCCCCGTCCGGCACGATGTGTGCCGCCCTCCAGAATGCAGGTGAGCGGCAACTGCTCCTCCGGAACCTCAAGCTCACCGCGCAGCAGTTCCGCCAGCCTGTCGGTGAGGGCGGAACTGACGGCGCGCAGTTCGGTCATGCGATCCTGTTCCCCCTGAAAAGTCAGAGCATCAGCGGCGGTTTTTATCTTCATCACCCCGCTGTCGACGAACAGCCCGGCATGGATTTCGTCTGCCGGTGGCGTCAGATCCGCAAGACCGTCAACTTCCAGCCCGGCCCAGGCAAAGGGTTCGACAAGGGCGTAGACCATTTCCTGGGCGGCCAGATGGAAGGGCACGGCACTTGCCGCATCATCATCGGGCAGAGCGGAATGGGCAAAGCTGTCGCCAAGGGAAATCTCGCCTTCCTGAGCTCCGCCGTCCCAGACCGGAGCGAGCGATTCCAGCAGGTGATCGAGAAGCTTGCCGGCACTGACAGTGCCGTCGCTGTCTTTCGCCAGACGCGTGGCCAGCAGGCCTGGCCGGGTGGCGTCGCCTTCGGAAAACAGGTCGGGACGCAGCGCCAGCGCTTCTCCCAGACGCTTGAGGTGACGCTGCATGTGTTCCAGCAATCCGGCGTCGCGCTCCGGATCCCATTGCAGGCCAAAGGCCAGCTCCTGCGTGTCGAACCGGATCAGGGTTTCGGCATCGACACGATACGGATCCGTCATCTCTGCGGAAAATGAACCTGCTGCGAACATGTGAAAAGCGGCAAGGGCCGATGCCTGCCTGCCCGTCGCGACGGTCCCGGTCATCCGGTCTTCGAAAGTCCAGCCTTGCGGATGCCGGGTCTTCATGAAAGTGCCGAGCACCGCAAGATCCGTTGCCGCCGCCAGCATGTCTTCGGCAGTCTCAAAGTTGCGGGCGCTTGCCATCGCGCCCCACCGGTCGATGCCACCGGCTTCGAAGTCCCGCCATATGCCATAGGGCGGGATCTGGAAATCGGGATAGGTCTCCCGGGTTGTTTCCAGAACCGTCACCAGGGCGTCGCCCAGTTTGGCAAGATCCACCCCTACATGGGCAAGCGTGCCTGCTTGCGCCAGATCGAGAAGCCGGTGCGCCTGGCGCCGCACTTCGCTCGGCTGGAAAAAGGTCAGGGGTGAGACGGAAGAACTCATCAAAACAATCCGGAATTGGGAGACGGGAGGCATCGCCAAGGGCGGCCTCCCGAAGAGACATGTCTGGTGTGGCTTGCCACCATAACCTTGTCAAACGGGTTCGTCATTACAGCTCCGCCACCCTTGTCCGCACAGACAGGGGGCATCTCGGGTCCTACCCCTCGGCCGGTTTCTGCACCGCGCTGTCCAGCCGGACCAGCAGGCGTTTTCGCGTCGGCTCGTCGCAAAACGCAGCCTCTATGGCCGTGCGGGTGATCTCCATCTGGTCGTCGAACGTCCAGTCGAAAGTTTCGGAGACGGAGGAATATTCCTTGCCGAGTGTCGTTCCGAAGAACGGCGGATCGTCGGAGTTGAGGGTGACCTTCACGCCTTGCCTGCGCAGCATGTTCACCGGATGGAAGCGCAGATGGGTATAGACGCCCAGTGACACATTCGAGCCCGGGCAGACTTCCAGGACGACCTCCTCGTCGATCAATCGCTTTATCAGGTCCTTGTCCTCAATGGCTCTCACACCGTGCCCGATCCGCTTGACGCGAAGGAATTCCAGCGCTGCGGTTATGCTGTCGGGACCGCCGAATTCGCCGGCATGGGCCGTCGTACCGAGCCCCGCTTCCGCGGCCATTCGGAAGGCCTTGGAAAAGTTCGCGGGATGGCCCGAGCGCTCATCGCCGGCAAGACCGAAACCGGCTACCAGAGGATCGGGATTGGCAATCACCTCCTTGGCGACACGTTCCACCGCCGCAGCCCCGAAATGGCGCACCCCGACGGCGATCATCCGGCCCTCGATGGCGGTATCGTTCTTGGCGCGCTCGATCCCGGCGGACAATCCTTCAACATAGGAGCGGTAGGAAAGGCCCGTCGCCTGGGCATGATCGGGCGAAATGAAGATCTCGCCATAAATAGCGCCCTCGGCGGCCAGCATGCGGAAATAGGTTTCCGCCAGGATGGCGTAGTCGGCGGGGGTCTTGAAAACGGCACTTGCCGTGTCATAGGCCTTCAGGAATGTGGTGAAGTCCGACCAGACATATTTGCCGTTGCCATCCAGCACCTTCGACACGTCCATGCCGTGCTTGTCCGCCAGCCGCTTGACCAGGCTCGGCGGGGCCGCGCCTTCAATGTGGCAGTGCAGTTCAGCTTTCGGAACCGTGATGGGATCGCTCATGTGCGGCGGGTCCTCGATCGTGAATGAATGGCAGGTCTGCCGTATCCGGTGTTCTGAGCCACACCCTTGGCAGGTGCCGGCTCAGTTCATCATTGTGCCTGAGTCCCCGACCTAAAGAAAACTCTCACCGTGGAGGCCCCGGGCTATGCCCAGATGATCTGCGATGCTCTCGCCGATATCGGCAAATGTTTTCCGTCCACCTACGGATCTGCCTGGAATACAGGGACCCGTCGCGATGACCGGGACATGCTCACGCGTGTGGTCGGTGCCCTTCCATGTCGGATCGCAGCCATGATCCGCGGTCAGGATCAGCAGGTCCCCTTCGCGCAAAGCGGCGAGCAGTTCCGGCAGCCGGCGGTCGAAATGTTCCAGCGCGGCGGCATAGCCCGGAACATCCCGCCGGTGACCGTAAAGCGAGTCGAAATCGATGAAATTGGCGAAGACCAGATCTCCGTCCACGGCCTGCTGCATGGCTTCGAGAGTTTTTTCGAAAAGCGCGTCGTTGCCGGCGCCCTTCAGAACCTTCGAGACACCCTGATGGGCGAAGATGTCGGAGATCTTGCCGACACCGTAGACGGTGCGGCCGGCCTGTGTCAGCCGGTCGAGCAATGTCGGCTCCGGCGGCAGCACCGAATAGTCCCGCCGGTTGGGCGTGCGGGCGAAAGTCGCGGCCGTTTCACCGGCGAATGGCCGGGCGATGACACGGCCGATGTTGTAGGGATCGGCGAATTCGCGTGTGATCTCACACAGCTCATACAGCCGCTCCAGGCCGAAATGCGCTTCGTGGGCTGCGATCTGTATGACCGAATCCGCCGACGTATAGAAGATCGGTTTGCCCGATCTCAGATGCTCCCCGCCAAGCTCGGCGATGATCTCCGTACCGGACGCATGCTTGTCACCGAGGATGCCGTCCAGTCCTGCCTTGTCCATGATCTTGTCGATCAGTTCACGCGGAAAGGCCGGGATCGTCTTTGGGAAATAGCCCCAGTCGAAGCGGACGGGCACACCGGCGATTTCCCAGTGGCCGGAGGGCGTGTCCTTGCCGTTGGACACTTCCGCCGCATAGCCCCAAAGCCCTTGCGGGCCGCCTGCGAAATCCAGGCCTGGCACGCTCTTGCCGGTCGACAGCTTGCCGGCCGCGCCAAGGCCGAGCCGGTCCATGTTGGGAACCGACAGAGGGCCGCTGCGCAACCCGTCCCGATCCGCCAGGCCGGCGGCGCAATTTTCGGCGATGTGGCCCAGAGTATCGGACCCGGCATCGCCAAAGGCGCCCGCGTCCTGCGCGCCGCCAATGCCGAAACTGTCCAGCACGCACAGAATTGCACGAGGCATGGGCATCTCCTCAAGTTTTTTTCTAATGCCGGCCTGATGCCGGATGGGCACCGGGATCTGTGGTCCCGGCACAAGTTCGTGTCTTACGGCGCGATGCGGCCAGCAATGATGGGCCGGTCGACGACGTCCGCGGCCGAACCGAGGGTATAGGCCCGGCGCAAGGCGACGGCTGCCGCTTCCGCGTCTTCCCCGGATCTTGCGTGCACGATCGCCAGCGGCGCGTCCGCATCTACCGTATTGCCGACACCCGCCAGGCTGGTCAGTCCGACAGCAGGATCGATCACATCCGAAGCCGCCTTGCGGCCACCGCCCAGCGCCACCACAGCCACGCCGACCGCCCGGGCGTCAACACCTGTGACGACACCGTCGTGATCGGCATAGACAGGAGCTTCGACGGGCGCCTTTGCGAGGTAGAGTTCGGCTTTTTCCATGAAGTCGGCCGGACCGCCCAGTGCCTCGACCATCTGCGCGAATTTTTCCGCCGCCTTGCCGCTTTGAAAGGCCTGGCGCATCATCTCTTCGCCCGCTTCGGCTGTCGCGGCGATGCCACCGGTGGCAAGCAGTTCTCCGCCTTGGGCAACCGTCACGTCCCACAGGCGGTTGTCGATGGCCGTCCCTTTCAGGAAATCCACCGCGTTCTGCATCTCGATCGCGTTGCCCGCAGCGGAGGCCAGCGGTTCGTTCATGTCAGTCAACAGGGCTGTGGTTTTAAGTCCGGCGCCATTGGCCACCTGAACGAGGCTTTCGGCCAGTGCGCGGGCTTCCTCCAGCGTCGCCATGAAGGCGCCGGTGCCCCATTTGACGTCCAGCACCAGGCCCTGCAGGCCTGCCGACAGCTTTTTCGACAGGATGGAAGCGGTGATGAGATCAATGCTCTCCACGGTGCCGGTCACGTCGCGGATGCCGTAGAAGCGCTTGTCTGCCGGGGCCAGATTGCCCGTCTGGCCGATGACGGCGCAACCGATCTCCTTGACCACCTTCTTGAACAGCGCATTGTCCGGCTGGGTCTGGTAACCGGGAATACTGTCGAACTTGTCCAGCGTGCCGCCGGTATGGCCAAGGCCGCGGCCGGAGATCATCGGCACGGCGGCGCCGCAGGCGGCAAGCGCAGGGGCGAGCATCAGGGAGACGTTATCCCCGACGCCGCCTGTTGAATGCTTGTCGAGGACCGGCGCGTCGATACCGGACCAGTTCATGACATCGCCGCTGTCGCGCATGGCAAGCGTCAGGGCCACGCGTTCGTCCACGCTCAATCCCCTGAAAAAAACGGCCATGGCGAGGGCCGCAACCTGTCCCTCGGTGACCGATCCGTCGGCCAGTCCCTTGACGAAAAAAGCGATCTCCGCGGCGTCGAGTGTTCCCCCGTCACGCTTCTTGCGGATCAGTTCCTGCGGCAGCATGTTTGGTATCCTTGCGGCATCATTTTTCAGACACCCTGTTTCAGTTTCAATAGGCTTGGCCGGCCGCGGCTTCCTTGCCCTCGATCGTCGCGATCAAGGCATCCAGAAGACCGCTCGCGCCGAAGCGGAAGGTGGACGCCGACGCCCAGTTGTGACCCATTATCCGATCCGCAAGCGCCAGATAGGACGCAGCGTCCTCACTCGTCCTGATGCCGCCAGCGGGCTTGAACCCGATGACGCGCTCAGCATTGTCGCGGCGCGCCTCCTCAATGGCGGTCAGCATGATTTCGGCGGCCTCGAGCGTGGCATTGACGGCGACCTTGCCCGTGGAAGTCTTGATGAAGTCGGCTCCGGCGGAAATCGCCACATTCGATGCGGCATGGATCAGCAACGGATCGCCGATCTCTCCGGTTTCCAGGATCACCTTCAGGACCGCAGGCTCCGGGATCACCGTCTTGACGCGGATGATCTGCTCTTCGGCATATCCTTTCCGGCCCGCCGTGAAAGCCTTGAAATTCATCACCAGGTCAATCTCGTCGGCGCCAACGGCCAGCGCCTGCTCCGCTTGGGCAACCACGGTATCGGTGTCGTCTTCCCCCGCCGGGAAATTCACGACGGTGGCAACCTTGACGCCGGTTCCCTTCAACTCCTGTGCTGCCTGCGCGACAAAACGCGGCCACACGCAGACAGCGGCGACCGAACCATGGTCCGTTACGGTGCGCGCACTCAGTGCGGTGATATCGGCGGCGGTGCAGTCCTCGTTGAGGTTGGTCAGATCAATCAACCCGAGGGCGCGTTTTGCGTTTTCGACCATGTCACTCATTCACCGACCTCCTTCACAAATGCCCTTACCAGCTCTTTCATGCGTTCCATGCCCTGCAGGGCGACGGATTTGGTCTCGTCGTGGGAAAGCGCATGGGTCTGCATGCCCGCCCCGTAGTTGGTGACAATCGACATGGCCGCAACCCTGAGCCCCATGAACCGGGCCATGATCACTTCCGGTACGGTGGACATGCCGACCGCATCCGCGCCCAGCAGCTTCGCCATGCGAATTTCCGCAGGCGTTTCGAAGGAGGGGCCCGAGAACCACATGTAGACACCTTCGGCAATCGGATCGCCGGTTTCCGCGGCAGCCTTCTTCATGGCTTCCCGCAGTTCGGGATCATAGGCAGCGCTCATGTCCAGGAAGCGTTTCTCGTCCTCCTCGCCGATCAGCGGGTTCTTGCCCGACCAGTTGATGTGATCGCGGATCAGCATCGGCGAGCCCGGCGCAACCTCTTCGCGCAGGGAGCCGGCCGCGTTGGTCGCCAGAAGGATCTCGCAACCGAGTTCCTTCAGGGTCTCCACAGGCGTGCGCATGACCGACGGGTCGCCAGTTTCATAATAGTGGGCACGGCCCGACAGGATCACCACGGGAACCCCAGCCAGCGTGCCGGCCACAAGTTCACTGGAATGGGAAGTCACGGTGGAGACCGGAAACTCGGTCAGATGCGTGTAGGGAATGCGGACCGCGTCCTCGACTTCCTCGGCCAGCGCGCCGAGGCCCGAGCCGAGTATCATGCCTATCTTGTAGGAGCCTTCGCGGGCGGCGCGGACGATTTCCGCGCATTCATGGCCATAACCGCTCATCGAGGGTCAGTCCTTCCTGTTATTTGACGTGTAATCCAGTTCGAATGCTGCCGGCAGCAGCTCGTCCATGGTGAAGCTGCGGCGAACACCGTTCAAGTCCGCGACATGGACGATCAGATCGTCCGTGCCGAATTCCTTCAGCCGCTGGCGGCACATGCCGCAAGGCGTGCACAGGGCCGCATCGCCGATGACAACGGCTTCGGCAATTTCGCGATAACCCGCCGCGATCATGGCCCCGACCGCTCCGCCTTCGGCGCAGACGCTCACCGGGTAAGACGCGTTTTCGACATTGCAGCCGGTAAACACGCTACCGTCCGGAGTGCGCAGTGCAGCGCCGACCAGGAAGTTGGAATAAGGCGCATAAGCGTTTTCGCGCACCGCCCTGGCCGCTTCGAAGAGCTTGTCCAGTTCGCTCATGACCGTTCCTTCAGATATGGAATACCGGCGGCTTTCGGCGGCACCGCCTTGCCTATGAAGCCGGCAAGCAGGATCACCGTCAGGATATAGGGCAGCGCCTGGAAGAACTGAACCGGGATCTCACCGATACCGGGGACCTCCTGGCCCTGCATGCGGATGGCCACCGCGTCGAGGAAGCCGAAGAGCAGGCAGGCGAACATGGCGCTGGCCGGCCGCCACTTGGCGAAGATCAGCGCCGCCAGCGCGATAAAGCCCTTGCCCGCCGTCATGTTGACGCCGAAACCCGCCCCTTGCGCGATCGACAGATAGGCGCCCGCGAAGCCGCAGAGAATGCCGCAAGCGATCACCGCGCGATACCGCAGCCAGGCGACCGAGATGCCCGCCGTGTCGACGGCGGCCGGATTTTCGCCAACGGCACGCAGCCGCAGGCCGAAGCGCGTGCGGAACAGCACCCACCACGTCAGCGGAACGGCGATGAACCCGGCATAGACGAGGATATTGTGCCCGGACAAAAGCTCGCTGTAGAGCGGCCCGATCACCGGTACGTCGCGCAATTGTTCGGCATACGGCCAGACGATATCCCTGAACCGACCACCCTCGGGCAGCGCCGGAGTTCGCCCCCCCTGGCGGAACCAGGTCTGGCCGAGCAGCGCCGTGAGGCCGGCCGCCAGGAAGTTGATGGCCACACCGGAAACGATCTGGTTGCCGCGATTGCTGATCGAGGCGAAGCCATGCAGCAGCCCCAGCGCAACGGAGACACCGATGCCGGCCAGCAGGCCAAGCCAGGCGTTCGCGGTGATATAGGCGACGGCACCGGCACCGAAGGCGGCGCCGAGCATCTTGCCTTCCAGGCCAATATCGACAACGCCCGAGCGCTCGGAATAAAGCCCTGCCAGACAGGCCAGCAACAGGGGCGTCGACAGGCGGACGGTGGAATCGAGGATGAGGATGAGGGTCTCGAACATGATTACGCCTCCTCCGCAGCATGGGCCCGTGAAGGCGTGAACAACCGGGTGATGGCCGGCCGGAACATGTGTTCGAGCGCGCCTGCAAACAGAATGACCAGTCCCTGGATGACGATGATCATGTCGCGGGTGATGTTCGGCATTTCGAAGGACAGCTCAGCGCCGCCCTGGTAGAGCATGCCGAACAGGATCGCCGCCAGAACGATTCCGACCGGATGCGCGCGTCCCATAAGGGCCACCGCGATGCCGACAAAGCCGTAGCCGGCGACAAAATCGATCAACAGGCGGTGCTGCGATCCCATGATCTCGTTGATCGCCATCATGCCCGCAAGCCCGCCGGAGATCAGCATGGTGATGACGATGGTGCGGACCGGCGAAATACCGGCGTAGACCGCGGCCGTCGCGTTGGCGCCGAAGGAGCGGATTTCGAAGCCGAGTTTCGTCCGCCAGATCAGCAGCCAGATCAGAACGCAGGCGGCCAGTGCGACGAACAGGGACAGGTTCACCGGAGCGTAGCCAAAACCGAAGGAAGGAAAGACCTCGTTCAGGAACGGCAGCCGGCCGCCCGCCTCGAACGTTCGCGTTTCCGGCTGCATGGAGCCCGGTTTCTTCAACGCGCTGTTGAGCAGATAGACCATCAGCGACGAAGCGATGAAGTTGAACATGATGGTCGTGATGACGACGTGGCTGCCGCGTGTCGCCTGCAGCCAGGCGGGAATGAACGCCCAGGCGGCCCCCATCAGCGCCGAGCCGATGATCGCGAAGGGCAGTGTCACGTACCAGGGCACAATGTGATCGAGAGCAAGACAGGCGAAGGTGACGCCGAGCCCGCCGATATAGGCCTGCCCCTCACCACCGATGTTGAACAGCCCGGCATGGAAGGCGACCGCGACGGCAAGCCCGGTGAAGATGAAGTTGGTGGCGTAAAACAGCGTGAAGCCGATGCCTTCGCCATAACCAAGCGAGCCCCAGATCAGGATCCGAACCGCTTCCAGCGGGTTCTCCCCGATCAGAACGACCACAAGGCCGGACACCAGAAAGGCCGCCGCAAGGTTCACAAACGGGATCAGGCCGTAGTCGACCCAGCGCGGGAGCTGACCGGTACTCATCGGGCGTCTCCTTCTACAGACATTTTCGCGTTGTCCTCCACACCCGCCATGAGCAGGCCGAGTTCGCCTTCGTCCGCGTTGGCGCCGCGCTCTCCGACAATCCTGCCGTCGAACATCACCAGTATCCGGTCCGCAAGCGCCCGGATTTCATCGAGTTCCACCGAGACCAGCAGGATACCCTTGCCGGCATCGCGCAGTTCCACCAGGCGGCTGTGAATGAACTCGATCGCACCGATATCGACACCGCGTGTCGGTTGACCGACCAGCAGCACGTCCGGATCCCGCTCGATCTCCCGCGCCAGAACGATCTTCTGCTGATTGCCGCCGGAAAAACTGGCGGTCTTGAGCATCGGGTTGGGAGGGCGAATGTCGTATTTTTCGATCTCGGCGACCGCGTTTTCCTTGATGGCTGAGATATTCATCAGCAGACCGCTGGAATAGGCCGGATCTCGGTGATAGCCGAGAATGGAATTCTCGTACTCGGAGAAACTGTTGATCAGACCCATGCGGTGACGGTCTTCCGGGACGTGCCCCATGCTTTTTGCGCGCATGTCCGCCGCGTCCAGCGTGCTGGTGCCCAGATCGATGGTCTGACCGTTGATCCGGAGCGTGCCGCCGGTCGCACGGCGGATTCCGGAAAGCGTTTCCAGCAGCTCCGACTGACCGTTGCCCGAGACCCCGGCTATGCCGACGATCTCGCCGGCGCGGACGGAAAAACTCACATCCTTGACCACTTGAACACCGCGTTGGTCGGTCACGGACAGGTTCTCCACCTGCATGACCGGCTCCGCAGGCACGGCCGGTTTCTTGTCGACCCGCAAAAGCACGCTGCGGCCGACCATCAGCTCGGCCAGTTCTTCCATGGAGGTGTTCCGGGTCTCACGGGTCGCCACCATCTCGCCGCGGCGCATGACGGAGACGCTGTCGGTCGCAGCCATGATTTCGCGCAGCTTGTGCGTGATCAGCAAGATGGTCTTGCCTTCGTTCTTCAGGACCTCGAGAATCTTGAACAGGTGATCGGCTTCCGGCGGGGTCAGAACGCCGGTCGGCTCGTCGAGAATCAGGACCTCGGCACTGCGATACAGCGCTTTCAGGATTTCCACCCGCTGCTGAAGACCGACCGGCAGGTCCTGTATGAGCGCGTCCGGATCGACGCGCAGTTCATATTCCTCCTCCAGGCGCTTCAGCTCGATGCGCGCCCTGTCGAGGCCACCGGCCAGCATGGCGCTGTCTTCCGCGCCCAGAACGACATTTTCCAGAACGGTGAAATTATCGACCAGCATGAAGTGCTGATGCACCATGCCGATGCCCATGCCGATAGCCGCCTTGGAATCGGCAATCGTGACCTTCTCGCCGTTGACGAGAATGTCGCCGTCATCGGCGTGGTAAAACCCGTAGAGGATCGACATGAGCGTGGACTTGCCCGCGCCGTTCTCTCCGATGATCCCGTGAATGGATCCCTTCTTCACCACAAGGTCGATATCCCTGTTGGCGTGGACCGGACCAAAGCTCTTGCTGATCCCGCGCAGTTCAATTGCCGGCGTTTCGCTCATGCCTTCCCCCAGGCCTGACGGATTTTATTTGTCATTGTGTCGCCCCTTCGGATCCTAACGGTCTGCAGCGTGACGCGCATTGCCTAAAAAGGACATGCCCCTTCAGAGACGACGTCATGCACCTTGACGGATCCGTCGGAAATTCCCTTGACCGCCGCCTCCACAGCCGCTTTCATGTCCGACGTGATGAGATCCCTGTTATTGTCGTCCAGCACCCAGTCCATGCCGCCATCCGCCACGCCCAGCACCTGGATGCCCGGCTTGAAGGTTCCATTTCGGGCAGCAAGGAAACTGTCGTGGACCGCATTGTCGACCCGCTTGCGGATGGAGGTCAGCACTTTGCCCGGATGCAGGCCGTTCTGGTTGCTGTCGGTCCCGATGCCGAGAATCCCGGCGTCGGCGGCCTTTTGCAGAACACCGATACCCGTGCCGCCCGCGGCCTGGATGATCACGTCGGCTCCCCGCCGGATCTGCACCGTCGCCAGTTCGCCACCGCGTATCGGATCGGCGAAGGCGGCCGGTGTGTCTCCGGTCATGTTGAAGAGCACCCTGATGTCAGGATTGACGGCGAGCGCGCCCTGCTTGTAGCCGCACAGAAAGCGCCGGATGATCGGGATATCCATACCGCCGACAAAACCGATGGTACCGCTTTTCGAGGCCTTGGCCGCGAGCAGACCGGCGAGATAGGCGCCTTCCTGCTCCTTGAAAACGTAGGAGCGGACATTCGGCTTGTCGACGACCATGTCGACGATGGCAAAATTCGTCTCCGGAAAATTCGAAGCCGTCTGGGTGAGGGCGTTGGCCTGATTGAAACCGATGACGACGACCGGTTCAAAACCGCGGCTGGCGAAACTGCGCAAGGCCTGCAGGCTCTGGGCATCGCGTTCCAGCTCGAACTCGCGGACCGGGCTGCCGGTCTCGTCCTGAAACCGCTTCACACCGGAATAGGCGCTTTCGTTGAAGGATCCGTCGAACTTGCCGCCGACGGAATAGATGATTGCCGGTTCGGCGAAGGCTGTGGCCGCGGCGAGCACGGCGGCAATCGCCGTACCGAAGACAACAGATGTGAATCGGATCATTCGGTCCCCCTCAATCCGCCCATGCGGCAGACGGTCCCTGTGCCTTCCGCGTCCGGGTGAACACGGACAGGATATTCTGAAACTCTGAAATCGACCGGCCTGCCTTCATGCGTTTGCGCGTGAAGGCAGGCCGGCACTTATGTGCGGATTTGAGCTTCCTCAGTCCGGGCAGGCCTGATCGGCCATGTAGTCATGCACTTCGATTTCGCCGGTGATGATCTTCTGGGTCGCTTCTTCGACCACTGCCTTCATCTCGTCGGAAACGAGCGGAGCATTGTTGTCGTCCAGAGCCCAGTCGACACCGCCCTCTTTCAATCCGAGAACCTCGAAACCGGACGTCCATGCATCGTTCTGCGCGTCTTCAAAAGCCTGATAAACGGCGATATCGACGCGTTTCAGCATGGAGGTTAGAACAGAACCGGGATGCAGGCCGTTCTGGTTGCTGTCGACACCGATGCCGAGCTTGCCGCCGTCCGCAGCAGCCTGCAGCACGCCGATGCCGGTGCCACCGGCCGCGTGATAGACAACGTCCGCGCCGCGGTCGAACTGGGACTTGGCCAGTTCGCCACCCTTTACCGGGTCGTTCCAAGCCGCGCCTGTAGTCCCGGTCATGTTCTCGAAGACTTCAGCGTCGGGGTTCACGGCCCGGACACCCTGCTTGTAGCCGCAGGAGAATTTGCTGATCAGCGGAATGTCCATGCCGCCGACGAAACCGACCTTGCCGGTCTTGGAGGACATCGCTGCCATCATGCCGACAATATAGGAGCCTTCATGCTCCTTGAAGAGAATGGACCGCACGTTCGGCAGATCGACAACCATGTCGACGATGGCGAACTGGGTGTCCGGAAACTCCTTGGCGACTTTTTCCACCGCGTTGGCCTGGGAGAAACCGATGGCAACGATCGGGTTCATGCCACGCTTGGCGAAATTGCGCAGCGCCTGTTCACGCTGGCTGTCGTTCTGGATTTCGAAATCCCGGTATTCGACGCCGTTGTCTTCCTTGAACTTTTCAGCGCCGTTGTAGGCACCTTCGTTGAACGACTTGTCGAAACGGCCGCCCAGATCGTACAGAACGGCCGGCTTGATATCCGCCGCTGCCGCGCTCATCGCCGACAAGGCCAGTCCGGCAAGCGCCGTGCCGATGGTTAGAAACTTTTTCACGTGTATGTCCTCCGACATGCGGGGGCCCACCTTCGGCCGGCCCGTTTCCCCTCGTGACCCAGCCGCGTCATGCGGACTGTGCCAGTTGCAATCCGGCCCGTGTGCTCAGAGCCCTCGCAAGGGTCTCGTCGGTCACCAGGTCGGTAATGACACCGGTGCGCAGGGCTGCAAGTGTGGCGTCCACCTTGCTTTCCCCGCCCACCAGCGCAATCACGCGGCTGCCGCGCACTTCGTCGAAGTGCAGCCCGACGGCACAATCGCCGAGCGTATCGGGCGCCAGTTGTCCGTCAAGCGTCAAGAAGCGGCCCATCAAATCACAGACGGCGCCGACTGACAGCAATTCTTCCTGTTCCTGTTTCGAAATCATGCCACGCCGCACGAGGTGGCCTTCGTTCTCCACCGAACCGATGCCAACCAGGAAGGCGTCGGACCCGCCGGCTCGCGCCATGAGATCCTGCACGCTGCGCTGGGTCAGGAACATCGCCTTCTCGTCGCGGTTTTCGGCAAAATAAGGCACGGGCAGGTAATAGCCGACCCCGCCTGTGCGTTCCTGCATTTTCTGGATGATATCGTAGGGGTTGGCGGCAAGCGTTCGCGTCAAAGACCCGCAAATCGACATGATTTCCAGATCCGGGCGGGTAATTTTAGGCAGCGCCTCGACCGTGGCCGTGAGCGTGCGTCCCATGCCCACACCAAGCCGCGTGAGGTTGGATCCACCCAGAAGAGCCGCCAGGAACTGCGCTCCGGAGGCGGCGACCGCCCGCACGGCGCTGTCATCGTCGCAGCCACCAAGATCCGGAGCGACGATGCAATTCGTCAGATGGAAGTGATCGGCGAGCTCATTTTCCAGCTTCAGGCATTCCATCGGCCGCCCATCGACCTGGAATTTCACATACCCCGCCTTCTGGGCGTGAGCGATCAGGCGATGAACCTTCGCGGGTGACACCCCGAGCTGAGAAGCAATTTCTCCTTGCGTCCGGCCGCCCACGAAGGAAAGCCAGGCCGCCCGGATGGCCATATGTGATGTCCAGTCGTCGTCACGCACCTGCATTCCGCCTCGACACCTTCCCCTGAAGGCGGCCCGCACCTGCCGGAAACACATTCCGGAGCCGGTTACGACCACCCGCGCCTTGCTTCGTTTTGAAGCTTCTTGTTGTTGCCAGGCAATTCTCGAAATGAGGCGCCTGAAAATTTCTTCACCAAGTGAGGATTTCTTCAGATCATGACCAGCCACAACGCTGACGTCAACCGAAAAAACTGCCGATTTTCCGGACAAATGATGCTTTTCTAGGCAAATTTACAACCTGCGCACGACATAAGCGAAACCGGCAATTTTTGCCGGATATTTGCCCCGGAATGGCGGAATGCGGCAATTCTTGCCTGGTAATCCGGCATTTTATCCCTATCTGTGTATAACATGCACTCCGTGCGCATTTGATTTTGCCAGCCAAATTCCTTTCCGGTACGTTTGGCATGTAGCTTGCAAAGTAAATTTATATTCTCAGTACAGGCATTCGATGTTCCTACGTAGGAATCACAAGGAACGAAAAGTAAAGAAATACAAAAATAAAATAATCCGGGGAGACGTAACCACCCAGCCGCGAGGCTGACGTAAGGAGAAAAACAATGCGTCTCGGCATTATAAAACTGTGTGCACCAGCGTTTGCGAAATTACTGTTTCTTTTCTGTGCGGTCTTCATGCTCACCGCGCCTTCAGTCGCGCGGGACTATCGCCCGGCCCTGATTGCCTCATCGCAATATACGTATGATCCGGCGAGCGAAGTGGACGTGGAACTCGTCCTGGCCGTCGATATTTCCCAGTCCATGGACACCGAAGAACAGGAAGTCCAGCGTGCCGGCTATGTGGCCGCCCTCACGTCGCGGGAATTCCTCGACGCCATCCAGGTCGGGCCGATCGGCCGGGTCGCCGTTACCTATATGGAATGGGGCGGCGTCGATGAGCATTTCATCATCGCCGACTGGACCGTCATCCGGGATGCGGGCTCGGCCTCTCATTTCGCCTCCAAGATTGCAGAAGCGCCCTTGCGCCAGGTTCAACGCACCTCGATTGCTTCCGCACTGGAGAAATCCGTTCAGTTGGTTCAGAACAACCAATATATGGGTCTTCGCCAGGTGATCGACATTTCCGGAGACGGCCCGAACAACCAGGGCGGTTCGGTGACCGAAATGCGCGACCGGATGGTGGCCGCGGGCGTGACCATCAACGGGTTGCCGCTGATGATGAAGTCCAACAAGAACACCTGGCAGGCCATGCTCAACCTCGACCACTACTACGAGGACTGCGTGATCGGCGGTCCGGGGTCCTTCGCCATTCCGGTGCGCTCTCAAGAGGGGTTTGCCGACGCGATCCGCATGAAACTGGTGATGGAAATCGCCGGACTGACGCTGCCGCAACACGAAGCCCAAGTGCACAAGGTTGCGGGCCGCGAACCGATCCGCTGCAACCTGTTCGACTGAGAGCTGCACCTTCTCCTTCAGCTACCCGCCGCGTTCCCGCTCGGAGCGCGGCGTTTTTGCATGCCGGCCCGGGAAACTCCCACCGTCCTTTTCGACGGCCCGGGTCTTTTCCCTCGGCAATATACGTGTAACGTCCCATCTTCCTTTGCCTAAAGCGCTTTGAGCGGCTAAATACATCCGGCCGCTGTTGTTTTTGCAGATTGAGGATCCTCGATGCCCTCCAAGCCCACGCTCGCGCTCATCGCGCATGACGCCAAAAAGGATGCCATGGTTGAATTCGCCCGGCGGCACCGCGACAAGCTGGAGGACTTCAACCTCGTCGGAACCGGGACAACCGGTGGACGCATACAGGACGCCTGCCCCGGTCTGGAAATCACCCGGCTGAAAAGCGGTCCTTTGGGCGGCGACCAGCAGATCGGGGCCATGATCGCCGAAGGCAAGCTGCAGGGGCTGCTGTTTTTTGTCGATCCGCTGTCGCCGATGCCGCATGATGTCGATGTGAAAGCCCTGATGCGACTGGCGCTTGTCTATGATCTGCCGATGGCACTCAACCCCTCAACGGCGGACATTCTGCTGCGCTCGGCCCGTCTGACAGGCCTCAAGACAAGCTCCCAGACCCCGGAAGTGAGTGCCTTCGCATCATGAGTCTTGAGACACCCCAAAATTCCTTCGCCTATCCTGTTCTGGTTGCCGATATCGGCGGCACAAACGCACGCTTTGCTCTGGTGGACGGGCCCAATACCCCGGCTCGCATGTGCGGAAAGACGGCGACCGCCGGTCATTCGGACATTTCATCGGCCATCCGCAACGCGGTGCTGCCGGGAACGAATTTCACTCCCAGAACAGCGATCATCGCCGTGGCCGGACCGGTGACCGGCGATGTCATTCCGCTGACCAACGCCGCGTGGGTGATCGAACCCCTGAAGATGATTGCCGATCTCGGCCTGCAGCAAGTCGTTGTTCTGAATGACTTCGAAGCCCAGGCACTGGCGCTGCCCGCATACAGCGGCGGCGATGTCGAGCAGATCGGTCCGGGCGAGATCCGCGACGCCACCGCGAAATTCGTGCTCGGCCCGGGAACGGGCCTCGGCGCGGCCGCGATGATCCACGCTGCCGACACCTGGATTCCCGTTCCCGGAGAAGGCGGGCATGTGGAGCTCGGCCCGGTCACGCCGGAGGATTTCGAGATCTGGCCGCATATCGAAAGGGTCGGAGGCCGTCTCGGGGCCGAGCAGATCCTGAGCGGGACGGGTCTGCCGCGCCTGGCACGGGCGGTTGCCCGGCATATGCGCAGCGAGCGCGCTTTCGAAACGCCGTCCAGTATCACCGCCGCCGCGAAGGACAACGACCCGGTCGCGGTCAAGACCCTGGAAGTGTTTGTGCGCTGCCTCGGCCGGGTCGCCGGGGATCTGGCGCTCACCGTGCTTGCCCGGGGCGGTGTCTATCTGACCGGCGGCATCACACCCCGGATCACCCGGTTCCTGACCGACGGCGGGTTTCGGGCCGCCTTCGAGGCGAAAGCCCCGCACGAGGCGCTGATGGCCAAGATACCGACCTTCATCGTCCGCCACCCGAACCCGGCGCTGGAAGGTCTGGTGGCTTTCGCCAAGACCCCGGACGCCTTTGCCGTCGACATGCAGGGCCGGCATTGGAAGAGTGCTGCCTCGCAGACCTGATGCAATGGTGAGCGTTCCCGCCTTCGCCGCCCCCCTGCCGATTGACGGTGTCCTTGAGGCCCTTCTCGACACGCTGGACAGGAGCCCCAACGCGGTTCTGGTGGCAGAGCCCGGCGCCGGCAAGACCACCCGCGTTCCGCTCGCGCTTCTGGGTGCGCCCTGGCGGCAGGACGGCAAGATCCTTGTGCTGGAACCAAGGCGTCTCGCCGCGCGGGCCGCCGCCCGGCGCATGGCCGAGGAACTGGGCGAGCGTGTCGGCGAAACCGTCGGCTACCGGGTGCGTATGGAAAACAAAGTCAGCGCCCGGACCCGGATAGAGGTGATCACCGAAGGTGTGTTCACCCGGCTCATCCTGAACGATCCGGAGCTGACCGGCGTTGCCGCCGTCCTGTTCGACGAATTCCACGAGCGCTCGCTCGACGGCGATCTCGGTCTGGCGCTTGCACTCGATGTGCAGTCGGCTTTGCGCGAAGATCTTCGCCTCCTGCCGATGTCGGCAACTCTGGACGCGGCGGGAATATCGACCTTCCTGGGCGATGCCCCTGTAATAGAGAGCAAGGGGCGGAGCTTTCCCGTCGAAACCCGCTATCTCGGCCGCACGCCGAATACGCGTATCGAACCGCAGGTGGTCCGCGCCATTCAACACTCCATCGCCGCTGACAGCGGCTCACTTCTGGTTTTCCTGCCCGGCCAGGGCGAGATCCGGCGCACAGCGGAGTTGCTCACCGGGAAGCTTCCCGGCAATTGCGTTATCGCTCCCCTGTACGGCGGTCTCGATGCCAGGGCGCAGGACGAGGCGATCCGGTCCGCGCAACCCGGCACACGCAAGATCGTTCTAGCAAGCGCCATCGCGCAGACCTCGCTGACCATCGAAGGCGTCCGCGTGGTCATCGACAGTGGTCTGGCGCGTGTGCCGAGATACGAGCCGCAAACCGGTCTGACCCGGCTGGAAACCGTGCGCGTGTCGCGCGCCACCGCCGCCCAGCGGCGCGGCCGGGCCGGCCGGACGGAAGCCGGTGTCTGCTACCGGCTGTGGGACGAAGCCCAGACCGTCGCCCTGCCGCAATCGGAAACGCCGGAAATCCTGGAGGCCGATCTCACCGGCCTCGTTCTGGACCTGGCCGCCTGGGGCACCAGCGATCCGGACAGTCTTTCCTTCGTCGATCCCCCGCCACGCGCCGCCTGGGCGGAAGCCAAAGCGCTGCTGCAGGACCTGCATGCGCTCGATGCCACCGAACGATTGACCCGGCAAGGCAAAGCACTCGCGGATCTGCCGCTCCACCCGAGGCTCGCGCACATGGTTCTGGAAGGCGTGAAGCAGAACCTCGGTCACACCGCCGCGCTGACCGCACTGCTGCTCTCCGAACCCGGGCTCGGCGGGCGCGACCCGGACATCCGCGCCCGCCTGCAAGCACTGCGTCACGACAAGAGCCAAAGGGCGATGGATGGCCGCAGCCTTGCCGAACGCTGGTTGAAACAGGCCCATGGTTCCGGCCGCGAAGTCGATATCGAAAGTGCCGGCAGGCTGTTGGCTTTGGCCTACCCGGATCGTATCGCGCAAGCCCGCGGCCAGACCGGCCGCTTCCGCCTCGCCAAGGGCCGGGGGGCCGAGCTTGAGCCTTCGCACGGACTTGCGGCAGAACCCTTCCTGACCGTGGCCGACATTCAGGGAAAGGCGGCCAGCGGCCGCATCCAGCTTTGCGCCCCGATCACAAAGACCGAGATCGAAGAGCTTTTCGCCCCGGACATCGTCGAGGAGGAAGAAGTTCAGATTACCGGTGACGGAGCGCTCAAGGCGAGGCGCGTGCGGCGCTACAAGGCCGTCGAGCTTCAGGCCGTTCCGGTCAAGGCTGCCGACCCTGAAGCCATCGCAAGAGCGCTCACCGCGGAGATCCGCCGCCGTGGCGTCGGAAGGCTTCCGTGGAACAAGGACCAGGAGCGGCTGCGCAGGCGCGCTGCCTACACCCGCGACAACGGCGCGGCCGATCTGCCGGATCTTTCGGAGAAGGCGCTTACTGAAAGCCTGGAAACCTGGCTAGAGCCCTTTCTGGCAGGCTGCACCAGCGTCTCCGCGATTGACGCCGGTCTGCTTGGGACTGCCCTGTCGGCCCTCCTGCCCTATGACGCCAGCGCGCAGCTCGACGCGCTCGCCCCGTCGCATTTTACCGCCCCCACGGGAAGCCGGGTGCCGATAGACTATGGCGCGGCGGCCGGTCCGACACTGTCGATCCGCGTGCAGGAACTCTTCGGTCTCAGGGATCACCCCAGCGTCTGTGGAGGACGGCTGCCGCTTATCCTGGAACTGCTCTCCCCCGCCCAGCGCCCGATCCAGATCACCAGGGATCTGCCCGGTTTCTGGGCCGGTTCCTGGTCGGACGTGAAGGCGGACATGAAGGGACGCTATCCAAGACACCCCTGGCCAGACGATCCGACCGTTGCCGAGGCGACACGGCGGGTGAAACCCCGGGGTAGTTAAATTTGGGGGCTTGCGTGTGATACGGCTGCGCCGTTTACCCCCATCCCGAGCCCTTCCCCACAAGCAGGAAGGGGATCAGGCAGAGAACCGCGCCTTCCGCGTTGCTTCACCTCATACCAGCCGCAACAAATAAGAACCTATTGGATGGTTTGTTGCGGCTGGTATCAATCGTCGGACGCGGCCACCAGGCTGGCGTTGCCGCCGGCGGCGGCCGTGTTGATCGAGACGACCTGTTCCAGGGCGAACCGGGTAAGGTAGGCCGGGCCGCCGGCCTTCGGGCCGGTGCCGGAGAGGCCGGAGCCACCGAATGGCTGGGTGCCCACTACCGCGCCGATGGTGTTGCGGTTGACATAGACATTGCCGACGGAAAGCCGGTCGACGACCTTCTTGACCGTCGCGTCGATGCGGCTGTGGACGCCGAGCGTCAGGCCGTAACCGGTGGCGGCGATCTGATCGAGCACCTTGTCGATGTCCTTTGCCTTATAGCGCACAACATGCAGGACGGGACCGAAGACCTCGCGGGTCAGGGCCCCGGACGTGTCCAGCTCGATGATATGGGGAGCCACCCAGGACCCATTGGCGAGTGGTCCCGAAGGCGTCTCGCCCGAATAGCGCAGGGTCTGGCTTTCCCGCATGTCATCGATATGGGCAACGATGGCATCGCGGGCCTCCTCATCGATGACCGGACCGATATCGGTGGACGACAGGCGCGGGTCATCCAGTTTCAACTCTTTCGCGGCGCCTTCCAGCATCCGCAGCAGAGGGTCGGCGACGTCTTCCTGAACATAGAGAAGCCGCAGGGCCGAGCAGCGCTGCCCGGCGGAACGGAAAGCGGACATCATGACATCGTCGCAGACCTGTTCCGGCAGGGCGGTCGCATCGACGAGCATGGCATTGATGCCGCCGGTTTCGGCGATCAATGGAACGATCGGGCCATTCTTGGCAGCAAGCGTCCGGTTGATCGCCCAGGCGGTTTCAGTCGATCCGGTAAAGGCGACGCCGGCCACGGCGGGATGAGAGGTCAGCGCGGCGCCAATGTCGCCTTCACCGGGGACCAGCAGGAAGGCATCCTCGGGGATGCCGGCCATATGCATCAGTCTTGCGGTCTCGAAGGCAATCAGCGGCGTTTGCTCGGCGGGTTTGGCCACGACGGCATTGCCGGCGACAAGCGCAGCGCTGACCTGGCCCAGAAAGATCGCCAGCGGGAAATTCCACGGCGAGATGCAGACGAAGACGCCGCGCCCGCGATGGCGGTAGCGGTTTTCCTCGCCGGTTGGCCCGGGCATCAGATACCCTTCCCCGAAAAACTTGCGGGCTTCGCCGGCGTAGTAGCGGCAGAAATCGACCGCTTCACGGATCTCCGCGATGCCGTCGGTCAGGCATTTACCGCCCTCCATCGCCAGAATTGCCATCAACCGGTCGCGGTTTTCCTCCAGAAGGTCGCCGAGCCTTTCCAGCGCGGCGGCGCGCTCGTTGACCGGCCGGCGCGACCAGGTCTCGAACCCTTTCAGCGCGACGTCCACGGCCTTGCGCGCGGTCTCCACATCCGCGAAGCGAACCGTGCCGACTTTCGTGCTTCCATCCATGGGCGCAAAGACCGGATGAGCGTCGCCCGATCCGGTCAGACCCGCGCCGAGCGGACCGGCCTCGGTGAATGGCGCGGCGAAGGCAGCCATACCCGTCACCAGCGCGTTGCGTTCCGCCGCACAGCCGAATTCCAGGCCCTTCGAGTTGCCGCGACTCTCGCCGTAAAGATCTCCGGGCAGCGGTATGGACCGGTTGATCGCATGTTCGCCGTTCTCGAGAATTCTCGCGGGCCGTTTCAACAGCTCGCGGACAGGAACCGACGCGTCACCCACGATGGTGACGAAGGAGGAGTTCGCGCCGTTTTCCAGCAGCCGGCGGACGAGATAGGCAAGCAAGTCCTTGTGCCCGCCCACCGGAGCATAGATCCGGCACGGGAAACCGTCGCGCTCACAGACCGACTTGTAGAGGCTTTCGCCCATGCCATGCAGACGCTGGAATTCGTAGCCTTCCGCGGAACTTCCCGAAAGCTCGATTATCTGCGCCACGGTCAGCGCGTTATGCGTTGCGAATTGCGGATAGAGCACGTCACGGGCTGCCAGCATGCGCTTCGCACAGCACAGATAAGCGAGATCGGTCGCCGCCTTGCGCGAGAAGACCGGGTATCCGTCGGCGCCGTTTTCCTGGGCGTGCTTGATTTCCGTATCCCAGTAGGCGCCCTTTACCAGACGCACCATCATTCTGCGGCCTGTCTTGCGGGCGGCATCCACCAGCCAGTCAATGACCTCTGGACTGCGTTTCTGGTAGGCCTGTACCGCCAGACCGAAGCCCTCCCAGTCTTTCGTGACCGGATCGGCAAGCAGTGCGGCGATCACATCAAGCGATATTTCCAGACGGTCGGCTTCCTCGGCATCGATCGTGAAGTTGAGATCGCGGTCCCGGGCCATCTGCACCAGCTCGCGCAGCTTCGGCAGCAATTCGTCACGCACCCGTTCCCCCTGGACCGCCTGGTAACGCGGGTGGAGAGCCGACAGCTTGACCGAAATCCCCGGCCGGTCCGGTAGCGGCTTGTCGCCCGCGGCCTTGCCTATTGCCTCGATAGCCTTCGCATAGGACTGGAAATAGCGCTCGGCGTCCGCAGCCGTGCGCGCGCCCTCCCCGAGCATGTCATAGGAATACCGATACCCTTTGGCTTCCTGGGTCTTGGCACGATCCAGCGCCTTCTGGATGGTTTCGCCAAGCACGAACTGGTGTCCGAGCAGGTGCATCGCCTTGCGGGTCGCCAGGCGCACCGTCGGCATTCCCATGCGTTTGACCAGGCTGGAGAGAACGCTCTGCGGCGTGTCGCCCGGGTGCAGAAGCCGGGAGGTGATCCCAAGGGCCCATGAGGAGGCCGATACCAGCCAGGTATCGGATTTGTGGCCGGAAGGATCGTCGAACCGGGCCGCCGCCAGCTTGTCCTCGATCAGCTTGTCCGCGGTCACGGCGTCCGGCACACGCAACAGCGCTTCAGCCAGAACCATCATCGCCAGACCTTCGCGCGTCGTCAGACCGAACTCGCGCATGAAGTCTTCCACACCGCCAAGACCGACCTGAACCGAGCGCATGTCCTGAATATAGCCGCGTGCCCGCTGATCGATCAGTTTTTCCACCACCGGATCGCCCGCCGCCTCCTTCAGCATCGCCTCGATCAGCACCCTGTCATCGGGTGCATAGGCGGCGCGGAACGGCACAAGATCCGCATTGTCAATCGGCGTCACAGAAGCAGAGGTGGGGGCAGCGGCAGAAATCATGGAAACCTCCAAAACAGCACCATGGGAAACCTGGGCGTTACATTTCGCCACAATACCGGATTTCACATGGCGATTTTCCCTGTTTTTCATTCATTTCATGAGATATTATTCGCTTAGTTTGTTCTTTATAGAGATTTTCGCCATGCTCGATGCCGTAGACCGGAAGATTCTGAGAGTTCTGCAGCAGGACGGCCGTATCACCAACACGGACCTTTGCGAGCGAGTGAACCTTTCGGCGACGGCCACGGCGGAGCGCATGAAGCGACTGGTCCGGGAAGGCTATATCGAACACTTCTCCGCCAGTCTCGATCCCAGCAAAGTCGAGCGGGGTCTGCTTGTATTTGTCGAAGTCCGGTTGGAACGGACATCACCGGAGATCTTCGACGCGTTCAAACACGCGGTCGAGCGCGCCCCGGATATTCTGGAATGTCATATGGTGGCGGGCGGTTTCGATTATCTGCTCAAAAGCCGGGTAAGGGACATGGAGGCCTACCGTGCTTTTCTGTCGGATGTGGTGCTGGCGCTTCCCGGCGTTCGCGAAACCCATACATATGCGGTGATGGAAGAGATCAAGGACACGCATATCCTGCCGGTGTAACATTGCGATCGGCTTTGTGAGACTGGACGTAATCAAGCTCGCCGCCGTGTCAATCGGGCGTCCCGGCAAATGCGTTCACAAAGCATTGTCTTGACCGTGTCTTGCCGCCCGCGCAAGGGACAGACACCGCACAAGGGGGAAAAACAATGTCTCGACTGCTCGCCGCACTAGCTCTGTTTTTGCTGCTGCCGGCGCCAATTCAAAGCTTTGCGCAGGACAGCGCGCCTTCCCCCGAGTGGCAGACCACGCTGGACGCGGCCAAAGGCCAGACCGTCTATTTCAATGCCTGGGGCGGCGAACCGCGCATCAATGCCTTCGTCGCCTGGGCCGGCCGCGAGGTCGAGCGGGACTTCGGTGTACGTATCGTTCATGTGAAGGTCAGCGACACGGCAAGCGTGGTGTCGCAGGTCCTGACCGAAAAATCGGTCGGCAAGACTTCAGGCGGCGCAGTCGATCTCATCTGGATCAACGGCGAGAACTTCGCCTCCATGAAGGAGACCGGGCTGCTGGCCGCCCCCGGCTGGGTACAGACCCTGCCCAACTGGCGTTATGTGGACGTGGAGAACAAACCGACCGTGACCGTCGACTTCACCGTGCCGACGGATGGCCAGGAAAGCCCCTGGGGAATGGCCAAGCTGGTTTTCATGCACGACAGCGCCAGACTGCAAAAGCCGCCGGCGACGCTTGACGCGCTGCTGGCCTTCGCAAAAGACAATCCCGGACGGTTTACCTATCCGCAACCGCCGAATTTCCACGGCACGACTTTCCTGAAACAGGTTCTGGTCGATACGATCCCGGAGCCGGACCTCTTGTCGAAGCCCGTCGGCGAGGCGGACTTCGATACCGCCACCGCGCCGCTGTTTGCCTATCTGGACGCATTGAACCCGGTGCTCTGGCGCCAGGGCAAGGCGTTCCCGCAGGACGCCGCGCAATTGCGCCTGCTTCTGGCGGACGGCGAACTGGACATCGCCTTCACCTTCAATCCGGGAGACGCCGCCGCAGCCATAGCCAACGGTGAACTGCCGCCCAGCGTGCGCAGCTTCGTTCTTGACGGCGGCACAATCGGCAATACGCATTTCGTTGCGATCCCCTTCAACAGTTCCGCCCAGGAAGGCGCCAAGGTGTTCGCCGATTTCCTGCTATCGCCGATGGCCCAGAGCCGCAAGCGCGATCCGAAGATCTGGGGCGATCCGACCGTGCTGAATGTGGCGGGCCTGCCGGACAACGAGAAAGCCCTGTTCAAGGCCCAGGACTTCGGCCCGGCCGCGCTTTCGCCGCAGGAACTCGGGCCCGTGCAGCCGGAGCCGCATCCCAGCTGGGTCAGTGCGCTGGAAGAGGCCTGGGCGATCCGCTACGGCACCCGATAAGTGAGACCCCTTGCCGAAAACTGAGGGCCTTCCGGACGTTCCGACCGTCCTTGTGATCACCTTGCTGGCAGGTCCGGTTCTGGCTGGTCTTGCAGGCACCGTATTGCCCGCTTTCGGCTATCTGCCTGTCCTTGGACATGACGCCTTTTCCGGCGACCCGTTCCGCAAGCTTTCTTCGATGCCGGGCCTGACGACTTCCGCCGCGCTCAGTTTCGGCACCGGCATTACGGCCTCCCTCATGTCGCTGGCAATCGTGCTTGTCTTTACGGCCGGCTGGGCCGGAACGAACACATTCCGCCGGTTGACGCGGTTCCTGTCGCCGCTCCTGTCTGTGCCGCATGCGGCCGCTGCCATCGGTCTGGCGTTCCTGATCGCTCCCTCGGGATTTCTGGCCCGCCTTGTCTCTCCATGGGCGACGGGCTGGACCCGTCCGCCGGACATATTGATCCCCGGCGACCCTTATGGCCTTGCCATGACTTTCGGGCTGGTGGCCAAGGAAGTTCCGTTTCTTTTCCTGATGACGCTCGCCGCGCTGAACCGCCCCCATGTTCAGGATTATCTCAAGGCCGGAGCAAGCCTCGGCTACGGCCGCATGGCGACGTTTTTCAAGATCGTCTTGCCGCAGATCTATCCGCTGATCCGCCTGCCGGTGCTGGCGGTGATCGCCTATGCCACTTCGGTTGTCGATGTGGCCGTGATCCTGGGTCCGACGACCCCACAGCCCCTGGCCCCGCGCCTGGTGGGCTGGATGAACGATCCGGACCTGTCCCTGCGCCTCATGGCTTCGGCCGGAGCGTTGCTTCAGCTTCTTGTCAGCGCCGGCGCGCTGCTTGTCTATCTGACCCTCGAGTTGCTTGCCGGATATTGTTTGCGCGCGCGCTTCGCCAATGGCCATCGGCACCCCCATGAAATCCCGGCCAGAAGTTTCAGTCTCTTGCCGATGCTGCTGATCGTCATCACCATGAGCCTGTCCCTGGTGCTTCTCGGGATCTGGTCGCTTGCAAAGTCGTGGTGGTATCCCGCAAGCCTGCCGCAGGCATGGAGCCTTGCCCGCATGCTGGACGGCCTCAAATCCGGAGGCGAGAGCCTTGGTGTCACGCTGGTCATCGCCTGTGGCGCCGCAGTCGTCGCAACCGCCCTTACGCTCTGGCTGCTGGAGGCGCGCGGCAACGCCGGGAGACGTGAAACCGGGCGGTTAAAGGCACTGATCTTTCTGCCTCTTCTGCTTCCGCAGATCGGCTTCCTCTTCGGCCTGCAAATGTTCTTTCTGCTTGCCGGGCTGAGTGGCAAGCTGACGGGCGTGCTGCTCGCCCATCTGATCTTCGTCTTTCCTTACGCGTTTCTCGCCCTGAGCGACCCCTGGGGGCGGCTCGACCCGCGCTACGCCAAGGCCGCCCGATCCATCGGAGCAAGCCGGGCCCGGGTCTTCTTCCGGATCCAGCTGCCGCTGCTGCTGCGCCCGGTGCTGGTGACCTTCGCCGTGGCCGCAGCCGTTTCCACCGGGCAGTACCTGCCGACGCTCATGATCGGCGCGGGGCGGGTGGTGACGGTCACGACGGAAAGCGTTGCCCTTGCGAGCGGCGGAGACCGTCAGATCGCCGCCCTCTACGCCCTCCTGCAACTGGTCGTCCCGCTGGCGGGCTTCACTCTGGCGGCGCTTGTCCCGGCGCTGGTTTTCAGGAATCGTGCCGCCATGCGGTTGGAAAGGTAACACTCGGGCATGCAATCCAGCGACAGCGCATCCGGCCTTGTTCTCGATACCGTCGCCATCCGGCTGGGCGGCCTGCCGCTGTTTGACATCGAGTGCCGGATCCTGCCGGGCTCGGTGCTGACGATCATGGGGGAGAGCGGCAGCGGGAAGTCCAGCCTGCTGGATTTTGTCGCCGGCTTCCTCCGACCGGACTTCACCGCGAAAGGACGGGTGGTCCTGAACGGCCGGGATCTGACCTCCCTGCCCGCACAGGACCGGCATATCGGCCTGATGTTCCAGTCCCCGCTGCTGTTTCCGCACATGTCCGTTTTGCAGAACCTGATGTTCGCCCTGCCCGCGGCCTGCAAACGCCGTAAGGACCGGCAGGATCTGGCCGAGCGCGCGCTGGCCGATGTCGGCCTTGCCGGCTTCGGCTCACGAGATCCGGCAACGCTGTCCGGCGGACAACAGACACGCGTTGCGCTGATGCGTACGCTGCTTGCCGAGCCGAAGGCGCTTTTGCTGGATGAACCGTTTTCCAGCCTCGACCGGACGCGCCGGGCCGAGGTGCGGCAACTGGTTTTCGATCTGGCGCGGAAAAAGGGGCTGCCCGTGCTGCTGGTCAGCCATGCCGAGGAAGATGCCCTGGCAGCCGGTGGCGAGGTCCATCGTCTGGGGACCGACATCGGCTGACCGGCATCCCGAATGCGATCGACTGGTCCCGGTACGGAACGCCGGGAACAGGACTACTCGGCCGCGTCCGCGGGTTTGGCCTGAAGAAGCGAATATCTGTCAATACCGATCCGTTCGATCAGGCTGAGTTCCGTCTCGAGAAAATCGATATGGCTTTCTTCATCGCCGAGCAGCTTTTCGAACAAATGCATGGAGACGTAGTCGCCAAGCTCGCGGCAGACCTCACGGGCCTCGTGATACAGGGAGCGGGCCACATATTCTGCTGCAAGATCGCCTTCCAGGCATTCCTTGACCGACTGGCCGATGCGCAACGGGTCCAGGGTCTGCAGGTTCGGCAGGCCTTCCAGGAAGATGATCCGGTCCATGAGGTCCTGCGCATGCTGGCGCTCCTCCGCGGATTCTTCAAGTTCCTTGTCCCCCAACTTGCCAAAGCCCCAGTCGGCCAGCAATCTGGCATGAAGCCAGTACTGGCTTACGGCTGTCAGTTCGTGACGCAGAGCCTTGTTCAGATAGTCGATAACGCGCGGTTCGCCCTTCATTTGGCCCTCTTCAATTTACCTGTTCACAACCCGCTTGGCCGGCTCGGTCAGCGGTTTCTCTTCGCTTGCTTCTTCAGACGCCTTTTGATGAATGATGTCAATGATGGCGGGGAAACAACCACCACATCTTGGCCGGCACCCCAGGTGCCGGAAAACTGCGCCAGGCGTCGGCAGCTTTCCGTTGGGATCCGAACGCATTTCTTCCGCCGCTTCGCGAAGCTGCTTGTCAGACAGAACGTTACAGGAGCATATGATCATCGCAGGTTCCGGACCGCGTCCCTTTCATTCGGACATATTGGCATTCGGGGATTTGTGCGCAATAACGAAACTCTACTGTCTAAGTCAACTTTTTCCAAACCGACCCCCACACGCCAGGAAGGATCTGAAATGACCGTCAAGGCCTCCCAGGATGACCGCCCGACCCTTGTCTTGACAGGCGCCAGCCGAGGTATAGGGCATGCGACAGTCAAGCGTTTTTCCGCCGCGGGCTGGCGCGTGATCACCTGCTCCCGCTACGCCTTTTCGGACAAATGCCCCTGGCCGATGGGACCGGAAGACCATATTCAGGTCGATCTTTCCGATCCGGAAAATCTTGGTTTTGCCGTACAGGAAATCCGCACGCGGCTGGAAGCCAACGGCTCGCGGCTGAACGCGCTGGTCAACAATGCCGGCATCAGTCCGAAAGGCCCGGAAGGAGAACGCCTCAATTCCCTCGACACGCCAATGCATGAATGGCGGACGGTGTTTCAGGTGAATTTTTTCGCCCCCATACTGCTGGGCCGAGGCCTGTTCAAGGAGTTGAAGAACGCGAAAGGATCAGTGGTCAACGTGACATCCATTGCGGGTGGACGGGTTCATCCATTCGCGGGAACCGCTTATGCGACGTCCAAAGCGGCTCTTGCATCCCTTTCCCGCGAAATGGCCACCGATTTCGGCCCTTACGGCATTCGGGTCAATGCGATCGCACCCGGCGAAATCGATACGTCCATCCTGTCCCCCGGCACCGAAAAACTGGTCGACGGCATACCTTTGCGCCGCCTGGGGCAACCGGCGGAGGTTGCCGACACGATCTTTTATCTGTGCTCGGACATGTCTTCCTATGTGACCGGTTCGGAAATACATATCAACGGCGGCCAGCACGTTTAAATTCCGACTTCAATAAACAAGAATCTATTTGAAGAGCTTGGAAAAAGGCAGGCCGCGATCAAGATCCGGCACATAAGTCGATCTATCATCGAGATAATTTCGAATGCCGCGCCGCACCCATGATCGGAAATAATACCAATACGTTCCGTGCGGAAGTATAGATATTTTTTCTGTAGTTTACCTAATATTCACGGACCCCGGCAATAGTTGTGGAACATAAATGCTGTTCTTTGGGCGCTGCGGGGACGAAATGCAACGAATTCTTAAGATGCTGGTAGACTTGAAGTTCGGCTTCAAGGTCGGTGGTGGTTTTTTCGCTGTTTTACTACTGACCGCCGTTGTCGGCGGGGTCGGTTTTCTGGCGATCCACAACCTCTCGTCACTTTTTGTCGTCGCCGATCACTCGGCCAGCGTAGCCAATCAGGTCCAGGCGACATCGCTGAAGCGCGAGGAATTCCTCAACACCCCGACTGCTGAACTCGACGCAGCCGTCCAGCAGGAGATCGGCAAGCTCGACACGAGGTTGCAGGATCTGAGCCACGCCGTCTCCAATGACGATGTCACCCGGACTCAGGTCGATCGGGCGCAGACCGCCGTGAAGGAATTCTCGGCAACATTCGATCAGGTCGTCACCCAGACACAGCAACAAGCGGAGCGTCTTGCAACGCTGCAGGAAAGCGCGGGCAATCTCGAAACTCTTGCGTCTTCGATTTCCGAAGCGGTTCTGGCCGAGGAAAAAAAGGTTAGCGCCGAGGTTTTCACCGCCAACGGCACGCTCGACGACGCCAACACCATGCAGCGGGGCATCTTCGAGCTTCAGGAAGCCGTGGTGGCCATTCAGCTCGCCTATCTGAAGGGCAGCGGTTCTCTGGAAGGCGAAGCGCATACAAAGGCATTGAGCACCGCCGAAGATCTTGTCGCCCAGACCAAGGAAATGCGTTACCGGAAGATTGAAGGCATCCAGAGTAAAAGCGTTTCCAAGCTCTCGGGACAGGCGAACAACCTGAGCCAGGCGATCGCCAAGCTTTCCGAAGACCTCGGATTTGCCGAGGCCTATGAAGCCAGAACGGCGGTCGGCACCTCCATCGATTCAATGCTGGAAATCGCGCGCGACATTCGCATGCAGGCCAATACGGCCGTGAGCGGCTCCAAGGCGACCGCACTGACCGCGAACACCCGTCTTGCCAGTATCCGCGGGATTGCCGAAAAGGCGGAAACTCTCAAGGAACTCGCTCTCAAGGCTCAAAAGGAAACCCTGAACCTTTTCGGCCAGTTCGGAATGGATGACCCGGCCCCTGCCGAAGCCCATATCGCCGAGTTGGCCACTCTCGAAGAGGAGATGGTTTCCTTCGCGAAGGTCCTGCCGTCCACGGCCGATGCAATCAACGAAATTCCGGTTTCGATCGCGACTTTCGACAAAGCCTTCAAGGAAATGCTGACGGCGCAGGCCGATCTGCAGTCGAAACGCAACCAGCTTGACACCCTGACCGGTCAGCTGAGTGAAGAAATCGCCGGTATTTCCGCTTCGCAGGCCACCGCAGCTTCCAGCGCCGCCGCATCCGCGGAAATGCAGATCATCGTCACCATCCTGCTGGCCATCCTCGGCGGCATCGGTCTGGCGTTCGTTCTGAACCTTGCCATCACACGTCCGATCCAGACAATCACCAACGTGATGGACCGGTTGGCCAACGGCGACAATGAAATCGAGATACCTGGTATCGATCGCGGTGACGAGATCGGTGGCATGAGCCGCACGGTCCAGGTATTCCGCGACAACGCCATCGAACGCGCTCGTCTGCAGGATCAGAGCACCCGTGAGGAAGCCGACAGGCAAGAGCGTCAGCAGCGCATCGACAGCCTGATCCAGACATTCCGTGCGACCGCCGAGGAAGCGCTCGGCTCGGTTGAGCTGACCGCCGGCGGTCTCGACTCGACCGCTCGCGCCCTGACGGAAATCGCTCGGGACAGCGCCGGATATGCCAGCGAGACCCAGGAATCCTCGAACGACACCACCAACAACGTCCAGACCGTGGCAAGTGCGGCGGAAGAACTTGCGGCGTCAATCGGCGAGATCTCGCGTCAGGTCGCCCAGACCACCGAGATCGTCGACCGGGCAACCTCCGGCACACGGATCACCAACCAGAAGGTCGAGGGCCTAGCGGAAGCGGCCAGCAAGATCGGCGAAGTCGTGACGCTCATTCAGGCCATTGCCGAGCAGACCAACCTTCTGGCGCTGAACGCGACCATCGAGGCCGCACGCGCCGGTGAAGCCGGCAAGGGCTTTGCGGTTGTCGCGGCGGAAGTCAAGGAGCTGGCAACCCAGACTTCCAAGGCAACCGAGGAAATCAGCTCGCAGATCACCGAAATCCAGAACGCGACCAAGGAGTCCGTTGTCGCCATCGGCGAGATCGCCGAGACCATGACCGAGGTCAATACCTACACCACGGCAATTGCCTCCGCTGTCGAACAACAGGGCTCCGCCACGGCTGAGATCTCGCAGAACGTGCAGCGCGCCGCGGAGGGAACCAGCGCGGTCTCCTCTTCCATGAACCAGTTGTCCCAGGCAGTCGACCAGACGTCGTCCTCCGCCGACATGGTTCTGTCGGCCTCCGGCGAACTCACCGAAAAGACCGACGGACTGAAACAGGAAGTCGAGCGGTTCCTTTCGGAAGTGGCCGCGGCCTGATCCGAAGAACACGGACATCAAGGGCGGGAGCGCCGGGCGCTCCCGCCCTTTTTCGTGGCCTGTCTGTGCCCTCAAATCCGGATCCCATCGCCGATGCAAGCCCGGATTTCGCACTGAATATTGACCGCGCCGCCGCTGGCGACTAGATCAACGGATGCTCAATCGGAATCGACTGGGCATCCAGACGCCGTTCGATTCATGCGCGTTGGAGCTGACTGTCTGCGCTCAACGAATTGCAGACGGCTCCAGGGCGGGACAACACCAAAGACTTCTGAGATACGAGAGACAATCGTGGCGGACCGCACCAGCGCCTCATCCTTCGCCGAACCCGGCACTCCCCCGGCCCAGTCATGGCCTGTCATCCTGGAGACCGAAGGCTGGAAAGATTACCGGCTGCTGGACATGGGCGACGGCCAGAAGCTGGAGCGTTACGGACGTTTCACAATCGTGCGCCCGGAGCCGCAGGCCATGGGTGCCCGGCGGCTCAAGGAAAGCGTGTGGACCAGGGCGGACGCGGTTTTTTCCGGCGATACGGAAGAAGAAGGCCCGGGCCGGTGGAAGTTTTCCGGCAGCGTTCCGGAAACCTGGCCGATGGCCTATGGACCTGTGCGCTATAACGGACGCTTCATGTCCTTCCGCCATGTCGGCGTTTTTCCCGAACAGGCCGCGCATTGGGACTGGGTCAACGGCAAGATCCGCGCCGAGCGCAAACGCGCGCCGGAAAAGCCGCTGAAAATCCTGAACCTCTTCGGCTACACCGGCATGGCCTCACTGCTGCCGGCAAGCGAAGGCGCTCAGGTCACCCATGTGGACGCCTCCAAAAAAGCCATTGGCTATGCGCGGGAAAATCAGGAACTCTCCGGACTGGAGGATCTTCCCATTCGCTGGATCTGCGAGGATGCCGGCAAATTCGTCGCCCGGGAAGTGCGGCGCGGCAGCAAATATGACGGCATCATCCTGGATCCGCCGAAATACGGACGCGGCCCCAAAGGTGAAGTCTGGGATCTTTACACCAGCCTGCCGGGCATGCTCGCCGACCTTCAGAAACTGCTCTCCGCAGACGCCCTTTTCATGATCCTGACTGCCTATGCGATCCGTTCCAGTTTCGTCTCCATTCACGAACTGATGGCCGAGACACTGGACCGTCAGGGCGGGCTTCTGGAATCCGGAGAGCTTGTCATCCGCGAAGAGGACGGCAGGCGCGCCCTGTCCACCTCGCTGTTTTCGCGCTGGAGCAGCCGATGACCGAAACACGTCAGGGCTCGGTCAAGCAGATCACCAGCCATTCCAATCCGATCGTCAAGGAAATCAAGGGCCTGGTCGCCCAGCGGAAACACCGCAGCCAGTCCGGTCTCTTCGTCGCCGAGGGCCTTAAGCTGGCAACCGACGCACTCGCCGCGGGATGGGGGGTGCGCTACCTTGCGCTCGGAACGGAGGCCCGTGACAACCCGGTTGCCCAGAAGGCCGCCGCGACCGCGAAGGCAAGGGGCGCGCTGATCCTGGAAGTCTCCTCGGCCGTCATGTCCGCCATGACCCGCAAGGACAATCCGCAAATGGTTGTCGGTGTCTACGAACAGCGAATGCTCTCCGCAAAGGACATCCATCCCTCCGCAGGGGCCCTTTGGGTGGCCCTCGACCGGGTGCGCGATCCGGGCAATCTCGGCACCATCATCCGCACCGTCGATGCCGTCGGCGGCGCGGGCGTGATGCTGGTGGGGGACTGCACGGATCCGTTCGCTGTCGAGGCGGTGCGCGCCACCATGGGCTCGCTCTTCCATGTGCCGCTTGCCAAGATCAGCAAGGACGACTTCAAGACGCTTGCCGGCAAGTGGCCCGGGACCGTTGCCGCCACCCATCTCAAGGGTTCGGTCGATTACCGCACGCCGGAGTACACGGACCCCGTCTTGCTGGTGATGGGCAACGAGCAGCAAGGACTCGAGGACGACATGGCGGCGGCCTGCCCGACCCTGATCCGCATTCCTCAGGTGGGCCAGGCGGACAGTCTCAACCTGGCGGTTGCCACCGGCATCGCGCTCTATGAAATCCGCCGCAAGCATCTGGAGCTCTGAATGCGTTTGTTCGTCTTCGGTACAGGCTATTCCTCCAAGGCATTCGTCACTGAAATCCGCGACCGGTTCGATTGGATTGGCGGCACGACCCGCTCACAGGAAAAAGCCCGGGAGCTAAAGGATCTGGGCGTGGAGCCCTTTCTTTTTGGCGGAAAGAGCAAGGGGGAAGGCATTGCTGAAGCGCTCTCCGGCGCGACGCATGTGCTGGTTTCAATCGCACCGGATGACGCGGGCGACCCGGTCCTGAACCAGCATGGCGCAGACATCGCCACGGCCAGGCCTGACTGGATCGGTTATCTTTCCACCGTGGGCGTCTACGGCAATCACGACGGCGCATGGGTGGATGAGGAGACGCCTTGCAAACCAGTCTCCAGGCGCTCGGTGCAGCGCGTTGCCGCCGAACGCGCATGGCTCGACTTTGCGTCCTCCCACCAGTTGCCGGTGCAAATCTTCCGGCTCTCGGGGATTTACGGGCCAGGCCGCAACGTCCTTCAGAAATTCAGGAACGGTACGGCGCGCAGGCTGGTCAAGCCGGACCAGGTGTTCAACCGCATTCATGTCGCGGATATCGCAGGTGCCCTGTGCGCCGCCATGGAACGTCCCTCGACCCGGATCTTCAACGTTACCGACGATGAACCGGCTCCGCCACAGGACGTGGTCACCTTCGCCGCGGAGCTGCTGGGAGTGGACCCACCCGCCGAAGTGCCGTTCGAAACCGCCGACCTGTCCCCGATGGCGCGTTCCTTTTACGGCGAAAACAAGAGGGTCTCCAACGGCCGGGTCAAGGACGAACTCGGCTATTCTTTCCGCTTTCCCGATTACCGCATCGCCCTGAAGGCTCTGCTGGCAGGCATGTGACGCGGCGCGGCTCCCTCCCAAGTGGAGAGGGAACCACCTTTTTCATGACATGTCCGACATGTCCGCCCGCCGGCTATTTCGGCTGCGGCACCATGCGCAGATAGGGTTTCAGCGTCTTCCAGCCTTCGGGGAATTTTTCCTTGGCTTCGGCGTCACTCACGGCCGGGACGATGATCACGTCTTCACCGGAAGTCCAGTTGGCGGGCGTGGCAACCTTGTGCTTCGCCGTCAATTGAAGAGAGTCGATCACACGGATGACCTCATCGAAGTTACGTCCGGTGGACGCCGGGTATTCGATTTTCAGCTTTATCTTCTTGTCCGGTCCGATCACGAACAGGGACCGCACGGTCAAGGTGTCACTGGCATTCGGATGGATCATGCCATAAGCAGTCGCAACCTTGCGTGCCGGGTCGGCGATCAACGGAAAGTTCAGCGCCACGCCCTGCGTGTCCTTGATGTCTCCGATCCAGGCATGGTGATCGTCAATCGGGTCGACGGAAACCCCGAAAACCTTGACGCCGCGCGCCTCGAACTTGTCCTTCAGCTTGGCCGTCATACCGAGCTCGGTCGTGCAGACCGGCGTGAAATCTTTGGGGTGGGAAAACAGCACCGCCCAGGAACCTTCGATCGCCTCATGGAAACGGATCGGGCCAGAGGTGGTGTCAACTTCAAAATCCGGAGCCTCGTCTCCGAGCAAAAGTGCAGACATCAATGATCTCCTGTTAATTTTAGCATGGGCAGAAACCCAGAATTGGACGCATCATCCTTCGCGGATTGCCGCCGGTTTGTCTAGGGTCTGCGTGGCTGCCCGGCAGGGGCAATCCGACGCACTGCTTGACGACAGCCTGTTCACCCACCAGCTTGGGGCCAGTTGAGCGACTGACAATGTCGACGAAGCCGAAATCTGAGTGGGGAAAGAAAAAGATGAGCACCTGGCGCGTATTCCTGTCCGGCGAAATTCATACCGATTGGCGCGAAACCATCATGGATCAATCGAATGCGCTTGACCTGCCGGTGGAATTTTCCGCCCCGGTCACGGATCATGCCGCCAGCGACGATTGCGGCGCGGTAATCCTCGGCGATGAGAGCAACAAGTTCTGGTATGACAACAAGGGCGCGAAGGTGAACGCGATCCGTACACGCACGCTGATCGAAAAGGCCGATATCGTCGTCGTCCGCTTCGGCGACAAATACAAACAATGGAACGCCGCCTTCGACGCCGGCTATGCATCTGCGCTCGGAAAATCGCTGATCGTCCTGCACGACCCTTCACTGACCCATCCTCTGAAGGAAGTTGACGCAGCTGCACTTGCAGTCGCGGAAAAACCTTCGCAAGTGGTCGATATCCTCAGATATGTCATACGCGGCCATCTGTATCGATAGACTTGCCTTGACATTAACTATATCGTCACCATATCGGGTAAAGCTTTAGATATTCCCGGATTTAATACCGGGTAGCGAGATCCCAAATTTTCAAGAACCGCGGTTCGGATTGAAGCAGTCTATTACGACTGCCTGAACATGCGTATTTTTCCTATCGGGATTTCAGAAGTACTTTAGCACTATCAACAACGATGTCATCAAGACGTTGAAAAGTGCGGCTACACATGCCGCTTCGATGCCTTGATGCGAAAATTTGGAAAGCAGATCCATGCAACATGGAAACGTAAAATGGTTCGATCATCGCCGGGGTATCGGCACGATCGAACCTGAAGATGGCGAGAACAATATTCTCGTCGACATCTCGGCCCTTCGCCGATCCGGCATCGACACTCTTGAGGAAGGACAGCTTGTGTTTTTCGACCTCGAGTGGCGCCGTGGTCAGATGGTGGCCGAAGATCTGAAAGTCCTGTAAGCTCACTTACAGCTCTATCCGGAAACGGGGCGGTTCAGCCGCCCTTTTTTGTTGGGAAATGCCGAACGTGATTGATTGTGACGCCAGGCTGGAAGAAGGGATTGCCGCGCACCGTGAGGGCGATCTTCAAGCCGCGCTTGCCGCCTACAAGGACGTTCTGACCGCCGATCCCGACCACTCGGACGGGCTGCATTTTCTCGGCCTTTTGCATTTCGACGCCGGCAAGACGGACAACGCCGTCCTGCTGATCCGCCAGTCCCTGGACAAGAACCCGCAAAACGCCTCCGCCTACAACAATCTCGGCAATATTCTGAAACTCGGCAACAGGCAGGAAGAAGCGCTGGAAGCCTATGTCAGGGCAGTGAAAATCGAACCGCGCCACGACCAGGCCTGGAGCAACATCAATGTCATGATGGAGGGCGCGACCAACAACGACGACCTCCTGCCGATCCTCGGCGAAATCGTCCGCCTGGATCCCGACAACCCCAATGCCTGGCACAACTACGGCCTGTCACTGATGCTGGCGGGACACAGGGACGAGGCTGCCGACGCACTGGGACGGTGTCTGGAGTTCGGGGCCGAGGTCTGGACGGACCCGATCTGGCACGCAAGGGTGCTCTGCGCCCTCGGACGACAGGAACGCGCTGTCGAGCATCTGGAAAGCATCGTTGCCGCGGATACGGGCAACACGGTTGCGCGCTATCAACTGGCCGCCGTGCGCGGCGACAACCTTGACCAGGCGCCGGAAGACTATGTCAAAACCCATTTCGACAGTTTTTCCGACAGTTTCGACGAGGTTCTGAAAAACCTCGGTTACTGCGCGCCTGAGCTGGTTGCCGAAGAAGTGATCTCCCTCGGCCGGGAGAACGGAACCCTTTTTCCCGATGTGGTCGACCTGGGATGCGGTACGGGCCTGTGCGGCCCGCTCATCCGTGGCCAGTGCGGCATGCTGACCGGCATCGATCTTTCGCCCGGCATGCTGCGCAAGGCCGCGTCTCTGGAGGTCTATGATTTCCTGGTGGAAGGCGAACTGGTCGCCTTCCTCAAGTCCGATCTGCCGACCCGGTTCGACCTGGCCGTTTGCGTCGATACATTATGCTATCTGGGAGATCTGCAGCCCTTCATGAGCGCCCTTTACACCGCTCTCAAACCCGGTGGCCTCCTGATCGCCAGTGTGGAGCATCTTTCCGATCCGGCCGGTCCCGACTACCGGGTCGACCCGACGGGTCGCTACGCGCATCTGCCAGCCTATCTGAGACGCAGCGCCGAAGCGGAAGGCTTTTGCTATTTCAAGGAGAAACAGGTGGTCCTGCGGCATGAATTGGGAAAACAGGTCCACGGTCTCATTTTCCATCTTCAGAAACCTGAACCGATGGTGGTTGCATAGACCCGAATTTATCGGCCGGCCGGCATAAGACGGTTGTGTCGAGACATATTATTGCTACGGTATCGTCATTGGATCGAAAGTGCTCGCATCGGAATTGACCCAAGGTCTGAATGTTGATGCAATTGTAAGCGATAGAGCACCATGTCCGCGTTCATCCGAATGCGGAGTTTTTTGGTGGGCGGATGGTTCGTCCGGAGGGAAATTGTATGTCGAACTGCAATGTTTTATTGGTTTACCCGCGTTTTAACGCCGGTTCCTTCTGGAACTACGGGGCAACCTGCGAACTTGTAGGCGCAAAATATCCCGCCCCGCCTCTCGGGTTGATCACGGTTGCGGCGATGTTGCCGGAGACCTGGAATGTCAGGCTGGTCGACCGTAATACCGGCCCCCTCAGCGACGAGGATCTCGACTGGGCCGACATGATCATGACCGGAGGCATGCTGCCGCAGCAGGCCGATTGCCTTGCCATCATCAGGATGGGACAGGCCAACAATGTTCCCGTCGCGGTCGGCGGACCGGATGCGACCTCGTCTCCGGAAGTTTATGAAGCCGCGGATTTTCTCGTGCTGGGAGAAGCCGAAGGCATCCTCAGCACATTTGTGGACGCCTGGAACGAAGGCGCCCGCACCGGCAGGTTCACCGCGGAGAAATTCAAGGCGGATGTGACCTCCAGCCCGATCCCGCGTTTCGATCTTCTGAAATTCGACGACTATGTCCAGATCGGTGTCCAGTATTCACGCGGCTGCCCGTTCACATGCGAGTTCTGCGACATCATCGAGCTTTACGGCCGGGTGCCCCGGACCAAGACCAACAAACAGATGCTGGCGGAACTCGACAGGCTGCATGAGCTTGGCTACCGCGGCCATGTCGATTTCGTCGATGACAACCTGATCGGCAACAAACGCGCCGTCAAAGGCTTCCTGCCGGATCTGGCGGACTGGCAGAAGACGCGGAACCATCCGTTTGAAATGTCGACCGAAGCCTCGCTCAACCTGGCCGATGACGAAGCGCTCCTGACGATGATGCAAAAGGCCGGGTTCTTCTCGGTGTTCATCGGCATCGAGAGCCCGGACCCGGAAGTACTGATCGCGACCCGCAAGAAACAGAACACCCGCCGCGACATCGCCAAGAGCGTGCACAAGATCTACGACGCGGGCATATTCGTGCTCGCTGGTTTCATCGTCGGCTTCGACGAGGAGAACGACAGGGTCGCGGAGGAGATCTCCGCGCTGATCGAGGAAGCTGCCATCCCGGTCGCGATGACCGGCCTGCTCTATGCCCTGCCCAACACGCAGCTCACACGGCGGCTCGCCAAGGAAGGTCGCCTGCACGCGGACTTCGCCACCGACGATCCGGACACCGAACACGGCGACCAGTGCACAGCGGGCCTGAATTTCACGACAGTGCGGCCGCGCGAACAGATCCTGGCCGATTTCAAGTCGGTCATCGAACGGGTCTACGGGCCGGAAGCCTATTTCGGCAGAGTTCAGAAGGTCGCGGGCATGCTCAACATGAGCGGTGCCAACGGGTCCATTTTCGGTGCGGGCTTCTTCCATGACATCAGGATGTTCGGCCGGCTGATCTTTGCGATGACCTTCAAGGAAACGACGTATCGTCTGCCTTTCTGGAAAACCCTGATCAAGACCGCCTTCACCAATTTCCGGGCCATCAAGCCGGTGATGATGATGCTGGCGCTTTACGTCCATCTCGGACCGTTCTCGCGGTTCGTCACCGCGCAGATCGACAAGCAGATCGCGGAGATCGAAAAGGGTCACTGGGAGCAGCCGGCCGTGGTGGCCGCCGAATAATTCCGGCTTCCGTCGCAACACCGGCCCATATCCGCGGGAAGACAAGGTGCGGTCCCCACTTTCCAAACGCAGCGCGCTCGCGTTCATCCTGGTGACGTTGACCATCAACTCGATGGGCATCGGACTGATGATGCCGGTCATGCCGTCGCTTCTGACGGAACTGACGGCCCTGCCTGTGAGCGATGCCGCTCGCTGGGGCGGGGCGTTGAGCGTTGTCTACGCGCTGATGCAATTCGCCTGCGGCCCTCTCCTCGGCAACCTGTCTGACCGGTTCGGCCGCCGTCCGGTCCTTCTGGTCTCCATGTTCTCCATGGCCGTTGACTATCTGATCATGGCGATGTCCTGGCATCTTGCGGTGCTGTTTGTCGGACGGACCCTGTCAGGTGTTTCGGGCGCAACCTATTCCGCGGCCTCCGCCTATATCGCGGACGTCTCCCCAAAGAACGAGCGCGCCCGGAATTTCGGCCTGGTCGGCGCTGCGTTCGGCATCGGTTTCGTTCTCGGTCCGATCATCGGCGGCATCCTTGGGGAATATGGTCCGCGCGCGCCGTTCTATGCGGCAGCGGCGCTTTCCCTGATCAACTTCCTGTTCGGCTACTTCATGCTGCCGGAAACGCTCAAGGACGAAAACCGGAGAACCTTCGATTGGAAGCGCGCCAACCCCTTCGGTGCGCTGAAGCAGATCGGGGCCTATCCGGCAGTCCGTACACTGCTGATTGCGGTCTTTCTGTTCGACATCGCCCATTACGTTTATCCCGCCGTGTGGAGCTACTATGTGGAGGAGGTCTTTGCCTGGAGCCCGGCCGATATCGGCCTGTCGCTCGCGGCGGTCGGGATCGGCTTCGCATTCGTTCAAGGCTATCTGATCCGGGTTCTGGAACCGAAGCTCGGCACCGGACGCACGCTGCTTCTGGGACTGTGCGCCAACCTTCTGGCATTCGGCGGTCTTGCCGTGGCCAATGAGGGCTGGATGGTTTACGCGCTGATTTCCTTCGCCGCGCTGGGGGCGCTGGCCACTCCCGCATTCACCGCGTTGATGTCCAACCGCATTCCGGACAACGCCCAGGGCGAACTTCAGGGCCTGATCGCCAGTGCCGCCGGGCTCTCCATGGTAGTCAGTCCCTTCGTGATGACCCAGACCTTCGCCTATTTCTCCGGTCCGGACGCGGCGATCGTCTTCCCCGGCGCTCCTTTCGCCCTGGCGGGCGTTCTGATCCTGGCTTCCATGCTGATCGCGCTTCCTTTCATGCGCTTTCAGGAAAAAACGCTGGCAGACTGATCCGATGACCACGCACCCCCGCCCGCTTCTCGACGGCCCCCGTCTTGTGCCCGCTTCCGGCAGACCGGCCCGGCAGCTTGTCGTTATCCTGCACGGCTACGGCGCAGATGGCGCGGATCTGATCGACATCGGCCGCGCCTGGCAGGGCCGGCTTCCAGATGCCGCCTTCATTGCCCCGAACGCACCGGAGCTCCTGCCCTTCGAAGCTTTCGGCGGCCGCCAGTGGTTCGCGCTGAGCGAACGCTCCCCGGCGGAATACAGGATCGGTGCGGAAACCGCCCAACCGGTTCTCGACCGGTTTCTCGACGCCGAACTGGAGGCCCTTTCCCTGGACGACAGCGCGCTGGCGCTTGTCGGGTTCAGCCAGGGGGCCATGATGACGTTCCAGTGCGGTCTCCGCCGCCGCGTCGCGCCTTCCGCTCTTGTGGGCTTTTCGGGGCTCTTACCCGGAGTGGACAGACTGGAGGGCGTCAACACACAAAGCCCGGTGCTGATCGTTCACGGAACAGATGACGACGTGGTGCCCTGCTATAACGCGGAAGCAGCTCAGAAGGCGCTCGAGAGCGCCGGCGTCGCCGCGACCCTTCATGAACTCGATGGCCTCGGCCACGGCATCGACGAACGCGGCATGGTGCTCGGCGGGCGTTTTCTGGAGAAAGCCTTTTCAAACGGGTCCTGAACCGGGCCGGGCGCTAAAGCATGTCGTGTTGAATGCAGAAAACAATAGTTAATGGCCTGTTAAGTTTTTTGCATAATGGTGGAGGGGTCTTTTTGCCGGACCAGAAGGGTCCGAATTCGCAGGATCCGAGCTTCATGCAGATTTCCATCGAGACCACCACCCAGAGCTCCAGCCTTTTCATGGCGTCCTATTCAAATGGTGGCTCCGGAGATGCCAAGGGTCAGGACGTTGAAAAAGCACCTGTTGTCAGCGCTCTTGAGGTCGCCAGCAAGAAGGCCGAGGAAGACGCTGTGGTGATCGCGGCGCTTCAGGACGCGGTGGAAAAGGGCAAGGCCGAACAAACCGGCGACGAGGACGACAAGGACGGCACTCTTGCCACGGTCGAGGACTATCAGAACACCGCGGGTAAACTGAAAGCAGCGCTTGGAGAAGACGATGGCGGCGCGTCGGCCTCCATTGCCTATGAAAGCGCGACAATTTCGACGACGACAATTGAAGCCGAAGTCGGTGGCGAGACACTTTCCGCGCAGTTCGTCTCCTACGAGCGCGTGTCATACGACAGCGCAACCGGCCTCTCGGTGCGTTCGGCAACCGCCTCTGCCATCGAGGGCGAATCCGACAACGGCTCCTCGTTCAACTATCAGAGCGCTTCCGTCAGCGAGCTTTACGCCGGTACCGGCGATCAGGTGTCCAACCTGGCAGGGCTTCTTGCCTGAGGTCGCTTTCCGAAACGGCAATTCGAATTGAAAGCCCCAGAGGCACCAGGAAACCTGAAAAACGGGCGGCGAATTCCAAAGTTCGCCGCCCGTTTTCCATTCCGGTGCTGAAGACGTCTTCAGCATAAATATGCTGGCAGGCTCAGGCCTTCTTCAGATACGCCACCAGAATATCGAGAGCCGCCTGCAGGTCGGCCTTGTGGATCATCTCGGTCACCGTATGGATATAGCGGGTGCCTACAACGATCCCGACCGCCTTGGCCCCGGCCGCCGCCTGCTGGGCCGCCGCGCCGTCCTGGCCACCGGCCGCCAGCATGGTGCGCTGGAACGGGATCTTTTCCTTGACGGCAATCGCCTCGATTTCCTTGACCAGGCCCCGATCGGCGATGAAGCTGGAATCCTTGACATGCAGGCCGAAGCCCTCGCCCTGAACCGTGGTCCGGTCCTGTTCGGGAACGCCCGGTGTGTCGCAGGCAAGCGTGGTGTCGACCCCGAAGCCGATATCCGGCTTGATGGCGAAGGCCGCCGTGCGCGCGCCGCGCAGGCCAACTTCTTCCTGGCAGGTGAAGGCGACATGAATTTCCGAAGCGTGTTTGCTCTTGCCGACGCCCTTGAGAGCCTCGATGCCAAGCCAGCAGGCGATACGGTTGTCGAGCGCCTTGGAGACCACCTTGTCGCCAATCTCGATCAGCGGTTCGTCCATGGTGACCATATCGCCGACCTTGACGATTTCCTTCGCCTTCTCGCCCATGCCGAGATCGACCACGAAGTCCTTCGGTTCCGGGATCTTCTTGCGCTCTTCCGGCGAGGAAATATGGATGGGTTTGCCGCCGGGGTTCATGACGCCCTTGAAGTCGCCCTCGTCCGTCGAGACAAGCACGCGGCGGGAAAACAGGTTGCGCGCGTCAAAGCCGCCAACGGGCTGCACATGAAGGTCGCCCTTGTCTGTCACATGGGAGACCAGGAAGCCGATCTCGTCCATATGGCATAACAGCATGACCTTTTGAGGCGCGCTCTTTTTCGAGGCCTTGCGGCTGTCGCGGCGGCACAGCAACGAGCCCATCGGATCAACGGTGACCTCGTCGAACAGGCCCTTGATTTCTGCCTGGATCAATTCACGGACCCGGTGCTCGTGACCCGGCACGCCGGGGGTTTCGCAAAGACGGCGGAGGAGATCGATATTCATGGAGCTTCCTGCTGAGGGTTGTAAAATCCGGCCGATCCTATTCCGAATTCGGCCGCGGGACAAAGAGTGAAGACGCAGGACTTCGATATCGGTTCCCGATACGCGGAAAAACAGCAAATTTGCCTGAATTGCTTAACCATCCGCACGCCGATTTTTCAATAAACAGGCCCTAGTTTTGCGCTTTGCCATTGCCGCGTCGCAATTGCAGGCAAACAATCAGAGAAAGACAAAAAGTTTCCGTTGCTGCCGGATGCGGCGCAGCCCCTTCCTTTTCGACCACCCGGGGACAAGAGATGGCCCAGAAAAAACGATTCATTCTTTCCATTGACGGCGGCGGCATGCGCGGCCTGATACCCTTGCGCATACTCGAGGCTCTGGAGAGCCGGTTGATCCATCGCGGCATCATGTCGCCAATGCACAAGGTTTTCGATCTGATGGCGGGAACCGCTTCCGGCGGACTGATCACCGCCGGACTGTGCGCGCCGCGCCCCGGCAGCTCGGCTGGCGAGGCGGCTGCCACGATTTCCGAGCTGAGATGCTTCTTCGAGCGCGAGGCGCGGGAGATCCTCACCCATTCGATCAGCGACCGGCTGGCGCACGCGGTGACCCGGCCGCTCGGCCTTTTCGACGAGACCTACGATGCCCGCCCGCTGGAAAAGCTTCTGAAAGAGCGCTTCGGCTGGACTTCAATGGCAAGCGGCCTCACCCGGCTGGTGCTGACCGCATATGATATCGAGCAACGGCGCGCCGTATTCCTGACCAACGGACTGGAGGAAAACGGCGGCCGGGCGGATGACTATTATTTCTGGCAGGCCGTGCGCGCTGCGACGGCCACGCCCTCCTATTTCGAACCCGCTCGGGTCGAGAACCTGTCACGCAAGCGCGAGGAAGCGCTTGTCGGCGGCGATGTGTTCATGAACGATCCGGCAATCGCGGCCTATCTGGAAGCACGCAAGATCGGCTGGGCTTCCGACGAACTCGTCATTCTGTCCCTCGGCAGCGGACGGGCGGCGGAACGGGCGTTTCCCTACAAAAACGCCAGCGGCTGGGGCGCACTTGGCTGGATGCAGCCTTCCAGGGGTGCACCCATTCTTTCAATCTTCTCTGACGGACAATCGCAGACGGCGTCCTATCAGGCGCGCCATCTGTTTGCCGAAATGCCCGGTGTCACCTATCACCGCCTTGACGCCACCCTGCCGCCGGAAGCCGAAGCCATGGACAATGCCCGGCCCGGCAACATAATTGCGCTCAACGGCGCCGCCGACCGGGTGATCCGCGACAACACGGTTCTTCTGGACGAGATCGCCGATTTGATGAAAACCCACCACCAGGTCCGGGAATCGGATGCGGAACCGCCTGAATTGGTGCATGCTGCATAATTCAGCCTGCGAAGCACGAGGGTTCAAGGTGAGCATGCGCAATCCGGCAGCGCGGAATACTGCATCGAGCGTCTGGGAACGCCCCTTCTCGGCATCCTCGGGACTGATCGCCGCCCTTGTGACACTGGTTGCGATGGCTTCGGATGCCGGAGCGCTCACACCCGTGCCTACGGCAAAGCCCGCCCCGGGAGGCGACATCGTCGCCGAAGAATACCGGCCGAGCCTGCAACTGGTCGCCGGTGTGCCCGTGCCGGTGAAAAAACGCGACGTTCCGGACGGCTATGTGGCGACCAAACCCGAGCTCGTGCTTTATTCCAAGTTTCCGGCGAAAGACTATTTCGGAGCGGCGAACGGTCCGGCGCCCCTGAAGGCCCGGTCCATCGGCTCCTATGCCAAGGGCTGCCTTGCCGGTGGCGCGGCCCTGCCGAAGGACGGGCCGACCTGGCAGGTCATGCGGCTGTCTCGCAACCGCAACTGGGGTCATCCGGAGCTGATCGACTATCTGGAAGACCTGGCGAAGGATGCACCCAAGGTCGGCTGGAACGGACTTCTCGTGGGCGACCTGGCACAGCCGCGCGGCGGGCCCATGACGTCCGGCCATGCCAGTCACCAGATCGGACTGGATGCCGATATCTGGTTGACGGAAATGCCGGGACGCCGTCTCAGTGGGAAGGAACGCGAGGACGTCTCGGCGACGTCCATGCTGATCGGGCCGCTGGACGTGAAAGGCGCGGACCGCCGTGTGGACCCGAGGAAATGGACCGACGTCCATGCCAGGCTGATCCGCCGCGCGGCGTCGGACAAGCGTGTCGCCCGAATCTTCGTCAATCCGACAATCAAGAAAGCGCTCTGCGATTTCGAGACAAGCCGCGACCGCACCTGGCTGCGCAAGGTCCGGCCATGGTGGGGGCATCACTACCATTTCCATGTCCGGCTTTCCTGTCCGGCCGGCAGCGTCGGCTGCAAGAACCAGAACCCACCGCCTCCCGGCGACGGTTGCGGGTCCAACCTGACATATTGGTTGTCGGACGAACCCTGGGTGCCGAAAAACCCGCCCAAGCCGGATGACAAGCCGAAAGTGGTCAAGAAACGTCCCATGGCCCTTGCCGCGCTGCCGCGCGATTGCCGGTCGGTCCTGACGGCGAACTGACGATTAACCGGCAGCGAACCGGCGAAAACACGCTGTTTTTGTGAAGATCGCCTGTTTGCGGTGTGACCGTTGTCACTTCCTTTTTTCCAATTGCGCAATCTGAGATGGAGACCTCTGGATCTTCTCGCGGCATCGGATAACAGTCGCGGCCCGCTGCCTTATTTCGCACGCCGGATCGACATCCGCATCGTTTGAACCAGATTGGATTTTCATATGACAAGACCCGCCGGAATACTTCCCCATCGATCGGAGCAGATGTTCCTCACCGATGGTGGCCTGGAAACGAGCCTGATATTTCTTGACGGCATCGAGCTGCCTCACTTTGCATCCTTTACCCTGCTGAAGACTCCGGAAGGGCGCGACCGGCTGAAGAATTACTTCCGCCCTTACGCGCAGACCGCAGTCGACTGTGGCGCCGGTTTCGTTCTTGAAAGTCCGACATGGCGTGCCAATCCCGATTGGGCGGAAAAGCTCGGCTATTCCGCAAGCGCCCTAGACGCCGCCAACAGCGATGCGATCGGGACTCTGCGCGAGTTGGCTGACGAATACCGGAGCGACGCCAGCCCCTTCGGTATCAGTGGCTGCATCGGGCCGCGCGGCGACGGATATCTTGCCGGCAAGCTGACTAACGTCATCGACGCCTACGACTACCATGGCCGCCAGATCGAAGTTTTTCATGAAAGCGATGCGGACATGGTTTCGGCGATCACCATGACCAATGTGCAGGAGGCCGCCGCGATAGCGCTTGTCGCAAGGAAGATCGGGATCGCCTGCGTGATTTCCTTCACGGTCGAAACCGATGGCCGTCTGCCGTCCGGCGAGTATCTCGGCGACGCGATCGATGCCGTGGATGCGGTCAGTACCAATTCCGTCGCCTACTACATGGTCAATTGCGCCCATCCGGTTCATTTCAGCGAGGTTCTGAAGCAGGGCGGTGCATGGGTGAAACGCATCTGCGGCATCCGTGCGAATGCTTCCCGGATGAGCCACGCGGAGCTGGATGCGGCGGAAGATCTGGACATCGGCGATCCGCAGGATCTGGCGATGCGTTACCGCCAGATTCTGGACCATATGCCCTGGGTCCGCGTGCTCGGCGGCTGCTGCGGTACGGATCACCGGCATATCTCGGCGATCAGCGGCCTCTGCTGCGGCCATCAGGCAGCCGCATGACCTCAAAGCCCGGCCCCTCTTTAAGCCGGGTCTTCAAACTGATGACGAAATCAGGCGTGTCAGCAGTCTGGCCTGCCCCTTCCGGGCCGGGTCTTGCCCAAACAGGGAAGCTCCGTTTCATCCGCTCATTTTTCAGGTGCAGGCATTCCCGCGTTGAGAACACGGGTCATCAATACAAGGTCCAGCCAGCGGCCAAACTTGGTTCCGGCTTGCGGCAATCGTCCGGTGACTTCGAAGCCGAGTTTTTCATGAAGGGCGATTGAAGCCGTATTTTCCCCGTCGATGACACCCAGCAGCAGATGCAGGCCATTCGCGCCGGCGATCTCGACAAGCTGAGACAGCAAGGAGGTGGCAACGCCCTGACGTTGTGCCTTCGGGTCGACATAGACCGTGTGTTCCACCGTGAAACGGTAGCCTTCGCGCGGGCGAAACGGGCCGAAGCTGGCAAACCCGAGAATCTGGCCCTGATCATTCTCGGCAACCAGGACCGGCAACCCCTTTTTCTTGCGGCCCTCGAACCACGTCAACCTGTCGTCGAGGCTTTCCTCCCGGTTCGTCCAGGAGGACGTGGTCTCGCGGATCGAGCGGTTGTAAATGGCCAGAATGGCAAGAATGTCCTTCGGCACAGCATCGCGGACGTTCATAAACTTATCCTTGGTAATTTTATCAATCAATCGCTAGCACAAGTTTCTCGCCGCTTTAAGAGCAAACACCGTGAAAAGAGAGGAACCGGCCTCAACCCGGTCCCGGCATTTTTTCCCTTCCGCGCCGGCTGACGGCAGACCAGGGTCGCGCGCCCGTTCGAATAGCCATATTTTGCTTCAAAACCACCAGATTTCGACTTCCTGAGCGCGCAATTCACTGGTCGAAATCAAAATGCGGTGGTAAACGGGCGGCCATGACGACGAAGACACTTTCCAACATCCGCAATTTTTCCATCGTGGCGCATATCGATCACGGCAAGTCGACGCTGGCTGACCGGCTGATCCAGATGACAGGCACGATGACCGACCGCGAAATGACCACGCAGGTCCTCGATTCGATGGATATCGAACGCGAGCGCGGCATTACGATCAAGGCCCAGACCGTCCGGCTGATCTATACCGCCAAGGACGGTCAGCAGTATACGCTGAACCTGATCGACACGCCGGGTCATGTGGACTTCGCCTATGAGGTCTCCCGCTCGCTTGCGGCCTGCGAAGGCTCGCTGCTGGTGGTCGACGCCTCACAGGGCGTGGAAGCCCAGACACTGGCCAACGTCTACCAGGCCATCGACAACGATCACGAGATCGTCACGGTGCTGAACAAGATCGACTTGCCGGCCGCCGAACCGGACCGGATCAAGGAACAGATCGAGGATGTCATCGGCATCGATGCGTCCGAGGCCTGTATGATCTCCGCCAAGACCGGTCTCGGCGTGGAGGACGTCCTGGAAGCGATCGTCCAGAAGCTGCCGGCGCCGAAGGGCGACCCGGACGACACGCTGAAGGCGATGCTGGTCGACAGCTGGTACGACACCTATCTGGGCGTCATGGTTCTTGTGCGGGTCATCAACGGCTCGCTGAAGAAGGGCCAGAAGATCAAGATGATGGGAACAGGCGCGGCCTACGATGTCGATCGTGTCGGCGTGATGACGCCCAAGTTCCTGCAGGTGGACGAGTTGCATTCCGGCGAGATCGGCGTGATCACCGGGTCGATCAAGGAAGTGGCCGACACCCGCGTCGGCGATACCATAACGCTGGAGAAAAAGCCCTGCGCGGAAGCCCTGCCGGGCTTCAAGCCTGCCCAGCCGGTGGTGTTCTGCGGTCTCTTTCCTGTCGATGCCAACGACTTCGATGACCTGCGCGCCGCCATGGGCAAGCTGCGCCTCAACGACGCCAGCTTCTCCTTCGAGATGGAAACCTCCGCCGCGCTCGGCTTCGGCTTCCGCTGCGGTTTCCTGGGTCTGCTGCATCTGGAAATCATTCAGGAGCGGCTTTACCGCGAATTCGACCTCGACCTGATCGCGACCGCGCCGTCAGTCGTCTACCAGATGACGCTGACGGACGGGTCGGACATCGATCTGCACAACCCGGCGGACATGCCCGACGTGGTCAAGATCACCGAGATCCGCGAGCCATGGATCCGGGCAACGATCATGACGCCGGACGACTATCTGGGCGGCATCCTCAAGCTGTGTCAGGAACGTCGCGGCATTCAGGTGGATCTGTCTTATGTCGGCTCGCGCGCCCTGGTCGCCTATGACCTGCCGCTCAACGAAGTGGTCTTCGACTTCTACGACCGGCTGAAATCGATCTCCAAGGGCTATGCCTCCTTCGACTACCAGATTTCCGACTACCGCGCCGGCGATCTGGTCAGGATGTCGATCCTGGTGAATGACGAGCCGGTGGACGCGCTTTCCATGCTCGTGCACCGCAGCCAGGCGGAGCGCCGTGGCCGCGCCATGTGCGAAAAGCTGAAAGAACTGATCCCGCGGCACATGTTCAAGATCCCGATCCAGGCCGCCATCGGCGGCCGGGTGATCGCCCGCGAAACCATCTCGGCCCTGCGCAAGGACGTGACCGCCAAATGCTACGGCGGCGACGCCACGCGTAAACGCAAGCTGCTGGAAAAGCAGAAGGCCGGCAAGAAGAAGATGCGCCAGTTCGGCAAGGTCGAAATCCCGCAGGAAGCCTTCATCCAGGCCCTGAAGATGGATGAGTGAGAAGCGGTCGGGCTTTGCCCGACGTGAAGGTCCGGTGGACCTTCACGAGCTTCGAACGCACGCGAGTGCAAGGCGCGCAGCACCGTCGAGCGGGCTGAAGCGGTCACGCTTCGAACGCACGCGAGTGCAAGGTGCGCAGCACCGTCGAACGTGCTGAAGCGGTCACGCTTCGAACGCACGCGAGTGCAAGGTGCGCAGCACCGTCGAACGTGCTGAAGCGGTCGCGCTTCGAACACACGCGGAACGCCGTCGGACAGGCTGACAGAGGCTACAGCACTTGGGCCTTTGGCACCTACGGACCAAAAAGTGGGGAAATGACCATGGAGCAGACCCTGCGTGAACGGGCCGGCAACGCCTGCGAACTCTGCGGCTCCGCCGAAGCGCCGGCGGTGCTGGAGATCGGACCTGAAGCGGACGGCAGCGCGGATATGGCGATCCTCGCCTGCGCCGATTGCTCGGACCAGATCTCCGGCACCACTGTCATCGAACCGCCCCGCTGGCATTGCCTGAACGAAACTGCCTGGAGCCAGGTTCCGCCCGTCCAGGTCTCCGCCTATCGCGTGCTCGCACGACTGCCGGAGGAAGGCTGGGCCCGGGATCTTCTGGACATGCTGTATCTGGAAGACGACGTTCTTGCCTGGGCAAAGGCCGGCCAGCAGGCTGACGGGACCGGTGAAGACACAGGTGTGGTTCACAAGGACACCCATGGCGCCATCCTTTCGTCCGGCGATACGGTGACCCTGATCAAGGACCTGAAGGTGAAGGGTGCCGGCTTCACGGCCAAACGCGGCACGGCCGTGCGCAACATCGGCCTCATTGCCGACAACCCGGCCCATATCGAAGGCCGGGTGAACGACCAGCGGATCGTCATCCTGACGGAATTCGTGAAGAAGTCCTAAGCTGGACGTTCGGCATTACTTCTTCTTAAAATTAGGTGGCACTGACGCGCTCTTTCGAATCCCGCCGCCATTTCCAAAATGTTTAGCGTAAATAATGGGGATTATCATGGCTACAGTGCAAGAACGGATTAAGGAACGAGTAGCCGAACAGCCTGGATTGACAGAAGCAGAACTGGCCCAAGCTATTTTCGGAATGGACGGTTACCAACAGCGTGTCAACTCCACCTGCCGTCGCATGATCACACGTGGCGAAATCGAACGTCATGGCGACGTCGGGTCAACTGACCCGTTCACTTATTATCTGCCAAGTGGGGAATAACAACTACCGACACTGAAAGACAGAAGCTCCCCACCGAAACCATTCTACGTACCGCACAAGTTGCGCAAGTCGTCACTGGCCAGATTGAAAACGATGGTGAAGACCCGTACGCCAAGCCTCTTGGTGCAAGGCGCGGGCGAAAGCGCGCCGAGAACCTTTCACAAGAATGGTGTTCAGAAATTGCGACAGAACGAGCTTCATTCGGCGTGAACTGGACCTCATTTCAGGCGAACTGCATCTAATCTGGTCTTTAAGATCACTACCAAATGTTCCGGGTTTCAGTCCACCGGCACCATCTGCCCTGTTGCGGCGCCTTCAATGCACTTGGCATAAGCAAGACCGACACGGCGCGAAGAGACGGGATCATGGCCGGGAAAGATGGCGCCGTATCTTTCCGCTGAAACCTGAAGCAGGCCGGGGCTGACCACATTGATGCGCAGGCTGCGCGGCATATCGATGGCCGCCGCCTTGACGAAACCGGCCAGCGCGCCGTTCGCAGTCGCAGATCCCGAGCCCTCCCGGACAGGATCCCGGTCCAGAATGCCGCTCGTCAGCGTGAACGATCCGCCATCGGTCAGAACATTCATTCCGGCCAGCACCAGGTTGATCTGGGTGAGAACCTTGTTCTTCAACCCGAACAGGTATTTTTCTCCGGTCATCTCGGAAAGCCGGCCGAATTCGACTTCGCCCGCCGCACAGACGACAGCGTCCACTGCGCCGGCAGCCCGGTACATCGCCTCGATGCTTGTCTGATCGGCCAGATCGACACGGATATCCCCGGAAGAGCGTCCGGCGGTGATGATGTCATGCCTTGGTGCCAGTTCGGCGCACACCGCCTGACCGATCGCTCCCGCGGCTCCGACGACAATAATTTTCATGACCTGTTTCCCTCGATCCTGTCATACGCTGCGAGCTTGTAGCTCAGGACTTCCTCGCACCTGGCGAGGTCCGCCCGGCGTTCCTGCAGTCGCTGTTCATGTTTCAAAAGCAGATCCCTGCGCTGTGGAACGGTTGCCTCTCCCTGCCGGTAGAACGACGCAAACCGCTGCATCTCCTTCATCGGCATTCCGGTCTTGCGGAGCCAGTAAAGCAGCGTGAGCCACTCCAGGTTTTCAGGCGAAAAGCGCCGCAATCCGTCCGGACCTCTCGCAATCGGAGGAACGATCCCCGACTTTTCGTAATACCGGATGGTGTCGGCGCTCAGTCCGCTTTTCGCGGAGGCTTCAGAAATTCTCATGGGCTCTGCTCGTGTGTTGCGGTAACGAACCTACCGGCCTGGAGTCACTCCAGGTCAAGGCATTTTCCGAGCGCCGTTGAACCTATCCATGCTGCTGAAAAGCCCGCAGGATCGCCGAGCCGATGGCGCCCCCCTGCCCCCGGTCCGCCCGAGTGTAGAGCGCCATCCGGGTAAGTGGCAGCGTGGGAAGTGAATAGAGACTGCCGACATCACGGCACCCTGCAGGCATGTTTCTGCGGTCGAGGCAGGCAATACCAAGTCCGGCGGCAACGGCTGCCTGGAGCGTACCGACGCCCGTCCCGGTAAAAACATCCTCCCGGGCGATCCCGGCTTCCTTGAGGCTTGCAACGACAAGCCGCCGCAGAGCGCAACTGCCGTTAAGCGCGACCAGGGGAAACGGACTGTCCGCCGGCCAGACGAAATTTCCGGATGCCGTCCAGACAAGGTCCTCCTCAAAGGCCGTCTGTCCCGGCACGTCGACATCTTCCGCCCGCACGATGACGGCGCTGAACAGTCCGGCCTTGAAATCCCGGTAAAGGTCTTCAGAAAGACCAGCAGAAACATGAAGCCGGTGTCCGGGCAGCGCCTTGCTGAGCTCCGCGATGATGGCCGGCAGCTTGTGTCCTGCCGCATGATCGCTGATGCCAAGAAGCAACGGCTTGCGCGCTTCCGCGCCGGAGACGCGGGAAGCGATCCGGTCATGAAGATCGATCAGGTCGCGGGCATCGTTCAGGAACCGTGCTCCGAAACTTGTCAACCGCACGGAGCGCGGCGACCGGCTCAGCAACGCCTCGCCGAGCCGTTCTTCCAGTTTCCGGATCTTCACACTGACCGCCGACTGGCTTGCGCCCGTCAACTGTCCGGCTCGCGTGAAGCTGCCGGTTTCCGTGACACGCACGAATGCTCGCAGGAGATCCATATCGAGATCGCTCATCCAATCATTCTAATTTTAGATTTTTGAAATATCAAAGATTTGTTTTTGAAATTTATCTCACACATCTACCGTCTGTCCATCACCGCTTCGAATGGAGGACGACATGCCGCTGACAAACGTATCCCTGCTGAAAGGCTCCAAATCCGCAGAACGGAAAGCCGTCATACTGGCTGAAATCTATCAGGCCATGCGGGAGACCTTCGACGTGCCCGAGGATGACAAATTCATGATGATCACGGAACATGCCCCGGAGGACTTCCTGTTCGGCCGTCATTACATGGACATCAGCCGCTCCGACGACCTGATCGTCATCCAGTTAACCGTCAGCGACACCCGGCCGGTGGAAAAGAAGAAAGCGCTGTTTGCCCGGATTGCCGATGGGCTGGTGCGGGAGGCCGGCGTCCGGGCGGAAGACATCTTCATCAATCTGGTGGAAACAAAGATGGAAAACTGGTCCTTTGGAAACGGGATCGCACACTATGCCGATCGCGCTCCGGTGCCGCAGGCCTGACTGAACGCCGAAACAGAAACGGCGCCGGGGACACCGGCGCCGTTTTCTGACTTCGCAAATTCACCCGATCGGCTTCCCACCGAAAGACACCGGTCATGACCGGCCGACAAGCCGATCAGGGTCTCGTCAACGCCGGTTCAACGGCAGGTCAGCCAGTTCGCGCTGGCTCATGCGCTGGATCGCAGGATGGGACAGCGGATCCGTGCGGTCGTAAGCGGACGCCGGTCTGGCGGTCAGCTGGCGGCGCATAAACAGTTTCATCATGACTTTAAGTCTCCTTATTATTGTTCTTGTCATCGCCAAATCCTTCTTTTTCTGAATTTAGCTATGCTTTTATTTAGACCAATTTTTTGGCTATAAAAATCGACTTTTTCTGCTGATTGGTTTAGATTATCTATAATGAAAAATCTGAACCGCATTCACCTGTCCGGCCTCAGGGCCGTGGAAGCCGTCGCCCGTCTTGGCTCAGTCAAGGCAGCCGCGGAAGAACTCGGCGTCACTGTCGGCGCCGTCAGCCAGCAGGTGCAGAAGACGGAAGCCCAGCTTGGCGTGCAACTGTTCGAACGGCAGAACAGGTTGCTTCTTCCCACCGCGCATATGTTCGCGATGCAGCCGCACCTGGCGTCCGCCATGACGTCGCTTTCCACTGCGGTGGCCACCACGCAGCGCGGCAGGGAAGATGCTTTGACGATCTCCGTGGCCCCTGTCTTCGCAGGCAAATGGCTCGTCTGGCACCTGAAAGCCTTCAGCAAGGCGCATCCCGGCATCCGGGTTCGGGTGGAGGCGACGGTCGATCTGGTCGATCCGGATTCGTCGGACGTGGACCTTTGCATACGCGTCGGACGCGGCCCCTACCCCGGCGTCAAAGCGGAAAAACTGCTGAACCAGCGGGTCTTCCCGGTGTGCAGTCCGGCACTTGCCGAAAAGATCAGGGAACCGAAGGACATCGGCAAGCTGCCGATCATCCACGATCCGGGGCAGATGTTTACCTGGAAGAGCTGGCTGGACCTGTTCGGGCTGGACGAGAGCATTCTGCAGTGCGGCCCGACATTCTCCGACGGCTCCCTGTGCCTCGACGCAGCCATTGCCGGCCAGGGCATCTTCCTCGCCTGGGAGACACTCGCCGTCTACGCGGTGAATTGCGGCCAGGTGATCGCCCCTTTTCCCGAACGCCCTGCGACGGGCATGGCCTACTGGCTGATCAGCGGCCGGAATGCACCGGAGACAAAAGCCAAGCGGGCCTTCGGCAATTGGCTGAAAGAAGAGCTGCAGGCCTCCATCGGGCGGCCGAAGGGGGCGGACTCGGTTACCGGGCAGGATCCACTCGTCCGCCCCTGATCTCCGAGAGTGCCGGCCTTGACCGCCCCTCCTTTCAAAAAGGCAAATACCGTGCGTACACCTCCGGTCCTGCGCGCAGTTCCCTGAATTGCCTTTTTGCTTGCCATCCCCTGTCCGTGGAGTAGATTGACGCGCATGAGTGACCGCATCACACATATCCAACGTTCCGGACCCGTCACCGGATTGCGCGCAATTGCGGACGTTGGCCAGCGCCGCATTGCGCCACAAGGGCCTGCCTGCGGACGATTTAGGCGCTAATGCGCTTCAATTCCAGCGCTTTTCCTCCTCACGGGGTCTCACGCATTAATGCGGCTGAGACCGTGGCAATGTGTGCGATTATTCGCTAAAAGACCCCGACTTTCTGTTTCGACATCATGCGCGCGCCGCGCGCGAACCATCTGAGCACGCATGTCCAATCTTGATACTCTTGAATCCGAACTCCTGGCCGCTATCGAAAGCGCGGAGAGCGAAGCTGCCCTGGAAGAGCTGCGGGTCAACGTCCTTGGCAAGAAGGGCTCCATCTCGGAGCAGATGAAAACGCTCGGCAAAATGACCCCGGAAGAACGCCAGGTGATGGGCCCTGCCCTCAACGGCCTGAAAGCGAAAATCACCGAGGCCATCGCCACCCGCAAGAACGTTCTGGCGGAAGCCGCGCTGGAAGCCCGCCTTGCCGGCGAAAAGATCGATATCACCCTGCCGCTGCGCCCGTCTCCGGCGGAAACCGGAAGGATACATCCGGTCAGCCAGGTGATTGACGAACTTACTGCGATCTTCGCGGATATGGGCTTTTCCATCGCGGAAGGTCCGGACATCGAAACCGATGAACTGAACTTCACGGCGCTCAACTTTCCCGAAGGCCATCCGGCGCGCGAGATGCACGACACATTCTTCTTCAATCCGAAGGAAGACGGCGAACGCCTGTTGCTGCGCACCCATACCTCGCCGGTGCAGATCCGCACCATGCGCGACCAGGAGCCGCCGATCCGCGTCATCATTCCTGGGCGGACCTATCGCTGCGACAGCGACCAGACCCACACGCCGATGTTCCATCAGGTGGAAGGGCTCGTCATCGACAAGGAGAGCCATTTCGGCCACCTGAAATGGGTGCTCAGGGAATTCTGCAAGGCCTTCTTCGAAGTCGAGGACGTCAAGATGCGCTTCCGGCCGAGCTTCTTCCCGTTCACCGAGCCGTCCATGGAAGTGGACATCCAGTGCGACCGCTCGGGCGGCGAAGTGAAGATCGGCCAGGGAGACGACTGGCTGGAAATTCTCGGCTGCGGCATGGTGCACCCGAATGTCATCCGTAATTGCGGTCTCGATCCGGACGTCTACCAGGGCTTTGCCTGGGGCATGGGGATCGACCGCATCGCCATGCTGAAATACGGCATGCCGGATCTCAGGGCGTTCTTCGACGCGGACGTGCGCTGGATCCAGCACTACGGCTTCCGCCCTCTCGATCTGCCGACGCTGTTCGGCGGGTTGTCCAGTTAACCGTCAGGACCTTCAAGGGGGGCGTATACCCATGTCACTGCTGACCCGCTTATTCATTCTTGCCGCTCTGTCACTCGCCGCCATCCTTCCGGTGGCGGCCCAGACCTCCGACAAGGATAGCCGTGTCGCGACACCGACATCGTTTCTGGAGGCCTGTGCCGAAAAGATCGAAAGCCGGGGCCGTTTGCGGTTTTGCGATACCTATTTCCGCGACAAGCTCGGCACGGAAGCCGACGCCCTGCTGTATCTGCGCGACCGCATCACCCGGCTGCGCGCCGGCCATGAGGCAAGTTCGGCGGAAAAATACCAGAGCTTTCTCCAGGCGATCTATATCGTCGCCTTTCTGACCATTGCATCGATCGTGCTGATCGCCAGCGACCGGCGTATCGGCGGTACGGCCAAATGGGCCGGCCTCACCAGCAGCGCCGCGGTTCTGGTGATGGTGGCGATTGTCGCCATGGGCTGGCTGGGCAAGTACAGGGCCGAGTATTCCGCCCAGTTCGAGCTCGGCATCCTGCGGGACAGGATTGAAACGGAAGCGGCCCAGGCGATTGCCACGGGACAGCAGATCACACCGGAAATGGTGCGCTTCTGGACACAGGACCTGTCAGATATCGGCCGCCGGTTCGCCAACAGCTACGGTCAGGCCACGATCATTCCAGAGCTGGACCGGTTCAACAACTAACCGCCACTTCATCAGATTCGCGCGCTCATGCGCTGCACGACCGACAAAGAGCAACACTCATGAAATTCACCCTTTCCTGGCTCAAGGAGCACCTGGATACCGATGCCGGCCTGGAGGAGATCGTGGAACGCCTCACGATGATCGGGCTGGAAGTGGAAGAGGTCACCAACCGCGCCGACCGTCTGAAGCCCTTCCGTATCGCCAGGGTCCTGGAGGCCGAACAGCATCCGAACGCGGACCGCCTGCGCGTCCTGAAGGTCGATACCGGTCAGGGCGACCCTGTCCAGATCGTCTGCGGCGCGCCGAATGCCCGAGCAGGCCTCCTCGGTGTGCTCGGCAAGCCGGGCGATTATGTACCTGGTCTCGACATGACCCTGTCGGTCGGCAAGATCCGCGACGTGGAAAGCTTCGGCATGATGTGCTCGGAGCGCGAGCTGGAACTGTCCGAAGAGCATGACGGCATCATCGATCTGCCCGAAGACGCGCCTGTCGGCATGAGCTATGCCGAATGGGCGGGGCTGGACGAGCCCGTGATCGAAATCGGCCTCACACCGAACCGCCCCGATTGCACGGGCGTTCACGGGATCGCGCGGGACCTGGCCGCGGCCGGGCTCGGCAAACTCAAGGAACGCTCTCACGAGCAGATCCGCGGCAGCTACCCCTGCCCGGTCGACGTGAAGCTCGATTTCGCCGGCACCAAGGCGATGTGCAAGGCGTTCGGCCTGCGCATGGTCAGGAACGTGAAGAACGGCCCGTCGCCGCAATGGCTTCAGGACCGGCTGACGGCCATCGGCCTGAGGCCGATCAACATCCTCGTGGACATCACCAACTACATCACCTTCGACCAGGGAAGGCCGCTGCACGTCTTTGACGCCGACAAGGTCAGGGGCGATCTCGTGGTCCGGCGCGGCCGGAGAGGCGAAAGCCTCGAAGGCCTCAACGGCAAGACCTACGACGTCGACGAGACGGTCTGCGTGATTTCCGACGACAACAGTGTCGAGAGCCTTGGTGGCATTCTCGGAGGCGTGCCCTCCGGCTGCACCGAAGAGACCGTCAACGTTCTCATCGAATCCGCCTTGTGGGACGAGGACGACATCGCCGCCACCGGCCGCAAGCTCGGCATCAACACGGACGCCCGCTACCGCTTCGAGCGCGGTGTCGATCCGGACTACATGATGCCGGGACTGGAATTTGCCACGCGCATGGTGCTGGATCTGTGCGGAGGCGAAGCCTCCGAGGCGGTCCAGGCCGGATCGGTTCCCGAGAGCAGCAACATCATCGATTTCCCCTATTCGGAGATCCGGCGGCTGTCCGGCGTGGACCTCTCGCACGCGGAAGCCAATGTCGTCCTGAAATCCCTCGGGTTCTGGATTTCGGGGGCCGGTGACACGGTTCGTGTCGCAGCCCCGAGCTGGCGGCCCGACATTGAAGGCAAGGCAGATCTTGTGGAAGAGGTCGTGCGCATCATCGGGCTGGACCGGGTTCCGCTGACGCCGCTGCCGCGCCAGGGCACCGTGGGGCAGAAGGTGCTGACCACCAGTCAGATCCGCCGTGGCAAATCCCGGCGCGCGCTTGCCGCCCGGGGCTTCAACGAGGCGGTCACCTGGTCGTTCATCGCCAGGGGCCAGGCAGAGCTTTTCGGCGGTGGCAACGCGGCACTGGCTCTGGCCAATCCTATCTCCCCTGAAATGTCGGACATGCGCCCGAGCCTGCTGCCGGGTCTGCTGGCGGCTGCCCAGCGCAATGCGGACCGCGGCTTCGGGGATGTCGCCCTTTTCGAAATCGGACAGGTGTTCGAGAACGATACGCCGGACGGCCAGAAGATGGTCGCCGCAGGCGTGCGCCGCGGCACGGCGAAACTGCAGGGGGCCGGCCGCCACTGGTCGGGCGCCTCCGGCGATGTGGATGTTTTCGACGTCAAGGCCGACGCGGAAGCCGCGCTGGCCGCAATCGGCGCGCCTGTCGACAAGCTTCAGGTCGTCGCGGATGCCCCGGCAACCTTCCATCCGGGGCGGTCCGGCTGCCTGAAGCTCGGCCCCAAGAACACCCTGGCCGTATTCGGGGAAATTCATCCGCGCACGCTCGCCATGCTGGACATCGAAGGTCCGCTGGCCGCATTCGAGATTTATCTCGATGCCCTGCCGCAGGCCAAGGGCAAGAGCGGCCGGTCCAGGGGCGCGCTGAACGCGAGCGGCCTCATGCCGGTCCGGCGCGACTTCGCTTTCCTCGTGGCCCGGGACGTATCGGCGGAAACACTCCTGAAAGCGGCGCGCGGCGCGGAGAAGTCCCTGATTTCCGAGGTCACTCTTTTCGACATCTACGAAGGCAAGGGCGTTCCGGACGACCAGAAATCCGTCGCCATCGACGTCACGCTCCAGCCGCGCCAGAAGACCCTGACGGACGAGGAGATCGACGCTGTTTCAGCCCGGATCATCGCCAATGTCGAGAAAGCCACCGGCGGCACCCTGCGGAGCTGATTGCCGGACCGTTGAATCACGACGCGCCGCGTGGACATATCCGTGCGGCGCGCTTTTGGCGTCATGGTATCTCGCCGCCGGCAACTGATTTGTCGAACGATGTATCGGGCGTTCGCCCGGCTCGCTCGGGAGAACTGATTATTGTTGCTGGCCCTGCTCGGCACAGATCTTTACCGGACAGCTGGAATCATCCTTGGTCGGCACATATGTCGTCCTGATCACATTCCCGGCCGAAACGCACTGGTTCCTGCCAGAAACATAGCGGTCGAACTTGTAGGGACCGGATTTCAGGTTGATCGCGCCGAACTTGTCAATCAACGCCTGCGTTTGCGCGCAAGTGAGCGCGGTGGTGTCGGGTTGCCTCCGGGTCTGCGCTTCCGCGGACAGCACAGTCAAGAACAACGCAGCGCAACCCAGCCCGGCTCCAACGCCAAGCCCTGCAATTGATAGTTGTTTCTTGTTGTTGTTCGCGTTCATCGCAAAGCCTTTCCTGAGATTTCAGGCAAATTTATTTAACAAAAGAGCTTCAGTACTCCTTGTTCCATATTTGTGAAACGGGGTCCATTTGCAATAGCCCATGCGGGCAGCATTGATAGTCTTGCCGGAAAAAATTACGACACGGGCAGAACGGCACAGTGGCCTGGACACCCGACGCTCCATGATTTTCAGATCGGTCAGCGGTTGTTCCGGTTCTGGTAACACCTGTTGCCGACCGGACATTTCGGATCGTCTTTCGTCGGTGCAAATCTGGCCCGGACCGAACTTGCCCGTGGAACGCAATAGCGGGCATCGGCGACAAAGGTCTCGTAGGTCGTCGGCCCGGTCGACATGACGATTGTGCCCCGCTGCTTGACCATGGCCTGCGCCTGAGCGCAGTTCATGGAGCGCGTATCGGGCCGTGCGGACTGTGCCTGAACCTGCAGGAGGCCGGGCTGAAGGAAAAAGGCCCCGATAGCCGCCACCACCGGCAGCCTCCGGAACACCGTCTTGACCATTGCGGTCATCTGCAAGTCCCTCCCGATCGGTGATGGCCCCGGGATCTGCGGGCGATCAGCTCACTCAGTCGAAATAGAACGGCTGATTGTTGGAGCATCTCTGGACATAGCACCTGTTGTTGTCCTTGGTCGGCACGTAGTCGCGTTTGAGAATTTCGCCATGCTGGCAGAAATTCCGGTTCGCCACGTATCTGTCGAACGTATGCTGGCCGGTGCTCAGCACGACGCCGCCGCGCTGGTTGATGAGAGACTGAACCTGTGCGCAGCTCATCGAGCGCGTGTCGGGCCGCCCCGACTGCGCCACGGCAGGCTGCACGGCCGACAAGGCAAGCGCCGCGGCGGCGGCAGCCATCAATCCCGGTCTGCCTTTTCCAGACCCGCCGTTTCCGGCAAACGGTCCCTTGTGCTGCTGGCTCATATGCATTTCCCGGTTCATTGATCCTGACAGCGAGATGGCGTCTCTCGGCGCATAGTCAAGCCGTTCCGGCCATTTTTCAGGTAACCGGGTTTTCCCACGCGCAGAATCGCGTAGGATTCCGCCCTCCGATGCTGATGACGAGACCCCCAGCATGACAGCAAATGCCAAAATCCGATCCGGCCCCGATACCCGGTTGGGTGTCCCTTACGCCGCCCGCGAAGACGAGCGTTACACACGGCTCGAACAGATCCTTCTGACGCTCCCCCATGTGGTGGAAATTCTCACCTCCATACGCGATCACGCGCTGCCCGACGGCTGGCTGGTGTCGGGCGGCATTTACCAGAGTGTCTGGAATGTCCTGACCGGCCGCCCTCCCCTTCACGGCATCAAGGATTTCGACGTCATCTATTTTGACGGAACTGACCTGTCATGGGAAGCGGAAGACGTCGTCATCCGGAAAGTGAACGCCGCCCTGCCGGACCTTGCCCCTTTGCTTGAGGTGCGCAATCAGGCGCGGGTGCACCTGTGGTACGAACAGCGTTTCGGGCGTCCCTACCGGCCGCTGGACTGCTCAATCGACTCTCTGACAACCTATGCGGCCCGCACGCACGCGGTCGCGGCCCGGCTGGACCTGGACGGCAGGATCGTGCTCCAGGCGCCCTTCGGCCTCGCCAATCTCTTCGCCATGCGTCTGGTGCCCAACTACGTGCAGCCGAACGCCCGTACCTATTCGGAGAAGGCGGAGCGGATGAAGGCGCTGTGGCCTGAGCTGGAGGTGATCCCCTGGGACGGCGCCCAAACGTGATCCGGGACGGCCATCGGGCAAAAAAGAACCGGCTGGAAATCAGCCGGTTCTACCATTTCGCTTGAAGTCTGATCCTGCGGCCACCGGTCAGGCTGCGGCAACATCCTTCAGGAAGGCGTCGATCGAGCGGCGCATTTCGGAAGTGTCCCCATCCAGGACCTCCGTGGCTTCCACCATCGATGCGACGGACTTGCCGGTTCTCTCGACCGCTTCACGCACGCCGCCGATATTCTCCGCAACCCGGCCGGTGCCGTCTGCCGCTTCGGCGACATTGCGGGAAATCTCGGCTGTTGCCGAGCCCTGCTCGCCAACAGCGGCGGCAATGGCCGCGGTATAGCTGTTGACCTCGTCCATCGTGGTGGCAATGAGCCCGATGGAAGCAACCGCATCCTTGGTTTCCGCCTGGATGGCGGAAATCTGCGCACCGATTTCCTCGGTCGCCTTGGACGTCTGCGTGGCCAGCTCCTTCACTTCGGCCGCGACCACCGCAAAGCCACGTCCGGCCTCTCCCGCGCGCGCCGCCTCGATGGTGGCGTTGAGTGCGAGAAGATTGGTCTGTTCGGCGATCGCCTGGATCAGTGTGACCACTTCGCCGATCCGGTTGGCCGCCTCGGCAAGGCCGGCGACCTTGGTGTTGCTGGTCTGGGCATTTTCCGTCGCCTGGACCACGATGCCCGTGGTCTGCTCGACCTGGCGGGAAATCTCAGCGATGGAGGACGACAGTTCCTCAGCGGCCGATGCGACCATCTGCACGTTGGAGGAGGCCGTTTCGGAAGCATCCGACACGGACGCGGCACGGCCGGTGGTATCCTTGGCAACGGAGCCCAGTTCCTCAGCCGAACCGCGCATTTCATGCACCTTGCGGCCGACTTCGTCCAGCCTGGCGGCGATGTCGTTCTGGAATGCCGCGATACGCTCGTTGACGAGCACTTCCCTTTGCCGTTGCGCCTCGTCATGGTCGGCACTCTGGCGCTGCAGGGAGACCGCCTCGGCGCGGGCTTCCTCCGCTTCGTGACGCGCCTTGTCGGATATTTCGAAGGCCTTGCCCAGATTGCTGGTCATCCACCACAGGATGCCGACCTCTAGCACGACGACGGTGGCATGAAACAGCACGCGGGCGAAATCCGCGCCATTGGGGAACACCGCCCAGGGCATGGCGAAGTTGAGCACGATGTGGTGGACTGCGACGATGGCGGCATAGGCCACCAGCGCGCGCCAATCGACCCAGCTCGCCAGGATCGCCAGGACGGCGAAGAAATACATGTGACCGTCGAGCTGGTAAGACACCTGCCCGGCGGGGACGGCAAGGGAAGCGACAAGAAGCGCGACCAGTCCGGCAAGGGACATTGCGGTTGCAAGCCGCGTCTCCACGCCGGAACCGAATTTCATCCAGGTGACAGTGGCTGCCGCCCCGAGGACCAGCGCCGAACCGCCCACCGCCACAAGGGACACCGTGCCCACCAGCCAGGCGGCCGCAATGACCACAGCAACGTTTGCCCAGATGAAATAGACGGCGATCCTGGCGAAAGTATCCCGAAAAGCGTCAAGACCAGAAGTCGTATTCGTGGTTTCATTCATATCGTATTTTCCCCCAAAACCCCGTTCCAGCGTGCACAGAGCTGTGCAACAGCCGTGGAAGCGACAAAGCCGGCCCCGGCCCGATACAGACTGGCGATGAATTCATCATCTTCAGATTCGGTCAGTGCAACCCAGGATCCGTCGCGGACAAAGATGATCGAACCCTCGGCCCTTGCGATGACTTCAGCAGCCGCCAGGCCGCCCGGCTTCGCGAACACCGCAACCAGCCCCTTGCCGCCCGGCAGAAGCACGCCGAGGCTCATCAGCATGCTGGCTCCAATAAAATAGGTAACCGCAAAGATCTTTGCGGATGGCGTCATCGAATCAACCCCACACATGTGCACTCATACGTAGAATCACGGTTTTTGTTTTAAGAAATGCTGAAGTTTTCGGTTGTGGACACCAAATTCACTCGTGATTTGGGAAATAATTTGAAGACGGGACGTCTCGAAGACCCAATTCTTCCCTTGCGGGCACACACGATCAGCACAAGTGATCCGGCCGGGAAGGGAAAATGCACATGAAAAGGCCTCCCACCGGTTCCGGTCGGAGGCCCTGACGCTGTCCGAATTCAAAAAAAGATCTCGTCTGCCGCAGGTCGGCCGCGTCATGTTTTCGCCGAATGCTCAGGCAGTCAGCCCGAGGCCTGTCGGGCAAGCGACACCAGTGCCGCCGATGCCACAATAGCCGGTCGGGTTCTTGGCAAGGTATTGCTGGTGATACTCCTCGGCGAAGTAGAACGTATCGAGCTGGCGGATCTCCGTGGTGATGGAGGCCGGGACGCCGTTCGCCTTCAGGGCCTGCTGATAGGCTTCGCTGGACTGTCCGGCTGCCTTGAGGTCCTCCTCATCGGCCACATAGATCGCCGAGCGGTATTGCGTGCCGGTATCGTTGCCCTGGCGCATGCCCTGCGTCGGATCGTGGTTTTCCCAGAACACCTTCAAAAGATCCTGAAGCGTGACCTTGGCTGGATCGTAAACGACCAGAACCGCCTCGGTGTGGCCCGTGCGGCCGGTGCAGGTCTCGTTGTAGGTGGGGTTGGGCGTCATGCCGCCGGCATAGCCGACGGCGGTCACGTGAACGCCCGTGAGCTGCCAGAACAGCCGTTCCGCCCCCCAGAAGCACCCCATGCCGAACAGTACTGTCTTCATTCCCGCCGGGTAGGGTCCGGCAAGGGCCCTGCCGTTGACGAAATGGGGTTCGGCGGGAACGATCGCCTCGGCACGCCCCGGCAAGGCTTCGTCCTTGCCCGGCAGGGAAAATTTCTTGGACAGCATGGTCATGAACGACATGGAGGATCTCCGGCACTTGCCAGCGCCGTCTTGCCTGCCGGGTGGCGGAAGCCTGAGACAGACACTAGGACGGGCGCGGATCAGGTGCGCTTACCGGTTGATGGTCAGCCATATATGTGGCGCAGCATGCGATCCATGCCAAGGGCCAGTGGACAATTTGACGGTTCATGACCCGACAAACAACCGTTTATGCCGTCCGGCAAACATATGTGCCTGCCGGACCGCGATCGCAGCCTGCTCGGCAAAGAGTGTGCAGAGATCGCAGGACGATGCGGGTTACCGGCCAGAACGCGCGAAGTGACACACAGTTTCCAATCGCGATCTTCGGTCTTTCCGGCTCAACGGACTGAATTGCGTCACTTGAACGGGCTGCCACAGCAAACAGCACTGGGCTGCCTGCCGGAAACCAGCCCCCTCCCCTGTCAGGCAGGCCCTTGGGTCTGCCGGATGGTATCAGCGGGCGATCCGAATGTCCCCGGAGCCCCCTCAGGCGAACTGGGCGAGCTGGCGCCGGCGTTTGGCGCCGAGCCACAACAACAGCATGCCCAGCGGAGCCAGGACAGCCCAGACCGGCCAGACCAGCACGGTGCGCTGCGCGACATCCCACAGGCCCGGCTGAACCGAACTTCCGACCAGCTCAAGGGTGTAGGGCGACAGGTTGGACCAGACATGCCCGAGCGGGGCAAGATAAACTTGTGATTGTGCAATTGAACTGCTTGCATCCGAGATTCCGGCAACAATCGCAACAGCGAGAAAGCCATATCCCAGTAACCGGAATAAAAATTTTAAAACACTAATCATGGTATATCTTTCTACTCGCTACACTTTATATAGTTAATACTCACGTGAGTCCGTCAAAAAAGGCGGTCACGCCTCCAATTGAGCACTTCCTCAAGGTAATATCACACAATTAATATACTGGAACCGATATGCAACACAATTTTGCGGCATTTACCCCGGCAAGCCACCGGGTGAACGCCCCTGAGCGGCCTGCGGTTCCGCAATTTTCCCAGAAAAATCCAAAGCTTGAGGGCAATTTCAAAAAAACGCCGCAAGGCGCTTGCGCTCGACCACGTCATGGGTATATTGCGCGGCACTCAAGCGGGTCTAACGCTTGAAAAGGACAGGTGGCCGAGTGGCTTAAGGCGCACGCTTGGAAAGCGTGTGAGCGTGCAAGCGCTCCGAGGGTTCGAATCCCTCTCTGTCCGCCATTTTTACTTCTGTCCGACCCGGAGACATAGGTAACAGTTTGTACCGGAGACATGGGTTACAACCTCGTGCCGAACGGGTTGTCGATTGTCTGTAGCGTTCTCTGTTCCAGGTCGATGTATCCCAGATCATAGCTCATGAAGCTGATCAGCCAAATTCCGTTCTCCACTTCCTTGATCCCGAGCTTCTGACCGGCCAGCACGGTCGAGACGTTGATCTTCTTGCGATGCATGCAGATCCGCCCGCATGCGGTGACCAAGGCGTCCCTGTCATGGAAGGGATAGTCCAGGTCCGGCAGGCCCTGATACTGTCTTGATGACGGCCTGTAGACTTCGGCCGGTGTCTTCATGGAGAGCGCTTCATGAGGCCGTTCCTCGTTGAACTCCTTCATGAAAGCATCGAATTTGGCCTGCTGCTGCAGACTGTTCATCCCCGCAGGCCGGGTGGCTTCCTTCTTCAGGGTGAGATGCATGCGCTCGTGACGGCCATTTTGCTGCGGATGGCCTGGCTTGATGCGCTCGATGCCGATGCCAATGCGCAACCACCACACCGACAGCTTGGACAAATTGTAGAGCCCGTTCGGCGAGGCAAACGGCAGACCATTGTCCGTGCGGATCGCGGACGGCAATCCACGCTCCTTGAACAGGGCGAGGAAGGCCTCAATGACCGGCCTTTCCTTCGTTGAGTCAAAGGCCTCGCAACTGAGCAGATAACGCGAGGCATGATCGCTCACCGTCAGGGGGTAACAGTACTGCCGGTTCCCCAGTTTGAACTCGCCCTTGAAATCTGTTGCCCAAAGATCATTGGGGGCAAGCCCAACCGAAAGGGGCGTTCCTTCGGCCTTGTTGGCGCGCCGCCTCTTGCGGGCTCTGCTGACAAGGCCGTGCCGGTCAAGAACCGCATGCACCGTGCTTTGTGCCGGAATACGCACATCCCCGGCAAGCTTGCGAACCAGGACCTCCCGGATCTTGCGCGCCCCCCAATGGGGCCTCTCCTTCCGTGTCGCGATGATCAGCCGTTCAACCTGCTCCGGAAGCTGGTTGGCGTAACGCACAGGCCGACGGGACCGGTCACAAAGCGCGTCCATCCCATCTTGCTGGTAACGGTTCCAGATCTTGTAACCGGTCTTGCGCGAGATGCCGAACTCACGGCAAACCGCACTCATGCCTTCGCCATCCAACAGGCGGGCGACGAAACGAAGACGTTCCTCCATTTTGGACACCTCTTGCCACGGCATCGACACCTCCCGAAAAACGGAAAGTGTTACCCATGTCTCCGGAACGGTCTGTCACCTATGTCTCAGGTCGGGCATCTTCCAAGCATTTAAAGTTAAACATCAAATTTTAGTGCGCCATTCATTCCAAATTTCATTCACAATTGCGCTGCGCACTCAGCTAACGATGAACCTGAATAGCCCCGCGTTTTCTACGCGCCCTCGGCTTTCATTTTCTGCAGTCGTTCGAACTCGACGAGTGACAGCATCCCGTTTCTGACGTATTTTCTCTTCGGATTGTAGAACACCTCGATGCAATCAAACACATCCCGCCTGGCGTCCTTGCGGGTTTTGTAGGTTCGTCGCCGTACCCTTTCCCGCTTGAGCAGGTTGAAGAAGCTTTCGGCCACAGCGTTGTCGTGACATTTTCCACACCGGCTCACGGAATGTTCGAGGTTGTAAGCTTTGAGGAAAGAAGCCAGTCCATGCTTGCGAACTGGGAGCCCTGGCCCGAATGATGCATCAACTCATCCGGCTTGCCTCTGCGCCATACGGCCATGATCAGCGCGTCGGTCACAAGTTGGGAGGTCATGCTGTTGTTCATCGACCAACCAACAACACGGCGTGAGAACAGGTTGAGGCCTGTGGTGAAATAGAGCCAGCCGTCAGCCGTCCAGAGATAGGTAAAATCGGCCACTCACTCTGGTTCTGCATTGCTGCCGCGAACTGACGATCCAAAATATTCGACATAATAAGTGAGCGCTCACCACCATCCTTCGGCAAGCCACGCCGTCTCGATCTTGCTCTCAATGCAATGCCGCGCATGAGCCGCTAGACACGATGCAGACCACAGAAAAAGCCTTCGGCGAAGAGGCCGTGCCAGACACGCCGTGTGCCGTAGGCGCGATCGCTATCCTTGAAGCTGCCTTTGATCTTGTCGAGCAGGATCTCGTCATACCGGTATGTTGGCTAGGAGAACAATTGAGCCAGGCATGGAAGCCGGAACGCGATACACTCAGCGCTTCGCAGCGCCATGCCACCGGCCAGATAGAACGGTGCTTTGCAACGAACGCGACCTTCATTTCACGTCCTTGGCAAAGTAGGCGGCGGCCTTCCTAAGAAACAGCCGCGGCCTCGGGAATGGGCGCCAATGCAAAACCTAGGCTTAAGACCCATAAAATGACTATGCAAATCAGTTGAAGTCTGCTTCAAACTCCTAAACAGGAGTTTGGCGATGTCCGATGGTTTGTTCTGGCTCAGCGATGAGCAGTTTTCGAAGTTGCAGCCGCTGTTGCCGACAGACACGCGGGGCAAGGCCCGTGTCGATGACCGGCGGGTGATCAGCGGCATCATTCATGTTCTGAAGTCGGGCGGTCGGTGGGTCGATGCGCCGGAGGTCTACGGGCCGAGGAAAACCCTCTACAATCGCTTTGTCCGCTGGTCGGAGAAAGGTGTCTGGACAGGGATCTTCGACACATTGTCCCAAACCGGCGGTCCTGTTCTGGAAGTGATGATCGACAGCACAGCCGTTCGGGCGCACCGGGTCGCCCATGGCGGCAAAGGGGGGCTCAAGCCCATGCCCTGGGCCGAGCTCGTGGTGGTCCGGGAACAAAAATCCATGCTCTGAGCGACAACAAGGGACGCCCAATCGCCTTCCACCTGACGGGAGCCAATATCTCGGATTTCATAGGAGCTGAGGCACTCTTGCCGCTCGTTCCGGCAAACGGCGTTCTGCATGGCGATAAAGGCTACGACAGTGACCGGATCCGCCGAGCCGTCGAGGCGCGCAGTTCGCTGCCAAATATACCGCCCCGCAAAACACGCAAATGGAAAAACTGTTTCTCGCCATACCTTTACAAGAGCAGAAACGTCATCGAGAGGATGTTCGGCAGGCTCAAGGAGTTTCGCAGGATCGCAACACGCTATGACCGCAATGCCAGGAACTATCTCTCGGCCATCTGCCTCGCGGCAACCGTATGCTATTGGTTATGAGTCTGAAGCCTAGGGTCTTGGCGCGCCGTTGAAGGTTTGAGAGCATGCGTCGCCGGTGCCGTTCATCATATGCCGCCGCTCCCTGATCCTGATAGGTCATGCCATGACGGATGGCGTAGTAGAACAAGACTGCGATCTTGCGCGCTGTGGCCGTCACCGCCTTTTGTTTGACTATGCGCGATGACAGTCGCCTGTAAAACGCGCCCAAGGCCGTATCGCTTTTGCCAATCGTCACAGCAGCCAGGCGCAGGAGAGCGGCCGCACGACTCGAGGACCGGCGTGTCCGCGAGGATAGTAGCTTGCCCCCAGAGATCTTGTTCCCAGGGGCAAGACAGAGCCACGACGTGAAGTGCTTGGCGCTTTTCCAAGCGCGCAGGTCTGTGCCGCATTCAGCCACCAGCTTAAGTGCCAGAGATGGTCCGAGGCCGTGGAACTGCGTCAAATCAGTTCCCAAAGCCCCGTAAAGCGCAGCTCGCACGTCGAAGGACGGCGCATTGTGCTGCTTTCCTTTGATCCTTGCCTTCGGCAGCGGTGCCAGATCACCGTCAGTCCGGACAGTCAGCGCGGCAACTGCCGCCTCCAGCCGGCGGTCGCACGCCGCGATCTGCGCTTTGTAGAAGTCGTATAGCTCCAGCGATTGTGTCAGAGCAAAGACATGTTCCTCGCGATCATTCCCGACCAGCGCGGCCTTGATCGTGTCCAACGATGACTTGCAGCGGACATCCCGGAAGGCGGCAAGAACTTCAGGATCACGCTCTCCACCGACGATGGCACGGATGATCCGCATGCCCGTTGCGCCTGTGATATCGGAGACAACATGATGCAGTTGCAGGTTCATCTCCATCAGCGCCTTCTGCATGTGCTGGATGTGAGCAGCAGCATACTCTGTCAGACGTTCGCGTTGGCGCATATAGGCGCGCAGAGTGGCAATCTCGGCTTCGGGGCGGAAGCTGCCACGCAGCAACCCATAGGAATGCAGCTGGCGCAGCCATCCGGCATCGCTGACATCGGTTTTGCGACCCGGCCCATTCTTGGCATAGCGGGCATTCACCAGAATGGCCTCGAAGCCATGTGCCTCCAGGAATTCGAAGGCCGGGATCCAGTAAACGCCGGTCGACTCCATCGCTACGCTGATGACACCGCACGACCGGAACCAGTCGGCAGGTCGTGCAAATCCTGAGTGAATGTCCCAAAGGCGCGCACTGGCATGATGTCGGTGTCAGGGTTCACAGCCGCCACGTGCATCGTCGAGCCGATATCGATCGCAGCCGCATTGGGGTTGATCAAACTCAAATCCGGGTGGCCGCCGGTTTTACGCTTCGTCATGGCATTTCCTCCATTCAAGGCGAAGGGCGTGGGCCATGCAAGTTCGTCATCTTCCTAACCTGGATCACCGCAATGGCGGCGTCGCCACTCTCAAGTGCGCATCGGCCCATGTGCCACGTTTTTTAACGGGGTCCAGCCCACCAATAAGCCATCGGCAACTGCCCTTCGCGGTGAGCGTAGCATAAGCTGTTTGTACCGCGCACAGGCGGGCTGCAGCCCGGAACGGTTTTTTAGGATGTCACGCTCCGCCTTCAATTTGGCGACTTCCTTGCTCAGCCTCACGATTTCGAGCTGCTCGGGCTTCATCTGCCCGTGACCCGGAAAAGCCTGCACCGAGTCAAACCCATAGTTCCCGACCCATTTGCGCAGAACGTTCTCATGGATATCCAAATCGCGGACTGCTTGCGCAACACTGACGCTGCGCTCCCGCACCAATTTCACAGCCTCAAGCTTGAATTCGCTGCTGAACTTACTTCTTTTCATTCACGCGCTCCAGTGTGTCCGTCCGGTGAAGGCGGTCTTCATGAGGGCGACGTGCTCTGTTACGCTGCCTTTGCAGCGTAACACCAAGGCATGAGGTTGTTGATGCGATTGATCTTTTGGTCGGCGATTTGTGCCAGGACCCAGGTCAGCCAGGCTTGCGGGTCGATGCCGTTGAGTTTGGCGGTTTCGATCAGGGTATAGGCGATAGCCGCGGATTTGCCGCCACTTTGTGACCCCATGAAGAGGTAGTTTTTTCGGCTGAGAGCATAGCGGATTGCCGTCGCGAGCGGTGACTTGCCGGAGATCCGCGTCAATTGAGCGCCGAGCCAGGTTTCCAGATCGTCGAAGACCGGATTGGCGTACGTTTGCCGGAGGTTGGCGCGTTCAGGCGGCGGTTTTCCGCGGGCCCTCTTTTCGATTTCATAGAGCTTTGCGATCCGCTGGATGGCCTCGGCAGCGATTGCTGAGCCTTGAGAGGCATGAACATCGACGAACTTGCGCCGGATATGGGCCATACAGGCCATCTCCCGCGTCTTTTTCTCCCCGAACAGGCCGTTGAACCCGGCATAACCGTCCGCGTGAACCCAGCCCTTGTAGCCGGACAGGTGACCCTCAGGATGTTCGCCCTTGCGGTCAACCGTGAACCGGTACCAGGCCAGCGGTGGAGAGGTCTCGGCCCATGACCGCTCATCCCTGACATAGACCCAGACTCGGGCAGTTTTGGTTTTCTTCGTTCCCGGAGCTTGAAGCTTGACCGGGGTATCGTCAGCAAAGAGCGCGTCCCCTTGCCGGACCATGCGGCCGATGGCATCCGCCAGAGGCTCAAGCAGGGCAGCGGGGCGTCCCACCCAATCAGCCAGGGTGGAGCGGTCCAGATCGATGCCTTCCCGGCCGAAGATCTGAGACTGGCGATAGAGCGGAAGGTGGTCCGCATATTTGGACACAAGCACATGCGCCAGGAGACGGGCGCCCGGCCGTCCGCGCTCGATCGGACGCGATGGTAAGGGCGCTTGAACAACCCTCTCGCAGCAAGAACAGGACAGACGCGGCCTGACAATACGGTTCACGACAAACCGCCCCGGCACATATTCCAGCTCTTCGGTGATGTCCTCGCCCAGTGTCTTCATCTTGCCGCTGCACTGACAGCAAGATTGGTCCGGCATCAAGACCCTGTCATTGCGCTCCAGATGGTCCGGCAAAGGTTTGCGGCTGTGCTGACGTTTCTTTTGCCCGCAAGGATCGCCCAACGAGGCGGGTTCCGGAATGTTTTGCTGATCGGCTGCGGCCCCAATGGCCTCGTCCTCGGCAAGACCCAGATCAAGCTGATCGAGGCTTTCCGATTTGGAGCCGAACCGGTTCCGGTTGGCCCCATGAAGCTGATGCTGGAGCTGCTCAACCTTCAGGCTGAGCGCCTTGACTTCGTCCGCCAGAAGCCGGTTCACGGCTTTCAGTTCAGCCGGATCGTCAGGCGTGATGTCAAAGTCCTTCAGCATGGCTGCATTTATACCGGACACCGCCGGAAGCAGAAAGGAAAAAGCGGATTAAGTCTCTGTATTTATGTCGCTATCCGCTCGTCAGAGGTGTCCATGTACGGGCGGGCATACGCCAGTCTATCCCTTCAAGCAGCATCGACAGCTGGGCCGCCGTAACACTGACCTTGCCAGCCTTCGCGCCCGGCCAGACAAACCGGCCTTTCTCCAAGCGTTTGGAAAACAGGCAAGCCCCCTGACTGTCCCACCAGATGATCTTCAAAAGATCGCCCCGCCGACCGCGGAACACAAACAAGTGCCCGCAATAAGGATCTTCGGCCAGTACCTGTTCGGCTTGTGCGGCCAAAGAGTTGAACCCACGGCGCATGTCCGTCACACCGGCCGCCAGCCAAACCCGGGTGTTTGAGGGAACCGGAATCATCCCATCAAGCCTTGGACCAGCCCCATGACAGCGCTCAGTGCCGTCGGGCCTTCGATCAGCACCCTTCGGCCGTCAGAAAGTGTGATATCAACCCGGCTTGCACAGACAGGTGCCGGGGGCGGGACAGCGACACCTGGCGTGGCAGGACAAGCTGCCGGGATCAGTTTCAACTCAACGAAAGACGCATCCTCCACGTGGCCCAGGTCAGCTGGAATTCGCGCAAACCGGGGATCCTTCAGCCAATTGTGGATCATATTGGCATTCGCCGAATACCGGCGCGCCACTTGGGCAACCGATGCACCGGGAAGAACCGCTTGCGCGCAGATCTCCCGCTTCTCCTCATCAGACCAGCTCCGCCGCTTTCTTCGCGTACTCATTAGGGGCCCTTAAGTGTCCATTTAGACAAGCGGACACTTAACGCACCAAATCGAAAAGCGGCAGGTCGGGTTCAACGGACGCTTACGCTCCAGTCTCATTGGAAACAACTTAACTCGGCGTCCACGAAACCGGCAGCAGGCCAGAGGGCCTCTAGAAAATTCGAGGCTATTCCAGCTTCTTGCGCAAATGGCGCACTTGTTTCAAGAGCAAATCATTGCGCAAGAGATTCCAATTCATTAAAAAGGCTGTCAATTCGGTGGGACGTGTGCGCACGCGGGCATACTAAACTAGTATACTTTCGACGCGAAAAAGCCCTAAAAGACACTTACATTTCAGCCAAGTGGGTTAGCCGAGAGCAATCAGAAATTGAAAAAATGACCTATGTGTATTCAAAAACTTTAACTGATAGCGTCAGACAGCAGATTTCAATCATCTTTGCGTTGATCGTCCGCGAGATGACGACCCGGTACGGAACCAAGTTCGGGGGCTATATGTGGGCGGTACTCGATCCGGTATTGTTTATTGCCATATTGACGACTGTGTTTTCTGCCATCGCCCACGTTCCTCCACTCGGACGGAGCTTTTTGCTCTTTTTCGCGACGGGATATGCCTCTTTCTATATCTACAGGTCGACGGCAGATCAGGTTGCCAGTGCGGTTGAGGCGAATAGGGCGCTACTTAATTACCCAGTTGTCCGCCCATTCGACGCAATCATCTCACGCGTGTTGCTACAAGCGGCAACGTTGTTTGTGGTTAACCTGCTGCTATTCGGCACGATATCGATATTTGTTGAGTTTGGTCAACTCCGGATGGGACCTATCCTAACAGCCAGCGCGATCGGCCTCACACTGGGCGCAGGTGTCGGAATATCGAACATCGTCTGGTTTCATCTAAGCAGCACGTATCAACATATCTGGGGTGTCATTAACAGGCCAGCGTTCATGGTATCGGGCGTATTTTTCCTACCAGAATCCATTCCAATACCGTACCGTGAAATACTTATGTGGAACCCGCTCGTGCACCTCGTCGGAATATTCCGCATGGGATTCTACCCTACTTATAGAGCTTCCTACGTTAACTTGCCTTACGTTATAGGACTTGCTGTTTTTTCTGTTGTGTTCGGCCTGTTTCTTGTATGGTTATTCGACGCTCGTCTTAGGGAGCCCAAATGATCTCCCTGTACCACGTGACCAAGGTCTTTAAGCACAAAGGTGAGTTTCGCTATATCGCCAAGGACGTATCCTTCACGATACCAAGAGGTGAAAGCATAGGTCTGATCGGACGCAACGGCGCTGGTAAATCAACACTTCTTAAGCTCATTTCCGGCACTATCAAACCTACGTCCGGGCAAATCATCAGACGTGCCAACGTTTCCTTTCCGCTTGGATTCCAAGGCAGTTTCAATCCAAGTTTAACCGGCGAACAGAATGTGCGCTTCGTCGCAAGAATATATGGCCAAGACACCGAAGATCTTGTCCACTACGTACAGGATTTCTCAGAACTTGAGAAAGCATATTACATGCCTGTGAAAGCATATTCTTCCGGCATGAAGGCAAGGCTTGCGTTTGGCGTCAGCATGGGAATTAATTTCGACTACTATCTCGTTGATGAGATCACAGCGGTTGGAGACAAAAATTTCCAGAAAAAATGCAGGCAGGTTTTCCAGGAGAAATTGCAGAGTTCGGATATCATAATGGTATCTCACTCGACTGCTGCTTTAAAAGACTATTGTACTACAGGCATCGTTCTAGAGGATGGACAGCTGACGTATTTTCCGAATATTGATGATGCGATTCGAATGCACGATGAGAATATGGCGCGCCGCTAGCAGTCAGCAAATTTGAAGGTTAAGGTGACTACATGTCGGGATCAGCAAAGTCGGCCAAAGCTGACAATGTGACAAAATCGGATAGCTCCATTGTGCAAATTGCGCAAAAAATTGAAACTGTTCCTGCTCCTAAGGAGCGGTCGATTGTCCAACGCCTGAAGAAGTCCGGGCTCGACCCTCAAAAGCTGCTTGACGTAACCCTCCCTGGTGTTACCGGGAAAGCGTCTACCAAAACCAGGCACAGGCTTATTGCGCTAGGCTTCGCGGTCATGGTGGCGCTGCCATCATTGGCATTCTCTTTCTATATGTTCTTTATCGCCAGCGACCAGTTTCACAGCGTGACTGCATTCGCAGTACGTAGCGCGAATCAGTCGCCCGCGACCGAGGTACTTGGAATGGTGCTCGATTCCGGGGGGGAATCCACCACATCTAACAGCTACATCGTTCACGACTACTTACATAGCCAAGCTATTGTAGAGACTCTTTCCCAAAAGGTGAATCTTGAGGAGATATACAATCGCGATGGGTCCGACTGGCTGTTCCGCATGGGAACAGACTTGTCGATTGAAGACAAGCTTAGCTACTGGAACAGCAAAGTTGATGTCGACTACGATTCTACTTCCGGTGTGATGTATGTTGAGACCCGCAGCTTCAGGCCTAACGACTCGCTGCTATTGGCGCAAACAATTCTGAAGCAGTCCGAAAGATTGATTAATCAGCTTTCCCTGGAGAACCGCAGGCAGTCAGTCAAATTCGCCGAGGAAGCGGTTGCACGCGCCGAAGCGCGGTTGAAAGCGATCCGTAAGCAAATATTGGCCTACCGTGAAGCTGCTCAAGAGGTTGACCCAGAGAGCAACGCCGAACTCGCAATGGAAATGATTGCCAAACTCGAGCAGGAGGTTTCCTCGATAGAAGCGGAAAGAGCAACCTTGAGCGATCACTTGAATGTCGACTCTCCAAAGATCCGGTTGCTTACAGGCAAGATTGAAGCTCTTAAGGCACAAGCGGCAAAAGAGCGGAAGCGTCTCGGTGGCGGTGAAAAGCAGGATAGTAGCGGACGAGCTTCACTCTCATACCGGATAGCTAACTATTCCGAACTTGCGCTTGAGGAAGAGTTCGCGCAGAAATTATACACGACAGCGCTGGCGGGACTTGAGCAAGCGCGCCAGGACGCTGACGCGAAACACCTATATCTGGCAACGTTTATTGAACCCACCTTGTCAGAAGCGCCTCAATACCCGGACCGGTTTATTCGGTCGCTTAGTTTTTTTCTCTTGTTGCTGGGAATTTGGATAGTTAGTGTCCTAATGTATTACAACATACGCGATAGAACTTAATCGGAAAATTTAACAGCAACGTTTGGGGCATTGAACCGTTTCTGCCCCCTCTTCGTGCCGGAAACATCCGAAACGACATTCAGCGAGTGCATCTGAAAATGCTGATTAAATTTGCTAAGCAAACGGTGGCACTGTGTGAGGATCTGATTTCGGGCAAACCTGACCGCCTCATAGTCGGACCGGTAAAAGAGGGAAATAAAACCCTTTTCTTTGGATTCGCTGACTGGAAACATTCTTTCTATCAATCTGTCTTTCAGGACAAAGACATTGTGTTTGTTGGCCAGAAGCACTACCGCAACCCAAAATTTATCGAAGCGGCGTTTGAAAACATCAAAAATCAGGATGTCTATGTCTGGTCGTACAAGGACCCCTACTGGCTTTCCGCGTTGTGCGCGGCTAACAATTGTACCATTTGCAGGGTCGAGGATGGTTTCCTCCGGTCGGTAGGTCTCGGCGCTCAGCGGATCAGCCCATTGTCGATCATTGTCGAACGCAATGCCGACCTCTATTTTCACAAGTCGCGCTCAAGCGCTCTCCACCGGCTGCTGCGCTCCCTTGATGTGGAACAGAAAGCGCAGTTCCACGACAAGGGCGCTCTCCTCAAGCAGCGCATTCTCAACAACAACCTCACCAAATACAACTTCAAGGCACATTCACGTCGAATCGAAATTGCCGACAACAGTGTTTTCGTCGTGGGCCAGGTCGAACGAGACGAATCCATTCGGCGCGGACCAAATCCCTACATCACTTGTGAGCAGCTAATTGAACGCGTGCGGGACGAAAATCCTGGCGCCACCGTGTTTTTCAAACAACACCCGGAAGTCTATAAAGGCATCGCCGAACCCTACAGCGCGCCCTTTCGCCGTTTCCCGGATATCGTTGAGTTTCCGCAAGACCTGAATATGTTCGCCTATGCCAAAGCATTCCAACGTATATATACGATATCCTCATTGGTGGGATTCGAGATGCTATTGCGTGGCGCAACCGTTACAACTTTCGGCGCCCCCTGGTATTCAGGATGGTCACTCACCGACGATCGCAATGTAGAAAAGGAAACCGTGGACGACCTCACCGCTGAGATACTACTGTGGGCTGGATACGGTCAGTATCCAAGCTACTTCGACGACTTGGGCCAACCAAGCGATGTATTTTCGGTTACAGACCGACTGTCCCAACAACTACGCGCCTGATGCCGCATGACAGACGCTAGACCCGCGTCTGCTCGGGTATCAGAGCTGTCTCGGTTTGTCTGAACAGTTTCGGGCGTTTTGCTAAGTGGATTTCCGCCTCGATTATGCCGCCACCATCATCGGCGTCAGCGCGTTGAAGTAGGCCTGATCCGGCGTCTGCCGGTCAAGGTATGAATGTGGGCGTCGGCTATTGTAAAAGGTCATATAGCGGCTGATGCCAGCGCGGGCCTCGGACACGGTCTTGTAAGCGTGGAGGTAGACTTCCTCGTATTTGATCGAACGCCAGAGCCGTTCGACGAATACGTTGTACCGCCACGCACCCTTGCCGTCCATCGAGATGGCGATCTCAGCTTTCTTCAGCACCGCCGTAAAGTTGATGGAAGTGAACTGCGAACCTTGGTCAGTGTTGAATATTTCTGGCTTGCCATAGCGAGCCAGTGCCTCATCGACTGCCTCGATGCAGAAGGCTGCCTCCATCGTGATCGACAGCCTCCACGACAGAACCCTCGTAACCGGCCGATTGTTACCGCGGCGATTGGGCCTTGACGCGGGCAATGACGTGGGGATCTGAGACGAAGTCATCGAGGAAGCCGTTCCAGTTTTCGGTTGAGCTTCTGGCTTCGGCGAGCATGTCTTTCAATTCGTGGATGCCGTCGTCGGTGAGCGCTGTAATATAGTCGTCCTGACCTGTTTGGACGCTGACGATGCTGCCATAGGTCAGGTTGTCATCGTTTTCGACGATGGCCTCCAGGAGCTCGAGGTCTTCACCTTGCAACTGCGCGACACAGGCGAGTGTGGTGACATG
>NZ_JSEP01000017.1 GCF_001624695.1 Labrenzia sp. OB1 | reverse complement strand
CGTCGGTTACCGATCAAACCTCTTTGCCGCAACCACACAGCAGCTCGGTGCAAGACACATCCGAACCAGACCCTACACGCCCCAGACGAACGGAAAGGCCGAACGCTTCATCAAAACCCTCCAGGAAGAATGGGCCTACGGCGTGCCGTACAAAAGCTCAGAGCAAAGGAACGCCGCATTGCAACGATGGCTCCATATCTACAATTGCCAAAGGCCACATGGCGGCATTAACTTCAAAACACCGATCAGCCGATTGATCCAAAATCAATGAACAACCTCATTGGAAACCACACCTAGGGAAAAACGACAAGAATGGCCCTTGTGAAAGCATGACGGCTCTGTTCGTTTCCGCAGTGCAGCAATTTCTTCGCAATAAAAATTCAGCGGTGTCACAAACTTTCTCAGGACTGCCTCCCTGGCGCCTGAATTCGGGCCTCTTTTTGCCATAAACCGCAGTCTTTGACGAATTTTTGCACCAATTTCATGTAAGAAATTGAAGTAATTTGAAATAATTCGTGATTTTGACGCGCCTATTTTGGTCCCATAGCTCCGTCATTTCTCCGCCCCGAGTTCAATTGCAACGAATAACCAAAAGGGCTGGACTGAATGTTACGGTCATTGAAGACACTTACTGGCGCACTATGCCTTTTCGCCTATGCCACAACACTTTCTGCCCCGGCAGCTCTGGCGACAGGGTCGGGTTCCGAACCGATCCTTCACATCATCGACAAGGGCAAGGGAACCCAGGTTGCCGCGCTTACAGGCACCAGGTCGGCCAAATCCGTCAGTCGCAAGGACAGATACGCGAAGCTGATCCGCAAGGCGGCTGCCAAGCACGGTGTGCCGGTCAAGATTGCCAAGGCGGTGGTCGAGGTGGAAAGCAACTTCAATCCGAAGGCGCGCGGCAGGGCCGGTGAAGTCGGACTGATGCAGATCAAACCGGCGACCGCCAGGGGCATCGGTTATAGAGGGGCGACCAAGGCGCTCTACGATCCGGCAACCAATCTGGAATGGGGTATGAAATATCTCGCCGGGGCTCATGATCGTGCCAACGGCGATCTGTGCGGCACCATCCTGCGTTACAATGCAGGCCATTTCGCGAAACGGATGAACCCGGTCAGCCGCCGTTACTGCGGCAAGGTCCAACGGATCCTTGCCTCGAACTGATCGGCTGCGGTACTGGTTCTGCGAACGGCAACCGGCCACGAGATGGTGAAACCCCGTTGATTGTCATCGGGGTTTTTCTTTGTCTGTTCAACGCCCTAGGCGAATTTGCGACGCGCGGCGGAGATGGATGGAGGCAAAGGTGTGTGGTCCGGTACTTCGGGCGCGGTGAGGGGCTGGCCGAGGGCCTCGGTGATCGGAACAATTCCGGCCCAGACATCCGTTCCCAAATCTTCGCTGTCATCGACGGGGCCTCCCGTGCGCACCTTTGTGCTAACGTGCTCGATCTCAAGTGAGAGGACGCCGGTCGCCTTGTGTTCCTTCGGCAGCATCTGACGGCATTCGTTCCAGCGCCCCGGCAAGAGGTGGTCGGTTATGGCCGCGAGCGCTCTTACCTGTTCCCTCGGCTCCTCCACCAGTCTTGCTGTCCCGTGGACGACAGCGCAGCGATAATTCATCGAGTGATGAAATGCCGCCCGGGCGACCACAAGACCGTCGATCAGTGTGACTGTCGCACTGGCAGGCACACCGGCGGAATTCGCCTTGATGATGCGCGTGGTACTGGCGCCGTGGATATAGAGCCTGTTGCCGATCCGGGCATAAGCCATGGGAATGATCATAGGTCGGTTTTCATGAATGAAGCCGCAGTGAGCAATCAGACCGGTGTCGAGGATTTCGTAGGCGAGGTCGCGGTCATAACTGCCACGCTTCATTTGCCGGATTTTGGCGAAAACCGGCGGGTCAATGGATTGCTGTTGCTCCGAAGAGGTCTTGTCCGAGGACGTCATGGCTTGTCACCCTTTCAATATCCAACTTGTTTTTTGTGATGTCGCCGATAAATTGGATCCATGAAAGGTCCGGTTTTCGAAATATGACAGAACCAGTTTTTCCAGACGGCATATTGACCCTCGACCGGTCGGGTGACATTCCCCTGCCGGAACAAATCTATCGGGGCCTGCGGGAAGCTGTGCGGGCTGGCCTGTTGCCGTCAGGGGTAAGACTGCCATCGACCCGCCGCCTGGCTTCGCTCCTTGATGTTGCAAGAAACACGGTGAACACCGCTTACGAGCTTCTGCAGGCAGAAGGCATCATTTCCGTCCGTGCGGGAGCGGCCCCGAGGATCGCGGAAGGGCTGTTTCCCGATGGCGTGTCTGCTGGAACGCCGGAACCTTCCTCAATGCCCGCGTTGTCGCGGCGCGGCCGGATGCTAGCAGTGGATTTCCACGGAGATGGCTGGGTTGCACGTCACGGGTCGCTTCAGCCGGGAGCGCCCGCGCTGGACTGTTTTCCTTATGAGGAATGGGCGCGCTGTCTGCGCCGCGCCGCGAGGCTTGAACGCAGCGCGGATCTGCAATACCGGAATTTTTCAGGTGTTCCCGCCCTGAAGCGGCAGCTTTCCCGCCATCTGGCGGCAGAGCGTGGCGTCCGGGCCGATCCCGATCAGATTCTGATCACCTGTTCCATGCAGGCAAGTCTGGCTCTCTTGTCTCAGGCGCTTGCGGACACCGGAGATGAGGTCTGGCTGGAAGAGCCGGGATATCTGGGTGCTCGAACGGCATTTCACTCCGCAGGGTTCAGGATCCGGCCGTTGCCCACGGATGAGCAAGGGGCGGATGCAGCTGGAATGACAACGGGAGACAGGCCGCCGAAACTCATTTACGTAACGCCATCCCATCACTATCCGCTCGGCGCTCGCATGCCGCTTGCCCGGCGTCTTGGCCTTCTTGAGGCAGCGCGCTCCGCGGGGGCTGTCATTCTGGAAGATGACTATGACAGCGAGTTTCTGTTTTCCGGGCGTCCTGTCGCCGCTCTGTACGGCCTTGCTGGAGAGGGGCAGGTCATCTACCTGGGCACCTTCTCGAAAAGCCTCATGCCGGGTCTGCACATTGCCTTTTGTGTCGTTCCCGAGCTTCTGGTGGAGCCGCTGTCGCAACTCATGCGCAACATGGGCTGTGCCGCCAACGTTCAGGCACAGGCCGCCCTGGCCAACTTCATGGATAACGGCGCCTATCAGAAGCACCTGAAACTGATCCGGCGTGTCTACCTTGAAAGAGGCGAGATGCTCGTGAGCGCGCTGAAGGGCCGCCTGGGCAACTGGATCGATGTCGAGCCACCGGCCGGCAACGTACAGGTTGCGCTTACATTTCGAGAAGAACTCGACGATCGGGCTCTGGCGCGGGCAATGCACAGATCAGGCTTCGCTGTCTCTGCACTCAGCAAGTGTTTTCTCGGCGAGTACAAACAATCCGGGCTGATCATCGGTTTCGCGGGAGCAACGCCGGAACAGATCTCCGCAGGCGTCGACACATTGGGCAATTTGCTCGAGCAAACTGTTGATGCGTGAAAGCGGGCAGGGCACCTGCCGGGAAGTGTCAGAAGCCTGGAAACGAAAACTCCCGCGGCAGATGTCCACCGCGGGAGGTAAGGCTGGCTTTCGCGAGCGAGGTCCGTTTTAAGAGGATGTTTTCCTCAGGCCGCGCGCACTTTGACCAGGAAGTCGTCCATCGCTTGGCGCAGACTGTTGGACTGGTCATGCAGGTCGCTGACAGCAGAGTTCATGGCAGTACCCAGCTTGGCGGTCTCGCCAGCCGCATGACTGACTTCCGAGATGGAACGGGACACACCTTCGGTACCCTGCGCCGCTTCGGCGACGCTGCTGGCGATTTCGGTCGTCGCCAGGTTCTGCTCTTCCGCGGCTCCGGACATGGCGGACGTGTTCTCTGTGATCTTGCGGACCATGTCCGCGACAGATCCGGTGGCTTCCGTGGAAGCGTCCGCAGCCTGGCGCATTTCGGTGATCTGGCGATCGATTTCTTCAGTCGCCTTGGACGTCTGCGCGGCCAATGCCTTGACTTCGGAAGCGACCACGGCAAACCCCTTGCCGGCTTCCCCGGCCCGGGCCGCTTCGATCGTTGCGTTCAGAGCCAGCAGGTTGGTCTGTTCCGCGATGTCGGTGATCAGTTTGGTGACGTCGCCGATACGCGCAACCACCTGCTGCAGGCTCGAGACGGCCTGATTGGAACGCTCAACTTCTGTTTCCGCGTTTTGTGCGATTTCCGAGGAAGAGCGAACCTGCTCGGTGATGGCACGGATCGAGGCGGACAGTTCTTCCGTCGCGCTTGCCACCGTATTGACGTTGTTGGTGGCCTGCTCAGCTGCTGCAGACACCGAAAGCGCCTCGTCAGTCGTGTTGTTGGCAATATTCGACAGGGAGCCAGCCGAAGACGTCAGTTCGTCGAGCTTGGAAATCATGCCGTTGTAGATGCTGAGAACAGTGGTTTCGAAACCACTTGCGACATTTTCCATTTCCTGCCGCTTTTGCAGTTCGGCGTTCTCCCGGTCCTGGGCCGTGGCGGCTTCCAGTTCGCGCGTGCGGATCAGGTTTTCCCGGAAAACCCCGAGAGCCCGTCCGAGCAGACCGATTTCATCGCCCCTGTCGGTTTGATCGACGTTTTGCGACGTGTCGCCGGTTGCCAGGGCTTCAGTGACACCTGAAAGCCGGGACAGAGGGACGGAAATCAGCATGTGGTTCAAAAAGCCGAGGAACGTGGCCAGTACCGTGAGCACCACAGCACTGGCGATGGCAACGATCTCCACCGTCTGCAGGGCCGCGTTCTGCCGCTCTCCGGACGCCACCCGTTTGGCGCCTACCGCGTCGGTGAAGCTTCTGCTGACCTGCTGTACTGCCTCGAGAAGCGTCGCGCTTTCAGGCGTCAACTCTATCGCGCGGGCCAGGTCGACGGTTTCGGGCGTCCGCATGAGCTCGACCTGCCGTGACGCGATCTGAGAGTACCAGTTCTGCCAGTTTGTCTTGAGCTCGTCGAGGTTGGTCTTGAACTCGGGTGAAGTCTCCGAGATCAGGGTTTCGACTTCTGCGAACTGACCGGAAATCTCACTGTCCAGTTCCTTGGATCTGGCAAGCCAGTCACGATTTCCGGTCAGGAGGAACGATTTGACTGCCAGCGCTTGTCCGACGATTTTTTCGGCCAGTTCAGCGGTCTGCGTGTTCAGGGTTGACAATGCGTTTGCTGCATTGACTTCCTCGCGAGCTGACATGGTCTCGTATGCACTTGTGCCGCCTGCGACGGCACCGATGAGCGCCAGGCCCAGAAAGCCGGCGGCGATCTTCTTGCTGACTGAGAGGTTCTTGAGCATTATGGTCTATCCGTTCACGAATTCGGCGTCTGGCGACGCATAAGTTCTGTCAGGTTGAATTCCACTGTTGCGGCGCCGATCACTTTGTCGGTTTCCGGATCCGTAACCGACATGTTGAGCTGGGCGCGCCAGATCTTGCGATCCTCGTCCCATTCCGCTGCATCGATGAATACCGTGTTCGGTCCGCCCGGAAAGGTTTTCTGGAACTTGTCCTCATCGCCCTGCCAGTAATCTCCCGTGATCGCGCTCTGGCCGACATTGAGGCCATTGGCGTCCATGACGAAGATTTCCGGATAAAGACCCAGTGAATTGGCCTGAACCCTGAGAAGGTAGATTGACAGCGGGGCGGACAGCGTAGCGGATATCAGCGGTTTGTCGGTTGCCTCACGCTCAGCGCGCCATTGCGTGTCAAGCGCATCGATATCTGCTTGCGAGAGCGCGCCACGAAGATTGTTCTGAGCGTTGATCGACAGCGCGACGATTGGGTTTGCCAACCATTCCCCCACGCTCTCGATTACGGCAGGTGTGATCAGCGCCTCGGGGTCAGGTGCAGTTTCAGCGAATGCCCCCGATGAAAATAGCAAAGCCATCGGTAAACAGGCGTGCAATATGCGCATGGAATTTCTCCGTGAATAATTGTTTGAGTAAAATGAGGTAAAACACTTAATGTTACCTAAATGGACTGTTGAATGATTCCTTGAATTTCGTATTGTTACAAATTACGATATTTAGGATTAACTATCTAATATTTATGTCTATTTTTGAATTTATCTACCTGTAATTGTATTTGGTGTTTTTCTTGGTCTGATTGTGTTTTGGGGTGCCTCGGCTGGCGTAGGGCGGGCGGAGAGGTATTTTCTGGTAGCCGTGCCGGCCGGCATCATGTTTCGAAGCTGCGGTGTTGCCTTGCTTGACCTTGGGCTCAAAGCCACTTAAGTCCGCAGGCGCCAGTCGGCCGGACAGCCGCTGCCGCAAGTGCCGAAAGGCCGCGGGGGAGGAAAGTCCGGGCTCCATGGAAACACGGTGCCGGGTAACGCCCGGCGAGGGTGACCTTAGGGACAGTGCCACAGAAAGCAAACCGCCCCGGCCGGTCGCAAGACAGGGTCGGGGTAAGGGTGAAAGGGTGGGGTAAGAGCCCACCGCGCAGCTGGCAACAGAGGCGGCATGGTAAACCCCACCGGGAGCAAGACCGAATAGGGGCAGCGCGGACCCGGAGCAATCCGGATCCAGGCCGGTTTCCAGGTCAGCTGTCCGGGTTGGTTGCGTGAGGCGTCTGGCAACAGGCGTCCCAGATGAATGGCTGTCACGTCCGCGCAAGCGGGCCGTACAGAACCCGGCTTACAGGCCGGCTGGCGTTTCTATTGCGACAAGTAGATGTCCGGCCATCTTCATGAAATGGCCGGAGTGCGCTTCCTGACCGGAAAGAGATGGCGGGTGCGCCGATGCGGAGCCAGGGAAGCGCCTTGTCCCGGGCAGGCCTCTCATTCTCCACAAGTCTTTGCAACGAGGCAGATTTTGCCGGGTTCGCGTGTGCGGGCGGTCAAAACCTCCGTAAACCTGCCCATCCGATTCTTCTTTTCTGTCAAGGCTTCATTAAGCATGTTTGGTCTAAGGTCAGTCGATGGGGTCGTGTGCGATCAAATCTAGCCGGAATCCATGAGATTCCATTGACCACCCATGATTTCCCATGATATCCCATAAGAACCCAAATTGGGGAGCGCGGGCCCGTATGAGTTGGGCTAAGGGCGGCAATTTAACGGCTCGGCAAGAGCCGTATTTGCAAATTGCACGTTCTGGCAGGTTGTCGGCCTTTCTTCTCGTCAGGGTGTTTTCGTTTCGGAGTTGACGGGTGGAAACCCGTTCGAGGGGATTTATGGCCGGCTTTGTTTCTCACTTTACCAACCGGCTGGACGCCAAGGGTCGTGTATCGATCCCGGCGTCTTTTCGCGCGGTGTTGGCGAGAGATGGATTTGAAGGCCTTTATTGCATCAGCTCTTCCCACTGCCAGGCAGTTGATGCCGGCGGAAACGAACTGCTTGCCGAGATTGAAAAGCGCTCGGAAGCATTCGCGAAACTGTCGCCGGATCACGATGCGCTCGCCGTTGCGCTTTTCGGCGCCAGCGAGAACCCGAAGATCGACGGAGATGGTCGCATGACCATTTCCGACATGATCCGCGACCATACCGGCATCACCGATCAGGTGACTTTTGTCGGCATGAAATACAAGTTCCAGATCTGGGAACCGGAAAAGTTCCGCGAGTATCGCGCAGAGGCTCAAAAGCGCGCGCTCGCGATGTTGTCGGGGCAGCCCCCCGCATCCTCTCAAGGAGAGTCGGCATGATGGCGCTCGGCGACAAGGACATGTTTCCTGCCGCTGGCGGACCCATGCGTCATGTGCCGGTTCTCCTGACAGAGGTTCTCAGATGGCTTGACCCGAAGCCGGATCAAGTGATCATAGACGGCACGTTCGGCGCAGGCGGATACTCGCGCGCGGTTCTGGATCTGGGTGCAAGGGTTCTTGGTGTCGACAGGGACCCGGACGCGATTGCAGGCGGGCAGGGGCTGGTGAAGGATGCCGGCGGACGCCTGGTCCTGGTGCAAGGGCAGTTCGCTGGCCTTGAAACTCATGCACGCGACAACGGCTTTGATGCGGTTGACGGTGTGGTGCTGGATCTCGGTGTGTCTTCCATGCAGCTCGATGAGGCCGGCCGGGGATTTTCCTTCCTGCGCGACGGTCCTCTGGATATGCGCATGGAGCAGGCCGGGCCTTCCGCCGCCGAAGTTGTGAACGAACTTCCTGTAAAAGACCTGATCCGGGTCATCGGTTTGCTTGGCGAAGAAAAGCGCGCGACCACCGTAGCTCATGCGATCGATGCCGCTCGCAAGGAAAAACCGTTTTCCCGGACGCTTGAACTGGCTGGGCTGATCGAAAAGGCACTTGGCCGCTCGCCGAAAAAGGCGCAGATCCATCCGGCGACCCGCACCTTTCAGGCGTTGCGGATTTATGTGAACGGCGAGTTGCATCAGGCTGCGGAAGCGCTTGGTGCCGCCGAGCGCATTCTGAAGCCCGGTGGACGTCTGGTGCTGGTGAGTTTCCATTCCCTGGAAGACCGGATCGTCAAGCGCTTCTTTCAGGACAGGACGCGCACGCGTGGGGGCGGGTCACGCCATATGCCGGAGCAGGATGTACCACCAGCGACATTCGAGTTGCTGACGCGCAAGGCGGTTGAAGCGGCGGTGGACGAAACAGATGTCAATCCGCGTGCGCGCTCTGCGAAGCTCCGGGCGGGGCTGCGGACAGAGGCTGCCGCGCGAGATCTGGATATACATGCGGCGGGCGTTCCAAGGCTTGCGGAATTTCATGGGTTAGGGGGCTAAAGTGGTTCGAACGCTGAACATCCTGTTCATTCTTGCGGTCGTGATCGGTGCGGCGACGGTTTACGACATGAAGTTGGCCGCGACGAAATCCGCCGAAAAGGTTGCCGAGCTTCAACGCCAGATCGACGAGGAACGGGACACGATCCAGCTCTTGAAGGCGGAATGGAGCCTTTTGAACAAGCCGGATCGTCTCCAGTCCCTTGTTGCGCGCTACAACGACTATCTGCAACTGGAACCCCTGGATGTGAAGCAGATCGTGACGCCGGAAGATCTTCCAGCCCGTCCGGTCATGCTCGAGCCGATCGGCGGCAACCAGATGGGCGGCTATGCCGGCTCCTCGGCAGTGATCCGGTGAGGAGCAGATCATGACATTGGTAAGTGAACCGGCAAGCTTCCTCCAGGTACGGCGCGCGCAACCAAGAGCAGCGCGCGGCTCTGTTTCTTCCAGCGCCGTCAAATCCCGTGTTTACGTCGCCATGCTGGCCTTTGCCTGCGTTTATGCGGCGATAGGTGGTCGGCTGGTGCTTCTTGCCCAGATGGAAGAGGCCCCGTCGACAGCATGGATCTCCGCCCAGGATTCAGTTGCCGCCTCGCGCCCGGATCTCATCGACCGCAATGGCGAAATTCTGGCAACGGACATCAAGACTACTTCGCTTTACGCCGAACCGCGCCGCATCCTCGATGTGGATGAGGCGCTCGAAGGCTTGATCCGGGTCCTGCCGGATCTGGAGCAAAATACCGTACGCCGGCGTCTGGAAAGCGGTACGGGTTTTGTCTGGCTTAAACGGGAGATGACACCCCGGCAGGCGGAGCAGGTGCATAATCTTGGTCTTCCGGGAATAGGATTCCTGTCGGAAAATCAGCGTTTCTATCCGGGTGGGCCGACCGCCGGGCACATTGTTGGCTCCGTCAATGTGGACAATCAGGGGCTCGCGGGGATCGAGAAATACATCGATGATGCCTGGCTTGCCGAACTCCAGTCGCTGGGTTTTGCCTCCGACCGGACGATAGAGCCGGTGCGCCTTTCCGTCGATCTGCGCGTTCAGCATGTGGTGCGGGACGAACTGGTCAAGGCGATGGAGCGCTACAGGGCGATTGCAGCGGCCGGGATCGTGCTCGACGCGAAGACCGGAGAGGTCGTCGCGATGTCTTCCCTGCCGGATTACGATCCGAATGACAGGTCCCAGGCGCTGGAAAAGGACCGGTTGAACCGGGCCACCGGGGGCGTCTTCGAAATGGGGTCGGTGTTCAAGGCCTTCACAGTCGCTATGGCGCTGGATTCAGGAACGGTCTCCATCAACGACAGCTTCGATGCAACCCGGCCGATCCGGGCGGCGGGGCGTACGATTACGGATTTCCACGGGAAAAACCGCATTCTCTCCGTGCCCGAAATCTTCATTTATTCGTCCAATATCGGCACCGCGAAAATGATGCTGGCAACCGGCATTTCCAGGCAGCAGGAATTCTTCAAGCGCCTGCATCTGACGGAGCGTCTGAAGACGGAGCTGCCTGAAAACGCAGCGCCTCTGCTGCCGCCAAAATGGAACGAACTGGCGGCCATGACGATCTCCTTCGGTCACGGTATTTCCGTAACGCCGATGCAGACAGCTGTTGCGGCGGCGGCGTTGGTGAATGGCGGCAAACTTTATCCGCCGACTTTCCTGCCGAGGAGCCAGGAAGAGGTTCAAGCCGTTGCCAAACAAGTTATTTCTCCGGACGTCAGCCGGATGATGCGGTATCTTTTCCGCCTCAATGTGCTGTCCGGATCCGGACGCAGGTCAGACGTGCCAGGATATACGGTCGGCGGCAAGACCGGTACTGCCGAAAAGATCGAGAACGGCCGTTACATCAACGACAAGCGCCGGAATTCCTTCCTGTCGGCATTTCCGATGGACGATCCGCGATATGTGGTGCTGGTTGTTCTGGATGAGCCAAAACCGGAGCGTGAGGGCATTGGGGCAACTGCCGGTCTCAACACTGCGCCGACTGTGGGGGCAATCATCCGGCGTTCGGCGCCGATGCTTGGTGTCATGCCGCGTTTCGGCAAGGGGGATGAACCGATCGAGATTTCCTACTAAGGAGATATAACTTCCTGAATTACTGCGTTCAAATGACCGCAGACTGTTCTAGGAACGTTTTGAAGACCGGCGGGGTCGCAGCCGTTATCCGGTCTTCATCCACAGCGACTGCAAGACGACGCACGAACCGGATGATCGGATGAGATGGATCTTGAATATTTAGCAGCCGGCCTGACATTGCCGGATGCGGCTGGCAGCCTGAAAATAACTGGTTTGACAGCAGACAGCCGGAAAGTTGAACCCGGCTTTCTGTTCGCGGCCTTCAAAGGTGTATCCGTTGATGGAACACGCTTCGCCGCGAATGCGGTCGCAGCCGGGGCTGTTGCGATTCTGTGCTCCGACGATGCAGTGGCGGCGGTGCGTGACAGCTGTCCGCAGCATACGGTCGTCCTGGGTGCACATGAGCCCCGTCAGGTTTTTGCCAGAATGGCCGCCCGGTTTTACGGCGCCCAGCCGGATACGATTGTCGCGGTTACGGGAACAGCCGGAAAAACCTCGGTAGCCCACTTTGCCCGCCAGATTTTTCAAGCCGCCGGACATCCGGCAGCGAGCCTGGGAACCCTGGGAACAATCAGGCCGGACGGTGAAAGCTATGGCGGCCTAACGACGCCCGATCCGGTGGCGCTTCACAAAGAACTTTCGGACCTTGAGGCCGAAGGGATCAACCATGCCGCGCTGGAGGCTTCTTCCCACGGGCTTGATCAGTTTCGTCTCGACGGTGTGCGGCTGACGGCAGCAGCCTTCACGAACCTCGGCCGCGATCATATGGATTATCACGCGAGCATCGAGGACTACCTGAACGCCAAGCTGCGCCTTTTTTCCGAACTGCTCCCGGTGGGAGGAACGGTGGTGGTCGACCCGGGCGAGAAATACGCCGATCGGGTTCTGGCAGTCGCCGAAACACGCGGACTTCCCGTTCTGACCGTTGGTGAAACAGGCAGGGATCTCAAGCTAACCGGGAGAAAGCCCGCCGGTGCGGCGCAGCAGCTGACTTTGCAGACGGTTCGCGGCGAGTACAAAGTGACCCTGCCACTGATCGGCCGCTTCCAGGTTTCCAATGCACTGGTCGCCGCGGGGCTTGCGATCGCGGCAGGGATCGATACCGGCACGGCTCTGCGTGCGCTGGAAAACCTGAAGGGCGCACCCGGCCGGCTTGAACTTGCCGGAAAAACCAGGACCGGCGGACTGGTTTTTGTCGACTACGCCCACAAGCCGGATGCGCTGGACAATGCACTTGCCGCCTTGCGGCCGTTCACGGAGGGAGCACTTTCCGTCGTGGTGGGCGCCGGTGGCGACAGGGACCCGGGCAAGCGCGTTCTGATGGGCGAAGCCGCCGCCCGGCATGCGGATCTGGTGATCATCACTGACGACAATCCCCGCTCCGAAGACCCTGCAACGATCCGCGAGGCGGTGCGGCAGGGGGCGCCGGATGCACTGGAGATCGGCGACCGGTTCGAGGCAATCGCGGAAGGTGTCCGGCAACTGGCGAAGGGCGATATCCTGTGTGTGGCGGGAAAAGGTCATGAAACCGGCCAGATTGTTGGCGACACAGTGATTCCCTTTTCGGATCACGAAGCCGTTATGCGCGCCATAAGCGTTGAAGGAAACACATGAGCGACCCGCTTTGGACATTGGATGCCTTTGTTGAAGCTGCCGGTGGCAGCGCCAAAGGCGATATTGGCGCGGACATTACCGGAATATCCATCGACAGCCGTACGCTTGAAACCGGCGATGCCTTCGTTGCGATCAAGGGTGACCGGCTGGACGGCCACGACTATGTCGCCGCTGCGCTGGACGCAGGGGCGTCACTTGCGCTGGTTGCCGAGGAGAGTCTGATGGATTTGCCCGATGACGGCCGTTATGTCGTGGTGGCCGATCCGCTGGAAGCACTGCGCGGTCTCGCGACCGCTGCCCGCGCCCGCACCGATGCCCGCATCGTGGCGGTGACAGGCTCCGTCGGCAAGACGGGAACCAAGGAAGCCCTCCGGCTTGCTCTCGAACCTTCCGGAAAGGTGCATGCTTCTGTCGCGTCTTTCAACAATCACTGGGGTGTGCCGCTCACCCTCGCGCGCATGCCGAAGGACACCAACTACGGCATTTTCGAAATTGGCATGAACCATGCGGGGGAAATCATTCCTCTGGTCAAGATGGTGCGCCCGCATGCGGCGATCATCACAACGGTCCAGCCGGTTCATCTTGAGTATTTCGACTCCGTGGAGAAGATCGCCAAGGCGAAAGCCGAAATTTTCGAAGGCCTGGAGCCCGGCGGTGTCGCCATCCTCAACAGGGACAATCTTCAGTTCGATCTGCTGAAATTTCTGGCTGCGACAGCCGGAGTTTCCAGGATTCATACGTTCGGCGAAAATCCGGCCGCCGACAGCCATATTGAAAAGACGGTCGGCTATCCGGCCGGGTCGAGTGTGGACGCCGTTATTCTGGGTCAGGAAATTACCTACAAGATCGGCGCGCCCGGCAAGCACCATGTGAAAAACAGCCTTGCCGTCCTGACCGCCGTGGCGGATCTCGGCGCCGACCTTGCCAAGGCCGGCCTCGCGCTGGACACCATGCGCGCACCCAAGGGGCGCGGGCAGGTGAGCCGGTTGCCGCTGCCGGACGGCGAACTCAATCTCATCGATGAAAGCTATAATGCCAACCCAGCCTCCATGCGTGCCGCGTTTGCCGTTCTGGGAGAGGCGCCGATCAAGCGGCCCGGCCGCCGCATCGCGGTCATCGGCGATATGCGTGAACTCGGCGAGGATGCCGACCGCCTTCATGCCGAGCTTCTTAAGCCGATCAGCGATGCGCACATAGACGCGGTCTATTGTGCAGGCCCGCATATGCATGCGCTCTGGAAAGAGCTGCCACACGATCTTCGGGGGCATTACTGCGAGGACGCAAAAGATCTGGAAGACGTGCTTTTGAGCGAGGTACGGCCGGGCGATGTTGTTATGATCAAGGGATCGCTCGGAACCCGGATGGGCCCGCTTGTGGAGGCCCTGAAAAGAGAATACCCGCCTGCGGAAGACAGCGCGGCGGCATAAGGGATAACTGATGTTTTATTTTTTGGGGCAATTCGCCGATCAGATCTCCGCACTGAACGTCTTTCGGTACATTACGTTCCGGACCGGCGGCGCGATCATGACCGCCCTGTTTTTTGTGTTCCTGTTCGGGCCCAAGATCATTTCCAGCCTGCGCATCCGGCAGGGCCATGGTCAGCCGATCCGTGCCGACGGACCGGAAAGCCATCTCCTGACCAAGAAAGGCACGCCTACCATGGGCGGGCTGATGATCCTCTCCGGCGCTCTGGTCGCCGCCCTCCTGTGGTCGGATCTTTCCAATCCTTATGTCTGGGTGGTGACCGGCGTGACACTGGGCTTCGGCAGTATCGGCTTTTATGACGATTACCTGAAAGTGACCAAGTCCTCGCACAAGGGATTCGGCGGCAAGGCGCGTCTGGGGCTGGAATTCCTGATCGCGGGCGCTGCCGCCTTCGCGGTAACAATTCTCGATTCATCACAGTCCTCGTCAGCGATCACCTTCCCCTTCATCAAGGATTTCACGCTTAATCTCGGCCTGTTTTTCATTCCCTTCGCGGCTTTCGTGATGGTCGGCGCCGGAAATGCGGTCAACCTGACCGACGGCCTGGACGGGCTCGCAATCGTGCCTGTGATGATTGCCTGCGCCTCCTTCGGGCTGATCGCCTATCTCTCGGGCAATGCGGTCTTTGCAAATTATCTGCAGATCCATCATGTCGCCGGGACGGGTGAACTTGCCGTGATCTGCGGCGCGGTGATCGGCGCCGGTCTCGGCTTCCTTTGGTTCAACGCGCCGCCGGCCGCCATATTTATGGGTGACACTGGTTCCCTGGCGCTCGGCGGCATGATCGGAGCCATCGCGGTTGCCACCAAGCACGAGATCGTTCTCGCCATCATTGGCGGCCTTTTCGTTCTCGAGGCCGTCTCGGTGATCGTGCAGGTCATCTCCTTCAAGCTGACAGGCAAACGCGTCTTCCGGATGGCGCCGATCCACCATCATTTCGAGATCATGGGCTGGACGGAAAGCCAGGTGGTTATACGCTTCTGGATCATTGCGGTTGTTCTGGCCCTGCTCGGTCTTGCCACACTGAAGTTGAGGTAAGCCGCATGATCCCTGTCACCACATTTGAAAACAGCACTGTCGCTTTGTTCGGGCTGGGCGGGTCCGGCCTGGCGACAGCGCGGGCACTCAAGCTGGGTGGCGCGAATGTGGTGTGTTTCGATGATAATGAAGATCGGGTCGGGCAGGCGGCAGCCGAGGGGCTTGAGACCCGCGACCTGCGCGAGCTGGACTGGAGCGGCATCGCCGCCCTCGTTTTGGCACCCGGTGTGCCGCTGACCCATCCGGTGCCGCACTGGTCGGTGGATCTTGCCCGAGACGCGGGTGTGGAGATCATCGGCGATGTTGAGCTTTTCTGCCGCGAGCGACGCAAGATTTGTCCGGACGCGCCCTTGATCGCGATCACGGGCACCAACGGCAAATCGACCACCACTGCGCTGATCGGTCATCTACTACGTGAACTGGGTCTCGATGTGCAGGTTGGCGGGAATATCGGCACACCGGTTCTTGAGCTGGAACCGCCGCAACCCGGCCGCCACTACGTTCTTGAGTGTTCTTCCTACCAGATCGACCTTTCTCCGACGCTGGACCCGACCGTCGGCATACACATGAACCTGTCGCCGGATCATCTCGACCGGCACGGCACCATCGAATACTACGCAGCTATCAAGGAGCGGCTTGTGGCCGGGTCCAAGGTCGCGGTTGTCGGCGTTGACGACCTTAATTCCTCTTCTATAGCCGACCGGCTGGAACTGGCGCGCAAGCCGGTCTGCCGGATTGCCGGAGAGCGGGAGCTCACCAGCGGTATCTATGCCCGCCATGGCCGTCTGATCGAAGCTCGTGACGGCAGCCAGAGCGAAGTTGCGCTCCTGGGCGGGATCGACAGCCTGCGCGGCGATCACAACGGCCAGAATGCAGCCGCAGCTTTCGCCGCACTCAGGGCGCTGGAGCTCCCCGCAGGAGAGATTGCCGCGGCTTTCACGTCCTTCCCGGGTTTGCATCACCGCATGGAAGTGGTGGCAAAACAGGGTCGGGTGCTCTTTATCAACGATTCCAAGGCCACCAACGCCGACGCAGCCGCAAGAGCCCTCGCCAGCTTCGAGAGGATCTACTGGATTGCAGGCGGACGGGCAAAGGAAGGCGGCATTTCCTCGCTGGACGAGTATTTTCCGAGGATCGCGAAGACGTTTCTGATCGGGGAAGCGGCCGAGGATTTCGCCAAAACGCTTGAAGGCCGCGTTCCGTACAAGGTCAGCGGCACGCTGCCTCAGGCAGTGGCGGACGCGGTGCGCGAGGCGGCTGAAGACGGGGCGGAGGAAATCGCCATTCTGCTTTCTCCCGCCTGCGCCAGCTTCGACCAATACCGGAACTTCGAACTGCGGGGCGTTGCTTTTGTGGACGCGGTGCGTGCCTTGCCTGGTACCGGCAATACGCAGGAGGTCGCCTAGATGGTGTCACGCGCTGATCGCAGCCGGTTCGCCGAGTGGCTCTGGACCGTGGATCACTATCTGCTCGCGGCCTTCGGCCTGCTGATGGTCGGGGGCGTGGTGCTGTCCTTCGCCGCAAGTCCGCCGGTTGCCGAACGGCTCGGTGTGGAGACTTTTTTCTTCGTCAAGCGTCAGGCCCTGTTTCTCCTGCCGGCAATCGCGGTCATGCTGGCGGCGTCGCTCATGTCGCCGCGCGCGATCCGGCGCGCCGCGCTGATCGTGTTCGTTGTCTCTCTGGTCCTGATGGTGGCGACGCTGTTCGCCGGTTTTGAAGCCAAGGGCGCGCGCCGCTGGATCTACATCGCCGGTTTCTCCCTGCAGCCTTCAGAGTTCCTGAAGCCGGCATTCGTGGTGCTGATCGCTTTCCTTTTGTCGGAAAGCGGCCGGCGGCGGGAGGTTCCCGGCGTCCTGTTCGCCTTCGTGCTGTTCGCCATCTGCGCGGCGCTTCTGATCGCGCAACCCGACTTTGGCCAGACTATGCTTCTGGGCCTCGTCTGGGCGGGGCTTTTCTTTCTCAACGGCATTTCCTGGGTTCTTATTATGGCGCTTGGGCTGATCGGCATTGCCGGTCTGTTCGCAGCCTATGCATTCCTGCCGCATGTGACCAATCGCGTGGACCGGTTCCTGGATCCGAGTTCCGGGGATACGTTTCAGGTCGATACGGCGATGGATTCCTTTCTTGCGGGAGGGTGGTTCGGGCGCGGTCCGGGAGAAGGTACGGTAAAGCGCATTCTGCCCGACAGCCACACGGATTTCATTTTCGCGGTTGTCGGCGAGGAGTTCGGCGTCCTGGCCTGCCTGCTGCTGGTTGCCGTCTTCGCCTTTATCGTCATTCGCGGCCTGAATCATGCGGGACGGGACCAGGATGCCTTCAGCCGTCTCGCAACGGCGGGACTTGTGGTTCTCTTCGGCCTGCAGGCAACCATCAATCTTGCCGTCAACCTGCATCTCATGCCCTCCAAGGGCATGACCCTGCCTTTCATTTCCTATGGAGGCTCGTCGCTTTTTTCGTCTGCCATGACGGCTGGTGCCATTCTGGCTCTGACCCGGAGGCGACCGCAGCCTTCCCGTAGTGATGCCGTTACCGTGAGCAGGTTGTCGCCATCGTCGCTGATGTAAAGCCAGATCAAACATTAGGCCAGAAGCCGGATTTTATGACAAAAACAGTACTCCTGACGGCCGGCGGAAGCGGTGGCCACCTTTTCCCCGCCCAGGCGCTTGCCAGTGAACTTCTCCGGCGCGGTTGGACCGTTGAACTGGCAACGGACGAGCGGGCCGACAAATACGGCTCGGCCTTTCCGGCTCGCAAGGTTCATATCATCGCATCTGAAACCATCCGGGGCCGCAATCCTGTTTCGCTTGCAAGAACGGCCTTCAGCCTGCTGCGCGGCACGCTTCAGGCCAGATCCGTGATCCGGACGCTCAAACCTGATGTCGTCGCCGGATTCGGTGGTTATCCGACCTTCCCGCCAATGTATGCCGCGCGCCTGGCCGGTACGCCTTCCATATTGCATGAAGCCAATGGCGTCATGGGCCGTGCGAACAGATTGTTGGCCAAGGGCGTAACCGCGATTGCCACAAGCGTGCCTATCGTCAACCTGCCCGAAGATCTGGCCAGCAAGCTTGTTGAAACCGGCAACCCGGTTCGCGATGCGGTTCTGGCTGCATCTGAGCTGCCGTATTCAGCGCCGCTGCCCGGCGGAGAATTCAACCTGCTTGTCTTCGGCGGGTCACAGGGGGCGCGGTTTTTCTCCGACCTTGTTCCCCAGGCGCTGGCAGACCTTCCATCCGAGATACGCGCCCGGCTCAGGATCGTGCAGCAATGCCGTCCGGAAGACATGGAACGCGTGCAGAGCGTCTACGATTCACTTGGTGTTCAGGCCGAATGCGCGCCTTTCTTTCAGGACATGCCTCAGCGTATTGCTCAGGCGCACCTGGTCCTGTGCCGCTCCGGAGCCTCTTCGGTGAGCGAACTCAGCGTACTTGGCCGGCCGTCGATACTGGTTCCGCTGCCCGGTGCGCTCGATCAGGACCAGGCTGTCAATGCCAGCGTTCTGGAAAAAATCGGCGGCGCCTGGCCGATCCGGCAGGTGGATCTGTATCCCGAGCGACTTGCAAAGGAGATTATCCGTTTCACGGAGGCGCCGGAGATGCTTGCAACAGCAGCTGAAAAGGCTCGCGGGATCGCAAGACCGGACGCGGTGAAACATCTCGCGGACCTGGTCGAAAAGGTCGCCAACGAACAAGGAGAACGGCCATGAAAATGCCGCAGGATATCGGCCCCGTCCATTTCGTCGGGATCGGCGGGATCGGCATGAGCGGGATTGCCGAAGTGCTCAAGACCCTCGGCTATCAGGTTCAGGGGTCCGATATGGCGGAAAACGCCAATGTGCAACGCCTCCGCTCTCAAGGCATCGAGGTCAAGGTGGGTCATGATGCAGACAATCTCGGCGATGCGGAAGTTCTTGTCGTGTCATCGGCGATCCGGAAAGACAACCCGGAGCTGGTTGCCGCCCGCGAGAAACTGATCCCGGTAGTTCGGCGCGCTGAAATGCTGGCTGAGCTGATGCGCTTCAAGCAGGCCATTGCCGTCGGCGGGACCCACGGCAAGACAACGACAACCTCGATGGTGGCTGCGCTGCTGGATGCCGGTCATCTCGATCCCACGGTCATCAATGGCGGCATCATCAATGCCTACGGTACCAATGCCCGTATGGGCAAAGGCGACTGGATGGTCGTGGAAGCCGATGAAAGCGACGGCACCTTCGTCAAGCTTCCGGCGGATGTGGCGGTCGTGACCAATATCGACCCTGAGCATCTCGATCACTACGGCGATTTCGCAGGGGTTCGTGCCGCCTTCCGGCAGTTCGTGGAAAATGTGCCGTTCTACGGATTTGCGGTCATGTGTCTGGACCATCCGGAAGTTCAGACCATGATCGGGGCGATCGAGGACCGGCGGGTCGTCACTTATGGGACCAATCCACAGGCCGATGTCCGCTTCACCGATGTCTCGATGGATGGTGGCAAGTCGGTTTTCTCGGTCACCATCCGCGACCGGCGGACGGGTGAGACAATCGAGCTGAAGGATCTGGTCTTGCCGATGCCGGGTCTGCATAACGTCTCCAACGCCACAGCCGCTCTTGCGGTGGCTTCCCAGCTTGGAGTGGGGCCTGAGGAGCTTAAGAAGGGCATATCCACCTTCGGTGGCGTCAAGCGCCGCTTCACCCCGACCGGCACGGCTGGCGGTGTTCAGATCTTCGACGATTACGGCCATCATCCGGTCGAGATCAAGGCGGTGCTGCATGCCGCGCGCGAGTCGACGAAGGGCAAGGTCATCGCAATCATGCAGCCGCATCGGTATTCAAGGCTCGCAAGCCTGTTTGACGATTTCTCGAATTGCTTCAACGATGCCGATGCTGTGATCATCGCGCCGGTTTATGCCGCGGGCGAACAGCCGATTGAGGGGGCAGCACATACCGATCTTGTCTCGGGGATGAAAACCCGGGGGCATCGCAACGTCCGGTCCATCGAGAGTCCTGAGGAATTGCCTGCGCTGGTGAAGGAGCTGGCGGGACCAGGAGATTTCGTGATCTGCCTTGGAGCGGGCAACATCACCCAATGGGCGTATGCGTTGCCGAAACAGCTCGAAGCGCTCTGAGGGAGACTTTTAATGGGTTTCCCCGATCTTCTTGAAGCCGTCCCGGGTCTCGGCGAAGACATTCGCGGCAGGCTGACAGCCAATCAGCCTCTCTCCTCTGTGACCTGGCTGCGCACCGGCGGTCCGGCGCAGCTCATGTTCCAGCCGGCCGACGAGGCGGATCTTTCAGCGTTCTTGAAGAAACTGCCGAAAGACATTCCCGTTCTTCCGGTTGGTCTCGGCTCGAACCTCCTGATCCGGGACGGCGGTCTGGAAGGTGTTGTGATACGCCTGAGCGCCAGGGGGTTCGGGGCCATCGAGAAAATTGGCGGCGACCGGCTCAGCGCCGGGGCTGCGGTGCCCGACAAACGTCTCGCGGAAGCCGCCGCGGAGGCCGGTCTTGGCGGTTTTGCATTTTACACGGGCATTCCCGGAGGACTGGGCGGTGCCCTGCGCATGAATGCGGGCGCTCACGGTACGGAAACCCGCGAGCGGATGGTGGAGCTCATCGCTTATGACCGTGACGGCAACCGCCAAGTGCTGACCAATGCCGACATGGGCTATGCCTACAGGCACTCTTCGGCTCCCAATGATCTGATTTTCACTGCCGCGGTTTTTGAAGGTGTGCCCGGTGATGAGGCGTCGATCCGGGCGGAGATGGCGGATGTTGTCGCGCATCGGGAAAAGGCGCAGCCGATCCGGGAAAAGACAGGCGGCTCGACTTTCAAGAACCCGCCTGGAACCTCGGCCTGGAAGGCCGTCGACGCGGCCGGATGCCGTGGGCTGACGGTCGGCGGTGCGCAAATGTCGGAAATGCACTGCAATTTCATGATCAACACCGGCGATGCCACCGGACACGACCTGGAGCTGCTCGGCGAAACCGTGCGGGCGCGAGTCCTGCAGCACAGCGGTATCAGACTGGAATGGGAAATAAAGCGGCTGGGACGGTTCGGACCCGATGGTCCTGTCGAACCGTTTCTGGGTGAAGAAGAGGAGGCTGCGTAATATGGCCGGAAAACATGTTGCCGTTCTGATGGGAGGCTGGGTCAACGAACGGCCGGTAAGTCTGTCAACCGGGAAGGAATGCGCCGACGCCCTGGAAGAAGCCGGCTACCGGGTGACCCGTATCGATGTGGACCGGGATATATCCGCCGTCCTGCGGGATCTGCGGCCCGATGTTGCCTTCAATGCCCTTCATGGCCCCTATGGCGAGGACGGCTGCATTCAGGGAATATTAGAGTTTCTTAACATCCCCTATACGCACTCCGGCGTGATGGCATCGAGCCTGGCGATGAACAAGGTGAAGGCCAAGGCGGTCATGGCGGCAGCCGGAATCCCGGTAACCGAACATGTGATCGTGAACCGTCGCGACATCCTTCGCGAACATCCCATGAAGCCGCCTTATGTGCTCAAGCCGATCAACGAGGGCTCCAGCTTCGGCGTATTGATTGTCCAGAAAGATCAAGAGTTTCCGCCGCAAGAGCTGAGCCGGGATGACTGGCCCTTTCCTGAGGTGCTGATGTGCGAGAAATTCATCGCGGGCCGGGAATTGACATGTGCTGTCATGAATGACCGGTCACTTGGCATCATAGATATTCTTCCGCAGGGGCAAGGCTTCTACGATTATGAAGCGAAATATGCACATGGCGGTTCAAAACACATTCTTCCTGCGAAAATTTCACCGATTGTTTACCAAAACATAGAGACACTAGCAGTCAAGGCCCATCAGGCTCTGGATTGCCGGGGTGTTTCCCGTGCGGATTTCCGATTCGACGAACGGGAAGACGGCTCCGGAGACCTGATTTGTCTCGAAGTAAACACGCAGCCAGGCATGACGCCTACCTCTCTTGTGCCGGAATTGGCGGCCTATCAGGGGATGAGTTTCAGGGACCTGGTTAGCTGGATGGTTGAGGACGCAAGTTGCTGTCGCTAGGACGCAAACATAAACGCAATGCTCTTACCCGCCTGGAGGCCGAACTGGCTCCGCGCGGGCGTGGTGTCGCGCGTTTGCATCGTCAGCCTGTCTGGCGCGCCGCCGGGCGCCTCATGGAATTGCCGCAGTGGGCAGGTTCTGCTGCTGCGCTGGGTTTCTTAACCTTAACAATTAGTTATGGAATAGTCATAGGGGGACATGGCCGGATCGTTTCCGATGCGCTGCTGTCCGCCGCAGGCTTTGGTGTTGAAGCCGTGAAGCTTTCCGGCCAGCGGGAAATCGACGAGTTCCAGATCCTCGAAGCGCTCGAAATCCATGATGGCACATCCTTGGCACTCTTTGATGCCGCAGGGGCACGTGAGCGTTTGAACCGCATGGCGTGGGTGAAGAACGCCTCTGTCATGAAGCTCTATCCGAGCACGCTTCAGATCAGCATCGAGGAGCGGGTTCCCTATGCTCTTTGGCAGCGGGGCGACCTGGTCTCGATCATCAACGAATCAGGCGACGTGATCACCGACGATGTCGATGGCCGTTATGCAAACCTTCTTCTCGTGGTCAATCACGGAGCACAGCGCCGGGCGGTGGAAATAAATTCGGCTCTGTCAGCCGTTCCAGAGCTGCGGCCGCGTGTGCGCGCGGCGTTTCTGGTCAGCGATCGGCGCTGGGACCTGCAGCTTGAAAACGGCATCTCCATCCGTTTGCCGGAAAACAATATTCATGCCGCTCTGGCGGACCTGGTGAAAATGGATGAGGAAAGCGGTCTGCTGTCGCGCGATATCATGGCGATAGATTTGCGTCTCGCCGATCGGGTGACAGTCCGACTGTCGGACGAAGCTGCCGAGCAGCGCAAGGTCATGACCGGCGGCAAGGGACAGTCCGGCAAGAAGGAGCGCGATACATGAGCCGCTCCTCCAGCCACCTTTATCTGCCAAAAATGCGGCCGCTTCCAACGCGGCGCGCGGTCATCATGTCTGTGCTGGACGTGGGCTCAACGAAAGTCTGCTGCCTGATCGCAAAGCTTGTGCCGCGGGACGACAAGTCGATCCTGTCGAGCCGATCCCACAAGGTGGAAGTGCTCGGCTATGGGTATCAGCGCTCGCGCGGCATCAAGTCCGGTGTTGTGGTCGACATGGACGCGGCCGAACAGGCCATTCGTCAGGCGGTCGACAGCGCGGAGCGGATGGCCGGCGTGACGGTGGAATCGCTTATTTCGAATATCAGCTGCGGCCGTCTGCAGAGCGAAATCTACAGTGCCGGCGTGCCGCTGGCTGGCGACAGCGTGTCCGAGGCCGATATCCAGCGGGTTCTTTCCGCCGGCTCCAGTCACTCGGTCACCGATGGACGGGCGGTCACGCACGCATTGCCTATCTCCTATTCGCTGGACGGCAGTCGCGGTATTCGTGACCCGCGCGGCATGATGGGGCACAAGCTCGGTGTCGAAATGCAGGTTGTCACAGCTGAAGTGCCGCCTGTACGCAATCTGGAACTCTGCATCAACCGTGGCCATCTTCACGTTGAAACCATGGTGGCGACACCCTTTGCCAGCGGGCTGTCCACCATTGTCGACGATGAAGCGGAGCTGGGAGTTGCGTGCATCGACATGGGCGGCGGCACGACGACCCTATCGGTCTTCGTGGACGGTCACATGGTGCATCTGGACGCGATTGCCGTCGGCGGCAACCACGTCACCACCGACATTGCCCGCGCCTTCGCGACCCGCCTCCAGGATGCGGAGCGCCTGAAAACCCTTTATGGCTCGCCGCTGGCTTCCGGCTCGGACGATCGTGACCTGCTCACGGTGCCGCCGCTGGAAAGCGACAGCGACCTGCCGAACCAGATCCCGCGCTCGGCGCTGACCCGGGTCATCCGCCCGCGTGTGGAAGAAATCCTAGAACTCGTGAGAGATCGCCTGACTGCCTCCGGTTTTGCCGGTCGGGTAGGCAAGCAGATTGTTCTGACAGGGGGTGCAAGTCAGCTCACGGGTCTTGGAGAAGTTGCGCGTCACGTCCTGGGGCGCAACGTCCGTCTTGGCCGGCCACTTGGTGTCGCCGGTCTTCCCGAGGCTGCCAAAGGTCCGGCATTTGCCGCCGCGGTCGGCCTCTTGATTTATCCGCAAGTCGCTCAAATCGAACAGTTCGAACACAAGAACCGGAGATCTGGGTGGGGCGGGCAATCTGGTTATCTGGCCCGTGTGGGCCAGTGGATCAGGGAAAGCTTCTGACGACATGAGCCAAGAAGACGAAAGCCAGGAATTTGTGCTGCCAGCAATGGCGGAGAAGATTAGGGAAGAAGAGGCCACTCCCGTATCGGGGGCGCCATTGGGTCGCGAGGATAATATGACCATCAACCTGAAGATGCCCGACATTCAGGAGCTGAAGCCGCGGATTACGGTCTTCGGCGTCGGCGGTGCGGGCGGAAACGCCGTCAATAACATGATCACAGCAGGCCTCCAGGGGTGCGACTTCGTTTGCGCCAACACGGATGCCCAGGCGCTGGCCATGAACCAGTCCGAACGCCTCGTCCAGATGGGCGTGGCGGTCACGGAAGGTCTTGGCGCTGGCTCTCAGCCGGAAGTCGGCTCAGCCGCGGCCGAGGAAGTGATCGACGAGATCAACGACCATCTGTCCGGATCGCACATGGTGTTCATCACCGCCGGCATGGGCGGTGGCACCGGTACCGGTGCGGCTCCCGTGATTGCCCGTGCGGCACGCGAACAGGGCATTCTGACCGTTGGTGTTGTGACCAAGCCGTTCCAGTTCGAAGGCGCCCGCCGGATGCGGATCGCGGACAGCGGTATCGAAGAGCTGCAGCGCAGCGTGGACACGCTGATCGTCATTCCGAACCAGAACCTGTTCCGCATCGCCAATGCACAGACCACTTTCGCCGACGCCTTCGCGATGGCCGATCAGGTGCTTTACTCCGGTGTTGCCTGCATCACCGACCTGATGGTGAAGGAAGGTCTCATCAACCTCGACTTTGCCGACGTTCGTTCCGTTATGCGCGGCATGGGCAAGGCAATGATGGGCACGGGCGAAGCAAGTGGCGAAAAGCGCGCGCAGCAGGCGGCTGAAGCTGCCATTGCCAACCCGCTTCTCGACGAATCCTCCATGAAAGGGGCCCGGGGCCTTCTCATCTCCATCACCGGCGGTAACGATCTGACGCTGTTTGAAGTGGATGAGGCAGCGACCCGTATCCGCGAGGAAGTCGATGCGGACGCCAATATCATCCTGGGAGCGACATTCGATGAAACCCTCGATGGCATCATCCGGGTTTCGGTCGTGGCGACCGGCATTGACAAGGAGGAAGCCCTCGCGGCCAACACGTTTCCCTCCGCAGGAGCCCAATCCCTGAATGCCGAGATGCCTGCACCCGCGCGTATCCCGGAATTCACAACGGCGAAGCCGGCGGCAACCGCTGAAAAAGCCAATGCCATGGACGCTGCGGCAAAGGCAGTTGCCAGCCTGGAGAAAGAACTGGCAATTCCGGACCCTCAGCCGGTGTCCGTCGCCAGCGATCCGGATGTGGAGATCAAGCGCGTACAGCCTTCGAGCGCCGCTCTTGCCGGCAAGGCCGCGATGATGGATCTCGATGGGGAAGCGCCTGCACAGGTCGTCGAGGATGCACCGCTCAGCAAGCCGTATATTCCGCCGGCTGCCGAGGAGCACACCACCAATTCGCGCATGCCGCGGGTCGAGGACTTTCCGCCTATCGCCCAGCGTGAGTTGCGGGCACAGCAGACCACTGCAAGCCCCGCCCGGCAACCTTTGGCAAACGAGGCTTCCGCAGCCCCGGCGCAGCCTGCAGCACCTGCCGCAGGCTACGAGGAGCATGATGAGGAAGACCGGCGCCCGATGGGTCTTCTGCGCCGTCTCGCCAGTGGCCTCGGCCGCCGGGAAGACGAGGAGGATGAGCTCGATGCGGAGGCTCCGGTTACCCGGTCCGCACCGCAGCTGCAGCCTGCGCAACAGGCCGCACCGCGCGCGCCTCAGCAACGTCCTTCCACCCAGGGCGCGGCTGGCCAGCTGGACGGCACTGGCCGGGCAGCACCCAAGCCGGTTACCACGACTGATGACGAACAGTTGGAAATTCCGGCTTTCCTCCGCCGTCAGGCCAACTGATTCCTCACGCGATTATCTTCCCTGATCGCAGCAGCCCGGAGCTCACGCTTCGGGCTGTTTTCTTTTAGGTCGGAATTGGCCTATTATTTCAGCATCTTGCGAAGCTGTGTATCGTTACAAACCGTAATAAAGCTTTATTTCGCTCTCTTCGGCATCGGGATTATCTTCCCGGAAATCGTGATCGTTAAAAGTCCGTAACCTTCAGTGGGTAAATCCCGGGCTATTTCCGATCGCTAACCGGAAGGGCAGAACATATGACAACTTATGTCGATCGACAGACAACACTCGCCGATCAGGTAACCCTGACCGGGGTGGGTGTTCATTCGGGCAAGCCCGTGTCGATCACATTGGTGCCAGCCGAAACTGGTGTGGGGATTGTGTTCACCCGAACCGACAAGGAAACTTCCTCGGAGCTTCCCGCTCAATGGAACAAGGTTTCCTCAACGGCTCTTTGCACGGTGCTTGGCGATCCCGCCGGCGAAGGTGTCGCGACTGTAGAACATCTGATGGCCGCACTCGTCGGCATGGGCGTCGACAATCTCGTTGTAGAGATCGACGGACCGGAAATGCCGATCATGGACGGCAGCAGTTCGGCATTCGTCGAGGCGATCGAGCAGGTTGGACTCAAGAAGCTTGACCGCGGCCGCCGGTATCTCAAGATCAAGAAGACCGTTCGTGTCGACAATGGCGGTGCCTGGTGTGAACTGCATCCTTACGACGGGACCAAGTTCGACATCACGATCGATTTCGACACCCCGCTGATCGGCCGGCAGCAGTTCGTGTCCGACTTGACGCCGCAGGTGTTCCGCGACGAACTTTCCCGCGCACGGACCTTTGGCTATGTGAAGGATGTCGAGCAGCTCTGGAAAATGGGTTTTGCTCTTGGCTCTTCGCTGGAAAACTCCGTGGCCATTTCCGAAGACAAGGTTCTCAATCCCGAAGGCACACGCTGGCCGGATGAGTTCGCACGTCACAAGGCGCTGGATGCCGTTGGCGATCTTGCCCTTGCCGGACTGCCTATCCTGGGCCTTTACCGCTCCTACAAGGGCGGCCACAAGATGAACAACGCCATTCTGGTCAAACTGTTTGAAGACCCGAGCGCTTTCGAAATCGTCGAAGCCCCGGCTTTCCGTCAGGTCGGTCAGGTGGACAAGGGCGGCCTGGCCGCGTCTGCAGCCTTCGGGCCGGACGTTTCCTGATCGTGTCCCCTGCTGTTTTTCGCAAACGACCGTTTTTCAATTCGGCGAAAATCAGCACAATTTGGACGGCCTGCCACAAATTTGCTTAAAAAATCCGTCAGATGGCCGATGAGGACGTGACGGGGACGGGTGCTTTCCGCTAAACACTCCTGTCGATGAAATACGTGGCCGTCTTAAAACTGGCCGGTTGGGCCGCTGCGGCCCGGGAGTATAGGCGTGAACGGAATGGACACTGGTTCTGAAGCAAGCGGAACCAAGGGTATGAAATTCTTCCTGAGACTGGCCGTCCTGGCCGCACCGCTGCTTCTGGCGGCTTGCGGAGGCAAGGACGATCTCGACGACCTTGCCCTCAACGACACGCCACCGGAAGTTCTCTTCAACGAAGGCCTCGCGTTGCGTGCTCAAGGCAAATTGCGTGATTCCACCGAGAAGTTCGAGGAGCTGGACAAGCTCTACCCCTATTCGGAATACTCCAAGAAATCGCTCGTCAACCTCGCCTACCTGAATTACACGCGCGGCAAATACACCGAGACGATAACGGCGGCCAAGCGATTTGTGACGCTTTATCCGGGCGACGAAGATTCCGCCTATATGCTGTATCTCGCCGGCCAGAGCTATTTCCGCCAGATGCCCGACATCACCCGCGATCAGGCCGTCACCCGGAAAGCAGCCGGCGCGTTCACCGAACTCGTCCAGCGTTTCCCGGAATCCGAATATGTGCCGGATGCGGAACAGAAGCTGCGGATCGTGAAGGATCAGCTGGCCGGCAAGGAAATGCAGGTCGGTCGCTACTATCTGGAAAAGCGCAACTACGTTGCCGGCATCAACCGCTTCAAGACCGTGGTCGTCGACTATCAGACCACGCGGCATGTGGAAGAGGCGCTGTTTCGTCTGACGGAAGCCTATTATGCGCTTGGCGTTGTGAACGAGGCGCAGACTGCTGCGGCGGTACTCGGACACAACTATCCGGACAGCCAGTGGTATAAGGACGCCTATTCGCTGTTGAACAAGGGTGGATACCAGCCTTCCGAAGACAGCGGAAGCTGGATCAGCCGCGCCTTCAAAAGTATCTAGAGCGTGTCTCACTCATCTGGAAGCATTTGAGCGAGACAAGCGCAAACATGCTCTGGAAAGACGACCCGATTCTCCTATATGGTGGATCGCGCCGAACCGTAGGCCATGCCCTTAGGAGCTTCCCTTCATGCTGGTCACGCTGTCTATCCGTGACATCGTTCTAATAGACCGTCTTGATCTTGATTTTTCCGCTGGAATGTCGGTTCTGACCGGCGAAACCGGTGCGGGAAAATCGATTTTGCTCGATTCCCTGTCGCTGGCTCTGGGAGCCCGAGGAGACGCGGATCTGGTCCGTCATGGCGAACCTCAGGGACAGGTGACCGCTGTTTTCGACGTGGTCGCCGCCCATCCAGTGCGTGCGTTCTTGCAGCAAAACGATGTTGATGATGATGGCGATATCATCCTGCGCCGCATCCAGACCGCCGATGGACGGACGCGGGCGTTCGTCAATGACCAACCGGTCAGTGCGGGCCTGTTGCGCCAGGCTGGCGGCCTGCTGGTGGAAATCCATGGACAGCACGATGATCGTGCTCTCGTTGATCCGGAAAGCCACCGGGCGCTGATCGACGTGTTCGGCGGGCTTGTCGGCGACTGCGGGACTGTGGGGAAGGCTTTTTCAACCTTCAAGGCAGCGGAAAAAGCAGTAACCGACCACGAGAAACGGATTGAGGCTGCGCGCAATGAAGCCGATTTCCTGCGCTCTTCGGTGGATGAACTGTCCGGTTTGCGGCCCGAGGCAGGTGAAGAGGATCAGCTCGCTGCGCGACGCACGGATATGATGCAGGTGGAAAAGATCGCCGGAGACCTGAATGAGGCCTTCGAAACACTGAATGGATCGGCTTCGCCTATCCCCGAACTTGCAAGCCTGCTGCGCCGCCTCGAGCGCAAGGCCGATCAGGTTCCGGTTCTCCTTGCGCCGCCTGTGCGCACGCTTGCTGAAGCGCTGGACCTTCTTGAGGACACACGTGCCAGCCTTGAGAGCGCCCTGCGTGAGACGGAGTTCGATCCGCGTGAGCTGGAAGCAGTGGAAGAACGCCTGTTCGCGCTGCGCGCGGCCTCGCGCAAGTATTCAGTGCCTGTGGATGATCTGGTGATGCTGCGTGAGCGCATGGCCGGGGATCTTGCCGATCTCGATGCTGGCGAGGACAAGCTGGCCGCTCTTTCCGAGGCGGCGGCCAAGGCGCGGGCGGATTATGACAGGAAGGCAACTGCCCTTTCGGAAAAGCGGCGCAAGACGGCGCGGGCGCTGGAAAAGGTGGTGCTCGCGGAATTGCCGGACCTGAAGCTGGAACGCGCCAGGTTTATCGTCGAAATGCAAAGCGATCCGCAAACCACGGGCCGGTCGGGTATCGATCAGATCGAGTTTCACGTACAGACCAATCCGGGCACACGCCCCGGTCCGATTATGAAAGTTGCCTCGGGAGGGGAACTGTCGCGTTTTCTTCTGGCGTTGAAGGTGTCGCTTGCTGACAAGGGTTCTGCCCCAACCCTGGTCTTTGACGAGATCGATACGGGTGTTGGCGGCGCGGTTGCCGAAGCTATCGGCCTGCGTTTGGCGCGCCTGGCGGACAAGGTTCAGGTGCTGACGGTAACCCATGCGCCGCAGGTTGCGGCACGTGCGGAAGGTCATTTCCTGATCGCCAAGGAAGCGATGAAAGCGGACCGTGTCGCAACGCGGGTCAAACGGATCGACGAAAGCCATCGCCGCGAGGAAATCGCGCGCATGCTGGCCGGCAGCGTCATAACGGACGAAGCGCGTGCCGCGGCGGGCAAGCTGCTTACGGAAACGGCAGGATAAGGATCCCGCCGCAGCCTTATCCGGGCGCATGCACTATCAACTCTTGAGCCTCGGGTTTGGTTCCGGTATCCGGTTAATACCAAAGAGTGTTCATCATGACTCGTCTGACCGCGTTTGGAGGCCTTTCGGTCAGGCGTGTGTCGCGGGGAGGTGCGGTTTCTCGGACAAGACGCGCAACGTCGTGCGAAGGGCGTCCGAGCGCGACCTTCGGTGACCCGTTTACGCCCGCCGGATTTCGTTGCACCGCTCGCCCGGTCAACCGGACCGCGCGACGCGATGCGCCTTGCCGGCAGACGGAAATCCGCCATCAGATGGGTCATAATCAATACTCTTTGGTATAAAACCGGCATTCCACTCAGGCCCGCGAAGACATCATGACCGACAGCTCAACATCCCGGATTGGCATCGAGGATCTCACCCAGGAAGAAGCTCAGGTGGAGCTGAAACGTCTGGCCACGGAAATTGCCGGGCACGACCGGAGCTATCACCAGGAAGACGCCCCGACGATTTCTGATGCGGACTATGACGCGTTGCGCCGTCGCAATGCGGACATCGAGGCGCGGTTTCCGGGTCTGATCCTCGCAGAGAGCCCGTCACATCAGGTTGGTGCGGCCCCGGTGTCCGGCTTCGGCAAGATCACGCACCGGATGCCGATGCTGTCGCTGGACAATGCGTTCAGCGACGAGGATGTAAGCGACTTCGTCGGCCGGGTGCGCCGCTTCCTGAAATTCGATCCGCTGATGGGGGCATTGGCCGTCACGGCCGAGCCGAAAATCGACGGCCTGTCGCTGTCCCTGCGCTACGAAAACGGCGATCTCATCCACGCGGCAACCAGGGGCGACGGTACCACCGGTGAAAACGTGACGGCCAATGCCAGAACGATTGCCGACATTCCGAAGAAGCTCGCCGGTGATGTTCCGGACGTGGTGGAGGTGCGTGGTGAAGTCTATATGGCGCACAAGGACTTCCAGGCGCTCAACGAGCGCATGGCCGCCAATGGCGGCAAGGTCTTCGCCAATCCGCGCAATGCGGCCGCGGGATCGCTCCGTCAGCTCAAGCCGGAAATCACCGCTTCTCGGCCGCTACGCTTTTTCGCTTATGCGTGGGGAGAGATGACTGCGCTGCCGGAAGACACGCAGTCGGGCATGGTCGATCGGATGCGGGCCTGGGGCTTCCAGGTCAATCCGTTGATGAAACGCTGTGAAACCGTCGACGAATTGCTGGCGGTCTATCACGGCATCGAGGAAAGCCGGGCCGAACTCGACTATGATATCGACGGTGTTGTCTACAAGGTCGACCGGCTGGATCTGCAGGAGCGGCTGGGGTTCGTCTCCCGTTCTCCCCGCTGGGCCATCGCCCACAAGTTTCCGGCCGAGCAGGCCTTCACGCTTCTCAACGATATCGAGATCCAGGTGGGCCGCACCGGCGCTCTGACGCCCGTCGCCAAGCTCGAACCGATCACCGTGGGCGGCGTGGTCGTTTCCAATGCGACGCTGCACAACGAGGATTACATCAAGGGGATCGGACAGGACGGCGAACCCATTCGTGGCGGCAAGGACTTGCGGATTGGCGACACGGTGAAGATCCAGCGGGCGGGTGACGTCATCCCGCAGATCGTCGATGTCGATCTGGACAAACGTCTCGAGGACGCGAAGCCCTACGAATTTCCGACCGTCTGTCCTGCCTGCGGCAGTCACGCTGTGCGCGAGGAAAACGAGAAGACCGGCCGCAAGGATGCGGTGCGCCGCTGCACAGGCGGGCTTATCTGCCCGGCGCAGGCGAGCGAAAAACTCAAGCACTTCGTCTCCCGCAATGCCTTCGATATCGAAGGACTCGGCGACAAGCAGGTCGATGCATTCTACCAGGAAGGACTTGTGACGACGCCGGCGGAGATCTTCACGCTGGAGGAGCGGGACAGGCAGTCCCTGACCAAGTTGCGCAACCGCGAAGGCTGGGGCGCTTTGTCGGCGAAGAACCTGTTCGAAGCCATCAATGTCCGCCGGAACATCGATCTCAACCGCTTTATCTTTGCACTGGGTATCCGCCATGTCGGTGAGGGCAACGCCAAGCTGCTGGCGCGGGCCTATGGGTCCTGGAGTGCGTTTTACCAGGCGATGCAGGCTGCCCATGACGAGACCGGCGAGGCCTGGGCCGAACTCAACGACATCGACGGGATCGGCCATATCGTTGCCGAAGCGCTGGTCGAATTCTTCGCGGAGGCCCACAACCGCGAGCAATTGGACAAACTGCTGGCTGAGGTGACCCCGAAGGATTCGGAAAAGGTAGATGCATCCGGCTCGCCGGTCGCCGGCAAGACCGTGGTCTTTACCGGTTCTCTTGAACGTATGACCCGCGACGAAGCCAAGGCCATGGCGGAACGCTTCGGGGCGAAAGTGTCCGGATCAGTCTCCAAGAAGACCGACCTCGTCGTTGCCGGTCCGGGAGCCGGCTCCAAGCTTAAGAAGGCGCAGGAACTGGAAGTCGAGGTCATATCCGAAGACGACTGGTTCGATCTGGTTGGCGGGTGACCGCGTCGCTCGCCGTTGACTATGAATTTCGTTGGGGAAGCAGGTCGGAATCCTGTCGAATTTGTCGCTCTGAATTTTCCGAATTCATGACTTGGCAAAAATAACAATGATTTTATTGTATATATCTTCAATCTTGAATTGACTGAACTTTGACTACGACCAGAAAAAAGCCGGTTTTTACTAATTTCACGTGGTGACTTAAAGGTTGAGTAATGGGTTCTGTACAGTTTTAGAAAAATTCTAAAACTCCGGAGGTACGGTGTCCATGAAACGGATCAGGCTACAAGTCGCGGCGCTTGCGTGTGTGCCCATGATTGCCCTTTTTGGTTTCGCAGCGTTGAGTGTCTACGAGAAAGTCGTCGAATTGTCTCATCATGCCTTTATGCAGCCGATGACGAGAATTGCCGAAGACGCCGGCAATCTGGTGCACGAGCTGCAGAAAGAGCGCGGCATTAGTGTCAACTATGTCAAAAGCGACTACGACACCGGCCTCGGTAGCAAGCTGAAAACGCAGCGATCCAATACCGACGCGGCGCTCAAGATATTCGACGACCATCTGGCATCTCTTGAACTCAATGACGATGGCATCATGAATGACCTGAAGCATGTTGCCGAGGAAGTGCACAAGGTGTCGACGGTTCGTGCTGATGTGGACGGGAAAAAACTTCAGGTGAAGGATGTCCTCAAACATTATTCGCACGAAGTGGAAGAATTGATCCATGTCGTTGGGGTCACAACGGAGATTAGCCCTTCGAAAGAAATCACCGGAGAGCTTCTGCCTTACCTGACAATTGTGGAAGCGATGGAGTCCGGTGGACTGGAACGAGCGACGGGTGCGGCCTTGCTGAACGGCTTCAATGCGACGGGTAAGGTCGATGCCATGATCTACAGATCGGTCATCACCAATTATGGTGGTGAAAGTGCCTTCCTGAAAGAATTCAAATCGGTTGCATTGCCCGATCAGAAAGATCTCTGGAAGGCGACCGTCAAGGGCGCCGACGTCGATCAGGCGCTGGCCTGGCGCAAACTGATCCACGAACTGCCTCAGACGCTGGATGCCGGAGGTCTTGAGGGGGCGGTGTGGTTTGCCATGGCAACCAAGCGGCTGAACCTCATGAAGAAATTCTCCGACGAGCTCATTCACAGGGCTGAAGCGGCCGCCGATGCGGATGTCGCCGGGCTTACTCAGCAGGTTTTGTGGATTTCGGTCCTCGCTGTCGTCTTCCTGGGTATGACGCTTGCTCTCGTAATCTGGCAGGTTCGTGCGATCACAAGAACCTTGAGCCGGCAGAGGGACAGCATCTCCGCTCTGGTTGACGGCGATCTGGATGTCGAAATTTCTGATACCGACAGACCGGACGAAATCGGCGATATTGCCCGTGCGGCTACCGTTTTCCGGGACAAACTCAGCCGTCAGCGTGAGATGGAGGCAGAGACGGAGGCCGGTCGGGAGCAACGCCGCAAGCGCGCCGAGCAGCTGGAAAACGCCATCCGCCATTTCGAGACCTCGGTGTCGACGATCCAGGAACAGCTCTCCACGGAGACCGAAGGCATGAGGTCCAGTGTCAGCGAGATGATCAAGATCGCGATGAATGCCGATGAAAGTGCCAAGGCAGCCGATGCCGCGACCGGTCAGGCGAGCGCGAATGTGCAGACCGTTGCGTCCGCCGCCGCCGAGCTGTCCGCCTCCATCGGAGAGATCTCGCGGCAGGCGACCTCCGCAACGGAAATTTCCGCCGGTGCGTCGGAAACAGCAATCGCGGCGGACAGGGACATCTCGCTTCTCGCGGAGACCGCGGACAAGATCGGTGAGGTTGTCGAAATCATTCGGGCGATCGCGGAGCAGACCAACCTTCTGGCCCTGAACGCAACGATTGAGGCTGCCCGGGCAGGTGAAGCCGGTAAAGGTTTCGCGGTGGTTGCCGCGGAAGTCAAGGAGCTGTCCACGCAGACGGCAAAGGCGACCGACGAGATCGCGAGCCAGATCACCGGGGTTCAGAATTCGACCCAGAAATCCGTGGCTGCCATCCGCTCGATCGTCGAGCGGATCCAGGAAGTTCAATCGGTGTCGGAAACCATTTCTGTCTCCGTCGACGAACAAAGCGCTGCGACGAGCGAGATCACCCAGAGCATCACCTCCGCATCGGACGGAGCCACCTCGGCCTCTACCAATGTCGCTGAAGTGTCCAGTTCGATCGATCAGACCCGGGACCAGTCCGAGGTGATGAGCCAGTCCGCCGAACAACTGGGCCTGGTGGCCGCGGATCTTTCCCAGGCCGTCAGCCAGTTTCTCGGCGAAGTGCGCGAAAAGGCGGCCTGAACCGGGTCAGAAATTTCGCGGATCTTTCCCAGGCCGGCGTCTCCTGGACGCCGGCCTCAGGTTGTCGGCCAACTCCTTCGGTCATCAACCCTGTTGAGTGGCCTGAGAAGCAGGGCCCGGCCCCACAGCGGTCATTCCGGACAAATGAGATGCAAGTTCGACACGGGTCCGGAACACAGCCCATCGGCGCGAGCGCGGGTGAGCACGAGACCGTTCATGGTATCCGGGTTGGAAGATGTTCGGTCCTGACCTGTGCGGTGATCAAGTATCGCTGATCGGCGGCTCCAGGTTTCGCGGTATGACCACACCGCTTTGTCCCCATCAATTCCCCGATCCGCGCCTCGCCAGCGCCGCTTTGTTGCTATAATGTTCTTTCAGAGACTTCTCGGCAACCGGACCAGTAAACCATGGCAGACCCGGACGGGTATGACGATGCATTCGACGATCCCTTTCAGCGGGAAGGCGCGGGGGCGGTGCCAACACCTGCGCGGGCGGAAGGCGGGATCGCGGCGCGAGCCATGGCGGCGCGGCGGGGCCCGGATTATCTGACCGGCCTTAACCCCGAGCAGCGGCTTGCGGTGGAAACCACCGAAGGTCCGTTGCTGGTGCTGGCGGGGGCGGGCACAGGAAAGACCCGGGTTCTGACCACCCGGATCGCGCATATCCTGGCGACAGGCCGGGCGCAGCCGTCGCAAATCCTGTCGGTGACTTTCACCAACAAGGCCGCCCGGGAAATGAAGGAGCGCATCGCAACTTTCGTCGGCGGCAATGTGGAGGGCATGGCCTGGCTCGGCACGTTTCACTCCATCTGCGTGAAGATCCTGCGCAAGCATGCCGAGCTTGTCGGCCTCAAGTCCAGCTTTTCCATTCTCGACACCGATGACCAGATCCGCCTGCTCAAGCAGATCATCCAGGCCGAGGGGCTGGACGACAAGCGTTGGACCGCCAAGGCTTTTGCCGCGATGCTCGACGGCTGGAAGAACCGGGCCCTGACACCCGATCAGGTGCCGGAAGGCGAAGCACGGGCGTTCGCCAATGGCAAGGGCCGCAAGCTTTACGCGGAGTATCAGGACCGCCTGTCGATCCTGAACGCCGCGGATTTTGGCGATCTGCTGCTGCATGTCATCACGATTTTCAAGACGCGTGCGGATGTTTTGGCCGAATATCAACGCCGCTTCCGCTATATGCTGGTGGATGAGTATCAGGACACCAACATAGCGCAGTACCTTTGGCTGCGGCTGCTCGCCCAGGGCAATCCCAATGTCTGTTGCGTAGGCGACGACGACCAGTCGATCTATGGCTGGCGCGGGGCGGAGGTCGACAATATCCTGCGCTTCGAACAGGATTTCAAAGGGGCGGAAGTCATCCGGCTTGAGCGCAATTACCGGTCCACCAGCCACATTCTGGCGGCCGCCTCCCACCTGATCGCCTTCAATGAAGGCCGGCTCGGCAAGACGCTGTTCACCGACTTCAGCGAACCGGATCACGATCTGGTTTCTGTCGCTTCCGTGTGGGATTCACAGGAAGAAGCCCGCACGATCGGCGAGGAAATCGAAGCGCTGCAGAGCAAGAACCATCCCTTGAACGAGATGGCCGTTCTGGTGCGGGCGTCTTTCCAGATGCGCGAATTCGAAGAGCGTTTTGTCACGCTTGGACTCAACTACCGGGTTATCGGCGGACCGCGTTTTTACGAGCGCATGGAAATTCGCGATGCCATGGCCTATTTCCGCTGTGTCATGCAGCCGTCGGACGATCTTGCCTTCGAGAGGATCGTCAACACGCCCAAGCGGGGTCTCGGCGATGCCACGCTGAAGCTGGTGCACGGGCTGGCAAGAGCTGAACGCATACCGCTGATGCAGGCGGCCGGCCAGTTGATCGATACGGAAGAACTCAAGCCCAAACCGCGCAACGCCCTGAAAACCGTGCTCGACAATTTCGAGCGCTGGCGGCGTCAGCTCGAGCAGATCAAGCATACGGAGCTGGCGGAAATCATTCTCGATGAAAGCGGCTATACGGAAATGTGGCGGATGGACCGTTCGGCGGAAGCGCCCGGACGGCTCGACAACCTGAAAGAGCTCATCCGTTCGATGGATGAATTTGAATCCATGGCCGGGTTCCTCGAGCATATCGCGCTGGTCATGGACCGGGACAGCGCCGACAGTTCCGACGCCGTGTCCATCATGACGCTCCATTCGGCCAAGGGGCTGGAATTCGACACCGTCTTTCTGCCCGGCTGGGAAGAGGGGCTGTTTCCGCACCAGCGCGCGCTCGACGAGAGCGGTCGCGCCGGGCTGGAAGAGGAGCGGCGGCTTGCCTATGTGGGCATCACGCGGGCGAAAAAGCGCGTAAAGCTCTATTTCGCCTCCAACCGGCGCATTCATGGCCTCTGGCAGTCAACCGTCCCGTCCCGGTTTCTGGACGAACTGCCGGCCGATCATGTGGAGATCGCCGAAGCGTCCTCGAACTACGGCGGATATGGTGGCGGCGGCTACGGTCCTTCGCGTTTCGACAGCCAGGATCCTTTCGACACGGGCAGCTATTCGACACCCGGCTGGCAAAGAGCGCAACGGGCGCGGCAATCCTCTGACGGGTTCAAGGACGGCGGACGCGGTTACAAATCGGCGCGGACGAAACGGCAGGGGCCGCTGACCATCGAAGGGGAACTTGTGGCGCGATCGGTGAGCGACACGCCGTCTGATTTTTCCCTTGGGGAACGTGTGTTCCACATCAAGTTCGGCTACGGAGCCATCAAGTCCATCGAGGGCAACAAGCTGAGCATCGATTTTGAAAAGGCCGGGTTCAAGAAGGTCATCGACAGTTTTGTCGAGCGGCATTGACCGGAATAGGTTCAGATATGCCCTGACCAAATTCGTATCCGGTCGGATAATGACAAAAAACCCGGCCACCAGGCGAATGACGGTTGCCCGAAACACATTCAGACGCTGACTGGATGGGCTCCTGTTGCAGGTCCTCTGGAAACGATACCTGCTCTCTGGTCGTGAGAAGAGCAGGCGTCGTCTGTTCAAACTCTGAAGTCTGCCAGCATCGATGCGACGCCGGATAAGGATTGTTCGCCCGAGTCGTTATATACGGAATCGCTTTGCAAGGTTTCCAGAAGACTGGCCATCAGCTCTTCCATGGGATCGCTCCCCTGTTGGGCCTCGCCGGGAGGCGGCGGAGGGGGATTACCTTCCGCGCGTCCGCCGAGTTCACCGCTTTCGAACATCGCCGCCAATTGGTCTGCCTGCTCCTGGTCAAGTGTGCCGGACTCGACCTGATCGGCCAGCATGGACTCGAAATTCGCCTGCATTTCCTCCTTTGAAGGCGGGCCGGAGCTGAAGTCCGGGACACCGGCCTCCATGCGTTCCGAATGCATCGCGTCCAGGGCGTCCAGCATGGCGTCCTGATCTTCGGATGTGATTTCGCCTGCTTCGACCTGTGCTTCCAGCTTGCTGACGATCTGGTCTCGTGGGGACGCAGCTGGTGGCATTGTGGGCATTGAGCCAATTGACATCATGAAACTGCTCCTGACAGAGACCGGGTGACTGTTGCTTCGGGCACCGTGCGAGGTCAATTGTTAACGTAGTCTTAACCATCTAAAACCTCGATTGCGATGTGTTTCTGCAGGGCCCCTCAGAAACATCCGGAAATATGTTCTACAAATTTCTGGATGAATTTTCCGTCCGTTCAGGCCTATGGTCTGCACATGCAAAGATCGTCCCACATACTGGTCGTTGAGGATGATTCCGAGATCGGGCTGCTGATCAAACGACACCTGGTTTCAAGCGATTTCAGGGTCACCCTGGCGCGCGACAGCGGCGCAATGGATCGTGTTCTGGCCAGCGACAGAATAGACTTGGTGCTGCTCGACATCATGTTACCGGGAGAGGACGGCATAAGCATTTGCCGCCGTCTGCGCGCCACCAGTGCCATTCCGATCATCATTGTCTCGGCTAAAAACGAGGACGTCGACCGGGTCATCGGGCTGGAGATCGGCGCAGACGATTACCTGCCCAAGCCCTTCAATCCCCGGGAACTGACGGCGCGTGTGAAGGCTCTGTTTCGCAGGGTTGATTTGGACGGAATAGTCTCACCCTTTGCGACAGGCATTCTGCGCTTCGAGAACTGGGAAATGGACTGCAAGGCCCGCCGTCTGGTCAACGCGGAAAAAGCGATGATTTCCGTGACGCCGGCCGAGTTCAACCTGTTGCAGGCACTGGCGGAACGCAGCGGCCGCGTTTTGAACAGAGATCAGCTTGTCGAACTGACGCAGGGCCAGTTCGGTGCTTCCAACGGGCGTAACATCGACATTCTCGTCAGCCGCCTCCGGGGAAAGTTCGAAGCTGCAGGAGCTCCATATCAATTCATCAGGACTGTCCGGTCGGGCGGCTACGAATTCGTGCCAGCGGTCACCCGGGAACAATCAGATGATTAAACGTATATGGCCCGAAACCATGTTGCATCAGATCCTGATGCTGATGGTGCTCGCCAGCCTGCTCATGATTCTGGCGGGGACAATAGGCAGATATTTCGTGAAGCAGGCCTTCGACAAAGGCGGATGGCTCATGGAAGGTCATTTCATCAGTGTTGCCGTGTCGAGACTGAATGAGACGCCGGCGCACGGGCGCGGTTACGTGCTTGCGGATATTGAGCGTGAACTTCCGGACCTCATCATCAGGCAGGTTGATGAAAAGGTTCTGACAGCGTTCGGCGTCACGGGTGAAAGCAAGCGTTTCGGTCCGCTCGTCACCGGCGACACGCTGTTCGGAATGCGTCTGGAGCACGTCATAGGACCTGGCGAACAGAGCGAAGATGCGCCACCGGTCCTTTTTTTCCGCCTGCGGGACGGTACTCTTCTAAGTACCGAATGGAGGAATAGCGGTCGGCCGCCGCCGATTTTTGAGATGCTTTTGTATCTGTTCGTCGGGTTTTTGGCGGTTACCGTGTGGTGGTTGATGGTCTGGGCCGCCCGGGGTCTGGTCGGACCGTTGACCGACCTCGCAATCTCCGCCGGTTCCTTCGGCAAAACCTCGACAAATCCCGTTCCTATCCGGGAATACGGCCCCAAGGAGGTGCGTATCGCTGCCCAGGCCTTCAACCGCATGCAACTGCGGATAAACGACATCCTCGAAAAACGGACCCGGATGCTGGCGGCGATCAGCCATGACCTGCGTACCCCTTTAACGCGGCTGCGCCTGCGGCTCGATCTCCTTGAGGAAAGCGAGATCCGGGATCGAAGCCTTGAAGATCTGGAAATCATGGACCTGCAGCTCACCTCTACCTTGACCTTCCTGCGCGACGGGGAGAGCTCCGAACCGTTTCAGCGCATCGACGTTCCCAGCTTTCTGCAATCGCTGGCCGATAAATATTCAGATACCGGCCGGCCGGTAAAAGCCGTATACAAGGCAAATCTGGCAGTCATGGCGCGGAGCCTCGAACTTGAGCGCGCCTTGTCCGATCTGATCGACAATTCACTCAAGTACGCTTCCAGTGCAGAAATCGAAGCCTCCAGAGCCGGGGACTGGATCAGGATCGATGTCATCGATCACGGGCAGGGAATACCCGAGGTTGACCGCGCGCGGCTGCTGGAGCCCTTCGAGCGCGGCGACGGAGCGCGTCAGATCCGCGAGGGCACGGGGTTCGGTCTTGGACTCGCGATCAGCAAGGCAATCGTGGAGGCGGCTTCCGGCACACTGGAGCTTCGCGACTCGAAAGGCGGCGGGTTGACGGTCAGGCTGGAATTTCCCGTCTGTTAGGACGCATCCATCCAATTCACTGGGGATGTGGTCCGGCTTCTTGGCCGATTTGAGCGGCGCGTCATGCGCCTCAAAGGTTCGTTTCCCCGGGCAACAGCATGTTGCGCTCCTTGAGAAACGGATGAATTTCGACTGCCTTCCGGAGCGCGTCCTGACCCAGCTTTACACGTCCCAAGGTCATGAAAATCATTGCTTTGCCGGACAGTGCGCCGAAGTGGCGGGGTTCCAGCTTCAAGGCACGCTCGATGTCCTCCAGACTGGCCTCATAGTCGCCCTGGAGAAACAGGATGAATGCCCGCTGGTTCCAGCCTTCGGAATAGTCCGGCGCCTGCGCGACAACCTCGTCGAGCAAGTCTCTGGCTCCCTGAAAATCATATACGCCGCGCCGCTCCATGGCTTTGTCGATCCGTGCACGGATCTCCGGCGTCGGAGCCGCGTTCAGCCAGGAATACCAGATGTCGTCCTCTATCTTGCGGGCCACCGCTTCATTCGGAGCGTTCTTCAATGCCAGGAACAGGGCGTCCTGTTCGGCGTCGGCTGCGGAGGCTGTTGCCAGTCCCGGACCACACACCATCACGACTGTCAGAACGCAGAGCGCTTGCGTCATGCAGGCGCGTAATTTCGCAAAGATCATCGATAGTTTCCTCTCCTTGTTGAAGGAAATGGAGCACGATGCCGAATTGCCCAGTGTTCAGCTGCTCTGGCATCTGCGTGGGGTTGCAGCTATACCGCTGGCCTCGACCCAACTTTACCAAAGGCACGCATGGACATGAAAACCATCCGGGTGCGGATCACAGCCGCGGAACTGGAAGCCAAACGGATCTCCGAAATTCTGGAGCGCGCTTTCGAGGATGACGGCAATCCGGTGGCGATCTACGAAGATTCAGCGGACGGAAAGACGTGGACGGCGGAAGTTCTGCTTTTCGGCGTGGAGCCTGAGGAGGCTGCGGACACAGTGCGTGACCGGGTCGGTGCGGACGCCTTCGCAGCGCCGCTCAAGGCAGAAGAACTCCCGGATATCAACTGGGTCGCAAAAAGCCTCGAAGGGCTGAAGCCCGTCAGGGCGGGGAGATTTTTTGTCCATGGCGGTCACGACAGGAGCAAGGTGCCGGGAGGCGCTATCGGGCTTGAGATCGAGGCCGCGCTGGCCTTCGGAACCGGACATCACGGCACCACGGCGGGCTGTCTGGAGGAAATCGACCGCTTGCTGTCTCTGAGGGACTACAACAGCATTCTCGATCTGGGCACCGGCACGGGGGTGCTGGCAATCGCGGCGGCGCTCAAGGCGAAGCAGAGCGTTCTGGCGACGGACATCGATCCGGTTGCCACCAGAACGGCGCTGGAAAACGCCCGGCTCAACGGTGCATCGCATCTTGTGCGGGGCTTCACGGCAAATGGCATGGAAGATCGGCGGTTCAGGCTTCAGGGGCCTTTCGATCTGGTGATCGCCAATATCCTGGCGCGGCCGCTCATGAAGATGGCCAAATCCATCGGAGGGCAGATGACACGCGCGGGCACACTGGTGCTGTCAGGCCTCAGGGTAGAGGATGGTCCGCGGATACTGTTTGCCTATGGGTGTCAGGGCTTCGTGCTGGATCGACGCCGGGAAAAGGACGGCTGGCTTACGCTTACCCTTGTGCGCGGGCGGAAGGCCGCTTGAACGGAAAATTCTATAACTCTCTAAATTATCTCGATTTTTCAGTTTTCATATTGAGTCAGATGAAAGCTGGTTGAACTGACACGTTAAGAAAAACCGGCTTTTCGGCCGACTTTGCGGCTCGATGTCGGCAACTCGGCTCCCTGAATCCGGATTGTGATTCACTCAAATCATCGAAGTCGTTGATTTAAAAAGCAAAGAGCCTGCCGAAAATCGGCAGGCTCTTTAGAGTGCACAGTAATTCCAGTTGAGCGTCCTGAGCCCCGTTTCAGGAGCTTAGAAACCGGCGGTCGTCGAGCCTTCGCGCTCAAGCTGCTTGCGGTCATAGCCGTGGGTCGCCAGGGTCGCGTCGTCAAGCGAAAGCAGATATCCGTTGACGTAACGGCGCGCCTGAACGGTGCGTGCTTCTATCATGCGGTCAAGTGCGCGGCGCATAAAGCTGTTTCCGCCGATACGGGTAGAAGTCGTGGTTGCAATGCTCATGGTGATCTTTCCCATCTGAAGTTTAAGAGCTTCCCTAGGGAGAAACGTCTTTTTGTTCTGTTGAACCATATATGCAGATTCGTTTGCCGGAGCGGTAGGCCTGCAAGTGCATGTCAGCCCTGCGCATTTCGCATATGCGAGAAGAAAATGCTGCATTGCGAAGCATCAGGGTCTGGCTCAGGGTTTCTTTCTGTTGAGACGGCAATGGGAGGCATTATCCGGCTTGATCCCGGGCGCGGGCCAAATTAACGTCCGGGCATGTTTCAGACCTTCGACGATCTCAGCGATCCCTCCTGCGGAGCGCCGCATGCGGCCCTTCTCAGGGCAGAACTTTCCCGCCGCGGCCTTGACGGTTTCCTGATCCCCAGAGCCGATGCGCACCAGAGTGAATATGTGCCGCCGCATGACTGCCGTCTTCAGTGGCTGACCGGTTTTACCGGATCGGCGGGCGTGGCGGCGATCCTTGGCGACGATGCGGCGATCTTTGTCGATGGCCGTTACACGATCCAGGTGCGCGACCAGGTGGATCTGGAGATATTTCCGGCACGGCATCTGATCGAGGAACCAGTGACCGGCTGGCTGGAGCAGCGGCTGCAGCCAGGCCAGAAACTTGCTATCGATGCAATGCTACACACGGTGCGGGAAGTCCGGCGTCTGAGGGAGATCTGTGAGCAGGCTGGCGCCGAGCTGGTCACGCTGGATGACAATCCGATCGACGGTATATGGGAGGACCGGCCGGAACCACCGATCGGTCAGGTGTCGCTTTATCCGGTGGACCTTGCCGGCAAGCCTGCGCTCGACAAGATTGCGCAGATCCAGTCCGCGCTCGCGGACAAAAAGGCCGATGCCTGTGTTCTGACCCAACCGGATTCGATTGCCTGGCTGTTCAACATCCGAGGTTCGGATGTCAGCCATACGCCGTTGCCGCTTTCCTTCGCGACGGTGCCCGTTGACGGCAAGCCGTCGCTTTACATCGACGGACGCAAGCTTTCCAATTCGGCGCGTGATGCCTTGACGGATCTGACCGAACTGGCGGAACCTGAAGACTTCAAGAAAGGGCTGAGTGCCCTCGGCGCGGCCGGTGCGAGTGTCATGATCGATCCCGGCTTGGCGGGGATCGGTATCGCGGAGGCGATCACGCGAACAGGGGGTACGCTGGTGGAGGCTCAGGACCCGGTGCTTCTGCCCAAGGCGGTAAAGAACGACGTTGAACTGAACGGCGCCCGTGAGGCGCACGTCAGGGATGCCGTTGCGTTCGTGAACTTTCTGTGCTGGTTCGATGCGGAAGTTCCCAAAGGGGCGCTCGACGAAATATCGGTAACGGAAAAGCTGGAAGAGTTCCGCAGCGAGACAGGGGTTCTGAAGGATGTTTCGTTCGACACGATTTCCGGAGCGGGGCCGAACGGCGCAATTTGCCACTATCGTGTCAGCCGGGCCAGCAATCTGAAAATTCCGCTCGGCAAGCCGTTTCTGATCGATTCAGGCGCTCAGTATCTGGATGGCACCACGGACATCACCCGTACGCTTGCCGTCGGAGAGACAAGCGCGGCCATGAAAAAGCACTTCACGCTGGTGCTGAAGGGACATATCGCGATTTCGTCCGCCAGATTTCCGAGGGGAACGACCGGCGCCCAGCTCGACACGCTGGCGCGTATCGCGCTCTGGAACGCAGGGCTCGACTATGACCATGGAACCGGTCACGGCGTCGGCGCGTACCTCAGCGTCCACGAAGGACCGCAGCGTATTGCCAAGACGGGCACGGTCCCGCTTCAACCGGGCATGATCCTCTCCAACGAACCGGGATACTATCCTGCGGGAGACTACGGCATCCGTCTGGAGAACCTGGAGGTGGTCACGGAAGCATCGGACATTTCCGGTGGCGAACGTCCGATGCTGGGCTTCGAAACGCTGACCCTTGTTCCGATGGATTTGCGTCTGGTTGACTTGTCCTTGCTGACGCAGGCGGAACGGGACTGGCTGAACCGCTATCACGACAAGGTGCGGGAGAAAATTTCTCCTCTCCTAGGGGAAAAAGAGTGTGAGTGGCTGGTGCGTGCCACAAAGTCAGTTTAGATATTAAGGGGCTGATCCAGATCGGCCCCTTGCGATTTGGTTGACTTTACGCGATTTCGAGTTGAATTTCCTGCAATGCGCACCGCCGACATATTCAAGACTCCTTTTTACGCCGCTGAGCTTGCGACGGGTGGTAAATCCTTTCGCGACAATCCCCTGATCGGCAGCCGCCGGCTGAACGAAGCTGGCTTGCATGTGAAGCGGATAGAGCTTGCCGAACGCATGGCCGATGCGCGCAGGCGCCGGCTGGCGCATCTCGTCGCGCAGGAAGACCGGGCGGCATATGCCCGGGACGGTTTTATTCAAAAGCGCGGCTTGCTGGCGGAGAGCGATCTTGAGGGTCTCAGGGCAGAAGTCGCGACTACCCCTTTCGATTCCTGGGACATGCGTCAGGGAAATGCGGTCACCCGTTTCATTCCCCTGCCGCCCAAAGTGCTCAAGAACCTTCCGTATCTGCGTAATTTTGTCTGGAGCGAGCCCTTTCAGAATGGTTTGCGCTATGTTGGCTCCACCAATGGGGATCCACTGGTGTATCTGCATATCGTCATGACCGATCCCAAGGTTGGCAAGAAGGCGGACCCGCAGACGGCGTTTCATTCGGACACATTTCACCCGACAGCCAAGGCGTGGTTCTTTCTGTACGATATTGACGATGCAGAAGGTCCGTTCACGTATGTCCCCGGGTCTCACCGGCTGACTCCGGAACGTCTGGCATGGGAACACGAACAGAGCCTGACAGCGGCAACGCACAAGGATCGCCTGCATGCACGCGGGTCCTTCCGATTGCGCGCTGACGAGCTCGACCGTCTGAATTACCCCGAGCCCCTCCGGTTCGCGGTGCCGGGCAACACGCTTGTCGTCGCCGATACGCACGGCTTCCATGCGCGTGCAACCAGCGAACGGCCTTCTGTCCGGGTCGGAATTTACGGATCTTTGCGGCGAAATCCCTTCTTGCCCTGGACCGGTATGGACCTCTTCAACCTGCCCGGTCTGCGTGGCCGGCAGTCAAGTCTGTTTGTCGCCCAGAAGGATCTGGTAACCCGCCTGAAGGGGCGGCCGGTTTCGCATCGTTATGCGGGCAAGGTTCTGGCGACAGAACCATCGAAATTCTGAACTACAGATTAGTCTACTGGTGCTCTTCCTTGGTCGCCTTGATCAGGGCGGCGTTGAAGTAGCGCAGCGCCCGGACGTGACGGGCGATTCCGATAATCTGCCTGGCATCGCCCTTGCGGACCACCGGCAGGGAGGCCTTGCCGCAGGAGTCGAAGCTTTTCAGAGCGCTTTCCAATGTGTCCGTGTCATGCAGATACGGTCCATCTTCCCCCGGATTGAAAACCCGGTCTTCTTCCGCCTCCGGTGGCGGATCCATGAAATCGCCGACCTTTACCGACTCGCTGAGGAACTGATGCACTCCCTCGTTCACGAAGCAGCCGCGCATACCCAGTTGCCAGTGGAAAAAGGACTTGCCGTGAACGGCCTGGGTCAGGCCGGTGGCGATCGAAACAGCTAGCAGGAGGGCAATGGACAGAGCGTAGCCGCCGGTCAGTTCGAACACGATTACCGTCGTGGAGAAGGGCGCGCCGAGCACGGCAGCGGCGACGGCTCCCATGCCGAGTATTGCATACAGCCCGTGGCTTGAGGCCATTTCCGGGAATACCGACGCGGCTATGAGGCCAAACGCGCCACCGGTCATGGCCCCGAGGTACAGGGACGGTGAAAATATTCCGCCGCCGAAGCGCGAAGCCAGAGTGATCGACGTGGCGGCCGCTTTGACCACCAGCAGTGATAGCATCGTGGTGATGGTGAGTTCGTGTTTCAGGGCCATGTCGGTGGCGTCATAGCCGACACCCAGAATGCCCGGAAAGAAAATGCCGATTGCCCCGACCGCGAGGCCCCCGATGACAGGCCGGAGCCAAAGGGGCATCGTGATGTTGCGGGCAGTCCAGTCGGTTCCGATCAAGGCGAACTGAAAAAGGATCGCCACTGCCGCGCAGGTGAGGCCCAACAGCGCGAAGGCCGGGATTTCGAGATAGGAGGTGATCTCGTACTGCGGGATCACGAAAGCGGCGACATCGCCGAACCAGAGGCGCGACAGAAGCGTTCCCATCACGGAGGCAAGCACGATCGGCACGAAAGCGGAGACCGCATAGTGACCGAGGACAACCTCGTGTGCAAAGAGAACACCTGCGATAGGGGCGTTGAAGGAGGCAGAAACGCCGCTCGCGACGGCACTGGCAATAAGAATGCGGCGGGAGGTATCGGGCAGCCGGAAATAGCGGCAGACTGCGGCGCCCAGGGTGGCGCCCAGATGCACCACCGGCCCTTCGCGGCCCGCGCTGGCGCCGCTGCCCAGCGAGATTGCCGTCACCAGGGCGGACCACAGACCTGCGCCGAGCGGCAGGCCGCGCCCGCCGTGAACCCTCGCCTCAATCACGTCGGCGACAGCGCCTGCACGCTGATTGGGATGAAACCTATGCAATATCCAGCCAACGATCAGACCGCCTACAGCCGGAGCGAGCAGGATGACCCACCAGGGCTGGAGCGCCGCGGCCTGCATGGTCAGTTCGGTCGTCGTGCGCAGCCAGGGCCACTGAAAGAGGCCGATCGCGGTCCTGAAGGCAATCGCGGCGAGAGCTACCAGCGCGCCGATGAACACGGCGAGTACCCAGACAAGTTGCATCCGTCCTGCACGGAACTGGCGCACGTTGGGCGTAATCCAGCTGATGAGAATGTCTGGGAGCTGAGCGGCGGTTTCTATTATTTTGCGCATCAGTCACGGTTGCTTTTTATAGGGCGTGAACGTGATTGGATGTCATTGTGCCCGAGTCGGCGCGAATGAACAGCCCGCCCTCCTGTTTTCGCTCGGAAATCGCTCACTTTTTGTCGTCTTCAGTTTATGAGTTTACGCCCTAGCGCGGTATTTCGATACGCCGTCCGACCCTTTCTGGGCGGGGAAGCCGGGCATGGTCCTCTAAAAGCGCGGCGAACCTGCTCCGGATGTCTTCCGGCCAGGGGGCGACCTTCCTTGTGTTCAAATCAACGTGGAGGCTCATCTGTTCGGATGTGGCGGACAGCCAGCCTTCTTCGGCGTGGCGCAACTCTTGGAAGATGTGCGCGCGCTTGGCGTCAAAGTCGATGAGCTGCAGGTTGACCGTGACCGGCATGCCCGCTTCCAGTTCCCGCAGATAGCAGACATGCACCTCGGCGGTGAAATAGGATGCGTTGCGAGCCTTCACATAGTCGGGTCCGAGACCGAGCTGCTCGCAGACCTGATCGAGCGCGGTATCGAACAGGACATTGTAATAGGCCATGTTCAAGTGACCGTTGTAGTCGATCCAGTCGGACTTGACAGTCATGACCGCGCTTTGTAGCGCTTGGGCTTCCCGGGTATCGATTGTCCCGTTCTCTCTAAGCTTTTCCATGACCGTACCCTTATCGCCGGATTTGACTTTGACCTTTTCAGTGTCTGCTAACATATTCGGTTTTCAAAGCGTGGCCAGAACCGCGCGACAGGAGGAAAAAACATGCCGGAAATGGCACGCGCTCAGCATTCGCCCCTAACCGACGACCAGAACCGCAATATTTCCCAGGCGATTGCCGAGTTGAAGGAGCGTTTCGGCGAGCGTTGCGCCACATCCGCAGCCCTTCGCGAACAGCATGGACACACCACGACCTGGCTCACAAACGAGCCGCCGGACGCGGTGGTCTTTGCCGAAAGCACGGAAGAGGTGGCGGAAACGGTGCGCATTTGCGCTGCCCTCAAGGTGCCGGTCATTCCCTTCGGTGCCGGATCTTCGCTGGAAGGCCATTTGAACGCGCCGCTCGGCGGGGTTTCACTCGACCTGTCCAGGATGAACCGCGTTCTGGAAGTGCATGCGGAAGACCTCGACTGCCGGGTGGAGGCGGGGGTAACCCGCAAGCAGCTCAACAGCGATCTCCGGGACACCGGCCTGTTTTTCCCTATCGACCCGGGGGCGGATGCCAGCCTCGGCGGCATGGCGGCGACGCGGGCTTCAGGCACGAACGCGGTGCGCTACGGTACGATGAAGGATGTGGTGCTCGCCCTGACGGTCGTGACCGCCGACGGGCAGATCATCAGGACAGGCGGCCGGGCGAAGAAATCCTCGGCCGGATACGACCTGACCCGGCTTTTCGTTGGATCGGAAGGAACGCTCGGCGTCATCACCGAACTGACCTTGCGTCTGCATGGTCAACCTGAGGCAATTTCGGGAGGCGTCTGCCCGTTCCCCGATGTCAACTCGGCCTGCAATGCCGTGATTTCAACGATCCAGATGGGCATTCCCGTCGCTCGGATCGAGTTGCTGGACACTCTGCAGGTGAAGGCCTGCAATACCTATTCAAAGCTTGATCTCGCCGAAACGCCGACCCTGTTCCTGGAGTTCCACGGTTCGGAAGCCAGTGTGCGCGAACAGTCCGAAATGTTTTCCCAGATTGCCGAGGAATTCGGCGGCGGGCCATTCCATTGGGCGACTGCCGCCGAGGAACGCACGAAGCTCTGGACAGCACGTCATGACGCCTATTGGGCGGGCAAGACCTTGAAGCCGGAAGCGGAAATCATGGTGACGGACGTCTGCGTGCCGATCTCCCGCTTGGCGGAATGCGTCAGTGAAACTGCGGAAGATATTGCAAGGGAAGGCTTTCTCGCCCCGATCGTTGGCCATGTGGGCGACGGCAACTTCCATGTTCAGATCCTTGTCGACCTGAACAAGCCGGAAGAAGTCCGCAGAACGGAAGCCTTCGTCGAACGGCTGGCCATCAGGGCCATCGGGATGGACGGGACTTGTACCGGCGAGCATGGCGTCGGGCAGGGTAAAGCCAAATATATGCGCCGCGAACACGGCGATGCGCTTGAAGTCATGGGCGCCATAAAACAAGCGCTCGATCCTGACAACATCATGAATCCGGGCAAGATCCTGCCGCAGTCATGATATTGTATCGAATCAGTTCGATAAACGCTGATTTGTTCAGCGGATGTTTCTCCGGCGGGTTTGCCCGAGCCGTGTTTGCACTGCAGCAGGGATCGGGTAAAGCTGACCGGTAAGGTTTCCGGTGACTTTGGAGAACAAGGAGACAAGGCCTGAACTCCGTCTATATCACTGTGGGAATAGCCGTCATACTGGTGCTGGTCACGGCGCTGGTGGGGCCGTTCTTTATCGACTGGACGGTTTACCGGTCCACATTCGAGAGTTATGCGGAGCGGGTTCTGGGGCACCGCGTGACGGTGCTCGGCGAAGCCGACCTCAGGCTTCTGCCTGCGCCGTCTATCAGTTTCTCCGACGTCCGTGTCGGAGAAGCCGAGGACCCGCTTCTGGTGGTCTCCCAGTTCAACATGCGGATCGAGCTGTCGCCGCTTCTGAAAGGCGAAATTCGTGTCATCGACATGGAACTGGATCGGCCGCAACTTTCCCTGTCACTGGATGAAGACGGACGGCTGGACTGGCTGACCGCCATGACATCCGACGGTGCGCTGACAAAACTGCCGCCGGACGATGTCGCTTTCGAGAAAGTTTCGATCCGCGACGGCGCGTTGTCGATTGTCGACGCGCGATCGGGTGAGGTTCACCAGGTCGACAACGGCAATCTGTCCGTCAGTGCCCGCTCGCTCGCCGGGCCGTTCAAGGCCGCAGGCAGCCTCTCCATTGAAGGGTCCCCTTATAATATCAGCCTTGCGACCGGCAGGGCGCAGGACGATACGGGGCTGCGGATCAAGGGAGAAATCACGCCCACCGACATGCCGGTGAATTTCGCTTTCGACGGAATGCTGAACCAGTCGGACGCGGCGCCCACCTTCGCAGGTGACTTCAACATCGCCTCCATCTCCCTGGAGGATGACGATGGACCGGGCTGGACCGCCGAGGGGCAGTTCACGGCGGATATCGCCGAGGTTGCGGTGCCTGCATTCGAATTTCGATATGGTCCGGAAGACCGGCGGCTCAGCGTCACCGGCAACGCCGATCTGCATTATGCCGGCAACAAGCGTTTCGAAATCCGGGCGCAGTCAAAGCAGGTTGACCTCGATCGATTGTTCGGGGGCGGGCCCCAGGAACCCGTTGATCTCGACAATGCGGGCGAACAGCTGATTGCCGCGCTCAGGGCCGTGCCGCTGCCGCCTATCGACGGCGCGATCTCCATGGATGTTCCGGCGGTCGTGGCCGGTGGCGGAATTATCCAGAACGTGCGCCTCGATCTGGAAACCATGCTTGGCGGTTGGCGGGTCGCCCGCCTCGCCGGGCGCTTGCCGGGCAGGACCACTGTAGCCACACAAGGCGATCTGGGTCTCGAACCGGCACTGACATACCGGGGAGCGGTCTCCATCAGTTCCGACCAGCCAGGCTCGTTCCTGAGCTGGTGGACGCAGAAGGATACCGGCGTCAAGGCCTTGGACCCGGTCTCGCTGGAAGGACGGCTCAGTCTGCTTCCGGAAGGTGCTGCCCTGGACAATCTACGCCTGACGCTTTCCGGGGCAGAAGCACGTGGCGGTCTTTCCTATCGCAAGCCGCGCTCCGGGAATGCTGTATTTTCGCTCAGCCTCGACGCGGACAAGCTGGATCTGGATCAGGTCGAGCAGCTTGCCGGGCTTGTCCAGCCGGACCGTTCGACATCCGGTGATGCTGAAGATCCGACGGGTCTCGACGTGTCGGTGCGTCTGCGCGCCAAACAGGTGAGCGCAAGAGGTGTGGAGGGGGAAGGCCTCGCCCTGGAAGCGGAATATTCCGACGGCGGTGTCCGGATCGACCGGCTGTTCGCCGAAGATCTGGCGGGTGCCCGTCTGGACGTGCAGGGGGCGATCCAGAACCTGTTTTCCGCTCCCGAGGGCTCGGTCTCCGGAACGCTTGATGCCCGGGACCTGTCCGGTCTCGTCGCACTGGCGGGCGGGTTTTTCCCCCAGACCGTCTTTGTCGATCGTCTGGGAAGAGCCGCCGCCAGTCTCGTGCCGGCAAGATTCGATGCCAATCTGACCGCCGCCGCTGTGGGGAACGGCACCGACATGACGCTCAGTCTGGAAGGTTCGGCGGGCGGTGCGGATGCTTCCGTCAGGGCCGAGTTGGAAGGACGCGTCGATGATTGGCACAACGCCGAGATTGATATGGCGGTTGGGCTTCAGGGGCCGGACGGCGGCAAGCTGCTGCAGCAGCTTGGCTTTAGCGTGATCCCCATAGATGCGGACAATGGCGGCAAGCTCAGTGTCATGGCGAAGGGCGTTCCATCTGACGGTCTTGCCCTTGAGATTGAAACGTCGGTCGGCAGTTCGGAAATCGGTGCGCAGGGGACGCTTACCTTGAAAGAGGGGAGTGAGCCGCAGTTCCGCATGAAGGTGGCCGCGAACACGCAGGATCTTGCGCCGCTCGCCCTGATGGCCGGGCGGGTTCTTCCTGTCATGGCCGGAACGCTGCCGGCCGAAGTCAGCGTGGACCTGGAAGGCATCGGCAGCGTCCTCAAGGTGACAAATGCCTCCGGGCAGGTTGGAGAGACCTCGTTCGAGGGGAGTCTGGAAGGCGACCTTCAACCGGCACCGGGGGAGCGAAATCGGCGCTTTTCAGGAGAAATCACGGTTTCACAAGCGGATTTGCGCAGCTTGAGCGAACTCGTTCTGGGGCCGGATCAATGGTTTTCCATAGGCGATGGCACCAGCAACTGGCCCTCCGCTCCCTTCGGCTCGCCGCTTCCGGACGGCGTGGACCTGAGTTTTGATTTCCGGACTGACCGGCTCCTTGTCGATGACGAAACGGAAATAACCAATGTCCGCGCCCAATTGCGGATCACGCCTATGCTCCTGCGCCTTGACGGGCTCAATGGTGCATTCTCGGGCGGTTCGCTGGAAGCCAGTCTGTCGCTGCGCCGCTCCGATGCGGAAGCGGCTGCGTCCGGCCGGGTGAAGCTGGAGGGAGCCGACCTGCGCCAGCTCGTATGGCGGCCGGACAGCCGGGCGATTGCTTCCGGCTCGCTAGATCTGTTTCTTGAGTTCGAGGGGGTAGGCCGTTCGATCTCGGCGATTGTCGCCGGCCTTGGCGGCGGTGGAACCTTCTCGATGGAGAACGGCGAATTCAGGGGCGTCAATCCCCAGGCGTTCCAACTCGTCACGCGAGCGGTCGATTCCGGTCTCGATCTTCAGGACGAGAAAATCCGCGAGATATTCGTCAGCCACATGGCCGCCGGCAATCTGCCCTTCAACCGCGTGGACGGTACGTTGACACTCGTTGGCGGCCGCCTGAGCGCCCGCAATGTCGTGGTCGATTCAGGCAAGGCGGAAATTTTCGGATCCGCCGAAGTGGATCTGGGAACCTATGATCTGGATGCCGATTTCTCGGTCAAGGTCGATCCGGGTGAAGATGCGGTGACCGGAGCGGAACCTCAAGTGGGACTGCTCTTCGAAGGTCCTGTTGAAGCACCTTCGCGCCGGGTTGATATAAGCCCTTTCACCGCATACCTGACCCTGCGCGCCTTTGAGCAGGAAGTTGAGAGGGTGGAGCAACTGCAGGCGGAGATCCTTGAGCGCGACCGGCTGGCGCGCGAACTCAAGCATCAGCGGGAAGAGCAAGCACGCAGGGAACGTCAGGCCGCCGCGAAGGCCGCGGAAGAAGAACGGCTGCTGCAGCTTCAAAACGCGCCTTCCGACGACAGTCAGGGCGGGGCTTCGGAGGCGGAAAACACGGTGTTGCCGAGGCAGGGCAGCGCTGAGCCCCGGGAACAGGAGCAATCCGGTCACACCGGTTCTGTGCCCTTAACGGAGCGCATCCGCGCGCTTATCGAGGATTCTGAACCAGCCGGGGTAGTGCCGGGGCAGAAACCGGCCGGTGGCCTGCCGCCGCTCGATCCGCCGATTTCCATCGAAGACCTGCTGACGCGGGATGTGGGCGGACCGATGGTTCTGCCGGGCGCATCCCGGTAATATCAAACGTGAGTGTGTGCCGTCTTTTCAACCTGCTTCAAGGCCCAGACCCTGACCGCTGAGGAAAGCGGATCGTCCGGGTCGCGGTTGTCGTCGATTTCGACGATCAGGCTGGCGAGAGAGCATTTTTCTTCATCGACATATCTGTCCACCACGTCCCAGAATTCTGTTTCCAATGCCACGCTGGTCCGGTGGCCATGCAGGGAAAGGGAACGTTTTACGAGCGCCATGGCGTTTTACGCAGCGCCGTTGTCGTCGGGGGTGGGGGGCGTGTCAAGGAGATGGCTGTCGACCTGTTTTTCCAGATCGTCCCTGCGCCTGCGGGCGGCTTCCCGCTCAGACTTGGAGCGTCCGAACTTGCGCCGGTTGTCCTCCGCCGCCTTGTCCTTGTCCTGACGCTGTTTCTGTTTGCGCACCATGCGCAGATTGATGATCTCCGCGCTCATGAGTGTCACTCCGGCTAAATTCAGGTCTTCTTGCGGAATGCGTCCAGTGAAACGACCTCGCCGCCGCCGTCGTTTCCGGTCGTGTCCGCCACGGGTTTGGCCTTCTTGCCTTTTGGCTTGGAGGAAACTGCAACTTCCTTGCCGTCTTCCACGCCGTCCTGCTTGGCGTCGCTGTCGGAGTGTTCCTGTTCCACCTTGGCGAGTTCCTCCACGGCTTCCAGCAGTTCCTCGGGTAATTCTTCCGCCGTCTTGCCGGGGTCGAATTCCAGTGCGAACTGGACGGAAGGATCGAAGAATCCCTTGATGGCGGAATAGGGGACAAGCAGCTTCTCCGGCACGCCGCCGAAGGAAAGGCCGACTTCGAAGGCATGCTCGCCGATCGCGAGATCCCAGAACTGATGCTGAAGCACGATCGTCATTTCCTGCGGATAACGTTCCTTGAGACGCGGGGAAATGCGAACACCCGGCGCATTGGTATCAAACGCGATGTAGAAATGATGGTCGCCGGGAAGACCGGTGCGTCCGACTTCGGCAAGAATCTTTTTGACCGCGCCACGCAACGCGTCCTGTATCAATATGTCGTATCGCAGAAGGTCTTCAGACATCAGTTTTCGTCATATCTCGATGGGAATCTTATCTATCGCATCCACATTGACGGTCCGGGATGAAAAAGAAAAGGCTCTTTATCCAAGTGATACCAGATAAATGCACCTGATCTTTGATATTATAGCACTCCGGCTGGCAAGGCTGCTCACGTCTTCACGATTGTCTTGGAAATTGAGTGGAGGCTTCTGTTGCCAGGTGCCTCCGAACCCCGCCTGAAGGTGCTACCCTACGGGACTTAGTGGACTACCGGCACTGCATTACGCAGCGACAGCGTTGTCCATAGCATAGTTGTCATTTGCAACTATTAAGAAAGCCCGATAACGGTGGTACAATACCGGGCAAAAGCGCAGTCTTTACACCCTCGTCGATCCTATTTCGCCCCCGCCGAAACCCACAGGTTTTCCGCTGGAAAAGCCCGTGGGCTTGGGTGGAGGCGCCGGGTACCGCCCCCGGGTCCGATAGGCTTATTGCACTGTCCATTTATTGCCATAGCTGGCGAACCAGCACGCCTGATATAAGGCGTTCGTACCTGAAATGAAAGAGGCTTGCGGGGTGAGAGACTGGTTTGCCGGTGAAGCTCATCCACAATTAACGGCAGGATCTGGGGAAAGACGCGGGCAGGGGCTGCGTTTTTGAAAAAATCTGCGAAGTTGGACCCGTTCCGCCTGAAACCGCCAGAAGGGCCGCGCCGTGCAGCAATATCTCGATCTCATGCAGAAAATCCTCGATGAGGGCGTTGACCGGGGAGACAGGACGGGAACCGGTACGCGCTCCCTCTTCGGCCACCAGATGCGTTTCGATCTTTCGAAGGGCTTTCCGGTGGTGACGACCAAGAAGCTGCATCTGAGGTCGATCATTCACGAATTGCTCTGGTTCCTCGCGGGCGACACCAATATCCGTTACCTCAAGGAAAACGGTGTCAGGATCTGGGACGACTGGGCGGACGAGAACGGCGAACTCGGCCCGGTCTACGGTTATCAGTGGCGCTCCTGGCCGGCGCCGGATGGGCGGTCCATCGACCAGATCGCCAACCTCCTGACCATGATCCGCACCAATCCGGAAAGCCGCCGGTTGATCGTCTCTGCCTGGAACCCGGCACTGGTCGACGAGATGGCCCTGCCGCCCTGTCATGCCCTGTTTCAGTTCTATGTGGCGGACGGAAAGCTCTCCTGCCAGCTCTACCAGCGTTCGGCGGATGTTTTCCTCGGCGTGCCCTTCAACATTGCTTCCTACGCGCTGCTGACCATGATGATCGCCCAGGTCACGGGCCTGCAGCCGGGCGATTTCGTCCACACGCTCGGCGACGCGCATCTCTACTCGAACCATTTCGACCAGGCGCGCGAACAGCTCAAACGCTCCCCTCGGGCTTTACCGCAGATGAAGCTCAACCCGAACGTCACCGATCTTTTCGCGTTTAAATTCGAGGACTTCGAGCTGACGGGTTACGACCCGCACCCGCATATTTCCGCACCAATCGCGGTTTAATTGTTCTGCTGGTTGCAGAGCCTGTTGAATTCGTCAGTGAAAATGTGTTGGGCTCTCACTTTTTCTTTGTTTCCTTGGTGGTGATGTGACGCCATGACCAGCATGGCGGTTCCTGCCTCTTGAAGGTCAAGGCTGGTGTACGAGCCAACAGCGCCGTTCATCGGAAGGCACTGGAATTTTGCATGGTCGGGTGGCACTCTGGCGCCATTTCCGGCAACAGGATTTCAGAGCGATGGTTTCTGCAAACGACGTTTCCCTGTCTCCCCACGCCGTCGCTGCCGAAATACGTGGTTTCGATCCTGTGATGGGCCGCAAACTATGCGCGGGAGTCGAAGCCGGGCTGCTGCCGCATCTTCATGCGGTGCTGGCGGAGCGGGGAGGCGAGACCGTTCTGGAGAGCTACGGAACCGGTCCGGACGAGACCTGGGGCAAGCCTTTGGGCGAGGTGAGTTTCGAGGCCGAGACGCTGCACGACCTGCGCTCCGTCACCAAGAGCATTGTCAGCCTGCTTTACGGTATTGCGCTTGAACGCGGCGAGGTTCCGAGGATCGACACGCCGATCCTGGAGCTGTTTCCGGAGTACGGGGATCTGGCCACCGATCCGAAACGCAAGAGCCTGACCGTCGAGCATGCACTGACCATGACCCTCGGCATGGAGTGGGACGAGACCCGTCCCTACACGGATCCGCTCAACAGCGAAATCGCAATGGAACAGGCCGCTGATCGCTACCGCTATATCCTGGAGCTCCCGTTCGTCGCGGACCCCGGAACGCGCTGGATCTACAGCGGTGGCGCGACCGCGCTGGTCGGTGCGATCCTGCAGAGGGGCACGGGCAAGAATCTGCCCGAATTCGCCCGCGAGGTGCTGTTTGCCCCCTTGGGCATCACACGGTTCGAATGGGCCGCGGGAGCGGACGGAACCCACTCGCCCGCCTCCGGCCTGCGGTTGACCGCGCCAGATCTTCTGAAAATCGGTCGGCTGGTTCTGAACAACGGCATTTGCGAGGGACACCGGCTTATTCCGGAAGCGTGGATCACCGCATCACTGAGACCGGTGATCGCGACCAGCGAGGGTCTGGACTACGGCTATTTCTGGTTCTGCGGTCAGGCGCCCGTGCCTGTGCTCGGCGGCCCGGTGCCGTGGGTCGCCGGGTTTGGCAATGGCGGTCAACGGCTCTGGCTTTGTCCAGAGGCGGATGTGGCTGCTGTGATCTTTTCGGGTAATTACAACGTCTGGGATGCCTGGGTTGCTCCGACCCGGGTGTGGAGCGAGATCATTCTGGCGAATTTGCGCGCCGCATAATGCCGGTCCCGGTGGCAGGTCTCGGGGATCTGAACCACTGTCGAGCGGAAGCGTCAGTCGCCTGCCTTGTGCACCTCCAGAAGATCCCGGTACCAGAGCGCGCTGTTTTTCAGGGTGCGGACCTGGGTTTCATAGTCGACATGAACGATGCCGAAGCGCATCCGGTAGCCTTCCGCCCATTCGAAATTGTCCATCAGGCTCCAGAGGAAGTAGCCCTTTACAGGCACGCCGGCTTCCCGGGCGTCTGCAATCGCGCCGAAGTGCTTTTCGAGATAGTCGATCCGGCGCTGATCGTCGACAACGCCGTCCACGAAGCCATCATTGTAGCAGGCGCCGTTTTCGGTGATGTAGCAGTCAGGCAGCTGGTAGCGCGCATAAAGGTCCTTCATCAGGTCCGAAAGTCCCTTCTCGTAAACCTCCCAGCCGATATCGGTAAGGTCCGGACCCGGCTCGGGCGCGATGGTGCGGCCTTGCGGGTAGTCCGCTGCATCAGCAGGATCGTGAGCGACGCGCAGGGGCGTGTAGTAGTTCAGCCCCCACCAGTCGAGCGGCTGGCTGGTGATGTCCAGATCGCCGTCGCGGATGTCCATGCTGTCGCCAAAGGCCGACAGGATGTCCGGGTGATAGGTCCCCTTGAAGAGCGGGGAAAAGAAGATGCCGTTGTTGAATTCGAAGGCACGCTCGGCCGCTGCCCTGTCTTCCGGCGTCTCGCTTGCCGGATAGACGGAATGGGCGTTGATCACTATGCCCATGGGCAGGTCGGGCCGGACCGCCCGGGCCGCCTGAACGCCAAGCCCGTGGGCAAGGTTGAGCGTGTGAACGGCCGCCGCGAAGGCCTCGGTGCTTTTCTCGCCGGGGGCGTGAATTCCGTAGAGATGGCTCAGATGGCAGATGCACCAGGGTTCGTTGACGGTCGCCAGCGCGTCCATCCGGTCGCCAAGCCTCCGGACAACGACGTCCGTGTAGTCGGCAAAAGCTTCGGCCGTGCTGCGGGCCGTCCAGCCGCCATCCCCGGCAAGCATCAGCGGTAGATCCCAATGATACAGCGTCGGATAGACCTTTATGCCACGCTCCACCATGCCGTCTATGAGGCGATCGTAGAAATCGAGACCCTTCTCGTTCACGGTGCCACGCCCGTCCGGCAGGATACGGGGCCAGGCAATGGAGAAGCGGTAGGCGTCGACCCCAAGAGACTGGATAAGATCGAGATCGCTTTCCCACCGGTGATAATGATCGCAGGCGACATCGCCGGAATGCTGTTGAAAAACCCGGCCGGGCATCTTCGAAAACGCATCCCAGATGCTCGGCTTGCGGCCGTCCTCGTTTGTTGCGCCTTCGATCTGGTAGGCGGCGGTCGCAACGCCGAAAAGGAAATCCTTGGGAAAGCGCTGCGCCAGCTCTTTGTTCGGTGCCATCGGGTCTCTGCTTCATCTTCGTGAAAAACACGATGGTCATAGATTTCAAAGCGCTTTGGATCAAGCCTTTTCCTGCAGTCTTATGAGCCACTGCCACAAGGGGAGAGTGTCCTTCCAGATCGCCAGCAGAGAGGTTGCCGTCATTTCGTTCTGAACGATGCGAGTGTCCTCCAGCGTCTTCCAGAGCGCCAGACCCTTGTGTCTTGCAAGGTCGCCATGCGGATGATCGCGCGGAAAACCTTTCGGGACCCTGGCAAGCTCGGGTTCCGGTGCTTCAAAGCCATCCGCCTTCAACACCGAGATCAGGGCCAAGGCCTCGTCTCCGCCTGCGGTTTCGAGCGCGTTGAGATAGGCCGCGAGCAAGGGTTTGGCAAATGCCATGCTGCCGGTGCCGATGCGCAGATGATCTGCTTCGACGGACAGGAAGAAACCCGGCGGCTGGGCTTCCCTGCCCGCAAAGACCGCGTCCTTCGGCCAGAATGCCATGCGGATGTGGGTGTTGTAGGGGGACTTGTCCTTCGAAAAGCGCAGATCCCGGTTGATGCGGAATTGCTTGGAGGCGATTTCGTGGCCGGTCAGCTCCGCGAGCGCCTCTTCAAGGCAAGAGCGCACCGCATCCGCCGGGTTTTTCACGAAGCGCTGATAATCCTGCCGGTTGGCCTCGAACCAGTCGCGGGTGTTGTTGCCGGCAAGCGCCTTCAGAAAGACGAAAGTCTCCGGAGAAAAACCGGCGGCGCTCATCGTGTCGGCTTCCCGGCCCTGGATTTTTTGGGCCGGGAGGCATTGGGCGGAAGCGCGCAGACATAGGTCCGGGCCATTTCGACCCAGTTCCGCAGCAGCTCATCGCTGTCGATGCCTTCCGGCTCGATCCGGATAAAGCCGGGCATGGGCCGTCCCGTCGGCCGGCATTGGGAGGCATATGGCTTCGCGAGGGCTTCTGCTTCCTGTTCCTTGCCGACGCGGGCCATCAGGCCGCGTCTGGAGATGCAGAGCAGCATGTTGCCGTTGACCATGAAGCAGGTTCCCCCGAACATCCGCTTCTGCTCGACATTCTCGTCCGGGATCATGGCCCGTGTGCGCTCGACCAGAACGGTTTCCATCAAATCGGACATGGCAAAAAGTTCTCCTGAACAAATGGTCCCGATGACTAGGACGGGGCAGGGCGCTTTGAACCGACAGGCTGTTGAAAAGAAATTTGCGGTTGGTTTTTCTCTGCCTCGAATTTCATGCTAGAGCATCACCCACTTTGATTGTATCGCTTTGGCGATCAATAAAATGGGTAAAGATGCTCTAACATGCTAAAATGGCGAGCAAATTTACCTGGTCACACCTAACCGGAACAGTTCGGTGTGACCAGATTTTGCTCTCGGAGGCGTCCGGGAAAAAGCAAACCGGAAAGAGAGGAATACGTGCCTGATATCGTCTTGATTGCCGCAGTTGCCCGCAACGGGGTCATCGGGGCCGACGATGACATGCCCTGGAAACTCTCGACCGACCTGAAGCGGTTCAAGAAGCTGACACTCGGAAAACCGGTTGTTCTTGGCCGCAAGACGTTTCTCTCCTTCGGCGGCAAACCCTTGCCGGGCCGGCCGCATATCGTGATTTCCCGAAACCCCGGCTACGCCCCCGATGGCGCTGAGGCCGCAACGTCCCTGAAGGATGCTCTGGAGCGGGCCGGTGCATTGGCCGGCCAGCTCGGCGTCGAGGAGATCATGATCATCGGCGGCGGCCAGATATATGCCCAGGCCATCGAGATCGCCGACCGGCTCGAAATCACCGAAGTGGATACGGCGCCGGAAGGCGATACAATATTTCCGGTCATCGACCCAGCCGTCTGGCAGGAGACCGGCCGTACCCCCGGGGAGCGGGGCGAAAGGGACAGCGCCGATTTCACTTTCGTGACCTATCGTCGCAAGACCTGACCTGACTTGACCTGACCGGAGCGCGTGACAGTTTTCATGAAATTGCCTGAAACCATAACCGCGAAATGGGCGGCCTTCGAAGAGCTGAGCCCAGGGGACGTTCATGATCTCCTGCAGCTCCGGCAGGCAATTTTTGTGCTGGAGCAGGCCTCGCTTTATGCCGATATCGACGGCAAGGATCCGCTCGCGTTGCATTTTCTCATCCGGAACCGGGCGACGGACGCCCTGACCGGAGCCATCAGGCTGTTTCCGGGACTTGAAAACGGTGATGCGCGGATCGGCCGGGTGGTGATCGCCCTCGACTGCAGGGGCGGCGGTCTTGGCCGGAAGATGATGCTTGCCGGGATCGACAAGGCGGAGGCGCTTGCGCCGGGCTGCCGGATTCACGTCACGGCCCAGGCTCATCTCGAAAAATTTTACAATTCCCTGGGTTTCCGCAGCGTTTCGGAGATCTATCTGGAAGACGGCATCCCCCATATCGACATGTTGCGTGGCGATTGAGGCGGCTTGCTGAATTTATTTGTGTGTTTCTCACTGCGCGGTCTTGAAAGCCGCGAGTTCCTTTCCCACCTGCGGCGCGGGAAATTGTACCGGATTTACCAGGGAGGCTGTCAGCCGTTTTCGTTGAAAGCGGCTCGTAACCTCCCTATAACCAACGGTGAGTCAGAAGAGGCGTAGCCTGAAGCCGGCGACGCCTGCGGGAATTCACAGAAGGAAGTTTTGATGCCTTGGAGCAATCAGACAGGTGGCGGTGGCCCCTGGAAGGGTGGCGGAAACAACGGCGGCCCATGGGGTAGCGGAAATAATGGTGGTGGCCCCTGGGGAGGTGGTGGTCAGAACCGGGGCGGTGGCGGTAGTCCGCCCGACCTGGAAGAGCTTCTGAAGCGCACGCAGGACAGGATGAAGAACGTCCTGCCGGGCGGCGGCGGCGGCGGCCTGGGCTTTGTCGGCATCCTGATCGTTATCGGCATCGGTGTCATCGGCTGGCTGCTGACCGGTCTTTACGTTGTCGACGAAGGTGAGGTCGGTGTCGAGCTGGTTCTCGGCAAGGTTGAAGACCAGACCCCTCCGGGCCTTAATTACAACTGGCCCTATCCGATCGGCGAGGTTTACAAACCCCAGGTCGAGCTGCAGCGCGAAACGACCGTTGGCGTCGAGGAAAGCATCACCAGTTCCGGCGGTGTGCGGGCCCGGGATATCCCCGAGGAAAGCCTGATGCTGACCGGCGACGAGAACATCGTCGACGTCGGCTTCAAGGTTCTGTGGAGGATCAAGAGCACCCGTGAGGGCATCAGCGACTATCTGTTCAATATCCAGGAGCCTGCCGGAACGGTGAAAGCCGTCGCCGAAAGCGCCATGCGCGAAGTGGTCGGCGAGTCGAATATCGATTCCATCCTGACGGAGAACCGGGTCGCCATTCAGAACGATGTCGTGACCTTGATGCAGACGACGCTGGATTCGTACCAGGCCGGTATCGAAGTCGCGGAAGTCCAGATGCAGCGGGTTGACCCGCCGGCTCAGGTTATCGACGCGTTCCGGGATGTTCAGGCGGCGCGGGCCGACCAGGAGCGTATCCGTAACGAAGCGGAAGCCTATGCCAACCGGATCGTTCCGGAAGCACGTGGTGAATCCGCCCGTGTCCTGGAAGCGGCGAACGCCTACAAGGACCAGACCATCGCCGAGGCGACCGGTCAATCCCAGCGTTTCACCAAGATCTACGAACAATACGAGAAAGCACCGGATGTCACCCGGGAGCGCATGTATCTCGAAACCCTGGAAAAAGTTTTGGGCGTTACCAACAAGATCATCATCGACAGCAATTCATCCGGTACCGGCGTGCTGCCGTTCCTGCCGCTTAACGATCTGAACGGACGCGGTTCAACCGCTCCGTCCGCACGGACAGGAGGGAATTGATCATGCGCAGCGGAATTCTGGCAGTCATTCTCGTTATCGTCGCCGTTCTCGGTTACATGTCGATCTTCATCGTAAACCCGACCCAGCAGGCGCTCGTCCTGCAGCTTGGCCGGATTATCGACACCAAGACCGAGCCCGGTCCTTATTTCAAATATCCGTTCATCCAGAACGTCGTCTATATGGACAAGCGGATCCTCAACCTGAACATGCCGCCGCTTGAGCCGATCTCATCGGACAAGAAGCGGCTGGTGGTCGATGCCTTCGCGCGTTACAAGATCATCAATCCGGTGCTCTTCTACCAGCGTGTTCAGAACGTTCCGACGGCCAACCGGCGCCTGTCGACCCTGCTGCAGTCCTCGCTGCGGTCTGAACTGGGCCGCACCAGCTTTGCTGCCCTCGTCAGGGACGACCGGTCCGGTGTCATGGAGAATATCCGCCGGGATGTCAGTGCGAATGCCGCCGAACTCGGTATCGAAGTGATCGACGTGAAGATCCGCCGTGCGGATCTGCCGGATGCCAACTCCCAGGCCATTTACGCCAGAATGCAGACGGAACGTCAGCGGGAAGCAACGGAGCTGCGCGCACAGGGTGAAGAACTCGCCCGGCGTATCCGCTCGCGAGCCGACCGCGATGCAACGGTTCTTGTCGCGGAAGCCCGGCGGGATTCGGAAATCACCCGTGGTGACGGCGATGCGGAGCGGAACAAGATCTTCGCGGAAGCCTACGGCGCGGATCCCGAGTTCTTCGCGTTCTACCGTTCGATGCTGGCCTATGAAGAAGGTCTCAGGGCAGGTGACACCAGCCTTGTCCTGTCTCCGGATTCCAGCTTCTTCCGGTATTTCAAGGACCCGAGGGGCATTGCCGCTCCTGATGCGGGCAATGACAATGGCGGCACAGGGAACACCGGCACGTCGTCGCTCACCGCGCAATGAGTGAGTTGATGACCGCACTGGGGCTGGTGCTGGTGGTCGAGGGCGTGCTTTACGCCCTCGCACCGGGCGGCATGAAGGCCGTCATGCGCAGCGCGCTCGAGACACCGGACCAGACTTTGCGCGTCGCAGGGCTGGTTGCGGCTGGTGTGGGCGTATTTCTTGTGTGGATCATACGCGGATAACGAAAAGTTTTCGGGCGGGAGAGGTAAAAATCTCCCGCCCGATCTATAATCCCGGTCAAGAACCTGAATGAAGCCGGTCGACTGTTCATTGTTCAGGGTCTGTTGAGAATTAGAATCCGGTCGTTGTCCGGACGCAATTCGCTCCGGTTCGGGAAGCGAAGGTGCACGGACATAGTGACTTTTCAAATCCGGGCAGCGCGGGTCTTCGGAACGCGCCGCAGGCGGGACCTAATTCTCAGCAGATCCCAGGAACAGTCCAGCCGGCTGGGATGAGGAGAACACCCCATGGCCCCAGAATTTATTCGTCGCAAGATCTCCCGTATCGCCTTCGCGGCAGCAGGGATTGCTCTCGGCGGGATGATCGCAATTCAGCCTGTGCAGACCGCCCGGGCGCAAGGGCCGGTTTCCGTCGCCGATCTGGCGGAGAACCTGGCCGATGCCGTCGTGAACATTTCCACTGCCCAGACTGTGCAGGGACAGCGGTCCGTTCCGATGCCGGAAGTTCCGGAAGGATCGCCGTTCCAGGAATTCTTCGAGGAATTCTTCAACCGTCAGAACCGTGACAACGACCAGCCGCGCCGGGTGCAGTCTCTCGGGTCTGGCTTTGTCATCGACGGCAAGGAAGGCATCATCATCACCAACAACCACGTCATCGAGGGGGCCGACGAAGTCACGGCCAACTTCAATGACGGCACCAAGCTGAAGGCGGAAATTCTCGGCACCGACGAGAAAACAGATCTCGCGGTGCTGAAGGTGACCCCGGAAACGCCGCTCAAGGACGTCAATTTCGGCGATTCCGACAAGATCCGCGTCGGTGACTGGGTGATGGCGATCGGCAACCCGTTCGGTCTCGGCGGCACCGTGACCGTCGGCATCGTGTCGGCGCGTAACCGAGATATCAATTCAGGGCCCTACGACAATTTCATCCAGACCGATGCGTCCATCAACCGGGGCAACTCGGGCGGGCCGCTGTTTGATATGGAAGGCAAGGTCGTCGGCATCAATACCGCGATCATTTCCCCGTCCGGCGGATCTATCGGCATCGGTTTCGCCATTCCGGCCAAGACCGCCATGCGGGTGATCGAGCAGTTGCGCGAGTTTGGAGAAACCCGCCGCGGCTGGCTGGGTGTCCGCATTCAGGAAGTCACCGACGAGATCGCAGAAAGCCTTGGCATGGACGAAGCCATGGGAGCTCTTGTCGCCGGTGTTACCGAAGACGGTCCGGCAGCCAAGGGCAAGGTCGAGCCGGGCGACGTCATCATCAAGTTCGACGGCAGCGAAGTCGAGTCCATGCGCGAGTTGCCGCGCATGGTTGCCGAAACGGCAATCGGCAAGGAAGTCGAGGTGGTGGTTCTGCGCAAGGGCGAGGAAGTCACCATCAGCGTGACGCTCGAGCGCCTTGAAGAAAATGATGTCGAGGAGGCGAGTGCAGAAAGCGAAGAGCAGCCGGAAGACAAGCCCGTCGAAAAGAGTGAAGTTCTCGGAATGATGCTGGCGGAGCTGGACGATGCCCTTCGCAAGCAGTTCTCCATCGACGAGGACGTCACCGGGGTTGTCGTCACGGAAGTGATTGCAGGCTCTTCGGCTGAGGAAAAGCGCGTGACGGCTGGCGACGTCATCAAGGAAGTCGCTCAGGAACCGGTCTCCACTCCGGCTGACGTCGAGGCCGAAATCAAGAAACTGAAAGACGATGGCCGTCGCTCGGCGCTGCTGCTCCTTGCGAACCCGACTGGCGATGTGCGTTTCGTGCCGGTCCGGATCGAAGACGAGTAAGCCGGTCTTTCCGGTTCCACCAACAGGAAGAGGCGCCGGAAACGGCGCCTTTTTTGCTTCAACCGATAGATCCTCGCGCTGGCCTCAGCTCAGCACGAATTCGCTTTCGCAGTAGCCCTGCAGATATAGAAGTGCCGTCAGATCGCCGTGATCGATGCGGAAGTCGGCGGCGGCGGCGACCGCGGGTTTGGCCCTGTAGGCGACGCCGGCGCCGGCCAGGTCGATCATCGCCAGATCGTTGGCCCCGTCGCCCACGGCGAGCGTTTCGCTGAAGGCAAGGCCCTTTTCCGCGGCCAGATATTCCAGCCGGGCGCGCTTGGCGTGGCGGCCGAGAATAGGCTCGCCAACCTTGCCGGTCAGGTGCCCGTCTTCCGTCAGAAGGATGTTGGCCTGGTGTTCGTCAAAGCCGATCATGCGATAGACCGCCTTGGTGAAATGCGTGAACCCGCCGGAGACAAGGGCGCAATAGGCCCCGTTTGCCTTCATTGTCTGCACAAGCGTGCGGCCGCCGGGCATCAGCTGAATTCGGTTGGTCAAAACCGTATCGATCGCCGAAAGGGAGAGGCCCTCCAGCAGGGCAACCCGTTCCCTGAGAGCAGGTTCGAATTCGATCTCGCCGCGCATTGCCCGTTCTGTAATCTCGGAAATCCTGTCCTTCAGACCAAGTTCAGCGGCCAGTTCATCAATGCATTCCTGGCGAATCATGGTGGAATCCATGTCGGCGATCAAAAGCCTTTTGCGCCTACCCTCTGGCGGCTGGACAAAGACATCCACCGGGGACTTGCCGACGATTTCGCGCAGAATGGCGTCGGCGGCACTTGCGTCGGGCCCGTCAAAGCGGATATCGGCTGCAATGCCGGGATTGAGTATGGTCGTGGCTCCGGTCACGCCGAGGACATCCGAAGCCTGGCGCAACAGATCCTGATCGACCGCCGGTGCAGTGGGAGTGGACACCAAAGTGGCAACTAAAGACATGGAGGCTTCCCTGGAAGGCAGTCGGAGACGGACTGAGGATGAACGCGTCGTTTTGATAGCGGGACCGACGGCAAGCGGCAAGTCCGCATTGGCGCTGTCGCTGGCGCGAAAGCTGGACGGCGTGATCATCAATGCCGATTCCATGCAGCTTTACGAGGATTTGCGAGTGGTGAGCGCGCGCCCGTCCACTGAGGAGGAAACGGAAGTTCCGCACAGGCTCTACGGGGTTCTGTCGGCAACGACCGCCTTTTCCACCGGTGACTGGCTGCGCCTGGCCACCCAGGAAATCGAGGCTGTGCGCACGGGCGGCAGGACGCCGATCCTGGTAGGGGGAACCGGTCTTTACTTCAAGGGACTGACCGAAGGCTTCGCAGAGATGCCGGCTATCCCTGACGATGTGCGCCGCAAGGCGCGGGATTTCGCGGACGAGGGCGGAGTGGAGGCGCTCAGGGCCTGCCTTCTCGAACTGGGAGACAGGGAAGCGGCCTCCGGCCTGAACGATCCCCAGAGGCTCACCCGGGCGCTTGAAGTGATTATGGCGACGGGAAAACCACTTTCCGACTGGCAGAGGGAGGCACAATCGGCACCGTTGCTTCCGGATGCGGAATGCCGAAGATATGTCCTTGCTCCGCCCAGGCCCTGGCTGCACCAACGGATAGAACAGCGAGCCCGGTTGATGCTGTCGCAGGAGGGATGCGAGGAGGTTCGCGCGCTTCTGGCGAAGGGGCTCTCCGGCAAGCTTCCCGCCATGCGCGCAATCGGCGTTGCGGAGATAGGTGCGTATCTTGGCGGTGAATGCGACTATCAAGAGGCCATCCACAGGCTGACAGTCGCGACGCGGCAATACGCCAAGCGTCAGGAGACATGGTTTCGAAACCAGATGCCGGACTGGCAACGGATTGATCCATCGAACGGAATCAGCCCGGGAGATTTGGATAAGCAGCACTGATAGAAGTGTCAATAACTTCTGCGTGTGCGGCGCACAGGTTGGTATTCACCTAACTTGTTGGTTATGCGTATATATTTTCGCAAATATAAGGCTTATAATGACGGCTGTCACAGGGTCGGCACAATTCAGGGTTACACGGGTCTACGTCTTTGGTGGAGGCCGTTTTTCAACTCTGGTGCCCGCCGTATGTAGTTCAACACCTGGAGGATACGGTGCAGACGATATTTCTCGAATGCGGCGCTGTGAGGCTTGTTCCCTTTTCTTCGGCCGATGTCAGACTTATCGACGACCTTCATTCTGACGCCTATGGAAACCGGTGCCTGGAATTCTCGACCAGCTGCACCGTGATGGACGCGGCCGAATTGGTAAGCTCCGCCTTGCAGCATCAGGAAGATCTTGGTTTTGGCAAGTGGAAGGCCGTTCTTGAAGACGGAACCTTTCTTGGCTGGGCCGGCTTTACCCCGGTCAGCGAAACGTCCGAAATCAGTGTGAATTACTGCCTGCCGAACGAGGTGCTGCAACGCGATCCCGATCTGGCGAAACGTCTGTTCGCGGCGCTGGCCGACTGGTTCTTCGAAAACACCTATTTCTCCCATCTGATCGCGGTCGTGCGAACGGACAACCGCGATATGCGGGAGGTGGTGCTGAATTGCGGTTTCTATCACCGGGAAAGCAAGGTGATCGAGGGAATGCAGGCGGATGTCTTCCAGATGCTCAGCCCTTCAATGCAGTCCTATCTTCTGAGCGCCTAGACTGCGGACCTTCAATGGCCGGCACACTAGTCCTGATGCGGTGAGCGCGGGTGCGAGCTGTTTCGGGCGACTATGCGTGGCGTGATCACCAGGTGCTCTGCATTGGTGCGCCCATTAATACGCTCGACCACCAGACGCGCCGCCTGCAATCCGAGTAATTCGCCGGATTGGTCAACGCTGGTAAGGGCGTTCTGGGCAAAATCGCAGAAAATGGTGTTGTCATATCCAACGATCGCGATGTCGTCCGGAATGCCCAGACCCAGCTCGGTGGCAACACTTATGGCTTCAAATGCCATCAGATCCGTCCAGCAGAACAGCGCTTCGGGACGGTTCTTGCTTTCAAGCAACCGCCGGACGGCAACCTGAACATCGCGCGCCACCTGAGGGGCGCGTACGATGTGAATGAAATCTGCGCATTGCTGATCGGTCATCTCGGCGCAATAGCCTAGTTCGCGATGGTGAACGACCGTCGAAGCCGGTTCCGACACGCTGAGCATCGCAATGTTGCGAAAGCCGTTTTTCATCAAATGCTGAACCACCAGCCGTGCGCCAAGCTTGTCGTCGTTGTTGACCGTGTCGAAAGCGTCGCCGCTCGAGTCGTGCTGGCCGATCGCCACGAGCGGGGTCCGTTCGGCTGTTTCAATCAGCATTTCGAGTTCTTCATTGGGGCCGATCAGGATGAGGCCGTCCATCTGACGGTCGATCATCGCTTCTATCAGGGCTGTCGCGGTGGGGCTGACGCCCTGCATGGCCTGGTACTGGGTGCGCTCCAGCGCCGAGTTGATGCCCGCGTAGATGTCGGCGAAGAACGGGTTCCGTAAATCGGGGAAAATCAATCCCAAAGTGTAGGTGCGGCCGCGCATGCCGCGAGCGGAGGCCAGGGGTCTGTAGCCGAGCTTTTTCATGGAGGCGCGCACTTTGAGGCTCAGGTTTTCGCTGACGCCATAGGCATCGCGCAGCACCTTGGAAACCGCAGCAACCGAAACACCGGCGTCTTTCGCAACGTCGCGGATTGTTACCCGCGCGGTCTTCTTTTTCGCAGGTGCGGTTCGCTTCAATTTTGTCTCCAGAATCCGGTCTCTTTGTGCCGGGCAAATCCCCGGATCAGCTTTATCGCACTCCGCTCGTCAAAACACTATTGCAAATCGGGAAGCTCTGTAGAACGATACACGTAGAACAGTCTACACGCCTGAGGGCGGGAAATCCGGCGAACCGGCCGGGGACCATAAGGGGGGAACGCGTGCGCAACTCAGCGGTTTTTGAGGACCTGTCGGTCGCAACACCCAAATGGCAGGCGGACATGATCCGTCCTCTGGCCGACAAAGGTGTCGGAACATCTGCTTCCTTCGTTCGCACCCGGTTCATTGTCGACGGGCGAACCGGTCACGAAAGCCTGCGTATCAGCGCATTGGGGCTCTATCGATGTTTCATCAATGGCAACCGTGTCGGTAACGATCAGCTCACGCCGGGCTGGACTGCCTACGACAAGCGGTTGAGTTACCAGACCTACACGGTGTCGGACCTTCTCGTGGAGGGGGAGAACAGCATCGAGATCTGGCTCGGCGATGGCTGGCTGCGGTCGCATCTGATGTGGGGCAAGTTTCCGATCCACAATACCTGGGGCAGTGAAATCGCGGCAATCGCGGAACTGTTCGCAAATCCCGAAGATGCAACGCCGATCCTGCGTACGGACGAGACCTGGAAAAGCGGTCTTCTGCCAATTTTGAAGTCGGGTATCTATTACGGCGAAATCTACGATGCACGCATCGAGCCCGGCGAAAGCGCGGGGACCCGAAAGATCGATTTCGACAATGGCCGGCTGGTGGCTCATGAAACCACACCGGTCCGCGAGCTCGCCGTCCTGCCCGCGCTGAAGAGCTGGGACGACGATGAAGGCCGCGCGATCCATGATTTCGGACAGAACTGCGCAGGCTATGTGGCCCTTTCTGTCAAGGGCAAGGCAGGCGCGCGCGTAATCGTCGAACATGCGGAGATACTCGACAAGGACGGCGCATTCTACAACGTGAACTTCCGGACAGCGGAAGCACGCTTGGAATACATACTGTCCGGATCCGGTGAGGAGACATACCGGCCCTTTTTCACTTTCCAGGGGTTCCGCTTCGCAAGGGTGACCGTCGAGGGAGATGCGGAAGTCACGGAAATCGTCTCGGTGCCCATAAGCTCCGTCACGGAAGTGACGTCTGAATTCACCACGGGCAACGAACTGGTCAACAGGCTGTTCTTGAACACGCTCTGGTCGCAACGCTCCAACTTCGTCGATGTGCCGACAGACTGTCCCCAGCGTGACGAACGTCTGGGCTGGACCGGCGATGCTCAGGTTTTTGCCGGCACGGCGATGTATCTGGCCGATGCGCAGGGGTTCTTCCAGAAATGGATGCGCGATTTGATGGCCGACCAGCGCGAAGGAGGAGAAGTGCCACACGTCGTGCCGGATCCGACACGATTGAAGCCGGAACACTATCCGGGCTTTTACGGCAGCACCGGCTGGGGGGATGCGGTGGTCATCGTTCCATGGCAACTCTATTTGCACTACGGCGATACGGCCATGTTGAAAGAAGCGCTGCCGGCCATGGTCAAGTGGCTCGATTTCGTATGGTCGATCAGTGACGGGCCGGTTGTGTCTCCGCAACGGGAGTGGGGCGCGCGCGGGTTCTCGTTCGGCGACTGGCTGCAGCCGACCGGACCGAGTGCGAAGCCGTTCCCGACAATCGGCGATGACGCCGCCGCCACTATTTATCTCTACATTTCGTCCGATCTCGTCTCCCGCATCGCACGGATTGTCGGTGAACACGACATCGCAAGCCGGTTTGAAAAAATGGCTGAAGACGTCAAGGCGGCCTTTCAGCATGAATTCATCACTCCGTCCGGCCGCCTGGCCTACGACGACCAGACGTCCTATGCGCTTTCGTTTCTTCACGACCTGATTCCGGAAGACCGGCAGGAAGCCGCCAAGGGGTATTTCAAGAAGGCGATCTCGCGGGCGGACGGGCGCATTCAGACCGGCTTTATCGGAACGCCGGCCTTGCTGCCGGCACTGGTGAAAATCGGCGAGAAAGCGCTGGCCGGAGACATGTTCCTGCAGGAGGGCGTTCCCGGCTGGCTCTATCAGGTCAAGATGGGAGCCACGACCATCTGGGAGCGTTGGGACGCGATCCAGGAAGATGGTTCGATCTACAATCCACGCATGAATTCCTACAATCACTATGCGTATGGGGCCGTCTGCCAGTGGCTCATCGAGGGTGTCGCGGGGTTCCGGCCGGACGAAGAAACACCGGGCTTTGAGAAAATAATTTTTGAACCGACAATCATACCGGACCTTGCTCCGGTGAAGGCGCACCATGACAGTCCGCGCGGCACGATCCGCGCAAGCTGGGACATGGATGGCACCAGCGTTCGGTACGAAGCAGACGTCCCGGAGGGTTGCGAAGGCGTCCTGCGCCTGTTTGCGGACTACAGCGATGCGCGTCTGGATGGCCAGCCTGTCGGCAATAACGTTGATGTAGCGCTCAGTGCCGGCAGACATGTTGTGACATTTGAGTATTCCGAGCCCGAACGAGAGGATCGCCACCGGCCCGGCGTGAACGTGCGCACACCATAGGAGGAGACGCGCACGAAACTACAAATTGCAGTTTCAAGGGAGGAAACCATGACTGCCAAATTCACCAGGACGGCGCGTGTTGCTGTCGGAATAATGGCGTTTACCGCGCTATCGGGTTCCGCACTGGCGGAAGACGTTTTTATGACCATGCTCGTTTCGAACAACCCTTCCAACGTCGCGACTGCTGAAGCTGCCGTCGCGGCCTACATGAAGGCAAATCCGAATGTCACGATTGAAATAGAGACCCGCCCCGGTGGCGGTGAGGGCGACAATATCGTCAAGACCCGTCTCGCGACCGGCGTCATGAACGACGTATTTCAATACAACGGCGGCTCGCTGTTCCAGGCGATCAACCCGCAGCAGAACCTGTTGCCGCTGACAGACGAACCGTTCATGGCCGACATTCAGGAGAGCTTCAAATCCGTCGTGACAGCCGGCGGCGAAGTCTTTGGCATTCCAAACGGCCCGGCGATGGGCGGCGGTATTCTGTACAACATCCCGATTTACGAGGAACTCGGCCTTGAAGTGCCCAAAAGCTGGGATGAGTTCATGGCCAACAACGAGAAGATCAAGGCTGCCGGCAAGGATGCGGTGATCCAGACATATGGCGATACCTGGACAAGCCAGCTTTTCGTGCTTGGCGACTACTTCAACGTCTCGGCCGCCGAACCTGATTTCGCTGAACGCTACACAGCCGGCGAAGCCAAGTTCGCCGATAGCCCGGCGGCGGCCAAAGGTTTCGAACGGCTTCAGGAAGTGTTTGAAGGCGACTACATGAATGAGGATTTCGGCGCCGCAAAGTTTCCTGAAGGTGTCCGCAAGATTGCGCAAGGCGAGGGCGCTCACTATCCGATGCTTACGTTCGCCATCGGTGCCATCAAGGACACCTACCCCGAACATGTCGATGATGTCGGGTTCTTCGCCCAGCCGGGCGACAGCACGGATTCCAACGGCCTGACTGTCTGGATGCCGGACGCAACATATATTCCGAAAAGCACATCCAATCCCGAAGAAGCCAAAAAATTCGTTGCTTTCCTTGCAAGTGTGGAAGCCTGCAAGATCCGCAATGAAGCTGTTGGTGCGACCGGGCCATATCTGGTCAAGGGGTGCTTCCCGCCGTCCGATGTTCCTCCCGTTGTCTCCGACATGCTGCCCTACTTCGAGGAAGAGGGGCGGAACGGTCCTGCTCTGGAATTCCTGTCTCCCGTAAAGGGCCCTGCGCTTGAGCAGATTACCGTCGAAGTCGGGTCGGGTATCCGCAACGCCGCCGATGCCGCCGCTCTTTACGACCAGGATGTCCGCAAGCAGGCAATGCAGCTCGGCCTTCCTGGCTGGAAGTAAACGGTTTGGCGGGTGCGGCTTCGGGCGGCTGTTGCCGCCCGGGGCCGGTCCGCCCGCAGGAGATTGTTGATGGCCAATCCCACGAGCCGGGCTTATGCGCGCCGATCGACTTACCCCGGCTGGTTTTTTCTGCCGGCGGCGATCATTTACGGCGTGCTGTTTCTGGTTCCCACATTCGCTTCCCTTTATTTCAGTCTGACGCGCTGGTCGCTCTTCAGTTCCGAGTTCATCGGTCTCACGAACTTCTACCAGTTCTTCGAGGAACCTTTTCTGGTACAGGGGCTGGTGAACACCGTCATCTTCGCGATGATCACTTCGGGGCTCAAGGTCGTGCTCGGCCTGCTGCTGGCTGTGCTGCTGACCAGCCGGATCGCATTGCGCGGATATCTGAGATCGGTCGTCTTCTTTCCCGTTCTGGTCTCGACCGTCGGGGTCGGCATCACCTTCACCGTTCTCATGCACCCGACCCAGGGTGCCATCAACGTGGCGCTTGAACTCGTCGGTATCGACGGTCCGCACTGGTTGACCAATCCAAGTCTCGCACTGTACTCGGTCGCGCTCGTCGATGTCTGGAAAGGGGTTGGCCTGGCCACAGTGATCTACATCGCCGGGCTTGTTGCGATACCCAAGGATTACTACGAAGCCGCGCGCATCGATGGGTCGACGCCGACGCAGAGTTTCTTCTACATCACCCTGCCGCTCAGCCGCCCGGCGACCGTGACCGTCATTACACTGAGTTTCATCGGCGGCCTCAAGACTTTCGATCTCATCTGGGCGATGACCCGGGGCGGCCCCGGCTTTTCCTCCGACACGATCGCTTCGATCATCTACAAGCAGTATCAGGCCGGATTCTACGGTCTTTCCACCGCCGGCAATGTGGTGCTTTTCGTGCTGATTGCTCTGCTGGTCGTGCCGCTTACCATGTATCTGAACCGCCGGGAGGGACACGAATGAGCCTCATCCGCCGCCATTGGCTCAGTGTGGTTGCCATCCTCGTATCGTTCGTGGTGTTCGTGATACCGTTCATCTTCATCGTGCTCACCGCAATGAAAGACAAAAGACAGTCGGCGCTGCTGGATTTCTCCTGGCCCGAGAAGTTTCAGCTTTGGGAGAATATCGTCGACGTCATCACGACACGAAACTGGCAATTGCTGACGGCGTTCATCAACTCGACCATCCTCACGGTCGCCAGCGTGACCCTGCTGGTGGTATTTGCCGCAATGGTCGGCTTTGTGCTGCAACGCCGCAGGACCCGCTGGAACGGATTGATCAACTTTCTCATCCTGGCCGGTCTGATGATTCCGCCCGCCATCGTGCCGACTATCTGGCTGCTTCAGGCGATGGGTCTTTTCGCCAAATTGCATGGCCTGATCCTGATCGAAGTCGCCTATCATCTGCCGTTTTCGATCCTGCTCTACAGGGCATTCATCGCCACGATCCCGAAGGATCTTGATGAGGCGGCGATTATCGACGGCGCCAGGCCGCTGGACGTGTTTTTCCGGATTATCATGCCGCTTCTGTGGCCGGTGACGGTCACCAATATCGTTGTGCAGTCGGTTACGATCTTCAACGATTTCACCAATCCGCTCTATTACCTTCCGGGCCGTGGCAACGAGACGGTTCAACTGACGCTCTACAATTTCCAGAGCCAGTTCAACACCTCCTACCATCTGCTCTTCACCAACATCCTGCTGATTACAATTCCGCCGCTGATCGTCTTCCTGTTCTTCAACCGGCAGATCGTGGCAGGGGTGACGGCCGGCGCGGTCAAGGGCTAGGGTGTGACCTCTGGAATCCGGACCTGAAACTGACAATCAACGCACGAAAGGAAAGCGGACCACATGGCCGGACTGGAACTCAAGGCGATACAAAAAAGCTATGGCGCCGTGGAAGTCATAAAGGGCGTGAACCTGGAAATCAGCCACGGTGAATTCGTGGTTTTCGTCGGCCCCTCGGGCTGCGGCAAGTCAACCTTGCTGCGCATGATAGCGGGCCTTGAGGACATCAGTGCCGGTGAATTGTGGATCGCCGGCAAGAAGTGCAACCATGTGGAGCCGCGCGACCGCGGTATCGCCATGGTGTTTCAGTCCTATGCGCTCTATCCGCATATGACCGTTTACGAGAATTTCGGATTCGGCCTCAAGCTGGCCAAAACCCCGAAAGACGTGCGTGACAGGAAGATCCGGGATGCCGCCCGCATCCTGCAGATGGAGCATCTTCTGGACCGAAAGCCCAGTCAGCTTTCGGGTGGCCAGCGTCAGCGCGTTGCCATCGGCCGGGCGATCGTCAGGCAGCCCGAGGTCTTTCTGTTCGATGAGCCGCTCAGCAATCTGGATGCGGCCCTGAGGGTCGACATGCGCATGGAGCTCGCCAACCTGCATCGGGATCTCGGATCCACCATGATCTATGTGACCCACGATCAGGTTGAGGCGATGACACTGGCGGACAAGATCGTGGTTCTTAACGGCGGTGTCGTGCAGCAGGTGGGCTCCCCGATAGAGCTTTACCAACGGCCGGAGAACCTGTTCGTCGCCGGCTTCATCGGCTCTCCGAAAATGAATTTCACCGAGGTGACCATAGACAGTATCAACGGAGGGCAGGTCACGGTCTCGGGAGCGGACATTCAGCCGACCGAACTGTCGGCGGACACGACTGGCCTAGGCGAGGGCGATACCGTCACATTGGGCACACGGCCCCATGATCTTCTGGCCGATGCGTCAGGTAACATCAGCGGCCATGTCAGTCTGGTCGAGCGGCTTGGTAACGAGACCAATGTGAGCCTGAAACTCCGCTCGGGAGCGACCTGGCTCGTCGTGCTGGACGGCGACCGGGAGCTGCGCCACGGTCAGGAGCTGCAATTGGGGATAGAAGACCAAAAAGCGATGATCTTCGACGCAGCGGGTCAGGCGCGCCACATGGCTTGAGGCTCCGTATCTAGTTTAGCAATCCGGAATAACGCGGCAGCCAGAGCGACAGATCCGGCCAGTATGTGACGACCATGAGAAGTCCGATGAGAACGCCGACAAACAGCCAGATTTCCCGGATCATCTCAGCGATGGGAATGCCGTTGAGAGCCTTGATGATGAAAAGCAACACGCCGTAGGGCGGGGTGATGAGGCCGATCATCATGTTGAAGACCACAACGATACCGAAGTGGTGCAGGTCGATCCCCAGGGCGGCAGCCGTGGGGATGAATAGCGGCGTGATGACAAGCATGATCGTGGAGACATCCAGAAAACATCCAAGCACCAGATAGAGAATGTTGATCGTCAATAGGAATGTCGCGGCATTCATTTCGAAATCATTCAAGAAAAGAAAGACGTTCTGAGGAACCCGTTCGATAGTGACCACGTAATTGAAGATGAAGGCGCCACACAGAACGATGGTCACGACAACAGTGGTTTTCACGGTAGAGACAACGACGTTCCAGAAACTCTTCGGTCCAAGTGCGCGATAGGCGAAGACCGAGAGCAACAAGGCATAAAACGCGGACACCGCGGCAGCTTCGGTCGGGGTGAAAGCGCCGCTGTAAATGCCCCCCAGCAGGATGACCGGCATCAACAGTGCGGGCACCGCCCCCAGAATGATGGCCGGGAAGGCTCGCAGCGGAATGACCGCTTCAACCGGGAAACCCCGCAACTTGGCGGAGACGCCAACCACGATGGCGAGAACCGCGACGATCAGGAGAGCGGGAACGACGCCGCCGAGAAACAATGCGCCGACGGATGTCGAGGAAATAAGCGCATAGAAGACCATCGGGATGGAAGGCGGGAAGATCGGTCCGACAACGGATGAAGTTGCTGTTATCGCCCCCGCGAAACCACGCGGATAGCGGTTGTCCTTGATCATCATGTTGGTCAGGACTTTGCCAACGCCGGCAACGTCGGACACCGCGCTGCCGCTCATCCCGGAGAAAATCAGGCTGGTCAGGATGTTCACCTGCGCCAGCCCGCCGGGCAAACGTCCGACCAAGGCCAGGGCGAACTTGAGCAACCGGTCCGAAATCTGGCCCGCATTCATGATGTTCGCCGCGAAGATGAACAGCGGCACGGCCAAGGCCACGAAATTTCCGAAGACACCGTTGAGCACCTGCTCGGCGGCAAGTCCGACATCGCGCCCGGCCATCATGAGATAGAAGATGCTGGACACAATCATGGCGATGCCCATGGGCAGGCCAGCGACGGTCGTAACGATCAGGATGACCAGCATGACGGGCAGGGCGGCGGCAACGAGCATTGTTTATTCCTAGATCTGGTCACGCCAATCGGGCCGCAAAAGGCCGTAGATGCGGTAGATTCCCTGAATGGCAAAGGCCACGAGAAACAAAAGATAACAGGAGAAGATCCAGACCTTCGGAATGCGCAGGACGTTCGATTTCTTGCGCGTCAGGAATTCCAGATACTCGAACGTGTAGGGTACCAGAATAGCGAAGGCGGCCACCAGCAGGATCATCGTGCCCAGGGCCAGGAAACGCTTCACCTTCGCCGGTGCGAAATCGTAGACCACATCGAATGTCACATGTTCGCGTATGGGCACCATGAAGGCGCCCGCCCAGAACACGGTCCAGATGAAGGCGATCATCACGGCTTCCTCCGTCCAGGCCAAAGGCTGGTTCAGAACATAGCGGAAGAACACCTGGACGAGGAAACCGGTGAAGGCGCCGAGAAACAGCAGGACACCGACCGCGTCGACGCCCCGCTTCAGCCATACCAGCCCGGACTGGAGCTTATGCGTCATTTCCGGAGACACGGATGAACTTACATCGCCAGCTTGTTGATGCGTTCAACCCAGCCTTGGGGCCAGTCCTTCGCCCGGTCCGATTCCAGATAGAATGACTGAACATGCTCGCGGAAGGCTGCGACATCCGGTTTGGTGACCTTGAGGCCCTTGGATTCGAAGAATTTGACCAGCTCGGCCTCTTTCGCGTAGCGGCGTTCATTGTTCCAATCGCATGCAGCGACGGCCGCCTCCGTCATGTGGGCTTTTTGCGCATCGTCGAGCTTGTCCCAGGTCTGGTTGTTGACGGTGATGTTCACGCCATCGACCAGATGGTCCGTCAGCACGATCTGCTCGGTGACTTCATAGAATTTGGCGGCATCCACGGTTGGCAGCGGATTGTCCTGGCCGTCGACTGTTCCTGTCTGAAGGCCGAGATAAACTTCCCCAAAAGGCAGCGGTGTCGGGTTGGCACCCAGCGCCTTGCCGAGGAACAGCCAGGCGTCGGACCCGGGCATGCGCAGTTTCACGCCTTCCAAATCAGCCGGTGTCTGCACGTCGCGGTACTTGCGCAGGTTGACCTCGCGGGTGCCGAGATAGCAGGTGTCGAGCAGCTGCAAACCCATTTCGTCGGAAACGGTCTGTTTGAACTCGGTGCCGAGATCGGAATTCATCACTTTCCGGTAGTGATCCGCATTCTGGAAAAGATAGCCGGCCGTGAACAGTCCGAACTGCGGAATGGAATCGGCAATCAGCTGAAACGACACATAAGTCATCTCCGCGTTGCCGCGCTGCAGGGCATCGAGGTCGCTGTTCTGACCGAAAAGCGAACCTGAATCGTAGAGCTGGATATCGAACGTCCCGGGCTCCAGTTCGTTGAGCTTGTCCGCGAACACGGTCATTGCCTGGGTGTGCAGATCGGTAGGCACGGATACGGACGTGAATTTCAGTTCGATAGGATCCTGAGCCTGAACCGCACTGACTGCCATGATGGCAACGGATACCGCGGAAAGTGCGGCCACCGCACTGTGCTTGAGAATATTCATATTTCCTCCCTTTCCAAAATATCAGGCTGCCTGTGACTGACGCAATTTCTCACCACCGGGTCTGGACGTGACAGCTCTTTTTGACAAACCGACTTTGCAACATCGTCGTACTGATGTAAATACTGATATGATAACTGATCGTACAACTGATTGTATCAGTCAGTTAACTTATTGATTTTGTGGAGCTAAAAATTGAAATATTCTGATTTGAGCGGAATCGTTTCTGCTTTGCCCACACCCGTTTCCGAGACGTTTGAAATCGACACGATGCGTCTCGCCCGGCATTGTGAGCAGGTGTTGAAGAACGGCTGCAGTTTTGTTTCAACCTTCGGTACAACCGGTGAGGGCGCATCCCTTTCAAGCAGTCAGAAGATTGCCGCCCTCAGGGCCCTGAAGGCTGAGGGGCTGGACATGACGCGGCACATTCCCGCAGTCATGACGCCGACAGCCGATGAGGCCGGTCGCCTGATCGCCGAAGCCAGGGCGCTCAACTGCCGCGCAGTCCTGGTGCTGCCACCGTTCTATTACGATACGGCTTTTGACGAAGGCATTGTCGCATTCATCGAAGACGCCCTGCGGCGGGCGGGCCGGGCCGACATCGATATCCTGCTCTACAATATCCCGCGCTTCAGCCGCACGGCCTATACGCCTGAGCTCATCGACATGTGTATCGACAGGTTTGGCAGTGCGATTGCCGGCTTGAAGGATTCGACGGGCGTGCTGGAAAACGGCAAAATGCTGGCGCAGCGCTTTCCCGGCCTGTCGATTTTTACCGGCGATGACCGCGTTCTGCCGGGCCTGCTGGAATCAGGCGGCGCCGGGCTGATCGGCGGCATGCCCAATGTATTTGCAAGGGAGTTGCGTGAAACCCTGGAGGCTCCCACGGCCGCCGGGACGGCTCAATTGCGCGACGACGCCAACCGGCGGATTGCAACGGTGGCCGATAATGGCGACATGCTTGCAATCAAGGCTATCCTCGCCGCAATCTATGACGATCCTCAATGGGCCAGGGCGATTCCACCCCTGACTGGTTTGAATGATATTCAGAAAACCAGATTGTTCCGAGAGTTGGCTGTGACCGGCTTCGCACCGAAACGAGCCGCTTAACCGGCACAGCCTTGAAATGGCAAACGTGGAGCCTTGAAATGCCGCCAACCCGACAGCGACGCACTGATCTCCGTCAGGACCGAAGCGTGACGTCGGTCAGGCACACGGCATATGACAAGTTTCAACAGGCGTTGCTGCAGGGCAAATTGCGGCCAGGCCAGATTCTGTCCCAGAAGGATCTGGTCGCCTTGTTGGGGTTGTCCATCGGAGCTCTGCGGGAACTGCTGCCGCGTCTTCAGGCGGAAGGCCTTTTGAATGTGATGCCACAACGCGGCATCCAGATTACGGTCGTCGATCTGCCGATGATACGCGATGCCTTTCAGTTGCGTGTCGCCCTGGAAAGGGAGGCGGTCATCACGGCGACGCAAACGCTGTCGAAAGCTATTTTGCTGGAGCAGCGCGACTTGCACGTGGATATTCGCGAAAGGGTCGCGCGCGGCCTGAGTGAAGACCTGTTGGCTGAGGGCCAGATCATTGACACCAAGTTCCACGACCTGCTGATCGGGGCTACCGAGAACGAACTTCTCATTCAGGCCTATCACGTGAATTTCATCCGTATCCGCCTGATCAAACTCGATCGTATTCTGTTGACTGAAACAACATTCCCGTCAGCCTTCAACGATCATCTGGCCATCATCGACGCCATGCTGGAACGCGACCCGCAAAAAGCCGCCGCAGCGATGGAGCATCACATCAGAAACGCCCGTGACCGGGCGGTAAAACTTTGAGCGTTCATGTCCGATCTTGTTCCCTTTGATCTGCGCTGCGAATTGCTCGCGGCCCCTGTTGGCCTGAACACCGAAACACCGCGGTTCGGCTGGGCGCTTGAGTCGGGCCGGAATGAGGACCGGCAGACCGCCTATGAAATCTGCGTCGGCGACGACGCGGATGCGGTTGCGCAAGGATGCGGCAATTTCTGGTCATCGGGGAAAGTCGCCTCCGACGCACAGCTCCATATTCCCTATGACGGCAGACCGCTGACATCGGATCTGACGTTGCACTGGTCCGTGCGCGTCTGGAACCGGGATGACCAGCCGTCCGCCTGGGCCGGCCCCGCCAGCCTGATGACCGGCTTGATGCAACGCGGCGATTGGGATGCACAGTGGATCGCCCGTTATTTCGTATTGCCCGCGGGCCGCGAAATTCCCGCCGACACGCTTTACGACAATCCATGGCAGGCACGTCCCGCCGACTACCTGCGGCGGGAGTTCAGCCTTCGCGGTCCGCTCATCCGTGCGACGGTCTATGTCACGGCGCTGGGCCTGTACGAACTCTATCTCAATGGCAAGCGCGTTGGCGACGAGGTCATGGCGCCGGGCTGGACCGACTATCATCAGCGTGTGCTCTATCAGAGCCATGACGTTACCAATCTGGTTCGCACCGGAGAAAATGCGATCGGCGCGATCCTGGGCGAGGGCTGGTACAGCGGCCGCGTCGGGCACAACCAGCGCCGTGCCGGAAATCACTACGGCGGCCGCCCGGCCCTGTTCTGCCAATTGCATCTGACTTACCGCGACGGGTCAGTCGAGCGCATCCTCAGCGATGCCGCCTGGCGCACGAGCCAGGGGCCTGTCTGCTATTCGGATTTCCTGATGGGCGAACATTACGACGCGCGTCTCGAGCTTGACGGGTGGGCGGAGGCCGGGTTCGACGACGCGGCATGGCAACCGGTGGAGGTGTTCGTCCCCGATCCGCGCGAGCCGCTGTTGACGGCGGCGAAAAGCCAGCCTGTCCGGGAGGTCGAACGGTTCGAAGGGCGCTATTTGCATGAAAGCGGGAATGGCGGGCACATTTTCGACTTCGGCCAGAATTTCGCCGGCTATGTGGAACTGAATGTCCGGGCTCAAAGCGGTGATACATTCACCTTGCGCCATGCTGAAATTCTCGACGGAGAGGGCGGTCTCTATACGGCGAACTTGCGTCACGCGGTGTGTACCGACCACTATACGGCCTGCGGAAAACCGCAGGAAACCTTCAAGCCCCGCTTCACCTTTCACGGCTTTCGCTATGTGGAGCTGACCTTGCCGGATCATGTTGCCCTTGACGACATCGGGCTGACCGGCATCGCCATTCAATCCGACACGCCCAAGACCGGTGCGCTCCAGACGGGTAACGAGCTGGTCAATAAACTCATTGCCAATATCGAATGGAGCCAGCGCGGCAACTTTCTGTCCGTTCCGACCGACTGCCCGCAGCGCGACGAGCGTCTTGGCTGGAGCGCCGATGCCCAGGTGTTCTGGCGTACAGCCGGCTACAATGCGGATGTGTCTGCTTTCTATGCCAAATGGGTCGATGACATTATTGATGCGCAGTTGCCCGACGGAGCCTTCACCGATATCGCGCCTTCACGGCCGCTCAACCCGTACAGGCAATCCGCCCAGCCAGGAGCGCCCGGCTGGGGAGACGGGCCCGTCATCATGGCCTGGCAGCATTATCTGCGCTATGGCGACGTGCGCCTTTTGAAGACCGTCTATCCTTCGCTGCTGCGCTGGATGCGGCACGTCTCGGAAGCCAATCCGGACTTTGTGCGCCGGAATGCCGTTTACAACAATTATGGCGACTGGCTGAGCGTCGGTCCGGTTTCGGACCGCACCATGGTGGCGACTGCCTACTGGGTGCATGTCGCAGATGTCATGGGGAAAATCGCAGCGGCGCTGAACGAGCATGCAGACACATCGGCCTTTGCTGCACAGGCCGCGAATGTGCGCAAGGCATTTTTCGAGACCTTCGTATCCGACAACGGTGAGATCAGCGGCGATACCCAGACCGCCTATCTGCTGGCGCTCGATTTTGACATTCTGCCGCCCTCATTGCGCGGTGCAGCCGAGGAACGGCTTTCAAGGAAGCTCGAACAGGCCGATAACCACCTGCAAACCGGATTCCTGGGCGTCAAGCACCTGTGCCCGGTTCTGGCAGATATCGGGTCTCCGGAGTTGGCCTACACCCTGCTGCTCAACGAGACCTACCCGAGCTGGGGCTTTTCAATTCGTCAGGGCGCAACAACGATCTGGGAACGCTGGGACGGCTGGACACCGGAAAAGGGCTTCCAGAGCGCCAATATGAATTCATTCAATCACTATGCCTACGGCTCTGTGGGCGAGTGGCTTTATGCGCGCATGGCAGGCATCGACTGGGATGAAAACGACCCCGGATTTCGCACAGTGCGCATGCGGCCGCTGTTCGATCGCCGAATTGGATGGATCGATGCGAGTTACCTTGCAGCAACCGGTCTTGTGCGCAGCAAGTGGACCTGGCACGGTTCTGGAATCGACTGGACAATCGAGGTGCCACCCAACTGCAGGGCAATGATTGAATTGCCGTATCATCCGGATTCAATCAACTGCGGCGGCAAGGCCCTCAACGAAGCCGGCATGTCCTTCACCTTTGAAAACGGCAAGGTCTTGCTGCAGGTGAAGTCCGGTCATTTCAGCTTCGCGATCAGTCTCCGGGAATGACCGTTCCATGGTCCTGACAAAGTCGTAGCCTGACCACCGTCATTCCGGCCAAGCGAGGCGCGAGCCGGGGTCTTCAAACCGCTGTGTCGGGGATGAGAATTGCAGGTTTGTCGCCAGACTAAAGGGCCGCCGTAGCGGCCCTTTGCATCTTCGGGTCTTTTCGCTCAGACGGCCTGCAGGGCGCCCGGGTTGTCGGCCTGCTGGCGCAGGGCCAGTTTGTTCATGGCCGACACATAAGCGCGGGCGGAGGCGACCAGCGTATCGGTGTCCGCGCCCTTGCCGGTTGCGATCCGGCCGCCGGCTTCCAGCCTTACGGAGACTTCGGCCTGCGCGTCCGTGCCTTCGGTCACTGCATGAACCTGATAGAGCGACAGGGTCGCCTCATGCGGCACGATGGACTTGATCGCGTTGAAGGTGGCGTCGACCGGGCCGTCGCCGGTGGCTTCCTTGGTGATATGCTGGCCGGCCACATCCATGGTCAGGATCGCCTTCTGCGGGCCGCCGGTTCCGGCGATTACCGTCAGCGCGATCACCTTGGTGCTTTCGCCCAGGATGGTGATCTCGTCCTCGACCAGCGCCTCGATGTCTTCGTCGTAGACATGCTTCTTGCGGTCGGCCAGATCCTTGAAGCGTCGGAAGGCGTCCTGCAGGGCATTGTCGCCCAGATCGAAACCCAGTTCCTTCAGCTTGTCGCGGAAGGCGTGGCGGCCGGAGTGCTTGCCCATGACCAGTGAAGTGGCTTTGACGCCGACATCTTCCGGACGCATGATTTCGTAGGTCTCGGCGTTCTTCAGCATGCCGTCCTGATGAATGCCGCTCTCGTGCGCGAAGGCGTTCTTGCCGACGATCGCCTTGTTGTACTGCACGGCGAACCCTGATGCCCCGGCCACCATCTTGGAAGCGCGCACCAGAAATTTCGGGTCGATCTGCGTCACGTAGGGCATGATGTCGCTGCGGGTGCGGACCGCCATGACGATCTCTTCCAGAGCCGCGTTGCCGGCCCTTTCGCCGAGGCCGTTGATGGTGCACTCGATCTGGCGGGCGCCACCGGCGACACCGGCCAGCGAGTTGGCGACCGCCAGCCCCAGGTCGTCATGGCAATGGACGGAAAAGATCGCCTTGTCGCTGTCCGGAACCCGTTCGCGGATCTGTTCGAACATGGCCTTGTACTCGTCCGGCGTCGCATAGCCGACCGTGTCCGGCAGGTTGATGGTGGTTGCGCCGCATTTGATCGCGGCATCGACGCAGCGGCACAGATAGTCGATCGGGGTGCGGGTGGCGTCCATGGCCGACCATTCGACATCGTCGATCAGGTTGCGTGAGCGGGTCACCGTGTCGGTGATGATGTCCAGAACCTCGTCTTCCGTCTTGTTCATCTGGAATTTCAGATGGATCGGCGAAGTGGAGACGAAGGTGTGGATGCGGCCCTTGTCGGCGTGTTTCACCGCAGCGCCACAGCGGTCGATGTCCGCGTGGATGGCGCGGGCCAGTCCTGCGATCACCGAGTTCTTCGAGCGTTTGGCTATTTCGCTGACGGCTTCAAAATCGCCGTTGGAGGCAATCGGAAACCCGGCCTCGATGATGTCGACGCCCATCTCGTCGAGAATTTCGGCAATCTGCAGCTTTTCTTCCAATGTCATGGACGCGCCGGGCGATTGCTCGCCGTCGCGCAAGGTGGTGTCGAAGATGCGGACCTGCTCCGTGGAGGTATTGGCAGTCATGGTTGTTTCGTCCCTGGCTTGGATCGGGCCTTCCTGAATGCAAACGTCAGGAAGCAAGCGACGCGATCCGAATATCGTGATGCGTTGTCCGAAGTATCTCCCCTAAGTGCCCGTTCCGCAACAACAAGCGGATCAGCCGACGCTCAGGGGCATCTAAGAAGGAGGAGGTCGCCAAGTAGGAGGAGGCCGCCGCGCAGGGCCTGCGCGTCGCAAGAACAACCGGAAATGTCGCGTGCCGCGATCATGGGTCTGTCTTTGGCCTTTGGTCGTCTTTCAAAAGGTCGTCCACCGAGGGTGGCTCAAAAGCGTGACCCGACGGTTAACGAGAATGTTCTTAAGACAGGATCGGCTTCGATGCAACCGGCTTTTGCCAGAGACGGCATGCTGGTTGCCGAACCGAAGATCCGTTGCAGACCTTCGTCGTCCCGGCCTTGAGCCGGGATCTCCCCCCAAGGTTACGAAGTTGCCCCGGCTCAAGGCCGGGGCGACGAAGCGTTGGAGAGCGTATCGGGATTTGTTGAGCAGAGGCTGCGGGAACCTGGCCTCAAGCCCCATACCTGTCCCGCCGTCTGACCCACGCCATCGGATAGTCGAGGGCCTCCTCGTGGCGGCCCATGGGGGTGAGGTCGAGGATGTTGTAGGCCGTGTTGAGGATGTCGATGCCGCGGCCATAGGTGGAGTAGCTGTGGGCGATGCGGCCGTCTGCCAGTTTCAGGAAGGTGCTGATGCCGGGCATTTCCTCGCCGAAGATCTTGTTCGTATAATTGTATCCGCCGGCCAAGGTTGGCTGCGTGCCTGGGAAGGTGACGCCGAATCCGTTGCCGGCGGTGGAGACCCAGTCAAAGCTCCAGCTCATGCGTTTCCTGTAAGCCAACAGCTTTTCGAGCGGTGCGTTGGAGATGCATACCAGCGCGCTGTCACGGGCGGCAAGGTGGACGTCAAGGCGTTCGTAATTGTCCGCCCAGAAGGAACAGCTAGGGCAGCCTTCCTCCCAGGTTTCGCCGAACATGAAGTGATAGACGACCAGTTGCGGGTGCGGGCCGAACAGATCGGCGAGGGATCTGCTTCCTGATGGCGTGTCGAACTGATAGTCCTTCTCGACAATCACCACGGGCAGATCCCGGCGCGCGGCGGCGAGGGCGTCGCGTTCGCGGGTGAAGGCTTTCTCGCGCTCCAGAAAAACCTTTCTCGCTTTCAGCCAGTCTTCGCGGCTGACGATGTTCGGATGGGACATGGTGTTCTCCTTTGGGTCTGGGGATCAACCAGCTTGTTGCGTGAAGAAGTCCGCCAGGTATTCAAAACAACCGTTCCAGCCACCACCGGTGCCGCGGCGGGCATCCTCGGTCTTGATGGCCTCGTGGCGCAGGTTCACTTCCGTTGCCTTGCCGGCCTTCCGGAAGGTGACGATGACCCGGGAACTGTCGGTGGCATCCCGGGTTCCATCGGCAAACTCCTTGACGTGCCTCCAACTGAATTCCAGCCGGTTGGGCGCCTCTATCGCCAGATATTCGCCTTCGAAATGGATTTGCCTGTCTTCCGTCTTCTCGATGACGAAACACCAGCGGCCGCCGACCTTCAGATCGATTTGCGCCGAGACAAGGGCTCCGTTCTTAGGCACGAACCAGCAACCGATCTCATCGGCTTCGGTGAAGGCCCGGAAGACGCGAGCCGGGGTGGCACGGAAAAGACCCTCGACGATGATCGGCTCCCGTCCCGGGTCCGATTTCAGGAATTCACGGTCAGACTGTTGAACGGTCATTTTTCACGGCCTTCCTTGGCGAGATGGCGAGCGAGGGCGTCGAAGCGGTCGACCCAGAAGGCCTCGTATTTGCCGAGCCAGTCGACGGCTTCCTTGATCGGTGCCCCCTGGAGGCGGCAATGGCGTGTGCGACCGCGCTTTTCGATCTCGACCAGTCCCGCGTCGGAGAGAACCTTAAGATGTTTCGACACGGCCGTGAGCGACATGTCGAAAGGCTCTGCAAGATCGGAAAGGGATGTTTCCCCATCGGCGAGACGGGCGACGATGGCGCGCCGGGTGCTGTCGCTGAGGGCTGAAAAGGTTGAATCGAGTTGGGGCATTTCCGTCACCGACATAAAGTGAACCTTTTGGTTGACTAAAATTAAGTTCCATTATAGTCAACTAATTGGTTGAGTAAAGTGAGGCACATTCACCGACTCAAACTTTCAAGCGCAAGGGGCCCGACCCGACCGCACATGACATTCAGACAGGAGTCACGGACATGAAACTCTATACGACGAATTTTTCGCCGAATTGCCGCCGCGTCGAAGCGGTTCTGCATCACCTGGGCCTTTATGAAGAAGTTGACGTCCAGAGGCTGAATCTGATGGCAGGGGAACATCAGCAGGATGCAGTGCGCGCCGCCAATCCCAACGTGAAAGTTCCGACCCTTGTCGCCGGGGACCTGAACCTGTGGGAAGCCAATCCGATCATGATCTATCTTTGCGACCGGGCCGGTGCGGAAGAGTTCTGTCCTTCGGATCTGAAAACCCGGTTCGAAATCCTGCGCTGGATGTCCTGGGAAGTGCAGCACTATAACCGGGCGCTCGGCGAGATCCTCTGGGAAACATTCGCGAAGTCGATGTTTGGCGGAGGTCCGGCGGATCAGAACAAGGTCGATGCCGGACTGGAGAACTTTCACCGCTTCGCTGCTGTCCTTGAGGGCCAGCTTGCGGGTCGGGACTTCGTTCTGGGAGACACGCTGACAGTCGCGGATTTCGCGGTGGGTTCACACTCAGCGCTGGCGATGGTTCCCGGGTCGCAGGTGCCGCTCGACGATTATCCGACTATCAAGGCGTGGTGTCTGCGACTTGAGAGCATACCTTCCTGGGGCGCGACCGCACCTGATACCCGGGCCGAAGCTGCAGAATAGGCAAGTAGCACCGGTGATGGCACCGGAGTGCCGTCACCGGGATGCCGACGGGCTTTCAAAGACCTTGACCGCCGGACGCCTCGATACGTTGTCCGGTGATCCAACCGGTCTCACCGGAAAGCAACGCGGCGATTGCGCCGCCGATGTCGTCCGGCAGGCCGGCCCGGCTCATCGCGGTCATGGAAGAGATCATCCGGTTCACCTCGGGATTGTCGCGCACGGCGCCGCCGCCGAAATCGGTCTCGATGGCACCGGGCGCGAGCGTGTTGACGGCGATGCCTCTGGGGCCGAGTTCCTTTGCCAGATAACGTGTCAGCACCTCGACCGCGCCCTTCATGGAGGCATAGGCGGCGTAGCCCGGCATCGCAAACCTTGCCAGGCCCGACGAGATGTTGAGGATGCGGCCGCCGTCGGCAATACTCGGAAGAAGATGTTGGGTCAGGAAGAAAACCCCCTTCACATGCACATTCATGAGCTGGTCGAAGTCTTTCTCACTGGTCTCCTCAAAGGAATTGCGAATACCCATACCCGCATTGTTGACCAGGAAGTCGAAGGTCGTGCGCTGCCAGGTCGCGGCGAGGGCTTCGCTGAGGCGCATTTTGAAGTCCGGGAAACCGGAAATGTCGGATGTGTCCAGTTGCAGGGCGAAGGCCCTGGCGCCGAGCGCCTGGATTTCGGCGACGGCGGAGTCGGCCGCCGTCTTTTCGGAGCGGTAGGTGAAGATGCTGTCGATGCCGCTTTCGGCAAGATGAAGAACTGCGGCGCGGCCGAGGCCGCGGCTGCCGCCGGTTACAAGTGCGATTTTGCGATCCCGGGTCATGATGGTCGTTCTCCTGGGGCTGGTGTCATGTGATACGTTCCGGAGATAGCTTTTCACGTCGCGCTGTGCCTGCCGGTTTCTCCAGGATATTTGCCTGATCCTCCACGGATGAAATTGAGAGGTCTTGCCAGCGGGCGACCCTTGGCTTATCGGCTGGACCAAAGGAGATCGTGATGCGGGCCCTGCTGCAAATCCCGATGCAAACAGACGAACTGGTACAAAGGCTCATAGATTTCGCCGATGCGTCCGGGGCCGATGGTGAGCCGCAGCCGGTCGGGATCGCCGGCATGACCCTCGTGCGCCAACGCCGGCCAAGGTCGATCAGCCCGTCCGTCTACCAACCGATCTTCTGCCTGGTTCTCCAGGGAGCGAAGGAAATTCATCTCGGTTCCGGGATTGTTCGTTTCGGCAGGCTGCAGTCCCTGATCGTCGGTCTGGACCTTCTGGCAAGTGCTCGGATCGTGACCGCAAGTTCTGCGGAACCCTATGTCGCCCTGGCGTTAAAGCTGGACATGGGCCTGATCAGGGAACTCGCGGCGGAGCTTCCGGACAGAGCCGGCAGCTCAAGGGGAGCTGCGGTTGAGAGTGGCGCGGCCGATGCTGCCGTGGTTGACGCCATGCGCCGGCTGTTCGACCTGGCGTTCATGGACGAGGCCCGGCAGGTGCTGGAGCCTATGGTGCGGCGGGAAATACACTACTGGCTTCTGAGCGCCGGCCATGGCCGTATTTTGCGGGAACTGGCGGTCAGGGACAGCCGGGCCAGCAGAGTGGCACGGGCGGTCGCAGCGATCCACAGGGACTATGCATCGGTGCTGAAGATCGAGAACCTCGCCCGGCTGGCCGGAATGAGCGTGTCTGCCTTTCACGCGGGCTTCAAGGAATTGACCGGCTCCAGCCCGCTGCAGTTCCAGAAGCAACTTCGCCTGATCGAGGCGCGGCGATTGCTGCAGGGGGAGGGGGTGTCCGTTTCCGGTGCAGCTTTTCAGGTGGGCTATGAAAGTGCCAGCCAGTTCAGCCGGGAATATTCCAGGCAGTTCGGTGTTTCACCGCGTGTTGACAAGGCGCTGGAGATCGCCTTGTCCTGAACCCGGACAGTGAACGCTTCAAGCCGGATCTAGAGAAACAGCTCTCCCCGGGCCACCAGCGTGGCCTGGCCGCCGATACGGACCGCGTGCATTTTTCCCGCCTCGATGTCGATTTCCAGATCGATCAGCGAGGGGCGGCCCATCTCGAATCCCTGTTCGATCCTGATATGATGGGTGCCGTTTGGCAGGTCGTCGTAATAGTCGACGACACCGGCAAAGGCGGCGGCGGCAGACCCCGTGGCGGGATCTTCCGGGATGCCCATGTCGGGAGCAAACAGGCGGGCGTGGAAGGCGCTGTCGTGAGAACGGGTTTCGCGGCAGTAGATATAGGCGTCGCTATGCTCATCCTTGCCGAATCCGGCCTTCCACATGGAGGCCACGGGTTTGGCGCGGGCCAGGGCGTCCAGGTCGCGGACCGGAACGAAGGTGAAGGGCGGCCCGACACGGAACCTCGAAGGCGAGTGGTTTTCGAAACCGATGTCGGACGGTTCCAGATTGAGCGCGGCGGCAATCACATCGACACTGTGGGTGGGACCGGCCGGCTCGGGCAGGATCGGCACATCGAACTCGGCGAAAGCGGCCGCGTTTTCGCGCAGGATGACAGCGCAGCGCACGGGACCGATCTTCTGTTTCAGCACCACCACGGAATCCTGTTCGCCGGTAATGTCGCCGAAGCGTTCCGTCGCCATCAGGATGGCGGTACCGACGGTGGGATGGCCTGCAAAGGGCAGTTCCAGCTTCGGGGTGAAAATCCGAATGCTTGCGGATTGTCCCGGATGTTCGGGAGGGAATGCGAAAACCGTCTCCGACAGATTGAACTCGCCGGCGATTTTCTGCATCTGCTCGTCGCTCAAGCCTTCCGAGTCCAGAACCACCGCAAGAGGATTGCCGGCAAGACTGGTGTTGGTGAAGACATCCAAGATGGCGTAGCGACGGCCCATTTATTCATTCTCCCTGGCGATTGATGCCGCAGCGGCTCGTAAGGTGAGCGGACTTTTGCATTTCTAGGCAAGTCCCGCCAGTGCCTAACAGTCTTTCTTGGTGAACAAATTGTTGCCACCCGAAACACCAAGCCTAAGCCGAATTCACCAGGTTAAACTGGGCCCGAGGGCATCAGATACGCGCCTATGGCACGGGCATAATGCGTGATTGCAGGATCAGTCAGATCTTCCTGACCGCGGACGATGCGGATATCAGCCAGTTCCTGTTCTTCAGAAGCTTCTGAAAAGCGCAGAATGTTTTGCCGCAGGGCGTCGGCTTTCCTGTCGATATCGAAAACCTGAGCGAGGGCAATGCGCGGACCGTCGAAGGCGATCAGAAGATCGCCGGGGCGTACATCCCTTTCAGACAGGCCGGTTTCTTCCGCCAGCTCCCGATAGATGGCGCCGATCACATCGACCTTGCCATCCGGTGTCAGATCGGTCGGATCCAGATTGCCACCGGGCGGATAGATCTGACCGGCTGTCGCCGTGCGTGCCGACATGACGCCGTAAAGAAGTGCCCCATCGGCGGATCTCAGTACCGCGGAGCCGAAGAGATTATAAGTGGAGGCATCGGGCGCACCCCATTCCTTCCAGGTCAGGAACGCGGCGTAGGAGCACTCGCAGCAAGTGCCCTTGAAGGCTCCGTCCTGGAAGCGGAAATCCGTGAGTTTCAGAGTGCGGCCGTTCCACAGGAGGGCAATGCGTTTCCTGGCTTCTTCGAAATGGGCGGCGATGGCGGCTTCATTCGCCGTCTCGAACGCCCACGCAGCAGGGGACAGATCGATGTCGATCGACGAGACCTTGTGAACACCGGGCTGCAAGACTTTCTCCATCATGGGGATCTCGCCCTCGGGCTGCATTTCGCTCGGACGGGTCGCCATTGTCCGGAAGCCGCGTTTTTCGTAAAAAGGCGCCGCATTGGTGTCCGATTCAAGGAAAAGCCGCGTGAGCTTGCGGGACCGGGCCACATCCTCGGCGCGGGTCAGCAGGAGATCGCCGATCCCCTGACATTGTGCCTCCGGTGCAACGAACAGGAAATCGATGAGGAGCGTTTCCTCGTCCTGCGGGGAAAGCCCGGAAAAGGCCACCGGATGCCCGCCCCGTTCCGCGACAGTGACGGCAAGGGATCTGATGGTGGCTTCCGAAATCCGCCATTGTGCCCGGAATTCCTCCATTTTCTCCTGGGGATATCCCCAGGAAGCCTTTGCCCGATGCATAACATCGGTCAGCGCCTGCGCATCGGCGATTGTGGCGGGGCGAAGCTTCAATGGCATGAGCGGTCCGGGGTTTCGAGCAAAGGTCATCCCTAGACAGAGATTGTGAACCTGACAAGGCAAGGCTTTAGCCGTGCGGAAGTCTGCTCCTTCGGATGCCGTGACCTTGCAGCGGCAGAGGGCGTCTCTATCGGATAAACGTGCCGTTCTGGAGTTCCGTGATTGCCCGGGTCAGTTCCTCGCGGGTGTTCATGACGATCGGGCCGTGCCAGGCGACGGGCTCACGGATCGGGGCACCGGAGACGAGCAGGAAGCGGATGCCTTCATCGCCTGCCTGGACGACGATCTCGTCGCCTGAACCGAAGATCACCAGCGAGCGGTTCCCGGTCTGGTCGCGGATCTTCAGCTCCTCGCCGCCGAATTCCTTTTCCGTCAGCACGCCGAGGGGTCGGAGGCGCCTTCGAAACTTCCGGACCCTTCGAACACATAGGCGAAGGTCTGCTTGTAGGTATCCACCTTGAAACGTTTTTTCTTTCCCGCAGGCACATGGATGTCGAGATATTGCGGCTCGGCGGCGATGCCGTCGACAGGTCCGCGTTTGCCCCAGAACTCGCCGCAGATGATGCGGACGGACGTGCCGTCGTCATCCACCTCGACGGGTATATCCTGACCCGCGACGTCCTGATAGCGCGGCTGTGTCATCTTCAGCGAGGACGGCAGGTTGGCCCAGAGCTGAAAGCCGTGCATGCGTCCGTTCGTGTCACCCTTCGGCATTTCCTGGTGCATTATGCCGCGCCCGGCGGTCATCCATTGCACGTCGCCGGCACCCAGATTGCCGGTGTTGCCCAGGCTGTCTCCGTGCTCGACGGTTCCGGCGAGCACATAGGTGATGGTCTCGATGCCGCGATGGGGATGCCAGGGAAACCCTTTCAGAAAGTCCTGCGGCCTGTCGTTGCGGAAATCGTCGAGAAGCAGGAACGGATCGAGTATGTCCGGATCCTGAAAGCCGAAGACACGCTCGAGCTTGACGCCCGCGCCTTCCATGGTCGTTTGCGTGCTTCCGATATGTGTAACCGGGCGTATGGACATGGGCGTCTCGCTTTCATCGAAGATTGCATGGCTCAAGATAGCGTCAATTTTCCAAAATCCCAGCGGGGCACAGCAGACGCAGTGTTTGCGCGACGTGGACAATCCCGGTTGCCCGGGGCAGATTCCTGTCAGAGGATGTCAGCAGGCCGGGCGTCTTGCATCTTGCGGCATTTCGGCCCACATGCCAGTGTGGCGCGCCAATTTGGCCGCCCGGTCAAATTCGATTTTCTCAACCGGTTGGAACTTCATGTCTGCCATACTGTCCGTCCGCGACCTGGAAAAAACCTATGAAGGCGGTTTCCAGGCCCTCAAATCTGTCTCGCTTGATATCCGCGAGGGGGAGGTCTTTGCGCTCCTTGGGCCGAACGGTGCGGGCAAGACCACGCTGATCAGCACGATCTGCGGTCTCGTGCGGCCGACATCGGGAAGCATCGATGTGGGCGGTCATGATGCCCTGAAGGATTTTCGCGCCGCTCGCCAGCTCATAGGTCTCGTGCCGCAGGAAATGCCGACCGCGCCGTTTGAAATGGTTGCCGACACAGTTGCCTTCAGCCGCGGGCTTTTCGGTCTGAAACCGGACCCGGCGCTGGTTGAAAGTATTTTGAAGGACCTGTCCCTTTGGGACAAGCGTGACAATTCGATCATGTCGCTGTCTGGCGGCATGAAGCGCCGCCTGCTGGTTGCCAAGGCGCTTGCCCATGAGCCTCGGCTCCTGTTTCTGGATGAACCTACGGCAGGAGTCGACGTGGAACTCAGACACGACATGTGGCGCATTGTCGGCAATCTCAAGGAGCGCGGCGTCACCATTATCCTGACGACGCATTATATCGAGGAGGCCGAGGAAATGGCCGACAGGGTGGGGGTGATCAACGGCGGTGAAATCATCCTCGTGGAGGACAAGGCCGAACTGATGCGCAAGCTCGGACGCAAGCTGCTGACGCTCAACCTGAGTGAACCGCTCGGCGCCTTGCCGGCAGGCCTGGCTCAATATGATCTGAAACTGGCAAACGACGGCAACAGCCTTGTCTACACCTATGACACGCACGCGGAGCGTACGGGTATCACGTCGCTTCTGACGGACCTGTCGGCGGCCGGCGTTCGGTTCCAGGATCTGCAGACCGACCAGTCCTCGCTTGAGGACATTTTTGTCGATCTGGTGAAAAGCGGGTAGTGATGGCCATGGCTTATGACTTCGCCATTCGCAGGGCGGAACCCGGCGACAGGGACGCTCTGACAGACCTGTGCATGCGCTCGAAGGGATCGAACGGCTATGACGAGGCGTTCATGGCGCAGTGCGCGGAAGAATTGCGGGTTCGCGACAGCTGGATCGCGGACGACCACTTTTGGCTTGCGGAGACCGTCGGCGGGAAACCGGTCGGCTGCATCCGCCTGAGCATTGCGGGAGACGGTGAAACAGGGGAAGTCGGCACCTGTTTCGTCGATCCGGACTGGAAGGGCAAACAGGTCGGCCGCCTTCTTTTTGGACCTCTTTTCGATGAAGCCAGAGGCCGGGGGCTGAAGCGGATTGGGCTGGACTCCGATCCGTTTGCCGAAGCTTTTTATGTCCGCATGGGCTTCACCACAATCGGCCGGTCTCCCTCCGGCTCCATTGCGGACCGCACTTTGCCGCGAATGGAACTGCTGCTGGACAGCGATCAGGTTTAGAGACGGAAATTTCATGAATTTCGAAGCAATCAAATCCATCTATCTTGCCGAAATGGCGCGCACCAGACGCACGATCATGCAAAGCATCATCTCGCCGGTGATCTCGACCGTGCTCTATTTTGTGGTTTTCGGTGCCGCGATAGGCTCGCGTATCACGGAGGTGGACGGGGTGAGTTACGGGGCCTTCATCGTCCCCGGCCTGATCATGCTGTCGCTGATGACGCAGAGCCTGTCCAATGCATCTTTCGGAATCTATTTTCCCAAGTTCACCGGGACGATCTTCGAGGTTCTGTCTGCGCCCGTCTCGTTTCTGGAGATCACCATCGCCTATGTCGGCGCCGCGGCGACGAAATCCGTTCTGGTCGGGATGATCATCCTGATCACGGCGAATTTCTTCGTGCCACTGGAAATCCAGCATCCTGTCTGGATGGTGGCGTTTTTCGTGCTGACGGCGGTGACCTTCGCCCTGCTTGGCTTCATCATAGGCATCTGGGCGGACAATTTCGAGAAGCTTCAGTTCGTTCCGCTTCTGATCGTCACGCCGCTGGCATTTCTGGGCGGCAGCTTTTATTCCATCAACATGCTGCCGGAATTCTGGCAGAAGGTGACCCTGGTCAACCCGGTTGTCTATTTGATCTCCGGTTTCCGTTGGAGTTTCTACGGACAGGCGGATGTGAGCTTGTGGCTGTCACTGGTCGCAACGATGATCTTCCTTTTCGGATCGCTTGCGATCATACATCGTATCTTCAAGACCGGTTATCGCCTGAAACCGTGATGGGGAAGACCGGATAGGAATGGGGCCGGGAATGGGCTGGAGCGCACATCTGAAAATGACGGCTGCTGCCGGGCTGGCCGTGGTGCTGGCAGCGTGTCAGACAGCGCAGCCTCCCTCCGTAGCCTCGCCAGCGCCATCGGGTGCTGCCGTCCAGAGCGCTTCCCTTCCGGTTGTCAGCTATGCACCGGCCACCGCCGTCGAGCGCGGCTATTCAGCCCTGGTCGTGAATGCCGCGACAGGGGAAGAGCTTTATGCGGTCGATGCGGACGCTGCGCGCTATCCTGCCTCCCTCACCAAGATGATGACGCTCTACCTGCTGTTCGAGGCGGTTTCCGAGGGGCGCTATTCACTGTCGTCGCCTCTCACCGTCTCGGCGAATGCGGCATCTCAGCCTCCGGCGAAGCTCGGGCTGAAGGCCGGATCCACGATCACCGTGGAACAGGCTGCCCGGGCCCTGGCAGTGAAGTCCGCCAACGACGTTGCCGTGACGATTGCCGAAAATCTTGCCGGCAGCGAAGCCGTGTTTGCCCGGCAGATGACGCAACAGGCTCGGGCGATGGGTCTTTCCAGAACCCGTTTCGTCAATGCGACCGGTCTTCCCGATCCGGTCCAGGTGACCACGGCACGGGACATGGCCACCCTTGGCCGGGCCCTTAAGCGCCGCTTTCCGCAATATGCAAGCTATTACCGGGCCAAATCGGTTTCATATGATGGCCGAACGTTCCGGGCGACCAACAATCTTCTCGGCAAGGTTCCCGGCGTCGATGGCCTCAAGACCGGCTATATCCGCATGTCCGGCTACAATTTGGTCGCGACCGCGAACCGTGGCGGTAAACGGCTTGTCGTCGTCGTGATCGGGGGCAAGAGCGAGGCCGCGCGGGACAGGGAAGTCACCCGGTTGATAAAGGCATATTTCTAACATACGGCGCTTTCAGCGCACGGCCGCAAAAAAGGCCCCGCCGAAACCGGCGGAGCCTTGTGTCTGGTGACGATCCCGAAAGATCAGTTCTTTGTCTTGTCGACCAGTGCGTTGGACTTGATCCACGGCATCATGCCACGCAGTTTCTCGCCGACTTCCTCGATCTGGTGAGCGTCGTTCAAACGCCGGGTCGCCTTGAACTTGGCAGCACCCGCCCGGTATTCCTGCATCCAGTCGGACGTGAACTTGCCGGTCTGGATGTCGGTCAGAACGCGCTTCATTTCCGCCTTGGTTTCGTCGGTCACGATGCGCGGGCCGGTGACATACTCACCCCATTCCGCGGTGTTGGAGATGGAGTAATTCATGTTGGCGATGCCGCCTTCGTAGATCAGATCGACGATCAGCTTTACTTCGTGCAGGCATTCGAAATAGGCCATTTCCGGCGCGTAGCCGGCTTCAACCAGTGTTTCGAAACCGGCGCGGATCAGCTCGACCAGACCGCCGCAAAGAACGGCCTGTTCGCCGAAGAGGTCGGTTTCGCACTCTTCCTTGAAAGTGGTCTCGATGATGCCGGAACGACCGCCGCCGACGCCGCAGGCGTAGGAGAGGCCAAGGTCGTGCGCGTTGCCCGATGCGTCCTGATCGACAGCGATCAGGCACGGCACACCGCCACCTTTTTCATATTCGCCGCGCACAGTATGGCCAGGGCCCTTCGGAGCGACCATCAGAACGTCGACGGTGGACTTGGCTTCGATCAGTCCGAAATGCACATTGAGGCCGTGAGCGAAGGCGATTGCCGCGCCGTCACGGATGTTGCCGGCGATATGGTCGCGGTAAATGTCGGCCTGCAGCTCGTCCGGAGCAGCCATCATCATCAGGTCGGCCCAGGCGGCGGCATCGGCGACGTTCATGACCTTGAAGCCGTCGGCTTCGGCCTTGAGCGCGGTGGTGGAGCCATCGCGCAGGGCAACGGCAACATTCGCGCAACCGCTGTCCTTGAGGTTCATCGCATGGGCGCGGCCCTGCGAGCCGTAGCCGATGATGGCGACTTTCTTGGATTTGATAAGATTCAGATCGGCGTCACGATCGTAATAAACGCGCATGGGGTGTCCTTTCTCCCGTTTGCATTCTGATTTTTTTTAAAAGCCGGATTTCAGGCCGGTCTTTGTTTTCGTCTGGCCGGCGGGGCTCATGCCCCGAACAGCCGGTAAAAGCGGTCAACGGCCGTTTCGGCCTGGGCTTTCAGATCCTTTTCGGCGGGGCCAGCGGCCTCACCGAGAAGCAGGCGGATGTGAACGTCCCGGATCGCAAGGCCGTAAAGCACCTGATAGGCGTCCTCGGCCCTGTCGAACTTCAAAAGCCCGTGGCGGCGGCCGCTTTCCAGCATGGCGCGCGCGCGGGCGGAGATCATATGTTTGCCGCGCACCAGCAGCAGCTGGCCGAGACGGTTGGAATTTGTATTGGACTGGCCGATGGACAGGCGGTTGAGCGCAAGCGATGTTTCGGAAAACAGCACCCCCAGCAGGGCTTCCACAAAGGCGGCTACGTGGGCGCGAAAGGTTTCGGCATCGGCGGTCGCGCCTGCTTCGGAGGGAAACTGCACCTGGCTGGCCTGAAAGGCGACGACTGCCGCCAGCAGGCCGTCCCGGTCCCCGAACCACTTGTAGAGGCTTTCCTTGGAACAGCTCGCCGTACGGGCGAGACCGGCCGTCGTCAGCGCTTTTTCCCCGCCTTCGACCAGCAGCGTCAGCGCGTGCTGGAGCACCACCTGCTGGCGCGGCGAGAACTCCGGCGCGGCGTCCGGACGGGAGGTGGCGATATCAAAGGCGGCTGCTGACATTTTTCAGGGCTTGATCAGGATTGGGTACAAAGAGAGGCGACTGATGCGAGGGAACCGTACCGTACGGTTCTGTCGAGGTTATGACATTGGCTGAAAAAGAGGTCAAGAGCTTTGTCGGCAATTTTGAGTGCAGACGTGGCGAGTGCACTGGACCTTCTGTCTTTGAAACCTGGCTGAATACCCTTGATGAAAGAATCTGCCCGAAGATTTTGAGGGGTTGTGTGAAGTATCGTTATAAAATGGAATAAAAATATATCGCAATAAATCACAATGTCATTGTTGACGCTCGTTCTATTTGCGAATTCATACAGTAAAAGAGAATCTTCAAAATTATAATAATGTTAGTTTGTTTGTGTTTTTATATTAAAATCTTGATGCGTCGGGAATTGTAAATGTTTAGCAAGTCAAGCGGTATGCGCGGCTGGTTTAATTTTGCGATATTGATCGCATTTATTGCGATCATGTTTGCTCTGGGCAATCTGGCAATCAAGCGATCTGTGGATGCGGTAATCGTGGCCAACGCGGAACGCAAGGCCACAAACTGGAGCCACTATCTCTCCACTGCCATGCCGGATCTTCAGGGCATGATAAGAACGGGCGAGGCGACGGCGGCGCAAAAGGCGGTCATCGACAAGGCGGTTCAGGTTGCGGACGTCTTTCGCTTCAAGCTTTTCAATGCTTCCGCGCAAATGGTGTTGATATCCGATGAACTCGGCAAGCCACTGGAAGTGGGCGCACAAACCGATCACAACGGATATGCGCGCAGGGTTCTGGATACCGGCCGTGCGATAATCGATGTTCAGGATGGCAGGCAGAAGGACAATCGCCCCGACCTTTATGTTGAAGCCTATGTTCCGGTGCTTTCCGGGAGCGGAGACTGCATTGGCGTCGTAGAAGTCTATCTTGACCAGACGCCTGTCGCCAATCTGTTCCAAAGCAAATTTTTTACTCTGGTGTCCTCGCTGGGCTTTGTCGTGCTCTTCAGTTTCGGGGTGCCGTTCCTCGCCTATTTCTTCAAATTGCGCCAACAGGTCAAGACCGACGCGAAGGTCCGTCTACTGTCCTCGCGCGATCAGCTTACCGGATTGCCCAATCGCTCGACCTTTTTTCAGAACGTTGAGGATGCCCGCCAGTCCGGTCGGCTGGACCTTCACAATGCGGCGATTGTCTTTATCGATCTGGACAACTTCAAAGCCATAAACGACACATTCGGCCACAAGGCCGGTGACGCGTTCCTGCGCCATGTCGGCAATGCAATCTCGTCCCATCTTTCGGATGGCGACCTTGCCGCGCGGTTCGGTGGCGACGAATTCATTCTGATCTCCGCAAACCGGACCATGGCAGAGGTCGAGGCGCTTATCGAAAGTCTCCGCAAATCCGTCAGTATGCCTGTGCGGGTGGATGGTATCGCGCTGACCGGTCATCTGAGCCTCGGTGTTCATTTTGATAATCTGGGCGACGTGAGCCTGAAAGACCGCATGCACAAGGCCGATATCGCTCTTTATCAGGCGAAGCTCATGGGACGGGACAATTGGGTGCTGTTCACGCCGGATCTTGAAGAGAAAATCGCCCGGCGGCGGTATGTGGAGGAATGCATCGTTGCCGGCTTCCCGCAGGACCGGTTCGAAGTGCACTACCAGCCGCTGATCGAACACTCCTCATCCGAGGTCGTCGGCTTCGAGGCGCTGTTGCGGCTCAGGGATGCCGGGGGAGACTTCATATCTCCCACGGAATTCATACCCGTTGCGGAAGACGCCGGTGAAATCAACAAGATCGGGATGTGGGTTCTCGAGGAAGCCGTAAAGACCGCCGCTACCTGGCCGGAGCCTCTGTTCGTTTCCGTGAACCTTTCGGCAAAACAGTTCGATGACGGCGAGCTGGTCGAGGCGGTGAAAACGATCCTCGACAAAGCCGGACTGCCTGCCAACCGGCTGGAACTTGAAGTGACCGAGAATACGCTTATCGAGCAGGAAGAAAAGGTGACCTGTCAACTGCGCGCGTTCAGCGCGATGGGCGTTTCCCTTGCCATGGATGATTTCGGTACGGGCTATTCGAGCCTGGGTTATTTATGGAAATACGCATTCGACAAGATCAAGGTCGACAGGTCCTTCATCACCTCCCTGACCGACATCGAAGGCAAATCGCTCCATGTGCTGGACACAATCATCGAGCTGGGACACCGGCTCGACATGACCGTGACGGTTGAGGGGATCGAAACGGAAGATCAGGTTCAAGCACTCCAGAAGTTGTCCTGCGATCATTTTCAGGGCTTCTATTACGGTGTGCCCATGCAGGCCAGCGACCTGGCACCCTTTGTGGCGGAAAATCTCGCTCAGGTGAAAGTCCGCGCGAAACGGCCGGTCGCTGTTTCGGAAATAAAGGCGTCCGGCTAGTGGTCACTGCGGCGAAAGCCCGGCCTCAGTCGGTGTGTTCTGTTGTCGTTTTGCCAGGTTCGGGGGAATGTCTCCGGGCGTGAACCACAGAGCCGGATCGTCCAGGGGTGTTTCAGGGCCGAGATTCGGATTGGGAATCCTGATCGTCCTGCGCTTGTCCAGGCCGACCCGTTCGATATCCTTCTGGAAATATTTCCAGAAGAGTCTGTCCAGCGATCCATCGGCGATCATCGACCTCAGACCCCGTTCGAAACGTTCCGCAAGGTCGGGCCGTTCTGGCGATACGAACAGATAGGTCGGGAGCGGGATAAAGAGCGTAAGGTTTTTCTCTATGGCGAGGTCCGGAATTTTTTCCGACCATTTCTCATATTCGAAAAAAATCTCGTCCATGCCTCGCGGCAGGTTCATGAAGCGCCCAAGCTCGAGCATTCGCAACAGGTGTTCCAGCGTTTCAGCCTTCACGACGTGGAGGCCGGCCTCTTCCATGACACGGCTTGTCGACCATTGAAGACCGGAACCGACGGAGAGACTTCTCAGGTCTTCCAGCGTTTCGATCCTTGAATGGGTTTCCTGATTGGCGCCAAGGATAAACAGGATGCGGTAGCCCTGGAGCCCCTTGCGCAGCGGAATTCGTATGGGGATCAATTCCGCTTCCCACTCCGGCTTGGTCGCCACAGCCGCATATTCGATCAGCTCGCCGCTAACAAGCTCGGACAGCAGCCGATCCCGAGACATGTCGTATGCGTTTGCGACCCGGTACTCAGCGGCGTCGGGCCCGTTCGTACGCCTGAGGATTTCGTCAATGACCTCATCGACATAGCCGTTGTTGGCTACTGGTGGTGTGGTTGAGGCGGCTGACTGTGCGAATCCCGGCTGCGTCGAAACATGAAAGGACAAAAAGGCAGCGAAAGTCAGGGTGAGCCTGCCTGCCGTTTTGAAGATATTTCCCAGCAATTTTCCTGTCGCTTCTGGCATTGCTCTTGTATTCTTTCGGAACGATTTAGCTAGTGCAAATAAAAAATGATAAAAATAGTTTTTTATTGTGTTGTCTTAAATTATGAGACGGCTCACCTTTTCGTAACATGACAAATTTACTGATGAAACCGCCCGTTGACCACCCGCCTCCGGCCTATAAAGCGGGCCTTCCTCGGTGTGCAAGTCTGGCGCGCGAACCCCTGCTGAGTGACTTCGCGTGAAAATCAGATATCCACGTGGATATTTGGGCCAGCACCAAAAAGTGGAAGAAACATGCGAGCGCGTGGGCCAGGCCTCGCGATCTTCAGGGCGCAGTATTCAGTTCGCTCAGCTATCCGAAAGGCCTGCCGCCCGCGCCAGCCAGGCCATCACCACCTTTGCCGTTTCCGTTTTCCGGCTGCGGTGTGAGAGGACTGCGTGATAGGCGTTGTCCGGTTGCAAGGGGGGCAGACCGGCGGGGACGAGGAGCCCGTTTTCGACCTGATCACCGGTGATCGAGCGCCAGCCGAGCATGACGCCATGGCCGGAGAGAGCGGCCTGGGTGGCCTGGACATAGTTGGAAAAGCGCAGACCTTTCGCGGAGCCTGCCGCTTTCAGACCGGTCCGGGCGAGATAATCGGACCAGGTGAGCCAGCGCCGGTCGGCAAAATCCACGTGGATCAAAAAGGCGGAGGCGAGACTGCCGCCGTTTTCCTCGATGCGCCTGGCAAGCGACGGGTCGCAGACCGGTTCAATGATTTCCGCGAACAGCAGGCGGACCTCGCCGTCATCCCAGCGGCCGTCGCCATAGCGCAAGGCGATGTCCGTGTCGGGTCCTAGCCGGGGAACCTCCTGCGCGGTGGTCTGCACGTTCACCGCGATATCCGGATGATCGAGATAGAAGGCTTCAAGACGCGGCATCAGCCAGTAGGTGGCAAAGCCGATGGTGCAGGCGATGGTGACGGTCGGAACATCAGAAGACGTGAGCACCCGGATCTCCTCCAGCGCCTCGGTCAACCGCTCGCGGTTTTCCGTCACGGCGGCCAACAGGATGGCGCCGGCTTCCGTCAAGCCTGCCGGGCGGGTGCTGCGGTCGAACAGCGCCGCGCCGATATGGTCTTCCAGTTGCCTCAGCGCCTGGCTGACGGCGGACATCGACACATTCAGGTCACCGGCCGCGCGTTTGGCGCTGCCCGCCCGCTGTACGGTTTCGAAAACACTCAGGAGCCGGAGCGGAGGGAGGCGGTGCATGATGTGCTCAAGTTAAGCATTAGATTAAGTTAACTTATGTTTTTATCGCCTTTTCAAACCAGCGCTGCAAGTTCAATTTGATCGAAGCACATGATTTGAAGGCTCTATCGCCTTTGGCTGCCTTGTGGTGGTCGAAGTCGCGAAATTAAGTTAAAGGTGAGAACCATGCTTGGAACCGGTGAAGCAGGTGTGCTTCTGCAGAAAAACGGTCTCGATGTGCCGCTCGGCGACGGGCGGACCGCCTATTTCAATTACTACTGGCTGCGCGACAATTGCCCGACCTCCTTCGACATGGAAACCCGGGAGAGGGTGTTCGACATCTTTGCCGAAGAAGATGCACCGAGAGCCGCATCCGCTGCGATTACCGGCGGTCATCTGGAGATCACCTGGCAAGGCTCCGGCCATGTCACCCGCATGCCGCTCGCCTTGCTGGGCGATCACGCGGGTGGCGAGAAGCGCTCCGATGCCGCCAATCTGCCACGTGTGCCCTGGTATGGGGACCACTATCCGAAGCTGGCGCGCTTTTCTTACGATGACCTTGTCGCGGAGCCGGCCAGCGTGCGCGACTGGAGTCGGGCCATGCTCATCGACGGTGTTGCGCTGCTGACGGGATTACCCGACACGGACGCGGCCCTGAAAGACACCGCCGGCTTGATCGGCCATGTGCGGCCGAGCTATTTCGGTCCGGATTTCGAGGTAAAAACCCACATCAAGCCAACCAACCTTGCCTTCACCTCCAAGGCGCTGCCCCTGCATACGGATCTGCCCGACGAAGACCTTGCGCCGGGCGTCCAGTTTCTCCATTGCCGGGCGAATTCCGTCGAGGGCGGCCAGAGCCTGTTCGTCGACGGGCTGGCGGTTGCCGAGGATTTTCGTGAACAGCACCCGGAAGACTTCGAGCTTCTGGTGTCGGTGGATGTGCCTTATTACTGCGAGCATGACACGTTCGACATGCGTGCTCGTCAGCATGTCATCGAGCTGGACGCGTATGGCAATGTTTCCGGTGTCACCATCAGCCAGCACCACGCCGATATTTTCGACATGCCGCAGCGGGACCTTGACCGCTTTTACCCGGCGTTTTGCCGCTTTGGCCGGATGATGCGGAAGGAAAAACACCTGATGCGGTTCCGTCTGAATGCCGGCGAGTGTATCGTTTTCGACAATCATCGCGTTGTGCATGGCCGGGCGGCCTATTCGGCCACGAGCGGCGACCGTCACCTGCGCGGCTGTTATATTGACCGGGGCGAGTTGCGCTCCATCTACCGGGTGCTTTCCGGCGAAGGGCGGTTCAAATGAGTGTTGTCACCGATGTCGCGTTCGGCTCCCCGGACAGGCAGTCCGAACAGGCCCTGCGCGAGGATCTTGCGGCCGCATTCCGGATCGCGGTCAGGATGGGCTGGCACGAGTCCGTCGGCAACCATTTCAGCGCGGTTGTCTCCGGGGACGGCTCGACGTTTCTCATGAACCCGAAGTGGCGGCATTTTTCCGATGTGAAAGCCAGCGACCTGCAGCTGCTCGACGCCCATGACGATCAGGTGATGGCAAGTGACGCTGCGCCGGATCCGTCCGCCTGGTGCATTCACGGCACGGTTCACCGGATGAATCCGGATGCCCGGGTACTGTTTCATTGCCACCCGCCCAATGCGACGGCGCTTGCGACCTTGCAGGATCCGTCGATGAAGCCGATCGACCTCAACACCGCGCGGTTCTTCGGCAAGGTCGCGGTCGATCTCGGCTTCGGCGGCATGGCCGATGAGGCGGAGGAGGGGCGGCGGATCGCCGAGACGCTGGGTGACAAGCCGGTGCTGGTCATGGGCAATCACGGGGTGTCGATTGCCGCCAGAACCGTGCCCGAAGCCTTCGAGCATCTGTATTTCTTCGAGCGCGCTGCCGAGACACTGTTGAAAGCCTATGCGACCGGCCAGCCGCTCGCCGTCATGTCCGACAACCTGGCCGCCAAGATGGCTGCCGAGTGGGAGCCATATGCCGGCATGGGCTATGCCCATTTCGATCACTGGAAGCAGGAACTGGACCGGACGGAACCGGACTACAAGGGCTGATCGATCTTGGCCATCAAGTGCTTCCAAATGAAGAAGAAACGCTCTAATTGGTGCGCATGATCAAGGCGAGCGCCCTCATCCTGTTGCCGTTACTGAGTTTTTTCTGGCTCGCCTGCGGTGTGCTTGTGGCCGGCAGCTATTATCCGGACTACAGCCATCTTTCCCAGTTCATGAGTGCGCTCGGCGCTACGGGAACCGCATACGGAGCCACGGTGAACCTGGTTGTTTTTGCCGGAGCCGAACTCTGGGTTCTGCTGTTTGTCGGACTGGCGGTCAGCGCGGTTGGCAAAGACGGGTTGGCAATCGCGGGGTTGAGTCTGATCGGGTTCTACGCGCTCTTGCTTCTAGTGGCGGCCTACTATCCGTGCGATTTCGAGTGCCGTCCCGAAGAGCCCTCAATCTCGCATCTCATTCACATCAGCGCCGGGTTGCTGGCCTATGTCTTCGGCTTGGTCGGCCTGTTTGTGATCTCCTGCGCTCTGAAAAGGCGGGGGAGCAGCCTGTTGCCCCGGGGGACGGCAACCGGACTGTTTCTGACCGGGGCTTTGTTGTTGGCCGGAACCGTTCAGATCCAGGAATTTGCCGGACTGTTGCAGCGATTGCTGGAAGTCCTGATCTATCTTTGGCTGACGGTGGTGGGGTTGAAACTGGCACGTGCGTTGAGGCAAGGTCAGCAAAGTACCTGAAACATATTTGGACGCGGGTGAGGTCGTGCCGATCTCACATTTTGCGCTGTAGTAATCGCCTAATACCCGTTCGATCCGGTTGCCTGCTAGCATTTCTCCATCGCATTTTTGCCAAGTGGGAGGAGAAAGCATGAGCGCGAAGAAAATTCTGATGATCACCGGTGATTTTACCGAAGATTATGAGACCATGGTGCCGTTCCAGACGCTTCTGGCCATGGGGTATGACGTCGATGCGGTTTGCCCCGGCAAGAAGGCCGGAGAAACAGTCGCAACCTGTATCCACGATTTCGAGGGAGACCAGACCTATTCGGAAAAACGCGGTCATAATTTCACGTTGAACGCCAGCTTTGCCGATGCGGATGTCACCGGCTATGACGCCCTGGTGATCCCGGGTGGTCGGGCGCCGGAATATCTGCGTCTCGACGCCGGTGTCATCACGGCGGTCAAGCATTTCATGGATGAAGGCAAGCCGGTTGCAGCGATCTGCCACGGCGCGCAGATCCTCAGCGCCGCGAAAGTCATTGAGGGACGCACCGTCTCCGCTTACCCTGCCTGCCGCCCGGAAGTGGAACTGGCTGGCGCGACCTATGCTGACATCGCCATCGACGGAGCCGTAACCGATGGCAACCTCGTCACCGCCCCCGCCTGGCCCGCCCATCCGGCCTGGCTGTCGCAGTTCCATGCGGTGCTGACCGGCGAAGCAGCTGGGTCATTGGCGGCCTGAGCAGAACGATCTTCCGCACCTTCCAACTGTCTCCCCACCAAAAGACACTGGAGGGCTACGGTTCCTGCCCGAGGCTGCGAGCAGTCCTCGGGCGGGCTTTTCAGCCGACTGGAAAAGCACTAGGGTACGAACCCATAAAATTGTACTTTCAGGCATCAACCCGGCCGCGAAGCGCCGCGTCAAAGCCTTTGCGCCATGCACCAGCATGGCTCTTCAGGCTTTTCCTAACTCTTCTTTGCCGGGTTGATGCCTGAAAGTACAATTTTATGGGTTCGTACCCTAGCCTTGAAGGCCACGAAAACCGGATAATCCCAATGTGCAAACTCTTCATAGATGCCGACAGCGGGCTTTGGGAAAGCGCGACGAAATCCCTGCGGATTGACGGAATGGTCACCTCCGTGCGCCTGGAAACGTTTTTCTGGAAGGTGCTTGAGGAAATCGCCGGACGGGACGGCATGAACGTCGTGCAGCTCATCACCCGGCTCCATCATGAAAGCATCGATGCCGGGCTTGATCTCGGCAATTTCACCAGCTTTCTGAGGGTCTGCTGTGGCCGCTACCTTGCCCTGCAGCTCTCCGGCGACGTGCCGACAGACACCCGCCTGCCGATTTCCGGCCTCGACGCGGATGATATCCTGGAAGCTGAAAACGGCCGCATGCACTGAGCTTGCCCGACTCTCAAACCGGCGCTCTGTCCGGGCATATCCGAGGGTGTGCATTCCGTTTCGCTTTCCAGCAACGCGCTGTGCGTCTGCGCGGCAATCGCAACGGGCCGTGCATCGACCGGAACCGCAAGAAGACCGAGCCGGCGGCCGATTTCGCCAAGCATGACAGAGGACGTCATCCAGACGAGCAGCGGTGCGAAGACCAGCGGCAGTGCGACTGGCAGAAGCCAGTAGAACAGTTCCGGCACGTAATAGTGCGAGAATGTGACACCGGCGACGCCGGTCAGGGCCATCCACCACGTGGCGCTGATGGCGGCTCCAAGGGGAAGGGAGCCGTCGTCGCGGTCGGCCGCCGGCCAGCCGGAATCGGCGCCGATAACCACCTGCATCACCGAGCGGCAATGAAACATCATCAGGATCGGCGCCAGGGTCGAGGTCAGGAGGATCTCGATCACGAAGCTGAAGACGAGCCGTGCCGGACCACCGAAGGCCTTTGCGTTGCCGGCCGCGAGGGTGCGGATCACCAGCAGGAGCTTGGGCAGGATCAATAGCGCCACGAGACCGAAGAGCAGGGCGAGCGCCGTTGCGGTTTCCGGATGGGGAAAGACAGGAAAAGGCGAGTAGCCGTCGAAATATTCCGGTGGCGGCGCCACCAGCGGAGCGGTCAGGCTGGTCAGCAGAAAAAGGAACCAGATCGGCGAGGCCAGATAGGCGAAGATCCCCTGCAGGATGGAGATCCGGCTCCAGAACTTCAGGCGCGGGGCAGCCAGAATGCGGCTGTGCTGCAGGTTGCCCTGGCACCAGCGCCTGTCGCGCTTGGCGTAATCCACCATGTTTGCGGGAGCTTCTTCATATGAGCCGGTCAGATCCGGGTCGAGACGCACCTTCCAGCCGTCACGGGCCAACAGCGCGGCCTCCACCGTATCATGGCTGAGGATATGCCCGCCGAAGGGTGGCTTGCCCTGCAAGGGAGCCATTCCGCAGGACGCCGCGAAGGCTCTGGTGCGTATGAGAGCGTTATGTCCCCAGAATGTGCCTTCCTCACCCTGCACGGCGGCCAGGCCGCGTGCGAAATAGGGACCGTAAAGGGAGGTGGCGAACTGCAGCAGGCGGCCATACAGGGTTTTCAGGCCGATGATCTGCGGCAATGATTGCAACAGTCCGAGGCGCGGGTCGGCCTCCATGCGCCGGACCATCTCCACGATGGTTTCACCGTCCATCAGACTGTCGGCGTCCAGCACCAGCATATATTCGTAGGCGCCGCCGGAGGTCTTCAGAAAATCGGCGATGTTGCCAGCCTTGCGGCCAACGTTCCGCTCCCGCCGCCTGTAGAAAAGTCGTCCACCCGCCCGTTGCCGGATCAGCAGTCGCTGAAAAGCCGACTGTTCCTCCCGGGCAACGTCGGGTCTGGTCGTGTCGGACAGGATGAAAAAATCGAAGCAGTCCGCTTCCGGCAGTTGGCCGACGGATTTCATGATGGCTGCGAGACGTGCGAAGACCGGGCCGGTGGCTTCGTTGTAGATTGGCATCAGAATGGCGGTGCGCCCCTGTGGCCGGCCAGACACCGCCGCCGCCCTGACCGGAGGAAAGAGAATGCCGAACAGCGCGATACAGCCGCCCCAGGCGAGCCAGAAGGCGGCAACCGCCATCAGTGTGATGCGCACCACGTCGAGCCTGTCGAAGCCATCTGACTGAACAACCGTAGCGAACATGAAGGATGCCGCGGTCGTCAGGCAGGCCGCCGCCAGGATCATCGCCAGCCGGCGAGGACCGGCAGAGCGGACCCTTGAACCGGCCAGCTGCATGTCAGCGGTTCCTGAGGGGGGGCGGTGTCCGTTTCATCTGTGGCCGAACCAGATGCAACAGCCGCTCCCAGAGGGCGGCGAGGGGAGCAAGCCGCCGGGAAAGAGGTGGCTCAAGATCATGAGCCGGCATATCGAGACAGTGCAGGGGGGGCGGCACGATCATTGTGCGGATCACGCCCGCGCGCTCTCCCGCCCGGCCTTTTCCGTCAAGGAAAGCATCGGCGCTCAATGTGGTATCGCCATCGAAGCTGTGCTCGGCAAGGATTTGGCGCAGAATGTCGTCGGACAGGTCCGGCCGCCGGAGGACGTGCCGTATTTCCTTAGAGAGGGATCCGTTGTCGCACGGATGCAAAAGCGGCCGGGTGCCGGTTCTATCGTGCGATATCATGTGTTTCCGCTCCACTGATACATCCAGGTTTCCGTCCGGTCGGCGCCGTTGAGCTGCAATGCCAGAGCGAACTCGACCGGAATGTCTGTTGCCTGGCGTTCGACATCCACGACAGCACGCCAGGAACCACCTTCCAGACGCTGGACAAAATGATGTTTGACCGCGGCGTTTTGAACCGTGAGACGCGGTTCCAGAGCTGCATCGTCTCCAAGACCGGACAGCGCTTCGCCCGCGAATTCCACCACGAATTTGCGGAACCAGGGATCAGGGTCGGAAGCTGCCGCGCCGCCGTGGCCCGTGCTGGTGCGCAAGATCCGCGCCAGTTCGGTTCCCGGTTCCGGGTTGCTGCCCCAGATCATCCGGTAGGCGAACCGGTGTTCCGAGCCTGCTTCAGCGCCGCCTTCCGGCACCCAGCAGGCAACGATGTTGTCGTAGATTTCCTTGTCCGCCGGTATTTCGGCCAGCATGACATGCCCGGGACCCCAGCCGTTGACCGGTTCGATCCACAAGGACGGCCTGCGCTGGTATTTCGCTTCCGTGTCCTGATAGTGCTCGAAGTCGCGGTCGCGCTGCAACAGGCCGAAACCGACCGGGCTATCCTCCTGGAAGAAGGACAGTGAGAGGGCTTGCGGATTGCGGATCGGCCGCCACAAACGCTGGCCGTTGTGCCGCAGGATTAAAAGGCCGTCGTTGTCGTGAACCTCCGGGCGATAGTCGTCGAAGCCGGTCCGGTCGTTTTCTCCGAACAGGAACATGGAGGTCAATGGGGCAATGCCCAGCCGTTCGACATCCTCGCGCAGGAAGATCCGTGCATCGACCTCAACCACCGTGTTGACGCCCGGCTTGATGGTGAACTGATAGGCTCCGGCAACGCTTTTGCTTTCCAGTTCCGCGTAAAGCCGCATCTCCGCAGCCCCTTCCGCGGGGCGCTCCAGATAAAACCGTGTGAACCTTGGAAATTCCTCCGGTCCGGAGATAGCGGTGTCAATGGCCAGGCCGCGCGCGGACAAGCCGTAGACATTGCTTTTTCCCAGAGCCCGGAAGTAGCTCGCGCCAAGAAATACGATCAGTTCGTCGAAGACGTCAGGGGTGTTGAGCGGATGATGCAGCCTGAAACCGGCGATGCCGGGAAGTTCCAGCTCCTTGAATTTGCCCGCCTCGAGCGGTTCCCGGTATTCGAAATCTGCACCGGTGAAGCGCATCGGGCCGGTTTCGTCTGCGGAGATTTCGAAAAGCTCCACCGGCTCCCTGTAGAGCCAGCCGGGATGGAAGGCCTGAAGCCGGTAGCTTCCCGCCGTCTCGTTCCAGACAGCACGCTCCGGCAGGAAGCGGATGGCCCTGTGCCGGTCGTAATCGAGTTCGCTCAGGATTTCCGGCAGGTCCGGCGTGGCGGCGTCGAAGGATTTGGCGGCCTTCTCCTTCATGCGCAGAATCAGGGAATCGAAGCTGAAGGGTGTTCCGGAATCAGGCCCGGATCCGCCTGTTGCAGATGCGATATTTTCAGCCCCGGCAACGCCTGGGATGGCTCCACCAGTGAGCGAGCCGGCCATCAGGGCTGTTGCCGACAGGAATTTGCGCCGATTGATCACAGTGATCGATCACCTCGTTGAAATTAAAGCGTTCTTTTATGGACACGATTTCAATGAGCACACGGACTGGAGCAATTTTATGGACAAAAGCGGACCAAAAAATGGTCTTTCTGTGCGCCGCAGCATCGCATGCCGGTCTCTTCGGGCTTTAAACGCTGAAACCGTCAATCGGTTTCAGCGTTCAGACGATAAAATCAGCTGCGTGAGTCGGTGGCCTACAGAAGAGTGACCACGAAATCGCCTATCGTGAGAGCCGAGGTCAGGCCCGGAGATTCGATGCCGTAAAGGGCAACGAGGCCTTTCCGGCCGTGGGCGCGCTGCCCGTCGATGCGGAAATCCTCGGCGGGTTCCCCGGGGCCGGAAATCTTGGGACGGAAGCCGCAATAATCCGGAATCAGGGAATTGTCCGGCAGGCCGGGCCAGTAACTGCGGATGGCTGCGTAGAACCTGTCGCCGCGCGCGGGATCGACTTCGTAGTCTATGTCCTCCACCCACTCCACATCGGGGCCGAAGCGGGCCTGATGTTGCAGATCCAGCGTGATGTGAACGCCTGAGCCGCCGGGTTCAGGCACCGGATAGACAAGCCTGGAAAACGGTGCCTTGCCCTGAAGCTTGAAATAATTGCCCTTGGCCAGATAGGCCTTCGGAGCTCTGGCTCCGGCGATGTCCTCCATCAGGCCCGGCGCGCCATGTCCGGCGGAAACTATGAGTTCCCGGCAGGTCAGGGAATAGGACCCGGTGTCGCCGGTGTCGACCGTGAGCTTGTAGCCGTCGTCATATGGCTCGATCCGCATGACGTTGCTGTTGAGAACAACCTGGCCGCCACGGTCCTCCAGACCGCCCTGAAGGGCGAGCATGAACCCATGGCTGTCGATGATGCCGGTCGAGGGGGACCAGAGCGCGCCACAGCAATCGAGCTCGGGCTCGATTTCCTGAAGCTTGTTGCGGTCGTAGAAGACCAGATCGTCAAGATCCGTGTCCAGGGCCTGCCTGTGCAGGCGCTCCAGTTCTGGCAGTTGCGCTTCGTCGGCGGCCACGATCAGCTTGCCGATCCGCTCATGGGCAATGCCGTTTTCGGCGCAGAACCGGTAAAGCTGCTGCTTGCCGGGAAGACACAGTTTCGCCTTCAGGCTGCCGGGGGGATAATAGATACCGGCATGGATGACTTCGGAATTGCGGGCACTGGTCTCCGAGCCGATCAGGCCGTGCCGCTCCAGCACCATGACCTCACGGCCGGAGAGCGCCAGCGCCCGCGCGCACGCCAGCCCGACGGCACCCGCGCCGATCACGATGGTTTCGATGTCATGCATGGGGTTGATTTCCAGTTGTCATGATCTGCGGCCTGTCCGGACGCCGCCCCGGCCTTGAGCCGGGGCCTGCAGATGAAACCTGCTTGAAGGTCCCGGCTCAAGGCCGGGACGGCAAGCGGTTGTAGTTCAGCTCCACCATTTTTGCGGTTCGAACGACCCGGCGGCGTCCTCGATCACCTGGCCGATCTGGAACAGGGTGCTTTCGTCGAAGGGTTTGCCGATCAGCTGCAGTCCGAGTGGCAGCCCGGTCTTGTCGAGGCCGGCGGGCACGGAAATGCCCGGCAGGCCGGCCATGTTCACAGTGACGGTGAAGATGTCGTTCAGGTACATTTTCACCGGATCGGAATGCAGCTCCTGATCGGCGACGCCGAAGGCCGCCGAAGGCGTGGCCGGGGTCAGGATGGCGTCGACGCCGTTCTGCCAGGCCAGGTCGAAATCGCGCTTGATCAGCGTGCGCACCTTCTGGGCTTTCAGATAGTAGGCGTCATAATACCCGGCGGACAGCACGTAGGTGCCGATCAGCACGCGGCGCTTGACCTCCTCACCGAACCCGGCGGCCCTTGTGTTTTCATACATTTCGGCGATGTCATTGCCCGGCACGCGGAGGCCATAGCGGACGCCGTCATAGCGGGCAAGGTTGGAAGACGCTTCGGCGGGGGCGACAATGTAATAGGCCGGAAGGGCGTATTTGGTGTGCGGCATGGCGATGTCGACGATTTCCGCACCCGCATCCTTCAGCCACTGAATGCCCTTTTGCCAAAGGTCCTCGATTTCGCCCGGCATGCCGTCCATGCGGTATTCCGCCGGAATGCCGATCTTGAGGCCCTTCACGGACTTGCCGATGGCAGCTTCATAGTCCGGGACTTCGATGTCGACAGAGGTCGTGTCCTTCGGATCGACGGAAGCCATGGATTTCAGCAGGATGGCGCTGTCGCGAACGGTGTGCGCAATCGGCCCTGCCTGGTCGAGCGAGGAGGCGAATGCGACGACGCCCCAGCGCGAGCAGCGGCCGTATGTCGGCTTGATGCCCACGGTGCCGGTAAAGGCCGCCGGCTGGCGGATGGAACCGCCGGTGTCGGTCGCCGTGGCGCCCATGCACATGCGGGCAGCAACGGCGGTGGCCGAACCGCCGGAAGATCCGCCCGGAACCAGATCCTGATTGGAGCCCTGTTTGCGCCACGGATTGATCACCGGGCCGTAATAGGAGGTCTCGTTGGAGGACCCCATGGCGAACTCGTCCATGTTCAGCTTGCCGAGCATGACAGCGCCGTCCGCCCACAGGTTGGACGTCACGGTGGATTCGTACTGCGGCTTGAAGCCGTCAAGGATGTGGCTGCAGGCCTGAGTGTGCACGTCTCTCGTGGCGAACAGGTCCTTGATGCCGAGCGGTATCCCTTCCAGCGCCCCGCCGTCGCCCTTGGCGAGTTTCGCGTCCGAGGCTTTCGCCATGTCGCGGGCCTTGTCGGCGGTAACGGTCACATAGGCGTTCAGCGATGCGTTGGCCGCTTCGATGTTGCCGATGAAGGCGTCGGTCAGTTCCAGGGACGTGTAGTCCTTGTTCTTCAGGCCGTCGCGGGCCTCGGCAATGGTGAGTTTGGTGAGATCGGTCATGTCTTGGATCTTTCAGGCGGCCCTGAGCGGCCGTGTGTAAAAAACGGAATAGGGACTTTCTGGATAATCGAGCACCGGACCGCATTCGCTGAACCCGGCCTGCTCATAGAGCCGCCGCGCGGCCTGATAGTTGTGCCCGGTTTCCAGCACCAGGCGTGTGAGGCCTTCTCTGGCGGCCAGTTCACTCACGTGCTCAAGGATACGGCGCGCCAGCCCCAAGCCCTGAAACTGGGGGCGGGAATAGAAACGCTTGAGTTCGCCGATACCATCTGCGTGCCGGTACAGCGCGCCGCAGGCCGCGGCCTGGCCGTCCACACGGGCGATGAAAACAGTCGTCTCCGGCCCGTCCATGTCTTCGGCGCTCATGCTGTAGTTGGCCTCGTCTGGCGTCAGGGAGCCGAGTGTGGCGTTCAACTCGCCGATCATGGCGCGCATGTCGTCCGACAGGGGTGTTTCAACGGATATCGTTATGGAACTGGAAGCGGTCATCCCGGCGGTGCCCGATTATTCGACGACTTTCGGAACCATGAAGAAATTGTCTTCCGAGGCCGGTGCGTTGCGGACGATATCGTCCGCCTTGTTGCCGTCGGTCACGCCGTCGGCGCGCTTCTTCATGGTCTGCTCGACCACCGAGGTCAGCGGCTCGACGCCGTCGATATCGACTTCATCGAGCTGTTCGACGAACCCGAGAATGGCGTTCAGCTCGCCGGTCATGCGGGTGGCGTCGTCTTCGCTTACCTTGATCCGGGCGAGGTGGGCGACGCGCTTCACCGTTTGAGTATCAACAGACATGTGGTCCTCGTTATTTTTGGAGTTCCGCAGGTCCGGCCTGTTGCCGGGTCCTGCATGAGGTCTTGCCTCTTTCTGCGGCGCATTCGGGCCGAAGGCAAGCATGCTGCCTTGCGTGCCGGTCTGTTTCGGATTAAATCGGTACCAATCATAACCGTAATATCGAAAACGGCTTTCGCAATTGCGAGAATGCCCTCAGGGAGACCGCCTGTGGCCGAGGCCAGGGAAGGGACTGCAGGAAGACCGCGCGAAAGCCGGGTGACGCAAGCGCTGCTCGAGGCAACCCTGCGTGAGCTGTCCGAACACGGCTATGAGAAAACCACCATTTCGGCGGTCGCCGCGCGGGCACGGACCAGCAAGCAGGCTGTCTACCGGCGGTTTCGCGACAAGGAGGCATTGATTGCGGCGGCGCTTCAGCAAGCGCTTGCTGCCGCCAATCCCGGTCCGCCGCAGCGGGGCAGCGTGGCGGAGGATCTGAGGCAATGCCTTTCCAGCACGGTCAGCGTTCTTCAGGACACACCGCTGGGAGATGCGATCCGCGCCCTGGTGCCTCACCGGGGAAAGCCGGATCTTGCGGCGGTTCTGGACGAAGCGGAAGAAAGCAGGCGTCTGCTCATGCGTCAGATCTTCGTTGCAACGCCTTTCGAAGCCGGCATGGAGATCCGGATAGATCTTCTGCTTGGCCTGATCTATTTCCGCCTGCTCATACGCGGTGTCAGGATCTCCGGCGATGATATTGAAACGGCCATTTATCTGGTGCTCGGCCTCGTCGCGCCGCGCGATCCGGTGCCCGGGGACGGCTTCCCAGGGATGTGAGCGCATAGGTCTCCGCGCTCAGGCGATCACGGGTTCTCCCGTCCGGTTGGCGGCCCTGTGATCAAGGGTGATTGGCGTTCTTTTGCCGGGAAGCACATCTTCCAGTCGTTACGGAGCGCAGAGCCAGCGCCCGAACCTGTTCATATTCACCACTGATGGAGATCCCGATGCCGCTCTATACCTCCAAGTCCGTTCTCCTGGGACTGACCGCGCTGTTTTCCGCTGCCGCGTTCACTGCTTCGGCCGATGAAATCACCACATTCACCAAGTCGGGCGCTGCCATCGGCGGCACGGATCCCGTCGCCTATTTCACCGAAGGCAAGCCTGTGGCCGGGTCGGATGCGTTTACCGCAGACTATGACGACGTCACCTGGAAATTCGCCTCCGCGGCAAACCGCGATGCATTTGTTGCGGACCCTGCCAAATACGCCCCGCAGTTCGGCGGCTTCTGCGCCTTCGGCGCGGCCATGGGTTTCAAGGTTCCCGTGGTGCCGGAAGCCTGGTCGATCGTGGACGGCAAGCTCTATCTCAACAATTCCCTGACTGTGCAGGAGCGGTTCGAACAGGACGTCCCCGGCCATATTGAAAACGCCACATTGAACTGGGAAATCATCCGCGAGAAAAAGCCGGAAGACCTGAAGGAACCGATCATCCGCAATTGATGGCGGTTCGACTGAAGAACTGAAGGCCGCTAGGACCTTTGCGCGGATCATGGTCCGCGATGCCGAAGCCCGCCAACCGGCGGGCTTCGTGCTGAACACGAAGACGAAGACAGTTCCCTGACGGGGAGATCAGGCCGTCTTCAGGCCGTAGTTCGCGACAGCACCCAGGACGCTGTCGATCTCGCCGTCCGAGAGAATGTGCGGTGTGCCGATGCTGCGGCTGATGATATAGGCGCGGGCGAGCACTTCCAGTTCTTCCAGACGCCAGAGACCTTTTTCAAGTGTCTCGCCGGCAACGACGGCACCGTGGTTGGCCATCAGGCAACCGTGCCTGTCGCGCATGGCGGTGACCACCTCGCCTGCAAGCTCCTCGCTGCCGAACAAGGCGTAGCCGGCCAGCGGCACGCTGTTGCCACCGAACAGTGCGATCATGTAGTGGCAGGCCGGAATTTCCTCGCGGTTGATGGACAGCGCTGTGCAATGCACCGGATGAGCGTGAACAATGGCGTGCATCTCTGGTTTTGCCTGCAGCAGCGCCAGGTGGAACTGCCATTCTGTGGAGGGCGGCAAAGGTCCTTCCGGCTTTCCCAGTCCGTCAAGCGGTATGGAGACCAGCATGTCGGGCGTCATCCGGTCATAGGGGATCCCCGAGGGCGTGATGATCATCCGGTCGTCCGCGCGGGCCGAGATGTTGCCGGATGTCCCCTGGTTGATCCCCTGGCGGTTCATGTCTCGACAGGCGTCGATGATGGCCTGCCTGAGGTCCGGCGTGTCCCGATAGGGTGGTTTCAGCATGGTTTCACGCGAGCTCCAGCAATTGTGCGGCGGTTTCTGAACAGGTGGCGACATGGGTGGCGTAACCGCCGCGAATGGCGGCCAGCATCGGGGCAGCCCGCTGGGGACCGGACCCGACCAGCAGGCCCATGTCCTTGTTTTTCATCTGGTCGAGCGTGACGGCGATCATGCGGTTTTCGATCTCCCGCAGGACGGGGTTGCCGTTGTGATCGATCAGCCGGCCGCAGATGACACCAATCGCGCCCTTTTCCGCGCAGGCATCCACTTCCGACCGATCGAGCAATCCGGCATGGACCACGTGGCTGCCGGCGGTGCAGGTGCCGCAGGCGAAGATGGTCTTGTTGCAATCGGCGACAGCGTCGAGCTGCTCGCGGATCACGGGTTCCTGCTTGAGACGGTCGACTAGCAACCTGTCCGACAAGAGCAACGGCACATGCAGGTTGACGCAGTGGGCACCGTAGCGGCGCGCCAGCGTGGCCGAGCAGGTTTCGGCGGCGAAGCCGAGTGCGGCGGGCCGCGATCCGACGAGCTGCACGACGGTCAGCCCGTCGATGGTGAGATGGGGGGCTGCTTCCGCGACCCGGTAGACGGTCTCGCCCCAGGCCACGCCGAGGCGGTCCCCCGGCTCCAGGAGGCTTGGTAGCCAGTCGGACACCACCCGGGTCACCCGGTCGAGCGACTGGTCCGCACCGTCCGGGGAGGACGGCACGACGATGGCGTCACGAAGGCCGAACCGGTCCACGAGGGCACGGGCGAGTTGCTGGTCGCGGAAAATGTCGCTGTCCAGCGTGATCCGCACATAGTCCCGCCGCCGCGCCTCGGACAGGTAATTGACCACCGTCGCGCGCGAGATGCCGAGCCTTTCGGCGATCTCGTTCTGGTTCATGCCGTCCTGGTAGTAGCACCAGGTTACCTCGATGATCGCCTCATCCTGGGACCGGGTGCGGGTGACGGTTTTCGCATCGCCCGAACGGGATTTGCCGGGGGCCGGTGTCATGCGCTCTTTTCGAGGTTGGCAAGATCGGGAAACAGACCGGCAAGCCCCTCGGCGCTCGCCTCGCAAACACCGCGTTCGGTGATCAGGCCGGTGACCAGATGGTTCGGGGTCACATCGAAGGCTGGATTGCCGCCGGGAGTTCCCGGTGGTGTCACCTGAACCTGGTCGATGGTGTCCTCCGCCGTCAGACCCTGGATATGCGTGACTTCGCGCTCGTTGCGCTCCTCGATGGGGATTTCCACGACGCCGTTGTCCACCGTCCAGTCGATTGTCGGGGAGGGGAGGGCCACATAGAAAGGTACGTTGTTCGCCCTGGCTGCCAGCGCTTTCAGATAAGTACCGATCTTGTTGCACACGTCGCCCCTGCGGGTGGTGCGGTCCGTGCCGACGATGACCATATCGACAAGGCCATGCTGCATCAGATGCCCGCCGGCATTGTCGGTGATGTAGGTGTGCGGGATGCCGTGGCTGCCGAGTTCCCAGGAGGTCAGTGCTCCCTGGTTGCGCGGGCGGGTCTCGTCGACCCAGACATGGATCGGGAGGCCTGTGTCATGGGCCTGGTACATCGGGCTTGTCGCCGTGCCCCAGTCGACGGTGGCGATCCAGCCGGCATTGCAGTGGGTCAGCAGCCGGACGGGCTCGCCTTCCTTCTTGGCTGCCGCGATCTTGCGGATGATCTCCAGTCCGTTGAGGCCGATGTTTCGGTTGATCTCCACATCCTCGTCGGAAATCTCGTGCGCCAGCTTCAGGGCGGCGGCGGCACGCTCGCCTTCTGGCAGGGTCTTTAGCCGGCTGCGGCAGCGGTTGAGCGCCCAACGCAGGTTGATTGCCGTCGGACGGGTCTTGTCGAGATAGTCGAAGGCCTCGTCCAGATGGGCGTCGGACGGGTCAATCCGGGCGGCCAGCGCCATACCGTAAGCGGCGGTCGCGCCGATCAGCGGTGCGCCGCGAACCCGCATTTCCACGATCGCATCGGCGAAATCGCGCAGCGTATCAACCTGCTGAATACGGAAGTCGTGCGGCAGCCAGCGCTGATCGATAATCTGCAGGGCGGACTGGTCCTCATCCCACCAAAGCGAGCGGTAATGTGTGCCGTTGACCTTCATAGGATGTCCTTTGCATTGAATTGGCGGGCAAGATCGAGAAGCGAGGCTGTCGTGCCGAACTCACCGGCGCGCAGAATGAGCTCCGCACCCATGGCCAGGTTGCGGGCTTCGAGACGGCTTCTCACCTGGGTGTCCTCGATGTCCTCGAAATCGGCATTGTGGGCGAGCGACAGCGTGCGGCGGTGCATCTCGATGCCGCAGAAGCCGAGCGCGTCGGTGCGGATGTCCGCCAGCAGGTCCTCGCAGATGCCGGTGCTGGGCTGGCCCTGATCCTCGAACAACGCGGCGGGATAGAGCATGCCGGTGCGCTCGCTCTTCCAAAGGGATTTGAACTCTGTTTCGAAGGAGGCGAACACCACGTCGATGATGGTGAGAATCCACTCCTGGTAAGGCTTCAGCCCGGCGGCGTCGCGATGGGCGGGCTGGCTGAAATAGGCCATCAGGAAGTTGGCGACGAGCATGCCGATGTCGAAGCCCATCGGCCCGTACTGGACGAATTCCGGATCGATGACCTTGCTTTCGGTTTCCGTCGACATGATCGAACCGCTGTGCAGATCGCCATGGAGCATCGTTTCCGTGTTTGAGGCGAACTTCATCAGCATGCGCTGCGCCTGCGCTTTCAGGCGCGCATTCCCGCGCAGTTCCGTCACCACGGGATCGAGGCCGGGAGTATGGTGGTTCATCTTGGCGTCGTAGTAGGGATCGATGAAAACCAGCGCCTCGGTGATGGCCGGGATCTCGACGTTGCCGGAGAACAGGCCAACGTCCTTTTTCTTGTCGGCGCTCTTCAGGGAGAGCTCGGAGCCGCGGAACGCCGTGCGTGCGCAGAACCGTCCGAGGAATTGACCAAGCCCGTCGACCTTCTCACCGTCGATCAGCTTGCGGCGCAGGATCTTGTGGGGCGAAAGAAACTCCATCACGATCAGAGCCTGGGCCTCGTCGAAATGGAAGACCTCCGGGACAGACCCGGGATCGCGCTCAGCCTGGCGGACAAGCGCATTGTTCTCGTAATAGGCGCGATAGAGCGGCAAAGGCCAGCTGTCCCCGACCAGACGCACATAGGGCAGGGCCTGCTTGACGATTACCGTGCCTTGCGGCCCTTCCACGATGAAGACGAGATTCAGGTTGCCGTCGCCGACTTCCTTCACTGTCCATCGGGACGGGTCGGCACCGACGCGTGCGGCAATCACGGGCACCGCCGAAAGACGGGTTCCAAGCTCTTCAGGGGTTAACGGGCGATAGAGATCCGGCGTGTCCATCTTGCTGTACTGTCCTCCCTATTTTTTCCGAATAAAGGTCAAGATTGTTCAAAAGTCAACTCAGTTGACAAATGACTATTTTACGTGCTGTAACGATTGCAACGAGAGAGGAGCTCGTCAAAAATTGGGAGGAAAGGTGAAAGAAGTCACCTGCACATTGAACGGCCTGGAGAAGTCCTTCGCTCGCAATCACGTGCTGCGCGGCATCGATCTGCAATTGCGCGCAGGCGAGGTCACGGCCCTGATGGGAGCGAACGGCGCGGGCAAGTCGACGCTGGTCAAGATCCTGTGCGGCTACCATTTCGCGGATTCCGGCCGGATGGAACTGGGCGGTGCGCCCTATGCGCCGGCCGATGCGGCCGACGCCATTTCCAAGGGCGTTGTCACGGTGCACCAGTCCATCGACGACGGCGTCATTCCCGATCTCGACGTTGCGACAAATCTGACGCTCGACCGGCTGACGGAACCGGGCGTAGGCCTGTTCGTCAACGATCGCAAGCTTCGCCGCCAGGCCCGCGCGGTCGCCGAAAGCATGGGGCTGACGATGGACGTGCGCACCCGCGTCGCGGACCTCGATGTCGCCGACCGCCAGATGATCGCCATCGCCCGGGCAATGGCAAGATCCCCGAAACTGCTGATCCTCGACGAGCCGACATCCTCCCTGTCCGCTTCGGAGGCGGAGCGTCTGTTCAATCTGATCGACAGGCTCAGAGCCGACGGCGTCGCCATCTTGTATATTTCCCATCGCATGTCCGACATCCGCCGGGTGGCGGACCGGATCGTCTCCATGCGTGACGGCACCATTTCAGGTTTCTTCGACACGGAACCGCTCGATTATGTCGGCGCGGTCAACGCCATGCTCGGTCATCAGATGACCGAAGTCGACATCGACCCGGTTACGGGGGGCGAAGCTGTTCTTGAGGCCAGGGAACTGCGCTTGTTCGCGGACAGCCCGCCTATCGACTTCACGGCCAGGGAAGGCGAGGTCATCGCCTTCACCGGGCTTCTGGGCAGTGGCACCACCGAACTCGCCGAGGTTCTATTCGGCCTTGCCGAACCGGCGGACGGCGTGCTGCTTCTCGACGGCAAGGCCTACCGTCCGGCAAGCGCGACGGAAGCCGTTGCCTGCGGCGTGTTCATGTCGCCCAAGGACCGCAGCGTGAATGCGGTGATCGCCGATTTCGATATCGCCGACAACATGACGCTGCCCTTCCTCAAGGCTTTCAGCCGGTTCTCCTTTCTCAGTGAACGCGCCCAACGGCGGGCCAGCAGCAGCATGATCGACAGGATCGGCGTCAAATGCCAGAGCGAGCGGGACGGCATCGGCACATTGTCAGGTGGCAATCAGCAAAAGGTCATGATCGGCCGCTGGCTGCTTGAAGACGCGCGGGTGCTCTTGCTCGACGAGCCGTTCCAGGGCGTGGATATCGGGGCCCGGCGGGATATCGGTAAGTACATCCGCCAGACCGCCGCCGGCCGCACCACACTCGTTTTCGTCGCGGAAATCGACGAAGCCCTCGAAATCGCGGACCGGATCATCGTGCTGAACGAAGCAATGATCGCCGGTGAATACGTCAACAGGGACGTGGACCTGAACCATCTGGTCGCGGCTGTATCCGGTCCTGCCCGGGTGCCGGCTTCAGGCCAACCGTTTCCCACGTCCCCAAAGCAGGCAATTGCATGAATTCCAACGACACATCCAGGTCCGCACTCGAACTTGCCATCCGCTACGGCTTCATCGTGCTTTTGTGCGGGCTTGCGGTCTTCTTCAGCATCTACGCCAGCGGCTTTGCAAGCGCCCGGTCGGCGGTGTTCATTTTTCAGTCGGTGGCTATCACCGGCATTCTCGCCCTTGGGGTGACCTGCACGCTGGTTGTCGGTGGTTTCGATCTGTCGATCGGCTCGGTCGCGACCTCCGCACTCATGCTGTCGGCCTATACGATGGTGATCCTTGAACAATCGGCGTTCGTGGCTGTGGTCGTGTGCCTGGCCATGGGCGCCCTTGTCGGGCTGATCAACGGGCTGCTGATCGTGAAGATGCGCGTTCCCGACCTTCTCGCCACCCTGGGGATGATGTTCCTTCTGATCGGCCTGCAGCGCATTCCGACCCAGGGCAATTCGATCGCAACCGGCATGAACCTGCCGGACGGCTCGGTTGCCGAAGGTACGTTTTCCGCCGCTTTCCTGTGGCTGGGGCGGCACCGGTTCGACCTCTTTCTGGATCGCCTGCTGCCGGTTCCGGTGGTTGTCTTCCTGCTGATCGCCCTGATCATCTGGCTGTTTCTCGGCTATACCCGTCATGGCCGGCTGATGTATGCCATCGGCTCGAACGAGCGGGCCGCCGGGCTCGTCGGCACCAATGTGCATCGCTACAAGATCGTCGCCTACATGATCTCCGGCATGCTCGCCTCGGTTGGCGGCATCCTGCTTGCCGCCCGGCTCGGCCGCGGGGATATCGCGTCGGGCAACAATCTTCTGCTCGACAGTGTGGCCGCCGCCCTCATCGGTTTCGCGGTTCTGGGAGCGGCACGTCCGAACGCCTTCGGAACGGCGGCGGGCGCGCTTTTTGTCGGCATTCTTCTTCAGGGGCTCACCATGATGAACGCCCCTTATTACATGCAGGACTTCGTCAAGGGCGCCGTGCTTGTCGCCGCCCTTGTCTTTACGTTCTACCTGTCCTCGCGTCGCGGCGGCAGGAGAACAGCGTGACGCCGCAAAGGCGCCCGTTCGAAAAATGGGAGGATACACAATGTTGAGACGTGAATTCATGAAGCTCGCGGTTGCCGCCGGGCTGGGACTGTCCGGCGGTGGCGTTGCGCTTGCCGCCGACATGCCGGCTCCGTTCGACAAGCCCGAGGATGTAAAGATCGCGCTGGTGCGCTACCTGTCCACCGGCGACTTCTTCCAGTCCTATCTTTCAGGCGTCGAAAAACAGGCGGAAGCGCTCGGCGTGGACTTGCGCGTGCTGGACAGCCGCCAGGATGCCGCTCTTCAGGCCGACATGGTCGATCAGGCAATCGCGCTGGGCGTTGACGGCATCATTATCCAGCATGGCTTGACGGAATCCATGAAACCCGCCGCCCAACGCGCGGTCGAGGCCGGAATCAAGGTTGTCGCATTCGACGTCAACGTCGAAAACGACGCTATTCCCCAGGTCGAGCAGTCCGATTATCTTCTCGGCAAGCTGGCCCTGGAACAGGCCATCAAGGACAATGGCGACAGCTTCACCGCAGGCTATGTCTATGTGCCGGGCATTGCCCCGCTCGACCGGCGCGACGTTGCCTGGAAGGAAGTCAAGGAAGCGAATGTCGGCATCAAGGAAGCGGCCATGTTCGGCACGCTTGACAATCCGATCGCCAATTCGGTCGCCAACCAGGCACGGTCCGTGCTGCAGGCCAACCCGACGATTTCCGTCGTCTTCGCCCCATACGACGAATTCGCCAAGGGTGTGAAGATTGCCGTCGATGAAGCAGGCCTCAGCCAGGATATCAAGATCTACTCCGCCGATGTATCGACCGCGGATATTTCCGCCATGCGCGAACCGGACAGTGCCTGGGCCGCGACGGTCGCGACCAACCCGGCCGTTGTCGGCGAAGTGAGCGTGCGCACGCTTGCCCTGATGCTGGCCGGTGAAAACCCGGGCAAGCAGGTCATCGTCCCGCCGACCCTGATCACCCAGGACTTCCTCAACGAACAGGATGTGAAGAACATGTCCGACCTCGGCGAGAAAATGCCGCAGTTCCAGCATGCGGATGTCTCCACCGCCGAATGGATCCCGTTGCCCAAGCGGTAACCGGCCACCTGCCGTGAACAGCGGCACCGAATGAAACGCAAACTTCCGAAAGCCCGGCAGAGATGCCGGGTTTTTTTGGCTCGGGAGACGTAAAAACAGGACAGGTGACGGACTGTCATCAAATTCTCTGCGATGCGGGTCTTTAAATGTGCCTGCGCCGATGCTAAATCCTGACTAATATATTCAGCTTTAAGAGGTGCTCCATTGGCCAGCCGTCCGAAACGCCTTCCCCGGGTCATTACAGTCCGGCGCGCAGACTATCTCAGCCCGAACATGATCCGCGTCACCTTTGCCGGGCCCGAGCTGGAAGGCTTTCCACCGGGACATGAGGGCGCGAACTGCAAACTGATCCTGCCGCGCGAGGGCGAAAGCCGCGAGGAGTTCGAAACCTATTTTGCTCCGGACGGGCCAGAGGAGAAGGTTCACGCGGTGCGGACCTACACCATTCGCAGCTTTCGTCCCGAGAGCCTGGAACTGGACATCGACTTTGTCGCTCATGGCGACAATGGTCCGGCGACGCGCTGGGCGCAGCGGGCAACGGAAGGCGCGTTCCTCGGTCTTCTGGGTCCCGGCCCGGCGAAACTTACGGATTTTTACGCGGACTGGTACCTGATCGCTGCCGATCTCTCGGCTCTGCCGGTTGCAGAAGCGACGCTTGAGGCCTTGCCTGCGGACGCTCATGGGGCCGCCGTCTTCGAGGTGCCTTCCAAGGAGGACATCCGCAGCATTACCGTACCAAAGGGCGTTGAGGTGACCTGGCTCGTTCAGGAGGACGTCCACAAGCCCTCGACCGCACAGGTGGACCTGATCCGCGGGCTGGACTGGCCGTCGGGAACGGTTCAAACCTGCATTGCCGGTGAAAGTTCGGTCATCCGGGCTCTGCGCGACTACCTGCACAATGAGCGGAACGTGCCGAAGAAGGACACCTATATTTCCGGATACTGGAAGATCGGGCTGATCGAGGACCAGCACCAGCAGATGAAACGCGCGGAGGCGGCGGCGGTTCAGGCCTAGGGCCTCTTATGTTCTTACTTGGGCCGCGGTCCGGAATAGCCTCCTCGTAACAAAGTCGATGAGGCAGGCTGTTCCTCTGCCTGTTGTGGTTTCGGGCACAGGGATTTTCTGAATGCCTCAAGCGCTGCCACGATTGTCGCCTTGTGGCCGGCGTTGCTGCAGATCAAATCCACGTCCACATTGTTGGTTGTCAGGCCCAGATTGAAGCCGGCTTCCGGAACGAGCGTGGCGGCCATCGTCTTCAGGACCTCTTCAAGCTGACCGGGTAAGAAAGCATGCCGGGCACTCACGTGGGCAAGTGCGACGGGTTTTCCTGGAAATCGCTGGCAGCCGACCATCCAGTCCAGCGCGTTTTTGAAACTCCCGGGCAGGCCGTGCATATATTCGGGAACCGCGAACAGAAGGCCGTCTGCCGCTGCGACCTGATCGCGCAGGTCCCGCACCGCTGCCGGGAGGAAGGTGTCATGGTCCAGATCCGGGGTGAAGTGGGGAAGCTCGGCGATGCCTTCATATCGACGGATGGAAATCCCCTCCGGCGCAAGCCGCTCAACGGTGGTCAGCAGTGCCCGATTGGACGAGGCGGACCGCAGGCTGCCGCAAAAGGTGAGGATCTGATACCAAGCGACGAATTTGACGACTCTTTTGGATTCCCAAAGTTTCGCGAATATGATTCCTGATGGGGAACATGAGGAGTTTGCCATGTCCGCCCCTATCCGTCTTCGAGATGACTTTGATGCTCCAACCCTTCGTCATCTAGCCCGTGGCTCGGTGAATGCCGATCAAACACGGCGCCTTTTGGCGCTTGCAGTGATCTATGACGGCGGCTTGCGCAGCGATGCGGGTGCGGTCGGCGGCGTGACGGTCCAGGTGATCCGCGACTGGGTCTTGCGTTTCAATGCAAAAGGCCCCG
>NZ_JSEP01000016.1 GCF_001624695.1 Labrenzia sp. OB1 | reverse complement strand
CCGATGGCGAAAGAAAAATTTGAGCGCACGAAGCCGCACGTTAACATTGGCACGATTGGCCATGTTGACCACGGCAAGACGACGCTGACAGCTGCAATCACGATGACGCTGGCTGAGGCCGGTGGTGCGACAGCAAAAGCTTATGACGAGATCGACGGCGCGCCTGAAGAAAAGGCCCGCGGCATCACGATCTCCACGGCTCACGTCGAGTATGAGACGGAAAACCGTCACTACGCGCACGTTGATTGCCCGGGTCACGCCGATTATGTGAAGAACATGATCACCGGCGCGGCGCAGATGGACGGCGGCATTCTCGTTGTTTCGGCTGCCGATGGCCCGATGCCGCAGACCCGCGAGCACATCCTGCTTGCCCGTCAGGTCGGTGTTCCGGCGCTTGTCGTGTTCATGAACAAGGTTGACCAGGTCGACGACGAAGAGCTCATCGAGCTTGTCGAAATGGAAATCCGCGAGCTTCTGTCCTCCTACGAGTTCCCGGGCGACGACATTCCGATCGTCAAGGGCTCCGCGCTGGCAGCTGTCGAGAACCGTGACCCGGCCATCGGCCGTGACGCGATCCGCGAGCTGATGGCTCAGGTCGATGCTTACATTCCGACGCCCGAGCGTCCGAAGGACATGCCGTTCCTGATGCCGATCGAAGACGTGTTCTCGATCTCCGGCCGTGGCACGGTTGTGACCGGTCGTGTTGAGCGCGGTATCGTGAAGGTTGGCGAAGAAGTCGCGGGTTCTGTTACCCCGCACACGAAGTTCAAGGCAGAAGCCTACATCCTGACGAAGGAAGAGGGCGGCCGTCATACACCGTTCTTCACCAACTACCGTCCGCAGTTCTACTTCCGTACGACGGACGTGACCGGTGTCGTGTCCCTGCCGGAAGGCACGGAAATGGTGATGCCGGGCGACAACGTCTCCGTTGACGTTGAACTGATCGTGCCGATCGCCATGGAAGAAGGCCTGCGCTTCGCTATCCGCGAAGGTGGCCGGACCGTCGGCGCAGGCGTCGTTGCATCCATCGTCGAGTAATCGACAGCCGGGCCTGCCGGTGATTTTTAATGAAGCGCGGGCAGGCCCGCAGTCTTATTGGGAACAATAACAATGAACGGTCAGAATATCCGGATCCGCCTAAAAGCGTTTGACCACCGTATTCTGGACGCCTCCACCAAGGAGATCGTCAATACGGCCAAGCGGACCGGTGCTCAGGTGCGGGGTCCCGTACCGCTGCCGACGCGGATTGAGAAGTACACGGTGCTTCGCGGTCCGCACATCGACAAGAAAAGCCGGGATCAGTTCGAGATGCGTACGCATAAGCGGCTTCTCGATATCGTTGATCCGACGCCCCAGACGGTGGACGCGCTGATGAAGCTCGACCTTGCCGCTGGTGTTGACGTCGAGATCAAGCTCTAAAGCGGGTCAAAGGGGACACATCCATGCGTTCTGGAGTGATCGCTCAGAAAGTGGGCATGACCCGCATTTACAATGATGCGGGCGAGCATGTTCCGGTCACTGTTCTGCGGCTGGAAAATTGCCAGGTGGTTGCCCACCGGACTGACGAAAAAAATGGTTACACTGCGCTGCAGCTCGGCGCCGGTATCCGTAAAGTCAAGAATACGCCCAAGGCGTTGCGCGGCCATTTTGCCATTGCAAAGGTCGAACCGAAGCGAACCGTCGCCGAGTTCCGCGTTACTGCGGATAATCTCATCGACGTTGGCGCCGAGTTGACCGCTGACCATTACGTCGAAGGCCAGTTCGTCGACGTGACGGGCACATCCATCGGTAAGGGTTTTGCCGGTGCGATGAAGCGTCACAACTTCGGCGGCGGCCGTGCATCGCACGGTAACTCGGTCTCGCACCGCGCACACGGTTCCACCGGTCAGTGTCAGGACCCGGGTCGCGTGTTCAAGGGCAAGAAGATGGCCGGTCATATGGGCGATGCCCGCGTGACCACGCAGAACCTGAAGGTTGTGCGCACTGATGTTGAGCGTGGCCTGATCATGGTCGAGGGTTCTGTTCCGGGCGCCAAGGGCGGCTGGATCCTGGTCCGCGACGCGATCAAGAAGGCGCTTCCGGAAAACGTTCCGGTTCCGGGTGCATTCAAGGCATCCGAAGCGACTGAAGCCGCCGGGAAGGAGAGTGAGTGATGGAACTCCAGGTCAAGACCCTCGCAGGTGGGGCGGCCGGTTCGATCACGGTGTCTGACGAGATCTTTGGTCTCGAGCCGCGCACCGATTTGATCCACCGTGTGGTGCGCTGGCAACTGGCGAAACGCCAGGCCGGCACCCACAAAACGCTGGGCCGTTCCGAAGTTTCCGGCACGACGAAGAAATTCGTCCGCCAGAAGGGTTCGGGCGGCGCGCGTCACGGCAACAAGAAGGCCCCGCAGTTCCGCGGTGGCGGCAGAGCATTCGGACCGGTCGTTCGCGACCATGGCCACGATCTGCCCAAGAAGGTTCGCGCCCTCGGCCTTAAGCATGCCCTTTCGGCGAAAGCCAAGGCGGACGGTATCGTCGTCGTTGAGGACGCCAAGGCGGCCGAAGCGAAGACCAAGGCTCTCAAGGAACAGCTCGCGAAGCTGGGTCTGACAAGTGCCCTGGTGATCGACGGCGCCGAAGTCGACAACAATTTCGTTCTGGCATCGCGCAACATTCCGCATCTGGATGTGTTGCCGGTACAGGGCATCAACGTCTACGACATCCTGCGGGCTCACACCCTGGTGTTGACCAAGGCAGCGGTGTCCGCACTTGAGGAGCGCTTCAAATGAGCAAACTTCCTCATTATGACAAGATCGTCGGCCCGGTAATCACCGAGAAGGCGACAATGGCTTCCGAAGAGAACAAGGTTGTCTTCAAAGTTGCGAACGATGCGACGAAGCCGGAAATCAAGGCCGCAGTGGAAGCGCTGTTCGGTGTCAAGGTCACGGCTGTGAACACCCTCGTCCGCAAGGGCAAGGTCAAGCGCTTCCGTGGACGTCTTGGCCGTCAGTCTGACTTCAAGAAGGCCGTCGTAACGCTGCAGGAAGGTCACGCAATCGACGTGACCACCGGGCTCTAAGGCGGGGACTTAAGAAAAATGGCACTTAAGACATTCAACCCAACGTCCCCAGGCCGCCGTCAGCTTGTTCAGGTTGACCGCTCCGGTCTCTGGAAGGGCAAGCCGGTCAAGACCTTGACCGAAGGCCTGTCCAAATCGGGTGGACGTAACAACACCGGTCGCCTGACGTCTCCGAACCGCGGTGGCGGTCACAAGCGGTCTTACCGTCTTGTCGACTTCAAGCGGCGCAAGTGGGACGTGCCGGCGACGGTCGAGCGCCTGGAATACGATCCGAACCGGACCGCATTCATCGCTCTGATCCGTTATGAAGACGGCGAGCTGAGCTACATCCTGGCGCCGCAGCGTCTGGGTGTCGGTGACACCGTTATTGCCGGCGAAAGCGTTGACGTGAAGCCGGGTAACGCCTCTCCGCTGTCGCGCATTCCGGTCGGCACGATCGTGCACAACATCGAAATGAAGCCGGGCAAGGGCGCCCAGATCGCCCGCTCCGCGGGGGCCTTCGTTCAGATCGTTGGCCGTGACCAGGGCTATACCACGCTGCGCCTGATGTCGGGCGAGCAGCGCCGTGTCCTGGGAACCTGCATGGCAACCGTTGGCGCCGTGTCCAATCCGGACCACTCCAACGTGAACCTGGGTAAAGCAGGCCGCTCTCGCTGGCTTGGCATACGTCCGCACACTCGCGGTGTTGCCATGAACCCGATCGACCACCCGCATGGCGGTGGTGAAGGCCGGACTTCCGGTGGACGTCATCCGGTTACCCCCTGGGGTAAACCGACCAAAGGCAAACGCACACGGCGCAACAAGCAGACCGATAAGTTTATCGTCCGCAGCCGCCACGCGCGTAAGAAGTAAAGGACAAGGATCGTGGCACGTTCGATCTGGAAAGGTCCGTTTGTCGACGGGTATCTGCTTAAGAAGGCGGACAAGGTTCGTGAGTCCGGCCGGAACGAGGTCATCAAGACCTGGAGCCGCCGCTCAACAGTTCTTCCGCAGTTCGTAGGTTTGACCTTCGGCGTCTACAACGGTCAAAAGCACGTTCCGGTGCTGGTGTCTGAAGAAATGATTGGTCACAAGCTCGGTGAGTTTTCTCCGTCCCGGACCTATTACGGACACGGCGCCGACAAGAAGGCGAAGAGGAAGTAACGATGGGCAAGCCGAAGCGTGAGCGGACGCTCGCTGACAATGAGGCCCGGGCAATGACCCGCATGCTGCGCGTTTCGCCGCGCAAGCTGAACCTCGTTGCGGCTTCGATCCGCGGTAAAAAGGTCGGCTCCGCGATTGCGGACCTGACATTCTCCCGTAAGCGCATCGCGCAGGACGTCAAGAAGACCCTGATGTCCGCCGTCGCAAACGCGGAAAACAACCATGACCTGGACATCGACAACCTGGTGGTTGCCGAAGCTCATGTTGGCAAGGCCTTTGTCATCAAGCGGTTCCAGGCCCGTGCTCGCGGACGTGTCGGCCGGATCGAGAAGCCTTTCTCGAACCTGACCATCGTTGTTCGTGAAACTGAGGAGACTGCCTGATGGGACACAAGACAAACCCGATCGGCATGCGCCTCGGGATTAACCGCACCTGGGATTCCCGCTGGTATGCGAACAAGAACGAATACGGCGACCTTCTTCACGAAGATTTCCGCATCCGTGAGTTCCTGCTGAAGGAACTCAAGCAGGCTGCGGTTTCCAAGGTGGTTATCGAACGCCCGCATAAGAAGTGCCGTGTTGCCATTCATTCCGGTCGTCCGGGTGTGGTCATCGGTAAAAAGGGTGCCGATATCGAGCGTCTTCGCAAGAAGATTGCCGAAATCACGAATTCGGAAGTGCATCTCAACATCGTTGAAGTGCGCAAGCCGGAAATCGACGCGACCCTGGTTGCCGCTTCGATCGCTCAGCAGCTGGAACGCCGTGTTGCTTTCCGCCGCGCCATGAAGCGGGCCGTTCAGTCCGCCATGCGTCTCGGCGCCCAGGGCATCCGGATCAACTGCGGCGGCCGTCTCGGTGGCGCGGAAATCGCGCGTATCGAGTGGTACCGTGAAGGCCGCGTGCCGCTTCACACCCTGCGTGCGGACATCGACTACGGTGTTGCAAGCGCTCACACGGCTTATGGCGTGTGCGGTGTGAAGGTCTGGATCTTCAAGGGTGAAATTCTGGAGCATGATCCGATGGCGTCCGAACGCCGTGCGACCGCAGCTTCCGAAGGACATCAGGGTGATCGCGGCGGACGCCGGGATCGGGGCCGCGAGCGCGCAGCTTAAGTCAAGCTGCCTGCCGCTCGTAAGAAAAGAAAGACGAGAGAAGAACGATGCTGCAACCGAAGCGCACAAAGTTCCGCAAGCAGCACAAAGGCCGCATTCACGGCTTGTCGAAGGGAGGCACCGACCTCAACTTCGGCGCATTCGGTCTGAAGGCTCTTGAGCCGGAGCGTGTCACGGCACGTCAGATCGAAGCGGCCCGTCGTGCTATGACCCGTCACATGAAACGTGCTGGTCGTGTTTGGATCCGTATCTTCCCGGACGTCCCGGTTTCTTCGAAACCTGCGGAAGTCCGCATGGGTAAGGGTAAGGGTTCGCCGGATTTCTGGGCTTGTCGTGTCAAGCCGGGCCGGATCATGTTTGAAATCGACGGTGTGCCGGAAGACACTGCGCGTGAAGCCATGCGTCTTGCCGCCGCCAAGCTGCCGATCAAGTGCCGTTTCGTTCAGCGTATCGGCGAGTAGGGCAGGCGAGGAGTTACAGCCATGAAGGCTTCCGATGTAAGGGCAAAGACCCTCGATGAGCTCCGTAGTGAGCTTGAGGTCCTGAAGAAAGAGCAGTTCAACCTGCGCTTCCAGAAGGCCACGGGTCAGCTTGAAAATACCGCGCGTGTCCGGCAAATCCGCCGTGATGTCGCGCGTATCCAGACGATCATGCGCGACAAGCGTGTGACGGCGAACGCGTAAGGAGACGGCAATGCCGAAGCGTATCCTGCAGGGCACCGTAGTCAGCGACGCCAATGACAAGACGGTCACGGTGAACGTGGAGCGCCGCTTCACACACCCGCTTTTGAAGAAGACTGTGCGCCGTACGAAGAAGTACCGTGCGCATGATGAAAGCAACAATTACAAGGTCGGCGATTCTGTTCAGATCGAAGAGTGTGCGCCGATCTCGAAAAACAAACGTTGGACCGTGGTCACTCAGTGATCGCGCTCCATTCAGTGAGCATCAGGCGCACGTGACCCGTGCGCCGCTAGAAGAACAAGGCAGCCAGTCATGATTCAGATGCAAACAAACCTCGACGTCGCCGACAATTCCGGCGCCCGTCGTGTCATGTGCATCAAAGTGCTCGGCGGCTCCAAGCGTAAATACGCCAAGGTCGGAGACATTATCGTTGTTTCCGTGAAAGAGGCTATTCCGCGGGGGCGCGTCAAGAAGGGCGACGTGATGAAGGCTGTCGTCGTGCGCACGGCTAAGGATATCCGCCGTCCCGATGGCAGCGTGATCCGGTTCGACCGCAATGCGGCCGTGCTGGTCAACAACAACAAGGAGCCCGTCGGCACCCGTATCTTCGGACCGGTACCGCGCGAACTCCGTGCAAAGAACCACATGAAGATCATTTCGCTCGCGCCGGAGGTGCTCTGATGGCTGCGAAAATTAAAAAAGGCGACACAGTGGTCGTGCTGACCGGTCGTGACAAGGGCAAGTCGGGTGAGGTCGTTCAGATTCTGACGTCCGATAACAAGGCTCTGGTCCGCGGTATCAATATGGTCCGCCGTCACCAGAAGCAGACCCAGGCGCAGGAAGCCGGCATCGTGGCGAAGGAAGCTCCGATCCACATGTCGAACATCGCACTGGCCGATCCGAAGGACGGCAAGGCGACCCGCGTCGGCTTCAAAGTTCAGGACGATGGCACCAAGGTTCGTGTGTCCAGACGTTCGGGAGACCTGATCGATGGCTGAGACTACTTACGTGCCGCGTCTCAAGACGCATTACAACGAAGTCGTGCGCAAGCAGCTTCTTGAAAAGTTCGAATACAAGAACGTCATGCAGGTTCCGCAGCTCGAAAAGGTTGTCTTGAACATCGGTGTCGGTGAAGCCGTCGGCGATTCCAAGAAAGCCCGTATCGCAGCCGACGACCTGGCGGCGATCGCCGGTCAGAAGCCTGTTATCACCATGGCGAAGAAATCCATCGCGACCTTCAAGGTCCGCGAAGGCATGCCGCTGGGCGTCAAGGTTACCTTGCGCAGCCAGCAGATGTTCGAATTTCTTGACCGTCTCATCACCATCGCGCTGCCGCGCGTGCGTGACTTCCGGGGTCTGAACCCGAAGAGCTTCGATGGCCGTGGCAACTATGCCATGGGTATCAAGGAACACATCGTGTTTCCGGAAGTCGAGTACGACAAGGTCGACCAGATCTGGGGCATGGACGTGATCGTTTGCACCACGGCGCCGACGGATGACGAAGCACGCGAGCTTCTGCGCGCGTTCAACTTCCCGTTCACGAAGTAACGGGCAAGGAAGGGATCGACGATGGCGAAGAAAAGCGCAATCGAGAAAAACAAGCGCCGCGAGAAGCTTGTAAAGAAATACGCAGAGAAGCGCGCTGCTCTCAAGGCACTGGCGAAAGATGAAAGCCTGTCCCTGGAAGAGCGCTACAATGCCCGTCTGAAGCTGGCGAAACTGCCGCGGAACTCCGCGCCGAACCGCGTTCGCAACCGTTGCGAAGTGTCCGGCCGTCCGCGCGGTTTTTATCGCAAGCTGAAGATGTCGCGTATTGCGCTTCGTGAACTGGGTTCCCTGGGCAAGATCCCGGGCCTGGTCAAGTCGAGCTGGTAAGGAGAAACTCCGATGGCAATTTCTGATCCGTTGGGGGATATGCTGACCCGGATTCGCAACGCGCAAATGCGTCGCAAAAACAAGGTCAGCTCACCAAATTCCAAATTGCGCGCGCACGTACTTGATGTGCTCGCCAAAGAGGGTTACATCCGTGGCTACACCACGGTTGAATACGAGGGCGGCAAGTCCGAGTTGGAAATCGAACTGAAGTATTTCGATGGCGAGCCGGTTATCCGCACGATTGAGCGGGTTTCCAAGCCGGGACGTCGCGTTTACTCGTCGGTGAGAAATATCCCGCATGTCTCCAATGGCCTGGGCGTGTCGATCATATCGACCCCGCGCGGCGTCATGAGCGACCATCAGGCGCGGGATGAAAATGTAGGTGGTGAGGTACTCTGCCGCGTCTTCTGATGCGACAGACTCACTTTTGAAACAACGACAAGGTTGGTCAAATGTCTCGTATTGGCAAAAAGCCAGTCCCCGTGCCAAGCGGGGTAACGGCATCGATCGACGGTCAGACGGTTACGATCAAGGGCCCGAAAGGCGAAAAGTCTTTCATGCTCAACGATCTTGTTCTGGCCGAAATGACGGATGACGGTATCAGGATTGATCCGCGCAACAACACCAAGCCGGCCCGCTCCATGTGGGGCATGAGCCGGACCATGGTGGCGAACCTGATCACCGGTGTGACCGAGGGCTTCAAGAAAGACCTCGCCATGACCGGTGTCGGTTACCGCGCACAGATCCAGGGCAAGAACCTTCAGCTGGCGCTGGGTTTCTCGCACGACGTCATTTATCCGATTCCGGAAGGGATCGATATCGCGTGCCCGAAACCGACGGAAATCAGCATCTCCGGAACCGACAAACAACGTGTCGGCCAGGTTGCTGCTGAAATTCGTGAATTCCGCCCGCCGGAGCCCTACAAGGGCAAAGGCGTTCGATATGCAGGCGAGTTCATCGTCCGCAAAGAAGGCAAGAAGAAGTAACGGACCAGGATCATGGCGAACAGCAAACAAGCTTTCGAGCGCCGTCGCGATCGCGTGCGTCGTTCGATCCGGAAAGCCGCAGGAGATCGTCCGCGTCTTTCTATCTTCCGCTCGTCGAAGCAGATCTACGCCCAGATCATTGACGATGCGAAGGGGCATACGATTGCCTCTGCTTCAACGATCGAACAAGATCTCAAGGGCAACCTGAAAACGGGCGCCGACGTTGCTGCAGCTGCAGCCGTTGGCAAGCTTGTCGCCGAACGCGCAGTCGCGGCCGGCATTAAGCAGGTCGTGTTTGACCGAGGCGGGTATCAGTATCACGGGCGCGTCAAGGCGCTTGCTGATGCGGCTCGTGAAGGTGGACTTGAATTCTGACCAGCGCCCGTTGGCGCTCTTAAGAACGGAAGACGTATAATATGGCGAGACAGGAACATCGCGATCGCGACGAGCGAGACAGCGAATTCGTCGACAAGCTCGTTCACATCAACCGCGTTGCCAAGGTGGTCAAGGGTGGCCGTCGTTTCGGCTTCGCTGCTCTGGTTGTGGTTGGTGATCAGAAGGGCCGTGTCGGCTTCGGTCATGGCAAGGCGCGTGAAGTGCCGGAAGCCATCCGGAAGGCAACAGAAGCTGCAAAGCGCACGATGATCCGTGTGCCTCTGCGCGAAGGCAGGACGCTGCACCACGATGTGGAAGGCCGTCATGGCGCCGGCAAGGTGCTGTTGCGGGCGGCTCCGGCCGGTACCGGCATCATCGCGGGTGGCCCGATGCGTGCCGTCTTCGAAACGCTCGGCGTTCAGGACGTTGTGGCCAAGTCGCTGGGGACCTCCAACCCCTACAACATGGTTCGCGCGACATTCGCTGCGCTGACCAAGGAAGACAGCCCGCGCTCCGTCGCTGCCCGCCGTGGCCTCAAGGTCTCTGTGTTGCAGTCCCGGCGTCGTGACAACAACGATGAGGCGGCTCCGGCTGCCGCTGAGGCTTGACCTTAGCGGTTCCGGTTTTCAGCTGAAAGAGGGTAGGTTCCATGGCGAACACCGAAAAGACTGTCACGGTCGAACAGATTGGCAGCCCGCTGCGCCGTCCGAAGGATCAGCGCGCGACGCTCGTCGGTCTCGGCCTGAACAAGATGCACCGTCGTAAAACACTGAAGGACACTCCTGAAGTGCGCGGCATGATCAATAAGGTCCAGCATCTCGTTCGTGTTGTCAAAGACAACGCGTAACAACGGGGTGAGGAGAGAAAAACATGAAGCTCAACGAACTTCGTGACAACGAAGGTGCCGTGAAAGACCGCACTCGCGTTGGCCGCGGTATCGGTTCCGGCAAGGGCAAGACCGGCGGCCGTGGCGTCAAGGGTCAGAAGTCCCGTTCCGGCGTCGCGATCAAAGGCTTTGAAGGCGGTCAGATGCCGCTTCACCGCCGTCTGCCGAAGCGTGGTTTCACGAACATTTTTGCCAAGGACTACACGACAGTGTCCGTTGGCCGTGTTCAGAAGGCCATCGATGCCGGCAAGCTCAAAGCGTCCGAGACGGTTACCGTCGAAACGCTGAAAGCCGCAGGCGTCGTCAAGCGTATCCGTGACGGTGTGCGTCTCGTTGCCAGTGGTGAACTCACCGCTGCAGTGACATTTGAAGTTGCCGGTGCCTCCAAGGGCGCTGTAGCAGCGATTGAAAAAGCGGGCGGCAAGGTTGCCGTTCTGGGAGCTCAGGCTTAACAGCCTGGGCTTTTCCCATTTTGTCAGCAAGTATCTGACCGGAGTAGGGCATGGCATCGGCCGCCGAGCAACTGGCGTCAAATCTCAATTTCTCAGCTTTCGCCAAGGCTGAAGAGCTCAAAAAGCGCATCTGGTTCACACTGGGGGCGCTTTTGGTTTATCGACTGGGCACCTATATCCCGATGCCCGGTATCAATCCTGAAGCTTTCGCGCAGGCCTTCAACCAGGCCCAGTCCGGCATCATCGGCATGTTCAACATGTTCTCCGGTGGCGCGGTCCAGCGTATGGCGATCTTCGCCCTCGGCATCATGCCGTATATTTCCGCTTCCATCATCATGCAGCTCATGACGACCGTCGTGCCGACGCTCGAGCAGCTGAAGAAGGAGGGCGAACAGGGCCGCAAGGTAATCAACCAGTACACCCGCTACGGAACCGTGATCCTGGCCGCGTTCCAGGCCTATGGCATCGCAGTCGGGCTGGAAGGTGCGGCCAATGTCGTTACCGATCCGGGCTGGTTCTTCCGCGCGTCCACGGTGATCACACTGGTCGGTGGCACCATGTTCCTGATGTGGCTGGGTGAGCAGATTACCTCGCGCGGCATCGGCAACGGTATTTCGCTGATCATCTTCGCCGGTATCGTTGCGGGTCTTCCGTCGGCCATCGTGCAGACGCTGGAACTCGGCCGTCAGGGCTCCCTGGCGACCTGGATCATTCTTGCCGTTATCATTCTGGCCGTCGTCGTGATCGCGTTCATCGTGTTCATGGAGCGGGCGCAGCGGCGTCTTCTGATCCAGTATCCAAAGCGCCAGATGGGCAACCAGATGATGCAGGGACAAACGTCGTTCCTGCCGCTCAAGCTCAACACCGCAGGTGTGATTCCGCCGATCTTCGCCTCGTCCCTGCTGCTGGTGCCGGCAACGGTTGCCGGTTTCGGCCAGGGCTCGGGCAATGAATGGCTGACTTACATCACCGCGGCGCTCGGTCACGGCCAGCCCCTGTTCATGATCGCTTACGCGGCCATGATCATCTTCTTCTGCTTCTTTTATACGGCTATCGTTTTCAATCCGAGCGATACCGCCGATAACCTGAAGAAGCATGGCGGGTTCATACCGGGGATCCGTCCGGGTGAGCGGACTGCGCAATATATCGACCATGTGCTGACGCGCATTACCACTGTCGGTGCGATCTACATCACCATTGTTTGTCTATTACCCGAATTCCTCATTTCGGCGACGGGCGTTCCGTTCTATTTCGGGGGAACCTCCTTGTTGATCGTCGTAAGCGTGACAATGGATACCGTATCCCAGATTCAGGGACACCTGCTTGCGCATCAATATGAAGGTCTGGTGAAAAAAGCGAAATTGAGTGGGAGGCGTAGATGAGGCTGATTCTGGTAGGACCGCCAGGAGCGGGGAAGGGGACACAGGCCGAGCGCCTTGTCGCGAAACACGGCATACCGCAACTCTCCACCGGAGACATGTTGCGGGCCGCCGTTGCCGCCCAGACCCCGGTAGGCCTCAAGGCCAAGGAAGTTATGAATGCCGGCGGTCTCGTCTCCGACGAGATCGTCGTCGGCATTATCCGTGACCGGATTGCCGAGGACGACGCCAGAAAAGGGTTCATCCTGGACGGCTTCCCGCGGACCATCGCCCAGGCGGAAGCGCTCGACAAGATGCTCCAGGACAGCAATCAGAAGGTAGACGCAGTTCTTGAACTCCGCGTTGACCAGACCAAACTAGTCGACCGGATCATCAAACGTGCCGAGGACGCCAAGGCTGCCGGCCAGCCTGTGCGCAAGGACGACGACCCGGAAGTTTTCAAGCAACGCCTTGAAGCATACAACCGGGATACTGCGGTTGTGGTTCCCTATTACGAGAAAGCCGACTTGCTGTCCGTGATTGACGGAATGCAATCTATCGACGACGTGACGGCGTCCATAGAATCCGCGCTGCAAGGACTTGACGGATAGGGGTGGAGCCGTTAAAGGACGCGGTCTACCTTACAGTTTAGCCGGTTCCACGACAGTGGGGCCGGCATTCTCTGTGCCGGGATTTCCCGGCATTTTCGTACCCCGCAGGGGCCGGACTCCACCGGACGCGGGTTTTTTCTCTCTGCGGCAAGCCGTTGCGGCTGCTGCTCAACATGGAGACGAACGTGGCACGTATTGCTGGCGTTAACATCCCGACGAACAAGCGCGTAGTTATCGCGCTTCAGTATATTCACGGCATCGGTAAAAAGTTCGCTCAGGAAATCATCGAGAAGAACAACATCGATGCTGCCCGCCGCGTCAATGAACTTTCCGATTCGGAAGTTCTTTCGATCCGCGAAACCATCGACCGTGATTACATGGTTGAAGGTGACCTTCGTCGTGACACCGCGATGAACATCAAGCGTCTCATGGACCTTGGCTGCTACCGCGGCCTGCGTCACCGCCGCGGCCTTCCGGTTCGCGGTCAGCGGACTCATACGAATGCTCGTACCCGCAAGGGTCCGGCAAAGCCGATCGCAGGCAAGAAAAAATAATCATCGCTCGGCGATTGGTGGTGGAGCTGCCGGAATTACGGCAGTGAAGAGATCAAAACAAGGACAACAAAATGGCTAAAGAAACGACGCGCGTGCGTCGCCGCGAACGCAAGAACATTTCTTCTGGCGTCGCGCATGTGAACTCGACGTTCAACAACACGATGATCACGATTACCGATGCTCAGGGCAACACGATCTCCTGGTCGTCCGCCGGTGCTCTCGGTTTCAAGGGCTCGCGCAAGTCTACACCGTATGCAGCTCAGGTTGCCGCGGAAGATGCTGCGAAGAAAGCCGCCGAACATGGTATGCGCACGCTGGAAGTCGAGGTTCGTGGCCCCGGTTCCGGCCGTGAATCCGCTCTGCGCGCCCTGCAGGCTGCCGGTTTCCTCATCACGTCCATCCGTGACGTGACGCCGATACCGCACAATGGCTGCCGTCCGCGCAAGCGCCGCCGCGTCTAAGGCTTCCCGCTTTAGTTACTAGTTTCTCCAAATGGCAAGGAATGGCTCGGCCTTCAAAGCCGAGCGGGATAGCCGAAGGGACGAAAACGTGACCATTCAAAAAAACTGGCAAGAACTTATCAAGCCGACCAAACTCGAGATCAAGCCGGGCGACGATCCCCGCTTTCTGGCAACTGTGGTTGCCGAGCCGCTCGAGCGTGGCTACGGCCTGACCCTGGGCAACGCTCTGCGCCGTATCCTGCTGTCCTCCCTTCAGGGCGCAGCCGTTACGGCGGTCCAGATTGACGGCGTTCTGCATGAATTCTCGTCGATCCCGGGCGTCCGGGAAGATGTCACCGACATCGTGCTCAACATCAAGGAAATCGCCATCCGCATGGAAGGCGAAGGCCCCAAGCGCATGGTTGTGCGCAAGCAGGGTCCTGGTGTCGTGACCGCAGGTGACATTCAGACGGTTGGCGATGTCGAGGTTCTCAATCCGGAACTGGTGCTTTGCACGCTGGACGAGGGCGCCGAGATCCGCATGGAATTCACCGTCAACACCGGCAAGGGCTATCATTCGTCCGACCGCAATCGTCCGGAAGATGCGCCGATCGGCCTTATTCCGGTCGACAGCTTGTACTCACCGGTCAAGAAGGTCTCCTACAAGGTGGAAAACACCCGTGAAGGCCAGGTTCTCGACTATGACAAGCTGACCCTGACGGTTGAAACCGATGGTTCGGTCAAGCCGGATGATGCCGTGGCTTTCGCGGCGCGCATTCTGCAGGACCAGCTTTCCATCTTCGTCAATTTCGAAGAGCCGCAGCGCGAAGTTGCCGAGGATTCCGTCCCGGAACTGGCGTTCAATCCGGCGCTTCTCAAGAAAGTCGACGAACTGGAGCTGTCCGTCCGGTCCGCAAACTGCCTGAAGAACGACAATATCGTGTATATTGGCGATCTCATTCAGAAGACCGAAGCGGAAATGCTGCGGACGCCGAATTTCGGCCGCAAGTCGCTCAACGAGATCAAGGAAGTTCTCGCCCAGATGGGTCTCCATCTCGGCATGGAAGTCGCCAACTGGCCGCCCGAGAACATCGACGATTTGGCAAAGCGCTACGAAGACCATCAGTATTAAGGGACGTACGCGTCCCCAGAGCATCCTGCGTTCAATCGAATGCGGACAAGATGCTCGCCAACGAAGGAATCGAGCGACTTGTCCGTATTCAGGTGATCCGCCTGGATACGGGTTGCTCTAGAGGATAAACCGGGCAAGTGCTTCAATGGTTCAAGCAGACTGCCTGACAGAAAAAGGAGAGGGCCATGCGCCACGGTAAATCCGGCCGCAAGCTCAACCGGACATCCAGCCACCGCAAGGCTATGTTCGCTAATATGGCAGCGTCGCTGATCAAGCACGAACAGATCGTCACGACCTTGCCGAAGGCCAAGGAAATGAAGCCGATCATCGACAAGCTCATCACCCTGGGCAAGCGCGGTGGACTTCATGCACGCCGCCAGGCCATTTCGCAGATTCGCGATACGGCAATGGTTGCCAAGCTGTTCGAAACGCTCGGTGAGCGTTACAAGGACCGCAACGGCGGTTATTCCCGCGTTCTGAAGGCAGGTTTTCGCTACGGCGACAATGCGCCGCTGGCTGTGATCGAATTGGTTGACCGGGATCCGGAAGCGCGCGGCGCTGAAGACCGTGCCCGCGTCGAGGCAGCAGAAGCAGCGGAAAACGCAGCGTAAAAAAGCGTTTTCAGCGTGATTTTAAAGGCGGGCCATCGGTCCGCCTTTTTTCATTTTTACGCAATGCGATAACCCGAGAATACGTTTTTTCCCCTAGCAGTTTTTACCATTATCAATGATTTAAGAAGTCGCCCTTAACGTCCCGCTCAGTGCCTTAATATGGTTTTGACTAGGCTGGGGAGATACACTGTGATTGGCAAGAAACATTCAGGCGCAAAGAGGAACTTTTTATCTCTGCGTCTTTCCTTTGTCATTCCTGCTTTGATGATCGTTGTCACCGTTGCGGCTTGTGCTGCAGTTGGCGTGATCGGTTATATAACTGGCCGGGACGGTTTGCAGAAAGCCGCTGAAGCGGAACTTGGAATGGTGATTACGGCAAGGTCCGCCCTGCTGGAGTCCAAGTTGCATTCTGTTCAGGCAGAGATTGTCAATCTCGCTTCGAGCGTCGCGGATCCCCTGAGCAATCTGGGCAATGCCGCCATGAATCTTTCGAAGGAAAAGGGTGAGATCCTCAGCCTGTTTCATGAGCCGCAGACAGCCGGTGAGCGTGCTGCCATTACCGGTAAAGAGCAGAAGACCATGTACGCCTGGCGCCACTCAGAGGCGCACCCGGCATTTTACAATGTCTGGAAGAACGGCGGTTACTCGGACATCTATCTCATCGATTCCGACGGCCTTATCCTTTATTCAGTGACCAAGGGCGGCGAGTTTCTCGAGAAACTCGGTGACGGAGGCCTTGCCGACGGCTCTGGCCTTGAGGCTGTCTTCACTTCCGCCAGGGATCTGGGCGAAGGCGAGATTGCAACGAGCATGTTCGAATCCTACGGTCCTGCCGGTGGAGAAAGCTCCCTGTTTCTGGCGTCTCCCGTCTTCATGAATTCCTTTGGGTCAATCAGCCTGACCGGTGTGGTTGCCATGCGGATCGATTCTTCCTTCCTCAACAAAATAGTCGCCAACAGGGATGACCTTGGTGAAACCGGTCAGGTCTATGTTGTCGATCAGGACGGTACGCTGCTCAGCGACATGCCGCTGGCCGGTGACCGTACGGCTCTTGTCGTACAGTCCACCGCGGAGCCTGCGTTGGCTGCTGCGGCGGGTGCTGAAACTGCCGGCGTGGTTACCGGAGCCGACGGTGTGGCTGACCTGATGGTTGCCCGTCCTTTGCCTTTCCAGGGACAGAATTGGGCGATTGTCGCTGAAAAGAGCGTTGAGGAAACGCTCTCGGCAGTTAGCAATATGCGCGATCAGATGTTCATGTGGTCGCTGGTAACGGTCGCTGTCGCTGCTGTAATCGCGATTTTCTTCTCCCGGTCCATCACTCGCCCGCTCACCACCCTGGTCGGGGCGCTGAATGCAATTGCATCCGGCGATCTGGAAGCTGAAATCTCCGCTGCGAACCGCAAGGACGAAATCGGTGACATCGGTCGCGCTGTGGTGCAGATACGCCAGAACGCGGCGGAGGAAAACGAGCGCCGGGCGGCGGAAGAAGCCGATACCGCCCAACGGCAGGCCGCGCAGCGTCACGAGATGTTGTCGAGCCTTGCCGGAGACTTCGAAGCGACCGTTGGAACGGTGGTCGACAAGGTTGCCCGTTCGGCGAGCAAGCTGCGTGAATCGGCAACCAACATGCGCAGCATGACCGACAGTGCCGGAGAGACGTCCGCCAGCGCGGCGGAGATGTCGCAAAACACGCTGTCGGAGGTGGAATCCATCGCTGCCGCGTCCGACCAGCTGTCGAGCTCGATCCAGGAAATCTCGACACTGATCGAGCGATCTTCGAGTGTCGCCGCCGCAGCGACCAAGCGGGCGGAGACAACCAACGATACGGTGAAGTCGCTTGCGGAAGCCGCGAACCGGATTGGCGAGGTCATCACCCTGATCAGCGACATTGCCGACCAGACCAACCTTCTTGCCCTGAACGCCACCATCGAGGCGGCGCGTGCGGGCGAGGCGGGCCGGGGCTTTGCGGTTGTGGCGTCCGAGGTCAAGGATCTTGCATCCCAGACCGGCAAGGCGACCGGAGAGATCCAGCAGCAGATCGACGCGATCCGCGGTGCAACCGACGATGCCGTCGATGCGATCGGCGATATCCAGAAGACCATCGACGAGATCACCAAGTCGGTGAGCGAAGTTGCAGCGGCTGTCACCGAACAGAGCTACGCGACGCAAGGTATCGCGGAGAACACCCAGCGGGCTGCCGGCGGAACCTCCAAGGTCACCGAGGATATCCGCAATGTGTCCGCGCTTTCCAATGACACCAACATGGCCGCGCAGAACTTCTCCGAGGAAGCCGCGGATATGGCGATGGAGGCCGAACAGCTTGACAAGGAAGTGCGCAGCTTCCTGGATCAGGTTCGCTCCGCCTGACACCGAACAGATGCCGAATGAAAAGAGCCGCCGGATTTCCGGCGGCTCTTTGCTTTTGTATTTGCCTCTTTTCCTCCCTATCTGCCATGTATCGCAAGAGACTTGATAGATTCGAAGGTAATACCGAGGAGCATTGATTATGATCCATCTGACCGTTTTGGAGGGGGGCCGGCAAGGAGCACGTCGCGGCGCGATGCAGGGTATCGGACAAGACGTGGGACGCCGTCCCAAAACCCTCCAAGAACGGCCTCCGGTTGGTCACAATAAATGCTCATTGGTATTGAGGGCTCGGCAATGCGCTTGACGAAATCTGGTTACACCCGGCGTATGCTCAGGGTGGTTCTGGCGGGGGGGCTCGCTCTCTGGCCAGCTGCTGCAATCACGCAGACCGCGCAACCGTCACCGGCCGATCTGCGGCTCGTCCCGCAAAACGGCGCGCAGATCAAACTGTCGTTCGCGCCGATCGTCAAAGAGGTCGCCCCGGCAGTCGTCAATGTCTATGCCAGCCGCAAGGTCGTGCAGCGCAGGCAGGTCTCGCCTTTCTTCGACGATCCCTTTTTTCGACGGTTTTTCGGCCAACCGGGCGGCGGCTTCGACCGGCCGCGCGAGAGGGTGGAATCCTCCCTCGGATCGGGGGTGATCATTTCCGCCGATGGAACGGTGATCACCAACCATCATGTCATCAAGGATGCGGATGAAGTGCGGGTGGCGCTGAGCGACCGGCGTGAGTTCGATGCCGATATCGTATTGATGGACGAACGCACCGATCTGGCGGTGCTGAAAATCCGCGAGGAAGGTCCTTTCGAACATGTGGCGTTCGCCGATTCCGACAGTCTGGAGGTCGGCGATATCGTTCTGGCCATCGGCAATCCCTTCGGTGTCGGGCAAACCGTGACGCAGGGCATCGTCTCCGCAACGGCGCGCACCCAGGTAGGTGTGACGGATTTCCAGTTCTTCATTCAGACGGATGCCGCGATCAATCCCGGCAATTCCGGTGGTGCGCTGGTGGACATGACCGGCCGGCTTGTGGGCATCAATACCGCGATTTTCTCGCGCTCGGGCGGCTCAAACGGCATCGGCTTCGCCATTCCGGCGCATATGGCGCGGTTTGTGGCACGCGCGGCGGATCAGGGCGGAAAGGTTCTGCGGCCCTGGCTCGGGGCGACCGTCCAGATCGTCAATGCGGAGATCGCCGAGGCCCTTTCGCTGGACAGGCCCAGAGGCGTTCTGGTGACGGCGGTCTTTCCGGGCTCACCGGCGCGAGCGGCCGGCCTCAAGGTCAGCGATCTGGTGATTGCGGTCGACGGCAAGGAAGTGGTCGATCCGAATTCCTTCGGCTATCGCTTCGCAACCAAGATGATCGGCGAAACGTCGGACTTCCTGATTTTGCGCGACAACAGGGAGGTTACACTCTCCATTTCCCTGCGGCCCGCACCGGAGGAACCCGCGCGCGATACCCGCGAATTGATCGAATATTCCCCGTTCGAGGGAACGACGGTGATGAACCTGTCGCCGGCGGTCGCCGAGGAAATCGGACTGCAGGGCGCCACCTTCGAAGGGGTGGTCATCGCGGAGGTCAACCGGGGCAGCACCGCCGATCGGGTCGGACTGCGGCCCGGCGATATTGTCCGCGGTGTGAACCGGCAGGAAATTGAAACGACGCGTATGCTTGAAGCCATCACGAAAGCCCCGCCGCGCGTGTGGCAGCTTGACATCGAGCGCGACGGCAAGGTTTCGCAGCTCACCTTGCGCGGATAGGAGAGCAGGTTGAGCGATCTTTTCGAAGCCTCCGGTCTTCAGCAGACGGGTCCGAGACCGCTCGCAGACAGGATGCGTCCAACGAGACTTGCCGATGTGGTCGGCCAGGATCATCTCCTCGGTCCGGAGGGAACGCTCTCGCGGATGCTGAAGACCCGGACGCTGGGGTCGTTGATCTTCTGGGGGCCGCCGGGGACGGGAAAGACCACCATCGCCCGGCTGCTCGCGAACGAGACCGATCTGGCCTTCGAGCAGACCTCGGCGATCTTTTCCGGTGTGGCCGATCTGAAGAAGGTCTTCGAGGCAGCCCGTGTGCGGCGTATGGGCGGACGGGCCACGCTGCTGTTCGTCGACGAGATTCATAGGTTCAACCGTGCCCAGCAGGACAGTTTCCTGCCGGTGATGGAAGACGGCACGATCACTCTTGTCGGCGCGACGACGGAAAATCCGTCCTTTGAACTGAACGCCGCTCTGCTCTCGCGTTCCCATGTGATGACCTTCCATTCGCTTTCCCTGGAGGCAATCGACAGTCTGCTGAACCGGGCGGAAGAGACCGAGGAAAAACAATTGCCGCTGGATGGGGATGCCAGGCAAGTGCTGATCCGCATGGCGGACGGTGACGGCCGCTCCGCACTGACACTGGTGGAAGATGTCTGGCGGGCGGCGGCGGAAGACGAGGTCTTCGATGCGGACCGCCTGCAGGAGATCGTGCAGCGGCGGGCGCCGATTTACGACAAGAGCGCGGACGGGCACTACAATCTCATTTCCGCCCTGCACAAGTCCGTGCGTGGCTCGGACCCGGATGCAGCCCTTTACTGGTTCTGCCGCATGCTGGACGGGGGCGAGGACCCGATGTATCTGGCCCGCCGTCTTATCCGCATGGCTGTGGAGGATATCGGCCTGGCGGATCCGAACGCGCTTGTTCAGGCGAACGCCGCCCGGGACGCCTATCAGATGCTGGGGTCGCCGGAGGGCGAGCTGGCTCTTGCGCAATCGGTAGTCTACCTCGCGACCGCGCCCAAATCCAATGGCGCTTATGTGGCCTACAAGGCGGCCATGCGCGATGCGAAGACCAGCGGCTCTCTGCTGCCGCCAAAGCATATCCTCAACGCCCCCACAAAGCTCATGAAGCAGGAAGGGTATGGCGATGGCTATCAATACGACCACGACGCGCCGGAAGGCTTCTCCGGGCAGGATTATTTTCCCGAGAAACTGGGGCGCCAGACCTATTACGATCCCCCGCAACGCGGTTTCGAGCGGGAATTGCGCAAGCGGTTGGACTATTGGGACAAGTTGCGCAAGGACCGCGGCTGACGTTCGGCATCAAGCAGTCTGAGGCATGCGTCAGGTCCGGGTGCTGTCCAGACGGTCCAGCGCGTTCCTGAGCGATACGGCGAGCTGTTCGCGTTCCTGTGAAGTCACGGTGCCGGGAAGGTGGAGAGCAAGCTGGTTCAGCTGCCGCGAAACCACCGCCAGGTCCAGATCCGGACCTTCAGCGGTATCCGTCCGCAAGCCGATGACTTCATAGGTCGCGACCGGATATGCGATGCCCTTCACGGTTACTTCGCCGGTGTCGATGCACTGTATCTCGTCCTTCACCTGGGAAAAGGTTTCGAAGGAAATCAGGATCGATCCGGGTGCTGCCAGGCTCTCCAAGCGGGATGCCGTGTTCACGCCGCGTCCGATGATCGTGTAGTCCAGCCGGTCGTTGCTGCCGAAATTGCCGACAGTGCAATAGTCGGTGTGAATGCCCATGCGGCATTTCAGCGGCTTGGAAATGCCGGCTTCGCGCCAGACATCCTGCAACTCCGCCATCCGGTCCTGCATTTCAATCGCCATCCGGACGCAGGCCATGGCATCCTCCATGACGCCCTGGGTTTCCGGATCGCCGAAGAAGATCAGGATGGCGTCGCCGACATATTTGTCGATAGTGGCGCCATATTTGAGGGCGATTTTCGACATTTCGGTGAGATACTGGTTGAGTATGAACGTCAGTTCTTCCGACTCAAGCCGTTCCGCGGTTTCCGTGAACCCGGCGATATCGGAAAAGAAGACCGTCAGCTTCTTGCGAGCCGAGGTGATCTTGACTTCCTGACGGCCCTCGAAAATCGACTTGTAGACCTGTGGCGACAGGTATTTTGCCAGCTGCTTTGACAGGTCTTCCATGCGGGTCGACTGGTCGGCCAACTGGTCTTCAACGGCTTCGCCGTGTTCAATGGTCGCTTCATACAGAAGGCGCAGGTCTTCCAGCTCGGAATGCAGATATTTGTTTTCTTCCTGCAGCGCGCGCAACGTCTGCTCCGGGTCAGCGGCGCCGTCTGAAGGAGGCACTTTCGTTTCGTTTTTCAAGTTCTTTGCCATTTCAATTCGCAGTACCGAAGTCGCGGCGCGTTCCGTATGCGGATATGTCTCAGGAATCGCCCTTGGTTGTGGATGGTATCTTACCGGAATATTCTCAGGTCATGAGGGAAAAATGCATCCTCAAGCGATCCTTGCAAGGCTGTATCGTGTGGCAAATGCCGGGCGTCATTTCAGTGCCGAAATCGGGTGGCAGGCTATTGGGATGCCATTCCCGGCAGCCTGGCCCTTGTAACTATTTCTTATGCTGCATTGGGCAATATGGAGGGCAATGATCATTTCGGCGGCTTCATGAAGGAAATCGAACTCAGGCTTGGCCTTGTCTTTTACGGAGGGGTTTCGCTCGCCATCTATATGCATGGCGTAAGCCGCGAAATGTTGAACCTGGTTCGCGCCTCCGGGATCCGTCTTGACCGCAAGACCGGTGGAGCGGGGGGCGTGGCGGCCGAGCAGGACCTGCCCCCTGTCCAGAGCGCCTACAAGGAGTTGCTCGATGTCCTTTCGCCGGTTGCGGATATCCGGGTTGTGGTCGATGCGATCGCGGGTGCCTCCGCCGGCGGGGTGAACGGCATCATGCTGGCCAGGGCTCTGGCCCACGATCTCCCTCTCGACAGCCACAGCCGGCTGTGGCTGGAAAACGCCGATGTCACCCGTCTGGCACGGCCGCAGTCGGGGCTTTCGCGCTATCTCAAGATTTCGGTTTCGCCGATGCTGGACCGGTTGGTCTCTTCGCGATTGAAGAAGCAGATCGAAAGCACGGAAACCCGCGACAAGCTGCGCCGTTTCATGCAGGCAAGGTGGTTCTCGCCGCCGTTTTCCGGCGAAAGGTTCATCGGCTGGATGCTGGATGCCTGCAAGCAGATGGAAGAAGCCGCGGAAACGGGCCGGACGCTCATTCCCCGCGGCCAGACGCTGGATCTGTTCGTGACCATCACGGACTACAACGGCATCAAGCGGCGTATTCACCTCGACGATCCGGATTATGTCGAGGAATGGGATCACCGCCGCATCCTGAACTTTCACGCGGTCCACCGTGCTCCCGGGGTCGTCGACAGCCAGTTTGCCGCCGATAACATTCCGGAGCTGGTGTTTGCCGCCCGGGCGACGTCGTCTTTTCCCGGCGCGTTTCCGCCAGCGACGATTGCCGAGATGGAGCGCGCCCTCGCACGACAGGATCTGGCCTGGCCGCATCGCGATACATTTCTGAGGCATGGACTGAACCTGTCACCGAACACCACCGGGAGACATTGCTTTGTCGATGGCAGTGTGGTGATGAACAAGCCTTTCGCTCCTGTCATCAAGGTCATTCAGGACCGGCCGGCGACGAAGGAGGTCGCCCGGCGGCTGATTTATATCGACCCTGCGCCGGTCGAAACGGTGGAGGCCGAAGGGCGGCATGCAGAATTGCCCGGTTTCTTCAGGGTGATACTCGCGTCTCTGGCGCATATCCCGCGCAACGAGCCTATCGGCGACGATCTGAAGGAACTGGAGCAGAACAACCGGCGCAGCCGCTGGCTGGCGCAGCTGATCGATGCGGCGGGGCCGATGGTCGAACAGGCGGTGACGGGCTTGCTGCCGAAACGCAGGACCGTCACGCCGGAAATCCTGGCCAAGTGCCGCAATGAGGCAACCGATGCGGCCTTCCGGCAGGCCGGTTTCGCCTTTCTCAACTATCAGTCGCTCAAGCTGCACGCCCTCGGTGAGCGTCTCGCCGGGCTGATGACCCGGTTGAGCGGCATTACGGACGCCCGTAAGCAGGAAGAGCCCATTCTGGCGCATCTGGCGCGCCATTTCTCCACGCTGACTGTGGAAAGCAAGGATCTGTTGGGGCGCAACGACCCGCATGTCATCGCTATGTTGCGCGGACTGGATGTTGACTATCGCATCCGGCGCCTGCGCTTCGCGATCCGCAAGCTCAACGGATTTTACCATTTCGAACGCGACTCGGAACTTCCGCCGCCGGACACCGATGCGCTCGACCAGATGAAGGGTCTGCTCTACGATCAGATCGATCACTTGAGCTGGCGCTGGACGGAACGGTTTTTCGGCGGCCGGTGCAGGGATCTCTCAAAACAATTTGTGAAGGATCTCGAGGCAGGGTCGATGACCGCAGGCGACCAGGTTGTGCCTTTGCTCAAGAACATATCGGCGATGATGGGGCTGGCTGATCTCGACAGGCTGCAGGACGAGCTATTCGCGAAAACCGCGCGAGGCTTTCTGGACAAGGACCGTCATGCGTCTCTGATGCGGTCCTATATCGGGTTCGGGTTTTATGACCTGATCACATTTCCGGTGCTGCAGCGGAACGATTTTTCGGAGGTGACGGAGATCCTCGTCGACAGGATCAGTCCGAGGGATGCCGACAGCCTGCACACGGACAATTTCGACCTGAAAGGCAAGTCGCTGAATTCCTTCGGCGCGTTCTTCAATCGCGGCTGGCGGGAGCATGATTACCTGTGGGGGAGGCTCAATGCCGCCGACAGGCTGGTCAGCATCATCCTGTCGGCGGCAGGCAAGGGCACTTTGCCGCAGATCCAGGTCAATCAGGCCCGCGCCAGGATTTTTCTGGCGATCCTGGAGGAAGAACGGGACAAACTCATTGAAATACCCGAGGAAATTGCAAGAGTGGACGATCTCGTCCGCTCGGTTTATCCGGACTTTGCCCATGTGGCGGAAGACGTATAGTCTGTCATGTGCCGAAAACCGGCAAGTGTATCCTTGACGCCGCGGCGGCTGGTTCGCTACGCACTCTTATAAGGCATGGGTTTTGTCCCGCGAGCGGAATGTAAGTGTTCATGGAATTTCTGACTGACTACACAGGTATCGGGCCGGGCGCCTTTCTGGCGTTGTTCGCCGGTCTTTATGCTGCAAGCCTCGTCGTGCTGTTCACGACGGGCCTGGCAATGACCGCGCTGAACGAGCGCCATCCGGACCGGAAGATCCAGAAGCGGCAGCCGACTCACGATGCGCTCCGCGATATCCGCTCGTCGATGAAACAGCTCGCCATCACCAGTTGCTGCCTGTCGATCGGTCTTTACGCGCAGATGCGCGGCTGGACGCTTTTTGCACCCGTGGCGCTTTCCTGGTGGTCCGTACCGGTCTTTTTCATAGTCTCCCTGGCGCTGCATGATACCTGGTTCTACTGGGGTCACAGGATACTGCACACAAAACTGTTCTACCGGTTTCACAAGCCGCACCACATGACGATCACACCGACCGTCTGGTCGAACGATGCAGGGTCCAGCGTGGACACGCTGTTCGCCCATTCCTACTATGCTCTGGTGCTCTTCGTGGTGCCGATCCCGCCGCTGGTGTTTCTGGGCCACCGCCTGTTCGATCAGGTTTCGGCTGCCATCGGCCATTGCGGCTATGAGCATTTCGCAAGCCCGAGCGCCCGCAAGCCCTGGCCGCTTCTGTGCACCCTATACCATGACCAGCATCACCAGTATTTCGTCTATAATTACGCCAACTACTTTTCGTTCTGGGACCGGTTCTGCGGCACGATCCATCCGACCTATGACGACAAGGTGGAAGGTTTCGAGGCGCTTTATTCCGGCAAGCAGGATCAGGCGTGATGGAGCTTCTCGTCGATTATCTCGTGATTGTCGCGCTGGTCTACGTAGCCATGGTGGCTGTGTATTTCGCGACCGGCTTTACCGTGATGGCGATCAACGCGCGTCATCCGGAACGCCGCATCCAGAAACATCGCGACGGGCTGAAGCGCCAGGCGGAGGAAATCCGCGCTTCGATGAAGGCGCTCGCGACGTCTTCCGTGCTGTTGTCCAGCGGGTATTTCGCCCAGACGCAGGGCTGGACGCTGTTTGAACCGCTGGCGTTGTCCTGGTGGTCGTTCGCGCTGCTGTTCGCCGTGTGTTTCGTGCTCTTCGATGCCTGGTTCTACTGGGGCCACCGCATTCTGCATCTGCCGGCGCTCTACAGGTTTCACGTGCCCCATCACCGATCCATCGCGCCGACGGTCTGGAGCAATGACAGCTCGACCACGGTCGATACGTTGATCGAGCATTTCTTCTATTTCCTGGTCTGGTTCGTCCTGCCGGTTCCGGCGCTCAGCGTTTTCGCGCTGCGCCTGTTCGACCAGATCTCCGGTATGGTCGGCCATTCGGGCTTTGAATATTTCGCGTCCAGATCCTCGCGGTTCCCATCGCCGCTGATTTGCACGACCTTCCATGATCTGCATCATTCCCAGTTCCACTATAATTACGGAAACTTCTTTTCGTTCTGGGATCGTGTATGCGGTACTGTGCATCCGAAATACGATGTGCTGGTGCGGTCGATGGAAGAGACCGGGGAAATTCCGGAGACGGAAGAAACCAAGGTCAAGGCAACCGGGTAAGCCCGCACGCGTTCACTCGCTGTGTCAGCCAACCTGCAAAACGGACTTGAAGGAAAATCATGCTGGATCAGGCGCTCTCCGTTCTGCTCGAATTTCTGCCGATTTACGCGGCCGTCTACGCAATCAATGTTTTTCTGTATTTCGCGACCGGTTGGGTGCTGATCCAGATACAGAACCGGCATCCGGAGCGGCGGATCCAGCAGAACCGGCGCGGCGAAAAACGCATGTGGAAGGAAATCCGCGCGAGCGTCCTGTCCCTGACGGTGACGGCAGGATGTCTCGCCGGCGGGATCTTCCTGTCGCTGAAGGGCTGGACGCTGGTGTCCGCCCTGGAGCTTTCCTGGTGGTCCGCCATCCTTATGTTCGTGGTCTCCATTGTCGCATTCGACACCTGGTTCTACTGGGGGCACCGTTTCATGCACACCAAGGCAATGTACCGGTTTCATGCCGAGCACCACCGCTCCGTCGCCCCGACGGTCTGGAGCACTTATTCGGACGACCTGGTCGACGCCTTCGTCATGCAAAGCTACTATCTGTGGGCGGTGATCATCCTGCCGATCCCGATTCCGGTTCTGATCGCTCATCGCCTGTGGGACCATTTCAACGGCACCATCGGCCATTCCGGTTTCGAGTTCTGGGCTTCGCCGATGTCGCGCATGCCGTCGCCAATGGTATGCGTGACTTTTCACGATCAGCACCATTCCCGTTTTCGCTACAACTACGCCAATTTCTTTTCCTTCTGGGACCGTGTCTGCGGCACCATCGATCCGAAATATGACGAACAGGTCAAGGTGTTCGAGGAGATGGGGCAAGGCGACAACGGGAAATCCGTGGCACCGGGGGAATAGGGGCTTGATTTGTCATCCCGGCTCGACGCCTGGAAGCAAAACCGGGATACCGTTAAAGGTTCAGGGGCGGGCTGCGGTTTGTATCATCTTCTTCTTGTGATGCTCGGCGGCGGGCTGGGGGCTGGCGGGCGCCATCTGGTGTCGCTCGCGACGCTCAGACTGTTCGGAACGGGATTTCCTGTCGGCACGCTCAGCGTCAATATCATCGGATCGCTGGTGATGGGGCTCTTCATCGGCTGGCTGGTCAGCCATGAGACCGGTGGCTTGCAGTCGCTGCGTTATTTCTTCGCGACCGGTATCCTCGGCGGCTTCACCACTTTCTCGGCCTTTTCCCTCGACACCGCCGTTCTGTGGGAACGCGGCGATACGCATCTGGCGTTGATCTACGTGGTGGCCTCGGTGCTTGTGTCGATCCTCGCCGTATTTGCCGGCCTGATGATCATGCGTCAGGCCGGATCCTAACTTTTCCTTCCATTTGACGGCAATTCCGCCTATACGCTCCGGAACGATTTTTCGCCCGGCGCCTTCAGGCGCGGGGCTGTGGGATGCGCCGGACCTGAATAAGTGTCCAGCTGCCGAATTTGAGAACAACATGTCAGCGATTGAACAGAAACACGTGACCGCCGATGAGGCGGGCATGCGCTTGGACCGTTGGTTCAAAAGCCATTATCCGGGGCTCGGCTTCGGTCACCTGCAGAAGCTGCTGCGGACCGGACAGGTGCGTGTCGATGGCAAGCGCGCCGAATCCAATACGCGTATCGCCAAGGGGCAGATGATCCGCATCCCGCCGCTCGGGGTGGAGCTGCGCGCGGACGACAAGAAGAATGCCAGGCCGAAGTCCACCAAACTGACGTCCGACGACCGCAAGGCTGTCGAGGACATGCTCCTCTTCGAGGACAGCCACGTGATGGTCCTGAACAAGCCGGCAGGTCTTGCCGTGCAGGGCGGGTCCGGTCTCAGCCGCCATCTGGATGGCATGCTCGACGCCTTCACCGACGCCAAGGGCAACAAGCCGCGCCTCGTTCACCGGCTCGATCGCGAGACCTCAGGCATCATCCTGGTCGCCCGAACCCGTCAGGCGGCGCAGGAGCTCACCAAGGCTTTCCGCCACCGCAACACCCGCAAGATCTATTGGGCGATGCTGGCAGGCGTTCCCAAGCCCTTTCAGGGCCGGATTTCAACCTTTCTCGCCCGCAATGACGACGAAGAACGGATGCAGGTGGTCCGGCAGGGCGACGATGAAGCCCAGCACGCCGTCTCACTCTATTCGGTCTTCGAGAAATCCGCCCAGAAACTGTCCTGGGTGACCATGAAGCCGATCACGGGACGGACGCACCAGTTGCGCGCCCACGCGGCCCATATCGGTCATCCGATCATCGGCGACGACAAATACTTCAATATCGAGAACTGGGAGCTTCCGGGGGGCATCCAGAACCGGCTGCATCTGCTCGCACGGCGGATCGTCATTCCGCACCCTTCAGGCCGTGGTACAATCGACGTTTCCGCGCCGCTGCCGCCACATATGCAGCAGACCTGGAACCTGTTGGGGTTCGATGCCAAGGATTACGATCCGGAAGCGGATGACCCGGATGAAACGCTGATCAAGCGATAGGTTTTTCCATTCAGAACAGGGCCCTGCAGCCCAGAACCTGTCATGTTGACTTGTATTCAAGAAACCGCCGGAACGCATATGCAATAAAAGCGCCGTCTCGTGCGTTTTTCCGAATGCATGAATCCGGTTGAACGCGACGCTCTAAAACCCCTGAAACGCGGCGCTCAGAATCACCGATGCGAAGGTGACGGCCACGACACCTGCGACCAGCTTCCAGGCGTCGGAGCGTTTTTTCAGACCGGGCCAGCCGAGCGGCTTGATGACCTGGACGGCGGCAATCAGAAAAAGAAGCACCATCAGAATCTTGGTCAAGGAAAGCTCCGGCTGCGGGGGGAAGGCTGTCCCATGCGGCTTAGCCAATCCTTCGCTCCACTGCAAGCCGGATCAGGTCAGGCGCCGGTGCTCCGCTGAAATTTGGCCATGTACGTCGGAAGCTTTTCCATGGAAGGGACAACGATCATGGTCTTGACCTTGCCGGCCTTGAAGGCCTTCAAAAACTTGTTGTAGTCCTTGAAGGCGACGCAGCCGTGGGAACCGATGGACCGGCGCAACAGCCGGGTGTGCGTCAGCATGCCGTCGCGGCCTTTCATGGCAGCCCGGTCGTGCGGCAGCATGCGGATGGCCTCGACGCCATGGAAACGCCGCTCACGCATGCGCAGCTTGTAAATATTCGGGGGTGTAGGCCCGTAGTTCTTCACATGGGCGTATTTCGGATTGTCCATCTTTTCCCCGATGCCCGAATGGGCTTCGAGTTTGGTGCCGTCCGGCATGTGAACCGTCGCCGCGCTGATGTCATAGACCGCAACCTTGCTGTTCGCACCCGGCAATCCGCCTTTGCCGCCTCCGAACAGCTTGCCGAGGCCGCTGAAGACGCCGTTTTCATCCTCTTCCGGATTTCCGGGCGTCGCGTAGGCCAGAACCGGAGTGGTTTCGGAGGGCTTTTCTCGTCTGGGTTTTGTTGCAACAGGCTTCGAGGCAGATGGCTTCGTGCTGCGAGCAATCCTGGGTTTGGTGCCGGGGAGGCGGGTCGGTATGGCTCCCGGTTTGACCGGACTTGCACGCTCGGCCAAGGCTCCGGAAGCTCGCGGATCGAGCGAGGCCATCTCGATTTCAGAATTTGTCTCCGGCAAGGTTCCGGCTGGCTTGGCGGCCAGGCTCTTCGGCAGCGCTTGCGGCAGGGCCTCCGCAGGCGCTTCGGCGAAGGCGCGTTGCACGGCGACCGGTTTGTCCGCTGCGGGTGTCCTTCCGGCTTTCGCGGCAAGAAGTGTGCGGGTGAGCTGTAGCTTCGCAAGTTTTCCTGCGAGTGCGCTTTTGGCCTTGCGCCGGGCCTCTGCCAGTGCGCCCTCTGCCTTTTGTCCGGCTGCCGTTGCTTCTGTCTCAACGGAATTTGCTGTTGGCGCTGGCTTTGCCGGGAGGAGGGGGCGTGCAACCGCAGCAGGCGGCTTAGCGAGTTTCGCCGTCTTGACCGCCGTTGCCATATTCACCGGGACAGGGGCGGCGGTGGGCAATTCGGTGGTGACATGGGCTAGTGTCAGCGTTTCGGATTTTGACGCCAATGGCGATAAATGCTCGGGTGTCAGGGCAGGGCTGATAAAGACCGCGGACGCGGCGAAGCCGGCAATCAGCAGCGTCGATCCGGCAAGGAGCGCGTAGAATGTTCGCTGTTTCTTCGGGGCTGCCATACGGCTGTCGTTGCCTATCCGTTTGTTTTTCTGCTGCATTCAGGCAAAACCAATCTTGCGCCTGCAGCCTTGCGGCCGCGGTCCGTATTTCTGCGGGAGCCAGCTTGCCCCAAACGATCATGCCCACCCGAAGTCACCAATATCGCAAAACATGGTAACCAACGTGTTTACGAACCGGTACGACACCAGCCTGTGGTCGAAAAGCACCTTAAAGAGGCGATTTTCGGGCGCACCGGTCATATCGGCGATATCCAGAAATAACCGGTCCTTATGCCGCAAGCTGTGGATTTCACCTGGCAGTGAGCGGACGAGGGGATTTTTTTGCCGAGAAAATGGTTTTCGTTGCTACTGGTCCCTGGTGCGGCAAAGCCTTGACCAAAGCGCCAAAAACCGGCACATGCGGGCTCTAAGCACAGGTTGAGCTCCCATGTATCTGATCATATTCGACGTCGACGGAACGCTGGTGGACAGCCAGAACACCATTCTGCACGGTCTGCAGGTGGGGTTCGAGGCGGTCGGTCTGCCTATGCCCGACCGGAAAACCGCCCTGTCGATTGTCGGGCGGTCGCTGGAGGAAGCTTTTGCGGATCTGGTCGGGGAAGCGCATGCGGACAAGGCTCCGGAGATGGCGGATGCCTACAGGGCGTCCAAGATCTCCCGGCGTGGACTGGGGCTCGATATCGACCCGCTATATCCGGGCGCCAGGCAAGCCGTGGAAAGACTGCATGGACAGGACGACATCCTGCTCGGCATTGCAACGGGCAAGGCGATGCGCGGCGTCAGGCACATGCAGGACACCCATGACCTGCACGACCGTTTCGTGACGATCCAGACGGCCGATACCTCGCCGTCGAAGCCTCACCCCGACATGATCTTCAAGGCGATGGCGGAGACGGGTGTGGAACCCCATCGCACACTGATGATCGGGGATACGGGCTTCGACATGGCGATGGCCCGGGCCGCCGGGGCGCATGCCATCGGTGTCACCTGGGGATATCACGACCATACGCAACTGACGGAAGGCGGGGCGAACCGCATCATTCAAGGGTTCGAGGATCTCGATTCTGCCTTGAACGATATTCTTCAATTCTCCAAGGTATCAGTCTGATGAGCGATTTTTTTGAAGTTCTGCAGGAAGACGCCGCGCGGGACCCGGAACAGCGCGCGCGGGAATTTTCCCGGCGCGAATTGCCCAAGCGTTTCTACAAGGAAGCGACCCATGAACCCGCTGAGGGTGGCTTTGCCATTCACCTCGACGGCCGGCCGGTCAAAACGCCGGGCAAGACAACACTGCTCCTGCCGAATGAGGCGTTGGGCGTGGCGGTCGCGGCCGAATGGATGGCACAGGAAAAGGTGATCAACCCGGCGAACATGCCACTGACCCGCATCGCCAACTCGGCACAGGATGCGGTTTCGGTTCGCCATGACGACGTCGCCGACGACATCACCCGCTTCGCCGGCACCGACGCGTTGTGTTACCGCGCCGACGACCCGCAAAGTCTGGTCGATACGCAGCGCCGCCTGTGGGATCCGGTCGTCGACTGGGCGGGAAGTCTGCTTGGCGGACGCTTCGTGCTGATCGAGGGCATTGTCCATGCACCCCAGCCTGAAGAACTGCTCAAGGCCTACCGGCAGCGGATCGGTACGGAAACACCGCTGCGCCTTGCCGCGTTGCATACGGCCACCAGCCTGACCGGCTCTGCGCTTCTGGCGCTCTGTCTGAAGGAAGGCCATCTGGATGCCGACAGCGTCTGGAGCGCTGCTCATGTGGAAGAGGACTTCAACATCGAGCGCTGGGGCGAGGACGAGGACGCGGCCCGCCTGCGGGCCTACAAGCGCAAGGAATTCGATGCGGCGGTCCTGATCCTGCAAGCGGGGTGAGGCTCTTCCCGAGGTCTGGCTTCGCAGACCGGAGAGGGTCGGCCTCGCACTTCAATTCAGGTTTCCGGAACGGGTTGACCGTCAGCCCAGATAAAATGTCGTCGCCATCAGGAAGAAGATCAGCACGCCGAGCACGTCGTTTGACGATGTAATGAACACGCCGATGGCCATGGCAGGATCGATGCCGATCTTGTCGAGAATGATGGGGATGCTCGCGCCGACCGTGGCGGCGAGGGTGGTGACGCACACCAGGGACAGGGATGTCGCCAGAGCCAGGTGAAGCGGTGCCTCCAGCGGCACGACCAGAGAAGCGATCAGGACCAGGCAGCCAAGGACGGTCCCTGCGATCACGCCGTTGAACAGCGCAGCGAAAAACTCCTTCATCAGGCGATAGAAAATATCGCCCGACCAGAGGGCGCCGGTCGCGATGCCCTGAACGGCGACCGCGGAGGCCTGCAGTCCCGCATTTCCCGCCATCGACATGGTGACCGGAATGAAGGCGGCGAGAATGGCGGCTTCCGCAAGCTGGTCCTCATAGGATCCGACGACTGTCGCGGCTACGCTCGCGCCGACGAGGCCGGCGAGAAGCCAGGGCAGGCGGCCCTTGACGATCCTGAAGATTGTGTCGTCCGAACGCGCCTCACCCGAGACACCGCTCATCAGCAGCATGTCCTCATTGGCTTCGTCGGAAGCGATCCGGGTGAGTTGCTTGGGGGTGATCCGGCCGATCAGATGGCCTTCGCCGGAGACGACCGGCACCGTGCGCATGTCGCGTTTGCGGGCAAGGCGCAGGACCTGTTCCTGGTCCGTGTCGGCGGAAACGGCCAGCACATCGCGGTTCATGATCTCGCTGAGCGGCGTATCGCCCTGGGCCAGAAGCAGCTTTCCGACCTCCACCGTCCCTGTCAGCTTGCCATGTGCATCGGTGACATAGACCGTGAAGATCTTGCGGATACGGTCGGCCTGCTCACGCATCTGCGATACGGCTTTGCCGGCGGTGCAGTCCTCCGGCAGGGCTACGAACTTTCGCGCCATAACCCGCCCGGCGGTGTCATCGGCGTAGCTTGCCAGCGTTGCGATGTCTTCGACATCCGGAAGACGGGCGATCAGTTCGTCGGCGACGTCATCGGGGAACTCGTTGAGGATTTCGGTGGCGTCCTCCGGGTCGAGCCCGGCGAGAATATGGCGGAACTGCTCGAGTGTTGAGTCCTCCATCAGAATGGAGCGAAATTCCGGGCTCAGTTCGGCGACAACCTTGATAGACGGATTGGCCGGCAACCACTGGAACAGCTTGCGGGCATGCTTGAGACGCAGCCGGGTGAGAAGCTGCATGACGTCCGCCGGGTCCCAGCGCTTGAGCAGATCCACGAGCTGCTGGCGCTTGCCGGCCTTGATCATGTCGCGCACCGCCCTGAGTGGCGCGTCATTGGCGTCCAGAGGTTTATGGGCCGGCTCCCGTGTCCACACAATGGTGTCCGGATCTGGCTCGACACTGGAATTGCTCATGGGGAAACCTCCGGAATTGACCGGTCTGCTTTTAAAGCGCTTTTGTGACGCCGTCCTGACGGACAGGTGAGCCGGCTATTGGGTCGGTACGCTAAACTTCGAATTCCTCAAGCTCGGCGAAGGCCGTGCGCAACTTGTCCGACCATCCGTGCGACAGTTTCTGGAAATAGGGATCTTCCTGCTCGATCCGGACCTGACGCTCGGTGGAAAAGGAATCCGTGTTGTAGAGCAGCATGTCGATGGGCATGCCGACGGACAGGTTGGAGCGCAAGGTGCTGTCGAAGGACAGAAGAACCAGCTTGGCGGCTTCCCCCAGACGCATGTCGGCCCGGGTCACCCGGTCCAGGATCGGTTTGCCGTATTTGTGCTCGCCGATCTGCAGGTAGGGTGTGTCTTCGCCCACCTCGATAAAATTACCGGCCGCATAGACCTGGAACATGCGGGGCTGTTCACCCTTGATCTGGCCTCCCAGGATGAAGGTCACGAAGAAGTTGTCGGCGCTGGCTGCGAGCGCTTCTCCGTCGATTGCCTTGACTTCCCGAACCGCGCTGCCGATCAGGCGCGCGACCTGGAACATGGTTCTGGCGCTCATCAGCGTCGTCCGGTCACTCTCCGCCGAAGTTATGTGTTCGCTCAACAGGGAAATGACTGCCTGGGTAACTGCCAGGTTGCCGGCGGAGGCGAGTGTGATCACCCTTTCGCCAGGTTCCTCCCAGACATGCAATTTCTTGAAAGTGGAGATGTTGTCGACACCGGCATTGGTTCGCGTGTCCGCAGCAAAGACCAGGCCACGATCCAGTTTCAAACCGACACAATATGTCATTCCATCGCCCTTCTGACGTAAGTTCGAAACGCAGGGTCAACCCGTCTTCAGGTGGGATCACGAGAAAGAGCGGCTGCTGATCTTGCGTAAAGCCTCAAAGCGTCCCGCCCGGGGTGAGCGCGGATAGCTCCGGCTTGCCAGTGGCTCCGTATGGTGAAGGAAGATGACAGCTATTGCTGCTGCTGCAAGGCGGCTTGAGCAACGTCAACCTCAACCCGCAGGTTCTCCTCCAGTCCGCCGAAACGGATGCCCCTGATGGGAGCAGCAGAACGGGAATCCAGGCCGACCGTCAAGCGAATATAACGATCTGTCGGGCACATAGCGTTGGATATGTCGAAACCGGTCCAACCGAGGCCCTGGACCAGAACTTCCGCCCAGGCGTGATGGGCTTCGGAGGACTGTTCCTCCTCCAGAAGAAGGTAGCCGGACACATAGCGGGCGGGGATGCCGATGGAGCGTGCCGCCGCGATAAAGATGTGCGCGTGGTCCTGACAGACGCCTTCGCCGGCGGCCAGGGCGGCTGTCGCGGTGGTGCTGGTTTCGGTCACGCCGACCTTGTAGTCGACCTTGTCGCGAATTGCGTGCATGAGTGCGTGGAAACCGGCGATCGGGTCCGGGCCTTCCGCGAGGGCTGCCAGTTTCCGGATCGCCTGATTGGACTGGGTCAGCGGAGTGATCCTGGTGTAGAGGCGCGGCGGGATGCCGGCATCCAGTTCATGGCCGAGAATGCCGCTGGTATCGATCGTATCGACGGTGCCGCAGGCCGTGATTTCCACTTCCTGAACCGGGCCGTCTCCGGACACCATGTGAACCTGGTTGCCGAAGGCATCCTTGTAGGTTGTCGCCCGCTCTATGCCCGGCGTCTCGATGGACCAGTCTACGATTTTCTGTGACAAACCGTCCTCCGGCGTCAGCCTCAGCTGCTGCATGGCATTGGCCAGCGGCGTGTCGTATCGATAGCTGGTGGTGTGTCTGACGGTCAGTCGCATGCGGCACCGGGGATCTGCTTGGTTCGAAGGTCAGGCGAAATTGTAATCTTCACTCAGTTGCTGTGCGAACTGATTATTTTTCCCGACGAACTCCGTCAGAAACTCGTGCAGTCCCTGTTGATAGATTTCGCGCATCTGTGTTTCGGACAGTTGGCGTGAAATCTCGGCAGCCAGGTCCAGGCTCGGTTCCCGCGAACCGTAGAACTGGGCCAGGTCCTCCGCCGTGTCGGCGATCCAGTCGTAGCAATGGGCAAGCGAGCGGGGCATTTCCGTTCTCAGGATCAGGAATTCCGCGATATTGAAGGCCTTGAGGCGGGCATTGGGATAGGCGAAGCGGTAGCTTCTGCGTCCCGCCAGGGCTCTGAGGATCGCCGACCACTGATAGCGTTCCACGGAGCCGTCGTCGATAATGTCGCTGTCCGGCAGCAGCGTCCAGTACTGGGTATTTAGGATCCTGGCCGTGTTGTCCGCCCGTTCGACAAAGTTTCCCATCTGGCTGAAAAAATAGCCGTCATCGCGCAGGACCGTGTTCAGCAGCGCGCCGCGGAACAAATGCGAGCGCTGGTTCACCCAGGCGAGGAAATCGGGCAGCCTTTCCTGGGTGATGGTCTGCGGATTGACCTCGTTGAACTCGATCCAGGTGGTGTTGACCGCTTCCCAGAGTTCTGCCGTGATACTGGTGCGCACAGCCCTTGCGTTGTTGCGCGCCAACTCCAGGCAATGGCGAACACTGTCGGAGTTTTCCTTGGAAAAGATCATGAACGCCGCGACATTTCGCAAGTTCAATTCGTCGTATCTTTGCGCGAAGCCTTTCTCGCTGCCTGAACAGGAGAGCGCAAAGGTCCAGTGGGTGCCATCTTCCTGGCCGGAATGGGAAATGATGGCGCCGCGAAAGCCCACTTCCAGAAGGCGGGTCACGTTCTGGGCGCGCTCGTGGTAACGAGACATCCAAAACAGCGAAGAGGCGGTTCTTCCGAGCATTTATTTCTCAGTCCTCAAGTACCCAGGTGTCCTTGGTGCCGCCGCCCTGGCTGGAGTTGACGACAAGGGAGCCTTTTTTCAGGGCCACGCGGGTCAGCCCGCCCGGGGTGATCCGCACCTGATCGCCGATCAGGACATACGGACGCAGATCCACGTGGCGCGGTGCGACGCCGGAAGCGACATGGGTCGGGCAGGCCGAAAGCGCCAGGGTCGGCTGGGCGATGTAGTTGGAGGGGTTGTTCTGCAGAACACGGCGGAACTCGGCGATTTCGCGCCTGGAGGTGGTCGGGCCGATCAGCATGCCGTAGCCGCCGGAGCCGTGCACTTCCTTAACGACGATGTCTTCCAGGTTGTCGAGCACATAGGCCAGGTCGTCCGGCCGGGAACAGTTCCAGGTTGGAACATTGTTCAGGATCGGCTTCTGGCCCGTATAGAACTCTATAATGTCAGGAACGTAGGCATAGATGGCCTTGTCATCGGCGATCCCCGTACCGGGCGCGTTGCAGATGGTGACACTGCCGGCCCGGTAGGCGTCGAACAGGCCCGGCACGCCGAGCATGCTGTCCGCATTGAAGGTGAGGGGATCCAGGAAGGCATCGTCAATGCGCCGGTAGATCACGTCCACCTGCTTGGGCGCGCGCGTTGTGCGCATGAACACTTTGCCGCTGTCGACGAAAAGATCCCGGCCCTCGACCAGCTCGACACCCATGGAGTCTGCCAGGAAGGCATGTTCGAAATAGGCTGAATTGTAAATGCCGGGCGTGAGCACGACGATGGTCTGGTTCGATTTGGCCGGGTCCGGTGCGACGCTTTCCAGGGTCTGGCGGAGGTTCTCCGGGTATTGTTCCACCGGCGCGACCCGGTGTGACTGGAAGAGCTCGGGAAACAGCCGCATCATCGTTTCCCGGTTCTCCATCATGTAGGAAACCCCGGAAGGGGTGCGGGTGTTGTCTTCCAGAACATAGAACTCGTTCTCGGAGACACGGACCAGATCGGTGCCGATGATATGTGCATAGACCTTGCGGGCCGGGGTGAAGCCGGCCATTTCCGGCAGGAAAGCCTCGTTCTGCAGTATGAGATCGGCCGGAATTCTGCCGGCACGTAGAATTTCCTGGCGATGATAGATGTCATGCAGGAAGGCGTTCAGCGCCCTGACGCGCTGGTCAATGCCGGCGGACAGACGCCGCCATTCCGAGGCGGAAATTATGCGCGGTATCGGGTCGAAGGGAATGAGCCGTTCGGTGGCTTCTTGCGCGCCATAGACAGCGAAGGTGATGCCGAGCCTGCGAAAAATCATTTCGGCATCGCGGCTTTTTTTTGTCAGGAAATTAGCGGGCTTGTCTTCCAGCCATTGGGCAAGTCTGGCATAGGCCTGTCGCGGCTCGCCAGTTTCTTCGAGCATTTCATTGAAGAAAGTACGTTCGTCCGCCATTGCCTCCCCTTCGCAGGTGCATGCCTGTTGAGCAATCATTGCAAAAATCCAAGGCGTGTCAAAGAGCAATATGATAGCGCATGTGCCCGGTGTTTAGGCATGTTGCGACTGGCCGACACGATAACCTTCTGACTTAACTCGCCTTTTGAAACCCTGGATGCTCCGGGGCGACATCTTATTTGTGTCAGGGGCGGTCCTGCATGCGAAAATCCGAATTCGAAACTCGAGGTTGCGCAGTGCAGTTGACCGTCTCTTTCCCTTAATCAGCCGGTTCTTCCGCCCGGGCCGGATGCCGTTGAGGCATTCGGGTAGCAGGAATGATCCTGTCCGAGCGGGCTGAGGAGAGGTGGACGAGCAAAATTCGCCTATTGTCCAGGTGCTCATGAATTAGGCACCGCACTGGGAGCAAAACCGATTTTCCTGAAGCGGGATCAAGGGCCCAGGTCAGAACTTGCATTCGGCGGTTGGAATAGCGGTGCGCGAAGAGCGATTTTCCGCTGCCGGTACAGTGATGACAGAGCAGAAAAACCGTAAGGTAGTTCTCCCATAAGCCCATGTGCTGACTATGAGCTTACCGGGGATCGTGCTACGGCCTGACCCTGGAGCATCACAAGATCGATCAACCTGTCAGCTTCTACGGGGAACCGGATTGCGAGCGGGACGATGCAGAATCGGGAGGACCGGATGAAAGAAGTTCTGGCCGAATTGGAACAACGCCGGGAAACAGCGCGCCTGGGCGGCGGGCAAAGACGGATCGACGCGCAGCATTCCAAGGGAAAGCTGACGGCGCGCGAACGCATTGAAATCCTGCTGGATGAAGGCTCTTTCGAAGAGTTCGACATGTTCAAGCAGCACCGCTGTACCGACTTCGGCATGGAAGAACAGCATATCCCCGGCGACGGGGTGGTGACCGGCTGGGGAACCGTCAATGGCCGCACCGTCTATGTGTTCTCAAAGGATTTTACGGTCTTCGGAGGCTCGCTGTCGGAAACCCACGCGGAAAAGATCATCAAGCTGCAGGACATGGCCTTGCAGAACCGCGCTCCCATCATCGGCCTGTTCGACGCGGGTGGGGCCCGCATCCAGGAAGGCGTCGCGGCTCTGGGCGGCTACGGAGAAGTGTTTCAGCGCAATGTGCTGGCCTCCGGCGTCATTCCGCAGATTTCCCTGATCATGGGTCCGTGCGCGGGTGGCGATGTGTATTCTCCGGCCATGACGGACTTCATCTTCATGGTGCGGGACACGTCCTATATGTTCGTGACGGGGCCGGATGTGGTGAAAACCGTCACAAACGAGACCGTCACGGCGGAGGAACTGGGCGGTGCGTCGGTTCATACGACCAAGTCCTCCATAGCGGATGGCGCCTTCGACAATGACGTGGAAGCGCTGCAGGAGATGCGCCGGCTCATTGACTTCCTGCCGATGAACAATCTGGCGGACTTGCCGGAACTCACACACTATGACGACCCGGAACGGCTCGACATGAGCCTGGATACACTCATACCGGACAATCCGAACAAGCCCTACGACATGAAGGAACTTGTCCTTAAGACGGTCGATGAAGGTGACTTCTTCGAAATTCAGGGCAGTTTCGCTAAAAATATCCTCACCGGTTTCGGAAGGGTGGAGGGCCGCACCGTCGGTATCATCGCAAACCAGCCGATGGTGCTCGCGGGTGTGCTGGATTCCGACGCAAGCCGCAAGGCTGCCCGTTTCGTGCGGTTCTGCGACTGTTTCGGTATTCCGGTGCTGACCTTTGTCGATGTGCCCGGGTTCCTGCCCGGTACGTCGCAGGAATATGGCGGGCTGATCAAGCATGGAGCGAAGCTGCTGTTCGCCTATGCGGAAGCGACCGTGCCGAAAATCACGATCATCACCCGCAAGGCCTATGGCGGCGCATACGACGTGATGAGCTCCAAGCATATTCGCGGTGATATCAACTACGCCTGGCCGACTGCCGAAATCGCGGTGATGGGTGCAAAGGGGGCCGTTGAAATCCTGTACCGGTCAGAGCTCGGTGACCAGGAGAAGATCGCCGGGCGCACGAAGGACTACGAGGACCGGTTCGCCAATCCGTTCGTGGCTGCCGAGCGTGGTTATATCGACGACGTTATCCGCCCGCACTCGACCCGCCGCCGGGTTGCAAGGGCGCTGGCTTTGCTGCGCTCGAAGAAGGTGGAAATGCCGTGGAAGAAACACGACAACATTCCTCTCTAGGCGATCAGCGGTCGGCCGCGATTAATCCCAGCGGTTGAAGCCGCCGCGCGGAAACAGCGGTTCCTTGCATTCATAGGCAACCGGGCATTTGCGGTGATCGCGCGTCGGGCCGTACTGGACGAAGAGCTGCTGGTTCCGGTCGCAATAACTGATGTTGGAGACAAACATCGAATAGGTGTGCTGACCGGTGGTGAAAACGACCGCTCCATGCTGGCGTACCAATGACTGAGCCTGACCGCATGTCATTGTCCGAAGATCGGGGCGCTGCTGCGCGGCAAGAGGCTGGCAGGTACTTGCCAGTGCGAGCGCGGCGATGAAAAGATGGCGTTTGCGCATATTGGCCTCCACGGATCCTGTTTCAGGCCGGAAAACAATTTCCGGCCAAGTCCAGTTGTAAGGAAGGACCATCGGTCCTCTTACTTGAACTGGTCGTATCGGGAGTGTGCGGCAGGTTGTACGGCAAAAATGTGATCAGAACCACATTCCGTCGTTTTGGACGATGAGAAGCAGATGTTGCCGTGAGCATCACCTGTCTGCCTAACCCGCTTTTCAGCCTTATTGGGTGGCGCACACAGGATGAGGAGTTGCGTCCCTGGCGCCGTTGAGAGAAAACCCCGCCAGACGCCTGTCTTCAAACCGGACGACCAGTTTTCCAGCCGAGCGCAGCCGATGCCAGAAATAGGTAAATTTATCCGCGCAGGCAGGACAGTCGTTGAGGATATACCCGTCGGGACCGGCGGTGAACTTGATCAGATCGCGGTCCAGTTGAATCCGGACAAGGGATCTCGGCGGAGGCAGGTTGCCCATGACGTTGATGCTGATCAGAGCCCCGCGCATATTCTTATTGATGGGACACCAGATGGTAAAATAGGAGCCCTGGGAATTTACAGTCCAGTATCGTTCGTATCCATGAGCTACATCGTGGTTCCATTGCCCGTGTGCTTCCGAGGATGCCTGACACGGTATGGACAAGCCTATGAGAGCGGTAAGCATCAATTTGGTAATCATCGAGAGTTCCTCCGATAACTCGGAGGTGGAAAACTAAAGTTCTACTCTTAATACGTGCTTAAAAAAAATAGGTTATTTTATCAATAGTTTTTTTGCCTATCTTCGGAAGATCGCCTGGCGTGAGTTCAGGATCCGGCATTCCGTTTTTCCCAGTCGGTCGGGCAGACGGGGCCCGGAAGAATCTGACGTGCGCCTTTGAGCGAAAACACGGCATAGCGCTCGTCCTGAAACTTGACGGCAAGCGAGCGTGCCGATCTGAGCTTGTGCCAGACATAACCGAAGCTGTCGGCGCAAGTCGCGCACTCGCTGTCGATGTAACCCTGCTTGTTGACCGGCAAATCCAGGACCTCCTGATCCAGGATCAGTTTGGCCCTTGTATCGGGAGGCGGCGTTCTGCCCTCAACCACGATGTGCAGAAGCGTTCCGTTGACTTTGCGTTCAGGATGGCACCAGACGACGAAATTCGCCCCCTGTTTGTTCGTCGTCCAATAACGCGTAAATCCGTTTACGTCACCGCTGCTCCACTTTTCGAAGGTTTCAGCCCAGGCCGAGACGGAAAGTAAGGCAGCAACCAGAAAAGAAATTGTAGTGATTGTCTTCATTTTTTGATAATCCTCTTCAGTATTTATAACTATATATTTATTAATAATAGTATAAAAGCCGTGGGGATGTCCCCGGCAATGACACCGCGCGGCATGCGCTTCCTATTTGTTGAGCTGGGTTTAAACTGCCTTATCCGCATAATCACGTCTCGCCCTTTGGATAAGTTGCGTGGCACGAAGGCCCGGCCTACAACCTTGGAAACGCTCCAGCTGGGTGGAAACGCATGTTCTCGAAAATTCTTATCGCCAACCGTGGCGAGATCGCGTGCCGGGTCATCAAGACCGCACGGCGTATGGGCATCAGGACGGTGGCTGTCTATTCAGATGCCGATCGCGAGGCTCTTCATGTCGAGATGGCTGACGAGGCTGTGCATATCGGCCCTGCGGCGGCATCGGAGTCCTATCTCGTGGCCGACAAGATCATTGCGGCCTGCAAGGAGACGAGCGCGGAGGCCGTGCACCCGGGCTACGGCTTTCTGTCCGAACGGGCCAGCTTCCCGGAAGAACTTGCAAAGGCGGGAATTGTCTGGATCGGCCCGCATCCGCGCGCCATCAAGGCCATGGGCGACAAGATCGAATCCAAGAAATTCGCCAACGCCGCAAACGTCAGCACGGTTCCGGGGTATCTCGGTGAAATCGATACGCCCGATCATGCCGTCGAAATTGCCGAAGGCATAGGCTATCCGGTAATGATCAAGGCTTCCGCAGGCGGCGGCGGGAAGGGCATGCGGATAGCCTGGAACGCTGAAGAAACGCGCGACGGCTATGTGCGATCGAAATCCGAGGCGGCGTCATCATTCGGCGACGACAGGGTGTTCATCGAGAAATTCATCGAGAACCCGCGGCATATCGAAATTCAGGTGCTCGGCGACAAACACGGCAACGCGATTTATCTGGGCGAGCGGGAATGCTCGATCCAGCGGCGCAACCAGAAGGTCATCGAAGAGGCCCCGTCACCGCTGCTGGATGAGGAAACCCGCCGGAAGATGGGTGAACAGGCGGTCGCTCTGGCAAAAGCCGTGGACTATGACAGCGCCGGAACAGTCGAATTTGTCGCCGGACAGGACAAGAGCTTCTTTTTCCTGGAAATGAACACCCGTCTTCAGGTTGAGCACCCGGTGACGGAACTGATCACCGGCGTCGATCTCGTGGAGCAGATGATCCGCGTGGCCGCCGGCGAGAAGCTGGCCCTTGCGCAGGACGAGGTGAAACTGAGCGGCTGGTCGGTGGAAAGCCGCATTTATGCCGAAGACCCTTACCGCAACTTTCTGCCGTCTATCGGACGTCTTGTACGCTACCGGCCGCCGGAGGAAATGTGCGTCGACGGCGTGACGATCCGCAACGACACCGGCGTCGTCGAAGGGTCAGAAATCTCCATGTTCTACGATCCGATGATCGCCAAGCTGGTCACCCATGCACCGACCCGCGAAGAGGCTATCGATGCCATGAGTTCGGCACTGGATGCGTTTTACGTTGACGGCATCCAGCACAATGTGCCGTTTCTCACGGCGTTGATGAACCATCCGCGCTGGCGTTCGGGAATGCTTTCGACAAGCTTCATCGCCGATGAGTATCCGGACGGTTTTTTTCCGGCCCTTCCGGATGAAGCCGCCGTTTCGGTGCTTGCTGCCGTCGCATTGTCCATGGGGGCTCTTGAAAGGGAACGGCTGGACCATCTGCCCGGACGCCTGCGTCCGCATTCCGGTGCGCTCCGCGAGGACTGGGTCGTCAAGGTGGACAAGACCTATGTGCCTATCCGGCTGGCCGCCGGCTATCCGGGAACTCCGATAGAACTGGATGTGGCAATCGGCGATGGGCCCTTGATGACCGTCGAATCCGATTGGGCACCGGGAGACCCGCTCTGGTCGGGCACGGTGGGCTCGCGGCCGGTGACTGTTCAGGTGCGCACGGTAACAGGCGGATACCGTCTCGACTGGCAGGGAAGCTCGGTCGTCGCCAAGGTGATGACGCAGCGCGCTGCGGAACTGGATGCTCTGATGCCGGAGAAACTTCCGCCGGACACGTCCAAACTGCTGCTTTGTCCGATGCCTGGTCTGGTGGTTTCCATCGCCGTTTCCGAAGGGCAGGAAGTCAAGGCGGGTGAACAGCTTGCCGTGGTGGAAGCCATGAAGATGGAAAATGTGCTGCGGGCAGAGAGGGACTGCACCGTTACCGCCATCAAGGCCTCGGCCGGAGACAGCCTGGCTGTAGACGCGGTAATCATGGAGTTCTCCTGACGCCTGTCCTTGTCAGGGAACAACTTGTGAGCCTGTGGTCTGATTGACAGGCAGATGAGGGCAGCGATATTCCATCGGCTCGTGGCTTGATGCTGCGAGCCGTTTTCGGTTTCCTCATTCTCCCGGAGGCACGATGCCTTTCACGACCTTGCTGTTCGATCTGGACGGCACCCTGACCGATCCATTCGCCGGCATCACCAGTTCGCTGCTTTACGCGCTGGAGAAGATGTCGAAACCTTTGCCGGAGGCTGACGAACTGCGCTGGTGCATCGGTCCGTCGCTGTGGGAGAGCTTCCGGGTATTGCTGGGAACGGACGATCGGTCCCGGCTGGATGAGGCCATCGGCTTCTACCGGGAGCGCTATACGGATACGGGGCTTTTCGAGAACACGCTGATTGACGGCATTCCGGAGACGCTCGACCGTTTGACGGCCTCGGGTCATCGCCTGCATGTGTGTACGTCCAAGCCCCATGTCTATGCAGTCCGGATTGTGGAGCATTTTGGATTGATGCCATATTTTGGCAAGGTGTACGGCTCGGAACTGGACGGCACGCGGTCGGCCAAGTCGGAGCTGATTGCCCATATTCTGCGGGAAGAGGGGATCGGAGCGTCGGAAACGGTCATGATCGGCGATCGCAAGCATGACCTTATCGGCGCCAATGCGAACAAGGTTGCCGGTATCGGCGTTCTGTGGGGCTACGGCAGCCGTGAGGAACTCGAACAGGAAAACCCGGCCCTGATCGCCGCAACTCCGGCGGAGATTTCCCGGCACCTGTCGGCCGGCTGAGCAGTGCGGCAGGCCTTCCAGGGAATCTCGGGGCCGAGTTTGGCATTGCTTTTTACGGATTTCAGCGATACTGAAACTGCCATGAGAACAGTTCTCGGGGCGGGGTGAAATTCCCCACCGGCGGTATCAGGGAGACCTGGAGCCCGCGAGCGCCATGTAACCGAAACCGGTTTCATGGGTCAGCAGATCCGGTGAGATGCCGGAGCCGACGGTTGAGGTGCGATCTTCGTTGGCAGGATCACACCTGAAAGTCCGGATGAGAGAGAACTTGGCTGCGGATCCCGCAAAGGGACCGGCAGGCGCAGTGTCTTTTGAGACTGTTCTGGATACGTAACTGGAACGGAACTCGGACATGCCCGCCACTTTATCGAAATCCTTTCAAAAACCGCTGCTTGCGGCCCTGGCAATGGTCGGGGCAGGAGCCTCCTTTGCTCTGGTCAACGGTGCTCTGCAAGCCTCGACCATGCAGCTTGGTGTCCCGTCCACCTCCGCTGCCTTCTGGCAGTATGCGCTGGGCCTTCTGGTGGCCTTGCCGTTTGTGCTGCGGCGCGGGCCGCGTGCGCTGAAGACGCGGCAACCGGGATGGCATCTCTTGCGCGCCGGGTTCGCGGTAATCGGAATTCAGCTCTGGGTCGCTGGGCTTGCCAAGGTCGAGATCTGGCAGGCCATTGCACTGGTGATGACGTCGCCGTTCTTCGTCATCCTCGGGGCGAAACTCTTCTTCGGCGAGCGGGTCGGCGCCGTGCGCTGGCTTGCCACAATCGCCGGCTTTTCGGGCGGAATGGTCATTCTGGAACCCTGGACGGACAGTTTCAGCCTGGCAGCACTTCTGCCGGTCGGGGCGGCGGCGTTCTGGGCGGGCACTTCGCTGGTGACCAAGAAGCTCACACAAACCGAAAACGCCGATTCCATCACGCTCTACCTGCTTTTGCTGCTGACACCCGTAAACGCGGTTCTGGCGCTGGGCGAGGGCGGGATCCTGCCGTCAGGCAATGCATTCTGGCTTCTTGTCGGCGCAGGTGTGCTGACCGTGCTGGCGAACTATCTTCTGACTGTTGCCTACCAGCAGGCGGATGCGGCCTTCGTTCAGCCTTTCGACCATCTGAAGCTGCCGCTGAACATCGCCGTCGGTTTCTTCGCCTTCGGATTTGCCCCCACCGGAGCCTTCTGGCCCGGAGCGCTTGTCATCGTCGGAGCGTCTCTCCTGGTGATGCTGGACGAACAGAAACGGGCATCCCGGCAGTCCGCGGACGCTGCCAAGGCCTGACAGTCGTGCGGCAACACATTCCCGTTCGTGGCAACATGATTTATGAGTCTATGCTCTGAGCTTCGCAACGGCGAGTCGGACAGGAGACTGCGATGACAACAGATCCTTTGACCGTTCATGTGCTGATCGAAGGCCGTGTGCAGGGCGTAGGCTATCGCGCCTGGTGCACGGAGGAGGCGCAGTCGCGCGGTCTTTCCGGCTGGGTCCGGAACCTGCAGAGCGGGGCGGTGGAAGCTGTCTTCAGCGGTCCGTCGGATACCGTGGTGGATATGCTCGACGTGCTCTGGCAAGGCCCGTCCTTTGCCCGGGTGAGCCTGGTCAGGGATCTTGAACCGGCCGAGCCGGAAAGCGGCGCATTTGCCGTGCGAGAGACGGTCTGACCCGGGACATCGCCTGACATCCGGCTTTCGGGGAGCGCTACATCCCGGAATATGTACGGCTTTTCCACTGCGGGCAAAACGCGGCCCTCAACCGTATTTTGTGTAACAATTGCCTTGTTCGGCTGTTGTATTGTCATTGAATTATCGCAATATTCTGTTCAATCATGTGGAACAATCCCAGCTGTTCCATTTGGTATCTGCAGCGTAATTCAAGGAGAATTCTGGTGAAGATTGCGATTCTAGGTGGTGACGGCTTTGTCGGTTGGCCAACGTCCCTGCACCTGTCCGATCAAGGCCATGAAGTTCATATCGTCGACAACCTCAGCCGCCGCTGGATCGACGCCGAGCTTGGAGTGCAGTCCCTGACGCCAATGGATTCCATTCAGGAACGTACGCGGATCTGGAAGCAGGAGACCGGCAACACCATCCGGTTCCATCTGATCGACATCGCCAGGGACTACGAGGTGTTCAAGGCATGGCTTGCAGAAACCCGGCCGGATGCGATCATTCATTTCGCCGAGCAGCGCGCCGCGCCGTATTCGATGAAATCGGATCAGCACAAGAACTACACCGTCAACAACAACGTCAGCGCCACCCATCACCTTTTGAACGCCATGGTGGAGCTCGATCTGGATGCGCATCTGGTCCATTTGGGCACAATGGGGGTTTATGGCTATTCCAGCGTCGGCGCAGCCATCCCGGAAGGTTATCTGAGTGTCGATGTGGAGACACTGAACGGCGACAAGGCGGCTCAGGAGATCCTTTATCCGGCAAATCCCGGATCGATCTATCACATGACCAAATGCCTGGATCAGTTGCTGTTCCAGTTCTATGCAAAGAATGACGGTCTGAGGGTTACAGATCTGCACCAGGGGATCGTTTGGGGAACCCATACGCAGCAGACAAGGCGCCACGAGCAGCTGATCAACCGCTTCGACTACGATGGCGATTATGGAACGGTGCTTAACCGCTTCCTCATTCAGGCGGCGATCGGCTACCCGCTGACGGTGCATGGAACAGGCGGTCAGACACGGGCCTTCATCCACATTCAGGATTCGGTGCGCTGCATCGAGCTTGCGCTCGCCAACCCGCCGAAAAAGGGCGACCGGGTGAAGGTTTTCAACCAGATGACGGAAACCCACAGGGTGCGGGACCTGGCCGAAATGATCTCTCGTCTGACCGGCGCGAAGATCGCCTACCTGCCCAACCCGCGCAAGGAAGCGCCCGAAAACGATCTTGTGGTCGAAAACAGACAGTTCCTTGAACTCGGTCTGGACCCGACAACGCTGGCGGACGGCCTTCTCAGCGAGGTTGTGGACGTGGCGAAGACATTCGCCTATCGGGTCGATCGCAGCCGTGTACCGGCGGTTTCCGCCTGGACAAAGGATATCGCGGAGGAAATCGAACGCGACCCTGAACATCCAAGGCTCAAATCGGTCTCCTGATGGATTTCGTCGGCGACACTCCCGAGTTTGACAGGGGCGCTGAAAGCCCTTTCGCCTATGTGACCCTGGTGACCAACCGGGACTATGTGCTGGGGGCCACCGCTCTTTTGCGGTCGCTCAGGCGGACAGGTACCCGTGCGGATCTGGTTGTTCTGTTCACGCCCGGCGTAGACGCGCGGGACCTTGCCGCTCTGCAGCCGTTCAGGCCACGGCTCGGCCGCTGTGAACGGCTGCCGACGTCCGCCGAATTCAACCAGCGCCATGAACGCGGCCGCCTCCATGCGGCAGCTCCGTTCACCAAGGGTGGCAAACCGGTGTTTCATACGCCGCTCGACAATTTCGTGAAACTGCGCCTCTGGCAACTCGTTGAATACGAGAAAGTCGTGTTCATCGATGCGGATGCACTGGTGCTGAAGACTTGCGACAAGCTTTTCGGCTACCCGGAATTCTGCGCGGCCCCGAATGTTTATGAAAGCCTGGCCGATTTTCATCGCATGAACAGCGGCGTCTTCACGGCTCGGCCGGACGGGGTCACCTTTGACGAGATGCTGTCGCGCCTCGATCAGCCGGATGTCTTCTGGCGGCGCACGGACCAGAGTTTTCTGGAAAGCTATTTCCCCGACTGGCACGGCCTGCCTGTCTTTTGTAACATGCTGCAATATGTCTGGTTCAACCTGCCGGACCTGTGGGACTGGAGCCAGATCCACATACTGCATTACCAGTACGAGAAGCCCTGGCAGGCGGGACATGAGAAAGCGGACCGCCTGGGGCCGCTGATTGACCTTTGGCAGGCCTATGCCTCCGGCGAGGGTATTCCCGACGATCTGTCGCAGCTTCCCGGTCCCGGGGCCCCGGCGGAAAAGCGGGCCTCGTGAATGAAAGTCCTGATAACAGGGGCCGGCGGCACCGTCGGCCGCTTCATCACCCGGAAGATGCTGGTTGACGGCCATCATGTCACTGTTCTGGGACGCCGGTTGCCGGAGGATCTGCCGACAGCGTTCAGCCGGTACGATCTCGCCGATACGGATCCGGAATTGCCGCAGGCGGATGCACTGATCCACTGCGCGCTTTCTCACGAGCCCGGGAAATTCCGAGGGGGAGAGGGCAACGATCCCGAGCGGTTCCGGTGTCTCAACATCGAAGGAACGGAGATCCTGTTCAAGGCGGCCCTGCAGGCGGGGTGCGGACAGGCCGTTTTCCTGTCGAGCCGGGCGGTTTACGGCGATCACCGCGCGGGTGAATTGCTGCGGGAGACCGATCTGGCTGCGCCCGACACGCTGTACGGAGAGGCGAAGCTGGCCGGGGAGGCGGCCCTGGAAGGACTTGCAGGGCCGGAATTCAGGGGAGTTGCGCTGCGGGCAACCGGCGTCTACGGGCGGGTGGCTGATCGGGCTGACCACAAATGGAGCAGTCTCTTCAAGGCATTTGCAGGCGGAGAAACGGTTGAACCGCGCAGGGCAACGGAAGTCCACGGACAGGATCTTGCTGAAGCGGTTTCCATCGTGCTGGCAGAGGGCACACGGCGGACGTGCCGCCTGGCGCAATTCGACGTCCTGAACGTATCGGATCTGGTCGTCGACCGCCGGGATTTGCTGGGAGAGCTCAAGACCCTGTGCGGGTGTGCCGGAATGCTGCCCCGGTTTGCAGATCGCATGCCCGGGATCATGGAGACGGAAAAGCTGCAGGCGCTTGGTTGGAGGCCGGGGGGGGAGCGTGGCTTGCGGGCCTTTCTCAAAACCTGCTGCGCGGACCTTCAGGTCCCTGAGTAGGTCGCGACCGGACCGAAGATCTTTTCAAACTCCGTGCGCAGGACGCTGTCGTTCTCGGCAAGTGTCACCGGAATGCCGAGATCCACGAGGCTGGTGACGCCGTGGTCGTTCACGCCGCAGGGTACGATGCCGGAAAAATGCTCCAGATCCGGTTCCACGTTGAAGCTGATGCCGTGGAAGGTGACCCATTTGCGCAGGCGGATGCCGATTGCCGCGATCTTGTCTTCCACGTTCGTCCCGCGGTCCGGACGCCGGACCCAGACGCCGACCCGGTCCTCCCGGCGCTCGCCCCTGATGTGATAGGCCCACAGCGAATTGATGAGCCAGGCCTCCAGGGCGGAGACGAAGGCGCGTATGTCCTGCCGGCGGCGCTTCAGATCCAGCATGACATAGGCAACCCGCTGGCCGGGACCGTGGTAGGTGTGCTGGCCACCCCGGCCGGTGCGGTAGACCGGAAACCTGTCCGGGGCGACGAGATCGGCGTCCCTGGCACTGGTTCCAGCGGTATAGAGCGGCGGGTGCTCGAGCAGCCAGATCTGTTCGCTGGCCTCGCCCTTGATGATTCTTTCGACCCGCTCATCCATTTCCGCGAGCGCTTGCCGGTAGTCGACGGGCGCGTCGGAAATACGCCATTCGACCGGCTGTGAACCTGAATTCGGCAGAAAACTCACGTTCAGGGCGTCCCGATCGGCAGGTGACATGTGGATGACACTTCTTTGTTTTTTGAGTTGGCTTGCCATGCCGTGGTATGGTCGGCCTCGGCGTGTTCCGCCATATTTAAGGATTCTGGCCTGTAATGACCACCTTTGATGATATCAATGTCGACATATCCGTGGTGCTCGGCGAATCCGAAATGCCGGTTCATCAGTTGTTGCGCATGGGCCGCGGTGCGGTGATCGATCTAGACGTATCGGAAGACGACGATGTGAAGATCTACGCCAATAACACGCTTGTCGCCAGGGGGCAGGTGGTGCTGCTGGGCGAGCGGATCGGTATCTCCGTCACCGAGGTTCTGCTGCGCCCGCCGGAAATCCGCCCGATGCGCACGGAAGGCCCACTGTAAGCCCCGGCCGAATAAAAAGCATGTGCTTGTGCATTATTGCAAGTTCGGCTCTTGCGCCCCCAAAATCCTTTTGCTACACGGAGCGCCTCGACGCTGACAGGCGCCGGGAACAATCGAATATGCGGTCGTGGCGGAATTGGTAGACGCGCAGCGTTGAGGTCGCTGTGGGGTAAAACCCGTGGAAGTTCGAGTCTTCTCGACCGCACCATTCGAACGGCAACTCAGTTGCTTCAAAAGGCCGCCTTCGGGTGGCCTTTTTGATTCAACGGATAGCATGTGCGCTATGCTCGCCATTGCCGCTCGTGAGGAAGGCGCTTTTCTGATCAGCCGGTCTGTGGTTACGTGAGTTTCATCAAGTGGGCGCCGGACCTGTTCCGGTGGCGCACAGTGCAGGGGAAGTGTCAGGTGTTCAATCCTCAGTCAGTTCTTGTCGGTTGCCTTTTCTTCACCCTGGTACCTGCCCTGACCCCCGGGAGTGCGCTGGCCCAGGACGCCATGATCCCGCCCAAAGCCGTGGCCGGTGTGGCGACGGTGCCGGTCGACGGGGATATCAACCGCTACCGGGCGGTTCTGGTTGAAACGCAGGAAGGCGCGGATTTCTACATTTACACGGATGCCGGCAGCGGCTGGGAGCAGGCTGTCCATGCCCGGGATATCGTCTGGCGGGGCGGCATGTACGGACAGGAGCCGTGGATGGAAGTGAGCGAGCACGGGTCTCTCAAGATCTATTCCGAAAACTCCGCCATCGGCCGGAACCGCTGGGAGCAGGTGTTGACCATCGCCTATCGCGGTGGTGTGTTCGTTATCGCCGGATATACCTATTCCCACTACGACACCCTTGACCCGGATGCCTCGGGCCAGTGCGATGTCAATCTTCTGACCGGCAAGGGCATTCAGGACGGCAAGACCTTCAGGACCGCCCTGAAAACCGTGGCGGTCGCGGACTGGACCATGGATACACGGCCGCCTGAGTGCGCGCTTGAATAGCCGGGCGGCCCGCAGCGCGTATCCTGAAATCCAGTCATTTCGATAAGACAGGTCCATGAAACAGATCCCACGGAGATACAGGCGCGAGGTCGTTCGCCATGTGGGTGCCTTGCTGGCAGTCGCGTTGACGGCTTTTCCTGTTGCTGCCCAATCGTTGTCAACGAATCCGGCCAATTTTCCAGGAATGACCTGCCAGCAGCTCTGGTATATCGAGCAGCAGCTTCTGGCCGAGAGCAGGGTGTGCCTTCAAAGCGAGCGGGCACGGCGCGCTTTCCGGCGGGCGGAACGCTGCATTTCTTCCGATGAGGCCATTCTGCCCAAAAAGGCACTCGACTATCTGGAGCAGCTCAGAAACGCGGCCCGGAACAAGGGCTGCGCCGGGTTCTAGGGAGTTGATGTAAGGGCCTGCCGGCAAATGGCGGGTGCGCCGCGTGAAATTCGCATTTCGAAGGCGAGTCCTGTGGATCGGATCTGCTTTTCCTGTGGCGCTTTTTCCTGCCAGAGGCTAGTTCTGGTCGCGAGTTGCCGGCTCCCGTTTCGCCGGTGAAGACCAACGCGCGCAGAAGGGGGAGCACTGTATGAGCGATGCAGCCGAGCTTGATGTTGCAGCCTCTCCCGAACCGGTCATTCCGGTGCGCGACGAAGAGGATCATCTCAATCCGGAATTCATTGCCGCCGTCGAAGCGGCGATCAAGGCGAATGACCAATTCGGTCTGAGGGCGCTTGCCGGCGACCTGCACGAGGCTGACACCGGAGATCTGCTTGAGACCATCAATCCGGATGAGCGCGCCGCCTTCATCCGGCTTCTGGGCGAGGAATTCGACTATACGGCCCTGACCGAGATGGACGAGGCGACCCGCCTGCAGGTTCTGGAGGATCTGCCGACGGAGGCCATCGCCGAAGGTCTTGGCGAACTCGATTCCGACGATGCCGTCTACATCCTGGAGGATATGGACGAGGAGGATCAGGCCGCGATCCTGGATGAGCTGCCCTATGCGGACAGGGCGCAGCTCCAGAAAGCGCTGGATTATCCGGAAGAAAGCGCCGGCCGGCGCATGCAGAGCGAGTTTATCGCGGTTGCGCAGTTCTGGACGGTCGGACAGACAATCGACTACATGCGCGAAGCGCGTGATCTTCCCGACAGCTTTTACGAGATCTATGTCGTCGACCCGGCCTTCAAACTGCTCGGATCGGTGCATTTGAACAAGATCCTGCGCACCAAACGGGAGGAAAAGGTCACCTCCATCATGGAGGAAACCCGGCAGGCAGTTCTGGCGACCGAAGACCAGGAGGAGGTGGCCCGCCGGTTCGAGCGCTACAATCTCGTCTCCTCCGCCGTGGTGGACGAGAATGAGCGCCTTGTGGGTGTTCTGACCGTCGATGACATCGTCGATGTCATCCAGGAGGAAGCGGAAGAAGATCTGCGTGCACTGGCCGGGGTCGGCGACGAGGAAATCTCCGACACGGTGATGACCATCGCACGTTCGCGGTTTGCCTGGCTGGTGGTCAATCTCGGAACAGCGATCCTTGCCTCCGTGGTGATTGCTCTCTTCGAGGAGACTATCGAGGCGATGGTCGCTCTCGCCGTCCTGATGCCGATTGTAGCGTCGATGGGAGGGAATGCGGGTACGCAGACAATGACCGTCGCCGTGCGCGGGATCGCGACACATGAACTGGGGACCCGCAACATGATGCGGGTTCTGAACCGGGAAATCCTTGTGAGCGCGCTCAACGGCGTCGCGCTCGCCATTTTGATCGGCTTGACCGCCTGGCTGTGGTTCGCCAGTCCGGGCCTCGGTGTTGTGATCGGCGGGGCAATCATCATCAATATGCTGTTTGCCGGCCTTTCCGGCCTGCTGATCCCGATCGCGCTCGATCGGCTCAATGTCGATCCGGCAATCGCCTCCAGCGTTTTCGTGACAACGGTCACCGACGTCGTCGGCTTTTTTGCCTTTCTCGGCATTGCCGCGCTCTGGTTCGGCCTGCCGCTGTAACCAGTCTCAGTCGCCCGAGACCAGCACTTTTTGCCGTTCACAAGCCGCCGTGCGGTGATGAAAGGCGTTGCGGTAGCTTTCATCGGAATAAAGTGTCTTCAGAGCGTCAAGGTTTGGATAGGCGCCGATGGCGACGACATCCCAGTCCTCGTTTTCACCCAGGAACATGCCCTGAAACGGGCCGACATGGAGAAAGCGCCCGCCGGCGTGTTTCATCGCCGGAATGCTGACGGCGGCATAGCTCGCAAACGCGTCCTGGCCGGAGGCGTCCCCGGAACCTTCCGAATACTCTGCCTTGTCCCGCAGCTTGAAGAAATTGATCAATGTGACCGGTTTGTCCGCTGGCCTGCCAAGAATCTGCGCCCACTGGGCTTCCGTTGGGCAACTGCCGTCGGTGCCGGAGCCGTACCACGCGGTGAATTGGGAAACCTGCTGGTTGACGTTCATGTGTGACCTCCATAACTTTACACATGTCAAATATGGAATCACTTTACACGTGTCAAGTGCAGGCAGGATAGCGCGGACTCGCGCGGAAATACTGGACAGTGCCTGGGAACTGATTTCGGAGCGCGGGGCAGAGGTGTCGCTTGCCGAAATCGCGAAGGCGGTGGGGGTCAGCCGTCAGTCGGTCTATGATCATTTCGGTTCCAGGGGTGGGTTGATACTGGCGCTTGTGCGGCGGACGGACGAGCGGCTCGATATCAAGGCCCGATTTGACGAGGCCATTGAGAAGTACGATCCGGCGCAAAGGCTCGAAGCGGTCATCGAGGTCTGGATCCGGTTCGTGCAGGAGATCTATCCCGTTGCTTCAGACCTGATCCGGCTGAGAACGACGGACGCGGATGCCTCGGCGGCGTGGGAAGACAGGATGAGCGAACTGCGGCAGTGGCTGGCAAATCTGACAGGGTCGCTGGAGCGGGACGGTGCGCTGCAGGTGGACTGGTCCGCCAAAATGGCAGCAGACTACTTGTGGGCGTCCTTCAGTGTTCAGGCATGGGGTCTGCTGACACGCGATTGCGGTTGGTCCGAGGAGAGGGCGCTGGAGGTCTTGAAGCGGACGATCTGCCAGGCGCTTTTGAAGCAGGCGGATCGCTGAAAGCTGAAAAGTAGGACAGGACCTGGATCAGGTGTCCACGCCTGCGTCGCGCAAATTGTCGCGCAATAGCATGATTTTTGACTGCAGCTCCATGACCTCTTCAAGCTCGAGGCCGGCGGAGGACAGGATGCAGTTGCTGAAATGCTGTGTCTTCCTCTGCAGTGCGCGTCCCTTGCGGGTCAGCTTGAGAATCACCTGGCGCTCGTCCTTGATGTTGCGGGTGCGCGTGATCAGGCCCATGGCTTCCAGCCGCTTCAGAAGCGGGGTCAGCGTGTTTGTGTCGAGCTGCAGCTTTGCGGTGATCGTGCCCACCGGCACATTGCTGGTCTCCCATAGAACGGTCATGGCCAGGAATTGCGGGTAAGTGAGACCAATCTCCTTCAGGAGATCCTTGTAAACGCCATGCATGGCATGGTTGGCGGAATAGAGCGCGAAACACAGGTATTTGTCGAGCGGCAGAGGATCGTTCGCGACTTCGGAAGGGCCGGGTACCGGCTTGTCCGCGGCAGGTCTCGCCAAATCAGCGGTGCTGGCGTCTGTCACGGCAGGGGGCGTCTCCGTCCCGGCCGTCCTCTTCGCCTTCGCTGCCGACCTGGCTCCGCTTTTGGCAGAGGTCTTTTTACGCGGCTTTTTCTCGGACGTGCCAGCCTTGGCAGGCTTGTCTTTTTTAGGTGTTTTCTGCTCCTCGGGCGCGGTTATTCCGATCGCGTCCAGAAGAGACATCTGTTCTGTCGTCTGGGTCATGCGTCTCCTTATAAATCGTGCACGATATGATCGCAAGTTCTTGACGTTTTTGCGAGCGCACCGTATGTGAGCATTTATATCGTGCGCGATAAAAACTTGTACGATATAATAATGAGGCTTCTGCAATCGTTTTGCAGTGGCCTCTTGGCCGGAATGAAATGAAGGAGAATCCAGATGGCTGTAGATGTAAAATACGAGACAAAGGCACGGGCGACCGGCGGGCGCGACGGCACGGCGGAAACCCTGAGTGGTTCCTTCAACGTCAAGCTGGCGACACCGAAGGAACTGGGCGGTTCCGGCGGGGAGGGCAACAACCCGGAAGAATTGTTCGCCGCCGGCTATGCAGCGTGCTTCATCGGCGCCATGAAATTCGTCGGGGGGCAGGAAAAAATCGCCATTCCGGCGGATGCCTCGATCACCTCCACGGTGGGTATCGGGCCGCGGTCGGAAGGTGGTTTCGGTCTGGCGGTCGCTTTGGAGATTTCCCTGCCCGGACTCGAGAGGGCGGTCGCCGAGGATCTCGTTGCAAAGGCGCATCAGGTCTGCCCGTATTCCAACGCCACCCGCAACAATATCGACGTCAAGCTGACGGTGGTCTGACGGTGGTCTGACGTTGTCAGGCTTGAAGACTGTGCAGACAATCGCCTGGATCTGACGACTTTTGAAATCGCTCCGCAGACTGCGGGGCGATTTCGGTTTTGAGGGGGGCGGAAAGATACAGGAGCGCCAAGGATGCGGGCTGTGAGCGCTCTGTGGTTCGTCTTTTCCACCCTATCGGGTAAAGTGACCCGAGCTGACACGCATCGTCCTGAGGAGCTTTAAAAAATGCACGCGCCACAGATCGACGGCATTCTGGAGACGGCCGTCTATGTCGATGACATGGAGGCCGCGCATGTCTTTTATTCCACTGTTCTTGGGCTTGAACGCATGGTCGCGGGTGAGCGTCTCTACGCCTACGATGCCGGGCCCGCGCAGACGCTGCTGGTTTTTCACCGAGGTCATACGGGCGAGGACGTAGAGACGCCCGGTGGCATCGTGCCGGGCCACGATACCACCGGTCACAGTCATTTCGCATTCCGGATCTCCGTCGAACAGCTGCAGCCCTGGCGCGATTATCTGAAGGGTCAGGGGATTGTCACGATCAGCGAGGTGACCTGGCCGGCGGGCGGGACAAGCCTTTATTTCAACGATCCGGACGGAAACGTCCTGGAACTGGCCGCGGCTCCGCTCTGGCCGAATTTTCTATCCTGAATTTTAACGCCTTGTGAGGCAGGTTTGATATGAGGTGGAGGTCAATACGGGTGCGGCGATATGAGTTTCTTGCAGGCAGCATTGCGGGTGCTGTTTTACATAGCGGTCGGCGGTGTGATTTCGGTTGCCGGCGCAGCGTTTTTCTTCATGAACTGGGAACCTGACCGGGGCGACTATACGCTTCGCGGCATTGATGTTTCTCATCATCAGGGGGACATCGACTGGAGCATGGTCGCGGCGGACGATGTGGCCTTTGTCTATATGAAGGCTAGTGAAGGCGGCGACTTCAAGGATGGCGCTTTCCAAAAGAACTGGGCCGGTGCGGGCGCGGCCGGACTTGCCCGTGGCGCCTACCATTATTTCAGTCTGTGCCAGCCAGGCAGAAAGCAGGCGGAAAATTTCCTCTCCGTCCTTCCCGACGACCGTGACATGATGGCGCCGATGGTGGACCTCGAGTTCACCGGCAACTGCGCGCGCCGTCCGCCCGTCGAGGAAGTGCTGCGGGAAATCAGCGACTTTACGGCGCTGGTGGAGCAGGCAGGCGGCAAGCGGATCATCTTCTATTCGCCGCAGGATTTCTACTTCGCCTATCTGAAGGACAGCGGCCTGAACCGCAGGCTCTGGGCCCGTTCAGTCTGGCATTCTCCCGACTATGCAAATGAGTGGACCGGCTGGCAGTATCATGACCGAGGCACGGTTAAAGGGATTTCGGGCAATGTCGACCTGAATGTCCTGAACAGGGATATGAAGTTGGATGATCTCAAATAGTTAATGTAAGCAATTGTATTTAAATGCGTAAAATGAACGTGTTGACTTTAAGGTAAAAAGCCGGAATTGTGCCTCATCCAAAAAGGATCGGGCATGCAGCGCTATTTCACGATCACACAGCTCACGCAGGAATTCGACATCACCACCCGCACTTTGCGTTTCTATGAGGCGCAAGGGTTGGTGTCTCCGAGCCGCCGCGGGCGTCAGCGCCTTTATACACCTGGTGACCGAACGCGGATCAAACTGATCCTGCGCGGCAAACGCCTCGGTTTTACCCTGAATGACATCAGGGAAATAATCGAGATGTATGCGAGCGACCCGGGAGAAACCGGCCAGTTGCGTCTGTTGCTCGACAGGATCGCCGCCCGTCGTGAAGAGCTTCTGGAAAAGCAGCGAGACATCGAACTGACTCTTCTGGAGCTTGACGAGGTCGAGAGCGGTGCGCGTGAGCGTATCTGCGAACTTGCGACCAGACTGTCCCCGGAGACAGTCTGATGGAGTTCACTCCGAGGGATCCCGATTGGGAAAACCGGGTCAGGACCAGTTTCGCAGCCCAGAAATTCATGACGCATCTGGGCGCGAAGCTCGTTCATGTGTCGCCGGGGGCTGTCGATCTGGAGCTGACCATGCGGCCCGAGCTGACTCAGCAGCACGGTTTCTTTCATGCCGGCGCGACGTCCTCGATTGCGGATTCAGCCGCCGGCTATGCCAGCCTGAGCCTGTTTGCGGTCGGGTTCGGCGTTCTGACCAGCGAATACAAGGTCAATCTGCTCAATCCGGCGAAGCAGCCGGTTCTGCTGGCGCGTGGCAGGGTGGTGAAACCCGGCCGCACGCTGACGATCGCGAAAGCCGATGTCTACGGTCTTGACGAGGGTGTTCAGGTACATGTCGCCACCGGCCTGTTTACGCTTGTGAGTGTAGCCGGAGCAAAGGACTGAGCCATGGCTGATACCCTCATACGGGCGCTTCGGCGGGAAGACCGGCCGGCCTGGCAGGTCCTGTGGAACGCCTACCTTGCGTTTTACCGGCAGGATCTGCCGGTGGATGTCACCGACACACTATTCGAACGCCTGCTCTCGGCGGAAGGTCATGACGCCTTCGTAGCCGACCGGGAGGGGAGCCTCGTCGGCTTTGTCCATTATCTGTTCCATTCCAGCACATGGTCAAAGAACTCGACCTGTTATCTGGAGGATCTCTTCGTCAGCGAGACCGGCAGGGGCACCGGCGCGGGGCGCGCTCTGGTGGAAGCCGTTTATGCGGCCGCCGACGCAGATCCCGATGCCGAGGGTAACGTCTACTGGCACACGCATCACCACAACGAACGTGCCCGGAAACTCTATGACCGGATCGGCGTTTTAAGTGACTTTGTCCGATATGAGCGCCCTTAATCTCGGGGCCCTGGGAGGAAACCAAAATGATCCGCAATGATTTTCCGGGTTTCAATTTCGATCTCGGTGAAACCGCCGACATGCTGCGCGACAGCGTCCGTTCCTACAGCCAGGACCGTATTGCGCCACTGGCGGAAAAGATTGACCGCGAGGACTGGTTCCCGCGTGAGCTCTGGCCGGAGATGGGCGCCCTCGGCCTGCATGGCATCACGGTGGAGGAGGACTGGGGCGGCTCCGGCCTGGGGTATCTGGAACACTGCATTGCCATGGAGGAAGTCAGCAGGGCTTCCGCTTCCATCGGCCTTAGCTACGGCGCGCATTCCAACCTTTGCGTCAACCAGCTCCGCCGCTGGGGAAATGACGATCAGAAGACGCGCTATCTGGAAAAGCTGGTAACGGGCGAACATCTCGGCGCGCTGGCCATGTCCGAGACGGGCGCCGGTTCCGACGTCGTCTCCATGAAACTGCGGGCGGAGAAAAAGGGTGATCGCTACATCCTCAACGGGTCCAAGATGTGGATCACCAACGGCCCGTCGGCCGACACGATGATCATCTACGCCAAGACCGATCCGGACGCCGGTGCGAAGGGCATTACCGCTTTTCTGGTGGAAAGGGGCTTTTCCGGTTTCTCGGTGGCCCAGAAGCTCGACAAACTCGGCATGCGCGGGTCGGAAACCGGCGAGCTGGTGTTTCAGGACTGCGAGGTGCCGGAGGAAAACGTGCTGGGTGCGCTCGGCAAGGGCGTCAATGTGCTGATGTCGGGTCTTGACTATGAGCGGGCCGTTCTGGCGGCCGGGGCCGTGGGCATCATGCAGGCGGCAATGGATGTTGTCATTCCGTATGTCCATGAGCGCGAACAGTTCGGCCAGGCGATCGGTACCTTTCAACTGGTGCAGGGCAAGGTCGCGGACATGTATGTCAGCATGAACGCCACCAAGTCCTATGTCTACGCGGTCGCCAAAGCCTGTGACCGGGGCGAGACCACCCGCGAGGATGCGGCGGGCGCGATACTCTATGCGGCGGAAAACGCGACGAAGATCGCCCTTGATGCAATTCAGCTTCTCGGTGGCAACGGCTACATCAACGAATATCCGACCGGCCGCCTTTTGCGCGACGCCAAGCTATACGAGATCGGCGCAGGCACCTCTGAAATCCGCCGCATGCTGATCGGTCGCGAGATCTTCAACAAGACGGCGTAAGCTGAAGCAGGCGAGGATCGCATGAAACAGACCGGACTGCCGGAACATCCCGACGCGCACTCGCCGGCAGGTGCGCAGATTCGTTTCATCATGGATGGCCCGACAGGCAATATGATCCATTCCACGGTTCCCTGCGGCCAGATCAACCGGGCCACCCGGCACAGGACCGTCCACGAGTTCTGGCACGTGCTTGAAGGCAAGGGGCAGATCTGGCGCAGCGACGGCGCGGAAGAAAGCGTGGTGGAGCTTGAAAGCGGGGTGTCCATCGACATTCCGGCTGGCACCGCTTTCCAGTACCGCAGCAGCGCTGACGGCTCCGGGCCGCTGATGTTCGTCTGCATCTCGATACCGCCCTGGTCGGCGGACGCAGAGGGTGAGTCGGTCGAGGGGCCCTGGCAGCCGACGATCTGACACCCGGTTAGATCCTCCGGCAGCGGTCGTGCGTAGAGATGCGTGACAAAGCCAGGGGAAAGCGATGACGACAATTGCCATAGTCATGGGAGCCAGCGGCGGGATCGGGTCCGCGCTGCGCGGTGTTCTGGAGCGCTCGGGTGACTTTGACAGCATCATCGGCCTCAGCCGGTCGTCCGAGCCCGGGTTGGATCTCCTCGACGAAGACAGCATCAGGAACTGCGCGGAACGGGCGCGCGGGGCCGGCGGGGATATCAGGCTGGTCTTCGATGCCACCGGCGCACTGATGCTGGACGGCGCACGGCCGGAAAAGAGCCTGCGTGAACTCGATCCTGCGGCGCTGGCGCGATCCTACGCCGTCAATGCCATCGGACCGGCATTGTTGATGAAACATTTCCTGCCGCTGCTTCCGCGAAACGGGCGCAGCGTGTTTGCGACGCTGTCCGCACGGGTCGGGTCGATCGGCGACAACCGGCTGGGTGGCTGGTACGCCTACAGGGCATCGAAGGCGGGCCTCAACCAGCTTGTGCGCACCGCGGCGGTTGAATTGGTCCGGAGCAGACCGGAGGCGATCTGCGTGGCTCTGCATCCGGGGACGGTGCGAACGTCTTTGACGGAAGGCTTCGCCAAGGCCGGGCTGGAGGTTCGGGAACCGGAGCAGGCAGCGGAAGAACTGCTCGAGATCGTCCGCGGTCTTGAACCGCAGCAATCCGGTGGCTTTTTCGATCAGCATGGAAACATCATTGCCTGGTGACGCGAGGCGATTGAAATCTTTGCTGCGCGCGGTTTGAATGGGTATCCGTACCAAAGTCCAGTCCACGCCGAGGAGAATCCCTTGACCGACAGATTTTTCCACCCCGTTTCGGGGTTTGACCTGCCGCGTTTTGCCGGCGTGTCGACCTTCATGCGCCTGCCGCATGTGGATCTGGATCATCCGCGCCTGAAGGATGTCCGCATCGGCCTGATCGGAACGCCGTGGGACGGCGGCACAACCAATCGTCCGGGGCCCCGGCACGGACCGCGCCAGTTGCGCGACATGTCGACCATGATCCGGGCCGGGAACGGGGCAACCGGAGTGCGCCCGTTCGAACTGGTCAATTGCGCGGATCTTGGTGATGTCGGTCCCAATCCGGCCAGCATCGAGGACAGTCTGACACGCATTACCGATTTCTACGACCGCGTGATCGCTGCGGGCATTCTGCCCTTGACGGCCGGGGGGGATCATCTGTGCTCGCTGCCGATCCTGAGATCCCTGGCCAGGAAACGGCCGCTCGCCATGATCCATTTCGACAGTCACACGGATCTCTACAAGAGCTATTTCGGCGGCATGCTCTATACTCACGGCACGCCGTTCCGCAGGGCAGTGGAGGAAGGTCTTCTGGATCCGACGCGGGTGGTTCAGATCGGCATTCGAGGCACCGCCTACGACAGCGAGGACCGGGACTTCGCCGACAGCGTCGGCATCCGCGTGATCCCGATCGAGGAATTTCACGCCAGGGGGGCGGAGGATGTCATGATGGAAGCCAGAGAGATCGTCGGTGAGGCGGACACCTATGTCTCCTATGACATCGACTTTGTCGATCCGGCCTTTGCCCCGGGAACCGGGACGCCGGAGGTCGGCGGGCCGAATTCCTTTGAAGCCCTCAAGGTTGCGCGGCTGCTGGAGGGTATCAGGATCGCCGGTGCCGACATGGTCGAGGTTTCGCCGCCTTTCGACACCAGTGGCGGCACGGCGTTTCTCGGAGTGTCGATCATGTTCGAGATCTTGTGCAACATGGCGCTTGCGGCAACCGCATCCGGCGCAAGCCCGGAAGCAGGCACTGGCGCGCGATCGGAAAAGGCGGCTGGGTGAATGTCCGGAGAAACAGATTTGAACGCCTTGATTGCTCAGATGCGGCCGATGCTGGATCCGGTCCCCTATGTGTTCTGTACCTTCGCTTCGAAATCCATGGCCGAACTGGCGGGTTTCGAGCCGATCGGACTGTTCGCCGAAACGGAGGGCCTGACCGCGCTGCTTCCGGCTGAACGTGCAAGGGAGCTTGGGTTCGCGGAAGCGGAGTGGTTCCGCAGGATCACGCTGACGGTGCATTCCTCGCTTGAGGCCGTCGGCTTGACCGCCGCCGTGGCCACTGTGCTTGCCGACAAGGGCATCCCGGCCAATGTCGTTGCTGCCTATTTCCACGATCACGTCTTTGTGCCGGAAGAACATGCTGACGACGCTTTGACCGTCCTGCGCCATCTGGCGGATAGCACCTGAGCACCGGACACCTTCGAGCAACATTCCGGATCTGTCGTGCCCGGTTTTCCAATCAGTGTTCTCATGGCCTCGGGAGAAACTTGATCCAGGTGGCGCGGAACCGCGTTTCCGGGATTGTCACGGCGGCCGGCAAACGGCTTTCCCCGTCGACGTCTTGCCCGTCTTCAGCGCAAGGTGGTCACTTTCTTGCCGTTTCCGTCGCCGTAACTTCTGAGTTCCAAGGTTTTTTCCTTGCAATTTGGGCTTTGCCTTCCCATTCCTAAGCTTGAGCAATCAGGGATAAGAGTATGCAACGGGTCAAGCGGCGTCTTGCGGCTATCATGTGCGCGGACGTTGCGCAGTATTCAACGCTCATGGAGCGGGACGAAGACGGCACGCTGGACCGGCTGAAGACTTACCGAGACGTGATGTCATCTCTGACCGACCGTCACAACGGGCGCATCGTCAACACCTGGGGCGATGCGGTAATCATCGAATTCGGTTCGGTGATGGAAGCCGTTCAATGCGCGATCGAGATCCAGAACGAATTGACTCATCGAAACGCGGACCTGCCTGACATAAACCGGATGGAATTCCGCATCGGTATCAATCTCGGCGATATCATGGTGGAAGGTGAGGACATCTATGGCGACGGCGTCAATGTCGCGGCCCGGCTGCAAGAGCTTTCGCCGCGCGGCGGCATCATGCTGTCCAAGTCCGTGCACGATCAGGTCAAGACGAAAATGGCAGTGGGATTCGATCCTCTAGGACCGCAGCACGTCAGGAACGTGAGCGAGCCTGTGGATACCTATTCCGTTCGGTTGGGCGGGCGCAATGCGCCGGCGGAACCCGACAGGGACCCGTCAAGGGACGACGGCGGCAAGTTTCGGAGCGGCCAAGACGACGACGCGAAATCGAATCCGTATCTGAACCGAGACACGCAAGCCGTGGCGAACGGTTTTGAACAGGCTCGCCGGTGGCTCAAAGCGCAGCCAAAGCGGGTGAGGAGCTGCGTTTTCATCATCGGATTCTTTTTCATTCTCAATCTGCTGACATCGGGTCTTTCCAGCTTGTGGTTCGTATGGCCATCGCTGCCTTTCGCGCTGACTCTGGTCTGGCATTTTCTAATGGGGCGGCGGGAAAAGAAGCTGGGTGACGATCTCCAGAATGGCGATTGAGACAAGGGTTCTTTCCGTGCGTTGCCGATCTGCTAACTCTTTTCGCGCTATTGACGGTCTCATGATTTGCGAGCGCCCGTCACTTGGCATACACATGGATAAATGCCGTGGCGGTGGAATCGCCCCCGCGAAGCAGAAAATGAACGGGCAATCCGGGTTCAAAGGAACGCGGGATGTCTCAGAAAGCGCCGGTTTTACCGGCACAGCAGCCAAGGGAGCTTAATCCTGCGCATGAAAAACTATTCGACCACGGTGCCTGCACGCCTCGACGATGACGAAGAGGACAAAGCCAAGAGCCAGCCGTCGATTCAGGTCGACAAGCATCTGTTCGAAGCGCGGACAGTGCTGATTACCGGCCAGGTGAGCCAGGAAATGGCCCGCGACGTCTGTGCCCGCCTTCTTGCGCTGGCGCAGGTTTCCAATGACCCGATCACAGTCATCGTCTCGTCTCCTGGCGGTCATGTCGAATCCGGTGACATGATCCATGACACCATCAAGTTCGTCGCACCGGAAGTCCGGATCCTTGGTATGGGCTGGGTCGCCAGCGCCGGTGCGCTGATCTATGTCTCTGTGCCGAAGGACAAGCGTTTCTGCACGCCGAACACCCGCTTCCTGTTGCACCAGCCGTCCGGTGGTGCCGGAGGCATGGCCACGGATATCGAAATCCAGGCCAGGGAAATCATCAAGATGCGCGATCGTCTGAACCAGATCTTCTCCGATGCGACAGGGCAGCCCATCGAACGGATCGAAAAAGATACCGATCGTGACTACTGGATGAGCCCGTCCGAAGGGATCGAATACGGTCTGGTCGGCAAGGTCGTCACCACCGTCGACGAACTGGGCTGACAATCAAGCGTAACTCACACAGCGCCGGGGCATTTCTGGTTCACCTGAAGAAACCGGAATGCCCGCAAAAAACCAAACGCCGGAGGATCATCCTCCGGCGTTTTTCGTTTGTGCCATGCAAAGCCTCCGTTTGACCGCAAGCGTTGCCGGCGCGCGTTGCCCTAGGCGCTCAAGGTTTCCCGTTTGGCCGAATAGACCAGGACGGGAGCCACGGGTTTCGGGTTGAGCACCTGGGGTCGCAGGCGTTCCATCAGATTGCGCAGATCGGCTTCCTCATCCGACGCGCGCCCATCGAAAAATGCCGCCACAAGGTGATCGACAAAGCGTTGATAGGTTTCCACGGAGGGGCAGACCGGCGACAGCAATTTGGTGACGGGTTTTCCCTCGTAGTACGGTGCGCCGCCGAACAGGAAAATCAGGAACTCGCTCAGGTCGTCCGATTGCTCGAACTCATGTCGGAATTTTGAGCTATCGAAACAAGAGTCCTGTTCCAGACGGGCCTGCAAGCGCGGCATAGCCTGCATGAATGCTCTGCGCCCACCGAGTTTCATATAGAGTGTCATCTGGCTTTTCCTTGACTGCCTACGAAACGATGCTTTGTAACTGCCGTAATTCCGACACTGGTCCTGTGACGCTCGTCACTATTGTTGCGTTTGCAATGAAGTCGTTGGTTTTTCAGGAAGTTAGATCGTGATTATGCTCCAACTGTGGTGCGCTGTTCCTGAGTGACGCGAGATGCGAGATACCGGTAAAATGTTTCGGCGGGATAACAGAATTATTACGGTGAGCTTACCCGCGAATTTCTGATCTTCCTGTTCTGCTCTGGCCCGGGCGGGTACCGGAAAAACGGAACCGGCTGTTTCTGTTGTCGTGATCTTTTTCAGTGGGTTGCCGCTCATGCAGGGCATTCTCGGGCCCGGGTCTCAAAAAAGCCGGTTTGCCGCGATCCTCTCGGACTTGCGAGACTTCCGGCGGTGGAGCCCCAGTAATGTTCTTTTACGTGGCCAAAATCGGCTATTTTTTTATTCAGCCCTCCAATTTTCTGATTGCGCTGGTTCTGGCGGGATTGATCGTCAGCGCAGGGACCAGATGGCGAAAGACCGGTTACCTGTTTGCCTGGGCGGGTATCTTGGGCTTGTTGGCTGGAGGGTTTTCTCCGGCTGCGAACTGGCTGATTCTGCCTTTGGAGGAACGCTTTCCCAAGCCTGCGGAGTTGACCGACTATGACGGTATCATTGTGTTGGGTGGCGCTGTCGATACCATCGTGACCGGAGGTAGGGGAGACACGGCGCTTACCACGTCCGGGGAACGCATCACGATTGCCGCACGCCTTGCAAGCCAGTTGCCCGCCGCAAGGATCATTCACACGGGTGGACAAGGTGTCATTGTTGCCTCCCAGGCGACTGAAGCGGAAGGGGCTGCCCGCCTGTTTGAGGACTTCGGCATTTCAGCCGACAGAGTGGTATTGGAAGATGCCGCGCGCAACACATGGGAAAATGCGGTTCTCACCAGAGAACTTGTCGACCCCAGGCCCGGACAGAGATGGCTTCTTGTGACTTCCGCCTTTCACATGCCACGGTCTATGGGAGTATTCGAGAAGGCCGGCTGGACCGGTGTCACCGCATATCCTGTCGACTACCGCACGCGGGGAAAAGAGGATCTGATGCTCGGTTTTTCCGGTGCATCGAAGGGACTTCGCCGCTTCGACATCGCGTTCCGGGAATGGATAGGGCTTGCCGTCTATTGGATAAGCGGGCGGAGCACGGCAATCTTTCCCGGTCCCTGAATCTGGAAAGTGGCTTTGCCTCAAGGCGCGCAATTCACTGCCAGACCCTTTTACTGCGACCTGAGACGCACCATATAATGGCCGGAGAACATTCAGGCAGCGTGACAAGGACCGGTTTTCGGCCGGGAGGAGTGCCGTCACGGGCAGAGAGATTTTCGGTTTTAATGTGTTGGAACCAGCTGCGTTCGCTGAATGCGGAAACGATATGTGGTCAGACCGGAGTGATTTTCTCCGTGCGGCCAAGGTAGTTGAAAGGACACGGGCGGATGGTGCTAGAAGCGCCGATTGTGGCGGCGGACATCGTTCAGTGGCTTTACAGTGATGCGTCTCACCTGAACGACACGCTGGAGATCGTCAGCGAACTCGGAGAGCGCCTGCGCACAGGTAAGGTGCCGGTGGACCGGGTGAATACGGCTATCTGGGTGGTGCATCCAAATGTGCGCGCCGAGGGGTCCGTGTGGACCAGCGACGGAACAAAGGAATTGCTGCTCTACAAAGCGGACCAGAACGAGGAAGAGGGGTATGCGGTCAGCCCGATCAAGCGCGTGCACGAGACGCTGAAGGGCGTTCGCGTTGAAATCGCAAGGGATCGCGCGACGACGGAACAATATCCGGTGACCGGCGAGCTTCGGGACAAAGGCTACACGGATTACATCGCGCTGCCGCTGCCTTTCTCCGACGGGTCGGTCAAAGTCGTTTCTTTCGCGACCAAGGCATCTGGCGGTTTTACGGCGTCTCATCTGAGTGTGCTGGACTCGCTCATCCGGCCACTGGCGCTTGTGTGCGAGCTGAAGACACTCCGCAGGACGGCGGAAACCGTTCTTGATACCTATGTCGGGCGCCGCGCCGGGCTGAAGGTTCTTGACGGCACCACGCGCCGGGGAGACGGCGAATGGATCAAGGCTGTGGTCAGCTTTGCCGATATCCGTGGCTTCACGCGTTTGTCCAACACGCTGCCGGCGGACAAGATCATTGTTTTCCTGAACAAGTATTTCGGCGCGATGACCGCCGCCGTGGAAGCTCATGGCGGCGAGGTTCTGAAGTTCATCGGCGACGAAGTGATGGCGATTTTCCCGTTCGAGACGGCGGAGGAAGCCAGGGAGGCCGCGGTTCAGGCGTTGCTCGCAGCCCAGGAGACCCTGGAGAGGATCGAGGAGATCAACAATTCCAACAGTTGTTCGGCGACACCGGACATGAGCGTCGGTATCGCGCTGCATGCCGGAGACGTTTTCTACGGCAACGTGGGCAGCGAGACGCGTCTCGACTTTACCGTGGTCGGGCCGGCGGTCAATCTGGCGGCGCGCATCGCGGAACTTGCCAAGGACCTGGAACGACAGGTTCTGGTTTCGGACGCTTTGGCAGAGATCATGGGCTGCCGCTCGGGTCTTTTTGGCCGTTATCAGGTGAAGGGGTTCGACGAACCTGTCGCGGTGTATTCTCCCGACTTATCGGCGGGGGTAAAGACCGGGTATTGTCCGGACAGCACCGCGCTGCGGGCCCGTGAGGCGAACTGACGGCGGAGCAGCACAACCAGCACCGCTAGGGTCGCGCCGGCAAAGACATAGGGACCGGCGAACCAGCCCAGAAATGCAATCGCGAAGAAAAGGGAGCGCTGGCCGCGGTTGAAGTGGCGGCCGGCCAGAACGTTGAGCTCGCCCGCCTGTTTTGCCATGGCGTGGATTGTTTCTTCGCTCGCCCTGCCGCGTTCCGGCACGGCGCCCATGACGATGCTCGAATAGTTGAAGAGCCGGTAGGCCCAGCCGAACTTGAAAAAGCCGTAGGCGAATATCGTCATCAGGCCCAGAACCTTGATTTCCCAAAGAGCCCTGCTGTCGGCAACCGGAATTGAAAGATCTCCGGCCACCTGAAGGATGCGTTCGGTCGCGTCGAGGAGCGCAAATCCACCGCCAATCGCCAGAAGTGCGGTCGAGGCGAAAAACGCTGTTCCCTGTTGAAGCCCAGCCATGATCGATGTGTCCATGATGCGCACCTCGCGCGTGCACATGGCCTTCATCCAGTCGATCCGGTACTGGTCCATTGTGCAAGACAGGGTTTTGCTGCGCAACGGACTGATGTCGATCAGGAAGTTGAACCCGAGCCATGCGAAGAGGAACCATGCCACCGCAGCAAGGTCCAATTGTGTGAGGGGATGCATCGCGAGCCTTTCAGTCGTTCAGATGGAAGCGAAACCGGTTGTGAACTCATAGCAGAGTTACGCCGGCGTCTCCAAAAGACAGTTTGATACAATAAACACATGAATAGTATGAGGAATTCGAGACCCGCAAAAATGTCATTGCTGATGCACTTTTTTTGCACTTGCGAAATGGTAAAGGATCGTTTACCTCGACGCCTCAAAGGCGCCACATTTACGGCCACAGGGGGCTTGGCGCCCAAGACAAAAAATGTAGGGCTTTAATGGACGAAAACGTGCAGAAATCCTGTTGGAGCGTCACTCTTTGGACTGTCGCTGCTGTTGGTGTCGCATTGACGATGGTTCTCCTGTTCAACGATGTGGAGAGTGCTCAACAAGCCATCGCCGCCGCCGGATAAGGTGAGCGGAGAGTTTTCAGAACAAGGGCGCAGCGGCAGGCTGCGCCTTTTTCGTTTTCAGCGTGTTCATACTGGCCGGAACCGGAAAAAACCTACTCAAAATCACCGGTGTGGGAATTGGCCGAAACCCGCGGCCGGTCCACCGGACCGAAAACCTGCTGGAATACCATTTCCCTGACCACCGTCTTGTCACCGGGGTAGCTTACTAGAAAACCTGTGTAGGCGGAGAGGCCGAAGGGCAGCAGGACCATTTGAACCGGTCCCAGACCCGGCCAGTCAAGCTCGGAGCCCCAGGCGGGGATATCAGCGGGAGCCCGGTCGTTCATGAGCGCCTGAATATCGGCCTTGTGCAACATGGCCGTTCCCCGGGCATTCCAGTCAAGGGCGGCCAATCCGTCCTTCAGCGTGTGAAGACGGATTGTCGATCCGTTGATTTCCACAATGATACTGTCATCGGTATCGCGGGAAATGCGGGCTATCGCGACGGTTCGATCCGTTTGAAGTTCCTCGCGGACACCGTCCTTTTCAACAAAGCCGCTGGAATTGATCACGCGGAATTCGCCCACCGGATGATCGTTCCCGGCCTGAAGAGGTGCGGCAAGAAGCACAACAGCCAGAAATGCGGCAAAGAGTCGAGGCATCGAGTGGTCCCAGAATTGGCATGATCGTCATTGTGCTGGTTAAAACTTTAAAAAGCTTTGATCCGTGGTCCGATAGTCCGGGGTAAGCCGGGTGGTTCGCGATGCAATCCTATCTGGAGAGCGCCACGACCAGATCTTCTATCGTGGAATGGTCCGGTTGCCAGCCGGTGGCGCGGCGTGCGTGCTGGATGTCGACGGACTGGGACAATGCGTAACCTGCCTGCCAATCCGTATCCGGTCTGGCGTTTTCCGGCACCGGTAGTGTGGCGATGTCCAGTTGCTGTCCATGCCTTGCGGAAATGTGCGACGCGAGATGTGCGACCGAAATACCCTGAATGCCACTGGCGATGAGCGACATCCTGAAACGCGGTTGCCGGAGTGCCAGCGCGTAAAGCGCGGCGAGGTCGTCCGCTTCCACCAGAGGCCACAGGGTGTCCGGTGTTGCGCGCGTCTCATACGGATGGTTTTCGTCGAGCGCAGTGGTCATTTCCGCGATCGGGCCGGCCGTGCGGCTGCAGACGAGTGCCGGATGGATGACTGCCAGATTCAGGTCGGTTCCGTTGGAGAGAGTTCGAATGGTCTCCGTCATGAAGCGGAAAGCGGGGAGGGGAGAGAAGGGTGTTTTCTCGGTGATCAGCCGGCCGCCTGTTACGGCCGGGAAGAGCCAGATGCCGCCCGTGTAGAGTATCTTCAGAGGCTGTTTGCGGTGTTTGGCAGCCTGTTTGAGAGCCAGCATGGATTGACGATCGACCCGGCCCATATCTTCCGTGAAGGTCGCGCCGGTATGAATGACCGCATCGCAGGAGGCTGCCCTGCCGACCCAGCTTTCAGGGCTGCGCAGGTCACCCGGATAAGCGCTGGCACCCGATGCTCTCAGCTTTTCCGAGGCATTGTCGGAACGAGCCAGGCCGATGACCCTGACGCCTTCGCCGGTCAGTCGTTTCACCACGGCCGCACCGATCTGGCCGGTACCGCCCGTTACAAAAACATCCATAGTCAAAGAGAACTCTTTTCGGCAGTAGGGTGCAAGATCAACCTGTTTGCACCTGTGCAAAATCCACCGCTGCGGCAAGGCGGCTGCTTGACCTTGCCCGCAGGCCTGTTACGTCAGGGATATGACCTTGCATCTGGTGAAACTCTGTGTGGGCGCGGACAGCGTCGAGACGCTGCAAGCCTGGATCGATTTCCGGATGGAGGAGGCCCGCATGGCGGGCCTTGCCGAGGAGACGACCCACACGACGCGCATGGTGCCGACGCGAAGGGATGAACTCCTGGACGGCGGATCACTTTACTGGGTGATCAAGGGCAAAATTCAGGCACGCCAGCATCTTGTCGATATCAGGCCGTTTACCGATCAGGCGGGCGTCAAGCGGTGCGACCTCGTGATGGAGCCGCGGCTGGTGCTGACGCAATATCAGCCCAGAAGGCCATTCCAGGGCTGGCGGTATCTGAAAGCGACAGATGCACCCTCCGATCTCCGGATCGGCAACAGTGCGCAGTCCATGCCCGACGACATGCGCCGCGACCTGACAGACCTCTGTCTTCTTTAGCGAGTATCGCGATTAAGCGGATCCATGGGTTCCTGGAATCAGTTTAACGCGACATGTCGTGGTGGCAGGTTCCTTATTGGATGGCGTTTTCCGATCAGCAGTCCTTGCCGCACCGGTTCAGGCCTGACGGGTTGGCCTGTTCGCGGCTTTTTAAGTCCTGCAGTTTCCGCCATCAGGTTTTGACAGCCGTTTCCAAGGCTCTGTCGAGGTGTTCGAGCAGAAGGTCCAGTTTTGGCCAGTTCTCGCGAAATTTGGGATTGTCGGCCTTGTGGATCATGGTGAGGTGTGCGTAGCCGTGCACGACGGACCAGACAAGGATCTCGACCTCTTCAGGTTCCGCGCCGGGCTGCACGAACGGAGCGCAGGCCTCGCGCAAGATGCCGTAGGCATTCGAGGAGTGCTGCGCGAAATCGTCGTTTTCCTTGTCGAGCTGCTGGCCGGAAAAGATAAACAGAAACAATTCCGGATGGGCGCTCGCAAAATCGAGATACCCGTGGCAGATCGCGTTCAGCCGTGCCGTGGGTGAATTCGCGGCACGTGCCAGTCGAGCCGTCATGGCCGTGCAGAAAAGACTGTAGCCGCGCGCGGCGATGGCGGTGGAGAGACCGGCAAGATTTTTGAAATGATAGGCGGGTGCCGCGTGAGACACGCCTGCCTGCGCCGCGCATTCCCGCAAGGACAGACCATCGGGACCGCGTGTGCGCAACAGGGCCACGCCTGCATCCACCAGAGCTGTTCTGAGAGTGCCGTCCCGGGGGCGGCGTGGGGGCGTTGCGGGTGTTTTCATGAAAACTTCATCAGGCATTGACTTGACACTGTCAAGTCGTGACTTATCTTGACAGTGTCAAGTTTGATTGGAGGTGTGCAGTGGAACGGTTTTTCAGGGTTTGCAGCAGGGGTGGATATGTCACCATGGCGGTGCTGTCGGTGGCGGTCGCAGCCGTTTCGTATCGGTTCGTGCCCCAGGGGGTGATGCAGGCCATGGAACACATGGCACATCATCTCGATGGCAACGCCCTGGCGCTCTACGCCCACATCGGCGTTGCGCCCCTCGCGCTTGCAGTCATGCCATTTCAGTTCTGGACGGGGTTCAGACTGCGGCGGCCCGCGGTTCACCGTTGGCTCGGGCGGGTCTATGTCGCCGCCATTTTCGTGTCCGGCGTTGCCGGTCTTCAACTGGCCTTTCACACAACGGCAGGGAGTTTTGCCGGCACCGGTTTCGGTTTGCTGGCGGTCGTGTGGGTGGCGACGACGGCGACAGGCCTCGTGCTTGCCATACGCCGCGACTTCGTGCGTCACAAGGCCTGGATGCTGCGATCGGCCGCGCTGACCTTCGCGGCGGTGACGTTGCGCGTTTATTTGGGAATAGCCATGGCATACGATGCAGACTTCGAAACGGCGTATTCCCTGATTGCCTGGGCCTGCTGGGTTCCCAATGCGCTTGCCGCCGAAGTCTATCTGCGGTTTTTCCGGCCAGGCAGGGGCCGATTTGGCGCCGGGGTTGCCATCGCCAATTGACGGGACAGGCCTTGTCCAGCCGCAAGCGCGCTTGCCAAACACGATTGCCGGTCCCAATTTGAAAGGGAGAAGAAAGCAGGAGGATTATGGCCGTGGTGGCACCAACCGGCAAAAGTACAAAGGTTCCGTTTGTTCGTCAGGATCAGCGGCCGGACAAACCATCTGCCGATTCGGATGTTGCCGCTTTTCTGGAGAAAGTCCGGGAAGCGCCGGCGGCCGATCGCGGAGGCCGGCTGATCTTTGCACTGGATGCCACCATGAGCCGGCAGCCCACCTGGGATCAGGCCTGTCATATCCAGGCAGAAATGTTTCAGGCGTCCGACAAGGTCGGCGGGCTGAAGATCAAGCTTGTCTATTTCCGCGGCTTCGGGGAGTGCAGGGCTTCGCGCTGGTTCGAAAGCGGGGAAGCCCTGGCGCGTGCGATGAGCGGCATTGCCTGCCAGGGCGGCCGCACGCAGATCCGCAAGGTCCTGTCGGCGGCTCTGGGCGCGGCGGACAAGGAAAAGATCGCGGCGCTGGTTTATGTCGGCGATTGCATGGAAGAGGACATCGACCTTTTGTGCGACAAGGCGGGGCAACTGGGGTTGCTCGGTGTCCCGATGTTCCTCTTTCAGGAGGGGCGTGACAGTGTCGCCGAGCGGGCGTTCCGGGAAATGGCGCGCCTGACCAACGGCGCCTATTGCCCGTTCGACGCAGGTTCCGCGAAGCAGTTGGCGGATCTGCTCAAGGCGGTCGCCGTTTTCGCAAGCGGTGGCCGTACGGCGCTCCAGGCGCTGGAGAAGCAGGGTGGCCAGGGGGCCCGTTTGCTGCTGCAACAGCTGAAGCCCAGCCGGAGGTGATCTCGCGATCCGGGATAGCGGGACTGGTTCACGGCGGTGGTCTTGCAGGGTTGCCTTTTCCGGCGAATTGCATCAAGCCGTGCGTCCTGGAGATCCAAGGGGCGCTCCTGTCAGAAAGACCCCTTGAAGATGTCCGTCATTTCGTCGACCTGTCACGGTTTGACCTGAAACGGGCGGGTTGGGTTCGCAGGGAGGTTGGGCCATGGCAGCAATTTGGCGGCAATCGACAACAGGATTAGGGATCGCCGGATGATCTATCTTCTGATCAGTGGAATCCTGCTGGTGCTGCTTCTCGCTGCTGGCCAGGCCTTCGTGAATGCCAATCCGAAGGTGCTGGCCCGCAAGCTCCGGTTCTATGGCGGCATCTTCCTGATCGCCCTTGCGGCCGTCTTCGCATTCGGCGGACGGTTTGTCTTCGCAATACCGCTCTTCGGGCTCGGATTGTCTGTTATGGGACTTTCAGGCCTGCGCGGCCTCACGGGAGGTTACAAACCGACGAAGGCTGCCGGTCAGCAATCGCGTGTCCGCACCGCGATGCTTGAAATGGAGCTTGACCACGATACGGGTGTCATGACCGGAACCGTTTTGGCCGGCGGCTTTCAGGGCCGTGGGCTGGACGATATGAGCGAAGACGACTTACTGGCTTTCTGGCGTGAAACAGGCCAGGACGAACAGAGCCAGAATTTAATCGAAGCCTATCTCGACCGCCGGCTTGCCGGTTGGCGTGAACACTTCCAGTCTGATGGAACAGATCGGCAGAGAAGCGCGGCGAGCGCGGGCCCCATGACAGATGAGGAGGCCTACCAGATCCTGGGGCTTTCTTCCGACGCCGGGGACGCGGAAATTCGAGCCGCGCACCGCCGGCTTATGAAGAGAGTTCACCCCGACCAGGGCGGCTCCGGTTTCCTCGCGGCGAAAATCAACGAGGCTAAAGACACGCTTCTCAGAAGACATTGACGGCATCCGTTACGCAGTTACTGATAGATGGCGAAGCAGGCATATTTTGCAGATTTCAGTCTCTTGCAGGCATTCCAGGCTGCAGATTTGGTTTCAAAGCCCACGAAACGCGCCCGGTACAGGGTTTGGCCTTTGGCTTCGACAGGTTCCGTGTAAGGTGAGCGGCCACGCAGTGCGGCACCGGTTTTGGCCTTGGCGTTCTTGAGCATCGTGATGGCCTGGCCTTCTGTTTCGGCGGCAGCAATCTGAACTTGCCAGCCCGGCTCAATGTCACGTGTATCGCTGGTGGCGACCGTCACCGAATCCTCTTCGGTTTCCGGCGGGTTTTCTGCCGCTTCCGCAATTTCCGCACTGATTGTCTCGACCGGAGTGGGATCGATCCGGATGGTCTCCACATTGACGGTCTTGAACGGCTGTGCCGGGGCGGTGGCAACCTGGCGGCCGCCTGTCCGGGCGGCTTTGTCGCGGACGGCCTGACGCAGAGCGGTTGTGGTGATTGAATTCGTGGTCAGCGGCGTATCGGGGCTTTCCGGCGGGATCGGCGGCAGGGATGTCGCCACGGCGAACGACGAATCGAGACGCTGTTTGATCATTTTCGGCGGCAGAGGCACTGCATCCCCGAAACCTGGCACCGTGGCCGGGGCAGGCATCGGCACGACGGAGGCCGTCGCAGGCGGATTGAATGCGAGCACCATTGGCGTGCCCGAAGCCGGGGCCGGTTCGCTTCCGGGCTTTGCGGTTGGAAGAGGCGGGTTTTTAAGCGCGGCGGCTACGAATGTCGGTTCCAGGGAACGCCGGGCAATGACCGGTGCCGTCTTCGGTCCACGGCTGGCCTTGGACAGATAGTTGTTGATCAGCTTGGTCATCTGGGCGTTGCGAGAGGCCCCGGTCCGTCCACCCATGACCACAGCGACAATATGCCGGCCTCCACGGTTGACCGAGGTGACAAGATTGAACCCGGAGGCGCGAATATACCCGGTCTTGATGCCGTCCACGCCCTTCACCCGGCCCAGCAACTTGTTGTGGTTGCCGTAGGTACGGCCGTTGTAGGTGTAGGAGCGGGTTTTGAAGTAGCCGTAGTAGTTCGGAAAGCGTTCCTGGATTGCACGGCCGAGCGTTGCCATGTCTCTTGCCGTGGTGCGCTGGCCCGAGTTCGGCAGACCGTGCGGATTTTTGAAGGTGGTCTTGTTCATGCCCAACTGGCGCGCGGTGCGGGTCATGCGCTTGGCGAATGAACTTTCCGAACCGCCGATATTCTCGGCGATGACCGTCGCGACGTCGTTGGCCGATTTCGTTACCAGTGCCAGGATCGCGTCCTTCACTTTTATGGTGCCTCCCGGCTTGAGGCCAAGCTTCGACGGCGGACGGCCCGACGCGTATTTCGAAACCTTGAGGCGGGAATCCAGAGTCAGCCTTCCGGCCTCAAGCTCTTCAAAGACCATATAAAGGGTCATGATCTTGGTGAGCGAAGCCGGGTAGCGATAGGAATCGGCAGAAGAGGAGTAAAGGGTCTTGCCGGTCTTCGCGTCCACCACGATGCCCGCATATTTCGAGTTGGCCAGCGCAGTTGCCGGGACACTGAAGAGGAGGACGCCGAGGGTCAGGATTTTTGCCGCATGGGCAATTGCCCGGGCATTCCAAAGAGTACGCATACCAAACACAGTTACTATCCCATTCCGGGTCAGGTGGTTCGTGTCTGGAGCAGGCCGGGACGGATCTCAACCCCCTAGCGATTCAAACCAGCTGCTCCAATGTTCTCGGGACATTTGAGGCAAACACGGTTACGAATGTGTAAATAGTCAGCATAAAAAGCATATTAAAAAATAGTTTTTGGATAGGGTTAATCTTTCGTTAAGTTGAGTTTAAAGAAAAAATTCATCCTACTAAAGAATTTATATCGAGATAATTCTTAATATATCAGTATTTTTACTAAAAAAACGAACTTATTTTCGAAAAGTATCGTTTAAATATAAAATTCCGGAAGTAGCACTTGTATTTGTGTTGCGAGGCAAAAAGATTCCGTACTTTTCCTTGACTGGTGCCAGAGCAGAAAAAGCATGCCGGCTGCGTCCTGGGAGGGGCGAATACGCTCCCTCGGTCAGATCAGTGGTTTCCCGTATGGGTTGTTGTTGCACTGCAAAATCACCTTGACACTAATTGTGCAGTGCATTATCACAATTTACTGCAGGTAACGCGATACGCGCACCGAGGAGGTAACTGGGCCAATGTGCTTCCTCCGAACCCGGTTCGCTGAAAACTAAGGGCAAGGTATGATGAGCAACTTTGAAGAAATGCAGAAACTGAGCAAAGAGAACATGGATCTGGCCATGGAGACCTTCGGTTCCATGAACAAGGGCTTCCAGGCGATCGCCGCCGAGGTTGTCGACTACCAGAAAAAGTCCTTCGAAGACGGATCCGCAGCGGTTGAAAAGCTGGTTGCCTCCAAGTCTCTCGACAAGGCGTTCGAAGCTCAGGCTGACTACTTCAAGACCGCGTATGAAGGTTTTGTCGGTGAGATGACCAAGATCGGCGAAATGATGACCGACCTCTCCAAGGATGCTTACAAGCCCTACGAAGGCGTTCTCGGTAAAATGGCGAAGTAACTGCCGTTCCTATCCGCCGCTTGAAGGCGAACAGACTGAAACCCGGCCGCATTGAGCCGGGTTTTTTCGTATATGCACAGTTTTAGCCCGCCGCTGCCCGTCCTGGTCCCACTGACCGGATGCATGCTGGAATTGCCTATCCCTCCCATCTTTTAATTTCTTTCCGCACACCTACATTCAGTTTCAACGAACGGGCGCATGGTTCAAATGCGCTGTATTCCGAAATGTTGATGAAATCGACCATTGCGCGAGCGCGACTTGCGCGGCAGGATTAACATCAAGAAAATGCCGACCGGCGGCGCGGGGTGCGTTGTGGGACCAAACTGCGGACTGGCCGGTGATGGCTGAGCCGGAGCAGGGAATGGTGATGGCCGGAGTTTTAGAGGCGGTAGAAGCGGCAATGTCGGCGGGCTCAGATTATGACAATGACGGTGGAGACGCCGGAACGGTTGTTATCCCCCGCACCAAAACAGTTACCAAGCGGCCCAATCTCTATCGTGTGCTGCTGTTAAATGATGACTATACTCCCATGGAGTTCGTCATTCACGTTGTGGAGAGCTTCTTTCAGAAAAACCGGGAAGAGGCGACCCGTATAATGCTGCATGTTCACCATCACGGGGTAGGGGAATGCGGAATATTCTCCTACGAGGTCGCGGAGACGAAAGTGACCCAGGTGATGGACTTCGCGCGTAAGCATCAGCATCCTTTGCAATGCGTCATGGAAAAAAAGTGAGGACAAACGCAAGTGCCTTCTTTCTCACGCAGTCTTGAAAAAGCCCTGCATCAGGCGTTGGCTTTCGCCAATGAACGCCAGCAGGAATATGCGACGCTTGAACATCTTCTTCTGGCATTGCTGGACGATCAGGACGCTGCCGCCGTCATGCGTGCGTGCAATGTCGATCTGGATACGATCCGCCGGAATCTCATCGAATATGTTGAGACCGAGCTGGACAACCTTGTCACGGACAGTGACGAGGATTCCAAGCCAACGGCCGGGTTCCAGCGTGTCATTCAGCGCGCGGTGATCCACGTCCAGTCCTCCGGGCGCGAGGAGGTGACAGGGGCGAATGTGCTTGTCGCGATCTTTGCCGAGCGCGAGAGCCACGCCGCCTATTTCCTGCAGGATCAGGACATGACCCGCTACGACGCGGTCAATTACATTTCCCACGGGATCGCCAAGCGCCCCGGCATGTCCGAGGCGCGCCCTGTGGACGGGGCGGACGAGGAAGACGTGCTGCCCGGTGCCGAAACGGAGAAAAAGGCCAACCAGAAAACCGATGCGTTGGAAGCCTATTGCGTCAACCTCAACGAGAAGGCGCTCAACGGCAAGATCGATCCGCTGATCGGCCGTGACCGCGAGATCCAGCGCACGATCCAGATCCTGTGCCGCCGTTCGAAGAACAACCCGCTTTTTGTGGGCGACCCGGGGGTTGGCAAGACGGCCATCGCGGAGGGGCTTTCGCATCGTATCGTCAATGGCGACGTGCCGGAGGTCCTGAAGGATGCGACCATCTTCTCGCTCGATATGGGCTCTCTTCTGGCCGGCACCCGCTACCGCGGCGATTTCGAGGAACGCCTTAAACAGGTCGTCAAGGAAATCGAGGACTATCCCGGCGCGGTGATGTTCATTGACGAGATTCACACCGTGATTGGTGCGGGCGCTACTTCGGGCGGGGCAATGGATGCCTCCAATCTCCTGAAGCCGGCGCTGGCATCGGGCGCGATCCGCTGCATCGGCTCGACGACCTACAAGGAATACCGGCAGTTCTTCGAGAAGGACCGGGCGCTTGTCCGCCGCTTCCAGAAGATCGACGTCAACGAGCCGTCGATCCCGGATGCCATCGATATCCTGAAAGGCCTGAAGCCCTATTTCGAGGACTTCCACAAGGTCCGCTACACCAATGACGCCATCAAGACCGCGGTCGAACTTTCGGCTAAATATATCTCCGACCGGAAGTTGCCGGACAAGGCGATCGACGTGCTTGACGAAACAGGCGCCTCGCAGATGCTGGTGCCCGAAGCCCGGCGCCGGAAGACCATCGGTGTGAAGGAAATCGAGAACACCATCGCCACGATGGCGCGGATCCCACCGAAATCCGTGTCCAAGGACGACGCGGAAGTTCTGGAAAACCTCGGCAAGGACCTGAAGCGGGTGGTCTACGGCCAGGATGCCGCCATCGGAACGCTGGCATCGGCAATCAAACTCGCCCGTGCGGGCCTGCGCGAACCCGACAAGCCGATCGGCAGTTATCTGTTCTCCGGCCCGACAGGTGTCGGCAAGACAGAAGTGGCACGCCAGCTCGCCCTGTCGCTCGGGGTGGAGCTGATCCGCTTCGACATGTCGGAGTATATGGAACGCCACACGGTCTCCCGCCTGATCGGCGCGCCTCCGGGATATGTCGGTTTCGACCAGGGAGGGTTGCTGACCGACGGTATCGATCAGCATCCGCACTGCGTGCTGTTGCTCGACGAGATCGAAAAGGCCCATCCGGATCTTTTCAACATCCTGTTGCAGGTGATGGACCACGGCAAGCTGACCGATCACAACGGCAAGCAGGTCGATTTCCGCAATGTCATCCTGATCATGACGACCAACGCGGGCGCTGCGGACATGGAGAAGATGCCGGTCGGCTTCAACCGCGTGAAGCGGGAAGGCGACGACACAGAAGCGATCAACAAGCTGTTCACGCCCGAGTTCCGCAATCGTCTCGATGCGATCATTCCGTTCGGAAATCTGCCGATGGAAGTGGTTTACAAGGTCGTCGAGAAGTTCGTGATGCAGCTCGAAGTTCAGCTCGCGGATCGCGGCGTGACATTCGAACTTACCGAAGCTTCGGTAAAATGGCTGGCGGACAAAGGTTATGACAACCAGATGGGGGCCCGGCCACTTGGCCGGGTCATCCAGGAGCATATCAAGCGGCCGCTCGCGGACGAGGTTCTGTTCGGCAAGCTGAAAAAGGGCGGCATGGTCAAGGTGTCCGTTTCAGAGGACAGCAAGGGTCTGTTGCTGGAAAGCATCGAGGAGCGGGCGACACCGCCGAAACCCAAGGCGAGCGCCAAGCCGAAGCCGAAACGCAAGCGCAAGCCCACGGCCAAGGCCGTGGCTGCCAAGGATACCAAGCCGCCGGCCTCAAAAGGCGGGTCGGCGAAGAAGAGCATGGTGCCCAAAGTGCCGCTGGCCGACTGACGCTTGATTAAACACCTGAAAAGCCCCGGATACCCTTCCGGGGCTTTTTCTGTTTGCGAAGGCCTGAAGGGGGCTTTCGGCCCCGCTCTGCTCAGGCGGTGGCTGGTTCCGGTTCACGTTCGAGTGTCTTTCCCAGGCTGCTTTCAAGCCGTTCCTTGTGACTGGCGACAAAGCTTTTGCCGGTTTCGTAGCCGATGTCGAAGAGCATCGACATATTGGAATGGCTCCAGTCGAGGACCTTCGGCCAATGCTCTTCCGGAATGTGCCGGCGGAAGGGCATTCTGAGCAGTTCCGAGCGGCTGCTGTGCGTCTTCTTGCAAATGGATTTGCCGCCGAGCGCCTTTTCCCGTTTTTTCAGAAACGCCTCGCGCTTCAGCACGAAGGTCCGGTAGTCGGTCAGCGCCAGACCCACGAATTTGGCCAGCTCTGGATCCGGGTTCTGATCGAGATAGGTCTGGGCGCGGTCGTCGAATGCAGCCAGATCGACATCCGCGCTGCCAAGCAGATCGACCAGTTCGTAAAGCTCCCGGTCGTTGCGCACCTGTTTGAGCTGTTTTTGAATGGCCCCGGGGTCGCTTTCGGCCAGATCCATGATCCGGTCCATCTGCATCAGGAAACGCTCCCTTGCATGAAGGTCCCGCTTTGACTTGAAGGAAGTGACGCTGTTTTCGGCGAGTCTGGTAAGCGGGGCGATGATCGATTGAACCCAGGCGTCCGTCAGGTCGCGCGGCTCGTCGATCAGCCTGCGATGGCCGAGTATGTCGAAGAAGATGATGGTGTCGACGTCATGTTCGACCATGACGTCATCCGGATCGAGTTTGAGAGGATCGAAGGCGGATCCCTCCAGATAGGTTTTTTCCTCGCCGGTCTTCGGATCTCTGAGTTTGTAGGGCTCATAGATGAAGGGCATCGCCAGAGCCGCTTTGCAGTGGTCGATGGTGATGTCTTCCCGGTTGAATGTGACGTCGTCCCTGTCCTCGACGCTGTAGGCGCCGAGGCGGAAGCGGGTTTCGCCCAGATTTTTCACCAGATCGTCGAAATCGACCATGGCCTCGATCCAGGATGGTGCCTGGCAAAGCCCCTTGCTCTTCGTGCTCAGATTGGATGGCATCATCGTCGCGGCAACCAGAGCCAGCCAGTCTCCCATCAGGCGCTGGTCCCGTCTTTCCCTGGGAAAAGTGGACAGGAAAGTGTTGAAGGCCGGGGCCATGGCCTCGGCAATCGGGCCGGGTTTCTGGAAGATTTTGAAGTTGACGGGCATGAAGTGATAAATCAGGTCGTCGATGCCCATGAGGCGGGTGGCTTTCAGGGCCTCCCGGCGGGTGGTTGCAAGGTCGTTGTCGGGAGTTGCCCTTTGCGGCGAGGCATAAAGCAGCCCGGCCAGCATGCCGGCCCCGGTGGTGGAAATCACGCGGAACTCGAGACCTGCTTCATCGAGCGCCAGCAATGCACCGCTCATCAGCGGCAAATTCGGGGCTCCGCCGCCCAAAACAAGTCCGATAGGCATGTCGCATTCCTCTGAAAACAATAAAAATCAATCAATGGTATATATTACCTGAAGTTGCGCCTTGTGGAATAGGCATGTGCTTGCCGAAACGTGAAAATCGCTGTGTCCCAACGGCTTTACCCATATGGTTCCTTGATCGATTCCATTCCTTCAATTCATTTGCGGATTGCTTGCAGGGTCCCTAATCTTTGTGCAGAGAAGCAGGAGACAGTTGATGTCCGAGACAAGAGTTGCAGTGATCACGGCAGGCGGATCCGGGATGGGGGCTGATGCCGCCAAACGATTGGCGGCCGATGGTTTCAAGGTCGCGATCCTGTCGTCCTCCGGTAAGGGAGAGGCGCTCGCGAAAGAATTGGGCGGGATCGGGTTCACGGGCTCCAACCTTGTTGCCGATGACTTGAATGAAATTATTAAGAAAACTCTGGAAGCTTATGGAAAAATAGATGTTCTGGTAAATTCCGCGGGGCACGGTCCCAAAGGGGACATTCTGGAAATAAGCGATGAGGATTGGCACCTGGGCATGGACGTCTACCTGATGAATGTCATTCGCCCGAGCCGGCTTGTCGCGCCGGTGATGGCGGACCAGGGTGGCGGTGCCATTATCAACATATCCACTTTCGCAGCCTTTGAACCGGATCCGCTGTTTCCGACCTCGGGAGTGTTCCGGGCGGGGCTTGCCGCTTTCACCAAGCTTTTTTCCGACAAGTTCGCGGCTCGGAACATACGCATGAACAATGTCCTGCCGGGATTCATCGACAGTCTGCCGGAAACGGCTGACCGAAAGGCCCGCATTCCCATGGGCCGGTATGGTTACTCGGATGAGGTTTCTAGCCTGATTTCCTATCTTGCCAGCGAGCAGGCGGGCTATATCACCGGGCAGAATATCCGGATCGACGGCGGTCTGACCCGATCGGTCTGATACCGGCTGCCTTTCCACCGGCCGGGCTGGACAGCTTTGTGTCGAAAAGGTAAGGAAACCTTACTATCTACCTTGCTTCGAGTCCTGTGAAATGACTGTCCCTGAAAGGCCCGAGTGGCCGGAAACGCAGACGGGCACGACGGTTCCCGGCCGAATCTGGATGTTGCGCGGAGCTCGTGCGGCGATCTCCATTCCAGCTTTTATCCTCACCGCGGCTTTTGTCGGCTACGCGGGTCTTGCGCGCGAAACCGGCCTGACTTTGGCCGAAACACTTGCCATGACCGGTTTTGTCTGGGCGCTGCCGTCGATCGTGGTTCTGACCGGTGCGCTATCTTCCGGCATGGGGCTTCTTCCGGCCGGAATTGCCGTGGCGCTGGCGTCCGTACGCCTGATGCCGATGACCATGGCGCTGATGCCGCTCATCAAGGTGCCGGGCAAGACCCGGAACTGGCAGTTGCTTGTCGCCTCCCATTTCGTCGCGGTGACGGCCTGGGTCTATGCGATGAAACACTTGCCGGACCTGCCGAGAGAAGGTCGCCTGCTGTTTTTTGTCGGCTTCGGCGGATCGGTGTCCAGTTTCGTCTTCTGCATGACCGCGATTGCCTATCTCCTTGTCGAACGCTTGCCGGACATCGTGGCAGGAGCGCTCTTCCTGCTGACGCCGGTCTATTTCCTGTGTTCGCTGTGGGGGGCTTCCCGGCTGAATGCCGACAGGGTTGCCATGATCGCCGGGTTGGCCCTGGGGCCGCTGTTTTTCATCTATTTTCCCGGTCTTGACCTTCTCTGGACAGGGCTTGTCGGCGGCACACTGGCCTATGTCGGCACGCGGCTTTACCGCAGGGGGCTGACATGACGGATGTGATTCTTTCCGAGACCTGGTGGTGGCCTTTCGTGATGATCCTCGTGGCGGGCTGGTTGGCCACCGACGTCTGGCGCTGGCTGGGTGTTTTTGCCGGTGGCAGGCTCAGTGAGGACGGCGAGTTGCTCATCTGGGTTCGCTGCGTGGCAACCGCACTCGTCGCCGGCGTTATTTCCAAACTGATCCTGTTTCCGCAAGGCGTATTGGCGGAAACGCCTGTCTGGCTGCGGCTGGCCGCGACAGGGGTTGGTTTCGCAGCTTTTTTCGCCGCGCGGCAGAGAGTTGTTGTCGGCGTCCTGTCAGCAGAGGCGTTCCTGCTGTGTGGCTGGCTGGCCCTTGATAAGCTAGGTTGACCGCGCAGAAACTCAACTCCAATCGAATAAGGCCGGCATGTCCGATCAAATAGAACTTTTTTATGCCCCGCAGACCCGGGCAACTGGCGTTCGCGTGCTTCTTGAAGAGCTGGGCGTCCCTTATAAACTCAGTTTTCTCAATCTGAAACTGGGCGAAAACCGCCGTTTGGACTATCTCGCCTTAAATCCTGCCGGCAAGGTGCCGGCCCTGCGACACGGTGAGGCGATCGTTACCGAGCAGGTTGCGATCTATCTCTATCTCGCGGATCTCTTTCCGGGCAAAGGTCTGGCGCCTGCGTTGACCGATCCGTTGCGTGGGCCGTATTTGCGCTGGTTCGTCTATATGGCGGCCTGTTTCGAGCCCGCCCTGATCGACCGCGCCATGAAACGGGATGAAGCCCCGCAAGTGATGTCGGCCTATGGCAGCTACGATACGGTGATGGAAACCATGCGGGCGCAGCTTGCCACGGGGCCTTATGTGCTGGGAGAAAGAATAACCGCTGTCGATGTCCTGTGGGCCACGGGGCTCCGTGCGGGCATGGCCTACGGCCTCGTGCCGGAATTCGAGGAATTCAAGGTTTTTACCGACAACTACTTTCAGCGCCCTGCGCCGCAAACCGTACTTCAGGACGACCAGCGGCTTGTGGCCGATCAGCAGGAAGCCGCCGAAAAGGCAGGTGTTGCCTGACGCCTTTGGCTTCCAGGTCACCAGATTTCCGGGCAAATGATCCAATATGACCGGAAAGTGCTTCTAGCCGAGCGCTGTGCGGATCTGTTCCGCCTGGGCGGCGAGGAGATCATTGTCGGCCATTTCGCCGGTGTGCGGTTTGAGCGGCACACCGTCGAAGCGCGGGATTACGTGCACATGCGTATGAAAAACCACCTGTCCACCCGCCGGTTCGGAAAACTGCTGGATGGTCGTGCCATTCGCATCGAATGCCTTGATCACAGTGTGCGCCATCTTCTGGACCGTCGCCATGACGGCATTGAGGTCTTCGCCGGCGATGTCCAGAATGTTGCGCGAGGGCGCTTTCGGGACCACCAGAATATGCCCGTCTCCGCGCGGCATGATATCCATGATGACCAGCGTCTTGTCATCTTCGTAAACCTTGTGGCACGGCAACTCGCCGCGCAGGATTTTGGCAAAGACATTCTGGTCGTCGTAAGCGGGTGTGGGCATATCTGGAACTTCCCGTTTCAAAGGCAAAGATCGGTCAGCTTGCGCTGTTTGCGGGAGACTAGTCGGACTGCCGGGAAGGGGGCAAGAGGCAAGTGATCGCTACCGGTGCTCCTGTGCGCTCAGTATTGGATTTCCGGTGCGTTTCCCGGTGAACAAAACAGGTGTCCCACCGGTTTCAGGTGCCGCAGAACGTCTGGTAGGTGCCGAAGGATGCCGGCGCCGGCTGCGCATAGGCCTCGAAATCGGGGTTCTCGGTGAACGGCGTCTTCAGAACGTTCAGGAGTTGTCTGGCCGCTGTGTAGTCACCTGTTTCAGCGGCACTCAGCGCTTCTTCCACCTTGTGGTTCCTGGGGATATAAATCGGATTGACCGCATCCATGCTGGTCCTGATACGGTCCGTTGCTGTTCCTTCCGCTTCCAGCCTTTCGTGCCACGCGGCCAGCCAGGGGTCGAACGCAGCCGGATCGGCAAAGAACGCGCACGCCTTTTCCGGTGCACCTTCCGCAGCCGCACCCAGCGCGCGGAAGAACAGTGTGTAATCGACGCCCTGTTCGGCCATCGCCGTCAATAGTGCCTGGAAAAACTCCAGGTCGCCTTCCGCATCCGTTTCAAGCCCGAGCTTGGCGCGCATGCCCTCCAGCCAGTGCCCATTGTAGAGCTCCGGGAACCGGGCGAGTTCCGTACCGGCCAGATCCACCGCCTTGTCCATATCCTCCGGCTCGATCAGGGCAAGCAGTGCTTCTGCAAGGCGGGCAAGGTTCCATTGGGCGATTTGCGGCTGGCGGGCAAAGGCATAGCGCCCGCCGTGATCGATGGAGCTGAACACGGCCTGCGGATCGTAGGTGTCGATGAAGGCACATGGGCCGTAATCGATGGTTTCGCCGGAGATCGTGGTGTTGTCCGTGTTCATGACACCATGCACGAAGCCGACGAGCACCCAGCGAGCCATGAGCGCGGCCTGGCGTTCCGTGACACGGCGGAAAAACCTGAGAAAACGGTCCGGGTCTTCGGCAAGATCCGGATCGTGTCTGGAAATGGCATAGTCTGCGAGAAGGCGGACCTTGTCTGTTTCGCCGCGGGCCGCGAAATACTGGAAGGTGCCGACGCGCAGGTGGCTTGCGGCGACGCGGGCAAGGACGGCACCGGGCTTCGGACCTTCCCGGTAAATCATTTCGCCTGTTGTCACGGCGGCCATGGCGCGCGTGGTCGGGATGCCCAGAGCGTACATGGCTTCGCCGATGATATATTCGCGCAGCACCGGGCCTATGACCGCCTTGCCGTCGCCGCCGCGCGAGAAGGGCGTCGGTCCCGAGCCCTTGAGCTGGATGTCGCGCCGCCGTCCGTGCGTGTCGATGACCTCACCCAGCAACAGAGCCCTGCCGTCTCCCAGCTGCGGTGAGAATCCGCCGAACTGATGGCCTGCATAGACCTGGGCGAGGGGAGAGGCGCCTCCGGGCTGCTTCACACCAGCGAAAATTGCCGCACCATCGGCGGTCTCCAGACCTGCAGGATCGATACCAAGTTCTTCGGCCAGGGGACGGTTGAAGAGAACAAGTTCCGGCTGCGGGACCTTTGCCCCTTCCCATGCGACATAAAACCCCGGGAGGTCCCGGGCATAGGAATTGTCGAACTGGAAGAGGGGCGGTGTGGCGGTCATTTGCGATCCCGGTGGTTTGTCTGCCTGACTAAAGAAGACATATAGGTGCCAAAGGCAGCGAAACGATACTGCGGAACTGGTTTTCGTTCCGCAAGATCCGGCGGCCGCTTCTACGAGAGATCATCGGCAACGACTACGGCTCTTTTAATTTTCGGCTGTAAATCGAAACGCTATTAGTGTATAATTTCCCTTTATCGCCTCAGGGTCGAATTTTCCGATCAGTTATTTCTTATTCTTGGTTCAAACATTTGGGTATCTGTCATGAAAACTGTTTTCCAGTCCCAGCTTGAAAACCGTCAAGCGCTTGAAAGTCTTCTCAATAACGAAAGCAAGATTGTCTCGGAAGCGCCATTCCCGCCGGATGAGATGCTTGAAGGCGTCACCGCGAGAAGTGGCCCGGCCACACTTGAAGAAGCGGTCGACCGGCTGCGCAAGGGCAAGACCGACCTGAGCGCTCCGACCTATACCGAAGCGATTGTGATGCGTACCGGCTATCCGTCGCTGCTGGTCAAGAACGGCACCTTCGAAACGCCCAAATTGCAACTCTGGAGAGATGCTCTTCTTCCCAGGCGTAATGTGATCGACCGGGCGATTGCCAATGTCGGCAGGGTGGATCTGCGTAACGATCCTCACAACAAATGGATCGGCACCGGCTGGCGTGTGAATGAAGACACTTTCGTCACCAATCGGCATGTTGCCGCCTATTTCGCCCAGCTTCGGCGCGAGGGCTGGGGCTTCGCGCGCGGCATCAAGGTCTACATGGACCTGCGCGAGGAGCATGAATCCGACGAACAGCTCGAAATGCTGGTGTCCTCGATACTCCATATCGAGCCAACGGGATTGCCGGACGTGGCGATCCTCAAGATGGACAGGAGTGCGTTGACGAATATGGCGGACCCCGTCGCTCTTCAGCTTGACGGACGCAAGCCCGACACGATCGGCGTCATCGGCTATCCGGCAAAAGCCGTGCGCGACAATCCGGTCGATGCGATGGACCAGTATTTCAGCGATATCTACAACGTCAAACGTTTCGCGCCCGGCCAGATCATGGACGAAAACCAGTCGCCCACAGGCTTCACACATAATGCGACCACCCTCGGCGGCAATTCCGGTTCGATGATCATCGATGTCGATACGGGAGGTGCCGTGGGCCTTCACTATGCTGGAAGCGCGCTGACGCAGAACTACGCCGTCAAGATTGACGCCGTCGCCGATATCCTGACGCGTCATTCCGTTTATTTCGAAACCGCAACCGGTGACGAAGACGAGGACACGAAGTCTTCAGGCGGATCGACCGGGTCCGCTTCGGCGGAAGACAGCCGGCTTTTCGAGGACCGGCAGGGCTATCAGCCCGACTTCCTCGGCGAGGGCTCCCTGCGGGTTCCGCTTCCGGAACTGAACAGTGTGCAGGTGCTCAAACTCGCGCAGACGCACACCGGTGACACCGAGCTGAAATACACGCATTTTTCGGCCGTCATAAACGGAGAACGCAGGCTCGCCTTTTATGCGGCCGCCAACATCGACGGCAACGAACTGCGCCGGCCGAGAAGGATAAATTCCTTCAAACTCGACCCCAGGCTCGCGGAAGACCAACAGGCCGGGGAAGATCTCTATTCCAGAAACGATCTGGACCGGGGCCATCTGATCCGCCGGCTCGATCCTTGCTGGGGAACCAAGCAAGAGGCCGAACTGGCCAATCGGGACTCCATGTATTTCCCGAATATCGCGCCCCAGCACAAAAGCCTGAACCAGAAAATATGGCTCAAGCTCGAGGAGCATGTTCTCGACAAGACAGACGATGCGGATGCGAGGATCTCGGTCTTTGTCGGATGTGTGTTCGATTGCGGCGACCCGGTGCAGAAACGTTCGGGCATTCAGGTGCCGATGCGTTTCTGGAAGGTCGTTGCCTCGATCGGCAGGACACGGCGCGGACGGTCGAGCCGGCGTGTGCTTCAGGCGCAGGCCTTCATTCTCTCCCAGGAGCATCTCGTCAAACCAAAAGACCTGGAACTGGTCTTCGGGCAGGGTTTCGAGGAGTACCAGGTGACGATTGAGGAACTGGAACGGCTGACAGGGCATGACTTCGGTCCGCTTAGGGACGCGGACACGTTCGCAGTCACGCCGGAAATGCGGGCCGAGCACAAGCAAAAGCTGGAATCCGTGACGGGGCTCCTCACGGGTCCGACCGATCATATCAAGCCGCTCGCCTCTCTTGAGGATGTGGAAGCCGGTTAGGCAGACCGGCTCCAGTGCGTTCGGGAAAGATGCCAGCACAGGTCAGCATCCTGCCCCCGTCAGCCGCGATTCGACGGGAGCAGGAGGGCTCAAGGCGACGCTTCAGGGGACACCGATTTGGTTAGGCCGGCTTCCACTTTGTATTTCGGCGGAATGCGGTTGCTGGAGACCAGCGCGGATGTCGGGGACGTTCGCGACTATCTCTATAAGCCCACACTGGCCGGCCTGGCGCCGCATATCGATCCGCGAGACGACACGGCGCTCTGGTGGAGCGACGAGCGCATCCGCGATCAGGGAAACGAGAGCAGCTGTACCGCCCATGCTCTGGCGGGAATAATCGATCATTTGCGCGCACGCGACCGGATGCTCAACTTGCCTGCGGATACGGTGCTCCCGGCCGCAGACCGGCATCCCTGGACATCGGCGGACATGCTCTACAACGTCGCCCGGTTCCATGATGAATTTCCGGGCGAATCCTATTCGGGGTCATCGATCCGGGGCGCGCTGAAAGCGTTCTATTTCAACGGTGCGTGTGCAGAGGCGGTGACCCGCGGGCTCTCTGGCCAGCAGTGGCATATGACGCGCGAAATTCTGGAGAGCGCGCGCGGAGTGCAACTCGGTGCCTATTACCGTGTGCGCCCCCGGCTGTCGGACGTGCATGCAGCGCTCAATGAAGCCGGACTGGTGCTCGCCTCGGCCGAGTTGCACTCCGGCTGGGCGACCGATAGCGGACGCATCCCTTTCGGTGACAAGAAGGCAGAGAAAATCGGCCGGCATGCGTTCATCCTGATCGGCTACACCGAAGAGGGATTCCTTGTTCAGAACTCCTGGGGCCCCGATTGGGGCGACAAGGGGGTGGCCCTGTGGAGCTATGAGGACTGGTCCGCCAATGTCGTCGACATGTGGGTGCTCAGGCTGGCGGTGCAGGTCGCCAGCAAGGCAACGGCGGTCAATCCGCTGTCCTCGCGAAGCCGGGGACTACGGGTCGGAGAAGGTGCTTTCGACAAGGACTCTCTGCGGCCGGCCACACCGCCGACGCGCTTCGATGTTCTTGGTCATATCGCATCCACATCGCGCGGCCGTCTGGACCGTTATGGCGCCTATCACGTCGATCCCAGGACGCTCCAGGAAACCGTCAGAATTCTGCAGGAAAGCCCGAAGTACAAGCATGTCCTCGTCCATTTCATGGGGCTGCAGCGCCACGAGAACGCGACGATGGCGGCAATTCGCGATGCAGTACCGGTCTTCAAGAGCAACGGCATCTATCCGTTCTTCGTAACCGTTGAAAACGACCTGTCTTCCACCGTGCATGACATGGTGGAAGCGGAAGTCGAGCGGGCCAATGTGATTGCCGGGCTGGGTGAAAGCCGGGAGAAAGACAGGCGCATTGAAGGCCGGCTCTCGGCGTCGGCGCTCAGGATTGTCGAGGAAATACAGCACAGCTCGATGTCGGTCGTCTACGGCAACGGCGACGGGCGGCTCGGTGAAGGACTGGACATCCTGAACGACCTGTTCGGCGCGCTCGGTGACCGTCACCGCCGCGGCGAGGTCTCCTACCACTTGTCGGCGCATGGGTTTGGAGCATCCCTGCTTGCCGCGCTTCTGTCGCACACCGAGCACTGGAGCCGACATCCCGTCCTGTCCTCGATCAGTCTTTATTCGCCCATGCTGCCGGTCGAGACCGTCCGCCGGTCTTTCCTGGAGCGGCTCGCCCATCCCCATGACCTGCCGCTCAGCCGAAGAGCACAGGGAGAGGATACGGTGATCGAGCATCTGGATTTCTATCTGCAGAGCGAGGAGGCCATGCAGGATGACCGGCCCTTGCCCGGATACTCCGGCAACTGGCCGCAGTTGTGGACCCGGGTGCTGGCGATCGTGGAAAAGCGCGCCAAAGACGATTATGCCGGTATGGCGACCGGCGGGATCGGATATGACGATGAGGCCTGGTGCGCCAATCTTCTGGCACTCGGCCGCCCGGCCGAGGTTCTGGCGGATGAGCCGGGCGTAACGATCCATTCATTGAATGTGCCGCACAGGGACTTCGACCTGCGTACCGATGTGCTCGACATGATGCTGAAACGCATTCTCGGCGAAGCGCCTGTTTCGGGTTTCAGAAGCGTCTATGACGACCGGCACAGCCTTCTGGTCGAATAGGGGCGCCGGGCAATTGCCGGTCCGCGAGGCCGGGGCCGCTCAGCGAGGATTTTCGAGTGGAGCTGCACACTGCCTTTTGGGCTGTGAGCCTGAATTTTCTTCCGCAGGCCGCCAAATTCTGCAATATGATTCCGTAGCGTAAATTTGCTGTCATCCAGATGGAACGGCAGGCTGTTGCATGTGCACGTTTAAAAGGAAAAAGTTATGGGTTTCTTCGATTTTGTAAAGGATGCGGGTAAGAAGCTGTTCGGCGATGACGAGGCACCTGCCTCCAGCGCAGAAGCTATCGAGAAGGAAGTCGCCGCCCTCGGGCTGGACGGGGATATCAAGGTCGAAGTGAGCGGCGATACCGTCAAGATTGCCGGGGCAGCGCCGACGCAGGAAGCGCGCGAGAAGCTGATCCTTGCGGCCGGAAACGTCCTGGGGATCGGCAAGGTCGAAGAAGAGATAGCGGTTGCGACCAGTGAGCCCGAAGCCACTTTCCACACAGTGGAAAAGGGTGACACGCTCTGGGCGGTCGCGGAAAAGGCCTATGGCAACGGGTCCAAGTACCAGGGGATCTTCGAGGCCAACAAGCCGATGCTGTCGCACCCGGACAAGATCTACCCGGGCCAGGTCCTGCGCATTCCCGCCCTGTAAGGACAGCTTTCCAGGCCGCGGTGCGCCGCGGCCAACAAGCCGGCGGGTGCCCGGCTGGACCCGTTTGTTCAAAGCCCAGCGATGGAGCGCAGCCCGGATGGACATCATCCGCGCTCATTGCCGCGCATTCAACGGCAAGGCTCCGGGAATAAACGCTGTATGATCCGTCATCCAGTCCGAAGGATGTCTTTCAGTGAATCGTGCTGCTGGCGCACTTCGACAAGATTCAGCCCGGAATGAAGATCGATCAGATGGCTCTTCTGGATGTCTTCCGCGGCGTCGCTGTCATGCTCTGCAAAAGCTTTCATCAATGCATGGTGTGAATGGCTTTCGCAGGCAGTGTCCGCGCGTTGCCAATACATGGCGATGATCAAGGAGGACCGGGATATGAGGGAACGGACCATGCGGGCCAGGACCTGCTGGTCGGCAATGTCGGCAATCGTTGTGTGAAATGCGCCCGATAGAAACAGGGCTTTGCCCATGTCCCCGTCATGAAGGGCCTGGTGCTCCGCATCAATATGGGCCTGAAGGCGATCAAGGTCCTTCTCGGTGATGGATTTGGCCGTCATGCGGGCCACTCTCGGTTCAATAAGCGCCCGGGCCTCGAAAATCTCATGGGCTTCACGAATGCTCGGCTTTGCGACAAAGGCCCCGCGATTTTTTTCAATCGTGACCAGACCAGTGTGGGCCAAAGCCTGCAGGGCGGCCCGCACAACCGTGCGGCTGGCGCCGTAAATCTCGCCGACTTCATCTTCAGACAGTTTCGTGCCCGGTGCGAGGCGGTGCTCCAGTATCGCGCCATGGATCTTCAGGCAGATATCGAGTGTTCGTCCCGGAGGGACCTGGAACAGATCGTGGAGGTGGCGGGCGTCTTTTCTGTCGGGCATCGATTTGCGGTCTGCGTGGCCATCTAAGCTGGTTGAATTTCGGGGTGTCGCCATCATAGCGCAGCTGTTCGCGTGCACAATCTAAATTGTATACAATAAATGTGCAGAGTGTATTCTATCTGATTAGAAATTGTGCACTTTAGCAGGTCTGCCGCTCTGTTTTCAGAGCGATACTTTTCATGAATGACGGAATTCCGCGGAAAAAACAATCTGGCACGGTGATTGCGAAGTAGCTGGCAAAATCGTCAGGCGATCCGAGAACCGAGCATATGACCAACGCACTTGACCTGGAACTTGTGGCAACCACCAAGCGTTATGGTGAGACTGTGGCCGTGGCTGCCATCGATCACACATTCAAGGCAGGAACCTACTCGTGCCTGCTGGGTCCGTCCGGCTGCGGCAAGTCCTCGACACTGCGGATGATCGCCGGTCATGAGCAGGTCAGCGAGGGGGATATCCTTCTGGGCGATGCCAACATCACCGATCGTCCGCCGGCCAGCCGCGGCACGGCCATGATGTTTCAGAATTACGCATTGTTTCCGCACATCAGTGTTGTGGACAATGTTGCCTTCTCCCAGAAAATGAAGGGTGTCGCGAAACCGGTGCGCCGGAAACGGGCAATGGAGCTGCTCGATCTGGTGGACATGGTGTCCTATGCGGAACGGCTTCCCGATCAGCTTTCCGGCGGTCAGCAGCAGCGTGTCGCCCTGGCGAGGGCATTGATCACCGAACCCTCCGTCCTTCTTCTCGATGAGCCGCTGTCGGCGCTCGATCCCTTTCTGCGCATCAAGATGCGGCTGGAACTGAAACGCTTGCAGCGCGAACTCGGGATCTCCTTCATCCACGTCACCCATTCCCAGGACGAGGCGCTGGCTCTGGCCGACGACATAATCGTCATGAATGGCGGGAAAATTGAACAGGCAGGCTCCCCCCGGGACGTCTTCAACGCACCTGCGACTGAATTCGTCGCCAGGTTCATAGGTGGCCACAACGTATTGCGGGTTGGCGGCGAGGCCGTTGCCGTCAGAGCGGACAAACTGGACGTCAAGCGACAGGCGGGGGAGGGCGGAGCAACGCTGACCGCTGCCGTCAAGGACGTCGAATATCTCGGGTCGTCGGTCAATCTGGCTCTCGATGCAGGCAGCGCAGGCGATCTGACGGCTGCCGTGTCGGACACGGTCTTTTTCGCGGATCCGATCGAAATCGGCACCACCGTCTTCCTGGCATGGAAGCCGGAGGATGCCCACGCCTTGGCGGTGTAAGCCGTCTGAAACGCCGGCAGGGGACGCCGGAACAAATCCTTTTCAGGGAACAGGAGCAGAAACGCATGACAAAGCAGTTAGACACCAAAGGCATCAGCCGTCGCAGCATCCTGAAAGGCGGCGCTGCCGCCGCTGGTGCTGCCATCGGGTCCGGAGCCGTTACCGGCTTTCCGACCATCTGGGCGCAGAACATCAAGGATGTGACATTGCGCCAGTTCGGGACCGGTGTTTCCAACATCAATGAAGTTGCAGCCAAGGTGAAGGAAGACCTCGGTTTCACACTGGAGATGACCGCGCTCGACAGCGACAGCGTTACGCAGCGTGCGGCCACACAGCCAAAGTCCTTCGATATCGCGGACATCGAATACTGGATCTGCAAGAAGGTCTGGGGCGCTGGTAACCTTCAGGCGATGGACACCTCCAAGATCAAGAATTACGACAAGATTGTCGGCACCTTCAAAAGCGGCAAGCTGACCCCGGAGAGCGTCATCGCCCAGGGTACGGCGCCGCATACGGTCGGCTTTACATCCGGTCCGGAAGGCACGGATTTCGTTCAGGAAGAATCCGGCTGGATGACTCTGATCCCGACCATCTACAACGCCGATACGCTTGGTATTCGCCCGGACCTCATCGGCCGTCCGATCGACACCTGGGCAGAACTGCTGAATCCGGAGTTCAAGGGCAAGGCGTCCATCCTCGACATCTCCTCCATCGGCATCATGGACATGGCGATGGTTGTCGAGGCGATGGGCGAATACAAATACCCGGACAAGGGCAACATGACCCAGGAAGAGATCGACATGACGCTCGGTATCTTCACGGAAGCCAAGAAGAACGGTCAGTTCCGCGCGTTCTGGAAATCCTTCGACGAAAGCGTCAACCTGATGGCGTCCGGTGAGGTGGTTATCCAGTCCATGTGGTCGCCTGCGATCACCGCCGTGCGCGCCAAGGGCATTCCTTGCGTCTATCAGCCGCTTAAGGAAGGCTATCGCTCCTGGGGCGGCGGTCTGGGTCTTTCCAAAAACCTGTCCGGCCTCGAGCTGGACGCGGCCTATGAATATATCAACTGGTATCTCGACGGCTGGGTCGGCGGCTTCCTGATGCGCCAGGGCTATTATTCCGCCGTGCCGGAAACCTCCAAGAACTTCATGAGCGACGACGAGTGGGGTTTCTGGTTCGAAGGCAAGCCGGCCGAAGGCGACATCAAGAACCCGTTCGGCGATGTCATGGAAAAAGCCGGTGCCGTGCGCGATGGCGGTTCCTTCTACGACCGCATGGGCTCCGTTGCCTGCTGGAACGCGGTCATGGACGAAAACCGTTACATGGTTCGCAAGTGGAACGAGTTCATCGCCGCCTGACCGCTGCAACGAGAACTCCAGCTTTCCCTGTCCGGCGCTGTGCCGGGCAGGGGCATTAAAACCTTCCGGGCAGACCTGACCTCATGAAGACGACAAAGAAGATCGATCCATCGAAACGGGCCGAACGTGTCAGCTGGATGCTGGTGACGCCGCTGGCCTGCGTTCTCGGGTTCTTTTTGCTGCTGCCGATCCTGACAATCGTCACGGTCAGCTTCTGGAACTTCAACGAGTGGTCGTTCTTTCCCGATTTCATTCTCGACAATTACGTTTACCACCTGACCTCGGCGGTGACCTGGGCCACCTATCTGAAGACGCTGAAATTCATGGTGCTGACCTGGTGCTTCTGCGCCGTTATCGGCTTTACCGTGGCGTATTTCCTGGCCTTTCATGTCCGCTCCCTGCCGGTGCAGATCGCGCTGTTCCTGGTGTGCACCATTCCGTTCTGGACCTCGAACATCATCCGGATGATTTCCTGGATCCCCTTCCTGGGGCGCAACGGCATCGCCAACTCCAGCCTGATCAGCCTCGGCGTCATCGACGAGCCGCTGGAATGGCTGCTCTATTCGGATTTCGCGGTGGTGCTCGCCTTCGTGCATCTCTATGCACTGTTCATGGTTGTACCCATTTTCAACACCATGATGCGGATCGACAAATCCCTGATCGAGGCGGCACGCGATGCGGGAGCAAGCGGCCTGCAGATCCTGACCAACGTCATCATACCGCTGGCCAAGCCCGGCATCATGATCGGGTCGATTTTCGTCGTGACCCTGGTGATGGGAGATTTCATCACCGTACGCCACATGTCGGGCGGTCAAAGCGCCTCTGTCGGCCGGATCATTTCCAACGAGATCGCGCTTCTGCAATATCCGGCAGCGGCGGCGTCTTCCGTGGTGCTTCTGTGTACCGTTCTCTTGATGATCGGCGTGATGATGCGCTTCGTCGACATCCGCAAGGAGCTGTGACCATGGAACCGAGATCCCGCTCCTTTTATGTTCTGGCAGCCTTTTTCACGCTCTTCGTGGTCTTTCTCTACGGCCCGGTGATCACCATCGGCATCCTGTCTTTTCAGGGGCCGAAGGGCGGACTGACTTTCCCGATGAACGGCGTTTCGATCCACTGGTTCTACGATCTGTTCGAGCAGCAGGCGGTCGGCGACATCTGGGGATCCTTCCGGCGTTCCTTCGCGCTGGGACTGATGGTCATGAGCGTGACCGTGGTGCTTTCGGTCATGGGAGGCATGGCCTTTCGCCGCAAGTTCCGCGGATCCTCGGTCTTGTTCTATCTGATCATTGCCAGCCTGATCGTTCCCTCTATCCTGGTGTCGCTGGGTGTCGGCCTGATCTTCAATATTCTGGATATGGAAGTGCACTGGGCAACCTCCGGATTCGGCTCGCAATTGACCTGGACGCTACCGTTCGGGCTGCTGATCATGTTCGCAGTTTTCAATCGCTTCGACAAATCCTATGAGGAAGCTGCTCGCGATCTGGGTGCGTCGCCCTGGCAGACCGTGCGCCATGTGGTGCTGCCGATCATTGCGCCCATGCTGATCGGGGTCGCCCTGTTCGGCTTCACCCTGTCCTACGATGAATTCGCGCGCACCTTGCTGACGGCGGGCTCCTACAATACCCTGCCGCTGGAAATATTCGGCATGACGACCAATGTAACGTCGCCGGTCCTTTATGCCCTCGGCACGCTGACGACCGTGTTCTCGTTCTTCATCATCGGTACATTTCTGACCATCGTTGTGGTGATGCGCAAGCGTCAGGCCAGCGGCGGCTCCGATGCCGGTTCAGGACTGGTGTGAGGCGCATGTCTCGCAGCAGGGAGCGTACGCATATTCTGGTCATCAATCCGAACACGACGGCCTCGATGACCTCCAAGATCGGGTTGGCGGCAATCGCGGCTGCCGGCCCGTCCACCCGTATAACCGCCGTCAATCCCCCCACCGGTCCGGCCGCCATTCAGGGGCGGGAGGACGGGGAGGCGGCTCTTCCCGGTCTGTTCGCGCTTGTCGAGGACTGGCTTGCGGGGCCCGAGCACGTCGATGCGATCATTATCGCATGTTTTGACGACACCGGCCTTTGGGAACTCAAGCAGCGTTGTCCTTTTCCGGTTCTCGGCATCGGCGAAGCGGCCTACCACCTTGCGGCCTTGAGTGCTGTGCGGTTTTCGGTCGTGACCACATTGTCCGTTTCCGTACCGGTTCTGGAGGATAACCTGTACCGGACCGGTTTGCGGGCACGGTGCGCGCAGGTTCGCGCCTCGGAAGTTCCGGTTCTGGCGCTGGAAGAGAAGGGCACCGCCGGGCGCGCAAAAATCGAGGCCGAGATCGCGGCAGCTCTGGCGGAACATGACATCGGTGCAATCGCACTGGGCTGCGCGGGCATGGCCGATCTTGCCGAAGATCTCAGCGAAAAATTCAAGGTTCCGGTCATCGACGGTATCGCGGCGGCCGTCAGGCTGATTGAAGCCCTGCCGTATCAGGGCAATCGTTCAGGCTGAAACTGGCGGTCGGCTTGGCGGGAAGAGTATCCCAACCATGTCGTGCCGCGATTTTCAGTTATTGCGCCGAAGCAACCACCTCATCCATCCAGGTCGTAGTTGTTCAGGATCCTGGCGGCGGCATTGCGGGCATGGTCGGCGATATTCGGATCGCGTGTGATCAGGGCGGCGACGATGGCGCCATCGATCAGAAGCGCGAGCTCATGGGTCAGTCCCTCGGCATCCTCAGGCCGGGCCTCTCGGGCAAGTTCGCGGATCTTGTCGAGGACGACGGTCTTGTGCCGGAGTGCAATGGCCCGCATGCGGTCATCGTCCTTGTCGTGCTCCGCAACGGCATTGATGAAGGGACAGCCGTAAAAGTGCTCCTCGGCAAACCATTTCTTCAGGACATCGAACAGGTGGACGAGTTTGTCCGAGGGATTGCCGGGCAGGGCGTCGACCTCTTCGACAAACCATTTTCTCCAGCTTTCGCCTTCCCGCTCCAGAACCGCTTCGACCAGACCTTCCTTTGAACCAAAGGCCTTGTAGAGAGTTGTTTTCGCGGTGCCCGCGGCGGCAATCACGGCGTCTACACCGGTCGCATTGATGCCCTGCTTGCAGAAGAGATCCGACGCGGCGAGCAAGAGCCGCTCGCGTGCCGCCCCTCGTCCGGAAGCTTGTGAGGTGACGCCGGAGTTCTCCGCTAACGCATTTTGTGAAAGGGACACGGGGACCTCTCCTAAAGCTACCGACCGATCTGTTTCTTTTGCTTAGCCGACCCGTTTGCACATTTCAATCCGGCAGCGGCAGGCAAATAGAAGTGAACCTCAGGTGCACCGGGCGCGGAAATAGGCGCTTGGCATGGTCATACGATTTCAATTTGTGCAGTGCAGCGGTTTCGGAAATTTGGCCGCACCGGAAAAGTCTCAATGGAAACAACCGGAAGGAAGGAAAACGACCAATTGGCATGGTCCCTGCTTATAGGAAACAGAACGGTATGTATCATGCTTGAGGCGGTCAATGACAAATGGTGCGCATATCCAGACGATTGGGGTCTCCCACACATACAAGGGAGGAGGGACCCCGGCTCTTGGGCAAATCGATCTGGAAATTTGCCCCGGTGAAGCGCTTGCGCTGATCGGGCGATCGGGCTGTGGCAAGTCGACTCTGCTGCACATCCTGTCCGGGCTGTCATTGCCGACCCGAGGCAAAGTCCTGGTTGACGGCACCCGGATAACGGAGCCTTCGCCAAGCCGGATCATGATGTTTCAGGCACCCAGCCTGTATCCCTGGATGAGTGTCGAGCAGAACGTCGGGCTCGGCCTGCGCTTCAATGGCAAGATGCGCGAGGCAGGCAGCCGCATTCCCGAAGTGCTGGAACTGGTTGAACTTGGCGACTATGCGAAACGCAACGTTCAGGACCTTTCCGGTGGTCAGCAGCAGCGCGTTGCCCTGGCACGATCTCTGGCCCTGAAACCCGATGTCCTGCTGCTTGACGAGCCGCTCTCGGCTCTCGATGCCTTCACCCGGCATGCGCTGCAAAGGGATATTCGCAAGATCTGCAAGGAGCTTGGCATCACGCTCGTGCTCGTTACCCACGACATCAACGAAGCCGTGATGATGGCGGACCGTGCGCTGGTGATGAAAGCAGACCCGGGCGACATCGAAGCCGAGATCAGTATCCCCATCGCCGGTGACCGCCTGCCATCGATGGCTGCCTTCGGCGATGCCCGCCGTGAGCTCGTTGCCGCCTATGAGGCCGCGGCGGGCATGGCGATGGCCGAGGCGCAGAGCTTCATATCCCAGGACAGTCTGAACACGCCAGCGCCGATTGACCGGCTGGCCGCCAATTGACCCGTTTTCCCGACAACAGAGGCATGTGACCATGAGCAAATCCGAAAGCAATTATCTCGACAGCCTGAAAACCGAAGAGTTTGACTGGGCGATGCAGAAATGGGCCGGCGAGGCCTATGCGGGAGATTATTCGCGCCGCCAAATGCTGAGCATGTTCGCCAAGGGCGGTCTGTTCGCCTCGCTGTCCGGACTTCTGTCGTCTCTGCCGCAGATGTCCTATGCCCAGGATGATGAAGTGGTGCGCATCGGTTATCTGCCGATCACCGATGCGACCGCGCTTCTGGTGGCCCATGCCAAGGGCTTCTTCGCCGATGAAGGGCTGGAGGCGGAACGGCCGACCCTGATCCGCGGTTGGTCGCCGCTGATCGAGGGCTTTGTCTCCAACAAGTTCAATGTGGTGCACTTCCTCAATCCGATCCCGATCTGGATGCGTTACAACAACAACTTCCCGGTCAAGATCATGGCCTGGGCGCATACCAACGGTTCCGGCCTCGTCGTTGGAAAACACACCGACATCAGCGACTTTTCCCAGCTTGGCGGCAAACAGGTGGCGGTGCCGTTCTGGTATTCGATGCACAACATCGTCCTGCAGTACGCCTTGAGAGCATCCGGCGTAACCCCGGTGATCAAGGGGGCGGGAGAGCCGCTGGCGGCGAACGAGTGCAATCTTCAGGTCATGGCGCCACCGGAAATGCCGGCTTCCCTCGCTGCCCGAAAGCTCGACGCCTACATCGTGGCCGAACCCTTCAATGCCCTCGGGGAAATGAAGGCGGGCGCCCGGATGCTGCGGTTCACCGGCGATATCTGGAAGAACCACCCGTGTTGCGTGCTTTGCATGCATGAGGAAGCGACGAAAGCGCGTCCCGAGTGGACCCAGAAAGTCGTCAATGCCGTGGTGCGCGGTGCGATCTACGCCTCGACCAACAAGGCCGAGGTCGCGGAGATCATTTCCAAGAACGGCGAAGGTTACCTTCCGGCTCCGGGGCCGGTCGTCAAGCGTGCAATGACCGAATACGACATGCCCGCCTATCGGGAGAGTGGTGCGGTCAAGCATGTTGACGAGTGGCAAAACGGACGGATCGACTTCCAGCCGTGGCCTTATCCCTCGGCAACCAGGCTGACTGTCGAGCAGATGAAGGAAACCGTGGTTGGCGGTGACACGGAATTTCTCGCCGGTCTCGATCCGGCCTTTGTGGCCGACGATCTTGTCGACCGCAGCTTCGTGAAGGCGTCGCTGGAAAAATACCCTGAATGGAAGAACGACCCGTCGGTCAATCCGGGTGACCCCTACAACCGCGAGGAGGTCCTGTCGCTGTGAATCAGGCGAGCCCAATCACGACGCGGGAGGCCGGGTTTACACCGGCCTACTCACCCGCCAGCAACAAGGCCTTTCTGTCCGAGGGCATGAAAAGCCGTATCGGCGGTGGACTGGAAAGCCTTGGCTATACATTGGCCGGAATGTGTTTGCTGCTGGCTGTCTGGTGGCTCGGCGGGCGCATGGTTGCGGCCTCCGACGATCTCTATGCCTTTGCCGATTTCGCTCCCGCGCCGACCCTGGTCCGGCTGACGGACATGATCCGGACAGGGGAGGCGTTCCAGATAACGGTTCCCAGTCTGTACAGGATCGCCTCCGGGCTGTTCTGGGCCATCGCCATCGGAGTGCCTGTCGGTATTCTGGTCGGTGCCATCGCAGGCTTTCGCAAGCTCACGAATGTGCCGTTTCAGTTTCTGCGGATGATTTCGCCCCTGTCGTGGATGCCCATCGCGGTCATGGCCTTCGCCACCTGGGAAGGCGCGATCGTCTTTCTGATTGCGGTCGCCGCCATCTGGCCGGTCCTGTTTTCGACGGCTTCCGGTCTCAGGCGCATTGAACCTTCCTGGTTCAAGGTCGCCCGTAACCTGGGTGCCCGACCCTGGCACATGCTGTTCGTGATTATCCTGCCCGCGATTTCCCAGGACATCCTGTCCGGCATCCGCCTGGCGCTCGGTGTCGCCTGGATCATTCTCGTTCCAGCCGAATACCTCGGGGTCACCTCCGGGCTCGGCTACGCCATCAACGACGCCCGCGACACGCTCGAATACGACCGTCTCGCGGCCACCGTCGTGATCATCGGGGTGATTGGTTTCAGCCTCGACTCCCTGTTGCAGCTGGCCATCGCAAAGCTCAGCTGGCTGCGATCATCCTGATTTCATTTTGCCCAAGGAAACCAAAAAGGAGAAACGAATGTCCGAACCTGCAACAGCCCTGACGGGATGTCTGGCACCTATCGACAAGGGCGGTCTCGATGCCCTGATTGAAAACGGCAAGAAGAACCCTAAAGCGGTCAAGACCCTGAAGTGCAAGACGGTTGCCGAAGGTCGCTTCCGGCATGCCAACTACATCCGTGACCTGGATCCCTACATCGTCGACGAACCGCCGGGCCTTCTGGGGGATGACACCGCGCCGAACCCGTCCGAAGCATCTCTGGCAGCCCTCGGTTCGTGCATTGCCGTCGGTCTGCACGCCAACGCGGTGCACCGGGGAATAACCATCAATTCGCTCGAAGTTGAGCTCGAAGGCGATCTCAACATCACCGCCGTCTGGGGCACGGGCGATGTCAGCGAAAAGCCGGTCGGATTCACCGACGTGCGGATCAACGTCCACATGGACGCGGATGCTCCGCAGGAGACCATCGACGAGCTGATCGCTCATGTGTGCCAGTGGTCGCCGGTGTTCAACACCTTCTCCCGGCCCGTGAACATGGTCGCCGCGTCCGTCTGATGCAACCGGTCCGCCCCGCCGCGGCAGGCGGGGCGGACCGTCCCTAAAATCAATTCCCGTCCGTGGAACGAGGAGGTGTGAAGATGAACGCACAGGTACAGCTCAAAACGGTCGAAGATGCGATCCCGCCGGAGAGCGTCGAGAGCATTTTGGCGAATGTGGCGCGGATCGCGAAGACCGACCTTGCTCCTCTCGTCCACGACATCGATCTGAAGGGCGTTTACCCGGAGGCCGTGATGCGCGCGCTCGGCCGCGCCGGCGCTTATGGCCAACATGCCCCTATGAGCGTGGCAGAGGCCGATGCGCCGGATGCTTTCGATCTCGAAACCGCTATCCGTGCCATGACGACAGTCGGTGAGGAATGCCTCTCGACGGCCTTTTGCGTCTGGTGCCAGGATGCGCTCGCCTGGTACATCGCCAATTCCGAAAACGAAACACTCAAGCGGACCCTGGGCCCGAAGATCGCCAGTGGCGAAGTCCTCGGCGGCACCGGCCTGTCCAATCCGATGAAATCGCTCTTCGGCATTGAAAAGCTCCGCCTCAAGGGCGTCAGGGTAGAAGGAGGCTATGAGGTCACCGGCACCTTGCCCTGGGTGTCCAACCTGGGTGAAGACCATCATTTCGGTATCGTCTTTGCCTTGCCGGATGAGGGTGAACGGAAGGTCATGGCCGTTGCCGATTGTTCCGGCGAGGGCGTGAAGATCTCCGAGAACGACGATTTCGTCGCGCTCGATGGCACAAGGACGTTCGCGATTCAATTGCGCAAGGCGTTTATCCCGGTGGAGAGCGTGCTTGCAGATCCGATAGACGACTATATTCCCCGCATCCGGGCCGGGTTCATCCTGCTTCAGGCCGGCATGGCCTTCGGCATGATCCGCTCATGTATCGACCTCATGGACCAGGCCGGTCAAACCCTGTCTCACGTCAACTGTCATCTTCCCGATCAACCGGATGATTTCCGCGCGCAGCTCGCCGCCATGGAGCAGGAGGTCTTCGAGTTGGCAAGGACGCCGTTTGATACGTCGAGGGATTATTTCATTCGCGTCATCAAGGCTCGCCTCGCGGCCGGCGATGCTTCTGTCGCGGCAGCTCACAACGCGATGCTCCATTGCGGCGCGCGCGGCTATGTGCGGCGCGGCGCGGCTCAGAGGAGGCTTCGCGAGGCTTACTTCGTGGCCATCGTAACGCCCGCCACCAAACAGCTCAGAAAGATGCTGGCGGATTTCGGGGCTGCCTGATCACACCGACTTTTTGAAAACCAAGGAGCAATGATTATGACGGATGGAAGTCTGATTTCTCCCGCGGGCCTTGAAAGCCTTGTCGCAAGTGAACCCTGTGTCGTGATCGATACCCGTGCACCGGAAGCCTATGCCGCCGGTCATATTCCCGGCGCGGTCAATCTGCACGACATCTTCACCTATCTGGCAACGTCTTCGCCCGAAGGCATTGCCGAACTCCGTGGAAAGTTCGCGGAGGAGTTCGGCTCGGTCGGCCTGTCCGGCGCGGAAACGGCCGTGATTTACGAACAGTCGATGGCAACCGGCTTCGGTCAGTCCTGCCGCGGCTATTTCCTGCTGCAATATCTGGGTTATCCGAAGATCAAGGTCCTGCATGGCGGCTATGAGGCCTGGGAGGCAGCCGGCCTTTCGGTATCAACCGACGCTGTCGCTCCGCAACCCAAGACCTTTCCGGTATCCGATAGCGGCGCCGAATTGATGATGGACGTTGCCGACATGATGGAGGCGATCAAGAGCGAAGGTGTCGTCAAGCTGGATGTGCGCGACATCGATGAGTGGATCGCGGAAAGCTCGTCGCCTTACGGCAAGGATTTCTGCCCGCGCAAGGGCCGGATTCCGGGGGCAAGATGGATCGAATGGTACCGGATGATGAAGCCGACGGCATCCGGGCCGATGATCAAGTCAAAGGACGAGGTCCTTGCGGAATGCGCCACTGTGGGCATCACGCCGGAAACGCCGGTTGCCATCTACTGCTTCAAGGGCGCGCGTGCTTCGAACACCTATCTGGCGCTCAAGGAGGCAGGCGTGAAAGACGTCAAGATCTATTTCGGTTCCTGGAACGAGTGGTCTCGCGATCCTGCGCTTCCGATCGAGGAAGGTCTGCCTTTCTAAAAGGCTGAACCGCACCGGCGGCGGCAGCCTGCCGCCGGTGCCCTAACGGAAAACAGGACCAAGAGAATGAATGCGCCAATTGTGATTGTGGGAGCCGGGCAGGCCGGAATGAAAGCCGCCGAGACGTTGCGGTCCAAGGGCTATGACGGGGATCTCGTGCTCTTCGGGGACGAGCGCTGGTTGCCCTATCAGAGGCCTCCGTTGTCGAAAGCCTACCTCAAAGGAAGCATGGCGGAAGAGCAGCTTTACCTCCGCCCGGAAGCATATTTCGCGGCGCATGCGATCGATCTCCGATTGGGTGCCAAAGTCGCGAGTTTGGACGTTCAGTCCAGAGGTGTCTGTCTGGAGACCGGCGAAAAGCTTGTTTACTCCAGGCTGCTGCTGGCCACGGGAACGCGGGCGCGGCAAATTCCATTGCCGGGCGCAGATCTGGACGGTGTGTTTTCTCTCCGAAGCATGGACGATATCGCCCCGCTCCGGGAGGCTCTGATATCGGCAAGACGGATCGTCATCATTGGCGCCGGCTATGTCGGAATGGAATTCGCCGCCGTAGCCGCGGGCATGGACAAGTCGGTGCAGGTGGTCGAGGCACAGTCCCGGGTGCTGATGCGCTCGGTTGCTCCGGAGATATCGGAGTATTTTCAAACGCTTCACGGCCGGAACGGGGTCGGGTTTCATCTCGGCGTCAATGTCGCGGCCCTTGAGGGGAGCAGTGGCACTGTCACTGCGGTGATGCTGGCTGACGGCAGTGCACTGGAGGCGGATCTCGTCCTGGTCGCGGTGGGCGCCGTGCCGGTCACCGGACTTGCCGAGGTGGCGGGGCTTGAGGTCTCGAGCGGTATCGTCGTCGATGACGACTGCCGGACATCGGCACCGGATATTTTTGCCGCCGGTGACTGCAGTCTCTATCCCTCAAGGCGTTACGGCAGGCAGCTCCGCCTCGAAAGCGTCCAGAATGCAATCGATCAGGCCAAGGCGGCGGCCTGCGCCATGCTGGGCGAAAGCGTCGCCTACGATCCGGTTCCCTGGTTCTGGTCCGATCAGTTCGACACCAAGCTGCAGATCGCCGGCCTGTCCGAAGGTTACGATCGCACACGGCTGGACGGTGATCCCGACAGCGGCAGTTTTTCCCTGAGCTACTTTTCCGGCGACCGGCTTCTGGCCGTCGACGCCATCAACGCACCGCGCCAGCACATGCTGGCGCGCAGAGAACTCGCGCAGCTGCCCGAGGCTGCCGCCGCCTGAAACCGAATTGCATAACCACGTCAAACCAGGAGAGCAAACATGAGCACCGTTACGAGCATGCCATCCGCCGATGTCACACTGGCGCCCTTGATGACCAAACTGGAGATGACCGAACTGGTCATGGCCGCGAAATTCGCAAAGCAGGCAAGCTGGGCGGATATTTCCGCAGCCGCCGGAATGTCAGATGTTTTCGTGGTGTCGGCCTGCCTCGGCCAGAACGCTCTGCCGGCAGAAGCCGCTGCAAAGGTTGCCGGCTTCCTCGGCTTCGGCAATCGCACCAAAGACGTCGAGATAGCCCTTCAACTGCCGCCCAAAAAGGGTCAGGAAGCCGAAACGGTCTCCAAGGATCCGCTGATCTATCGCTTCTTCGAGATCACCTATGTCTATGGCGACACGATCAAGGAGTTGATCCATGAGGAGTTCGGCGACGGGATCATGAGCGCCATCGATTTCGACCTGAAAATCGAGCGGGAAGAGAACCCGAAAGGCGACCGGGTCAAGGTAACCATGTGCGGCAAGTTCCTGCCATATAATCAATGGTGATGTGAACCAGGAGGGCAGCCGGTCCAAACGGATCCGGCTTGCCCTGTTTCAAGAGCATACCACTCCGGGCCCCTTGCTACTCACCGGACCATGGTCAATCTGTCCCAGTCGGCATAGTCGGGTGAGCCTTCGCGGCGGACTTCGCCGGCGTATCCGTATTCGATCATATGCACCATGACCGAGTGGTCATCGGTCAGGATGACCGCGTAGGCCTCGGGTAAATCGGAGCCGCTCAGGTTTCGTTCATTGCCGAAATCAGCCCAGCCTGCGTGGTTGGTGCCGCGGGGGGCGCTGAAGGGTACGCCATGCAAGGACCCGCACAGCGGCAGATGGCAGTGACCGTGAAAGATGTGGCGGATTTTGTGCTTGTATTTGGCGATCACGCCGGCAAAAGCGTCCGCATCCAGCAACATGATCTTGTCCATCGGATCGATTCCGATTGGAACCGGATTGTGGTGCATGAAGAGGAAAGCGGGACCAGCTGTCTTGTCCAACTGGTCGCACAGCCACCCAAGACGCTTCTCGCAATAAAACCCGGCATGTGAATCGGGACCCCATGTATCCAGGGTGATGCCCGTGCCGACAGGCAATTCGAACACGGCCTGAACAAAGCCGTTTTCATCAGCCTGTTCCGGAAAAACGGACAGGAACACATCTCGTTCGTCGTGATTGCCGATGCACAGGCTTACGGGAATGCGCACGTTCGAAAGAATGGCTTTCAAACGCTCGTAGTCGCTCTTTTCACCCCAGTCGGACAGATCTCCCGTGATTACGATCCGGTCTGCGTCAGGGTGGGATGAAAGAGCATGGTTCAGCGCTTTTTTGAAGTTTTCATTGGGATCGCGGTCGGCGATCGTCTGACCTGGCGTTGTCAAATGAATGTCTGTCAGCTGTATGAGTTTCATGATGTCCCCGAAGGCGTCGGTATCGGCGAAAAAAGCCGCCCGGAAACCGGGCGGCTCATTCAAGAAAGTGCGGATTTAGCTGCCGGACGGCAGCAGGTCCTGGACTTCTTCCTGAAGCTGTTCCTGCAGTTCCTTCATGTCGTCGTACTCACCGGTGACGATGCCTTCCAGACCGTCGTAGATGACCTGTGTCGCGGCAAGGCCGTTGTCGCCCGGATAAGCCTGCCAGTCGCGCAGCAGCGGCAGCTGACGCACGGCGGTTTCCTTGTTCGGGTTGTCCTTGTAGAAATCGGCCAGGATGACTTCGTTGGCCGCCTTGTTGGGGGGCATGTAGCCCGTGGTGCGGGCCACTTCAGCCGCGCCCTGGCCGGATGTAATGAATTTCAGCCACTTCCAGGCAGCCTGCAATTCGTTCGGGTCCTTGCTTGTGGACACCAGCATCGCGGCGTTTCCACCTGCCGGGAGGCCCTTCGGTCCCGTTGCTTCGAGACCCGGGAACTCGTTGGTTTTGAGTTCAAAATCGCCTTTGGCGCGTTCAACGGCACCAAGAGCGGATGTCGACCAGTACATCATGCCGATTTCACCGGCGGAGAAGGAGGCCAGCGCCGCTTTCCATTCGATGTTCTGCATGTCGCAGCCGCGGAACAAGCCCTTCATGGTTTCAAGGGAATTCAGGCCTTCCGGCGAAGAGATCTGGAAGTCGTTGCCTTCCATGATGGCTTTGTCCTGGGACCACATCATGGCTTGCAGGAACCAGTTGCCGGTGATGTTCCAGCCCCAGAACATCGGGTTGTTGACACCGGCTTCGCGCAGCTTCCCGCAAGTTGCGACGACTTCGTCCCAGGTTTTCGGCAACTGGTCGGCAGAAGTTATGCCGGCCTTGGCCATCACATCCATGTTGTAGTAGCCGACGGGCAGGGAAACGGAGAACGGCAGGCCGTAGACTTCGCCGTCGAACGTGCCGAGTTTCAGCATCGCATCGTGGTAGCCTTCGGTCGCGAAACCGTCTTCAGCCTCGATGAAGGGCGCGAGTGATTTGGCAATGCCCTTGTCGACCAGGATCGCCTGACGGTTCAGCCCCTGCATGGTGACGTCCGGAAGTTCTCCGGCAACAGCTTCCCGCAGGATCGTGTTGGAAGCGTCTTCGTAGGATTCATACGAAGCGCGCATCTTCACTTCGATGTTCGGATATTTCTCGTTGAAGAGAGGCAGGATCTTTTCGTAGGTCACATCGAACAGGTGGCTGTAAGGGTATGCGAATTCGATGGTGATCTTGTCTTCTGCGTTCGCCGTACCGGAGGCGAGGAGAAATGCTATTGCGGTGAGGCACTTTTTCATGGAAGTCTCCGTGGTGTTGCCGTGGGAGCGGTCAGGTCGCCAAACTCGCCCGTTCCCGGTTGATCCCTTGCGGGATTTCGGTGATGAGGCCGCCTTTCAACAGGCGGCCTTTTGTTTGCGCGCCTACTTCATGCCGCTCAGGGTGATGCCTTCGATGAAGCGTCTTTGGGCAATCAGGAAAGCAAGGATGAGCGGGGCCACGATCACGGTGGCTGTCGCCATCATGGGGCCGAAGTTGTCGCCGTCCGCATCGCCCTTGAATTCCCGCAGGCCGAGCGGCGGGGTGAACAGGTCCCGATTGCCGGTGATGACGATGCGCGGCCAGAAGTAGTCATTCCAGTGGGCCACGACCGAGAAGATCGCGAATGCCAAAAGGGCTGGAACGGCGGTTGGCAGCATGACGTTCCAGATGATCGAGAACTCGCTCATTCCGTCCATCCGGGCGGCATCTATGAGGTCGTCGGGAACGGTCATGAAAAACTGCCGCATCAGGAAAATTCCGAAAACCGATATCGTCCACGGGATGACCAGTGCGGCGTAGCTGTTGGTCAGGCCCAGCTTGGCAAGCATGATGTAAAGGGGCAGGGCGATCGCGTGAACCGGGATCAGCAGACAGAACAGCACAAGCCCGAAGACGGCTTCGCGTCCCCAGAACCGCAGTTTCGCAAGAGCATAGGCACAGGGAAGCGCGACGAGGACCTGAATGAAGAAGATGGACGCCGTGATGATGACGCCGTTCAGCAGGTAGCGGACGAGCGGGGCCTTGTGAAAGGCCGTGGTGTAATTGTAGATCGCCGGTGTCACCATGCAGTCGGCGACGTCCTTGCCCAGCTTGACGCAATAGTCATCCCGGAAAGCTTCCTGGGCGCCGAAAAACCCTCCGATGTTCTGCATGATCTCGGCGGGACTTTTCAAGCTGTAGCTGAGCATCACATAGAACGGCAGCAGGACGATCAGGCTTCCCAGGATCAGCACCAGATGTTTCAGGGTCTCTGTCGCGGAGAACCGGAAGGACGGCACGCTGAATGCGCCTGCGGCTGTCCCGTTTGCGGGCAGAGAGAGATCGCTCATGAATAATGGACCCGTTTTTCCACCAGCCATCGCTGGGCAAGGGTGAGGAACATGACAAAGACGAGGAACACGACGGTGATTGCCGCACCGATGCCCATGAGGTTTTGCTGGATGGCTTTTTCATAGATGGCGAACATCATCACGTAGACGGACTTTGAAGGCCCGCCGCCTTGCGGATAAAAGGCTTCCACCGTGTCGAACACCTGAAACGAGCGGATGAAGGATATTGTCACGACAAAGACGGTTGTCGGTCCGAGCATTGGCCAGGTCACCAGCCGAAACCGTTCCCAGGCGAATTTGGCGCCGTCCATTTCCGCCGCTTGATAAAGCTCGCGCGGAACAGAGGTCAGTCCGGCAAGATAAAGCACCATGTTGAAGCCGAAGCCCTGCCACACGCCGATGAAGGCAACGGTCCAGATCGCGTAGTCCCGGTCAGTCAGCCAGAGCGGGAACCCGCGATCACAGCCCTGCGCAAACCAGCTCCAGCTTTCCAGAACCGAGCCACAGCCCTGTTCAAGCGTGGAATTGACGATGCCTATTGTGGGGTGAAGCGCAAATTCCCAGACAATCGCCATGGCAATCAGGGCGGCCATGACCGGCAGGAAATAGATCGTCTTGTAAAAATCTCCGAAGCGCCTGGTCGAGTTGATCAGGAGCGCAGCACCAAGGCCCAGACCGACCGACAGGGGAACCACCACAAAGACATAGCGGAAGGTCGCTCCGAACATCTTCTGATAGGTCGAGCGGGTGAAGACCTTCTCGTAGTTCGCAAGCCCCACCCAATCGGCCCCCGGATTCCCGAGGCTGTAGTTGGTGAAGCTCATCACGCCGGCAATTCCGATCGGCATCAGCAGGATAAGCACCATCAGAAACAGCGCCGGGCCGATGAACCACCAATGGGCTCTGGAGGACTGCATCAGGCGACCTCCGAAACCTGTTCAAGCGGTTCCGTCATCAGGTCCAACCGCTTGCCTGACGGGTCGAACACCATTGCAAGGCCATGCAGACGCTTGAATGCGATGTCCTGGCCGATCGAGATTGAACTGCCTTCAACGGGGGAGGCCCGAACAACCAGCCGACTGCCGCCGTCCTGAATGGCTGTATGGAAATAAATGTCCGCGCCCAGATTTTCCTTGTGAACGACCCGGCCCTTGAGGGCCTCGGGATCCGAGGGATCGCAGAGCGCCAGATGCTCCGGCCTCAGGCCGATGGTCACGTCCGTAAAGGCTGACGGCGCCACGCGTGTCAGGACGACACCTGCGCATCGCGCATGACCACCGGTGTCCAGATGGCCGCTCAGAAGATTGATCTTCGGGGCTCCGACAAATTCAGCCACCCGGATGTCACGCGGATTGTTGTAGATCTCGTCCGGCGTGCCGAGTTGAAGGATGTTGCCATCCATCATGACTGCCATCCGGTCCGACATTGTCAGCGCCTCCGCCTGATCGTGCGTGACATATACGAATGTCGTCTTCAAGGACCGGTGCAGTTCTGCAAGCTCGGAGCGCATGTGGATCCGCAATGCCGCATCCAGGTTGGAAAGGGGTTCGTCCATCAGGAACGCGGCCGGATTTCGAACCATGGCGCGCCCCAGCGCAGCGCGTTGACGCTGGCCGCCGGACAACTGACCCGGTTTGCGGTCGAGAAGATGGTCGATTTTCAGAATTCGGGCGGTTTCCTCGACCTGCCGATGGAGCATCCGGTGTTTTTTGCGGCCGATCACGGCACCAGCAACCGGCAAGCGCTCGACAAATGACAGATCCCGCAACCGCAATGGGGTCATGATGTTCTGGGCGATGGTCAGGTGCGGGTAAAGGGCATAGGACTGGAACACCATCGCTAGGTTCCGGTCCGCGGGCCGGATCGAATTGACGCGCTTTCCGTCGATCAGGACATCGCCGGAAGACGGAGCCTCCAGACCTGCCAGGATGCGCAGCAAGGTTGATTTGCCGCAGCCGGACGGGCCGACAAGTGTCAGGAATTCGCCTTCGGCGATGCTCAGATCGATTCCGGACAGGACGGATGTCTCGCCGTAGTTCTTTTTGATTGCGCTTAAGGATATGGCTGCCATTAAGTCTGCCCTGTTGTTTCCAGGGTAAACTAGCGAGGCTGATTGAAGTGTCTGTGACGTAATATTAGCGTCGCTAATGACAGGTAGAGTTTTCCATGAAATCCAACATGGAACTGTCATGAACCTTCGGCCAAGCCCCTATCAGATCACCGCATTTACCTATGTTGCCCGCGAACGCAGTTTTTCCCGCGCGGCTCAGCAACTGAATGTCACCCAGTCATCGGTCACGCAGCATGTTGCCAAACTTGAAAGGACGATGGGGACGCTGCTTTTTGTGCGGCGCCGGGACGGCGTGGAACTGACACGTGCGGGAAACGAACTGTTCCAGATTACCGAACGGCTCACGACACTCGAGCAACTGGTGACGGAAAAGGTCAATGATTACGGAGCTTTGACGGACGGTCATATTCGAATTATCGCGAATGCACCCCGTCCAGCCATGCCCATCATCGCCCGGTACGGTGAGCTCTTTCCCAAGGTCAATATAGATTTCACGCTTTATGACTGGGCAAGTTCCATGAGCCTGCTCGCCGACCGTAAGGTGGATATAGCGATCGTGACGGAACCCCAGGAAAGCAAGGCGCTTTTCACGCGTGAATTGCGCCGGACCGTCTATATGGCCCACATGCGCCATGACCATCCGCTGGCACAGGCGGAAAAACTGTCTCTGTCTCAACTGCAGAGCGATACGCTTATTCTGCCCGAAGACGGGTCCCTGACCCAGAAAATCGCGCGCCGGAAGATCGAGAAATACGATCTGGATTTTTACCGGATCATACGGACGACGACATTCCCGATGGTGAAGGAAGCAATCCTGCACGGGCTGGGCATCGGCCTGCTTCTGGAAAACAGTCTTCACCCGTCGGAAAAATTGTCGGCAGTTCCGATCATCGAAATGCCGGAAGAATACCGCGACTGTATCGCTGTTCCCTCAGACAAGCAGGACCTCAAGCTCATCAGAAGCTTTCTGGATGTTGCTGTGGAAGCAAAAGCCGAGCAATCGTTCTGACCGCGATTCCCCACACGATCAATGAGTTCCGGGTCTAGTCGACGGCATTGATATGCCTCGCTAAACGCCATTGATCCGGGTGGGAGGCTACCCGCTCTGAATCGGATGGAAGGAACTCGGGTCTCTGGTCAAATCGAGGGAATTTCCGCCAGTCCGATCCCGGAAGAACGCTTGGTTCATGGGCCTTGGTTCAAAGTCGAACTCGCCCGTCGTTGCAGCGCAGCGATTTGCTCAATTTATGGCTCGATAAATTCATGTGCTTCTGAGGACTTGAACTCTCCGCTGGCCTGTGCCTATGATTGATGAAATAAATTCCAAATCTGGAATATCTTTCAGTTGAGAGAATGTCTTGATGATTGAAGGTCGAAGCCTGGCGATCGCGAAAAGCGACAGTGATGCCGATCTGGCCGCGAGAGCTGCCTGGCTGCATTACGTCGGCGGTATGACGCAAAGCGAAGTCGCCAAACGGCTGAACGTGCCGAATACAAGGGCGCATCGCTATATTGCCCGTGCTCAGAATGAAGGCCTGGTGCGGATTTTCGTCGATGTCGAGGCAACCGATTGCGTCCAGCTCGAAACAGAGCTGATGCGGCGTTATGGATTGGGATACTGCCGGATTGGCATGGAGGTGCCGGACTCCAATCAAATCCCTCTCAAGACCCTGTCCGTTGTTGGCGGCGATTTCATCATGCAGGCTGCAGCCGGCCGCAAGCATCAGGTGATCGGCGTTGGCAACGGAAGAACCCTGGCGGCCTCGGTGAATGCCATGGGCCGCCAGGCCTCCCCGGATGTTAAATTCGTATCTGTTCTGGGCGGTCTGACGCGGTCTTTTGCCGCCAACCCCTATGACGTGATCCACCGCCTGTCGCAAAAGACCAGCGCTGCGTCCTATCTGATGCCGGCACCGCTTTATGCAAACTCCGCGGAAGACAAGCAGGTCATGCTGAACCAGTTCGGCATTTCGGAAACCATGAGCCTGATCGAGCAGGCCACGCTGATTGTCGTTGGCGTGGGAGACATCGGCAGCGGCGAAGGGGGAATCAGCGCCTCGATGCTGGACGGTGCACTGGCCGCTGAGGACCTGCGCCAGGCAGGAGCCGTCGCTGAATTGCTCGGCCAGTTCCTGAGTGCTGACGGCAGCATCTTGGCCAGCCCCTATGATGACCGTGTCATGGCCGCGCCGCTTCACAGCCTGAAGGGCAGGGAAGTGGTCGCCATTGCCGGTGGTGCAACCAAAATACCGGCGATTTGCGCAGCCTTGGCCAGCGGACTTTTGACCGGATTGATAACTGACGAAGCCACGGCCCGGGCTGTCGTCGCATTGCCTCCGGCATAGACGCCGGGAGCGATTTAAAGTCAGGGCTTTTTGGGAGGAAAGACTATGCATGAGAAGGAAAAGGATCTCATTTCCGCGTTCTTGAGCGGCGGAATGAGCAGAAGAGGTCTGATCAAGCGCCTTGGGGCCTTGGGTCTGACAGCGGCTTCGGCCGGAACACTGCACAACCTGATGGCGACACAGGCGCTGGCTGCAGAATTCGATTGGAAAAAGCATTCCGGCAAAAGCATCAAGCTGCTTTTGAACAAACATCCTTACACGGATGCCATGATCGCAAACCTGGATGCGTTCAAGGAACTGACCGGTATGGACGTCACCTATGACGTGTTTCCCGAAGATGTCTATTTCGACAAGGTGACGGCGGCGCTTTCCTCCGGCTCCAGTGAATATGATGCCTTCATGACCGGCGCATACATGACCTGGACCTATGGCCCGGCTGGCTGGATTGTCGATCACAACGAATGGATCAACGATCCGGAAAAGACCAACCCGATGTACAATTGGGCCGACATGCTGGAAGGCGTGCGCAAGTCCTGTGCCTGGAACGGCGTTCCCGGAGGCGAGCTGGGCTCCGACGATGCCAAACAGTGGTGTATTCCGTGGGGCTATGAGCAGAACAACCTGACCTTCAACAAGGCCATGCTCGACAAGGCCGGTGTTGCCGTTCCGACCAACATGAGCGAACTCATGGAAGCCGCCGCCAAGGTTCAGGCCGATACGGATGGCATTTACGGTATCGGTGTGCGTGGCTCACGCTCCTGGGCGACGATCCATCCGGGCTTCCTGTCCGCCTATTCCAACTTCGGCGAAATGGATCTGACCAACGAAGACGGCAAGCTGTCGGCTGCCATGAACACGGCCGGATCCAAGGCGTTCCATGCGGATTGGGTCAAGATGATCCAGGAAAGTGGCGCTGCCGACTGGTCGACCCATACATGGTATCAGGTTGGCACCGATCTGGGCGCCGGCAAGTCGGCCATGATCTTCGACGCTGATATTCTTGGCTACTTCATGAATGGCGGCGACAACGCCATGGCGGGTGAGCTGGCCTATGCCGGCTTTGCAGCCAATCCCGAAGCGAAAGCTCCGACACCGAATATCTGGATATGGTCGCTGGCCATGACCAAGGCCTCCAAGGATCTGGATGCGACCTGGTACTTCATGCAGTGGGCTTCCGGGCCGGAGCATGCGCTGTTCGGTGCCCGCAAGATGGACTTCGTGGATCCGGTTCGCAATTCGGTCTGGGAAGACGAGATGTTCAAGGAGAAGCTGAACAAAGGCTATCCGGGCTATGTGGACATGTACAATGCGTCTGCTCCCGGTGCGTCGATCAAGTTCACGCCGCAGCCACTGTTCTTCGACATGACAACCGACTGGGCCGCCATGCTTCAGCGCATGGTCGCCAAGGAAGTCCCGGTTGACGAGGGGCTGGATCAGCTCGCAGCCAGCATGAACAAGCAGTTGGCGGAAGCCGGTCTGCGATAAGGTCTCTCAATCCCAACTGACGTGTGCAGGGCGTTGCCCTGCACACTTTTCCGATGAACCGGCAACGGCAGCGGCGCTGTCCGGCCGCTTTGTCACGGAGGTTTTATGTCTGTTCAAGCCGACATGCCGGTTATGCGGCGGTCCAGCCGTCTGTCGAGGACGATGCTCCCCTATCTGCTCAGTCTGCCGGCACTTCTGGTGTGCATCGGGATCCTGATCCCGTTCGGGACTGCTGTCTATTATTCTCTCCAGCGCTATCGCATGTCCCAGCCGTGGAACCGGGGCATGAACTGGGGCGAAAACTATCTGAATTTTTTCACGGATCCTGATTTCTGGAACACTCTGCAGGTCTCGCTGACCTACGCCGGCCTGACCGTGGTCCTGGAATTGCTGCTGGGTCTGGGGATTGCGCTGCTGCTTCAAAAGCGCAGCCGGGTGAACAACTTCGTGTCGATCATGCTGTTGATGCCGCTGATGACGGCGCCGGCGCTGGCCGCGTTGATGTTCAAACTGATGACCAATTCGAATTTCGGGATTCTGAGCTACTTCATGCAACTGGCCGGGTTCCAGGACTTCCGCTGGGCGTCTTCGCCTGACACTGCACTGTTGACGGTCATTCTGGTCGATGTATGGGTCTATACGCCGTTCATCATGATCCTGCTGCTGGCAGGCCTGCGCTCGCTGCCGACCCAGCCATTTGAGGCTGCCGCGCTCGATGGCGTGCCGCGGCTCGAACAGTTCTGGCGGATCACGCTGCCCATGCTGTCGCCGTATATTCTGACAGCGGCCCTGTTCCGGCTGCTCGATTCCATTCAGCAGTTCGACATCATCTACGCCATGACCCAGGGAGGTCCCGGCGACAAACTGATGGTGTTCCAGGTCGAGGCTTATTTGAACTTCTTCCAATCCACCAATGTCGGGCGATCGGCGGCTCTGCTGATGATCCTGTGGGCCATCACCTATGTCCTGTCGAACATCTTTGTCAAAAACTGGCTGCGCCTTCGCGAGCGTGCCAGAGGGGAGGCGTAACCATGGATCACATGTCCCCGCTTGAGCGCATTCTGCGCGCCATCGCTCTGGCCCTTGTTGTGCTGTTCTTCATGTTCCCGATCTTCTGGATCGTGCTCATGTCCTTGCAGACGAACGAGACTATCCTGCGCTCTCCGCCAAGCATGGCCTTTGTGCCGACCTTCAAGAACTATGCTGCGATCATCGCCGGGCGGCTGGATTCCAATGTTGCTTCCATGAGCATTCACTTCATGGGCAATCTGATGAACTCGGTCATCCTGTCGGTCGGTTCGGTGGCGCTCGCGCTGGTGCTCGGCGTGCCTGCAGCCTATGCCTTTGCGCGGCACAAGTTCAAAGGCTCGGAAGACATCGCCTTCACGCTTCTGTCTTTCCGGTTTGCGCCGCCTTTGCTGGTGCTGTTGCCGCTGACACTGTATTTTCAGTCCCTCGGTCTGGCGAACACCTATGTCGGCTTGATCTGGGTCTATCAGCTGATCTGCCTGCCTTTGATCCTGTGGATCGTGCGCGGGTATTTTGAGGATATTTCGCCGGACATCGAGCATGCCTACCGGATTGCCGGGCATGGCTGGTTTGCGACCTTCAGAAAGATCGCCCTGCCGCTGGCCGGACCAGGCATTGCCGCCGCCGGGCTTCTGGCGTTCATCTTTGCCTGGAACAACTTCGTCTTCGCGCTGGTACTGGCCTCTGCCGACAAGCAGCCGGTAACTGTCGGCGCGCTTGCCTTCGTTACAGCGTCCGGCATCCAGTATGGCCAGATCGCCGCTGCAATCGTCATGTCAATCGCTCCCACCCTGCTGCTCGCCCTATGGGCTCAGAAGTATCTGGTGGAAGGGTTGTCGCTCGGCGCGGTGAAAGGATGATCTCATGAGCCGCATAGAAATCAAGAATCTCGCAAAGAGCTTCAAGGAAGACGCTGTCCTGTCCGGCATTGACCTGGATGTGCCTCAAGGCAGCACACTGGTTTTGTTTGGCCCATCGGGTGCCGGCAAAACAGTTCTGCTCCGCTGCATTGCCGGGGCTATCGAACCGGACAGCGGCGATGTGCTTCTGGGGGGAGCGAGTGTAAGCGATGTGCTGCCCGAACACCGTGGCATCGGCATGGCGTTTCAAAACTTCGCTCTGTTTCCCCACATGAGCGCTTACGACAACATCGCCAGTCCGCTCACCGCGCGCAAAAAGACCGGCGATCAGATCCGCAAGGGTGTTGATGCCGTCGCACGGCTGCTGAAGATCGATCACGTTCTGGACCACACGCCTAAGGCCTTGTCGAATGGCCAGAAGCAGCGAACGGCTCTGGCCAGAGCGCTTGTGTCAGAACCCAAGGTCCTGTTGCTGGACGATCCCTTGCGCAATGTGGATGCCAAGTTGCGGTTCGAGATGCGTCTCGAGCTGCCGCGCTTGCTGTCTGATCAGGGCGCGACGGTCATCTATGTGACGCAGGACTATCGCGAGGCAATGGCGCTTGGCGACAGGATTGCGGTCCTTGACGGCGGTCACATCATTCAGAATGGAACGCCTGAGGAAATCTACCGCAAGCCTGCGACCATCAACATAGCAAAACTCTTCGGCGATCCGACCATCAACCTGCTTGATGTGGTTCCCGTCAGCGATGCGTCCGGGGTCCATGCCATGCTGTCCGACCGGCGGATCCAGCTTGATCCGGGATTGGCCGGCTATGCGGGCAAGGAGTGTGTTCTTGGCCTTCGGCCCGAGGCGCTGAGTTTCACCGATGCCAGTGACGGCGTGCCGGTGACCATCGAGGCCGAGACGCCTTTCAACGAGAAATCCGTCACCCTGGTGACCACGCTGCGCAAGCGCGAAATCCTCCTGTCGCGGCCTTCCGGCACGCCGGCACCTCAGTCCGGCACGGTGCACATCACGATCGATCCGAGCGATGCGGTTCTGTTCGACCGGGAGACGGGTCTCCGCATAGATCCGAATGGCAACAATCAGGCAGCGGAGAGAGCAGCATGAGTGATGGTTTGCTCACCCTCCAGGGTATCAACAAGATCTACAATGAGACCTCCCGCCATCCGGTGCAGGCCGTCAGCGACCTGAACCTGAATGTCGCCGCCGGTGAGATCGTTGCCCTTCTGGGGTCATCCGGCTGCGGCAAGACATCGACCCTGCGCATGATTGCGGGGTTCGAGGCGGTGACCTCTGGCGAGGTCCTGATCAAGGGGCGTCCGGTACACGGTCTGCATCCGGCGAAGCGCAACGTCGCAATGGCCTTTGAAGGCTATTCGCTCTATCCGCCGCTTTCCGTAGCGGAGAACATCGCCTTCGCCCTCAAGTCGGAACGTCTCGACAAGACGGAGATCAAGGCCAAGGTGGCGGAGATCGCTCATCTGCTTGAAATTAGCGACATTCTGGAGCGCTCGCCCGGATCGATTTCCGGCGGTCAGCAACAGCGGGTCAGTCTGGCCCGCGCCTTGATACGGAAAGCGGACCTGCATCTGCTCGATGAGCCGATGGGGCAGTTGGAGCCTCAACTGCGTGCGCTCCTGCGTGGCCGGATCAAGCACTTCATCAAGCAGCGCGGTCTGACGGCGATTCTCGTTACTCATGACCAGACGGAGGCCAATGCGCTTGCGGACCGGATCGCTGTGATGGAAGGCGGTTTTCTGCAGCAATATGATACGCCTGAGCATCTCAAGGATCGTCCGGCGAACCTTTTTACCGGCACCTTCATTGGTGAACCGCCCATGAACGTCTTTCCGGCTCAGGCCGAGGTTGCAGACGATCTCGTCAAGCTGCATCTGGAAGAGGGAGTGAGCCTGTCCTTTCCCGCCGGTGCCTTTTCTCCGCCTCTCAAGGATCGTTTGCTGCTGGAGAAGCAATTCATGATGGGCGTGCGCCCGCATGCGGTGAAAATTTCCGAAACGGGCCAACCGGCGGAGGTCTTTGCCAATCAGTGGCTTGGTGATCAGACACACATCGCCGCACGTTTCGCCGGAAAGACCATCGTTTCGGTGCGGCATGACCGTGCCCATCATGCACCCGGCGAAAACATCGGAATTGAGCTGGATGCCAGCGACCTTCATCTCTTCCATTCCGACACCGGTGCTGCCTTCTCTCATGGGGGAGGTGTGGAATGAATTCTGAGGTGCTGATCGGGCTGGATGCGGGCACGTCGGTCATCAAGGCCGTAGCCTATGACCTCAAGGGTCATCAGATTGCCATTGCCCACCGGCGCAATGCTTATACCACCTTGCCGAATGGCGGCGTGGTGCAGGACATGGCGCGCACCTGGCAGGATACAGTCGTGGTCCTCAAGGAACTGGTTGAGCGGCTGCCTGGCGGTTCCGCCAGTGTCCGTGCGCTGGCCGTCACGGGGCAGGGCGACGGTACCTGGTTGATCGATGCGGATGGCGAGCCTGTCGATGACGGTTGGCTGTGGCTGGATGCGCGGGCGGCGGAAACGGCGCGGGACCTGTGCGCATCCGATGCAATCGACACGATCTACCGGGAGACGGCGACGGGACTGAATGTCTGCCAGATGCGCACCCACCTGGTCCATCTGGCGCGCACCGCGCCAGAGCTTCTGAAGCGCAGCGCCGCTGCCCTTCATTGCAAGGACTGGCTCTACCTCAAGATGACCGGCATCACGGCCTCCGATGTGTCCGAAGCCGGGTTCACCTTCGGCTCCTACAAGGAGGGCACCTACAGCGAAGACGTGGTCGATGCCCTTGGCCTCAGGGCCTATCGACATCTGCTGCCGCCGATTGTCGATGGCACCCGCCAGACCCATGCCATGACAGCGCAGGCGGCTTCCCTGATCGGGCTACCGGCCGGTCTTCCGGTCTGTCTTGGAAGCGTTGACGTGATGTGTTGCGCGTTGGGAGCCGGACTGCATGATGCGTCTGCGGATCGGGGCATGACCATCCTCGGTTCGACCGGCATGCATATGCGCTTTGTGCCGGGTGCCGGCGAGGTTGTGCTCAATCCCGACATGACCGGCTACACAATGCCTTTTCCCGGGGGTGCATTTGCGCAGATACAGACCAACATGGCGGCAACGCTGAACATCGACTGGGCGTTGGGCCTGATGCGTGAGGTTCTGGCTGCCGCCGGTGTAGAGGCAACGCAGGCGGATCTTCTGGCCCGGCTGGACGATCAGGTTCTGGCTGCCCGTCCGGGGGCAGCCTTCTATCTGCCTTACATTTCCTCCGCCGGAGAGCGAGGGCCGTTTTCCGAACCGCTTGCCCGTGCGTCCTTGTCCGGGCTGGATCAGAACACCGGATGGTTTGACATCCTGCGCGGTGTCTTTGACGGCCTGGTTCTGGCCTCGCGGGATTGTTACATGGCGCTTGGACGAGTTCCGGGTGAAATTCACCTGACGGGAGGGGCTGCCAAATCAGTCGCGCTCAAGAAGCTCCTGGCGGCAGCGCTGCGGGCACCGGTCAAGACTGTGGCCCAGCCGGAGGCCGGAGCTGCCGGGGCAGTGATGATGGCAGCTGTCCAGCAAGGGCTTTATCCGGACCTGACATCGGTCACGCGGGGCTGGGTCGATCCTCTGGTCGAGCCCGCAGAGGAACCGGATCCGGAGCTTGCCGACGTCTACGACGCCTTGTTTCCTGCCTATCTGTCCACCCGAAGGGCCATGTCCGAGACGTGGCGCGCACAAGACCTCGCCCGGAGAAAGCTGTCATGACAACAGAAGTGGCCATAATCGGCGACCGGTTCATGCTGTCCGAAATGTTTGCAGCGGCGCTGCACGATGCGTGCGGCGACCGCATTACCTGCAAGACGCTTGATCTTGCCTGGCCGGACGAGCCCATGGAACACGGCTATGCCGTTCCGGGCATGGAGGGGCTGAAGGAGTACATGGGGACGCCGGAGATGGTTCTGGACCATCTGGGCGATGCGCCTGTTCTGGTAACCCATCTTGCGCCCCTGTCGCGATCCGTGTTTGAGGCTGCGCCCACACTCAAGCTTGTGGCCGTCTCAAGGGGCGGTCCTGTCAATGTGGCGATGGATGCCGCGGCGGATCATGAAGTTCTGGTGGTGAATACACCGGGCCGCAATGCCTCCGCTGTTGCCGAGTTCACCATCGGGGCGATTATCGCGGAAACGCGCAATATCACCCGGGGGCATGAAGGTCTGCGCGAGGGCACATACCGGGGAGATCTCTATCGCTCCGACGTTGCCGGTGACGAGCTGTCCGACATGACTGTCGGTGTGATCGGCTATGGCGCGGTGGGAACCCGGGTCGTCCGGTTGCTGCGGGCCTTTGGCACAAGGGTACTGGTGTGTGACCCCTATGTTCAGTTGTCAGCGGAGGACGCGCGGGCCGGGGTGGAGCATGTCTCGCTCGATGTCCTGCTGCAGAGCTCGGACGTCGTCTCGCTTCATCCGCGTGTGACAGAGGAAACACGGGGCATGATTGGCGCTGGAGAGTTCGCGGCCATGAAGCGTGGAGCTTTGCTGGTGAACACCGCCAGAGGTCCTCTTATGGATTACGACGCGCTGCATGCCGCGCTGGTGTCCGGGCATCTGGGCGGGGCGATGCTTGAAACTTTCGCCATTGAGCCAACTCCGCCCGGCTTGCCGCTCTTGCAACTGCCCAATGTCACGCTGACGCCGCATATCGCCGGCGCTTCGCTCAAGACGGTGCGCATTGCCGCTGCCAAGGCGGCCGAAGAAGTTCGGCGCTGGCTTGATGGCGGGCCGCCTGTGAACCCATGCTGAGGATGGTGTGCTCATGACAGACACTGTTTCACGCCTGACGCCATTGGGTACCGAAGACGATCCCTTTGATCTGCTTGTCGTGGGCGGCGGCATCAATGGGGTTGGTGTTGCCCGGGATGCGGTTGGACGGGGGCTGTCCGTTGTCCTGTGCGAGAAGGGCGATCTGTCGGAGGGTACATCTTCCAGATCCGGGAAGTACATTCACGGCGGTCTGCGCTATCTGGAGTATTACGAATTCCGCCTGGTGCGCGAAGCACTGATCGAGCGCGAGGTCGTGCTTGATGTTGCCCCGCATCTGGCCAAGCCCTTGCGGCTTATTCTGGTTCACAGTCCGGAGCAAAGACCGCGCTGGCTCATTCGGCTCGGGTTGTTTCTCTATGATCACCTGGGCGGGAGAAAGCGTATCCCGGCGTCCAGGGCCGTCAACCTTCAATCGGAATGGCCTGATGGGCTGATCAGGTCTGAATTCCAAAGTGGCTTTGCCTATTGGGATGTCTGGATCGACGATGCACGCCTCGTGGTCCTGAATGCCGTGGATGCTGCGCGGCGCGGCGCGGAAATCCTGACACGGACCGAACTCTCCGATGCTCGGCGCCAGGGAGAGCTCTGGTGCGCAAACTTGTGCGATATCGAGACGGGCGACCGGCGGAAGGTTCACGCAAGAGCCATCTTCAATGGGGCAGGCCCCTGGGTAGAGAAGGTTCTGTCTTCCGTCGACAAGGTGAAGTCAGGCTCGTCTGTCCGGCTGGTGAAGGGCAGTCACATCATCCTTCCCAAGTGGTGGACAGGAGACAATGGTTTTGTCCTTCAGGCCCCGGACAAGCGCATCATCTTCGTCAATCCGTATTTTGAGGGGTTGGCTCTGGTTGGCACCACCGATGTGCCGTTTGACGGAAGGCCTGAAGACGTGAAGATCGATCAGGGCGAGATCGACTATCTGCTCGGCATTTTGAACACCTACTTCACCCGGAAATTGAGAGGTTCGGACATCCTGCACTCCTATTCAGGTGTCCGGCCCCTGTTCAATGACGACGATGACAAGTCAGCCTCCGCTGTTACCCGCGATTACACCTTCGAGCTGGATACAGGTGACAAGGGAGCCAGGAGTGGGTCTCAAGAGGACACGTCCTCCAGGGATAAAGCGCCACTGCTCAGTGCCTTCGGCGGCAAGCTGACCACCTATCGCAAGCTGGCCGAACACGCTCTCGATCATCTGGCTCCGTTCTTCCCGAAGATGATGCCTGCCTGGACGGAAGGGGCGTCTCTGCCAGGCGGGGATTTTTCCGGGTGGGCGTCAAGCGAGTGGGCGGTGTCGTTCCGCCAGTCAAATCCCTGGCTGCCGGAAGGATTGGCTGAGCACTATGTGCTTTGCTACGGCACGGACACAGCCCAGATGCTGGCCGGGGCTTCTTGTCCGGCTGATCTCGGGGCTCATTTCGGCGGTCTCTTCTATGAAGTGGAAGCCCGCTGGTTGCTGGACCGCGAATGGGCGCGAACAGCGGATGACATGCTGGTTCGACGCACGAAGCACGGGCTGTTCCTGACAGATGATGAAAAAGCCTCCGTCGAGACATGGCTGACAGGCATAAGAGGCGCGGCATGACACTCTATTCGGAGCTTCAGTCCAATCCGGAGTTTGCCGCCTTGCGGGCCGAGTCCGCCCGTCTTGGTTCCGATCCGCTGCAGGTTCAGGGACCGGGCGGGAACACCTCCATCAAGTCCGGTGATCTGATGTGGGTGAAGGCCTCCGGCACCTGGCTCTCGGACGCACTGACCACGGACCTGTTCGTCCCGGTCTACCATGAGGCACTGGCCGAAGCGCTTGTGGCCGATGATGGCAGAGCCGATGATGTCGGACCGTTTACATGTCGGGAAGAAAACCCTTCCGGGCTGCGCGCTTCCATTGAGGCGACCGTTCACGCCTCCATGTCAGCCAGAGTGGTGTTGCACACCCATTGTGTCGCGACGATTGCGGCGGCCGTCAGAACGGACGCGCCTGCGTTCGTCAAGAGCAAGCTGGCAGGCCTTCCTTACGCGTTTATCCCCTACGCCAAGCCGGGCATCGATCTTGCCCGTGCCATTCGCGAACATGCGTCCGCCGGAACGCAGATCCTGATCCTGGGCAACCACGGGCTGGTGACTTGCGGTGCAACGGTTGGCGAAGCCAACGGCCTTCTTCAGGACGTCAGTGCCCGGCTTGCACCGTCTTCGCTCGCCGGATCTGCCGGCATCGACGATGCCTTTCAGAGGCGGCTGTCCGGGAGCGGCTGGAAACCCGTGCCGCACGGGCCGACCCAGCAGATCGCTCACGATGCTCGGTTGCTGACGATTGCCGATGGCCGGACGCTTTACCCCGATCACCTGGTCTTTCTGGGCCCAGGGGTCACCATGGTCCGTGAAGGCGAACAGCTCACTGACGTGCTGGCTCGCGCCGGGCAGCAGCAGTTTCCCAGCAAGCTGGTGATTGTGCCTGACCATGGTGTCGCGATGCCGGACACCGCGACCGCTTCCGATATCGCCCTTGCGCGCGCTTTTGGAGACGTCCTTGTGCGGATCGCTCCTCAGGCCAGGGTGTCCCGTTTGTCTGAAGATCAGGAAGCCGAGTTGCTTGACTGGGATGCCGAGGTTTATCGGCAGTCCCTCAACAAGGCAGGACGCTGATCATGACGCGAACCGACCTGTTTGTGGGGATCGACATCGGCACGTCCGGCGTTCGGGCAGTGGCTCTCGATCCGGATCTTCAGGTGAATGCGATTGCGCGGGCAGACTTTGGAACAGAGGATGTCACCCGCCGTGATCCATCGGTCTGGGACAAGGCGCTGGGCGCGTGTCTTGCGGACCTGTGCCGGAAAGTTGACCCCGCGGATTTCGCCGCGCTGAGCGTTGATGGCACGTCGGGTACGATCCTTGCCCTGGACGCCGACAACGCGCCGGTTGGCGCGGCGCTGATGTACAATGATACGGTGGAAGATCAGCGGGTTCTGGCGGAAGTCGCGGCGAGCGCGCCAAGAGAAAGCGCGGCCCATGGAGCGAGTTCCGCCCTGGCGCGCGCCATCACGCTTCAGCAACGTTCAGGCGTTGTCCGGATCGTTCATCAGGCGGACTGGATTGCCGAACGTCTGGCCGGACATCCTGTGCCCGGTGACGAGAGCAACGCGCTGAAGACCGGATATGATCCGGTTGCACGGCAGTGGCCCGAGTGGATCAAGGCGACGTCTCTCCGGATGAACCTTTTGCCGGAGGTTGTTCCGACCGGTACCCTCACTGGCAAAACCGGCGGTGCTTACGGCCTGCCGTCCGGCATATCGATTGTCGCAGGCATGACAGACGGCTGTGCGTCCTTTCTGGCGACGGGCGCAAGCCGTCCGGGCGATGGCGTGACCGCGCTGGGCACGACGATGACACTGAAGCTTCTCAGCGACGGGCCACTGTTTGCGCCCGAATACGGCATCTACAGCCACCGGATTGGCGACCTGTGGCTGGCGGGTGGTGCATCCAACAGCGGCGGCGGCGCGCTGCTGGCGCATTTCACACCTGCAGAACTGGCGGATCTCTCGGCGCAGATCGATCCCGAGAGTGCCTGCGAGCTGGATTACTACCCGCTGACCTCCTGCGGGGAACGGTTCCCGATAAATGATCCGGCCTTGCCGCCACGGGAAACGCCAAGGCCTGAGGACGATGCGGAGTTCCTCAAGGGGTTGCTGACCGGCATCGCCCGAATTGAAGCGCTCGGCTATCAGCGCCTGTCCGAACTCGGCGCACCTTCCCTGGTGAGCGTGAGGACTGTCGGTGGCGGTTCGAATAACGCCGTGTGGAGCCGTATTCGCCTCAGGCTGCTCGGCGTTTCGGCGGCGCCTGTGCTGGCCGGAGAAGCCGCTGCCGGGTCTGCCGTGATCGCACGGGGAGCGATGGTCTGACATCATGAGAACGATCTCGAACCTTTCGGAAATTCTGCCCAGCGTCGATGCGCTGCTGCTTGACCAGTTTGGTGTGCTGCATGACGGCACCAGGGCGTTTGCGGGTGCGATAGAATGTGTCGAGGCCTTGCAGGAACGTGGGCTGCCTCTGGTTGCCCTGTCCAATTCCGGCCGCCGCGCAAAGCCCAACATGGACCGTCTGGTCCGGCTCGGCTTTCCGGCCTCGGCCTTCAAGGCGATGGTGACCTCCGGCGAACTGACACGGCACGATCTTCTCAAACGCCTCGCGGACGGCCGCCTGAAACCCGGAAACTCGATCTTGATGCTGGCGCGGGAAAATGACGCCAGCCTGCTGGATGGTCTGGGTGTGAAGGTTGCTGAGCCCGGCGAAGCCGTTCACCTGGTGATCATCAGCGGCGCGGAGCCTGAAACCCACAGCCGGGAAGACTACAAACGCCTTTTGTCGCCATTGGCGCGCGCGGGTGTCCCCGCCATTTGCGCCAATCCCGATACCAGCATCTATGCGGGGGAAAGCGCCTCGTTCGGCCCGGGTTTGCTGGCAGAGGACTATGCCGCTGCCGGGGGGACGGTTGACACTTTCGGCAAGCCAGGTGCGGCGATGTTTCAGGCGGGGCTGGAGGCACTCGGCAAGCCGGACCCCGGCCGTTGCCTCATGGTGGGCGACAGTCTGCATCATGACATCCTGGGTGGCCAGCGGGCCGGGTGCCAGAGCCTGTTGGTCACCTCCGGGGTTCAGGCCGGCCTGGCGGAAGACGGCGTCGAGCCGGACTATGCGATGGACCGGCTGAGGTTTTGAAATCCTTGTGTTTCGCCGGATCGGCTGAAGCCGATGCCGGCGGGCACATCAGACAACTGCACGATTATGACCGACGGGAGAAACGTCAGATGAAAAAAGCCGAACGCGCACTGCGCCAGGAACTGATTGCCTGTTGCCAGGAGATGAACGTCAACGGGCTCAATCAAGGCACCTCAGGCAATATTTCTGCCCGCTTTGAAGACCGGATGCTTATTTCGCCTTCTGCCACGCCCTATGACCAGCTGGAACCGGAAATGATTGCTTCGGTGGACCTGAACGATTTGTCCGGTGCCTGGGAAGGACCATTGAAACCCTCGACTGAATGGCGTTTTCATCATGCGCTGTTGCGCGAGCGCAAGGACGCCGAGGCTGTCGTTCACGCGCATCCGACCTACTGCACGACGCTGGCCATGGCGCGCAAGGAAATCCCCTCGTGCCACTACATGATCGCCGCTTTCGGCAGCACCAACGTGCGCTGCGCGGGCTATGCCACGTTCGGTACCGAAGAGCTTTCGAAGCTGGCCATCGAGGCAATCCAGGACCGGACAGCGTGCCTCCTGGCCAATCACGGCATGATCGCCGTCGGGGAGAGCCTTGCCAAAGCCATGTGGCGGGCCGTTGAGCTGGAAACCATTGCCAGACAGTACTACCTCAGCCTGCAGATCGGTGGCCCCGTGCTTCTGAGCCAGGAGGCCATCGCCGATACGCTGAATTCGTTTTCCGGCTACGGTCTTCAGGATGGAAAAGGCAAAAGAAAAAAGGCATCGTGACACTGTATCCCGTCAGCTATCAGGATAGAGATCGGCGAAGTCGCCCGAGGAGCTTTCTGGCACATTTCAGCCCGCCAGCGGCGGAGCGAAGATGAGACGGAGACCGGGCCGCAAGAGGCGGCCCGGAACCTCCCGGATTCGCAAACATCATCCTGGCATCAAAAACAAAACAGCCAGCTTCAGCTTCACGTCGACCGCCTTGGTGTGAAGGGACGATCATAGCTGCCCGCACACGTGTCCTGACGCCTGTCGCGGCGCTCATAACCGGCCAACCGCCACACCGATCCGCTTCCGCCCGCATCCAGCATCGCATTCGATGCCCCTTCAACGATGCCACGCATCCTCTCGCCAAGATGATCCGTGCCTCGTCGGTCCGGATCAACTTGCCTTTCTCTTTGCTGTAACGGGGCTGCTTCCGGCCGTTCGTTGCGGTTTGAAAGAATGACTGCGGTATGCAACTCTAACCGGCAGTTGTGTTGCCGGACCCGTTGAGGGTGTCTCGAAATCCAGGTTCTGGTATCCGAGCGGGACGTATAGGACCCAAGTGATGAAAAAAGAACACTTTGGCTGTGCTTGCTGTAACGGAACGTTTGGGAAGCTCTTTTATCGAAGCAAACCAATACAAGACATGAAGGCCGCAGCGGCAAATGAAAAAGGCTGGTCGTGCAACTGGGGCATGGACTGGGCGGGGGTCGGGAGGCGTGACGTCCTCAAAGGAGGTTTGGCAGCAGCAGGTTTTGTCGCAACCATGCCAAACGCAGTCTTGGCTCAAGCCGAAGCAACCATTGTATTCAAAGGCGGAACGATCCTGACGGTGGACGCCGATTTTAGTGTTGCGGAAGCCCTTGCCATCAGAGGCAACAAAATACTGGCAGTTGGTTCCGAAGACACCGTCGTTGAAACTGCCGGTGCCGGTGCAAAGGTAATAGATCTGGAAGGCAGGACGGTTTTACCTGGCTTCATCGATGCGCATACCCATGTCGTTTCCGGCTCTGTGGTCGATTCGATCATGGACTATGTCGGGATGGCGCGTTTTGCGACCGCGGCGCAGGTCCTTGAGCATATTGCGTCGCGTGTTGCCGAAACGCCGGCTGGGGAGTGGCTTGCTTTCCGCAACTTCGATCCGGCCGTGCAGGACGGCCCCGATGCGCTGACGTTCAGGGAACTGGATGCGGCGTCCGGAGAACACCCGATTTTTGTGCTGAATGCGTCCGGACATCTCGCCTACGCCAATTCGAAAGCGTTCGAGGCCGCAGGGATCGGAGAAGACATTGAAAATCCGGAGGGCGGGGAATTCGTCCGGGACGAAAACGGCAACCTGAACGGGACGATGAAAAACAATGTCGCGTTCCTCCAGGTGGTGGGCAGTTACCCGGCCATGGCGTCCGTCGATCCGTTCGAGGACTTGATCCGCTTGCTGGACAACTGGAGTGCGAAGGGACTGACGACAGTCTCGGAACTCAGCCTGGGGGCTCTGGCTCAATCCCCGGCGGATGCGCAGGTGATGGCGGCCGCAGCGCAATCGGGACGGCTGTCCGCGCGTATAAGGGCCTATCCGTTCTATACACTTGGCGCGGACGTTTGGGACGCGGCCGGGATCGTGCCAAATGACGGGACCGCTCTCGCGCGCATCGCCGGATACAAACTGGTGGCTGATGGCTCCAACCAGGGGTTCACGGGCTTGCAAAGAGAACCGTATCTCGACAGCGACGATCGCGGTCTTGCCTACATGCAGCCCGATGAGTTGAAGGCGATTGCACTGGAGCGCGCCGAGAAGGGCTGGCCTCTCGCCATTCACGGCAACGGAGATGCCGCGATCGACAATATCCTCGACACCTATGAGGCTCTGCGCGAAGCCGGGATTGACTTGTCGAAAGTGCGCCCCCGGATCGAGCACTGCTCCATCCTGCATGACGACCAGATTGCACGGATGAAAGACCTCGGCGTATCCGCCAGCTTCCTTATCGGTCACGTCCATTTCTGGGGTGTCGCCATGCGTGACAACGTGTTCGGCGCGGAAAAGGCCCAGTTGCTGGACCGCTGTCAAGAGCTGGCTCGGGAAATCTGAACAGCTAGGATAAGTGGAATTTCTGCCTGACTTTGGCTTAGATGCCGGAAACAGGAGAGATCATGACGAGACGACCGCGCCGGAACCACAGCCCGGCTTTCAAGGCGAAAGTGGCGCTTGCCGCGATCAAAGGCGAGCAGACGCTGGTGGAACTGTCCCAGCAGTTCGACGTGCACGCCAACCAGATCAAGCAGTGGAAAGACCAACTCCTTGAGGGGGCGATGGGCGTTTTTGGTGATGAAGCCAAGAGAGAACCGGCTACACCTCCGGTCGATG
>NZ_JSEP01000015.1 GCF_001624695.1 Labrenzia sp. OB1 | reverse complement strand
CTCAAGCGCGCTACCGCCTCTCGGCTACCTGAGCGCTAACTCTTCAACAATAGCGCTCACGCGCGCAACGACCTGCACGCTGCGATCCGCGAGAGCGACCTGACAGGCCGGCAGCCTCATGGCCGTGCCTCAAGCCCAACGGGGACACAAACAAACCCCTGAAACAAAATATAACGCGGGATGGAGCAGTCCGGTAGCTCGTCAGGCTCATAACCTGAAGGTCGCAGGTTCAAATCCTGCTCCCGCAACCAAATCATAAAAAAAATCAGCCCCCTCGGTGAAAACCAAGGGGGCTGTTTGTGTTTAAAGGCCATTTTGAAAAACGCTTCTGGGGGAACTCCGGAGGGCCGGATCTCTGCGGCCTGAGCCGGTCAGACTACGGTCTGGTGGCGCACGATGCAGGTTTTCAGCACGTCGTCCGGGTCCTGTTTCCACCAGGTATCCTGCGAGAATATCTCGACCTCACAGGAGCCCGTGTAGCCGGCATCTTCGACCCAGCCGCGCAGCTTCTTCAGATCGATCACACCGTCACCGGGCATGCCGCGATCCAGGAGCAGGTCCTTGGTCGGCACAAGCCAGTCGCAGACGTGCCAGGCCAGCAACTGACCATTTCGGCCTGCCCTGGCGATTTGTGTCTTCACATCGGGATCCCACCAAACATGATAGGCATCCAGGGCAACGCCGACGCCGTCTCCAAGCCGGTCGCATAGGTCCAGCGCCTGGGCCGTCGTGTTCACGCAAGCGCGGTCGGCGGCATACATGGGGTGGAGCGGTTCGATGGCCAGCGGCATCTGGCAGGAGCGGGCGTATTCGGTGACAGCACCGATGCCGTCGAAGACTTGCGCCCGCGCCAGGTCCAGATCGCGCGATCCTTCCGGCAGGCCGCCGACCACCAGAACCAGGCATTCGGCGCCCAGGGTTGCTGCCTCGTCGATAGCCCGCTTGTTGTCCTCGATATTTGCCAGCAGTCCGGCCCTGTCCGCTGCCGGGAACATTCCGCCCCGGCACAGACCGGTGACCTTCAGTCCGGCGTCGCGAACACGTCTTGCGGCCTCATTCAGCCCGCATTCCGCCACCTGATCGCGCCACGGCGCGATACCGCCGATGCGGTGGCGGGCGCAGCCGTCGATGATTTCAGCCAGGTTCCATTGCTTGCGCACGGTTGCCGCGTTCAGCGACAGCAGCGATGTGTCATTCGACAGGTCGCGCATGGTCAGCCCTCCAGACCGTGAATGTTGAGCAGGGTCTTCATCCGCACGGCGGAAAGATCCGGGTCTCGCAAAAGTCCGGCCGCATCGGCCAGCCTGAAGATTTCACTCAGATGCGGCAGCGACCGGGAGCTTTGCTGTCCGCCGACCATCGTGAAGTGTTTCTGGTGACCGTTGAGCCAGGCCATGAAAACGACACCGGTCTTGTAGAACCGCGTCGGGGCTTTGAAGATGTGCCGGGACAAGGGGACCGTCGGGGCCAGAATGTCGTGAAACGTCTGCATGTCCTGACGCGCCATCGCCTGCAGGGCGGCGCTGGCAGCAGGTGCGATCGCGTCGAAAATCCCGAGCAGCGCATGGGAGTAGCCATGGTCGTCGCCGGCGATCAGATCCGGATAGTTGAAGTCGTCGCCGGTATACATCAGCACCCCGTCGGGAAGCTGGCGACGCATCAGGATTTCCTTCCGGTCGTCCAGCAGGGAAATCTTGATGCCGTCGATCTTCGCCGCATTGGCATTGATGACCTCAAGACAGGTCTTCATCGTCGCCATGTGGTCCTCACTGCCCCAGTAGCCTTTCAGGGCGGGATCGAACATCTCGCCAAGCCAGTGAAGAATGGCCGGTTCCTTCAGTTGCCCGAGGATACGGGAATAGACCTTTACATAGTCGTCCGGGGAGTTCGCCACCGCCGCCAGTGCACGACTGGCCATCAGGATGATGCGTCCTCCCGCGGCCTCGACGGCCTCGGCCTGTTCCTCGTAGGCGCGAATGACATCGTCAATGGTGAGCGACGGATCCGGAGCGATGTGGTCGGTTCCCACGCCGCAGGCAACAAGGGCCTTGCCATTGAAATCGCGTGCCGCATCGACGGAGCGCCGGATCAGCTCGAGCGAAGACGGCCAGTCGAGGCCCATGCCGCGTTGCGCGGTATCCATCGCCTCGGCAACGCCGAGGCCGAGCGACCAGATATGCCGCCGGTAGTCGATGGTCGCGTCCCAGTCTATGGCCGTATCCAGCCAGGGGTCGCAATCCGCCAGCGGATCGGCGACCACATGAGCTGCCGAGTAGGCGATCCTCGGCAGATTGCCCGCCGGCCGGGTACCCCGGGCTGAGAAGTCACGCGGGTTGGAAAGCATGAAGGGTTCGACGGTTCCGTCCATGGTGGGCAGGTTCAGGGCGACCATGGCTCAGACCTCCAGTTCGGGGATGTCGATCCAGCGCCGTTCCGCCCAGCTCTTTTGACCGAGTTCGGCAAGCTGCACGCCTTTCGCACCCGACAGAAGGTCATAGGACCAGGGCGTATCCTCGAAGAGGTGGCGGATGAAATCCTCCCACTGGACCTTGAAACCGTTGTCGTAGACCCGGTTGTTTGGCACCTCCGCCCAATCGTCATAGAAATTCATGGTCTGGGGAACATCCGGGTTCCAGACAGGCTTGGGGGTGTTCACCCGCGACTGGGTCTTGCAGCCGTGCAGGCCGGCGACAGCCGAGCCGAGTGTCCCGTCCACGTGGAAGGTCACCAGATCGTCCCTGTGGACGCGCGTGCACCAGGAACTGTTGAGCTGCACCACGGCGCCGCCCTCGAGTTCGAAGGTGGCATAGGCCGCGTCATCGGCGTCGGCGACGTAAGGCTGGCCGTTTTCATCATAGCGCTTGGGAATATGGGTCTTGCCGAGGCAGGACACGGAGCGAACCGGGCCGAATGTATGATCGAGCACGTATCGCCAGTGGCACAACATGTCCAGAATGATGCCGCCGCCGTCCTTCTTGCGGTAGTTCCAGCTCGGGCGCTGTGCCTCCTGCCAGCCACCCTCGAACACCCAGTATCCGAATTCCCCGCGCACGGAGAGAATGTCGCCGAAGAAGCCGTTTTCACGCAGCGCCTTCAGTTTCATCAGGCCCGGCAGGGACAGCTTGTCATGGACGACGCCGTTCTTGACGCCTTTCGCCTTGGCGTATCTGGCAAGATCGAGAGCGACATCCAGCGTTTCGGCAGTCGGCTTTTCGCTGTAGACATCCTTGCCCGCGTCCATGGCCTTCTTCAGCAGTTCGGCGCGAAGCTGTGTCGAGGCCGCATCGAAGAACAGACGGTCGTCGGGATTGGCCAGGGCCGCATCGACATCCGTGGTCCAGCGTTCCACACCGTGTTGTTTGGCCAGGCGCTCGATCTTGTCGGCATTCCGGCCGACGAGGATCGGATCGACAACCACCCGGTCGCCGTTGGAAAGAACGACACCGCCCTGCTCGCGGATGGCAAGGATGGAACGGATGAGATGCTGGTTCATACCCATCCGGCCGGTGACGCCGTGCATGATTATACCAAGCCGTTGCGTTGACATTGTTTACTCCCGATGAACTGCAAGTGATGTGTGTTGGGGTCGGTCTGCGGGCCGTCTCATCGTGCGGCCTCCCAGAGTGACTTGACGGTTGTGGCCGCGCAGGCCGCGGTGGTGCGGGCATCCCCGGTCACGACGAAGGGCTCTACGGCAAGCGGCTCGTTCCAGCCGCTTTCCCGTATGGCCGTGAGAATGTCCTCGAAGGGATCGTCCCCGGTGCCCGGTGCGCCGCGATTGGTGTCGTTGAGCTGAATGTGGCCGATCCGTCCACCCGGCAGCTTGTCGCGGATCAGGTCGGCGACCGGCCTGTCTTCAGTCAGGCCCGCCGCGCTGGTGTCAATCATCGTAAGGAAGGCGGGATGGTCCACGAGACTCACAAGCTCTTCGGCTTCGTCCACCGTGTTGATGAAATTCGTCTCATGTCGCGAAAGCGGTTCGATGCAATAGGTGATGCCGCGCTCTCCGGCAGCCTCCGCTATGGGGCGGAAAAAGTCTGCAACCCGTGTAAGCGTACTCGCGGGAGGCTCGTTCGGATCCCGGCGGCGCTGGCCGGGAGAACCATGCACCATCACCGTTCCACCAAGCTCGGCGCACAGATCGAGAAGACCCAGCAAGGTGTCCTGCGTGGACTTTTGCACGGTTTGAAACAGGGAGGTGATGCATAGCTCAGGATAGGGCCGCAACAGCCAGTGCAAACCGGTTACGCGCAGGCCTTCATTTTCAACTGCGGCCCGCAGCCTTGCCGCTTCGTCGGCCGGGATCAAATGCGGGGTTTCGCCCAGCGTTTCCGGCGCGACCTCCAGGCCCTGGTACCCGAGCGAAGCGCAGATGCTTGCCTGTTCGGCAAGGCTCAGGCCCTCGAATGCGAGCAACTCGTTGCAAAACGACAGCAAGGGAGCGTTGGTCATCGATTTCAATCCGCGATCAGATACTTGAGAATCATGTCCTCGGCCTGGCGGATGCGTTTTTCCAGCCAGGCGTCCGAGCCGATGTCCGGATCGAAGACGATCGACAGCGTGTAGGTGTTGGACAGCGGGAAATAGAACAGGCTGGCTATGGAGAGATATATCTCGACCGGGTCGACCCCTTTGCGGAAGACGCCGCTTTTCTCGCCGCGCAGCAGGATTTCACGCAGGAATTCCACGAGAGGGGAATTGAGTTCCGCGAGGCCGTCCAACTGGCGGATGGTCTGGCCGCGGCGTTGATTTTCCGTGTTCAGGAGCCTGAGAAACCAGGGATTGTCCCGGAAGTGATAGGCCGTGAAGCGGAGCAGTTCGACAATGGCGCTCTTGGGATCGAGCTTTGCCAGGTCCAGTTTCCGTTCGCCCTCGCGGATCTGAAGATAGGCTTCGCGCAGAACGACCGCATAGAGCTCTTCCTTGTTGCCGAAATAGGAATAGATCATCGCCTTGTTGGAGCCGGCCCGCTCCGCGATGCGGTCGATGCGGGCGCCCGTATCGCCATATTCCGCGAATTCGGTCATGGCCGCCGCCAGGATTTCCTTTTTGGTGCGTTCCGCATCGCGCTTCGGCGCCTTGGCGGTGCGCGGTTCGACTGTGCGGGGAATGTCCCGTCCTTTTTGACCGGATGTCATCGTGCGTCCTTTCCTGTCCTCATGAGGGATCTTGCGATGCCCGAGGTGTTCTTCCGGACGAAGGGAATGCCGGCCAGGATCGTGAAGGCAATAAGCGCGACAAAAATCATGCACAAAGGTCTTGTGAAGAACGGGGAAATGTCGCCGTCACTCAGGGTTAGTCCCCGCCTGAGGTTCTTGTCGAGCAGGTCGCCCAGTATGATGCCGAGCACCAGTGGCGCCATGGGATAGCCGAAACGCCTCATGAAAAAGCCCAGTATGCCGAAGACGACCATGACCCAGACGTCGAACAGGCGCTGCGTCAGGGCGAAGGGGCCGATCACGCAGAGCGCGAAGACAACCGGCATCAGCCGTTCGCGCGGGATCCTGAGGACCACCTCGAACACGGGAGCCAGCGAGATCCCGAAGACGAAGATCGCGACCGTGGCCAGAAACAGCATCACCGCGACGGAATAGATGAAATCGGGCTGCTCGATCATGATCATCGGTCCGGGCCGGATGCCGTGAATGAAGAGCGCGGCGATCAGCACGGCCGCGGGCGCCGATCCCGGCACAGCCAGCGTCAGTGCCGGGATGAGCGCGCCGGGCACCACGGCACTGTTGCCGGTTTCTGCCGCGGTCAGGCCTTCAATGGAGCCCTTGCCATAGGTGTCTTTTTCCTTGCTGGCCTTTTTGGCCGCCGCATAGGACGCCCAGGCGCCGATGTCCTCGCCCACACCGGGGATCAGGCCGACAAAGGTGCCGATCACACCGGAGCGCAGCACAGTGAAGCGGTATTTCCAGGCTTCCCGGAACCGGGGCAGGCCCGAACCTTTTTCCCGCGAGGATTTCACCATATCGGCCTTCGGTTGCCACATGACCATGAGCACCTCGGCAAAGCCGAAGGCGCCGACCATTGCCGGGATCAGGCCTATGCCGCCGTTGAGGTCGGAAAATCCCAAATTGAAGCGGACATGGGCATGAATGCCCTCTGAGCCGATCATCGCCACCATCAGTCCGAGAATGCCGGCGATATAGCCCTTGATCGGAGTGTTGCCCCCCGTCAACTGACCGGAGATGATCACACCGAAAACGGCCAGCCAGAAATATTCGAAGGAGCCGAATTTGAGGGCGAGTTCGGAGAGCGCCGGGGCAAGGGCGATCAGCAGGACAATGCCGACCATGGTTCCGAGCGTCGAACCGGTGGTCGCGACTCTCATCGCATAGGCCGCGCGTCCCTGCTTTGCCAGCGGAAAGCCGTCCAGTGTCGTGGCAGCGCTTGCGGGGGTGCCGGGAATGTTCAACAGGATGGCGCTTCGCGAACCGCCGTAGATCGCTCCGACATACATGCAGATCAGCACCAGGATGGCGGCATTTGTAGGCAGGGAATAGGTCAGCGTGGTGAGCAGTGCGACCCCCATGGTCGCCGTCAGGCCGGGAAGACTGCCGACCGCGATGCCGAGCAGGGTCGCCCAGGCGGCGTGAAACAGCATCTGCCAGGTTGTCAGGGCCGCGAAGGCGTTACCGAGATGGGCGAGTGTTTCGATCACGGCAGCCTCACCAGAAATGCGTAGCGGAAAAGGATGCTCATGGCGGCGGCGACGAGAATGCCAAGCGCGATAGCGATGACGGCCACCTTGATCAGATGCGCGCGGCCTTTGGGGGGATCCGCTTCAAAGGCTATGACGAAGCACGTGATGAAAAGCGCCGTCGCAATTCCGAAAGGAATGTTGCCGACAAGGCCGAGCGCATAGATGCAGCACAGGGCAGCAGCCTTCGCCAGATCGCGAAGGGAGCCGGGCGTAGTATCTTTTGTCCCTTCAGGAGCGGTTTCGGCCGTTTGCCGATTGCGCGCCTGCACGAACAGGACGATCGCGGCGATCGCCAGGGCAACACCAAGCAGCATGGGAACCAGGCCCGGGATGCTCGCGGGATGGATCTGCCGGATTTCCAGCCTGTCCATGGTCCAGCCGCCGTAGGTGAAGGCGGCGCCGAGCAGAAAAAGAAAGGGCGCGGTGTAGAGATCGGCACGCATGCGCGGGGCCTCGATTTTTCGGAAGGCTTCGTTGGAGTTGCGCCCGCCGGCCCCGGGTGGAGAGACCGGCGGACGCAAGGTACGGAATTCACGCAAGCCTTACGGGCAGGTGATTCCGATGGTCGACGGATCGATCACCGCTTCACCGCGTGTCACGCGGGCGCAGGCTTCCGCGATCACCACCGGCATGGCCTTGTCCATGGCCGTTTTGCCGGACGCGGGGTCGAACACCGCTCCGCGGCTGGTGGCGTATTCCTGCAGCTCTTTCGAGGTCTGGATTTTCTCGTTCCAGACTTTTTCGACCGTCTCATAGACTTCCGGCGGAGCGCCGACCGGGATCAGGATGCCGAAGAAATCAGCTGCAATTTCCATTTCCGGCAACCATTCGGTGATCGACGGGATCGGATCGAGACCTTCGACGACGAGCGGCTTGTCGGCGAGGACCGCCAGCGGACGCAGCTTGCCACCCTTGATCATTTCCGTCTGTTCGACGGCGAGCTGGGTGGTTGCGATGGCTTCGCCGCTGGCTGCCGCGATGGCTGCCGGATTGCCGCCGTCATAGGAAATCATGCGCGCGCCGATGTCGCCGGCGGCTTCCTTTATGGCCGCAAGCGCCATGCCGCCGGAGGAATTCACACCGGCCGTGGCAACCGTGACATCGTCGGACCTGGTTTTCATTGCCTCCAGCAACTGACCGAAATCCTGAAACTTGGAATCCGCGTTGACGGAAACGACCGGCACGTTGGCGACATGCAGGTAGATCTCATAGTCGGCGATGCTTGTGTCCTCGATCAGCCCCGTGACAGCGTAGGTCGCGTTGTTGGCGACGGCGTTGGCGGTCCAGGTATAGCCGTCGCGCGGTGCGTCGAGGGCGGCCTTGGTGCCGATCGAGCCGGACGCTCCTGGCTGATTGACCACGACGACCGATGTGCCGAGCGCTTCCTCCAAAAGCGGCGCGACAACCCGGGTCACCTGGTCGGTTGAGCCACCGGCGGACCAGGGAACGATGATATTGATTGGTTTGTTCGGCTTCCAGTCCGCTTGCGCGGGCAGTACCGCGCCGACCGCAAGAGCGGCCGCGAGCGCAAAAATTTTCATGGTTTCCTCCCGTCAGGGTTATGTAACTGACTAGTTGGTTATAAGTGGCGATCTGCAAATGTGTCAATACTCCGGCACGCCGGATACCGGTGCCGGGCAGGTTTCAGGGGAGAGACAGGGCTCTGATTGTCTGGGAACCGGGTAACATCAACCGCACCGGACAGGGTCCCGTTCGGGGGGAATTTCCGGGCTTGAGATCAGGCTTGCCGCGCAAGCCGGCCGTCAGGCAGCGAAGGCTGCCCTGTTGGCCGGAACAAGCAAATAACACCATGTCAGAAGCGGGGTGAGCCGCTCATTTCATCTGCAAAAAGAGCGTCCTGCGTACGGTCGGCTTCATGTCGGCATTTAAGCGTTTCAGGCGAAAAAATCGCGGTTGGCGCTCATCAGGCCCGACAGCTTTCCAAGTACACAGCGCACATGGGACTGCATGACAGCCTCGGCGCGCTCCCGGTCGCGTTCGCGGATGGCGTCGAGCATCGTCCGGTGCTCCGACAGAAGATGCCTCTTGTGCGCTTCGTCATCCATTCCCAGATGGCGAAGCCGGCCGAGATCGGCCATCTCGCGTTTGTAGAGCAGATGAACCGGCTCCATTCCGGTGGCCGTCGCCAGCCCGTTGTGAAAAGCTTCGTCCTGCTTGTAGAAATCGACCTTCTCGGGGTCTTCAATTGCCTGTTGCTGGCGCTCGAGAACGGCTGACAGCTTTTCGTCATCCTTTTCCGGAATGCCGTTTTCACACAGCCGGCGGACGATGCCGAGTTCAAGGCACTCGCGAATGAACTGTGCAGCGCGGATCTTTTTTTCCGAAAGTTTCGCAACATAGTTTCCACGGCTTGGCCGGGTCACGATCAGGCCCTGTTCGCGCAACTGGGTCAGAGCCGACCTCACCGGGGTGCGGCTGGCGCCGAAGCGCAGGCCGATTTCCGATTCCGACAATGTACAGCCGGGCGGGAGCTCCATGTTCAGGATCGCGTCGCGCAGGCTGAGAAAGATCTGGTTGCCTGCCGGCCGGTCCGGATCCAGCTCTGTTTGCTCGATATCACCAACGCCAGATGTCCGCATATGTTTTCCGATCGCCGAAGCAGTCCCTCTGTTGCATGCCGGTATACAGGTACTTGTCAGCCCGATTCAAGTCTGCTAACCCTCATGGCGGTATATCGGTATACCGGTATCCAATAACACAAATTCACCGGGGGGAACAGATGGGAGTTGCTGGAGACCGCGTTTCGCCGCCATTGGGGGTGGCGCTTGTGGGAGCGGGAATGGTTGCGGGCACGCATCTTGCGGCCATCGCGCATGCAGGGGATCATGTGACCCTGCGCGGCGTTCTCTCCAGGAGGGCGGAACGGGCACAAGCGCTGCTGGCCGGTTTGCCTGACAATTATCCCGCTGCACCGGAAGTCTACCGCGATCTCGATCAATTGATCGCAGATGACACGGTGGAGGCCGTGATTATCATGACGCCGGCGAATGTGCGGCTGGACCTGATCGGGCCGATTGCCGGCAGCGGAAAACATATCCTTCTGGAAAAGCCGGTCGCAAGAACTCAGTCGGAAGCAGAAACCGTCGTGGAACTCTGCGAAAAGGCCGGCATCCATCTCGGCGTTGTCTTCCAGCATCGTTTTCGTGAAGCCTCCCTAAGCGCAAAACGAATAGTGGAAGAAGTCGGCCTCGGCCGGCTCGGAGCGGTCGAGGTCGCCGTGCCCTGGTGGCGCGATCAGTCCTATTACGACGAGCCGGGGCGCGGCACCTATGACCGCGACGGTGGCGGGGCGCTTATCAGTCAGGCAATCCACACGATCGACCTGATGTTGTGGTTGACCGGGCCGGTCAGCCGCGTGCAGGCACTGACGGCAACAAGCATCTTTCACAAGATGGAAGCGGAGGATTTCGCCGTTGCAGGACTTGAGTTCGCCAATGGCGCGGTCGGGTCGTTCACCGCCAGCACCTGCAGTTTTCCCGGGTCCTCGGAATCCGTCGCCCTGCATTTCGAAAAGGCCAGCCTGCGTCTCGAGGCAGGTGTGCTCTCTGTCAACTGGCGAAATGGAAAAACCGAAACCTACGGCACGAACAGCGCGACTGGTGGCGGCGCCAACCCAATGGCCTTTACCCATGAATGGCACCAATCCGTTCTTGAAAACTTCTCCGGTGCGGTTCGCCGCGGCGTCTCACCGGCAATCACAGGCCGACAGGCCCTGGCCGCACAGCGGCTGATCCATGCAATTGAACAATCCGGACAAAAGGGCCGGATCTGGGAGCTGACTTGATGAAATTTGGTGCGATTGGAATTGACCACCTGCACATTTACGGAATGTCGCAGAACCTGATGGCCGCGGGCGGGGAATTCGCCGGCTGGTGGACTGAAGGCGAGCCGAAACCGTTGCAGGGGTTCTTGAAGCGGTTTGCGGATATTCCCCGGGTTCCGGACGCTCAGACGCTGTTCGACGATCCGGAGATTGAAATGATCCTGATCTCCTGCATTCCGCGTGACCGTGCCGAATGGGCGATCAAGGCGATGGAGGCCGGCAAGGATGTCATGGTCGACAAGCCTGGTTGCGTGACGCTTGAGGAGCTTGACCGCATCAAGGAAGTTGCCGCGCGCACCGGGCGTATCTGGAGTATCGACTTTTCAGAACGGTTCGAGGTGCCCTGTGTCACCAAGGCGGCCGAACTGGTGCAGTCGGGCGTGATCGGCAAGGTCGTGCAGACCTTGGGCATGGGCCCCCACCGCCATAATGCGCATATGCGCAGTGACTGGTTTTACGACCCCAGGTCCTATGGCGGCATTCTCGCCGATATCGGCAGCCACCAGATCGACCAGTTCCTGTTCTTTACCGGCTCCACCGATGCCGAGGTGGTTCACGCCAGCGTTGGAAATTATGCCAATCCCGACAAGCCGGATCTGCAGGATTTTGGCGAAATCGTTCTGAAAAGCGATCAGGGGCACGGATATGTGCGTGTCGACTGGTATACGCCCGACGCGTTGCCGACCTGGGGGGACGGCCGCCTGACCATTCTGGGCACCAAAGGCTATATAGAACTGCGCAAATATGTAGATGTCGCGACCTCCGAAGTCACGGACACGCTGATTCTGGTGAACGGCGAGCGCTGCGAAAAGATCGACGCCCGCGAGGCCGGCCTGCCGTATTTCGCACGTCTCATCGAGGACGTCAGAAACCGCACCGAGACCGCCATGCCGCAGGCGCATGCCTTCAAGACGATGGAACTGGCCCTGAAGGCCCAGGTTCTGGCGGAAAGGAAAGCGAAATGATCCGCGTCGCGATTGTCGGGGCCGGAATCGGCCGCATGCATCTGGAGGGCTATAGGGAGCTTCCGGACATGTTCGAGGTGCGCACTATCTGCGATCTTGATCTGAAGCGCGCGGCCGAAATGGTCTCCGAGCAGGAAACCATTGCCCTGAGCGATGACATCCAGGCCGTTCTGGCGGATCCGGAAATCGATCTGGTCGATGTCTGCCTGCCGCCGCAGTTGCATTTCGACGTGACGAAGGCGGTGCTGCAGGCGGGCAAGCATGCCGTTTGCGAAAAGCCGCTTGTTCGCTCCGTTGCCGAAGCTGACGTGCTGATCCGGATCGCCAGCCAGACCGGCAAACAGATCTTTCCCGTGTTTCAGTACCGCTACGGCCCGGCGACAGCCCGGTTGCAAGCCCTGATCGACGCGGGGCTTGCCGGAAAACCCCTTGTCGCCACGGTGGAAACGCACTGGAACCGCCGCGAAGACTATTATGCGGTCGACTGGCGCGGCACCTGGTCCGGCGAAAGCGGCGGCGCCATCCTGGGACATGCGATCCACAACCACGATCTGCTCTGCCGGTTCATGGGACCGGTCAGAAATCTGTCGGCGATGCTCGACACGCGCGTCAACGACATCGAGGTCGATGATTGTGCGGCAATTTCAATGCGCATGGAAAACGGCGCCCTGGCGACGAGTTCGGTCACGCTCGGGTCCTCGGAGGAGATTTCCCGGCTGCGGTTCGTTTACTCCGGCCTCACTGTGGAGTCGGGAACCGAGCCCTATACGCCGGCCCAGGGAACGTGGCGCTACATTGCCCGCGACCCGGAAAACCAGCCGCGCGTGGATGAAGTGGTCGCTTCGGTCTGTGAAGTCAAATGCGGATTTGCAGGCTTCTTCAAAGCCATCGGCGAGGCCTTGGGAGGGGTGCCGGGCAATGAAGTGACATTGGAAGATGGCCGCCGCTCGATCGAGCTGGTGACCGCGATCTACCAGGCCGCACGCAGCGGCGGTCAGGTGTCGTTGCCATTGGGAACGGCGTCCGGCCTCTACCGGGGATGGACGCCATAAACGTCTGAAAAGTCAATCAATCCAGGGAGGAAAATATGAAATATACCAGACTTATCGGAGCATTCATGCTGTCGGCGGCCTTCGCCGCTCCGGCAGCTGCTCAGGAAATCCGGTTCATGTGCAACGACGAACCTTTCTGCAAGGTTCTGGACGATCTCTTCACCGGATTCGAAGCCGAAAACCCGGGTGTCGATGTGGTCACCGACATCGTTTCCTATGATGTCGTCCTGAAGAACCTGCCTGTCCAGCTGGCGGCGGGTGAAGGGCCGGACATGGCCCGGGTGACGGACCTGGGCGGGCTCAACGAATATTATATCGATCTGGCCCCTTACGTGGATCGCGGTTACTGGGAAGACAGTTTCGGCGATACGCTTGACTGGTATCGCGTCGGTGCCGACGACGACGGCATCTATGGGATGCACGGGGACTTCACCATCACCGGGGCCTATATCAACAAGACGCTGTTCGATCAGGCAGGCGTGGAAATTCCGTCGGCGGATGCCGACTGGGATACCTGGGCGCAGGCGGCCACCGCAGTTGCCGAGGCAACCGGGATCGAAGCCGCTATGGCCATGGACCGCTCCGGTCACCGGATCGCGGGCCCGGCCATTTCCTATGGCGCCAGGATCTTCGATGAAAACGGTGAGCCGATTCTCATCGATGACGCCTTCCAGGAGTATGTGCAGAAATTCGTGGACTGGAACAACGAAGGCATCATGCTGCGTGATGTCTGGGCCGGTGCCGGTGGCGGCAGCTACCGCGATGCGGGCGCTGAATTCATCAACGGCACTCTTGCCTATCTGTTCAGTGGCAGTTGGCAGACGCTGAACTTCGACCAGAAGATCGGCGATCTCTTCGACTGGCAGGTGGTTGGTTCGCCGTGCGGTGCGGGCGGATGCAGCGGCATGCCCGGCGGTTCGGGTATCGTTGGCTTCAAGCACACAAAACATCCCGAGCTGGTGGCGAAACTGATCGACTATCTCGCGCAGCAGGAGGTTTATGCCGAACTGACGTCCCGGACCCGCTCCGTGCCGGCCCATTACGGTGTCGCAGCAGCGGGTGTGGACTACCAGGATGTGTCGGCGCCGGCCGCCGCAGCACTGAATGCCTGGGGAGCACAGGTTGAAAAGCTGTCTCCCGTCGCTTTCGCCTATCAGGGTTACAAGAACAACCGCGCCATGTTCAACATCACGGTGCAGCGCGTGACCCAGGCAGTCGTCGGTGAATATTCAGTCGATGAGGCGATGGAGCGTGCCAGGGAAGACCTTGCCACGGTGCTTGCCGAAACGGCGAAGTAAGCCTCGGTCAATCATCCTTGGAACCGCCCGGCCAATCGGGTCGGGCGGCTCTTTTCGGCACACTGGGGTATGGGATGCTGAAACTTTTAAATCCGATCATGCGGCTGGTCGAAATTCCGTTTCTGCTGGTGCAAAAGCGGCTGGGCATCGGCATGACGGCCTGGTTGTTCCTGGCGCCCAACCTGGCTCTGTTCAGCCTGTTCACCTTCCTGCCGATCATTCTCAATTTCTCTTATGCGACCACGGGCGGGGAAGCGATTCTGCTGCGCGACCGTCCCGATGTCGGCTTTCAGAATTTTGGCAATCTGCTTGAGTGCGAAAACGTGCTCGACCCGAGCAGTTGTCGTAACGACCTTTTCTGGCGCGCGGTCTGGAACACGGTCTGGTTCGTGGTGTTTCAGGTCGGCATCATGGTCATTGCCGCGCTTGCCACCGCGATTGTCCTGAACCGCAAAATCCGCGCGCGCGGCCTCTTTCGCGGCGTCTTCTTTTTCCCCGTCCTGCTGTCTCCGGTGGTTGTCGCGCTGATCTGGAAATGGATCCTGCAGCGCAATGGCCTGCTGAACGCGGGTCTGGAATCTCTCGGGTTTGAAACCATCAACTGGCTGATCGAGCGCCACTGGGCGTTCTTCTGGTCGACGTTCATCTCGATCTGGGCGCATATGGGCTTCTACACGCTGATCCTGCTGGCCGGTCTGCAGGCCATTCCCCAGGACGTCTATGAAGCCGCGCTTATGGATCGTGCATCGCCGTGGCGCTGCTTCCGCAAGATCACCCTGCCGCTGCTGTCGCCGACCCTGCTGGTCGTTCTGGTGCTGGCGCTGATCAAGGGGGTGCAGACGTTCGACGAAATCTATGCCTTCACCGGTGGCGGTCCCGGATCGGCGACGACACTCATCATGCAGTTCATCTATGAAACCGGATTCGGAGTTCAGCCGCGTCTGCTCGGTGTGGCGGCCGCTGCGGCGATCATGCTCGCAATGGTGCTGATTTTCCTGACGGCCCTGCAGTTCTGGATAAACAGGAAGAAGGTCGATGGCTAGAATTGTAGCATTTCTTACCCGGACCAGGGCTGGCAAGGGCCGGATGGACTGGACCGACTGGGTCACATACGGATACCTGCTGTTCGGCATCGTGCTGATGTTCGGACCGGTTGCCTGGCTGCTGCTGTCGTCCTTCAAGACCGGAGCCGAGCTGGAACGTTTCCCGCCGAGGCTGCTTCCCGTCGCGCAGGATACACTGGTCGTCGAGGGCTACGACGAACCGTTGCCGCTGTTCAAAATGATTGCCGGAGACCAGGAAGGCCGGACACTTGCCCAGATCCGGCGTGTCGGCCTGATCGCCCAGATGGTCGATCCGGCCGAGCCCGAGACGCGGCTCAAGGTGAATGTGGCGGACCGCGAGCCGATCGAGAGGATCGCCTTCGCGTGGAGCAACTACACCGATCTCTTCGAACGGTTGAACTTCCCGCTTTATCTCTGGAACTCGACGGCCATCACCCTGACGGCCACCGCGATCATGCTGGTCATCAATTCCATGGCCGCGTTCGCCCTGTCGAAATACAAGTTCCGCGGCAAGCTGACCGTCCTGGCCCTGGTCATCGGAACGCTTATGGTGCCGGGAACCGTGCTTCTGGTTCCGACATTTCTTCTGGTGAGCCAGTTCGGCATGGTCAACACCCTGTGGGGCGTCATTATCCCGGGGGCCGCGACACCGACCGGTGTCTTTCTATTGCGGCAATACATGATCACCATCCCGGACGAGATTCTAGACGCTGCGCGCATGGACAGCGCCAGCGAATTGAAGATCTTCTGGCGGATCATCATACCGCTGTCGGCACCGGCCATCGCGGTGCTGGCGATCCTTGCCATCATGTGGCGCTGGAACGATTTCCTCTGGCCGCTGATTGTGCTCAGCGAAAACGACAAGTTCACCCTGCAGCTTGCGTTGAATTCCTTCCAGGGGGAATTCCTGACGGAATGGGAGAAGCTGCTGCCGGCAACGGTGCTGACGCTCTTGCCCGTCGCTATCGTCTTCATGTTCCTGCAAAAATACATCGCGACAGGCATTGCATCGACCGGCGGGAAATAAGCCGGGACAGCCTCCGCCCATCAGAACAAGCCAAAGCGGCTTTGAAGCGCCGGCCGCAACGGGAGTAAACTATGGCGAATATCGAACTGCGCAATGTTGTGAAACGGTTTGGCGCGCTGGAAGTCATCAGGGGTGTAGATCTGCAGATCGAACACGGGGAATTCTGCGTTTTCGTCGGTCCGTCCGGATGCGGCAAATCCACCCTGTTGCGCATGATCTCGGGGCTCGAGGACATCACCGGCGGCGAAGTCCTGATCGACGGCAAGCCGGTCAACAATGTGTCTGCGGCCGAACGCGGCCTGTCTATGGTTTTCCAGTCCTATGCGCTTTATCCGCATATGTCCGTGAGACAGAACCTGTCCTTCGGCCTTGAGAACGTCCGCACTCCGAAGGACGTGATCGACGCGAAGGTCCGCGACGTCGCCACGATGCTGCAGATCGACCAGCTTCTGGAGCGGCGGCCGAAGGAACTGTCAGGCGGCCAGCGCCAACGTGTCGCCATCGGCCGCGCCGTGGTGCGCGAACCGCTCGGCTTCCTGTTCGACGAGCCCTTGTCCAACCTCGACGCCGAGCTGCGTGTCGAAATGCGCGGCGAAATATCGTCGCTGCACCGGCGGCTGGGCAATTCGATGATTTATGTCACCCATGACCAGGTCGAGGCCATGACCATGGCCGACAAGATCGCGGTTCTGCGCGCAGGTCTGGTTGAGCAATACGGCCGGCCGCTGGAGCTTTACAACCGCCCGGCAAATCTCTTTGTTGCCGGGTTCATCGGTTCACCGAAAATGAACTTCCTCGAGGGCCGGATTTCCGCTGACGACCCGGCTGAGATCGTTCTGGACTCCGGTGAACGCCTCAGGGTTCCGGCAGGCAAGTTCTCCGGGGGGCCTGACCAGCGGGTGACCATAGGCATCCGTCCGACGGATCTTGATCTGTCCGGGGACGGGATCCGGCTGGATGTCGGAGGCGTCGAACAGCTTGGCGGCGAATCCCACATCTTCGGAACGACCGCCGATGGCCGCAAGCTTACCTTGCACACGCAAGGTCAGACGCCGGTTGCCATCGGTGAGGAAATCCGGATCTCCGTTCCCTCGGACAGAATGCATCTGTTCGACACCCAATCCGGAAAAACCCTTTTGTCGGAGTGAGCATACGCGGCAGGCACCTTCGCGATTACCGCTCCGGACAGGCAAGACGCCGGGATCCGGCCGGTGAGGGTTTAGAAAATGGCGTCACATCTCGGCAAGAGGCACTGCGCGCCGGTGCCCGCTCAGTCCCGCAAGTCCGGCAAGCCGATGCCGGTGCTTTCGAAGCCGCCGTCGGAGGCGACGATCTGGCCCGTGACGTAGCTGGACTTGTCGCCGCAGAGGAAGACGATGACTTCGCCGATCTCGTCTTCGGAGCCATAACGGTTCAGTGGAATGGCATCGTGATAGGCGGAGATGATCGCAGGCGAGTGGACCGCCATGGCCAGTTTGGTGCGCACCGGTCCCGGGCAGACACAATTGGCGCGGATGCCGTATTCGCCAAGTTCCGCCGCCTGCTGCTTGGTCATGTGGATGACCGCCGCCTTCGAAGTTCCGTAGGCAACCCGCAGTGTTGAGGCGCGCAGGCCGGAGATGGACGCGATGTTGACGATGGCGCCGCGGGTTTCACGCAGCGCCGGAATGGCGGCCTGGGACATCAGGAACACCCCGTCCAGGTTGGTGTCCATCACCGTGCGCCAGCGAGCGAACGTGGTGTCTTCGATCGGCCCGAAATCCGCCACACCCGCGTTGTTGACGAGAGCGTCGATCCTGCCGAAATGCTCCAGAACATTCTTGTAGAGCTGGTCAACGGCCTCGGGGATCGACACGTCACAGACAAAGGCCTTTGCGCCGTCGAGGTCCACGGACGCTTCCGCCAGAGCAGGCGCATCGCGATCGATCATGGCGACGTTCCAGCCGTCGCGCAGGAAGAGCTTCGTGGTGGTAAGCCCGATACCGCGGGCCGCGCCGGTTACGAGAGCGAGTTTCTGTGTCATGTGAAATTTTTCTCCCGGAAAATTCAGAGTGCGGTGTGGCCCGTGAGGATCGACATGCTGCCGTCGACCGGAAGATCGCCACCGGTCAGGGCTTTCACCGGTTCGGTCAGGCGAATGCCGCTGTCTCCCAAAGGGGCAAGAGATGAAGGATAGACGCTTTGCATGACAAGCGTGCCGGCCTGAGAGGCGGCCGAGAGCGAAAGAGCGCAGCAGCGGAAAGTGCAAAAGTCTTCATCGGATTTTCCTCCCGTTTGCGCGGTCATCTCTGGCGAATGTCAGCGTATATTTCAGAGTGGTATCCAGATTATGGATGGCTTCAAGCATGTAAGCGTAACGCCATGAATCAATATATGTAAGGTTAAATTTGTAGTCTGTTGAATTTTGAAAAAAAGATAGACAGAATACGGCGCGTGAAAAGATAATAGCGTCTACAATATGGATAGCGCAGTGCAACAAAAAGAGGCGGAGCCGGGTGGGGCGCAGAGTGTTGATCGGGCACTCGGCCTGCTGTCGGCAATCGCCCGGGCCGGCGGAAACGCCGTATCGATAAACACCCTGGTTGAGCAAAGCGGGTTGAGCCGCCCGACCGTCCGGCGCATGCTGCTGGCGCTTATCCGGGCCGGAATGGTCGAACAGGACGAGGACAGCCGGTCCTATGCTCTGGGGCCGGAAAGTTATGTCATCGGTCTGATGGCGAACCGGCGGTTCGATCTTCTCGATCTGGCAATCGACAGCCTTGGCGCCCTGGCGCGGGAGAGCGAGGACACCTGCTTTCTGTCGATCCGGCGGGGACGTCATTCGGTTTGCCTGCACCGGGAGGATGGTCCCTTTCCCATTCGCACTTACGCCCTTCAGGCCGGGCAAAGGCACCCGCTCGGGGTTGGTGCCGGTGCAATGGCGATCCTGGCGGCCCTGGCCGACCGGGAAGTGGATGACGTGATTGCCGACAACGCGCAAACGCTCGCGAGCGGTTATCCGGGCTATACGCCGGAGCTTCTGCACACCCATGTGAAAGAAACCCGGGAGCGCGGCTGGTCCGTCAATCCCGGGCTCTATCTGCCGAATTCATGGGCGGTGGGCATTGCGCTCATGGCCCCGAGCGGAGAGCCGATCGGGGCCCTGTCGATCGCGGCGCTGGACACGCGCATGCAGCCCGACCGCCAGCTGGAGATTGCCGGCCTTCTGAAAGGTGAAAAACGCACGATAGAAGCGAAGCTGAACAGAAAACTGGAACTCAACAATCCGGGCGCGGCCTGACGGCCTGCCCGGACGTCCGGGAGCAACAAGATGAACCATACCCAGATCGTGGATTGGGCCCACAGCAAATTCGGAAAGTCCGAAACGCCGGGCCTGGAAGGCTTGATGGCAGAAGTCGTGTCTGCTGCGCTGGAGCGGGTAAAATGAGTTTCGAAACCGCGAACCGGGACACGGCCCTTCCCTGGTCGACCCGCACGTCCAACATCGCGCATTTCCTGTCCCGAAACGCGCGCCGTCTCCGAGACCGCCCGGCTATCATCTGGGGCGATGACCGCTGGACATGGCGGGAACTGGACGCCCGCGTGTCGGCGCTTGCCATTGCCATGCGTGAGGATTTCGGCATCCGCCATGGGGATCGGGTGCTCGTTCAGTCGCCGAATAACAACCAGATCACCGAGATCATGCTGGCCTGTTTCCGGCTTGGCGCGGTCTGGGTGCCGTCCAATTTCCGCCAGGGCGCGGATGAAGTCGCCTATCTGGCGCAAAAGGCCGGCGCGGCGATGATGTTCTGCGAACAGGGCTTTCCGGCCCACGCCGCGACCTGCCGCGCGGCCCTGCCGGACATGATGGGCGTGGTTGCAATCGGCAATGCGGATTTCGGGCCTTCCTACGAAGCCCTGATCGCGAAGAACCTCGGCAAGGACATGCCCAATGCCGATGCCGACCGGGATGCACCCTGCTGGATGTTCTTCACCTCAGGCTCCACCGGACGCCCCAAGGCTGTCGTTCTCACCCATGGCCAGCTGACATTCACCATCGTCAATCACCTGAACGACCTGATGCCGGCCTCTACACCGGACGATGTCAGCCTCGTGGTGGCGCCTTTGTCCCACGGGGCGGGGATGCATCAGCTGACCCAGCTCGCTGTCGGCGCCGTCAGCGTTCTGCTGCCGGCAGGCCGTTTCGACCCGGCAGTGGCCTGGGAGCTGGTGTCGCGCCACAAGGTGACGAACATGTTCACAGTGCCGACCATCGTGAAGATGCTGGTCGAGCATCCCTCCGTCGACGAGCATGACCACGGCAGCCTGCGCTATGTCATCTATGCCGGCGCGCCGATGTACCGGGAAGATCAGAAATATGCCCTGCGCAAACTGGGCAAGGTTCTGGTTCAGTATTTCGGTCTGGGCGAAGTCACGGGAGCGATCACAGTGCTGCCGCGTCACGACCACCATCTCGAGGATGGCCCTCGGGCCAGAGCCGGGACCTGTGGCATCGAGCGCACGGGCATTCAGATCAGCATTCAGGACGATGACGGCAAGCTTTTGCCACCCCTCGCCAGCGGCGAAATCTGCGTGACCGGTCTCGCCGTCTGCGCCGGTTATTACCAGGACGCGGAAGCCAACGGGAAGGCTTTCCGCGATGGCTGGTTCCGCACGGGGGATCTCGGCCACATGGATGCGGAGGGCTATCTCTACATTACCGGGCGTGCGTCGGACATGTACATCTCCGGCGGCTCCAATGTCTATCCGCGCGAGGTGGAGGAACTGCTTCTGACCCACCCTGCGCTGAAGGAGGTGGCGGTGCTCGGCATACCCCATCCGAAATGGGGCGAGACCGGGCTTGCCGTCTGCGTTGCCGAAGAAGGGCAGGAGCTGGACGAGATGTCGCTGCTGGCCACGCTTCATGGCCGGCTGGCGAAATACAAGTTGCCGACCCATTTCGTCTTTCTGTCCGACATGCCGAAGACCGGCTACGGCAAGATCACCAAGAAGCTCATTCGTGAAGAACTGACCGCACGCGGCCTGATGCCCGTGCTGGAGGGCACTTCATGAGCCGGTCTGACATGATCCGGCATCCGGGTCCGCCGACAGTCCCGCGCCGGCATGTGGTGAGCGGCTCTGCCGAGCCGCTTTCCTTCAGCCTCGGCAAGGGGGCGATGCTCATGAGTGCCATTGCCGGTGTCATGGACACCGCCGGCTGCGACAGCGCGGTGGTCCGCCTCGACGGGCTGGTCATGGGGCCGTACAAGTTCGTCATGCCGGACACCTCCCCGGACGAGGAGCATGTCGCCTGGTACAGTCAGACCCATGAGGGCCATGGTGCGACCCTGACACAGGGGACCGCGATTGTCGGCAAGCGGAACGGCGAATGGTTTCTCCATTGCCACGCCATCTGGGACGATCCTCAACATGGGCGCCGCGCCGGTCATCTTTTGCCCGACCAGGTGACGATTGGCGCGGACTATTCCGGGAAGGGGTATCGGTTCGATGGCGGCTGCTTCGATGTGACGGTGGACGCGGAAACGAATTTCTCCTTCTTCCGGCCCCGGAAGCTGAGAGACATGCCTGCCATCAATGCCGCCATTGTCTCACTGGCGCCACATGTGGATCTGTCGACGGCCGTCGCCGAGCTTTCCGGCGAACTGGGACTGGGCAATGCGGTGGTACTGGGGATCGGAAGCCTGATCGGGGCCGATTTCACCGATGGGTCCTGCATGGAATCGCCGATTTCGGAAGTTCTGTTTCTCAATGGAGCCCGGGGCGGCGGATCGAACGGACCCTCCCTGCCGATTTTCTGCGTCGATCCGGACGGCGGTTTCTTTGAAGGAAATATCCTGCCCGGCAAGGCACCGATCTGCGTCACCTTCGAGATGATCCTCGTCGCCGGTTAGGGCACGGGCCTGAACCTCCCGGCGCCTTCAGGTCCTTTCACCGGTCCAGACCGGTGATTCACGGCCAGGCAATGGCGTCAGGCGCTGGAACCGCCAACGCTGAGCCGCGGCCCGATCTCAATACGGATCGGATCATTTTCACCAGGCCCGTCCCCCCGCAGCAGCGAAACGATCAGCTCGCCGGCGCGCTGGCCGATCTCGGCAGGATGCGGATCGATGGTCGTGAGGGTCGGATAACAGACGGCGGAGATATCGTAGGCGCCGAACCCGGCAATCGCGATGTCTTCGGGAACCCTGACACCCTTGCGTGCGCATTCCGTCAAGGCGCCGAAGGCGGAGAGATCCGAAACGCAGATCACTGCTTCGGTTTCGGCATGATCGCGCAGCAGGCGGGACATGGCCTCGGCACCCTCGCGCATGGAAATCGGCGGGTCGCCGACGTTGATGAGCAGATCCGGCGACAGGCCGTGTTGCTGCATCGCGGCGACGAAACCGAGCCTACGATCGGCTCCGCGCGTATCACCATTTGTATCTCCCCCCAGAAAGGCGAGACGCTTGCGGCCAGATGCAACCAGGTGACCGACCAGATCGTGCACTGCCGCCGCATTGGAAAAACCGATGATGTGGCCGATCGGGTCTGCTGGCAGATCCCAGGTTTCGATCACGGGGATCTGCGCCCGCCGCAGAAGCTCGCGTGTTCTCCCGGTGTGCCTCCCGCCCGTCAGGACAATGGCCTCGGGTCTGCGCCGGAGGAACTGTTCGACGATCTCCTCTTCTTCGTGAATGTCGTAGTTGCTGTAGCCCAGCAACACCTGCAGGCCTGCCGGTTTCAGCACGGTCGACAAGGCTGCGGTGGTGTCGGCGAAATTCGCGTTGTTGAGGGAGGGAATGATTACGGCCACGAAGCCGGTTCTCTGGGTCCGGAACGTCGCGGCATTGCTGTCGAAGACATAGCCGAGCTCCTCGGCGATGCGAAGAATGCGCTTTCTCGTTTCTTCACTGACGGAGGCATGTTGCTTGAAGGCCCGGCTGACGGTCATGACCGAGACATCCGCCTTCTGCGCGACGTCCTTCATCGTGGCGGTGCGTTGCATTCATTCCCTCTCGCGAAGTCCGGCGACCAGGTCCGCGACAATCCGCTCGCGCGGTTGGTCGATAGAAGCTTTCACGGAAAGCTCGTCGGCAGCCGGCGGCTCCAGCGTTGCCAATTGACTGTCGAGAAGGGCGACGGGCATGAAGTGTCCCTTGCGGTGCTTCATGCGCTCCACGAGCACCGCGCGCGAGCCTTCGAGAAACAGAAAGGTGACGGGACGGCCCGCCTCCCGGGCAATGCGTTCCCGGTAGATCCGCTTCAACGCGGAGCAGGCGATGACAACCGGCCCGTCGCTGTCGAGCTTGCGGCCGACCTGATCGAGCCACGGCTCCCGGTCGGTATCGGTCAACGGTTCTCCACGGCTCATCTTGTCGATATTGGTCTGCGGGTGCAGGTCGTCGCCGTCGATGAAACGGCCGTCGATGGCTTCGGCGAAACTTTCGCCGATTTCGCTCTTGCCGCAGCCGGAGACGCCCATCATCACATAAGCGGTCATTACAGTGACACCGAGATGCCGCCGTCCACATAGACAGTGGTTCCGTTGACAAAGGACGATGCCTGGGAAGCCAGGAAGATGCAGGTGCCGATCAGCTCGTCCACCTTGCCCCAGCGGCCGGCGGGCGTCCGTTTCGCCAGCCAGGAGGTGAACTCCGGATCGTTGACCAGTGCGGCATTCAGCGGTGTGTCGAAATAGCCCGGGGCCAGGCCGTTGCACTGGAGACCATATTTGGCCCAGTCGGTCGCCATGCCCTTGGTCAGATTTGCCACAGCCCCCTTGGTCGCCGTGTAGGGTGCGATACCGGGACGTGCGAGCGCGGTCTGAACCGAGCAGATGTTGACGATCTTGCCCTGTCCACGAGAGATCATGTGCCGGGCGACCGCCTGGCCGACATGGTAGACGGAGGCAATATTGGTCTGCAGCAGACGTTCGAAGGCATCTGCGGGAAAGTCCTCCAGCGGCGCGCGGTGCTGCATCCCCGCGTTGTTGACAAGAATGTCCAGCGCGCCGGTCTCCGCCTCGAAGCCGTCAACGGCTTTCCTGACAGCCTCATGGTCGGTCACGTCGAACACCAGTTCCTCAACACTGAGGCCTTCCGCCCTCAACGCCGCGGCGGCATTGCCGAGTTTTGCGGCGTCACGCCCGTTCAGCACGATCTGCGCGCCGGCCCGAGCGAGACCGCCCGCGAGGGCAAAGCCGATCCCCTGCGACGAACCGGTTACCAGGGCCCGTTTTCCGGACAGATCGAACAGGGACAGGCTCATTGGAATTCCTCCTCACGAAACGAATTGACAGTTTTAATTCTTATGTTATCGATAACAATCAATGTCAACCGCGAAGACTGTGAGCCCAAATGAAGTCGATCGTCATTCATGCCGCCAAGGATCTGCGCATCGAGGACTGCACGGTCGCCACGCCCGGCCCGGGCCAGGTGCATATCCAGCTTGCTGCCGGCGGTATCTGCGGATCCGATCTGCACTACTACAACCACGGCGGTTTCGGTCCCATCCGGCTGAAAGAGCCGATGATCCTCGGCCACGAGGTCGCCGGTCACATCACCGAGCTCGGCGCGGGTGTGGAAGATCTCAAGGTTGGTCAGCTTGTTGCCGTATCACCGTCACGTCCGTGCGGTAACTGCCGCTTCTGCGGCGAAGGCAGTCACAATCAGTGTCTGAATATGCGCTTTTACGGGAGTGCCATGCCGTTTCCGCACATTCAGGGCGCCTTCCGGCAGAGCCTTGTGGCCGAAGCGATCCAGTGCGCGCCCGCCGATGGCCTGACGGCCGGTGAAGCGGCGATGGCCGAACCGCTTGCTGTCTGCCTTCACGCCACCCGCCGCGCCGGCAGCCTGCTGGGCAAGTCGGTGCTTGTCACCGGCTGCGGCCCGATCGGTATCCTGTGCATTCTGGCCGCCCGCCGCGCCGGCGCCGACACGATCGTGGCGACGGACCTTAGCGACTTCACCCTTGCCAAGGCGCGGGAAGCCGGGGCGGATATCACCGTTAACATGGCCGATGACCCCACCGGTCTCGACCGGTTCCTGCCGGACAAGGGTACCTTCGACGTCCTCTACGAGTGTTCCGGGGCAGCGCCTGCCTTGTCGGCGGGCATTGCCGCCATGCGCCCGGGAGGCCGGATCATCCAGCTCGGGCTGGGCGGTGACATGAGCCTTCCCATGATGGCCATCACCGCAAAGGAGCTTTCCCTTATGGGTTCGTTCCGCTTCCACGAGGAATTCTTCACAGCGGTCAGTCTGATGCGGAAAGGTCTGATCGACGTCAAACCCTTCATCACACAGACCTTTCCCCTGGAAGACGCGGTCACCGCCTTCGAGATCGCCGGCGACCGCGCGCAGGCCGTCAAGACCCAGATCTCTTTCGCCTGAAATACACCCTTTCTCCGGGCAACCTGCGGATTTGAAAGACCGGTTGCCGCCAGCCGGCCATTTCACGGACTGCCCAGCGTCTGCGCGATCATCGCGTGGACCTTGCGGGTCCGGGCGGGCAGGATGCGGGCCTTGCGTTGTATCAGCCAGAGCTCATGGCGTGCCGGGCGCGGGAGCGGCGCTATCGACAGCCTGTCGCGTCCGGGATAGGCATCAATCGCGCTTCTGGGAAGGATCGTATATCCCAGACCCCGGGCAACCGGTTCGGGAATCTGGCCTATCTGGTTGATGAAACTGCGTTGCCGAAGCCGGTCCGCGCCGGGGTAGTCTTTCGAAAAATTGGCCGCAAGCAATTCGTCGGCATAGGCATAGCCATCCGGATGCGCGATGAAGCCGAGCGTTTCCAGGTCTGCCATCGTCTTCGGCTTGGCGCTGGTCTTCGGGACGATCAGGCACAACTCCTCATGGCCGATCCTGTCGCCTTCCAGCCTGGCATGGCGCGGCGCGTGATCGACGATGCCGAGATCGATGGTTCCGTCTGCCACGCCCTCCAGAACGCGGGCGCGGGGCATGGCCTCAAGCCGGATAACGAGCGCGGGTGCCGCGGACATGAGATCCAGGAAAAGCGGATAAAGCAGCAGGGCGAGGGACCCGGAACAGGCAACCGAAACCTCGCCGGTATCGGGTTCGTCATTCTGCAGCGCGTCTCCGAGTTGCCTTTCCTCGATCTGGCGCCTGCGGCCGATGGTCAGAACCGCCTCCCCGGCAGGGGTCGGGATGAAGCTCTTGCCATCTCGGGACAGAAGCGGCTGGCCAACCTGCTGTTCGAGCTTTTTCACATGTTGGCTGACTCCGGGTTGCGTCATGTTCAGAGCCGAAGCGGCGCGGGTGAAATGCCCGAGGTCGCAGAGGGTCACGAACGTTTCCAGCCAGACCGCGTTCAACATTGCGTCAATTCCATTTTGTTATCATTTTCATATGAAATGATAATTTGAATGACAGGTTTTTCCAACACATATTGTCAGCAACAGAAAGCAAGCCAGCTATGACCCAAACGCCCCCCAGAACATTCTCTCATATCGGATTGTCCGTGCCGGATCTCGACAAGGCGGTCGCCTTCTATCGCGACGTGATGGGCTTTTACGTGATCATGGAGCCTACCGAAATCGAGGAGGACGACAGCGCCATCGGCGCAATGTGCAATGATGTGTTCGGCCCCGGCTGGAGCAGGTTCCGCATCGCGCATCTGGCCACGGGCGATCGCATCGGCTTCGAACTCTTCGAGTTTCCGGACAACTACCAGCCCGAGGACAATCTGCCCCACCGCCAGGTTGGTCTGTTCCACTTCGCAATTCAGGATCCCGACCTGGAAGGCCTGCTGCAGAAGATCCTCGCCGCCGGCGGAAGGCAGCGCATGCCCGTGCGCGAATATTTCCCGGGAGAAAAGCCCTATCGCATGGTCTATGTCGAAGACCCCTTTGGAATCGTCTTCGAACTCTATTCCCACAGCTACGAGCTCACATATTCGGCGGGCGCTTACGAGTGAGTGCTCATTTGGGGGGTGATGGAGATAGTTGAGACCGGCGTGCCGAGATCAGGTCTCAGATATCCAGCTTTTTCCGTTGTCCGGCCAGCGGAGGGGTGTTTCACACCCTTGGAAATCGAGGCGTTTGCCGTTTTCTACACGATCTTGATTGGCGTCCTGGTCTTCGGTTGACGTTTCGGTTCGATCGGTTCCTCAGGTGTCAGAGCTTCAGCAACGCACGGGCGTTCGAGGAAAAGATCGCCTTTTTCCAGTCGTGACCCATCGGATGGGACCGCAGCCAGTCGACGCCGGTCCGGTTGTCCGCATAGGGCCAGTCGACCGCGAAGAGAATATGTTCCGGGTCGAGGCACTCCAGACAGCAGCGAAGCGCCGCGTCGGAGAAAAAGCCGCTGGTGGTCACGAAGAAATTTCTTCTGAAGATTTCGGCAAAGCGCACCGGTGCGTTTCCGGGCCGGGCGAGTGATTCATCAATCCGCGGAAGCCAGAACGGCAGGGCTTCGCCCATATGCCCCAGAATGATCTTGAGGTTCGGATGGCGGTCGAAGACGCCGCTCAGGACAAGCCGGATGGCATGCGTCCCGGCATCCACGCCAAAACCCCACGCGGGGCCGGTCAGGGCCGGATGGCTTCGGTCATAAGGCGCGTAGCAGGCCTCGATCATGGTCCTGTCCGGCTGGGCAGGATGCAGATAGACCGGCACGTCGAGCGCTTCCGCGCAGGCATAGATCGGCCAGAATTTCTGTGCGTCGACGAATTCGCCGCAACTCTTTCCGTGGATCATCGCCCCTTTCAGGCCAAGTTCCTCAACGGTGCGCCTGAGTTCGTCCGCCGCGGCTTCCGGGGCCGAGCTGGGGATCATCGCGAGGCCGGCGAACCGCTCCGGCGTCTCCCGGATGATGGACGCGAGCGCGTCGTTGACCGCCCGGCAGGCTTCCACCGCTGTTTCGCCGGAAAGGGTCTGGCTGCCGGGGGACTGGTGCGACAGCACCTGCATGTCGATGCCGGCCGCATCCATTTCCTCCAGGCGCACGCCGGTGAAGTCGTAGAGCTTCCTGCCAAGCGGGGATGCCGGATCGGCCGCCGACCCCAGGTGCCGGGCAAGAGCCTCCCGCATGAAATGCTCTTCGATCGCAATGATTTCCGTGTCGTTGGTTACATCGGTCATGCGGTTCCCCTGACTATACGCAATCGTGACAATTGCGCCTCATCATTCATGCAAACGATTGCAGGCAATCTAGTCGATTATGCAATCGTTTGCAAAAAGGTCAATCGGAATACGAATGGCGGATCTGGAAGGTGCCGGGGCGATGGTCCCGTGCCCGGGACCGCCGGAAAACTTGTTCCGTCAAGCCGGGTCGATGCGTTTCACGCTGCCGCGTTCGACAAGCTTGACGGGGAGGATGGTGGTCCTGGGAATCGTGACATCTGGATCGGCCATCATCTTGATGAGCAGCTCCGCGCCTATGCGGCCGATGTCGAACTGGGGAATCTGGATTGTCGTCAGCCCCGGAGGGATGAGATCGAGAAACGGAATGCCGTTATAGCCGGTGACGGAGACATCCTCCGGACAGGACAGCCCACGCCGCCGCAGCGCGTCGAATGCTCCCAGGGCGAGGCGGTCGTTGGCGCACAGGATGGCTGTGAACCCAGTGCCGGAGTCCAGCAGTTGCAGGGTACATCGTCGACCTTCCTGCTCATCAAAATAGTCCGAAACCACCAGCGCTTCGTCCGGAAGGTCGAGGTGGAGCTCCTGTGCGGTGGCCCGGAAAGCCTCTATGCGCGTCCGGCCCGTAGAGAGGTTTTTCGGCCCGGCGATATGCGCGATGCGGCGGTGACCCTTCTCGTGAAGATACCGGAGCATCATCGCAATTCCGCCCGGATCGTCATTGACCACGGCCGGGATATCGCAGTTTTCGATCTGCCGGTTGACCGTGACCATCGGCAATCCCCGGCGCGCCACTTCGACCATGCGTGGATCGCTGCGATAGGGAGCGGCATGAATGATGCCGTCCACGCCGCGCTCCAGCAGCACATCGACCAGTTTGGTTTCACGCTTCCGGTCACTGTCCGTGTTGACGATGATGGAGGTGTATCCCGCAGGTTCCAGAACGCTTTCCGCACCGCGCACGATCGGAGGAAACAGGGTGTTTTCGATATCCGGGATCATCAACCCGATGGACATCGTGCGTTTGGTGCGCAGGCCTGAGGCTAGCCGGTTCGGGCGGTAGCCCATGCGCTCCGCCGTGGTGCGGATCCGTTCCACCACCTCCCGCGTCAGGGACGTCCGGGCATTGGGGTCCAGCGCACGCGAAACCGTCGAGACATGGACGCCGGTTTCCCTTGCGATGTCCTTCAGCGTAACCGGTCTGTTCATGCGTCTGTTCTCGTTGGTTTCGGTGCGCTCAGTTTTAAGGTCGCGGAAAGATTTTCGCAATCGTTTGCGAAAAGGGATTGACAGCTTCGAGGATCCGTTTCTAGTATTCGTGCAATCGATTGCGCAATTTCAGCCGACTAACCGGCGGAGATGACAAGCGCGACAATTCAGCCAGGCCGGTCAGGCTCTGAGTGGGGGGAACATGGTTCAGGTCGTCGACAAGGCCGATTTCGACAAGCCGCTCATTCGCCGCAAGGTTCTCACGGCGAAGAACGCCGGTGGATTGGCGACAGTCGTCGATTGCGGTGAATTCGGCACCATGACCCTCGATGAGCCGGGCGCTCACGGCGGGTCGGATCTGGGGCCAAGCCCTTTGCAGGCGGTGCTTGGAGCCCTTTGTGGCTGCGAAGCGGTGACCTTCGGACGCACCGCCCGCGAAATGGGTTTTTCCTACGAGGGAATTGAATTCAGCGCGGCTTTCAGCATCGACATTCGCGGCCGGTCCGGAATGAGGGGTGTCGTGCCGCATTTCCAGTCGGTGAAGGTCGAAGCCTGTGTAAGGACGCGGGAATCCGAAGCGCGGCTGCGTGAGGTCGTCGAAGAGACGGAAGCGCGCTGCCCGGTTTTCAATCTCATCAAAGACGCAAACGTTCGCACAGACATCGTGTGGATACGGGACTCATCGGTCTGAATTCTCGCTCTCGGGAAGGACTCGGACTGCAAAATGAATATAAGTGGAGGTAGATAATGAGCAGCCTTAAGATTGGGTGGGTCGGAATGGGGCGCATGGGGTATCCCATGGCCGAGCGGCTCGTCGATGCGGGCTTCGACACCTATGTCTGGAACCGGACCCGGTCGAAAGCTGAACCGTTGGCCGCCAAGGGCGCGACGCTGGTGGATACGCCGCGTGACCTGGCCGGTGTCGATGTTCTCGGCACAATGGTGTCTACCGGAAAGGACGTCGAACAGGTTTATTTCGGCGAAAACGGAGTTCTTTCCGGCGACAGGACTCCGAAGATTTTTCTCGACTGCTCGTCGATTTCCAGTGAGCATTCTGCGGAAATCCGCGCCCGACTTACCGAGCGCGGCGCCGATCTGATTGCCTCGCCCGTCAGCGGCAACGGCAAATGCGTCAAGGCAGGCAAACTGAGCGCCGTGGCCTCCGGTCCGAAAGCGGCCTTTGACAAGGTGGAGCCGGTCATCTCCGCGATTGCAGCCAATGGTGCGTCCTATGTCGGTGAGGGCGAACTCGCCCGGTTCTGCAAGATCGCCCACAATGTCTTTCTGGGCGTTGTCACGCAGAACCTGGCCGAGATCACTATTCTGGCCGAAAAGGCGGGCGTTCCGCGCGCCGCTTTCCTGGATTTCATGAACAACTCGGTCATGGGTTCCGTCTATACGCGCTACAAGACCAACGCCTTCGTGAATCTTGACTGGACGACCACCTTCACGCCTGAGCTTCTGCGCAAGGATCTGGACCTGGGGCTCGGGTCGGGCCGCAATCTGGGCGTCCCGATGCCGGTGACCGCAGCAACCCGCGAAGCGTTGCAGGCGCATTTCGGCGCGGCTACGCTGAAGGAGGATCCCGAAGCCTACCTGCAAATGGATTTCGCGGCACTCCTTGAAACCGTTGCTCTGGCTTCTGGCCTGGAGCTCAAGAGCGAAGAAACCCCATACCCGACAGGTCTGGAATTGCCGCAGGCCGCGGAATAATCGCGGCTGGGCGGATTTACGGCGCCAAGAAAAACCAGAACGGCGTCCCGGGACGAGGAAAGAGGGCCTCAAGTTCCGAACATTGGGAGGAATAGTAATGAAGCTTCTTACACTACTCACCACGACGGTTGCCGTCTGCGCGATGGCGACGGCTGCTCATGCGGACATCAAGATCGGGGCATCCCTGCCGTTGACCGGTGCGTTCTCGATCGCCGGCGCCAAGCACAAGCAGGGCTATGACCTGTGCGTGAAGATGCTGAACGACAAAGGCGGTATCGGCGGCGAGAAAATCGAGCTGATCACCTCGGACAACCGCTCCGATCCGGCGACCGCCATCAGCCAGTATGAGCGGTTCATCAATGTCGACAACGTCGATGCCGTCTTCGGCACCTTCTCCTCGCGCCTGACCTTCCCGGTCGCCAATATCCTGGCGAAATACGGGTACGTGCATCCGATCCCTGCCGGCGGTGCCCTGCGCATCTACAAGCAGGGTCACGACAATCTGTTCTACTTCCAGCCTAATGCGGCTGAATATGTCGGCAGTTCCCTGAAAGGACTGATCGAGGATCTGGTGGCTGAAGGCGAGCGTCCGAAGACCGCCGCTGTCGTGGCCGCCGACGATTTCTTCGCCAATGCGGTTGAAGCCGGTTTCCTGGGTCAGCAGGTCATGGACCCGGCCGACGGCAGTGTCGTCGCCGATCTGGCTCCCGGTTATCTCGCCGAAGCCGGCATCGAGGTCGTTTTTTCGGAAAAATGGCCGGAAGAGGGTTTCAACGATTGGCTGAACCTCGCCAACTCCATCAAACGCTCCAACGCCGAACTGATCGTCGCCCTGACCGCGTCCGCGGAAGAAGCGGTGCAGATCACGCGTGCGCTGAAGACCGTTCGGGCGGAACCCAAGATGGTCTACTACAGCCAGGGCACCCAGGCGGAATTCTATGAAGGCACGCAAGGTGCGTCCGACAGCATTTTGATGCACACGTCCTGGCATCCCGCGGCGCCTTACAAGGGCACTCTCGCCGGTGAAGAGTTCACCAACGGCGACTTCGTCGCCGCGTTCCAAGAGGAATACAACGCCGCGCCGGATGAAGATTCGGCCATCCCTTTCGCGGTCTGCCAAGGGATTGAACAGGCCATTATCGGCGCCGGATCGACAGACAATGCCGCCATGGGCAAATGGTTGTCCGAACGCACAGCCGGCGACCCGGTGCGCACGATCCTGGGCCGTTTCGCCTGGGACGACGTCGGTCTGCCGGTGAACAAGCCGTTCCTCGTCGCCCAGTGGAACGACGGCGAATTGCAGTTCGTCTATCCGACGGACGAATTCGACGGGGTCTCCAACATGACCTATCCCAAGCAGGGATTCTGATAAGCTGAAAACGACCGGGTACGGCAACGCACCCGGTCACTTTGTACCGAACAACGGATGACCGTCGGTTGCGACAGGCCATCCGTTGATCAGGACGAATTTTGAGCGGAGGAGCGCATATGCTTGAGGTCAAGAGCCTGAGCAAACACTTCGGCGGGATCCAGGCGGTCGACAAATGCTCGTTTGTCGCCGAGCGTGGCAAGATCACCGCGCTGATCGGGCCGAACGGGGCGGGCAAGACGACTGCCTTCAACTGCATCAGCCGCACGATGGCGCCGTCGGCCGGAGAAATCCGGCTGGATGGCAGGCGCATCGACACTCTCCGCCCCTATCAGGTCACTGCGGCGGGCCTGTCGCGGACCTTCCAGATTTCGCGCAATCTTGCTGACATGACGGTGCTTGAAAACGTTATCTGTCAGTCGAAGATCCACGGTTGGCGGGATCTCTTCCGGCCGGCGATGAGCGCGGAGGAGATCGACAAGGCCTTCGGCATTCTCGAATTCCTCGGCATCACACGCATCGCCAACGAAGACGGGTCCAACCTGAGCTACGGCCAGAAAAAGCTGATGGATCTGGCGGCGCTGCTGATGAGCGATCCGAAGATCATCCTCCTCGATGAACCGGCCGGCGGCGTCAACCCGACGTTGCTGGAGGAAATCATCGGCCATATCCGCAAGCTCAACGAGCAGGGGCTGACGGTCCTTATCGTCGAGCACAACATGGACCTGATCATGCGGTTGTCTCACCGGGTTGTCGTCATGGCACATGGACGGGTGATTGCCGACGGCTCGCCCGACGAGGTCCGCGAAAACCCGGACGTGCTGGACGCCTATCTTGGCGGCGCACTTGAGGAGGCTGCATGAGCGGACTTCTGGAAGTTTCCAACGTGGTTGCCGGTTACGGCGACGGTCCCGCCATCCTGGACGGCGCCAACCTGTCGGTTCAGCCGGGCAAGGTTCACTGCATCATCGGTCCCAACGGAGCCGGCAAATCCACGCTGCTGAAGACGATCGTCGGCATGCTGAAGATCCGCCAGGGCAGCGTGACCTTCAAGGGTGCAAGCCTCAAGGGCAAGCGGCCGGACCAGATTCTGCGCCGGGGCATATGCTTCGTCCCGCAGGAAAGAGCGCTGTTTCCCAAGATGACCGTTCGGGAAAACCTGCGCATGGGCGGCTTTTCTCTGGCCGACAAGTCGAACCTGGAAAAGCGGATCGACGAAATCGAGGAGCGTTTTCCGATCCTGGGAGAACGGCGCGACCAGCATGCCGGCACCATGTCGGGTGGCCAGCAGCAGACCCTGGCGATGGCGCGCACCCTGATCCTCAAGCCGGAAATCGTCATGCTCGACGAACCCTCACTCGGGCTCGCTCCCAAGATCGTCAAGGAAGTCTTCTCCATCATGCGGCTGATGGCCGATGAGGGGATCACCATCCTGCTGGTGGAGCAGAACGCGATGATGGGATTGAAGCACGCCGACTGGGGCGTTGTGCTCGACCTTGGCCGGACCCTGTTCGAGGGGCCCGCGGCGGAGGTGCTGACGGATCCGAGGATCCAGGAACTCTATCTTGGTGGAAAGAAGGCGGCGTAATGGCTGAGGTCATTCAGATACTTATACTCGGGATGGCGCTCGGTGGTGTCTATGCCCTGATGGGATCGGGGCTGAGTCTGGTTTTCGGTGTCATGCGCATCGTCAACCTGGCCCATCCGGTGCTGATCATGGCGGGAGCCTATGTCGCCTACTGGGCGGCCCGGCTCTACGGGATCGACCCGCTTCTCACGCTGCCGATTGCCGCCGTCATCCTCGCGGCAACCGGCGTGATCCTTTACAAGCTGGTCTTCGAACGCGAGGCCAGATCGGCGAAATACTCCGAAATGACCGTGCTCCTGACCTTCGCCCTGGCGATGGTGCTGGAAGGGGCCCTGGGGACGGCTTTCACCAACACACAGCGCGTCACGTCGCCGGACTATGCGACCGACGCCTTCTTTATCGGTGACATCTTCATCCCCAAGGGACAGCTCTATGCCGGCATTGTTTCCCTCGCGATCATTTCCGCGCTGGCGCTGTTCCTGAAATACTCCCGCTTCGGCTATGCGATCCGCGCCACCACCCAGAACCGGGAGGCGGCCGAACTGCTCGGCGTGAACGTCAATTTGGTCGGGCTTGTAAGTTTCGCGATCGGGATCGGCCTCGCCGGTGCCGCGGGATCGCTGGTGTCCTTCGTGTTCTCTTTCTTTCCGGCAAAACACTGGGAGTGGATCGCTGTCCTGATGTCCCTCGTGGTGCTTGGCGGCATGGGTTCTATTTTCGGCACCGTCCTGGCCTCGTTCATCCTGGCTGTCGTCGCCGCGTTCATCGGCGCCTATTTCGGCGCTACCTGGTCCACCCTGACGTTCTTTGTCGCCTTGTTCGTGGTGCTGCTTGTCAGGCCCCAGGGAATCTTTGGCGAAAAACCGGAGTTGGCATAGTGGCTAGCCTTGATACCAATGACGTGCTCGTGGCGCGTAAAGCCTATAACGCCGGCCTCGTCCAGGAGGTTTCGAAGGAGCGGGCCTACTGGTTCCCGGCCATCGTTCTGGCGCTGCTCCTGCTGTTGCCCCTCCTGCAATTCACCGGCAACTACAATTATCTGATCCATCTTGTTTTGTTCACGGCCAGTTATGTGGTCATGGCTTCGGGCTGGAATATTCTGGGTGGCTTCACCGGCTATATCTCGCTTGGGCACAATGTGTTCTTCGCGGTCGGCGGGTATTTCGCGGGCATGATCTTCGCCCGTTACGGCATCTCGACGATCATCCTGGCGCCGTTCGCCGGTCTTGTCGCCGGTCTGCTCGGCTACCTCATCGGTCAGATCACCCTGCGGGTGCGCGGTCCGTCCTTCATCATTTCCTCACTGGCGCTGGTGATGATTTTCCGCATCCTGTTCGAAAACTGGGAATTCGTCGGCGGGGCCGCGGGCGTGTCCCTGAAGGCGAACGACCTTCCCGTGCAGTGGGCCAAGCTGCCCTACTATTATGCCTTCGTCCTCATGGCCGCCTTCTCTGTCTGGGCCGCCTACCGCATCAAGCACTCCAAGTTCGGACTGGGTCTGCGGGCCATTTCCAAGGACGAGATCAAGGCGGAAAGCGCGGGCATCAACACCCGGTTCTACAAGACACTCGCCTTCGCCATCTCGGCGTTCTTTGTTGGCATGGCCGGGGCGGTCTGGGGCGAATACCTGACCTATATCCGGCCGAACATCTTCCTGATCATACTCGTCTCGGTGAACATGGTGCTGATCTGCATTCTCGGTGGAAAGGGCACCATCGCCGGGCCGGTGATCGGCGCCGTGCTCCTGGTGGCCTTCAACGAGTTCTTTGTCGCCACCCTGGGCGCTTCGGAAATCAACATCCTGGCAACAGGTCTCATCATGATGATCTGCCTGATGTTCTTCCCGCTTGGCATCGTCGGCACGCTCGCGCGACTCAGGAAGCTGCCGCGCATCCTGAACTGGGATTGAGGATCATGAGTTCTTTCGTGCTTCACAATGCGCCGCAATCGACCTGTTCCCAGCGGGTGCGCTACGCGCTGCATGCCAAGGGCATCGCATTTGAGGAACACAAGCTGGATCTGTTTTCCGGCGATCAGTTGAAGCCGGAGTACCTGGCAATCAATCCCAACGGTGTCGTGCCGGCCCTGGTTCACGATGGAACGCCCGTCATCGACAGCGCGGTGATCCTGGAATACCTGGAAGACATATTTCCGGGGACCGCGCGCATGCGGCCCGAGGACCCGCGCGAAACGGCGGGACTGCGGGCCATGATGCGCTTTATCGACGAGGTGCCGACAGCGGCGATCCGGGTGCCGTCCTACAATCTGGCCTTCCTGCCGCATTTCCAGTCGATGACCGAGACGGACTTTCAGGCGCTTTGCGACAGCAAGCCGCTGCGCAGGGAGTTTCTGATGAAAATGGGCCGCACCGGTTTTCCGAAGGCGGATATGGACGAGGCGCTGGGCCGGTTGACACGCGGCGTCGAACGTATGGCGCGCTGGCTGGAAGAGACTGGCGGGCCTTGGATCCTGGGTCAGGACATCTCCCTGGCGGACATTGCGATCATGCCGGTTCTCGTGCGCATGGACGACATCAATCTGGGCGGGTTGTGGAAGGATTATCCGGCGATCGATGCATGGCTGGACCGGATCAGGCTGACGGAGCCGTTCGAGAAGACCTACTACCGCGGCGCGCTTCTGACGGAAAAATACCCGCACCTTGCCGCTTTGCGCACCGAGCGGATGACGAAGGTCTGAAAACGATGCAGATGGTTCCCTACATGCTTGCGACCGTTGTCGTCGGAATGGTGCTTTCGACGCAACCGCCGCTCAATTCAATGCTTGGTCGTGCCGTTGGCAGCGCCTACGGCGCGGCCACGATTTCCATCGCGGTGGCCCTGGCCAGCATCCTTGTTTTCATAGTTTTTTCCGGATGGGGAGACATGTCGCGCAAGACCCTGGGTTCCGTGCCCTGGTGGGTCTATCTGTCCGGCATTGCCGGCGCGATTTTCGTCGCCTCGGGACCGGTTGTCGCGCCGGTCACCGGGGCAATGGTGTTCTTCGTATGCATCGTCGCCGGTCAACTCATCGGCTCGATGCTGGCAGATCATTTCGGGGCTTTCGGCCTTGATGTGCGGACGGTCTCGGTCTGGCGGCTTCTGGGACTGGCGATGGTTCTCGGCGGGGCCCTCCTGGTCAGTCGCGGCTAACACGGATCTGGCGGGGATCAGGGGAACGCATTTCGCCCGCAAATGCAATCGATTGCGCATTCTTTGGAATGCGGACTGAAGAACAAGGAGCGCGCCGGAGAGACCGGCTCCGCGTTCCACGATGAGGAGAAAAGAAAATGAACCAGGCCCTGACCCCCCGGATACTTCAGCCGGGCGACATGGATCCGAACTGGCGCTGGGAAGGCAGACTGCCGGCCTGGGGGCACACGGCGGTCGATTTCGAGCGCCGCGTCGATCATGACCGCTTGCGCCGCTATCGGCTGAGCCGGGCGAAGGATGCGCTGAAGACCAGCGGCTGCGGCTCGCTCCTGCTCTTCGACGTCAACAACATCCGTTACATCTCCGGCACCAAGATCGGTGAATGGGAACGCGACAAGATGTGCCGTTTCTGCCTCCTGACAGGCGACGACGAGCCATATGTCTGGGACTTCGGTTCGGCTGCCGTTCACCACAAGAAATACGCCGACTGGCTGAACCCGGAACATTGCCGTGCGGGTGTGGTCGGCATGCGCGGCACCATTCCGCCAAGCTTCGGCCTGATGAAACTCTATGCCGAGGAAATCGCCGGCCTCATCCGCGACGCCGGCATGTCGGGCATGCCGGTCGGCGTGGACTATGCCGAAACGGCGATGTTCTTCGCCCTGCAGGAAGCCGGCATCAATGTGGTGGACGGTCAGCAGATCATGCTGTCTGCGCGCGAGATCAAGAATATCGACGAGATCCAGCTGCTCACCCAGGCGGCGGCGATGGTCGATGGCGTCTATCACATGATCTACGAGGAGCTGAAACCGGGCATTCGCGAGAACGACATCGTCGCCATGTCCAACAAGATGCTCTACGAAATGGGCTCCGACGACGTGGAAGCCATCAACGCCATTTCGGGCGAGCGCTGCAACCCGCACCCGCATAATTTCACCGACCGCTATTTCCGGCCGGGCGATCAGGCCTTCTTCGATATTCTCCAGTCCTATCAGGGCTACCGGACCTGCTACTACCGTACGTTCAACATCGGCCGGGCAACGCCCGAGCAGACCGATGCCTATGTGAAATGCCGCGAATGGCTCGATGCCTCCATCGAGCGCATCAAACCCGGGGTCTCCACCGACAAGGTGGCGGAAGTCTGGCCGACGGCGGAAAGCCTGGGCTTCCCCAATGAGCTGGCGGCATTCGGCCTGCAATTCGGCCATGGACTGGGGCTGGCGCTGCACGAACGCCCGATCATCTCCCGCGCGGTGTCGCTCGACAATCCGATGGAGATCAAGACGGGCATGGTTTTCGCACTCGAGACCTACTGTCCGGCAGCCGACGGCTATTCGGCGGCCAGGATCGAGGAGGAAGTGGTCGTCACGGATACCGGCTGCGAAGTGATCTCGCTGTTTCCGGCGGAAGAACTTCCGATCGCCAACCGGTACTGACCGACGTCCGACCCACCCGGTCCGGCGCGCCTTTCGTCGGCCGGGACCCTGCGCAGGAGATTTAAATGGCAGCCAGAAAGTCTAAGGCCAATACGGAGGCCTATCTGCGCATGTATCGCCAGATGGCGCGGATCCGCGCGTTCGAGGACAACGCCAACCAGCTCTATCTGTCGGCGAAGATGCCGGGGCTGACCCACATGTATTCGGGTCAGGAAGCGGTTGCGGTCGGCATATGCGAGGCGCTCACCTCCGACGACAAGATCACCTCCACCCATCGTGGCCACGGACACTGCGTCGCCAAGGGTGCGGAGTTCCGGCAGATGTTCTGCGAGCTTCTGGGCAAGGCCGAAGGCTATTGCCGCGGCAAGGGCGGTTCCATGCATATCGCCGATCAGGCAAACGGCAATCTCGGCGCGAACGCCATTGTCGGCGGTTCCATGGGCATTGCCACCGGGTCCGCCCTGACCGCGAAGCGCCAGGGCACCGGCCATGTGACGGTCTGCTTTTTCGGCGATGGCGCCACGGCTCAGGGGCTCTGGTACGAGGTCATGAACATGGCGGCGCTCTGGAAGCTGCCGATCATCTATGCCTGCGAAAACAACGGTTACAGCGAATATACCAAAACGGCGGAAATCGCCGCTGGGACGCTGACAGCGCGCGCCGAGGCCTTCGGCATCGAGTCCTTCACCGTGGACGGTCAGGACGTGCTCGCCGTGAACGATTTGGCGCAAACTCTGGTCGCGCGATGCCGCAAGGGCGAGGGACCGTTCTTCGTGGAACTCGAAACCTACAGGTATCACGGCCACCATGTCGGCGACATCAACCGCGACTACTACCGGACGAAGGACGAGGAAGCCAACTGGAAAAAGCACCGCGATCCCATCGTGAACTTCGGCAAGTGGCTGATCGGTCAGAAGATCGTCACGCCGGACGAACTCGTTTCCATGGACAACGAGGTCCGGGCGGATGCCGAGGCGGCCGTCGGATACGCGCTCGAAGCGCCCTATCCGGATGTCAGCGAAGTCGACATGCATGTTTTCGCCGAGGGGGCCTGAATGCGCGAAATAACTCTTTCCAGGGCGGTCAATGAAGCGATCGCGGAAGAAATGCGCCGCGACCCGGCGATTTTCCTGATCGGCGAGGATGTGGCGGAAGCCGGAACCCCGTTCAAGGTGCTCTCCGGTCTGGTGGAGGAATTCGGAACCGAGCGCATCATCGACACGCCGATTTCGGAACCCGGGTTCATGGGGATGGCCGTCGGTGCGGCCATGACCGGATCGCGGCCGATTGTCGATCTCATGTTTGGCGATTTCCTTTTCCTGGTGATGGACCAGCTCTGCAATCAGGCCGCCAAGACCCACTACATGTCCGGCGGCAAGCTGAAGGTGCCGCTGGTTCTGCGCACCAATCTCGGTGCTACCCGGCGCTCCGCGGCCCAGCATTCGCAGTCCCTGCATGCGCTCGTCGCCCACATACCGGGCCTCAAGGTGGCGTTGCCATCCTCGGCCTATGAGGCCAAGGGCCTGCTGAAGACCGCGATCCGCGATGACAATCCGGTCGTGATCTTTGAAGACAAGCTGATGTACAACGACAAGGCGCCCGTCCCGGAAGAGGACTATCTGCTGCCGTTCGGCAAGGCGGAAATTCTGCGTCAGGGCAAGGACGTCACGCTGGTGGGCACTTCCTCCATGGTTCAGGTCTGCCGCAAGGCGGCAGAGCTCCTGGCTCCGGACGGCATTTCGGCGGAAGTCATCGACCCGCGTACAATCGTTCCGCTTGACGAGGACACGATCGTCGGGTCGGCGAAGAAGACCAGCCGGGCCATCGTTGTTGACGAGGGGCACCAGAACTTCGGCGTCACGGCTGAAATCGCCGCTCGGATTTCCGACAAGGCTTTCTACTACCTGGATAATCCCGTGCAGCGTATGGGCGCAATGGATGTGCCGGTGCCGTTCTCTCCCGCACTTGAAGACCTGACCGTGCCGACGCCCGAGCAGGTCGCGGAGCGGGCGCGCCGGCTCTGCCGCGGGGAGATCTGAAGATGACCCATGAAGTCATCATGCCCGCGCTCGGAATGGCCCAGGAAACCGGATTGCTCCTTGCCTGGCACAAACAGCCGGGCGACGCCGTGAAGATCGGTGACGTCCTGATGGAAGTGGAGACCGACAAGGCCGCCATGGAAGTCGAGGCGCAGGCCGACGGCTTCGTGACCGAGCTGCGCGCAAAAGAGGGTGAGGACGTTCCTGTCGGCGCCGTGATCGCCATCATTTCCGCCAGCATGGACAAAGCCGCCGGGGCGCCGACTGAAGATGCACCGGCGACACCGGCTGCAACGACGGACAAGGTGGGTGACACGCCGCAGGCCACCCCTGCTGCTGCGAAGCCAGCCCCACAAATTCCGGAAAAACCGAAGGATACGGCATCGCCGCCTGAAGGCAGGGTGCAAGCGTCACCCAAGGCGAAACGCCTGGCGGCCGAGCAAGGGCTCGATCTGACCCGGCTGGCCAAAGCCGGTCACCCGCAGCCTTATCGCACTGCCGATCTCGAGCATCTCAAGAGTTTGCAGGCCAGCCAGGTGGACGGGGGGCAGTTTAGCGCCGCCTCGCAGCGCATCTTCGCACGCGCCACGGTTCCGGCGGCAGCCTTCGACGAATTTTGCAATTGGCTCGCCGGGCAAGGTGCAGTCACGGCGGATCTGGTCCTTGCCACTTTCGCAGCTGGCAGCTTCAGGTCGGCAACCGGATTGCAGTCGCTCGCCGTCTCCGTTTCCGCTCCGCGCAAACCCTCGCGGATCTTCCAGGATCCTGACCGGTGTGGCCTTCTGGACCTTTCAGAAGACGAAGACGGACAACAAGCCGATCTGATTGTCTACGACCTGACCGCATCGCGCCTGACGGAAGCGGAACTTGCGGCGACCCATGCGCCGACGGTTACAATTGGCCGCAGTCAGGCCGACCTGACGGTATCTCTTTCGGCCACCCGCGACCAACTTGACGACACGGCGCTGATCGCCATGCTCGACGCTTTTGCCGGGCGGCTGGAGGAACCCCTCCGGCAGCTACTTTGAGGACAAGACCGATGACCAAACCTGTTCTGAATGTCGATGCGCGGCAGTTTTTGTCCGACCTCCACATTGATGGAAGCTGGCGGGAAGGGGCGAACGGCGAACGTTTCAATGTCCTCAACCCGGCGACGGAAGACGTGCTCGCTTCGGTCGCCTCCGCCGAAATCGCCGACGCGGACGCTGCGCTCAATGCCGCCGAAGCCGCCTTTGGCGACTGGGCGTTGCGCACGCCGCGCGCGCGCTCTGAAATCCTGCGCAAATGCTGGGAATTGATGACCGCGCGGCTTGATGAGTTCGCCACGCTGATCACGCTGGAAAACGGCAAGGCGGGCAACGACGCACGCGGCGAGGCCGCTTATGCGGCGGAATTCTTTCGCTGGTTTGCCGAAGAAGCGGTGCGCGCGGACGGTCTGATCACTCGCGCACCCGCGTCGGGCGCCCGGATCATCGTCCAGCACAAGCCAGCGGGCATCGCTGTTCTGGTGACGCCCTGGAACTATCCTGCCGCCATGGGCACGCGCAAGATCGCGCCGGCTCTGGCAGCCGGATGTCCGGTGATCATCAAGCCGGCCTCCGAAACACCTCTCACGATGCTGGCGCTGATGCCGCTGCTGGAAGAGGCCGGTGTTCCCAAGGGGCTGGTGAGCGTTCTGCCGTCGAAAAAATCAGGCGCGCTGGTCGATCATCTTCTGCACGATCCGCGCGTGCGGGTCGTTTCCTTTACCGGTTCGACCCAGGTGGGCCGCAAACTGCTCCATTCCGCCGCCGATCAGGTGCTGAAACCGGCGATGGAACTCGGCGGTAACGCGCCTCTGATCGTTTTCGGCGATGCGGATCTCGACGCGGCCGTCGAAGGTGCAATGCTGGCCAAGATGCGTAATCTCGGCGAAGCCTGCACCGCAGCGAACCGGTTCTACGTTCACGAGAGTGTTGCTGGCAAATTCGCCGAAAAACTGACGGCCGCGATGGCCGCGCTGAAACTCGGTAACGGTCTCGATCCGGATGTCGATGTCGGCCCGCTGGTCAACGCCGATACGCGTGACAAGGTGGCCGCCTTTGTCCGGGAGGCAATCGACAAGGGCGCGGAGCTGCTGCTCGGTGGAACGGCTCCGGCCGGACCCGGTTTCTTTTTTCCGCCGACCGTTCTGACAAATGTACCCGAGACGGCCGATTGCGTGCATGACGAGATCTTCGGCCCCGTCGCCGCGCTGCAGATCTTTTCCGACACGGAAGACGTGATCCGCCGCGCAAACGACACCGAATACGGTCTGGTGGCCTATGTGTTTACCGAAGACATGAAACGCGGACTGCAGGTTTGCGAAAGGCTCGACTACGGCATGGTCGGTCTGAACCGGGGACTGGTTTCCGATCCGGCGGCACCGTTCGGCGGCACCAAACAGTCCGGTCTTGGGCGTGAAGGCGGCCATGAGGGCATGCTGGAATTCATGGAGACCCAGTACATCTCCGCAAGCTGGTAGGGACACGCATTTGACCAGGGTCACCGCAAGTCCGTCCGTCCGCGCCCTCGCCGGGCGCAAGGGGATCGATCTGGAGGATCTCGGCCGGTCGCTCGGCCGCAGGACGCTGGCGCGCGAGGATGTCGAGGCAGCGGTGTCCGGTTCGAAACCGGGCGCTGGTCTTCCCGCGTCCGGGCCGGATCATGCCACCTTCTGGGATGTCGATCATTCCGCCTACGGACCGATCCGCGAAGAGCCGATGTCCCGCTTTGCCCGGGTGTCTGCCCGCAACTTGGCTGCCGCGAACGCGCTTGTTCCGCAGGTGACCCATCATGACGAGGCCGACACCGGCGCGATTGAGGCGTTCCGCAAGACTCTCAAGGTGGAAGCGGCGGAAAACGGCGTCAGGTTGACCGCGCTCGCCTTCCATGTGAAGGCGCTGGCCCATTGCCTGAAACGCTTCGAGACCTTCAATGCGTCGCTCAGTCCGGACGGGGCAACGCTCTATCTGAAGGACTACGTGCATATCGGCATCGCCGTCGATACGCCCTACGGTCTGACGGTTCCCGTTGTTCGCGATGCCGACCGCAAGGGTCTGTTCGAGCTTGCAAGGGACATTTCCACCCTGGCGGCAAAAGCCGCCGAGCGCAAGCTTCCGCCTGATGCACTGGGCGGCGCGTCAATGTCGATCTCCAATCTCGGCGGTATCGGCGGAACGGCCTTCACACCCATCGTCAACCCGCCGGAAGTCACCATCCTCGGCATCACCCGCACCCGCATCCAGCCGGTCTGGGACGGAGAGGCCTTTCAGCCGCGTCCCGTGGTGCCGCTTGATCTCAGCTACGATCATCGCGTCATCAACGGAGCGGAGGCGGCCAGATTTCTTGCCGAATATGCATCGCTGATCGGCGAGCCGCAGCGTCTTTTGCTCTGAGCGGACGGGAAAACCTGAATGGCAGACCAGCAAGGCACAGACGGCATGACGATCACGCTCAACGGCCGGCAGACCGCCGTCAGTGGTCACGACTCCCTGCCGCTGCTTCATGTCCTCAGGGAGGTGCTCGGACTGAAAGGCACGCGCTTCGGCTGCGGACAGGGCACCTGCGGGGCCTGCACGGTGATCGTCGACGGACAGGCGGTGACCTCCTGCGATCTGCCGCTGGAGGCGGTTCGCGGCAGACGGATAGAAACCGTTGAATGCCTGACCGCCGCCGGTGCAGCCCATCCGCTGGCGGAAGCCGTTCTGGCATGTCAGGCGGCGCAATGCGGCTACTGCCTTCCGGGCATCCTGATGGCGGCGAAAGCCCTCCTCGACCGGGAGCCTGATGCATCGGACGCCCGGATCCGCGAGGCACTGGACGATAACCTCTGCCGCTGCGGGGCGCATCTGCGCATCCTGCGGGCGGTTCGCCTGGCAGGTGAAACCATGACGGCGGCAAAAGACCGATGACCGGGCTCAGCATCCCCCTGCCGCTCAAGGCAGCTCCCTATATATCCGACTGGATCCGTTTCGGGCCGGGGCGGACTGTCGAGATTCTGACCGGCCGCGTCGAACTCGGTCAGGGAAATCTGACCGCGCTGGCGCAGATGACAGCGGATGAACTGGGACTTGCTCCGGATGACATCGGCATCATTTCCGGCAACACCGCGCTTACCCCGAATGAAGGATACACGGCCGGCAGCATGTCGGTCTCCATGGGCGGCATGGCGCTCCGCTTCGCCGCGTCGGCGGCCCGTGTGCTGATCCTGCGGGAAGCATCGCTGAAACTGAATGCCGTTTACCGCAGCCTGAGCGTGCGCGGTGGCGGCGTTCTGGAAAACGGACGGCAGACGGATCTGGATCTCAGAGATATTGCTGTCGATCTGGATTTCGCGGTTCCGGTGATGGATTATGCGGCCCCGCTGGGGCCGGAATGGCATAAGCTGTCGTCCCCAACCCTGCCGCGCAGGGATCTGCCCGACAGGATATTCGGAACCCCTTTCATTCACGACTTTGCGCCGGATGGTATGGTCCATGGGCGCATCCTTCATCCTCCTGCGTTGGGGACGGTGCTGCGCTCACTGGATCTGAAAGCCCTGGCGGCAAGACCGGGGGTCATCGACGTCTTTCGCGACGGCTCCGTTGTCGGCATTCTTGCAGAAAGCTTTGCTGCGGTGACCGCTGCCACAGACTGGGCCGCAAACCGCACCGACTGGTCTGTACCCGATTTTCCTCAATCCGGTTCGCTCCGTGATCTTCTTGCAAGGGCCGCCGGTGTGGAAACGGTGGTCCATGAAACGGGGGAGGTCCCGGACAAGGACGCAAACGCTGTCGAAGTCACCGCCAGCCGGGCTTATCTCAGTCACGGCGCTATCGGCCCTTCCGCTGCCATGGCTGTCTGGCGGGGCGGCAGGCTGAGGATATGGTCCCATTCGCAAGGCGTGTTCCAGCTACGCAACGCCGTCGCCCGGGTTTTGGGGCTGGATATCGGGGACATCAGCATCGAACACGCACCGGGCGCCGGCTGTTACGGTCATAACGGCGCGGACGATGCCGCCTTCGATGCGGCTCTGCTGGCGCGTCATGCCCCGGGAAAACCGGTGAAGGTGATCTGGAGCCGTCTGGACGAGTTCCGGGTCGCGCCTCTCGGCGCCGCCATGATGACCTCCGCGCGAGCCCATCTGGACGAGACCGGCACACTTACCTCCGCTGACGTCCTTGTCACGAGCCCGCCACATGCCAACCGTCCTGATATGGCCGGGGCCGCGAACCTTGTGACCGCCACCCGTCTTTCCAGCCCGGTTCCTCTCGCGCAGTCCGCCGACCTGCCCCTTCCCCAAGGCGGAGCGGACCGCAACGCGGTTCCCGCCTATACGATCCCCAATCTTCGCGTGGCCAAGAAGCTGGTTCATGACCTGCCTTACAGAACGTCCTCGCTCAGAGGGCTCGGCGCGCATCTGAATATTTTCACCATCGAGATGCTGATGGAAAAATGCGCGGCCATGACCGGCGAAGACCCGGCTGCTTTCAGACTGCGGCACCTGGAGGATCCAAGGGCGCGGGCCGCGATCGAAGCCGTCATGTCGGAAGGCAAGGCGCTGCGTGAGGACCTGGAGCCGGGAACGGAGGGCTGCGGATTGGGATTTGGCAGATATAAGAACGCCGGTGCCTATGCCGCTGTCCTTGCCCGGATCAAAGTGGATGAGAGTGTTTCAGTATCGCATGTTCACGCCGTGGTGGACACCGGTGAGGTTGTCAATCGTGACGGCGCGCTCAATCAGATCGAGGGCGGGATTCTGCAGGCAATGAGCTGGACCCTGAAGGAAGAGGTGAAGCTGGCAGGCCCACTGGTGGCGACGGAAACCTGGCTCGACTATCCGATCCTGAAATTTTCAGAGGTTCCGGAGGTTTCCGTCAGCCTGATCGACCGGCCGGACGTGCCGCCGCTCGGCTGCGCGGAAGCAATGCAGGGACCGGTCGCGGCGGCGATAGGAAGCGCACTTTTCAACGCGCTGGGCATCCAGGTCTGCGATCTGCCGCTGACAAGAGACCGCATCATGGCCGCCGCATTGGCGTGAATTCTCGCCGGTTCTGACTGCAGGCGGTATCAGGTTCTCGCTCATGGTGGCCGGGCTCAGGCCAAGGGCTCTCGTAGGGGGACGGATCTCCGGCATCGGGCAGGAACAGATTAAAGGTCCACCCGTCGTTCCGAACCGTTGTCGAAGAAAAGCGCCCGGTCCGTGTCGAGCCCCACCCAGACGGACGTCTGGCCGTCGGCGATGTCCCGGCGTGGCGTGGTCACGGTCAGGCGGCCGAGTTCGGTGTCGCAATGGAGTATCAGCTCCGAGCCGGTCATTTCGGACAGAAGGACCCTTCCCGCGAACGACTGCCCCTCGGGTTCGCTTGTATGGAGCCGCATGTTCTCCGGCCGAAGGCCCACGGTCAGGCCGCTGCGTCCCGGCCAGTGGGGGAGGGTCTCTATGGGAATGAAGTTCATCGCGGGTACGCCGAGAAAACCGGCGACGAAGCGATTGGCCGGCCGGTCGTAGATCGCACTCGGCGTGTCGAACTGCAGAAGGTCGCCGTCCTTCATCACCGCGACCCTGTCTGCCAGGGACAGGGCTTCTGTCTGGTCGTGGGTCACATAGACCACGGTCGCGCCCAACTGCGTGTGCAGTTCCTTGATCTCCGTGCGCATGGTCACTCTCAGGGCGTTGTCCAGGTTGGAAAGCGGCTCGTCCATCAGGAAGATCGAGCTGTTGCGGGCCAGCGCCCGGCCCATGGCGACCCGCTGGCGCTGGCCGCCGGAAAGCGCGCCGGGCTTGCGGTCGAGATAGGCTTCGAGCTTCAGCGTCCGGGCGACGTCTTCGGCCCGGGCATTGCGCTCGGCCTTCGGCATGCCGCGCAACTCCAGTCCGAAGGCGATGTTCTGGCGCACGCTCATGTGCGGATAAAGCGCATAATTCTGAAAGATCATCGCGATATCGCGGTCCTGCGGCGGCAGTGCGTTCACCCGTTTGTCCCCGATGAGGATATTGCCCTCCACGCAGGCCTCCAGCCCGGCGATAAGACGCAGGAGTGTCGATTTCCCGCAGCCGGACGGGCCGACGATGACGACGAATTCCCCGGCCCGGATATCCATGGAGACGCCATGCAGGACTTCCGGTCCGCCCGAATAGGACTTGCGGATGTTCTCTAGCTGAATGCTGCTCATCTGGTCTCGTCCGTCTGCAGGCGGTTGCGGATGGCGATGGCAAGGCTCGGCCTGTCGGTGGTGAAAACCTTTACGCCGAGCGTCAGCGCCTTTTCGATCTGTTCCTGCGTGTGCGCGGCCCAGCAGCCGAATTCCAGCCCGGCTGCCTGGGTCGCGCTCATGATAGATCGGTCGGCGCAGTCCACATGAACACCGATTTCGGGAATGTTGTGGTCCCTGGCGAGTTTGATGACTGTCGGGAGGCCGAGTTGGATCAGCACAGGCGGGCTGACAAGCCAGAGCCGTGGCCGGTCCGTCGCCGTGGCCAGATGCTTGTGCGTCTCGATCAGGAACGAGGAAAACACCGTGCGTTCGAGCATGCCCTGCCGCTCAAGCGTTTCCACCACATGCGGGACAAAATCCTCATAGGGCCGGCCGTCCGGTCCGGGTTTGATCTCGCAGCGGAAATCCACACGGCTGTCCCGGTAAAGGGAGCAGAGCTGTTCCAGAAGCATCGGATGACCGCCGGCGCCATAATCGATGACGGCAGCGCGTACCTCGGCTTCGCTCATGTCGCGGATCGCGCCGCTCCTGTCCGTGGTCCGGTCCAGTGTCGGATCGTGATGGACGACAAGAGCGCCGTCCGAGGTGGGATGAAGGTCGAACTCGACCTCTTCGAGCGCCAGTCCCGCGGTGGCGGCGAACCCGGCCGGCGTGCTGTCTCCGAATTCAAGCGTGCCGCCGCGATGGGATGCAATACGGGTCATCGAAAGTTCCATTTATTTGACGGCGCCCATGGTGATGCCGCGCACCAGGTGGCGCTCTACGAAAATGAAGCCGAGAAGGATCGGGAGAATCGTGATGGTCGAGGCGGCCATGACGAGCGGCCAGTTGACGACGTCCTCGCCCGGATTGACCTTGTAGAGTCGCGCCAGCCCGACCTGCAGCGTGTAGAGATCCTCATCGCCGACGGCAACGAGTGGCCAGATGTAGCTGTTCCACTCGGAAATGAAGATGAAAAGGCCCATCGAGAAAATCGCCGGCCTGGCAATCGGCACGATCACCCGCCACAGCACCTGCAGGGGTGTCGCGCCGTCCATATAGGCTGCCTCGTCAAGGGCGACCGGAATGCCGCGAATATACTGCCGGAGGAAAAACGCGGCGAATCCGTTCGAGATGGCCGGCAGGATAAGCCCCGCATAGGTGTCGAGCAGGCCGACCCTGGCGAGCGACAGGTAGTTCGGAATGAGCGAGATATGGCTGGGGATCATCAGCGTCGCGACCACGGCCGCGAAAAGCAGGTTGCCGCCCGCAAACCGGAACCTTGCGAAAGCGAAGGCGGCCATCGTGGCGAATGCCAGACCCATGACGGTGACCGTGCCGGACACGATGAGACTGTTGAAGAGATAGCGGGCGAAATGGAACTGCCCGATGGCGAGCCGGTAATTCTCCAACGTGAAGTCGAGCGTGCCGGTGTAATAGGCATCGACTGTCTGGAACGACATGAAGATCGAATAGAGCGCCGGGAACAGAAACAGCAGGCCACCCGCCAGCGCGAGCCACGGGAGGACCCTGTTGCCGGGTTTCGTCTCGTCAGGCTTCATAGTGGACCCTCCGGCCGAGAACGCGGGACTTGAACAGCGCCAGCGCGATCAGGAGAATGAACAGGAGCACCGCCAGCGCCGAACCTTGGCCGATGTCGAACAGGGTGAAGCCGACCCGGTACAGCATGTTCACGAGCATGTCGGTGGCGCCCGCGGGACCGCCCTTCGTCATGACATCGACGATGGTGAAAATCTGGAACGCCTCGATCACCGAGACAACAAGCAGGAAATAGGTCGTCGGCATCACCAGCGGCACGGTGACACGCCGGAAGACATGCCCCTTCCTGCCGCCGTCGACGGCCGCTGCATCGTAGAGCTCCTGCGGCACGGCCTGCAGTCCGGCGATATAGATGACGATGTCGTAGCCGAGCTGCTTCCAGGTGTTGACGACGATCACCACCCACAGGGCGAGTTGCGGATCCTGAAGCCAGGGGACCCTGCCAAGCCCCAGGCTCACGAGAAAGGCGTTCACCATTCCGTAGTCGGTGGCGAACATCCAGGAGAACACCACGGCAATGGACACGGTTGAGGTGACGGAAGGCAGGAACAGCGCGCCGCGCAGCAGTCTTGAGGGCAAGGTCTCGCGGACCAAGTAGCTCGCCACCATCAGCGCCAGCCCGAGCCGGATCGGCACGGATATGACCGCGAACAGCGCCGTGACCCGCACCGAATTCCAGAATTCGTGCGAGGACAGCAGAAGCCGGTAATTCTCCAGCCCGACGAAGGGCATTGTCGGCGACAGGAAGTCCCACTCGCGAAAGCTGAGATTGATGCTGGCGGCGATGGGAATGTAGGTGAAGACCGCGATGAACGACATCAGCGGCAGCACCAGAAGATAGGGAGTCAGTCTGGAAAACATCGGCGGGACCTGTTGGCAGGCATCGGGCTTCGCCGGGAAGCCCGATGCTGGTGTTTTCAGGCGTTCGGACCCGGAACCTTAATTGGTCCGTTCGGCTTCCTTGCGCGTGCGCTCGGCGAAGTCCTTGAGGGTTTCCTCAACGTCGCGCTGACCCAGGGCCAGAGCTTGCCAAACGTCATATTCGGAGGCGCGCATCCAGGTGACCACCGGCGGGCGCGGGCGGCCGCGGGCGAAATCGAGCTGATCGATTGCGACCGTGATGCCGGGTTTGTCCTGAACGGCGCTGACGGCGAGAGGCTGTTTGGCCGTGTGTTTGTTGATCGGCATGTAGCCGGTGCCCGAAAACCAGATGGCGTTGGATTCCGGTGACGCCGCGAAGCTGATGAACTTGTAGGCCGCGTCCTGAACTTCCTTGTCGGAGGAAGAAAGGATGCCTATGCCGGCGCCGCCAATCGGCACGGCGCACACCTTGTTGCAGGGCATCGGCAGCACCGCCAGCTTGTCGCCAAGCGCCTTTTTGGAGCGGGTGTAGTTGCCGGTCGAGTTCAGCATGATGCCGACCTTGCCGGCCAGAAACGCGTCGCGGCCGTTGTTTTCCTTGGTCACGCCGTCGGCGGAAGCCACCTTGTGCTCATGCACGAGCGAGGCCATCCATTCATAGGCTTCGATCGTGTTCGGGCTGTCGATCAGGATCTCGCCGGTCTTGCTGTCGATCAGGTCGCTGTCATTGTCCATGATCAGGCCCCAGCGCGCGAATTGGCCGGGTGCGGCGATGCCGGTGATGCCTTCATCACCGAGCTTTTCGGTGATCTGTTTGGAAACCGCAAGAAGATCGTCATAGGTCTTCAGGGCAGGTTCCTCGGTGAAGCCCGCACGTGCGAAGATGTCCTTGTTGTAATAAAGAACCGGCGTGGAGGAGTTGAAGGGAACGATGTAGTTCTTGCCATCAAAGACGCCGACTTCCCGTGCGAAGTCGAACAGGTCGTCCTTCAGCGGGTCGTTGTCGACATAGTCGGTCAGGTCCAGCAGCACGCCGCGGTCGGCGAAAAGGCCGTAGCGGGTCACTTCCATGATGGCGGCGTCCGGAGCCCGGCGGGCCGGAATGGCGGCCTGCAGCTTGGCGACGATGTCGTTGTAGTTGCCGATATTCTGGGCTTCGATGTGAATACCCGGATTGGCGGCCTCGAAATTTTCGATGATCTTGCCCAGGGATTCGCCGCTGCCGCCATCGAAGCTGTGCCAGAACTCGACGGTGACATCGGCCTGTGCGGCGGCAACGCCGCCGAGGCCGACCAGACCGGCGAGAAACAATGTTTTGAGATTGCCAAGCATCATTTGTCCTCTTTCGGAATAAACAGGTTTATTTATCGGGTAGAGTGCGCGCCGTTATTTGATGAGAACGGTTCTGTTATGGATTGGCAGCCATTCCGTCCGCTGCTGTTAAGTGCATCAGCGGCTCCATTGCACGGGCAGGGTCTGCCGGAAGGCCTTGTAGTCCTTGAGGGACCGGATCGAGCGGCCGTCATCGATGCCGGCAAGGTCGAGAATGACCGCATTGGCGATGGTCATCGGAACGGCGAGGGACTGCGACTCGCCGGCCTCGCCGCGTGCGGCGCTGATGTGATGAAGCGGTGGAGGATCGAAACGGGCAGCATGGATATCCGTGAGCGCCAGTCTCTTCGAGCCGCGTTCGGCGGCGATCCTGTTGACGTCCTGGACCATCTGCACCGGCCGCCTGAAGGCAAGCATCCAGACTGTATCGTCACTCGCCATCGTGTTGATTGTTTCGGCGAACTGGTGCATCCGCTCACCCAGGTCGATGGCGTCATATCCGGAGCGCTGAAGCCGAAGGGTAATCAGCGATGACAGGCTCGCAGCATGGCCGCGGCCGAGAACGTAAATCTTCCGGCTGTCGCGCAGGGTTTCCGAAAAGCGCCTGATATCGGCATCCGATACCGTGTTGCGCAACGCTTCAAGAGCGGTGATCTCGCTGTCGATGACGGAGGACAGAACCTGGCCTTCTTCCGCCCGCACCAGCCGTGCGGCCATCCTTGCCGCAGGGTTCTCGAAATCGGCGTCTCCCTCGACCAGATTGGCCTTGAGGAATGCCCTGAACTCCGGATAGCCTTCAAACCCCAGTCGTCTGGCCAACCTGACCGCGGATGCGGGGTGGACACCTGCGCGGGACGAGACTTCGGTGCCGTTTTCCAGAACAGCCCGGAAGGGATCCTGGATCAGTACGTCCAGCAGGCGCGTGTCGGAACCGGTGAGTTTCGACGCGTTCTTGGTGATCAGGTCGCTCAGGAAGCCCGAGGGCGGGATCTGCTTTGTCATGCGCGAACGCTAGCGCTGCAATTTGAATTGCAGAAAACAGAACGATGAAATCTTTATTACAGTCGGCTTAGCCGAACCGGATCAGGATTCCTTCGGAGCGTATCCTGCGGGGTCGACGGACACCGGACGCCCGGCGAGGTCCAGCCGGGCCGTCCGCGCGGGTGTCGAGGCGATCACCTTGCCACCCTTGACGACCTTGAGCCGTGTCGCCTTCAACCGGATCGCCTCGATCGTGTCGCGCGCCTGCAGCAGCACGAAATCCGCCTTGCAGCCGGTCTGAAGCCCGTAGCCTTCCAGTCCCATTGCCCTTGCGGGATGGCTGGTGACGCAGTCGAAGCAATACCGGATGTCGTCGCGGCTGGTCATCTGGGCGACATGCAGCCCCATGCTGGCGACTTCCAGCATGTCGCCGGAACCCATGGAATACCAGGGATCCATCACGCAATCATGACCGAAGGCAACATTGACGCCATGGGACCTCAATTCGGGCACGCGGGTCTGGCCACGCCGTTTCGGATAGCTGTCGTGCCGGCCCTGCAGCGTGATGTTGATCAGCGGATTGGCGATTGCGTGAATCTCCGCCTCGGCAATCAACGGCAGCAGTTTGGACACATAATAGTTGTCCATGGAATGCATCGAGGTCAGATGCGACCCGGCGACCCGTCCCTGCAATCCCAGCCTCTGCGTCTCTAAGGCGAGCGTTTCGATGTGCCGCGACATCGGATCGTCGGTCTCGTCGCAATGCAGATCCACCATGAGGCCGCGCTCCGCCGCGATCTCGCACAGGCGGGCGACAGACCTGGCTCCATGCTCCATGGTGCGCTCGAAGTGCGGTATCCCGCCAACGATGTCGACGCCCATGTCCAGCGCCGCCAGGAGGTTCTTTTCCGCATTCGCCGACCGGTACAATCCGTCCTGCGGAAAGGCGACGAGCTGGAGATCGATGTAGTCCCTGACCTTGTCCCGGACCTCGAGCAGTCCCTTGACGCCCGTCAGCCGGTCATCGCAGACGTCCACATGCGTACGGATCGCCAGCAGGCCCTGGGAAACGGCGAGATCGCAGTATTTCAGTGCCCGTTCGACCACCGCTTCAACCGTAAGGATCTCCTTCAGTTCGCCCCAGAGCGCGATGCCTTCCAGCAGCGTGCCGCTGCGGTTCATTCTCGGCAGGCCGAGGGACAGCGTTGCGTCCATATGGAAATGGCTGTCGACAAAGGGCGGGGACACCAGCAGGCCCCCCGCATCGATCGTCTCTTTCGCCTCGGCCGTGATGTCTTGTTCAACGGCGGCGATGCGGCCGTCCCAGCAGGCGATGTCGATCCCGGTGCGGCCGTCCGGCAGGTTGGCATTCCTGACGAGAAGATCAAAACTCATCGGCGGCGGTCCTCTCAGCGTTGACCTTTGAAATAGGGAACAAGCAGCGCGCGCGGATAGTCGGCGCGGCGGGCGACAACGATCAGCGCGGCGATGGACAGTATATAGGGCATCATCAGGAACACCTGTCCGGGAATGAAACTGCCGACTTCCGTCTGGAGACGCACCTGGAAGGCGTCGAAGGCTCCGAAGAGCAGGGCACCGAGCAGAGCCTTGCCTGGCCGCCAGGAGGCGAACACCGTAAGCGCGATGCAGATCCAGCCCCGGCCGTTGACCATGCCGAAGAAAAAGGCGTCGAAGGCGGACATGGTCAGGAACGCACCGCCGAGCGCCATGATCGCCGAGCCGGCGACGATTGCGCCGATCCGCAGACCGTAGACCGACAGGCCCTGGGATTCGACTGCCGCCGGATTGTCGCCGACCGCCTGAATGGCGAGGCCCAGCGGGGTCCGGTAGAGCACATAAGCCGTCGCGGCGACGAGGAACAGCGCAAGGAAGGTCAGCGGCGTCTGTTGAAACAGGGCCGGGCCCAGAAACGGCAGATCGGACAGGACCGGAATATCGAGAGACTGAAAGGCCTCGATACGCGGCGGCGAGGAGACGTCCGGCAGGGCTGTACGGTAGATGAAATAACTCAGCGACGTGGCGAAAAGAGTCACGCCGATCCCCGATACATGTTGCGACAGGCCGAGCGGTACGGTTAGCACCGCGTGGATGAGACCGAAGAACCCGCCGGCGAGAGCGGCAACCAGCACACCGCCCCACAGACCGGCTCCGAGCCAGACAGCCATCCAGCCGGCCATGGCGCCTGCGGTGAAGATACCTTCGATGCCGAGGTTGAGCACGCCGGCGCGCTCGCAGATCAGGGCGCCGATGACGCCGAAGATCAGCGGTGTCGCGATCCGGATCGCGGCGGCCCAGAAGCTTGCCGACATGAAAATTTCCAGAATGTCGCTCATTTCGCGGTCTCCTGAGCAGGTCTGGTACTGGCAAGCCGGATCCTGAACCGCAGGAACAGTCCGGACACGAGCACGCAGAGCAGCGATATGGCAACGATCAGGTCGGCCAGGTAATTGGAAACCCCGGTGGCTCGCGACATGGAATCCGCGCCGACGAAAATACTGGCGATGAAGAGCGCGGCGAAAACAACGCCGATGGGCGACAGTCCGGCCAGCATGGCGACCACGATGCCCGAATAGCCGAAGCCCGGCGACAGATCGGCGGTCAGATACCCTTTCAGGCCGGCGACTTCGCCAACGCCTGCCAGTCCCGCAAGGGCGCCGGAGAGCAGGCCGACGCGGATGAAGGTGGCCGTCACGGGTATGCCGGCATGCCGCGCGGCTGAGGCATTCTCGCCCACGGCGCGAATCTCGAAACCCCACACCGTACGCTTCAGCAGGAAATACACCCCGAGCGAGGCTGTAAGCGCGATGATGAGACCCCAGTGGATTCTCATCCGGTCCATCAGTTTCGGCAGGGCCGCCTCATCGAGGATAGGCTCCGACTGGGGCCAGCCCATACCCATCGGATCCTGCATCGGCCCTTCGAGCATCATCTGCACGAAAAGCAGAATGACGAAATTCAGCAGCAGAGTCGTCACCACCTCATCCACGCCAAGGCGGGTCTTCAGCAGTGTCGGCACCAGCATCACCAGACCGCCGGCCAGGGCGCCGGCCAGAATGACCGCCGGAACGAGAACGAACGAGGGGCCGGAAATCAGGCCTGTCCCGACGGCGACTGCCGCAAGGGCACCTGCGTAGAGCTGTCCCTCCGCGCCGATGTTCCAGAGCTTGGCGCGAAAGGCCACCGCCGCGGCAAGCCCGGTCAGAATGAGCGGTGCTGCCCGTGTCAGCATTTCCGTGAAGGCGAACAGCGATCCCCAGGCGCCCTTGATCATCAGCCCGTAGGCTTCCAGGACCGAGAGCCCTGCGAAAAGCATCGGGATGGCCGCCAGAACGAGGGCGGCAAGGGCGGCGGTTACCGAAACGCCGACCATCCTGGAAACGGCGACCGGGCCTCTGGGTTCGAAACGGATCATTCGGCAGCTTCCATGGTATGTCCGGCCATTCTCAGCCCGAGTGTGCCCCTGTCGAGCGTTTCGGTCGGCTCGGCGGCGGACAGATGTCCCCGGTGAATGACGGCGATCCGGTCGGACAGCCGCATGAGTTCGTCCAGATCCTCGGAAATGAGAAGAACACCTGCACCGCGGGCGCGCGCGTCCAGCAGACGCCTGTAGACCTCCGATGTCGCCCCGACATCAAGACCCCGCGAGGGTTGGGCGGCCAGAACGACCTTCGGTTCGCCCTCCAGGGTTCGGGCCAGAACGATTTTCTGGATATTGCCGCCCGACAGCAGCCGCGCCGGGCTGTCTTCTCCCTGGCAGCGGATGTCGTAAGCGTCGATCATGGCTTTCGCCTTGTCGCGCATGGCGGTGAAACGCAACAGACCGAAGCGCTGGCAGTCCGGTTTGCGGATCGTTTCGATCGCAAGATTTTCCGAGACCGTCATTGCCCCCACGATACCGTCGCGATGCCGGTCTTCCGGTATCCGCGCCAGACCGGCATCGATCATCATGCGGGCGTTTGCATGGCTGAAGGCGGATCCTTCCAGCCTCATTTCTCCTGCCACGGGCGTTTCCAGGCCTGAAATAACCTGTGCCAGCATCGTTTGGCCGTTTCCCGACACTCCGGCAATGCCCAGGATCTCGCCGGATTTGAGGTCAAGATCGACGTCATATAGCGCCTCGCGGCCTTCGCCCGCCGAAATGCCGGTAAGGATAAACAGGGTAGCGCCGGGCGTGCGGGCGTCGCGAACGGTTTCGCTGACTTCGTGCCCGACCATCAATTCGGCGAGCTGACGCTGGCTGCACGCGTCTGTCGGCAGGTCGGCCACCTTGGCGCCGCCCCGCAGAACGGCAATGCGATGAGAAGAGGCCATCACTTCAGCCAGCTTGTGCGAGATGAAGATGATCCCGAGCCCCGCAGCCGCGAGTTTTTTCAATATGGCGAACAACGTGTCCGATTCCTGCGGCGTCAGCACCGCAGTAGGTTCGTCGAGCACAAGCACCCGTGCGTCCCGGTAGAGGGCCTTCAGGATCTCGACCCGCTGCTTTTCGCCGACCGAAAGCTGGGAGACGCGCATATCCAGTCCGACGGTCAGACCGGAGCGGGTCATCAGGTCTTCCAGCTTACTGCGCGCCGGTGTACGCGCGGATTTCAGCGCGGAGATTTTTTCCGTGCCGAGCAGGATATTGTCGAGAACGCTGAGGTTTTCCGCCAGCGTGAAATGCTGGTGCACCATGCCGATCCTGGCGTCCAGCGCCGCATGTGGCGATCCCGGTTCCAGTTGCGCCGGCTCACCACCATCCCGCGACACCAGCACCGCCCCCTCATCGGCAACATAATGGCCGAAGAGAATGTTCATCAGGGTGGTTTTTCCGGCGCCGTTTTCCCCCAGCAAGGCCAGGATTTCACCCTGCTTGAGGTCGAGGCACACGCCGTCGTTGGCCGTCAGAGCGCCGAAGCGTTTGGTGATGCCGTCCAGTCTCAACAGGACCGGGGCGTCCTTGGCAGGGCGCGCCATGCGAACCTCCGGGAGGGATTTGAATTGAGTTCGAAAATCAGGTTGGGTTCGAAAGTGCACGCCGGCGGCCGATGTACCACCGGCGTGCAACCGTTTCTGTCGCTTACATGGTCGACTTCGGTTCGCTGTCGTTCACGTTGACGCGGAAAAGACCGTCGTTGATTTCCTCTTCCTTGGCTTTCGCGGCTTCCACCGCATCGGCCGGCGCCAGGCTTTCATCGACGATGAAGCTGCCGCCGCCATAGGACATGAAGCTGTAGGGGCCGTAGTCGGCGGGCTCGAACTCCTCGGAGACCACCGCGTCGAGAGCGCGGTCGATAGTCGGTTCCATATGCCACAAGGCCGAGGACAGAATGGTGCCGGGATAGTCGCCCGACGTATCGATCACGTTGCCGATAGCCAGAATGCCCTTTTCCTTCGCGGCGTCGGAGACGCCGAAGCGTTCGGCGTAGAGAATGTCCGCGCCCTTGTCGATCATGGCGAAGGCGGATTCCTTGGCTTTCGGTGGGTCGTACCAGGAGTTGATGAAGGTCACGAGGAACTTCACGTCCGGATTCACGGACGTCGCGCCTTCCATGTAGGCATTCATGAGCCGGTTCACTTCTGGAATGGCGTAGCCGCCGACCATGCCGATGATGTTGGATTTGGTCGTTGCACCCGCGATCATGCCGGACAGATAGCTCGGTTCATGAATCCAGTTGTCGAAGACGGCGAAATTCGGCTGTGCCGGACCGAAGGAAGAGCCCATCAGGAAGGCTGTCTCGGGATATTCCGCAGCAACCTTGCGGGCGGCGCGCTCCACGGCGAAAGCCTCGCCGACGACCAGGTCCATGCCCTGCTCGGCGTATTCGCGCATCACGCGTTCATAGTCGGTGTTGGCGACGTTTTCGGAGAAGGTGTAGGTGATGTCGCCACGTTCCTGGGCCGCCTTGAGCGCCTTGTCGATACGGCTTACCCATTGCTGTTCGACCGGAACGGTATAGATCGCGGCGACCTTGATCGGGTCTGCCGCGCTTGCAGGCGACAATGACAGGCCCATGGTGACTGAAACGGCCAGGGCGGCCGACAACAAGGCTCGCCGGGCCTTGGAAAAAGATTTTGATGTGAGCATCTGGATCCCCTGGAAGGTATTTTTTTACAAACGCAGATGATCACAAAATACGCATGCTCACAAGTTATGCAGGCGCTGAAAATCAAATAATTGATCAGATGGACAAAATAATACCGCCTCTCGATGCCTTTCCTACGGTTGGAGGCGCCGGGTGCGCGGCTCAGTCGGTATCAGGCCAGTCGCGGGCGCTGAGGAACCGTCGAAGGCTTTGATTTTATGTTACGATACAAACTTGTGATGAAGCCGGAATGGCATCGGAAACTCCACTGCAGGACAACCCCAAGACAAGGTGGCCTCGCCACATCGTGAACCGCTGATGATCGACAAGCTTGAAATGTTCATTGCTCTTGCCCGGGAACGGCATTTCGGCCGCGCCGCGGAGGATTGCGGTGTGACCCAGCCGACACTTTCGGCCGCGATAAAGCAGCTTGAAGAGCAATTGGGCGCGTTGCTGGTCCTGCGCGGATCGCGGTTTCAGGGGCTGACCCCGGAAGGTGAGCGCGTTCTGGGATGGGCCCGCCGCCTGGTTTCCGACGCCCGAACCATGCAGCAGGAGTTGAAGACTGTCCGTGACGGTCTGAGTGGCCATCTGCGCATCGCCAGCATTCCGACGGCGCTCTCCTACATCCCGGAGCTGACGACACCGTTTGTCGACCAGAACCCGGGCGTGACCTTTTCCGTCTTGTCGCGCTCTTCCATCGAGATCCTGTCACTGCTGGAAAATCTGGAGATCGATGTCGGCGTGACCTATCTCGGCAACGAGCCTGTGGGCAAGGTCATCCAGGTTCCGCTGTACCGGGAAACCTACTGCCTGGTGACCACCGAAGGCGCGCCGCTTGCCGACCGCAGCCGGGTCACCTGGCGCGAAGTCAGCCGAATTCCTCTGTGCCTGCTGACCGGGGATATGCAGAACCGCCGAATCGTCGATGGCATTCTTGCCGAGGCCGGCACCGAAGCCACGCCCGCACTGGAATCGGACTCCATCGTCACACTGATCGCCCATGTGCGCACAGGCCGCTGGGCCTCGATCGTACCCAGAAGCCTGGCGGAAACTTTCGCTTCCGAAGCGCTCAGAACCATTCCCGTCATCGAGCCGGACGCGGGCACGATGGTTGGTCTGGTGACGACCCACCGCGAGCCCCATGCGCCTCTGATAGCCGCATTCCTGCGTCTGACCAGAGGGATTTCGGAAGCGCAGAAAGTGGAGTTCGAGACTCGTCTATAGGAATGTGCAATCGCACAACTGAACCGCGATATTGATTACGCTTGGCACAGTATGACACTTTGAAAGTCATACGCGAGCGAGGGAGAGACGGCATGGAATTGCAAGTGCCGGAAATGGATGTTGCGAACCGGACGGCCGCCATCGCCGACGGACATTTGCAGGACGAAGGTCCGCTTCTGCCCATATTGCATGACGTCCAGAGGGATTTCGGATGTGTGCCCGACGCCGCGTTGCGCGTCATTGCCGACAAGCTGAACCTCAGCCGCGCCGAAGTACATGGTGTCATGAGTTTCTACCACGACTTCCGGCAGGAGCCGGCAGGCAGGCATGTTCTGAGAATCTGCCGAGCCGAAGCCTGTCAGTCCGTTGGCGGCGAGGCCCTGGCGGAAGGCGTGCGCAAGGCTCTCGGGATCGACTGGCATGAGACCACGCCCGACGGCAGGATCACGCTGGAGCCGGTCTATTGCCTCGGCCTGTGCTCCTGCGCGCCGGCAGCCATGTTCGACGATGAACTTCATGGCCGCCTGGATGAGGCGGCGCTCGCCGATATCGTGCTGGAGGCAGGCCGATGACGCCGGTGATTTACGTCCCGCGCGATGCTGCGGCAATAGCGGTCGGGGCGAACCGCGTCGCCGAAACCATTGCTTCGGAACTCTCCGCCCGCGGGATTGCGGCGGAACTGGTCCGCAACGGCTCGCGCGGCCTGCATTGGCTTGAGCCGCTGGTCGAGGTGCGCTTTGGGGATCGCCGCGTCGCCTATGGTCCTGTCAGGCCAGCCGATATCCCCGGACTGTTCGACGCCGGATTTCTGGAGGGTGGCGCCCATCCGCTGTTTCATGGCGAGACTGAAGAGATCCCGTTTCTGAAAAACCAGACTCGGCTCACTTTCGCGCGGTGCGGACACACGGATCCCCTGTCCCTCGACGACTACACCAGTAACGGCGGGTTGACCGGGTTGCGGAACGCCCTCGCCATGCAGCCTGCCGAAATTGTGCAGCAGGTCACGGACAGCGGTTTGCGCGGGCGCGGCGGTGCGGGATTCCCCACAGGCATCAAGTGGAACACCGTGCTGAACGCGCCGGGAGCGCGCAAATACATCGTCTGCAACGCCGATGAGGGCGACAGCGGCACATTTGCCGATCGCATGATCATGGAAGGCGATCCGCTCGTGCTGATCGAAGGCATGACCATCGCCGGCATCGCGAGCGGCGCCACCAAGGGATACCTCTACACGCGCTCCGAATATCCGCACGCCATCGAAACCATGCAGGCGGCGATCGGTATCGCCCGCAAGGCCGGAATTCTCGGTCAATCCGTTCTTGGTTCGGATTATGCCTTCGACATGGAAGTGCGCGTCGGCGCGGGTGCTTATGTCTGCGGCGAAGAGACCTCGCTCCTCAACAGCCTGGAAGGCAAGCGCGGTGTCGTGCGCGCAAAACCGCCGCTTCCGGCGCTTGAAGGCCTGTTCGGCCGTCCAACCGTGGTCAACAACGTTCTGTCGCTGGCCTCCGTTCCGGTGATCCTCGACAAGGGCGCGGCGTTTTACAAGGACTTCGGCACCGGCCGCTCGCGCGGCACCATGCCGATCCAGCTTGCCGGAAATATCCGGCACGGCGGACTTTACGAGGTTGCCTTCGGCATCACGCTGGGTGAACTCGTCAATGATATCGGCGGCGGTACCTTGAGCGGACGTCCCGTCAAGGCGGTGCAGGTTGGCGGGCCGCTCGGAGCCTATTTCCCCCCGGAGCTGTTCGATACACCCTTCGACTATGAGGCTTTCGCCGCGCAGGACGGCCTCATCGGCCATGCGGGCGTTGTCGTCTTCGACGATACCGCCGACATGCTCAGCCAGGCGCGATTCGCCATGGAGTTCTGTGCGGTCGAGAGCTGTGGCAAGTGCACACCCTGCCGCATCGGCGCGGTCAGGGGTGTCGAGGTCGTCGACAGGATCGCGGATGGCGACAGGCCGGAAGAACAGATCGATCTTCTCAAGGATCTCTGCAACACGATGAAACTGGGTTCACTCTGCGCGCTCGGCGGCTTCACGCCCTATCCGGTCATGAGCGCGCTGACTCATTTTCCGCAGGACTTCACCCCCAAAACCGACACCCTGAAGCCTCTGGCTGAGGCGGCGGAGTAGCGACATGTCCCTGATCAAGGAAACAGACTACGGCACACCGGCTTCAGAGTCGGAGAACACGGTCACGCTGTCCATCGACGGCTTCGAGGTGACGGTACCCGAAGGCACATCCGTGATGCGGGCCGCCATGGAGACCGGCATCCAGATTCCGAAACTCTGCGCGACCGATATGGTCGACGCCTTCGGCTCCTGCCGCTTGTGTCTGGTGGAGATCGAAGGCCGGCGGGGAACACCGTCCTCCTGCACCACGCCCGCCGAGAGCGGCATGGTGGTCCAGACCCAGACCGGCCGGCTGAAGGATATCCGCCGCGGCGTCATGGAACTCTACATTTCCGATCACCCGCTCGACTGCCTGACCTGCGCCGCCAACGGCGATTGCGAGCTGCAGGACATGGCGGGCGCGGTTGGCCTGCGCGATGTGCGCTACGGCTACGACGGCGGCAACCATGTGAAACAGCGCGATGGCGGTGGCGAGGTGAATGCCCGCTTCATGCCGAAGGACGAAAGCAATCCCTATTTCACCTACGACCCGTCGAAATGCATCGTCTGCTCCCGCTGCGTGCGCGCCTGCGAGGAAGTGCAGGGCACATTCGCACTGACCATCGAGGGCCGCGGATTCGGGTCGCGGGTCTCCCCGGGCATGCATGAAAGCTTCCTGAACTCCGAATGCGTCTCCTGCGGCGCCTGCGTCCAGGCCTGTCCGACCGCGACCCTGCAGGAAAAATCGGTGATCGAGATCGGCCAGCCCGAACACTCGGTGGTCACCACTTGCGCCTATTGCGGTGTCGGCTGTTCCTTCAAGGCGGAAATGCGCGGTCAGGAACTGGTCCGGATGGTGCCCTACAAGGACGGCAAGGCCAATCACGGCCACTCCTGCGTCAAGGGGCGTTTCGCCTATGGCTACGCCTCTCACAAGGACCGGATCCTGAATCCGATGATCCGCGAAAGGATCACCGATCCGTGGAAGGAAGTCTCCTGGGACGAAGCCCTGAGCTTTGCGGCCAACAGATTGCGGGCGATCCAGTACGAGCACGGCAAGGAGTCCATCGGCGTCATCACGTCGTCCCGCTGCACCAACGAGGAAACCTATCTGGTCCAGAAGCTGACGCGGGCCGTCTTCCTCAACAACAACACCGATACCTGCGCCCGGGTCTGTCATTCTCCCACAGGATACGGCCTCGGCCAGACCTTCGGCACTTCCGCCGGCACACAGGATTTCGACAGTGTCGAGCAGGCCGACGTGGTTCTTGTGATCGGCGCCAACCCGACCGACGGCCACCCGGTCTTTGCCTCCCGCCTGAAAAAACGCCTGCGCCAGGGCGCGAAGCTGATCGTCGTCGATCCGCGCCGGATCGATCTTGTGCGCACTCCGCATGTCAGCGCCGCCCATCATCTGGCCCTCAGGCCGGGTACGAATGTCGCTGTCGTCACGGCGCTTGCCCATGTGATCGTGACCGAAGGCCTGTTCGACGAGGAGTTCATCCGCACACGTTGCGATTGGGACGAGTTCCAGGAATATGCCGAATTCGTCGCGGATGTCGCCCATGCTCCGGAGACGGTTGAAGCCCTGACCGGAGTGCCGGCGGCGGAACTGCGCGCGGCGGCCCGGCTCTATGCACGGGGCGGCAACGGGGCCATCTACTACGGCCTCGGCGTGACAGAACACAGTCAGGGCTCCACCACGGTGATCGGCATCGCCAATCTGGCGATGCTCACCGGCAACATCGGCCGGCCGGGCGTTGGCGTGAACCCGCTGCGCGGCCAGAACAATGTCCAGGGCTCTTGCGACATGGGCTCCTTTCCGCACGAACTGCCGGGCTATCGTCATGTCAACAATGCCGACGTGCGCGATGTCTTCGAAGAGGTCTGGGGCGTCAGCATTTCCGACGAGCCGGGCCTGCGCATTCCCAACATGCTGGATGCGGCTGTGGAAGGCACATTCAAGGGGCTTTACTGCCAGGGCGAGGACATCCTGCAGTCGGACCCGGACACGAAACATGTTTCCGCCGGTCTGGCGGCGATGGACTGCGTCATCGTGCATGACCTCTTCCTGAACGAGACCTCGCACTACGCCCATGTCTTCCTGCCAGGGTCGACCTTCCTGGAAAAGGACGGCACTTTCACCAACGCGGAGCGCCGCATCAACCGGGTGCGCAAGGTGATGGCACCGAAAAACGGCTATGCGGACTGGGAGGTCACGCAGCTCCTCGCCAATGCCATGGGCGGTGGCTGGAGTTACACACATCCGTCCCAGATCATGGACGAAATCGCCGCGACCACGCCCAGCTTCGCAAATGTAAGCTATCAGCTGCTGGAGGAAAAAGGGTCCGTCCAGTGGCCGTGCAACGAGAGCACGCCGGTCGGATCGCCGGTCATGCACGTGGACGGGTTCGTGCGCGGCAAGGGCAGGTTCATCCGCACCGATTATATCGCCACCGACGAAAAGACCGGACCGCGCTTCCCGCTGCTGCTCACCACCGGCCGGATCCTGAGTCAGTACAATGTCGGCGCCCAGACGCGGCGGACGGAAAACGTCGTCTGGCACGACGAGGACATTCTGGAAATCCATCCGCACGATGCCGAAACCCGGGGTGTCAAGGAAGGCGACTGGGTCAAGTTGGTCAGCCGGTCGGGCGAAACGAGTCTCAGGGCCAGTCTTACCGACCGGGTGTCGCCGGGTGTCGTCTATACGACGTTCCACCATCCGACCACCCAGGCCAATGTCATCACCACCGATTATTCCGACTGGGCGACCAACTGCCCGGAATACAAGGTGACCGCCGTTCAGGTATCGCCCTCCAACGGACCGACCGACTGGCAGGAGCAATACGAGGAATTCTCGGTGCGGGCGCGCAGAATCGAGGCTGCGGAATAACGATGAAGACGCACAGCACGTCCTCAGCTGCATCCTACCGGGATGGTCTTTTCTCGCCGTCCGCGCTGAAGCTCGCCGAAGAAGTGCCGGTTGCGATCAGCTACAACGGCTCGACCCATGCCGTCCTGATGGCTACTCCTTCGGACCTTGAGGATCTGGCGGCCGGATTTTCCCTTTCCGAAGATATCGCAGCGGTGCCGGACGAGATCGAGGATATCGCCATTGTCGAAGTCGACAAGGGCATCGACGTTCAGGTCCGGCTTGCCACGGATGCGACGGAAAGACTGCGGGAGAGGCGGCGTTCCATCGCAGGGCCGGTCGGCTGCGGGCTGTGTGGCATCGAGAGCCTCGACGTGGCCATGCGCGAGATCCGTCCTGTCAGCGCCGAAACACGGCTCAAAGCGGAAGACGTGGGCGACGCGGTGCGTGCCATGGGCAAGGCTCAGGCGCTCAACCAGCAGACCCGCTCGGTTCATGCCGCGGGCTGGTTTCATCCCGAAAAAGGCCTGACGGCGATCCGTGAGGATGTCGGGCGGCACAACGCCTTGGACAAGCTGATCGGGTCGATGAGCCTGTCCGGCACACCTGCCTCCGGTGGCGCCGTCGTCATGAGCAGCCGGTTGTCGATCGAACTGATCCAGAAAACGGCAGCCGCGGGTTGCGGGATTATCATCGCGGTCTCCGCCCCGACGGCGCTTGCCGTCTCCGAGGCCAACAGCGCCAACATCACGCTTGTCGCCTGCGCACGCGGCGACAGCTTCGAACTCTTTACCCATCCGCACAGGATCATCGGGAGAACCCTGCAAGATGTCGCCTGAGAAGCTGACCTACATGGCCAACCAGATCGCAGGCTTTTTCCGCAACAGGCCGCATGAGGAGGCCGTGGCCGGTGTCGCGGATCATATCAGCAAGTTCTGGGAACCGCGCATGCGCGCCCAGCTTTTCGACATGCTGACCCAGGCTGGCGACCGGTTCGACCCGCTCGTGCTGGAAGCCGGACCGAAGATCCGTCCGGTCAAGTAATTTTGTCCGGGGAGAACCCTCACGAACCACGCCGGAACGTTCCGGCAGCTATGAACGCTCACGCACAGGTTCAAAGATCGACAAGCGATTGAAGCAGGTTGGAGGCGCGTAGCGGATCTGCGCCCGGCTCGCAACGCTGTCGGCAAACGGATCGTTCGCGGTGTTCTGGTATCAGTTCCCGATCTCGGTCATTGCGGTGCTTATTACCTCGGCCAGCGCGCGGATACGCCTCGGCTGGGCGCGCCCGGGCGGGAACATCATCTGCAGAGGATTGGCCGGAGCCGCGTATTCTTCGAGCAGGGCAACAAGTTTTCCGGATGTCAGGTCAGGTGCCACGTCGAGCTCCGATTTCAGAATGATCCCGTGGCCGTCCACGGCCCATTGCCGCACCAGCGAGCCGTCATTCACGGTCTTGTTGCCGCGCACGGTGACGGTCCGGGTCTTTTTCCCCGAGCCAAAGCGCCAGACGTTGTCCAGGGTCGTGCCGAACCGCATGACGAGGCAATTGTGCTGCGCCAGATCCTCGGGTTGTTGCGGCGTGCCACGAGCATGGATGTAGGACGGCGCCGCACAGACGATCCGGCGGAAGTGCCCCAGGTTCCGGATCCGCAGTGTGCTGTCCGTGATCGTGCCGAATCGCAAGGCAAGGTCGAACCCCTGACTGACGATATCGATGTATCCGTCTGACAGGGACAGCTCAATCGAGATGGCGGGATGCTGCTTTGTGAAGGCTGAAATCACCTTGGAGACGAAGCTGCGGCCAAGATCGACCGGCGCACTGATTCTGATCGGTCCGGACAAGGTCTCCGCACCGTAGCGGATGCGCGTGTCGAGGTCCTCCAGTTCGCCCAGAACGGCCCTGGCCCCGCTGAGCAGGGTGCGGCCTTCATCCGTCAGGCTCAGGGAGCGTGTCGTCCGGTTGAAAAAAACGACACCGTAGTGTGCCTCAAGGGCGGCAAGCCGCTCGGACACAGTCGTTGCGGACAGGCCGGCCTCCCGCCCGGCAGCGACAAGGCTGCCCTTTTCGGCGATGATCAGAAACAGGCGAATGTTGTCGATCAACATTATACGGTAATTCCGGATTATTATTTCGAGTAAAGGCTATTTATCCGGAAAAGTCTCGCCTGTATATCCCGCCAAACGAACCGGTCGCTCGAAGGAATGCGTCAATGCCGAACCTCACCATCGTCGCCAACATTCATGCCAGGCCTGACCAGGTTGAACTGGTGAAAGCCGAGCTTCTCAAGCTGATCCCGATCACCCGCGCCGAGAAGGGCTGCATCAACTACGACCTGCATCAGGACAACGAAGATCCGGCGCATTTCATGTTTTACGAAAACTGGGAAAGCCGTGAACTCTGGCAGGAGCACATGACCGCACCGCACCTGGCGGCATATATGGCCGCCACAGAGGGGGCTGTTGCCGACTTCACTCTCAACGAAATGACGCAGATCTGCTGACAACAGGCAAGTTTGCCTTGCTGCCGGAGAAACGGCCGGGGTTGACAACATAAAAAGGATAAAATCAATGAAAGCCGTAGGTTACACCGCGCCTGGGCCCATCGCCCGCGAAGATTCCTTGCTGGATCTGGAGATGGACAGGCCCGCCGCCGGCGGCCATGATATTCTCGTCAGGATCTCGGCCGTTTCCGTGAACCCCGTTGATACCAAGATCCGCGCCAGCCGCGCGGCGGAGGGGGACGCGCCGGTGATCCTTGGCTGGGATGCTGTCGGTGAGGTTGCCGAAATCGGCGATGCGGTGAGCCGGTTCAAGGTGGGTGACACGGTCTGGTATGCCGGTGCGATCAACCGCCCCGGCACAAACGCCGAGTTCCATCTCGTGGACGAGCGTATCGTCGGTCACGCGCCGAAATCCATTCCGGCGACTTCCGCCGCCGCGCTGCCGCTGACGACGCTGACCGCGCAGGAAATGATCATTGACCGCCTGCGCGTTTCCGACCCGGTGCCCGGCGCGGCCAATGCCATCGTCATTATCGGTGGTGCGGGTGGAGTTGGGTCCATCGCGATCCAGCTCCTGCGCGCGCAGACCGATCTGACCGTCATAGCGACCGCCTCCCGTCCCGAGACGCAGGAGTGGGTGAAGGAGCTTGGCGCGCATCACGTCATAGACCATTCCAGGCCGCTGCCGGAACAGATCGCGGCTCTGGGAATCGGCGCGCCGGCCTTCGTGTTCTCGACCAACCATTCGGACAGCTACGTGCCGCAGATCGCCGAGTTCATCGCGCCGCAGGGGCGCTTTGGCCTGATCGACGACCCGAAGTCCTTCGACATCATGCCGTTCAAGGGCAAGGCCGTTTCCATTCACTGGGAACTGATGTTCACCCGGTCATTGTTCACGACGGCGGACATCGCCCGTCAGGGCGGAATTCTGGATGAAGTGACCGGTCTGATCGATACGGGAACGATCCGTTCGACCGCCACCGAGACCTACGGCAGCATCAACGCTGAAAACCTCAAACGCGCTCATGCATTGCTTGAAAGCGGCAAGGCCAGGGGCAAGATCGTCCTTGAAGGATTTTAGCGCCTGTCGCGTTTAAGCGGATTCATGAGGGGGAGTGATTTCCTGAATTCAACTCAGCGGGACACGCTCTGAAGGGAATGTCCCGCGGCCGCCGGTGACGACCGCGGGAGGGACCGGGCGCTGTAAAACTCGGTGATGATGCCCTTGTGCCGCCCCGAACGGGTTATTGCATCGGTGTGAACATCGGTTCGCCGGATGCGGTTTCGAGGACTTCTTCCTGCAGAACATCCCAGTGCTCGGCGATCAGGCCATTTTCAACGCGGAAAATGTCGACACCGACCAGTGTCTTGGGGCCAAACCCGGTAATGCGCGCATGGACCGCGACCAGGTCACCGTCGCCAATGATCATGCCCGGTTCATACTTGAAATTGGCAGGCGCATGACTGAACAGCTCCTTGATTACTGCACGGCCCGACTGAATGCGCGGGTTATGCTGGATGTAGTCCTCCGCAAAATACGTATCGATGGCATCTGTGTCGCCGTTTACGAAAATCTCGGTCACGGCTTTAGACACCACGTCCTTGGCCGTTTCCGCGAAGGCCGCAGCGGGCGCTGCGCCAACAGCGAGGCAGAGAAGGGCGGCTTTGACGGTATGCTTCATGTTGATCTCCATAATTCCATTGATTGGGCCTCTAATAACGGCTAACTAACAAAAGGAAAGTACGTACAAATTAGTTAGTATGGAGAAACCGCCATAAACAGCGAAAAAAATATTGCACCGGATGTGCTGGATAAAATGTGTCCATCCCGCATCGTGCTCAATCACGTTACAAGCCGCTGGGGTGTTCTTGTGCTGATTGCCCTTCAGCAACAGACCCTGAGGTTCAGCGAGCTGCGCCGTATTATCGGGGACGTCAGCGAAAAGATGTTGTCTCAAACGCTGAAGACGCTGGAGAACGACGGCTTTGTTCATCGCGAGTCGCTCAATGTGGTCCCCCCGCACGTCGAATACCGCCTCACACCACACGGTCAGGGCGTCGCGGTGCACGTCAAGGCATTGGCGTCCTGGGTCGAGGACAACATCATGGACTTGCCGAGATCAGGGAACTCATAGTGCTGAAACAGTCGGCTGCTGCAATCCTCCGCCGGTTCTCGGCGTGGGACTTCCGGATGGGCTGCCTGCCGCATCTTTCCTGCGGATGTATCCTTGCATCCTGATGCAGAAATCCAATAAGGCCTCACGCGGTGCTTTGGCTGGCCGCGTCTTCAATGACGCTTTCCAGATGCCAGATCTTCGAGACGATCTGCCAGCCGTCCTCGCCCTTCACAAAACCGAGATGGTCGACAAAGACGTTTTGATGGGCGCGAATACGGATTTTGACCGTCGCGCTGACGGGGGACAGATAGTCGATCAGCAAAACCTCTGCCTCTTTCGCCTGCTCCTTGCTGGCGGGTGACACGCGGCTGCCGACATCGCGGCTGAAACTGTCAATCGGTTCAACGAATACCGTGCCGTTGTCCGCATCAAACAGGCTCGACCGGGGATGGAACACAGCATTCAGTTTTTCAGTGTCGCAGTCATGGATCGCGTCGAAATAGGTTTCGATGGCGTCGAAAAGTTCGGTTGGTCTTGTCACGATCACGTCTCCCTTTGTGGTGATGGCTTATGCTTGCCACCATTGGAAAAATCGCGATACTGGCGGAATGGACAACCTGCAGTCAGATTCTGCCAATGCGACGAATTTTGCCATCCCTCCAGGCAAGTCCCCCTTGGTCTGCGCAATTGCTTACGACGGTCTGTGCACATTCGAATTCGGCATAGCGGTCGAGCTTTTCGCCCTGCCGCGCCCCGAGTTTGATCAATGGTATCGTTTTGCCACCGTAAAGGCGGAGCCCGGACCCATTCGTGCCTTGGGCGGCATCACGCTGGATGCGGAAGACAATCTTGACCTGCTGCAGGAGGCGAGCCTGATCATCGTCCCCGGCTGGCGCGGCGCGGATATACCCGTGCCCGGCACGCTTTGTGCGGCTCTGCGCGCCGCCCATGACCGGGGAGCACGCATCGCCTCGATCTGTTCGGGCGTGTTTGTTCTGGCCGCAGCAGGGTTGCTGGATGGCAAAGCCGCGACAACCCATTGGCGCTATACGCAAAAGCTTGCGGAGCGATATCCTGCGGTAACCGTCGATCCCGATGTTCTCTTCGTCGAAAGCGGCGGGGTCTTCACCTCCGCAGGTTCGGCAGCCGGGCTGGACTTGGGATTGCACATAATCCGTCAGGACTTTGGAGCGCAGGTGGCTGCCAGCGTTGCCCGGCGGCTGGTCTTGCCCGCGCAGCGAGACGGCGGCCAACGCCAATTTGTGCCGCGTCCGGAGCCAAGGGCCCGCGTCGGCTCCGGACTGGCGGCCTTGCAGGACCGGATCAGGGCGTCGATTGACGAAAATTGGCCGGTCGAGCGCATGGCCAGCTCCGCAGGAACCAGCACGCGCACCCTGGCGCGCCGTTTTCACGAGGAAGCCGGCACCACTCCGTTGAGCTGGCTCAAGGTCGAGCGGGTGTCCCGCGCGGCGGAGTTGCTTGAGACCGGTCACGTACCGTTGGCGGATGTCTGGGAGGCATGCGGGTTCGGGTCCGCGGAAACTTTTCGCCGGGAGTTTCGAAAAGCCATGGGGGTCCCGCCAGTCCGATATCGGGAAAGGCTTGGCGCGATATCCGGTGCATCGGCTGACGACTGATCTCGCGAGGAACGCGGATACCGTACCCATGTTTGATCGCAAGCACCGAAGCGGACCGTCCTGCAAGTCGAGGCATCTTTAAAGCTGGCCCGGAAACAGCGAATGCTGCGGCCGGAAACCACGACCGCAGCAGACTTACGTCTCTTATGCCCCGAAAATATCGGTGGTGATGCCCTTGTACCAGCCGACCGATTCCTCATAGGTCGCCTGCCGCAGGGCGTCGTCTTCTCCTGTCTGGCTGATGAAGCTGCTGGTTGAGGCGATCTTGTCGGCGGCAGGGGCGTATTGGGCGCCGACCTTCACGCCGTCATTGGTTTCGATCAGGCTCCAGCAGGTGTTCGAATATTTTGCCGGGAAGACCTTCGATCCGGTGAGTTCTCCCCGGATGGCCATGGCCGCGACCTTTGCCTGGCTGTTCGCAGAAAATCCGGATTTCGGCATGTCACCGGCAATCGACGCATCGCCGATGACGAAGATGTTCTCGTCTATTTGCGAACGCATGGAAGCGGGATCGATCGGGCAGAACCCGCTGTCGTTTGCCAGTCCGGCGCTGGCGGCGATCATGCCGGCCTTCTGGGCAGGGATGACATTCACCAGATCTCCCTTGAAGGTATCGAGATCCGTTTCCACTTCGCCGGTCTGCGGATCGACGCTGGCGATGCCGCCATGAACGTCGGGACCGTACCACTCGATCATGCCCGGGTAGTATTTTTCCCAGCCTTCGGTGAACAATCCCTGCTTGGAGAACTTCGGCTTCGGGTCGATGATCACGATCTTGCAGTCGTCATAGCCCTTTTCCTTGAACAGGTGAGCCATCATGGAAACGCGCTCGTATGGTCCCGGAGGGCAGCGGTAGGGGTTTGGCGGGGCAACCATCACCACCTGCTGGCCGTTTTCGATCGCATCCAGCCTGGATTTCAGGAGTTTCGTCTGCGGTCCGGCTTTCCAGGCATGTGGCATGATCCCGGCAGCCTCTTCGGAATAGCCGGGAACGCTGTCGTAGATCAGATCGATTCCGGGCGCCACGATCAGCCGGTCGTAAGGAACCCTTGCGCCGTCGGCCATCACGACTTCCCTGGCCTCGCGGTCGACCGTATCGGCAAATGCGTTGACAACAGTGATGCCATAGTTGGAAGCAAGCTTGTCATAGCCGTGGGTGATGGAGGCGAGACTGCGGTAACCGCCTAGATACAGGTTGGAAAAAAAGCAGGTGATGTATTGCGGGTTTGCCTCGATCAGCGTGACGTCAAGGTCTTCCCCGGCGTCCTTGGCCATGTAGCGCGCGGCTGTCGCTCCGCCCGCCCCGCCGCCGATCACGACGGCCCTGGGTTTGCCCTGCGCCCGGGCGTAATACGGCATCGCAAGTGTAGAGGCACCGGCCCCCATCATCAGTCCGAATGTCCGGCGTGAGATATTAGGCATTTTCTTCCTCCCCAGATGTGCAGCGGGCGGCGGGTCTTTCCGAAGTGTCGCTACTGTGGATCGAGTGACCCAAAGTAAGCCGCGAGTGCTGCGATTTCCTCGTTACCGAGATTTGTCGTCATGTTCTGCATGACCTGATGGCTGCGGATGTTTGTCTTGTATTCGAACAGCACCCGGATGAAGGCCTGGCTCGGCCAGCCGACGATCGACGGAATCCCGTCCGCCCGGCCGGACATTTGATGGCAGGTGACACATTCGCTGGAAAGATATTCGCCATATTCCGGATCACCCTCCAGCCCCATCGCCGCGGCGCCGATTTCCGCGCGTGTCTGTGTATCCGCCTGAGGATCGCTCGCCGGGGCTTCCTGCGACAGCGCCTTCAGATAGGCGATGACGTCCGTCCGGTCCTGGATCTTGCGCATGCCGAGATAGGACATGCGCGTTCCGGGAACATAGGCGCGCGGTTTTTCCAGATATGCGTCCAGGGTGAATGCGTTCCAGAGAAGGCCTTCTTCACCGAGCGTCTTCATTGCGCTTGAGTATTTGAAGCCTTCAAGCACGCCCGCCTGACGGCCGAACAATCCGTCCAGATGCGGGCCGACACCGTTACGGGCATTCGCTCCGACCTGATGGCAGGATTTGCAGGCCTTGAACAGGGTCTCTCCCCTGGCCGGATCACCCTTCCCGGAGGCCGCCGCGGGTAGAGGCAGCAGGGCACAGCCGGCCGCGAGCAGCGCCCACCCGCCTCGTAGCAGCGCGGCGGCTCCGAGAAAAATGCCTTGCGGCGTTTTGATGCGTTCGGATCCGGTCATGTCGGGACCTCCCGGCCCGGTCTTTTGCCCTGCGCGGAGGTGGGCCGGCCGCGCCTCCTTGCAGCCGCCCCGTCGTCAGTTCGGGGCTGTATTGCAAACGATGTCAGTCAACGCCTCCCATTCCGGCGGCATTGTCGTCGTCGACGGATCCCGGCGTCACGTCCAGAATACGCGACCGCATGGTGATCTCGACGGGACTGTCCTTGCAATTGCTCATACAGGGCTCGTTCTTGTCGGTGTAATGGGTTTCCTCCGAACGGTCATCGGCGATGAAGTTGTCTTCATTCGGAAGATGGATTTCCGCGAAGTTCTCGTTCGAGAGCTCGAAATCCTCATCCTCGACGATGTCGTTCAGATAGAGAAGATAGGCGGTGATGGCATAGATGTCGTCGTCGGACATTGAACGCGCATTGCCGTAGGGCATTGCCCGCCGCACATAATCGTAGACGGTGGAAAGATAGGGCCAGTAGGAGCCGATCGTTTTTTCCGGACGCTCTTCGGTCAAGGTATCCTGACCTCCGGCCAGAACCGGCCAGCGGCCAACGCCTTCTCCGAAGTCGCCGTGGCAGACCGCGCAATTATCCGAATAAAGCCCTTCGCCGTCGGCAACCGTTCCCGATCCCGCGGGCAGGCCTTCACCGTCCGGGCGTATATCGATGTCCCACGCGGCGACTTCATCCTCCGTCGCCACCCGGCCGAGCCCGAGGGCACCACCTTCACGCGTCGCAGAAACCGGGGCAGAAACCGGAGCAGGAGCCGGAGTCGTGGCATCGGCCGCCGCAGTCTCGACTTCGGCTTCAGGCGTTTCCGGTTCCGCCGCGCTCTGCGCGTCTTCTGCCGACGGAGCGGCGCTGGAGAAGGTTGCCAGATAGGCGATCACATTCTCCAGGTCTTCCTGCTTGCGCAGGCCGGCAAAGGCCATCTTCGTGCCCTTGATCATGGCCTTGGGCTTTTCCAGATAGGTGGTCATGGTGGCATCGTCCCACACAAGCCCTTCCTCGCCGGCCTTGATCATCGCCTTGGAATATTTGTAGCCTTCAAGGGCCCCTGCGGTGCGTCCGAACACCTCGTTCAGTTGCGGACCGACCTTGTTCTTGGCGTTTTCGCCGACTGCATGGCAGGCCGCGCATTTCTTGAAGACCTTCGCGCCCTTGTCGGGGTCGCCGGCCAGGGCCGCGCCAGTGAAAACCGGCAGGGCCGCCAGGGAAAAGCCAAGGCTGAGAGCTTTAAGAAACTTCGACATTTTCCACCGTCCCGTCTGCTTTGACATGCCAGGTCTGGATACCGTTGTTGTGATAGATCGAGTTTTCGCCGCGCGCGGCGCGCAATTCATTCTTGGTTGGCTGGAAATAGCCGTTTTCATCCATCGCGCGGGACTGGAGCAGAAGATCCGAACCGTCCCAGTCGATGTCGAGATAGAAGCGGTGCATGGCCTTGGGCAGGCTGGGGCCGTCCAGCCGGGCCGTCTTCCAGTTGCGTCCGCCATCTATGGACACATCGACACGGGTGATGCGGCCGTTGCCTGACCAGGCGACGCCGGAAATCACCAGCGGCCCCTTGCCGTGCGTGACGGGCGCCTGCGGACTCGGGTTGGTGACGACCGACTTGGCGTCCATGACCCAGGTGAAGCGGCGGGCTTTCCCGCTTTCCAGAAGATCCGTGTATTTGGACGTTTCCTCGCGCTGATGCCATGGCTCGTCGCCGACCTCGATGCGGCGCAGCCACTTGATCCACATGTTGCCTTCCCAGCCGGGCACGACGAGGCGCAAGGGATATCCCTGTTCCGGTCGCAGAGCCTCGCCGTTCATCTTGAAGGCGACCAGGCAATCGTCCAGGGCTTTTTCCATCGGGATCGACCGCGTCATGGCGGAGGCATCGGCCCCTTCCGGCATCACCCATTTGGCATTGGTCTTGATACCGGCCTCTTCCAGGATCAGCTTCAGAGGCACGCCGGTGTACATCACGCTATGGATCATGCCGTGGGTGTACTGGCAGCCGTTGAGCTGCGATCCGCGCCATTCCATGCCCGAATTGGCGGCGCATTCCAGGAAATACACCCGGTTCTCGCGCGGAAACCGCTTCAGGTCCTCCATGGTGAACACCAGAGGCGTGTCGACCAGACCATTGATCATCAGCCGATGGTCCGCCGGATTGATCTCCGCGATGCCGCCGTGGTGGCGTTCGAAGCACAATCCATTCGGCGTGATGATGCCGTCCAGCTCGTGAAGCGGCGTGAAGTTCACGGAACTCTCCGTCGATGCGGTCAGCCATTCGACGTCGCGGCGCACCACATGGCTCTCGAACTCCGAGGGCGTGCCGTAGGGACGCGACTGCACACCTTCTCCGAGATACCGGTTCCAGTCCTGAATTTCGGTTATCAGCGGATCTCCATCCGCACGCGCTGCTCCCACCGCGCCTGCCGCAACGCCGGTGGCAAGACCGGCTTTGAGAAGCGCCCGGCGGGACAGGTTCGGCGATTGAGAAACGGTCTTGTCACTCATGACTGGTCCTCTTGGTCAAGACATCAGCCGGCAAGCGTCACGGACTGGTTGTCCGGCAGCTTGACGACAGGGTTTTTGGTGATGTGGTTTTCGACGACGTCCCAGATCGGCGGACCTTCGGTGCCTTCATTGACGGAGGCCCATCCCGCGACGACGTAATCCCTGGCGGGATCGATGGCTTCGCCGGTCGCCAGAAGCGTCATGCCGGAGATGCGCTCGCCGATCTCCTTGCCGGGGTCGATCGTGTAGCCCATGCCGCCAACACGGACCATATCGCCGCCCTGCTGGTAATAGGGATCCTTGTTGAACAGGTTGTCACCGACATCTTCCAGGATGTCCTTCAGCACCTGCCCGCTCATTGCCGAGCGATAAGCCGCCGGATAGGTCATGGCACAGGCGTTGTGCAGGTCCTCGAAAGTGATGTCCTGTCCCGGAAGCAGGCTGGTGCCCCAGCGGAAGCCGGGCGACAGCGCGATTTCTGCGTCGCGTTCTTCCAGAAGCGCCTGGCAGATCAGGTCGTCGAACGTGCCGTTGAAGTTGCCGCGCCTGTAAAGAAGGCTGTCTGTCTTGCCGAGCACCCGGGACAGCTCGCCTTCATAGGGCGCGCGAACTTCGTCAATCAGCGAGGCCATGTCGGCGTCCGGCGTGATGATGTCGGAGAACACCGGAATGAGACGGTAGGCATATCCGCTGAGCTTGCCGTCCTGGATATCCAGATCCAGCCGAGAAACGAATTTGCCGTTGGAGCCCGACGCGATCACCAGCGTGTCGTTGACGATAACCGGTTCTGGCAGGGCATCGTGCGTGTGCCCGGTGAGGATGACATCGATGCCGTTGACGCGGGACGCCAGCTTGCGATCCACGTCGAAGCCGTTGTGAGAGAGCAGCACGATCAGGTCCGCGCCTTCGTCCTGCGCCTCCCCGACATGTTTGGCGATGTCCTCCTCGCGGATCCCGAAGGACCAGCCGGGGATCATCCAGCGCGGATTGGCAATCGGTGTATAGGGGAAGGCCTGGCCGATGACGGCCACCTTGGAGCCGCCCCGCTCGAACATCTTCCAGGGCTCGAAGGCCGGTTCGTCCCATTCGGCGTCGTAGATATTGGACCCCAGAAACGCGAAGGGCAGCTCATCGATCAGTTCCTGGACCCGGTCGGTGCCGTAGGTGAATTCCCAGTGGCCGGTCATAGCATCGGGAGAAAGCGAATTCATCACCGTGACCATGTCCTGGCCTTCGGTGACGTTGGAGGTGTAGCTGCCCTGCCATGTGTCGCCGCCGTCCAGCAGCAGAACGTTGTCATCCCCACGTTCTGCGCGGATACGCTTGATCACCGACGCCACCCGGTCCATGCCGCCCATCTTGCCGTAGCCTTGGGCCAGGGCGACGTAATCCTCGCTGGTCAGGGCATAGGCATCGGGCGATCCGGGCTCGATGCTGTAGAGTTTCAGGAAATCCGCGCCGGTCACATGCGGCGGTTTTCCGGCCACGTCTCCGATACCGAGATTGATTGAAGGCTCGCGGAAATAGATAGGCTTGAGCTGGGCATGAATGTCGGTGATGTGAACCAGGGTCAGTTTACCCTTGGGTTCCATCTGCAGAAGCAGATCCTCGGAAAGCGCCTGTTGCGCCATCAGCCGGGACCAGGATCCCGCCATCCCTGACCCAAGCAGCGCGCTCGTCGCCGTTGCCGCCATCAGGAATTCGCGTCTTGAGAACATTCCTTGCCTCCAAAATCGCGGACCAGTTCATGGCTGGCCGCATGCATGACTTCTCCGTTGGCGCGCGGGAATCCGCGCACCATGGATCTTCGGATGAATTGTGCTTTCCAGCCGTCCTGCGCAAACGCGGGAAAACCGATCACTCAATGCCGGCAGGACCCTCCGGTACGGCGGCAGCCGCTGCGCCGGAGGGTTGGGAGGACGCCTACTGGCGCACAGCCGGCGTTTCGACCCCGAGACCTGAACCGCGCCAGGTCACATAGACCTCAAGCGCCATGAGATCGTCCGAAAAGGCTGCCGGAAATGCGGCCCGTGTGTCCCGGATGCAGCCACGAAAACGGTTGTGCAGCGAGACCATGGCGCTTTGCTTCAGCCGGTAGGTCGGGAAGCCGTTGACGTTGCCCTGGCTGAGGTGATCGGCACGGATGTAGTTGCCGTTGTAGTCTTCGTGGCAGGTCGCGCAGGACAGGTTCAACTGACCGGTGCGGGTGTAGTAGAGCTCTTCACCCTTGTCCCACCAGGACTTCATGTCGCCTTCGGTCAGATCGAGTTCCACCGGCATGCCGATCGACTGATGCTTGATGAAGGTCGTCAGGGCTTTCTGGTCGGCCGCATCGAACTTGTAGGGCTTGGCCTGCATGTTCTCCTCGCGGCACTGGTTGATCTGAAGCTCGATGTTGAAAGGTTTGCCCGCGCCGGCATTCCATTTTGGATAGTTGGCACCGATGCCCTTCAGGAATTCCGCGCCGTCCTCGTGGCAGGAGGCGCAGGACTTGCCGGCATCACCTTCCACGGTGTTCCAGATTTCCTCGCCGCGTTCCACGTAGAGCATGCCCGGGTTCTGGAAGCTGTCGGCTTCAAGGTCCCGTGTTTCCTCGGTGCGGTAGTGCCAGCCGGAAATCACTTCATCGAGCGGGTGGCCTTCCGGCGGGGCCACGCGGGTCATGATTTCCATCTCCCCGTCGATGACAAGCTTGTCATCCGACGGTCCGCCGGCAATCGCCGCGCTGTGCGCACCCAGCACCAACGCGACGCCTGCTGCTAAAGAAAGTCTATAGGATCTGGCCAAATCGTCTCCTCCCGATTGTCCCGGCCTTCAAACGTCACGGTCTATTCGACCGTGATCTTCTTCTCTGTCTCGTAGACGCTGCCGTCATCATCCACCCAGGTGAATTTGAAGGTGCCGCTGTTCTCGACCTTTGCGTTGAATTCCATGTAGGGGTTCGCCGAGACGGCCGGGTCCATGTCGCATTCGAAGACGAGCTGGCCGTCGAATTCGCATTTGAACGTGTTGATGATCTGCCGCGGGACGAGGTTGCCCTGCTTGTCCTTGCGCTGTCCGGATTCCATCGGATGACTGATGAGAGTCTTGATGGTGATGACTTCGCCCTTGGATGCCTTCTTCGGCACTTTCACGCGGGGTTTCGGATTTGCCATGATGTGTTCCTCTGTGTCCTGATCTGCTCGCTCAGCCGCCGCAGCCGCCGATGGTGACCTTGACTTCCTTGCGGTCGATGAAGGTGGAACCATCATTCATCTTGGCCACGGCAATCACGTTCTGGGTCTTGGCCAGCCGGATTCGCGTCTTGGCTTCCGCAGCACCACTCATCGCGGTGAAGTGGAAGGTCGCGACCGCCGGGCTGGGGTTGCCTTCCGCCAGGATCAGAACCGATTCCACGTAGTTGTCGGCCGTCATCGGGCTTTCCACCGAAACGCCGACCGGCACGGTGTTGCCGTTCTCGGCAATTTCCGGCGTATCGAGGGTTACGGTCCCCGTCGCCGGCTCTGCACCGCCGGTAAAGGCCTTGATGGCGGCTTCGGTATCATCTGTCGCCGCGAATGAAATCCGCGGGGCAACGGCCACGAAGGCGGCAGCACCTGCCGTCAGGCCGAAGACTTGGCGTCGAGTAAAAGTCATCTCTTGCTCCCTGAGTCTCGAGATCAGTTGTCCTTGAGTGTCATGAGATAGGCGACGACGTCCTCTACCTCCTGAGCGGTCAGAATGGTCTGGCCGGCGTTTTCCTCGGCAACATTCACGCCGACTTTCAGCGTGTAGAAGCCGGGCATAATTGTCTGTTCGCCGAAAACGTCCTTGCTGTTCACGACGATGGCGCGCAGCTGTTCTTCGCTCCAGCGGTCGGCGACGCCGTCAAGCTCCGGTCCGACCTCTCCGTGAAAGAGCTGTTCCTCAAGGTCCGCATTGGCATGGCAGGCCAGGCAATTGCCTTTCTTGCGGTCGGCGAATGCCTCGCGCCCGGCAGCCGGGTTGCCCTTGTTGTCGGTGAGTGTCTGCGTCAGCTCCATGTCCTCGATGGGAACGCTGTCCGGAGCCACGGTTCCGGCGGTCGCCACCGATGCGGCCATGACGGTCAGACCGGCCAGTAATGCCGGCAAGCTTGTAAGTCTCGCGCCTGTCCTCATGATGTCGGCTTTCCTCCTCAGTGCGAAACGGCTGCCGCCGTCTCTTGGGCAGACCCGGTAACCGGTCCGCCCGTCCTCCTCACATTAAAAGATATGATTTTTTGCATATATTATGCAATAGGCCTTTTTACTAAGCCTGATCAAGTGCCTTTTTATGTCGGCGTCACTCCGCGCCGAGGCGGCCCTGCTCGCGCAACTCATTGATTATGCGGGCGTGATACTTCTGAAAGTGCTCGTCGCCCTCATAGCCCTTCTCCCGGACCCAGAGGAACATGTTCAGGAAAGTCCACTTTCCAAACGCCCCCGGCATGGTCGCGACAGCGGCATCCTGCACGGTGCCTTCGTCCGGAGCGGTCTCCGGAAGGAAGACGATTGTGGGCGTGAACACATAGCCCCATTTGCGCGCCGCGGTCTTTTCCGTCAGTTCCTCGCCATCCAGATCGACCACTTCCTCGTCGCCGAACATATTGTACTGGACGACCATGAAATTCTCTTTGATGTAGTCGGTCACTTCCGGGTCGGAGAGGATCTTCTCGTGCATCTGGCGGCAATAGATGCAGCCTCTCTGCTCGAAGACGATCGCCAGGCGCTTGCCGTCGCCGGCAGCGGTCTCGATGTCTTCTGCGATGTCGCGGAAGGTCATCGTGAACCAGGGTTGCTTGTGCAGCCCGTCCTCGCCCATCGTCGCGGCGAGGGCCGTCGTTCCCAGTGCCGCCGTCAGCTCGATCGCCAGGACCAGATGTTTCCAGAAGCGCATGTTCCTATCCTCCCAGGTGCACTCAGCCGATTTGTGAAAAAACCGGAAAGGTTTCAAGAAGCCAGAAGGCGATGGCCGACATCTGGCCGGTAATGAACAAGAGGCCGGTCAGGACCAGAAGACCGCCCATCACCTTTTCCACTGTGCCCATGTGTTTGCGAAACCGTCCGGCGAGCCGCAGAAAGCGGCTGGCGAAGGCGGCGGCCAGTATGAACGGCAGGCCGATACCGAGGGCATAGACCGCCAGCAGCGCCGCCCCGTGCCACGTCGTGTCGGAGGAACCGGCGACAAACAGGATGGCGGCCAGCACAGGACCGACACAGGGCGTCCAGCCGAAGGCGAAGGCAAGGCCCATGACGAAAGCGCCGATCAGCCCGGCCGGTTTGCGCTCCACCTGGATCCGCGCTTCACGGAACAGCAGCCCGATCCGGAAGACGCCGAGAAAATGCAGGCCCATGACGATGATGATGCCGCCCGCCACATAGGAAAGAACGTCGTAATAGCGGGCGATCGACTGGCCGACGACGCTTGCCGTGGCGCCAAGCGCGACGAAGACTGCCGAGAACCCGAGCACGAATGCGACGGCTGCCAGAATCACCCGACGCCCGGTTTCCGCCGTCGCGGCTTCGCCTTTCAACTCGTCGACGCTCACCCCGGCCAGATAGCACAGGTAGGGCGGCACGATCGGCAGCACGCACGGTGAAATGAACGAGAGCAGCCCTGCGAGAAAGGCGGCTCCCAGCGAGACATCGAGCATTCCTGTCCTCCCGGCGAAGCTCTGAAGCTGTTTTACTTTAAAGTATTCAAAAATTCATATATATTGCAATCAAAGAAATGCAGGAGAGTTCAGAATGTCGATTGCGCTGCGGTTTGGCGCGCTTGCCCGGGCCGTTTTCATCGTCCTTGTCTGGTCGTTGCCGGCCGGCGCGGCGGAACTGATCATGCTGGAACAGCCGGGTTGCGTCTGGTGCAAGCGCTGGAACGAGGAAATCGGCGTCGCCTATCCAAAGACGGAGGAAGGCCGGCGCGCGCCCCTGCGCCGGGTCGACATCACCGACACCTGGCCGGAGGACCTGTCCGGAATCGCGCGCGAACGGCTGACACCCACTTTCGTACTCATCGAGAACGGGGTCGAGATCGACCGGTTGCGCGGTTATCCCGGTGAGCACTTTTTCTGGCCGCTGCTGGCCGGCATGCTTGAAAAGCTGCCTGAAAAGATCAATTGACAATGTTGATCGGCCCGGTGACACCGGTTCGTAATCCGGGTACTAAGAGTTTTACGCAGCGCAAGGCGTAACTGGACGGAGATTTCAGACTTTCATGAACCTACCGGTCTTCAACAAGGACATGGCTGCGGAGGATCTCGAACTGCTGATGATGCAGGCGAGAAAGGCCAGCGACCTCCTGAAAGCGCTGTCCCACGAAGTGCGGCTGGTCATTCTGTGTCTGTTGTCCGAAGGCGAAAAGTCGGTTTCCGAGCTTGAGGAAATCCTGACCATGCCGCAGGCCGCGGTCTCCCAGCAATTGGCAAGGCTGCGGCTGGAAGGGCTCGTGCAGTCCCGCCGCGACGGCCGCATGATCTATTACAGTCTTGTGGATGACGAGGTGAGCTCGATCATCGGAAGTCTCTACGATCTGTTCTGCAGAGACGCCCGCGCTGGCGGGAAATGACGCGGGATCGCAGTGCAGCAAGCGCTTTGATTGCTGCGTCAGACACTGCCTGATACCCTTCGATAAATCGGCGAAGTCGGACCGTTTTCATTCCAAAGCGGCCGGAATGTGCTGGATCAAACTGTTTTCCTGCGTGCTCGTGTATGCAGGAGAGATCAAATTCAGGCGATCGTTCGCAAGAAACGGCGTCCGCAGGCAATAACCGTAGCCTGCTCTGGGAGGATGTCCGAAAGGGCAAGGAGGGGAACAGGAACATGTTTATTCCGGACCCGGTGTTGCTGACGCCGATCCTTGGTGTTCTTGCCGGGTGCGTCCTGGGTTTCGCCGCGCGGGCGACCCACTTCTGCACCCTGTCGTCGCTCGAACGCCACTGGTACGCCGGCGACAGCAGCGGCTTGCGCACCTGGGTGCTGGCTGCCGTTTGCGCCCTAATCGGCACGCAGTTGCTCGCGGCCTTCGGTCTGGCCGACCCGGCAGCATCCTTTTACCTGTCCTCCGAATTTGCCTGGAGCGGCGCCATTGCCGGCGGCGTCCTGTTCGGGATCGGCATGGCTCTTGTCGGAACCTGCGGTTTCGGTGCGGTTCTGCGCCTCGGTGGAGGCAGCCTGAGGGCGCTCGTGGTTCTGACCGTGATCGGTCTGTCGGCGCTCGCCGCGCAGCGCGGCATTCTGGCAGTCCTGCGCGTGCCGCTGGTGGATGACCTTGCGTATTCCTTCGACTGGGCCGGAAGCCAGTCCATCGGCGATATCCTGTCGGCGCTGACCGGGCTGCGCCTGCAGGAGGCTGTCGCTGCGCTCATGGCTTTTGCCGGTCTGGCATGGATCTTCAGGTCGGCGTCCTACCGGCGCGAGTTCGGAAAGGTCGCATCGGCGGTCGTCATCGGTGCGGTGATTGCATTCGGCTGGTGGGCGACGACCTTCACCGCCGCCCATTCCTTCGACCCGATCCAGATCGAGGCAGGGTCCTTCGTGGTGCCGGTAGGCGATACCATTTTGCAGTTCATCACCTACACCGGAACCTGGCCGGACTATGGGGTCGGTCTGATTGTCGGAACGTTTCTCGGTGCGGTCTTCGCGGCCGTGTGGAAGCGGGATATCCGCTGGGAGGCCTGTGACGATGCCAGGGAACTCGGGCGCCACCTGCTGGGCGGCACGCTGATGGGTATCGGCGGTGTCATGGCCATGGGCTGCACGGTCGGGCAGGGCATAACCGGCTTTTCATCCCTGGCCATCTCCGCCCCGGTTGTCATGCTGTCGATGGCCTTTGGCGCAAGGCTGGGCCTGGCCTGGCTGTTCGAAGGCTCGGTCCTTGCCGTTTTCCGGCGCTATGGCGATGACACGCGGCGCTCGCCGGCCGAATAGCCGGCTGTCCGCGTTACCCCTTGACGAACCTGAAGCCCTGCGCGGCTTTTTCCACCCGGCCTTCGCCCGGATGCGGAAAGTGGAAGCCGATAACCCGCGACTGATCGAGCGCGAGCCGGTCGAGAAGCATCTTGCGCGTGGCGATCCCCTTATCCCGGTCCTGGTCGGTGCCGGATGCCCACTCCGGTTTTTCAAAGGAAATCACGGCATTTGAAATGGCGTCACCGACGACGAAGACGCTCTGCGACCCGCCATGGATCATGTAGGACATGTGACCGGGCGTGTGTCCGTGGCTGCCGACCGCCTCGACGCCCGGCAGCACCTCCTCCCCCGGAGCGATCATGGTAACCTGGTCTTCGATGGCCTCGAGCCGGGACTGGGCGCCGACCACGAAGCTTTTCCGCTCATCGGGCATGTTCGCCAGCGTATCGTCCGCGCGCCAGAAATCCCATTCGCCCTGCGGCACGTGGATATTCGCCTGCGGATAAAGCGGGTCGTCGAAATCGTCCAGAATGCCCCACAGGTGATCCGGGTGCGCATGAGTCAGGATCACGTCGGTGATGTCCGACGGATCGATACCTGCGTTTTCCAGTTTGGACAGAAGCTCACCGGCGGTGGGCTGGAAATTCGGTCCGGCGCCGACGTCGAACAGGGCGAGACGGTCGCCGCTGCGCAGCAGCGTGATGTTGCAGTCAGGCGTCAGCAGGTCTGTCGCCATGCCGTGGGGCGCGAGCAGAGCCGAAATTTCCTCTTCACTCTGCTCCGGCAGAATGAACCCCATCGGCAGGGAAAGATGGCCGTCGGAAAAGACCGTGATCTCGTGATTGCCGACGCTCAGGTTTGCCTCGGCAAACGCCCGGCCCTGACCGGCGATCCCTGTCGCGGCCAGGGCGACACCGCCCAGCAAGATCTCCCGCCTCGACATTTCAACACGCTTCAGACCGGACATTGTTTCCTCCACATATTCAAACTTTTGAATTTATCTATATGTCCCGGGACCGGGGCAATAGTCAAACGGGAACCGCCGCTGCCGGGCTGCATCAAAGCACATGCGTCGCCGCACGGGCAGTTGAGTGGCGCCCGGAATAAAAGGCAGAAGAAACAGCAGTGACAAGTAAACGTGAGCGGTTGGTGAAGTGAAATTGCCTGAATGACGGGCCGATTAACTGGATGTTATTTGTAGTGATCGGCATGAAACCCAATCTCGATAGAAGCGGAGAAGGCGCATCCCGGCACACGTCGGAAAGCAGGCTCCGCCGTCCGGGATCCTGATCCCGGTCTCAAAACACTTTAAGGAGATTGGAAATGCGTACGAACCGGAAAACCCTGTTCTCTCTTCTGGCCACCGCCATGATTTCTTCCCTTGCGATCGGCAGTGCTCATGCCGACCCGAACGATCTGATCGGCGATCTCACCGGTGACAAGCCACTTTCCCCGCGCCAGCAGAGCGGGTTCAACCAAAAAGCCTTGCAGGATGCTGCTGGCAACAGACTGCTGATCCTGCCGGTCGAAGGCAGCTACAATGGCGAGGAGCGCCTGACGGCCCGTCAGCAGAACATCGCCAATGCCAGGATAAACGCGAGTTCGGACGCCCGCGCCCTTCCTGTGTTGCAGTTCCAGGGCGACTGGAACGGAACCGCCAAGGCAGGGTTTCCGCATCAGTAGACGCCGATGACGCAGACTGAAAAGAAAGGGCCGCGCAACTTGCGCGGCCTTTCTTGTTTGAACGCCGCTGATCGTGGATGCACCCTGAAACATTCATATTTATGAATTTTTCTATATGTCCTTGAGGCAGGTCAAGGCAGGTGGCGAACGAAAAGTCCAGATCGGGACAAATGAAAACCGGCTCGGACATGGACCCGGGAGGCCGAGATGGATTTGACGTATCTTCTGGACCGGATCCCGGAAGCGTGGCTTCTGGCGCTTGGCGGTCTGATTGTCGGCGTTGCCTTCGGCGCGTTCGCGCAGCAAAGCCGGTTTTGCCTCCGCGCTGCCGCTCTGGAGTTTTCCCGCGGCACGCCGTCCGACCGCCTGCCGGTCTGGCTGCTCGCTTTTTCCTCCGCTCTCATTGCGACACAGGTCCTGATGCACTTCGGTGAGGTGCAGGCGAGCGAAGCCCGTCAGCTGGCTTCGCCGCAAAGTCTGTCGGGCGCTTCGCTCGGTGGATTGATGTTCGGCACCGGGATGGTTCTGGCGCGCGGCTGCGCCAGCCGCCTGCTCGTCCTGTCGGCAACCGGAAACCTGCGCGCGCTATTGTCGGGACTGGTCTTCGCCGTCGTCGCCCAGGCCAGCCTGCGTGGCATCCTCAAACCCGTCAGGGAATGGTTCGCCGGGCTCTGGACGACGGTCGATATCGGCGGTAACGATCTGACCGCCCAGCTCGGCCTGACACAGGGCGTCACCCTTGCCTTCGCATCACTCTGGTTCTTCGCCGGTCTGGTTTTTGCCTGGAAAGCCCGCAAGTCCACCTGGCAGCTTGTCGCCGCCTGCGGTGCGGGTCTGGCGATACCGCTAGCCTGGTGGTTCACCTCGACCATGGCCCGCCAGGCCTTCGACCCGGTCCAGGTGGAAGGGGTGACCTTCACCGGCCCGTCCGCCGATACGCTGATGCTCGTCCTGTCTCCACCGGGAGACCTGCTCGATTTCGATATCGGCCTGGTTCCCGGGGTGTTCCTCGGCTCGTTCCTGGCAGCCCTCCTGACGCGTGAGCTGGTGCTGCAGGGCTTTGAAGGCGGAAAGTCGATGGCCCGTTATCTCACCGGAGCCTCACTGATGGGGTTCGGCGGCATGTTGGCGGGTGGCTGTGCGGTCGGGGCCGGCATCACCGGCGCTTCGATCTTCGCCCTGACGGCCTGGATCACCCTGTCGGGGATCTGGCTGTCCGCCGCCGTGACGGACAGGCTCATGGAAGGGCGGGGCATCTCCCGTTTCGCACTCGCAGGCGAGGTCGGCAATTCCAGCTGAATCACCCGATTTCGAGCCGCTCCTGATGTCCTTTTTCCCCAACCCGTCGTCATCGGAAAATTTCAGGCTACAGCCCTGGCCCGATAAGCGCTAAACCTTGGCGACAGATGCGGAAGGTGAAGGCGAGCGGATGAAGCTGGAGGAAAAGCCGGCCAAGCAAGGGTTCCTGGTGCACGGACCGGTCACGGACGGCGGGACGATAATGACGCCGGATCGCGTCGCCTTGTGGTGGATTTTTCTCGACCGGATCGCCGACAGCGACTGGGAAACCCTGGAAGCGGTCATCAGCGATGAGGAACATATCCGCTCGGAGCGGTTTCATTTCGACCGCGACAGGCAGGTCTATATCGCCGCCCATGCCACTTGCCGCGGACTTCTAAGCTACTGCTTGGGCGGAGATCCGCGAAGCTGGCGGTTCTCCGTCGAGGATCACGGCAAGCCGGAGCTGATCAGTCCTGCGGACGGTCCCCGGATGAGGGTGAACATCTCCCATACCCGTGGCCTGGCCGCCGTCGCGCTGACTGTGGATCACGACATCGGCGTCGACGTGGAATGGCTGCAGCGCAATGCGGAGACGGACAAACTGGCGAAACGCGTTTTCGCCGCCCGCGAATGCAGGACACTTGCCGCGGTGCCGCAAGCCCGCAAACTCGAGACGTTCCTGTCCTTCTGGACGCTCAAGGAAGCCTATGTGAAGGCGATCGGCAAGGGCTTGTCTCAGCCGCTGGATGCGTTTTCCTTCGATCTGGACACCTTGCGGATCGATTTCGAGGACCGGCTCGCCGACGACCCGGCGAAATGGCATTTCGAACGCTATGCTCCCGGTCCGGAACACCTGATGGCGCTCGCCATCAACCACCCGGAGCCTGCCCGGCTGACCATCGACGCGATGGCCGCGCCGCTGGACTATCTTCACGGCGTGGGCGTCTGAAGCGGCAGGCGTTATTCCGGCAGGATATCGCGAAGATAGGACGCCATGCCCTTGCTCTGGTCCCACTGGCGCGGATAGCCGAGAGACACTTCCTCGAAACGCGAGCCGTCGCGCCAGTCGGTGCGGCGCGTGTGCAAGTGCCCGGAAACAACGACTTTGGCGTTGAAACGCCGGTGCCAGTCCTCCGTCCGTCGGGTACCGCACCAGGGCGTGAAGCGTGGCGCGCGTGGAATATGGATCAGGTCGCTGCGCAAGGGATAGTGATTGACCAGGATCGTCGCGGCGCCATCGGGAATATCCCCCAGCCGCTGTTCGGCCTCGTCGCAGCGGTTTGAACACCAGTCGTCGCGGCTGTTCCAGGGGGTGGGGTTCAGGTAGAGCTCATCCGCACAGACCGCGCCCTGCTCGCGGGCCCAGTCGACCACTTCATGACGCTCGACGTGGTCAGGCCGGAAACTGTAATCATAAAGCAGGAACAGCGGCGCGATGACATGCGGCCCGCCGGGCCCGTCCCAGGTCTCGAACGGATCTTCCGGCGTGACGATGCCGTAGTCGCGGGCGCAATCGACAAGCGCGCGGTAGCGCGTCTCTCCGGTCAGGGCGGGCTCGCCGCCCGGTTCCGGAATGGACCACAGGTCGTGATTGCCCGGAACCCAGAAGACCTTCGCGAATTTGCCCGCAAGTGTCCCGAAAGCCAGCCGGATATGATCGAACCGCTCCGCGACATCGCCCGCAACGATCAGCCAGTCCTCCTTGAAGGCTGGCAACTCATGCAGCGCTTCGCGGTTGGCGGGACTGGCGAGGTGAAGGTCGCTGATGGCTTTCAGTTTTGTCATTTCTGGATGCGGTTTCCTTGACCGAAGCGGACAGGCGCCAAGAGACTTGTCCGGGAACGTGCCAATATAGGTATGTTTTTCCTGAGGCGAAGAGGCTGCGAACACACAGACCGTCCACTGGACCGGCAACCCGGGAAAAATCTGCATGGGTCACCGCTTCGCATGGACAGGTATTCCAATGAATCGATAAAATGGACTAACGTTCTCCGGTGCCGTAAGGCGTTAGAATTCCCGGTCCCGGAAATCGCCGCGGGGGCACGCATCGGGACCCGGATTTTCAAGGAGTAACCAATGTCCGCGACTGTCTTTACCGGCTGCATGCCTGCCCTGATGACGCCCTGCACGGCCGAGCGGATGCCGGACTTCGACGCGCTGGTGAGGAAGGGGCAGGAGCTGATCGGCCTCGGCATGTCCGCAGTGGTTTATTGCGGCTCCATGGGCGACTGGCCGCTGCTGAGCGACGCGCAGCGCATGGAGGGTGTGGAACGGCTGGTGAAGGCCGGAGTTCCGGTGGTTGTCGGCACAGGTGCTCAGAACACGAAAGCCGCCGCCGAACACGCGGCCCACGCGGCAAGGGTCGGCGCCAGAGGCCTCATGGTCATTCCACGGGTCTTGTCGCGCGGCAGCTCGGTCGGCGCCCAGAAACAGCATTTCCGCGCGGTCCTTGCCGCTGCGCCGGCGCTTCCGGCGGTGATCTACAACAGCCCCTATTACGGTTTCGCCACCCGTGCCGATCTCTTCTTCGAACTGCGCGAGAACCATCCCAACCTTGTCGGCTTCAAGGAATTCGGCGGTCCGGACGATCTGCGTTACGCGGCGGAGAACATCACCTCGAGGGACGATAACGTCACGCTGATGGTTGGTGTCGACACGGCGGTCTTTCACGGCTTTGTCAATTGCGGTGCCACCGGCGCGATCACCGGCATCGGCAATGCCCTGCCGCGCGAGGTCCTTCATCTGGTCGCGCTTTGCAGAAAGGCGGCCGAAGGCCATCCCGAAGCTCGCCGCAGGGCACTGGAACTGGAAGAGGCGCTCGCCGTGCTGTCGAGTTTCGACGAAGGCCCGGATCTGGTGCTCTATTACAAGTATCTGATGGTGCTCAACGGTGAGGACGAGTACCGGCTGCACTTCATTGAGAGCGACGCGCTGACGGATGCGCAACGGAACTACGCGAAAGCGCAGTACGATCTGTTCAGGACATGGTACGCGGACTGGATTCGCGACGGTGGAGTGATCGCCGAATGCATGTGATCGACAGTCACACCGAAGGCGAGCCCACCCGCGTCGTCGTTACTGGCGGCCCCGATCTGGGGCCGGGGTCGCTGGCCGAAAAGGCGGCGCGGTTCGGCAAGAACCACGCTGGCTTTCGAGCCTCCGTCGTGCAGGAACCGCGCGGCCACGAGGCCATGATCGGCGCCCTGCTCGTTCCGCCGTCCTGCGAGGATTGTGCCACCGGGGTGATCTATTTCAACACCCTGCAGAACCTCGGCATGTGCGGGCATGCCACCATAGGTCTGGCGGTAACACTGGCACATATGGGCAGGATCAAGCCGGGACGTCACAAGTTCGAAACGCCGGTCGGCGTCGTGGAAGCCGATCTTCTGGACGCCAACACGGTGTCGGTCGTGAATATAGAAAGCCTCCGCCTGCACAAGGACGTCACGGTGGAAGTCGAAGGCCATGGCCCGGTGACGGGCGACGTCGCCTGGGGCGGCAACTGGTTCTTTCTGGTCAAGGACAGCCCGATCGCCCTCAAGGCGGAGAACACCCGGCCCCTGACCGACCTGACCTTGCGCATCAGGGCCGCTCTGGAAGGGAACGGGATCACCGGCACCGATGGCGCCTGGATCGATCATGTCGAACTCTTCGGCCCGCCGCAGGATCCGGTCAACGACAGCCGCAACTTTGTTTTGTGTCCGGGCGGCTCCTATGACCGCTCGCCCTGCGGCACCGGCTCGTCTGCGAAACTGGCCGGTCTGGCCGCAGATGGCCTGCTGGCGCCGGGCGAGGACTGGGTCCAGGAAAGCGTTATCGGCAGCACTTATCGGCTGCGCTATCGGCCCGGCCCGAACGGCGGTGTCATTCCAACTGTCACCGGGCGGGCATTTGTGACCTCCGAGGCCGAGCTTCTGTTCGATCCTGCCGACCCCTACCGGACAGGTATTCAAGTGGCTTGAGGCAAGGGCATGCGCAGCAGCAAAACCATTCACGTGATTTCCTGCCATGCCGAGGGCGAGGTGGGTGACGTGATCGTCGGCGGTGTTGCACCGCCTCCGGGGGAGACCTTGTGGGAACAGCGCAGTTTCATTGCCCGTGACCGGACCTTGCGGGATTTTGTCCTGAACGAACCGCGCGGCGGTGTTTTCCGTCATGTCAATCTGCTGGTGCCGCCGAAACATCCCGAAGCCGATGCCGCTTTCATCATCATGGAACCGGAAGACACGCCGCCGATGTCCGGCTCGAATTCCATTTGCGTCTCCACCGTGCTGCTCGACAGCGGTATCGTGGCGATGCGCGAGCCGGTGACGGAGCTTGTTCTGGAAGCCCCCGGCGGCCTCGTGCGCGTGCGCGCCGAATGCCGTAACGGCAAGGCGGAACGCATCTTCGTGCAGAATGTCGCCAGTTTCGCCGGCAAGCTGGATGTGCCGCTCGAGGTGGAAGGTGTCGGCACCCTGAAGGTCGATACAGCCTATGGCGGCGACAGTTTCGCGGTCATCGACGCAAAGGCGCTCGGCTTCGCGATCACGGAGGACGAAGCCGCCGATATCGCCCGTCTCGGGGTCCGGATCACGCGTGCCGCAAACGAGCAGATCGGCTTTTCGCACCCGGAACTTCCGGACTGGAATCACATCTCTTTCTGTGCCTTTTGCGGCCCGCTTTCGGCGACCGCGCAGGGATTGACGGGACGCTCCGCCGTGGCGATCCGCCCCGGCAAGGTGGACCGGTCTCCCACCGGAACCGCGGTCTCCGCCCGCATGGCGCTTCTGGCAGCGAAAGGAAAAATGAAACCCGGTGACACTTTCGAAGCGGTTTCAATCATTGGCTCGCGTTTCACGGGCCGCATTCTCAGGCAGCAGAGTGTCGGCGGCCAAAAAGGGATTGTCCCGGAGATCAGCGGCCGTGCCTGGATCACCGGCGTCCATCAGCACATGCTCGACCCTGACGACCCGTGGCCGTCTGGCTACAGGCTGAGCGACACATGGGGTGCGCAATGACACGTGGAATTGGGTTCGGGCACGTCTTTTGAAACCAGATTTACTTGCCGAAATTGGAAACTATACCGGCCATTATCTCAATTTACATTGCAAAATTTGTCAGTGAAGATGAAGCTTGAGGCGTGTGCGGAAAAGGCTTTCACAGGCGTTTTCCGGGGAGGCCGATCAGGCCCGGGAGCTAACGGGTAAGCCTGATATCAGGTTGCCGTGCTCAATAGAGAATTCACTCGGAGGAGGATACATGAACAAGATCAGGAACGCGGTTCTCGCAGCCGCCATGCTTGCCGCAGGCGCGAGTGCCGCATCGGCGGCGGAATACGAATTCAAACTTCACCATTTCCTTGGCGAAAAAGCACCGGCCCATTCGCAGATGCTGGTGCCGTGGGCCAAGCAGGTCGAGGAAAATTCCGGCGGCAAGGTCGCCATCGAGATCTATCCCGCCATGACGCTCGGCGGACGTCCTCCGGAGCTGATCAGTCAGGTGCGCGACGGGGTGGTGGACCTGGTCTGGACCGTCAACGGCTACACGCCGGGTCTTTTCCCGCGTTCCGAAGTGTTCGAGCTTCCCGGCATCCATACAAATGATCCGGCCGCCACCAACAAGGCCCTGAAGGATCTCTACGAAAGTGACCTTAAGGACGACTACAAGGGCGTCGAGGTCATGTTCCTGCATGTTCATGCAGGGCAGGGGATCCACATGCGCGACACCGAAGTGCATTCACCGGCGGATCTCGACGGCAAGAAGATTCGAATTCCGACCCGGACCGGCGCCTGGGTGATCGAAGCCCTTGGCGCAATTCCCGTCGGTATGCCGGTTCCCGAACTGCCGCCGGCGCTTCAGAAAGGCGTTATCGACGGAGCCTTCATTCCGTGGGAAATCATTCCGCCGCTGAAGATCCAGGAGCAGACCGAGTTCCAGATCGAAGGCGCTGACAAGGAACGCTTCGGCACCACCGTATTCCAGGTTTCCATGAACCAGGAACGCTGGGATGGCCTGCCGGAAGACATTCAGAAAGCCTTCCGCGACGCATCGGGTGACGAATGGATCCAGAAGGTCGGTGAAATCTGGGCGGGTGCCGACGATTTCGGCATCGGTCTCGCCACCAAGGCCGGGAACACTCACATCACGCTGTCGGAAGAGGAAACCGAAGCCTTCCGTGAGGCCCTTGCACCGGTCACCGACCGCTGGGTCGAGGAAGTTTCCTCCAAGGGTATCGACGGCGCGGGTCTGGTTGAAAAGGCAAAGGCTGCAGCCGCGAGCCATGCTTCCAACTGATGACAGCCGATCCTGAACACAGCAGCTCCGGTTTCACCGGGGCTGCTTCCCGCATTATCACGGTCTGGGCGCTTCTTGGCGGAGGCCTTTTGCTTGTGGTCGTGCTGACCAACACCTTGTCGATTGTCGGCTCGGTTTTCGGCATTCCCGTGCCGGGAGATTTCGAATTGACGGAAATGGGCGTTGCGGTGGCGGTGTTTTCGTTTTTGCCCTATTGCCAGCTTGTCGGGGCCAATGTCTCGGCCGACATTTTCACCTCCGGGGCTTCCAGGCGGACCATCGCCTTCTTCACGATGCTCGCATCGCTTGTCGCGCTCGGTTTTGCCGTGCTGCTGATCTGGCGCATGTATTTCGGTATGCTCGACCAGAAGAATTACGACTACACGACGACCATTCTCCAGATCCCTCACTGGATGGCCTTCGTACCGATCCTGATCTCCCTTGCCCTGCTCGCGCTTGCGGCTTTCGTTACCCTGACCCGCGACCTGAAAGTGCTGTCGAAAGGACAATAATAATATGGCGGACGCGCTTCTCCTGGGGTTGGGCGGTCTTGCGGTCCTGATCGTGCTCATCGCGATCCGGATGCCGATTGCCTATGCGATGATACTGGTGGGCGGTGTCGGCACCATGATGCTGAACGGTCCGACCCTGGTGCTCAGCCAGTTGAAGACCCTCGCTTATGGTCAGTTCTCCATCTACGACCTGTCCGTGGTGCCGATGTTCGTGCTGATGGGCGCGATCGCGGCCAAGACCGGATTGAGCCAGGCACTGTTCCGGGGCGCGAATGCCTGGCTCGGCTGGCTGCGTGGCGGCACGGCCATGGCGGCGATTGCGGGCTGTGCCGGTTTCGGCGCGGTCTGCGGCTCCTCGCTGGCGACCGCTTCGACAATGGGCAAGGTGGCCCTGCCGGAGTTGCGGCGCTACAATTATTCAGGCGCGCTGGCGACGGGTACGCTGGCCGCCGGAGGCGTCCTGGGCATTCTGATCCCGCCGTCCGTGGTTCTCATCATCTATGCCATCATCGTGGAGGCGAACATCGTCACCATGTTCATGGCGGCGTTTCTGCCCGGTCTGCTGGCGGTCATCCTGTTTCTGCTGACCATTGCCATCTATGTCGCGATCAGGCCGGAGGCCGGCCCCAAGGGCGGTGTCGCCGACCGGCGCGAGTTCATCCAAGCCACAATGGGCATGATCCCGGTGCTGATCATCTTCGGACTGGTGATCGGCGGTATCTATCTGGGTTTCTTCAACCCGACGCCCGCCGCTGCCGTGGGTGTGTTCCTGGTGTTGCTGTTCGGACTTTTGCAGCGCAAGCTCGTCTGGCCGGACTTTGTTTCCGCGCTCAAGGAAACGGCGTCCACGTCGGGGATGATCTATCTGATCATTCTGGGCGCCGAACTCCTGAAAATCTTCATGTCCCGTGTCGGCCTGCCGCAGGAAACAGCCGCTTGGATCGGCAGTTCCGGACTGGAGCCGATGACCGTGCTCATTGTGCTTCTGGTCGCCCTGATCGTGCTTGGCTGCCTGATGGACAGCCTGTCCATGATCCTGCTGGTGATCCCGTTCTTCTGGCCGGTGCTGGTGGACATCAACGGCGGCATCTATCAGGGCGCGGAGGGTGCCGGCTTCGGCATGAGCACCGAGGACCTGAAGATCTGGTTCGGGGTGCTGGCGCTGATTGTGGTCGAACTCGGCCTGATCACGCCGCCCGTCGGCATGAACGTCTTCGTGATCTCGTCCCTCGCCCGCGACACGCCGATGATCGAGACCTTCAAGGGCGTCATGCCGTTTTTCGGAGCGGAAATCATCCGCGTGGTGCTTCTGGTAAGCTTTCCGGCCATCACGCTCTGGCTGCCGCGTGTGCTGAGCGGCTGACGCGGCGGACTACGGGAAACGGAATTTCAGGAGCCGTTTGACCTTTGCCGCCGGGCGAAGATCCGGCCGGACATCTCCCGGGCCGGTGCGATTGCCTCCCGGGGGTCGAGGGCCTTGCGCCAGTCGATCCCGGCCGGGCTGTTCTTGGCCAGGGTTTCTGCAAACGGAGCGCTGCCGCTGGCGGCGGCGGCCACCAGCTCTTTCGCCTGCGCCCGTGATACGCCGTTTCTGGCCAGCAGAAAACTCGCTGCCTCCGCCATGATCTCCGGGTTGGCTGCAAGGGAAGCATCAAGCGTGTCGTCATGCGGTTTCAGGCTCGCGGCCAGTTCCTGGGCGTGGCCCAGTGCCGTTCCGGTGGCCAGCAGCATTTGCGGCAGGAACATCCATTCAAGCGGCCACTTGGCCCCGTCGCGCTCCTCCACCGGATCGGCGGCGGCTGCAAGACCTGCCTTTGCGGCAATCGCGATCCGGTGAAGGGCCTGTATGGTCTCCGCCTGAACCGGGTTGGCCTTTTGCGGCATCGTGGACGATCCTCCGCCCGTACCGCTCGAAACTTCGGCTATGTCACTGCGCCCCAGGAGAACGAGATCGCCGGCCATCTTGGCGAGCCCTGCGCAGACCTGCAGCAACCATCCGGCCAGCATCAGGACCGGCGTCCGGTTGACGTGCCAGGAGGGACTGTCCTCAAGTCCGAGTTCTTCCGCCAATGCCGCGCTGACGGCCGATCCGTCCGGCGCAATCGCGCTGTTGATCCCCGATGCGCCGCCGAACTGCACCCGCAGGACGGAGGAGTTCAGGCTAGGCAGGACATTTTCGGCATCGATGAGCGGGTGTGCCCATTGGGCAATCCGGTAACCGAAGGTGATCGGCGTGGCGATCTGGCTGCGGGTGCGCCCGGCCAGCAACCGGTCCGCGTTCCGCTGACTTTGCGTCTCAAGCGTGTCGATCAGCCGGACGAGACGGGATTGCAGGATGTTCAGGCCCGCCCGGTTCTGCAGCGCCGCCGCGCTATCCATGACATCCTGGCTGGTGGCGCCCCAATGGAGCCACTGTCCGGCTTCCTCGCCGGCGGTCTTTCTGAGCGCGGCAACGAGGGCGGGAACGGGAACGCCTGCCGATTGCGTGCCGCTTTTCAGCGTCGCTGGATCGATGTCCGCGTCCTTCAGCCGGTCTTCGATCGCCTGTGCCGCGTCTTGCGGAATGATCCCGAGCCTGCCCTGAACCTTCGCGAGTGCGCGCTCGAAGCGCACCATATGAGCCACGTCACTTCGGTCGCCGAGAAGCTCCAGCAGGTCCTCGTCGGCGAACAAACCGGAATAGATCGTACTGGAAAACAGGGAAACAGGCATTTAGGGGTCCGTGACCTTAAATATCGCCCTGCATTGAGAGCCAGGAAAAGACGCGGGTCAAGCGGCCTTGAGAGGAAGCTCGAGAATCTCGCGCGCCTGCTGCCATGTAGCGACAGGCCTTTCGTACTTCGCGCAAAGATCGGCTGCCCGTTTCACCAGAGCGGCATTGGATGGCGCCAGTCTGTCCTTGTCGAGACGGACATTGTCTTCCAGGCCGGTGCGTGTGTGACCGCCCGAGGCTATGCTCCACTCATTGACCGTCAACTGATGCCGCCCGATTCCCGCGGCACACCACTGGGCATCCGGAGCCAGGCGTTCCACGGTCTTGATGTAGTAATCGAACACATCCCGGTCGACCGGCATGGCATTCTTCACGCCCATGACGAACTGCACATAGAGTTTGCCGGGAATACGTCCGTCCTTGTTCATGGCGGCCGCCTGGTGAATGTGGCTGAGGTCGAAGGCCTCGATCTCCGGCTTCACATGGTTTGTGCGCATTTCGCTCGCGAGCCAGTCGACCAGATCCGGCGGGTTTTCATAGACCCTTGTGGGAAAATTGTTCGACCCGACGGAAAGCGACGCCATGTCCGGTTGCAGCGGCAGCATGCCGCCCCGCGCCTGGCCCGCGCCAGACCGTCCGCCGGTGGAGAACTGGATGATCATGCCGGCACAGTGCTTTTCCAGGCCCTCTTTCAGCCGCGCGAACTTTTCCGGGTCCGAGGACGGGGTTTCGTCGTCGTTGCGCACATGGGCGTGGACGATGGACGCGCCGGCTTCAAAGGCTTCCTGCGAACTTTCCACCTGCTCGGAGACGGAAATCGGCACCGCCGGATTGTTTTCCTTTTTCGGCACGGAGCCGGTAATCGCAACGCAGATGATGCAGGGTTTGGTCATGTCATTCTCTTGTTTGTCAGATCGGCCTGGCGACCCGAAGCCGGCAACCGATTGTTCCTCGCCCACTTATTCCTTCATCCTGAGAAGGACCGCAAGGCTGGTCAAGGTCACGGGCTCATAAAGGAGGTAATGGTGGAGTTCAGTCCGCTTTCCTCAGATATCGAAGAAGACGGTTTCGTCCTGTCCCTGCAGCTTGATGTCGAAGCGGTAGACCGGTTTTCCGTCGCGTTCGCTCTTGCGGGCAATCAGCGTCTGGCGCCGATGTTCCCACTCAATCAGGTTGAGCACCGTGTCCGTGGCATTGGTCTCCGCTTCATCCTCGAAATAGACCCGGGTCTGCAGGCCGACATTGATGCCGCGAGCCACGATCCAAAGGCTGATATGGGGCGCTATCACCTTGCCGTCCGGCGCGGTCACCGGTCCGGGCTTGACGGTGTCGAAACCCCATTCGCCGGTGTCGAAATCGGTGATCACGCGGCCCCAGCCATGGAAGCCTTCCTCGACTTCGCCTTCATGTTCCGGATGGGCATAGATGCCGTCCGCATTCGCCTGCCAGGCTTCCAGAAGCACATCCTTGATCGGCGAGCCCATTCCGTCGATGACGCAGCCCTCGACGCGGATACGCTCTCCCTTGGCGTTTGGACCGGCGATATCCCAGCCGAGTTCCTGCCGGTAGATGTCGAAACCGGCGGCTCCAGGCGCCAGGCCGATATGCACATAGGGACCGGCTGTCTGGGACGGGGTCTCTTTCAGATAATTCAGTTCCTGGCGCATGGTCAGTTCCCCTCCGGACGGTTCTCGAACATGGTGGACCTGCGGCCCCGCACGACGATGTCGAACTTGTAGGCGATCGTATCCAGCGGGATCGTCGCATTCAGATCCAGCCGGGCAACGAGTTGCTCAATGGCCAGCGGGTCGGGGATCGACTTGAGGATCGGGCATTTGTCGATCAGCGGGTCGCCTTCGAAATAGCACTGGGTGATCAGTCTTTGCGCGAAGGCGGTGCCGAAGATCGACATGTGGATATGGGCGGGCCGCCAGTTGTTGATCCAGTTGCGCCAGGGATAGGCGCCGGGCTTCACGGTCCGGAAATGATAACAGCCGTTCTCGTCGCTCAGCGTCCGGCCGCAACCGCCGAAATTGGGGTCGATCGGCGCGATGTAAGTGTCCTTCTTGTGCCGGTAGCGGCCGCCCGCGTTCGCCTGCCAGATCTCCACCAGTGTGTTGGGGACCGGTCTGGCGTTCTCGTCCAGAACGCGGCCATGCAGGATGATGCGCTCGCCGATCGGGCTTTCACCGGACTTGGCGTAATTGCTCAGAAGGTCCTTGTCGACCGGGTCGATATCGTTGTGCCCGAAGACAGGCCCGGTGATCTCGCCGACGCCGGTTTCAAGGCTGATCATCGAATATTGCGGTGATCGCGACACGCTGGTCTTGTAATCCGGGGTCAGTGCCGGCGGATGCCAATCCCGGTCGCGCTGGTATAGAGGGCCTGGTTTCATGTTACGTCCTCCCGTTTGGCTTCTCCGCCAGATGGCCGTTTTCTTCCATCTCCGCATAGGTTTCCTTGGCAAGCTTGAGCGCCTGATTGGCGCGCGGAACGCCTGCGTAGATGGCGACATGCTGAAAGGCCTCGAGCACGTCCTGCTTGCTTGCGCCGGTGCGGGCTGTGGCGCGGATATGCATGGGAATTTCCTCGAAATTACCGAGCGCCGCGAGCAGCGCGAGGGTCAGCATCGAGCGTTCCCGGTGCCCGATGCCGTCCGAGGCCCACACAGTTCCCCACGCCCCTTCGGTGATCAGCGTCTGAAACGGTTCGTCAAACGCAGTCTTGGCGGCCTCCGCACGCGCGACGTGGTCGTCTCCTAACACCGAACGTCTGACGTCCATGCCGCTTTCATATCGTTGAGACATGGAGATCCTCCTTGAAGAATGTCATGAGATGGCCGGCGAATTGATGTGGCTGCTCGACGCAGGGCAAATGGCCGGCGGTCTCGATTTCAACATAGCGGCTTCCGGCAACCAGAGCTGCCGTGTTCCGCACCAGCTCCGGTGGACTGGCAAGATCGTCTGCGCCGCCGATGCCGATGACGGGCAAGCCGAGTTTCGCCGTGGAGGCTGTCAGATCCGTTCCGGCGATGGCTTCGCAGCAGCCGGTATATCCCTCGACCGGCGTACGCGTCAGCATGTGCCGCCAGGCCAGGCATTCGTCGCTCCGCCGGAAGTCTTCGCAAAACCAGCGCTCGAGAATGGCGTCGGCAAGCGCATCGATCCCACCGGCGCGGATGCGCGAGATCCGCTCCTGCCACATGGCCGCCTCGCCCATCTTCGCACCCGTATTCGACAGCACCAGACCCTGGATCAGGGACGGCCGCCTGCTGGTCAGAAGCTGTCCGATCATGCCGCCGATGGAGAGCCCGACGAATATGCACGAATGCACGCCGGCGTGCTCAAGGAGTTCGTGCGTATCCTCGACAAGGCCGTCCATGGAATAGGGTCCGGGCGGGCAGGACGACAGCCCGTGGCCGCGCTTGTCATAGCGGATCAGCCGCAGGCCCTGTTTCGGCAACAGCGCAATCACCTTGTCCCAGAGCCGAAGGTCTGTCCCGAGCGAATTCGAGAAGACGACGGGCACCCCTTCCGGGTCTCCGTCTTCGCGCCAGTGAATGTCCGCGGAGGAAAGCCTTGCGATCTTCATCAGTAGGGCAACCCGACATAGTTCTGCGCGAACCACTTCTGCGCCGTTTCGTGATAGTGGAGAGACTGGATCTCCGCGCGCTGCATCTTCAGGTCGAAGTCCGACTGATCCGGGAACCTGTGCAGCATATTGGTGGTCGCCCAGCTGAAGCGTTCGGCTTTCCAGACGCGGGCCAGCGCCTTTTCCGAATAGCTGTCAATGCCCTCGCTGTCCTTGTCCAGGTAGTATCGGACAAGTCCTTCGTTGAGATAATGCACGTCCGAAGCGGCGGTGTTCAGGCCCTTGGCGCCGGTCGGCGGCACGATGTGGGCCGCATCGCCGCACAGAAACAGGCGGCCCCAGCGCATCGGTTCGCTGACGAAGGAGCGCAAGGGCGCTATCGACTTCTCGATGGACGGGCCGGTGACCAGCCTGTCGGCAACAGCTTCCGGGATCCTTCGTTTCAACTCGTCCCAGAACGCCTCGTCGCTCCAGTCCTCGACCTTGTCGGTCAGCGCGCATTGAACATAGTAGCGCGAGAGATGGTCGTTGCGCATCGAGCAGAGCGCGAAGCCGCGGCTGGAATTCGCATAGATCAGTTCGTCATTGACAGGGGGCGTTTCGGACAGGATTCCCAGCCAGCCGAAGGGGAAGACCTTCTCGTATTCCTTGCGGACGGTTTCGGGGATCGTCTGACGGCTGACACCATGGAAGCCGTCGCAGCCGGCCACGAAATCGCAATCGATCCGCTGGTCCCGGCCGTCCGCCCTGAAGGTCACATAGGGCGCATCGCCATCCACATCGCGGATCTGAACGCCCTCGACCTCGAAAATCGTCTTGCCGTTGGCGGCTTCCCTGGCGTCATAGAGGTCGTGGGTGACTTCCGTTTGCCCGTAGACGACGACGTTCTGTCCGATCAGTTTCTTGAAGTTGATTTCGAACAGTTCGTTCTCGTAGGAAATACAGGTGCCGTGATGGACGAAGCATTCCTTGTCCATCCTGTCGGCGACGCCCGCTTCACGCATCATGTTGACAAGGCCTGTTTCCAGAATGCCTGCCCGGATGCGTCGCAGCACATAGTCGCGTGTCTTGCGCTCCAGAACGACGGTCTCGATGCCCTTGCGATGCAGCAGCTGTCCGAGCAACAGCCCGGACGGACCTCCACCCACGATGACGACCTGTGTCCGCATGTATGTCTCCCTGTGTTGGGATTATATTGAATGTCCGAAAAAGAGAAGTAAAATGAGAAATGAAGCCATTTTGTTTCTAAAAAGGGAAACTAATAGTCCCAGTGATCGATCGTCGTATCAAGTTCCGCCATATCCAGTGTTTCGTTGAAATTGCCCGTGAGCGCAGTCTGAAGCTGGCGGCGGACAAGCTCAACCTGACGCAGCCGGCCATTTCGAAAACCCTCAAGGAACTTGAGGAGATCATCGGGGCCACCTTGATGACGCGCAACAGGGCGGGCATCGCGCTGACGAAGCAGGGAAAGGTCTTCCTGCATTTCGCACAGATCTCCCTGGCCAGCCTGCAGCAGGGGCTGGATGGCGTCGAAAAGGAAGGTGAACACGCCCGTCCCACGCTCAAGGTGGGCGCCCTTCCGAGCGTCGCGGCCAGTTTCATGCCTTCGGTCGTACGCGAATTTTCGGAGATGGCGCCCAATGTCATGCTGCAGATCATGGATGGTCCGCATGGATATCTGATCGAGCGGTTGAAACTGGGAGAGCTGGATGTGGTCATCGGCCGTCTTGGACAGCCGGCGGCGATGGAGGGAATGTCCTTCACCCAGCTTTATTCCGAACGGGTCGATCTGGTGGTCCGCGCCGGCCATCCGTTGCTCAAGGCACCCGATATCAAGAGGATCGTCGACTGGCCCGTGATCTACCCGCCGGAGGGATCCGCGATCCGCCCGCTGGTCGAGCGCCTGATGATCGCCAGCGGCGTCGGCGAAATCCCCAACAAGATCGAGACCGTTTCCGGCGCATTCGGCCGTGTTTACACCCGCAGGACGGACGCGGTCTGGGTGATTTCCTCCGGTGTGGTTCTCAATGAGACGGCGGACGGCCATCTGGTCCGTCCGCCCTTCGATACCGGTATCACCAAGGGCCCGGTCGGCCTGATGGCCCGGCCGGACAGCCAGCCCGGAGCGGGCGAACAGGTCTTCCGCCTCGCGGTGCAGGCTGTGATCGACGAACTCGGACTCAAATCGTGACTTCTGGCAGCTTTTGAACCCTGTCCCGCCGAGGCATTCTGGACGCGCAGCCGGCAAGCGCGGCAAAATCGTCTTCCAGCAAACTGACCGGAACCCCGGAGACGAGTTGGCTCTGGCGACCTTTCGAACATAGGGCCGTCAGGAATTCGGGTTCGCTCAGGAAGTGCGACAGGCTGCGTGTGACGCCGCCCGTCAGCACGACGCCGCCGAGCGACATGAAAGATAGGATCAGGTCGCCGACGACCCGGCCGAGGAAGGTGGCCCATTGCCGGGCGGCGGCCAGGCAGACCGCGTCCGTTCCGGTAATGGCAAGATCGGCTATGCCCGCCGGGCTGTGGGCCGCGATCAGCTGGCCGCGCTCGAGACAGTGCCATTCATAGATCTCGCGCAGGCCGCTGCCGGACAACGCCCGCTCGATGGAGGCCCGCCCGCGGTTGACGGCCAGATACGACCACAGCCGCAGTTCCGCCTCGCTTTCGACCGCCAGCGTGCCGTGTCCGCATTCTCCCGTTCCCACGTGAATTCCGCTCGCGGTCGGGAACAGCGAGGTCGCGTTGAACCCGGTTCCGGCGCCCACCACCAGCCGGGTGGCATTGCTGCGCAATTGTCGTTTCGGCGTGTGAATGGGGGTCAGCCGGGCCGGGTCGATGCTGTCCAGAGAATAGGCAAGCGCCTCGAAGTCGTTGAGGAAAGTGACCTCCGCACCGTCCAGGACCTTGCCGATACGGCCGGCATCGCAGGTCCACGGGTGGTTGGTCATCCTGACCGTCGTTCCGTCAATGGGAGCGGCGATGGCGATGATGGCGGAACCGCAGGCCGGGTGTCCGGTGCCGGACAGATAGCTGCCGATCGCCTCCTCCGGAGTATCGAAATCCGCATTCCGGAAACGGACGATCGTCTCTTCGAGCACCCGGCCGTTGTCAACGAGGGCCAGCCGGGTATTGGTGCCACCGATATCGGCGGCGAGCCCTTGGAATGTGCTCATAGACGGGTTCCCGACGAAACATCGAAATAGGAGATTTTGGAAAGATCGAAGGCGATGGGGGTCACCTGGCCGGCAGCGACCGGCGTATCGGCCGACAGGCGCGCGATGGCCTCGGTGCCGCCCAGGTGGACGACCGCGTAGGTGTCCGCACCCGCCGGTTCGACAACGTCGAGCACGCAGTCCGCCACCTGGACGCTTCGGCCGTCCGCTCTGGCCTGGTCTGTCATGGCCTCCGGCCGCAGGCCGATCAGCACCTCCGCCGGCCCTGCCGGGAGGCGGTCCGGGGCGGTGTCGTAGTCCGTGAGTTCGATCGTGGAGCCTTGCGGCGCGGGTATCTCCAGCCGGATGCCGTCCGCTTGCCGGGTCACCGTTCCCTTCATGAGGTTCATGGAAGGCGCCCCCATGAAATCCGCGACAAAGGCATTCACCGGCCGGTTGTATATCTCGTTCGGTGTGCCGATCTGCTGAATGACACCATCTTTCATGACGACAATCCGCGTCGCCAGGGTCATTGCCTCGATCTGGTCATGGGTGACATAGACGAACGAGGCGCCGGTGGTCTGGTGAATGCGCTTGATTTCCGTGCGCATGCTTACGCGCAGCTTCGCATCGAGGTTGGAGAGCGGTTCGTCGAACAGAAACAGTTCGGGATCGCGGACCAGAGCCCTGCCCATGGCGACCCGCTGCCGCTGGCCGCCGGAAAGCTCGGCCGGCTTGCGCTGCAGCAGGTGTTCGATCTTCAACAGCTTCGCGACGTCGGCAACCTTGCTTTTCTTTTCGCGTTCAGGAACCTTCCGCACCTCCAGTCCGAAGCCGATGTTGCGCTCGACGCTCATGTTTGGGAAGAGCGCATAGGACTGGAAAACCATGGCGATGTCACGGTCTGCGGGCTCCGCGTGCGTCCGGTCGCGGCCCGCAATGGTGATGGAACCGGACGAAATGCCGGTCAGTCCGGAGATACAGTTCAGCAAGGTGGACTTGCCGCAGCCGGACGGCCCGACCAGCACCAGGAATTCTCCCGGATCCATGCTGATGGCTATATCCTTCAGGATCGGCACATCGCCGTAGGTCTTTTGCAGCTTGTCTATGCAAAGGATGGGGTTTTCCGGCATGACGGCTTGTCGTTCCTTGTTTTTCGAGCGCCAGATCAGCCCTTGACGGACCCGGCCACCAGTCCCGAGACGATGAATTTCTGAAAGGCGATTGCCAGGATGGCCGGCGGCAGGGTGGCCATCACCCCGACCGAGGCGATAACGCCGTAGTCGGTGACACGGCCGGCGGCGAAATCCGCGATCGCGACGGGCAGCGTCTTGGCGGAGAGGTCGTTGGTGAAGATCAGCGCATAGAAGAACTCGTCCCAGGCAACCAGAAAGGAGAGCATGGCGGTTGCCGCAATCGCGGGCAGCGCGAGCGGCAGCACGACCTTGCGGAGCGTGAAGGCGGTACTGGCGCCTTCCATAAGCGCCGCCTGCTCGACCTCGACCGGAAGCACGTCGATATTCGCCTTCATGAGCCAGATGGCGAAGGGAAGCAGCATGGCCGCGTAGACGATCACCAGCGTGACGGTCTTGTTGAGTAGCCCGAGGCTGCTGAAAGCCGAGTAGAGCGGCAGGATATAGGTGATCGGCGGCATCATGATTGTCGCAAGAAAGGCAAAGAGCAGCACCATGGAGGCCTTGCGCCTGGAAAAGGAATAGGCGGCGGGAATTGCGACCAGCAACGCGATGGCAGTGGCACCTCCCGCGGTCAGGATCGAGTTCCTGAGCGCGCTCAGAAAGTGTCTGCCGCTGCCATCCGCGACATCCAGCAGGGCACCGTAGCGGCTGAAATCCAGGTCGGACGGGATCCAGCGCAGGGGCACTTCAGTAAGATCCGTCGGCATGCTGACGCTCATCACGGCCAGCCACAGCAGCGGGCCTGCCGTGAAGACCGCCAGCATCAGGGCGCACAGATAGACAAGGACAGACTGGAGAAGGGACCGTCTCATGCGGTGCCTCCCGCGGCCTGGCGTTTTGCCGCACTGTAGTAGACGAGGATCAGCACGGCGCTGATGCCGGCCACCAGCACCGCGTAGGAGGCGCCGCTGCCGCTTCGGAGATAGTTGAAATATTCCTGATAGATGAAGAAGCTCGCCGTCTTGGTGCTGTCCGCCGGACCGCCACTGGTCATGACATAGATGATGTCGAACACCCGGAAGGCCTCGATGGTTCTGAGTACCATCACGACCAGCAGCGGTCCGGCAATCCAAGGCAGCGTGATCGAGCGGAAGCGTTTCCAGGGGCTGGCGCCTTCGATGGCGGCGGCCTTGAGAAGATCGTCGGGCACCGTCTGCAGGGCGGCCAGCGCCACATAGGCGACCAGCGGAAAGTTCTTCCACACATCGGCCAGGATGACCATGTTCATGGCCGTCGACGGATCGCCGATCCAGCTTCTGTAATCACTGATCAGGCCGAGTTGGTAAAGCAGGGAATTGAGGGCGCCATAGTCCGGCTGGTAGATCAGGCGCCAGGCGACCGCGTTGACGATTGTCGGCACGGCCCAGGGCAGGATGATGAGGGCACGCAGCACCAGACGTCCCCGGAAGGGCTGGTTCAGAAGCACGGCCACGGCAATTCCCAGAACGCCTTCAAGACCCACCGACACGATCGTGAAGTAAAGCGTGCGGTAGAGAGCGGCCTGAAAATCCGGGTCCGTGAGCGCATAGATGTAGTTTTCCAGCCCGATGAAATGGACCGGGGCGGCAATCGCGGTGATACGGGTGTCGGTGAAACTCAGCCAGAGCGTATTGGCCAGCGGGACCATTGTGATCAGCGCGAGCACGAACATGGCCGGCGCCAAAAGCATCCATTTTTCCTGTTTTTGGCGTCGACCAAGCATGGGCAGATCTCCTGTCGGTTTTACCGGATGCGTTTCACGCGCTCGGCAGCCGCTTCCAGGGCTTCATCCGCACTGGTCTGGTTGAGCAGAACCTTGTGGATGTTCTTCTGAAGGATGTCGGAAACCTCTGTATAGGAGGGAACGAGCGGACGCGGATACATGACGGCGATGGATTCCCTGGCCGCCGCGATCAGGTCTTCCTGACCTTCCATGACCTTGGGCTCGCTGTAGGACGCCTTCCAGATAGGCAGGCTGAGCTTGGCATAGTCGTCCTGGATGTCCTTCTGTGTCAGGAAGGAAATATAGGCCCATGCCTCGTCCGCATGCGGGCTGTTGGCCGGGATGCCGAGACCCATGGAGCCGTTGACGCTCGAGGCGGTGGACTTGCCCTCGACACCAGGTGCCGAGACAACCTTTACCTTGCCGGCGACCTTGCTTTCCTTCGGATCGTTGGCCAGCGCGTTCATGTAGGTCCAGTTCAGGGCAAAGGCGGCTTCCCCGTTCGAGAACACCCGACGGACATCTTCCTCGAAATATTCGCGCGAGGCCGGATTCGTCAGGCCCTCGTCCAGCGTCGCCTTCATGAAGGCGACCGCATCCCTGGCGCCGCCGGTGGTGAAGGCGGGTTCGCCCGCATCGAAGAACTTTCCGTCATTTGCGGCCGTCAGGGTGGTGAAGTCGCAGATCATCGCCTCGGACTGAGACCAGCTCCACACGAGCGGATATTCGACAAGCCCCTTTTCCTTGATCTGACGGGCCTGGGTCATGAGCTCGGTCCAGGTTTTCGGCGGCTGGGAGATGCCGGCCTCCGCCAGGATTTCCGTGTTGTAGAAAAGATATTTCGTATCGAGGATCCAGGGCATGCCGTAACGCTTGCCTTCATACTCGACTGTCGTCCAGGCCCCCTCGAAAACCTCGTCGGTGTATTCGGCGGGAATGCGGTCGCTCACATCGGTCAGGAAACCGCCCGTCGCGAATTCCGCCGGCCAGATAACGTCGAACAGGACCACGTCATAGCCGTCGTCACCAGCGCCGGCAGCGGCGATGATCTTGTCGTGCAGGGCCTCGTAGGGAACGAATTCCAGGGACACCTTGACGCCAGGATTGGCGGCTTCGAACTGGGCGGTCATCGACTTGATGTCGTCTTCACTGTAGGCCGCCTGGCTCATGAAAAGTGCATTCAATGTGGTATCGGCCATGGCAGTCGACGCCATGGCAAGGGTGGCAAGCGCCGACCCCAAAACAAGTTTCTTAATCGCTTTCATCATGCCCTCCGGTTTTTATATTGAGCAAAGTCATCTTATGGTGGATTTTTATTTTGTCAAATTGATATAAAAAATAATTTCTGATCTATTGGCTCCATGAACGACACCTCGCCGATTCCCAACTCCTTCCGTACGAGCGGTACGAATCTCACGCGCGCCAAGAGCCACAATCACCGTGTCGTCCTGGAGGTCATCAGAACGAGGGGCCCTATCGGACGCACGGAAATATCTGAAATCACGTCACTTTCCCGGCAGACGGTGCAGAACATCGTAGCAGAGCTGGAAAGCGGCGGCATCGTCGTCATGCATGCCAGAAAGGCCTCCGGACGCGGGCATCCGGGCATGAAGGTGCAGCTCAGGCCGGACCATGCCTACAGTCTCGGCTTTCATGTCGACCGGCTCTCGGTACGGGCGATTGTCTGCGATCTTCTCGGCAATATCGTGTGGCAGGCCGCCGGCCATCTGTCCGCCGCCACGGTTGCGGCCGCCAATGAGCAGATACTGTCCCTGGCCGGCGATTTTCGGCGGGACGATCCCGCAAGATCGCGGCGGCTGTTCGGCGTGGGACTTGCCGCACCGGGGCCGTTCGGGAGCGCCGGAGCCACCGGTCAGGGGACCGACGCAACCAATTTTTCCGAATTCGGGTCTCCGGAAAACCTGGCCCTGCTGCAGCAGGCCCTTCAACTGCCTTTCGTGCTGCAGAACGACGCCTCGGCCGCCGCTCTGGGAGAGCACGTCTATGGCATTGGCCGGAACTTCAACAGCTTTGCCTTCATCCAGTTCGGCATGGGCCTGGGGGCGGGCTTCGTGCTCAACGGCGCGCTCTATCCCGGTGGGACGAAGAACGCCGGTGAAATCGGTCATGTCATCGTCAATCCGGACGGGCCGGCATGTGCCTGCGGCAACAGGGGCTGTCTGGAAAAGTATCTGTCGCTCAATGCCCTGTGCGAGAGGCTTGCCCTGGAGCCGACGGATCCCGCCTCCGTTGCGCGGATCGAGGACCTGTTCGACAGGGGAGAACCGCAGGTCTTCGACTGGATGTCCGACGTTGCCCCGTTCGTGCGCCAGCTCGTTAACATGCTCGAGATGATGCTCGACCCGGAAGCGATCATCCTCGGCGGTATTGTCAAGCCGGAAGTTCTGCGCGCGCTCCTGGAGCGCGCCGCGCCACTGCCGTCGCGTATAGATGCCCGGAGTTCGGACGACGCGCGGATCAGGATCGGCACCTCGGGGGCGACGGCGGTCGCGCTCGGTGCAACCGCCGCTGCGGTGGATGCGCTTTACGCTCCCTCGGTTTCGCACCTCCTGCTCTGAGGGCCGGAGATCGCTCCGGTCGCGATCACAACCCGAGCATCGTGTGGATCTGTTTCTTGTCGATGCCGCCGCCCGCGAAATCGTCGAAGGCCTTGTCGGTGACTTCGATGATGTGGTTGGCGATGAACGGAGCGCCTTCCGCGGCCCCCTGTTGGGGCGATTTCAGGCAGCACTCCCATTCCAGCACGGCCCAGCTGTCATAGCCGTGTTGCGCCAGTTTGGAGAAGATGCCGGAGAAGTCCACGTGACCGTCGCCGAGGGAGCGGAACCGGCCGGCGCGGTTGATCCAGCTCTGATAGCCTGAATAGACCCCCTGGCGGCCGTCCGGATTGAACTCCGCATCCTTCACGTGATAGGCGCAGATGCGCTCGTGATAGATGTCGATGAAGGCGAGATAATCCATCTGCTGCAGCAGAAAATGCGAGGGATCGTAGTTGATCTGGCAGCGACTGTGTTCGCCGAGCGCCTCGAGGAACATCTCGAAGGTGGCCCCGTCGAACACGTCCTCGCCGGGGTGGATCTCGTAGCCGACGTCGACACCGTGTTCGTCATAGACATCGAGGATCGGCTTCCAGCGTTTCGCAAGCTCCGAGAAGGCTTCTTCGATGAGTCCGTCCGGCCGTTGCGGCCAGGGATAAAGATATGGGAATGCCAGCGATCCGGTGAAGCTGACGGAGGCGTCGAGGCCGAGGAAACGGCTGGCGACGGCCGCCTTCTTCATCTGGTCGACGGCCCATTCCTGGCGGGCTTTCGGGTTGCCGTGAACCTGCGCCGGGGCAAAGGCATCGAAGGAAAGATCGTAGGCCGGGTGAACCGCTACGAGCTGGCCCTGCAAATGGGTGGAAAGTTCGGTAATCTCGACGCCGGCATCTGCGCAAACGCCCTTGATCTCGTCGCAATAGGTCCGGCTTTCGGCTGCCTTGTCGAGATCGAAAAGGCGGCTGTCGAAGGTCGGGATCTGGATCCCCTTGTACCCGAGGTCCGCCGCCCATTTCGCAATCGCGGGCAGCGTGTTGAACGGAGCCTCGTCTCCGGCGAACTGGGCGAGGAAAATTGCAGGTCCCTTGATCATTCCAGCCATGAATGCCTCCCTTTCATTTCGTTGAAGCGACTTTGCGTCACATTCCCTCTGGTGCATATGAGAAACGGCTGAAGTCGGCGGTCTTGCCGAGGCCGGTCGTGTCGAAGGCGAGCATGCCGGTAAAGGCGCCCGTGAACGATCCGTGTTCGCCGCGCCCGCCTTCGTCGGATATCACACTTGCATCGAGCTCCGGTCCGAAGGGTTGCCAGTCGCCGCCCTGTTTCCAGAAAAACTGCTGGCGCGCCCTGTCGACCTCGACGGCAAGCTCGATCGGGCCATCTGCGATCGCCACCGGATCAGCCGGAAAGCTGAGCCGTCCGTCCGGCCAGTTGCCCGGACAGGAGAGCAGCGTCAGGCAGCGGCCGAGGCGTTCATTCCAGCTCACGGCAAGGAAATGAAACTTGTGCCGGTTGTAGTAGGTCGTCAGGCCCGCCGCCTGTTGGTAGGTGGTCGGGTCGAAGGCGGTCAGCGTTGTCTCCACGCGGTAGCAAAGATGCTCCTGGCGCCGGGCGACAAGGGATTGCTCGTACCAGCTTCCGACGCTTTCCCGCCCGGTCAGGCGCAGCGCCGATCCCGTCAGGGTGAACAGTCGCTCGGGATAGGGCGTCCGCAGCCACTGGAATTCCTTCGGCAATGTTTTGCCGCTGAACTCCCTGTCGATCCGGTGCGGTGGCCGCGGGACGGCATCTCCCGGACCGGGCACGTCTAGCTGCGGCAGGGGGCCGCCCTCGCAAAGATACAGCCAGCCGTCATCGCGCCATTCGCATTTCTGGATCGCCGTCTCGCGCCCGAGCGGCGAAAACCGGCCCGGCAAGGGGCGGGAACACAGATGGGTGTGATAGACCTGACCGTCCGGCGTTTCTACGATCTGGCCATGACCTGCCCGCTGCAGGGCGCAGTTCGGAGCGTCCTTCGCGGTGATCACGAAAGTGTCCGGATGAATGTCGTAAGGTCCGTCGATCGACCGTGACCGGGCCATGGTGACCGCATGGCCGTATCCGGTACCGCCTTCGGCGACGGTCAGATAGTACCAGCCGTCGCGTTTGTGAAGATGCGGGCCTTCTGTAAGCCCGTGGGCGCTGCCGGAAAAGATCTTTTTCGGCGTGCCGACGAGCCCGCCGGTTTCCGACCATTCCTGCAGCAGGATCCCATCGAAGGCCGGATGGCGCGGATGCCCGCCTATGGAGTTGGAAATATGGTTCCACTGGAGAACCAGAAACCATTTGCGCCCGTCGTCGTCGTGGAAGAGCGACGGATCGAACCCGTGTGACGAAACATGGATCGGGTCGCTCCACGGTCCTTCGATGGAGGGAGCGCTCACGATGTAGTTGTGCGCGTCCTTGAAATTTCCGTCCAGCCGCTTCACGTCCGTATAGACCAGCCAGAACCGTCCATCCGCATGGCTGAGGCACGGTGCCCAGATGCCTCCGCTGTCCGGATTGCCGCGCATGTCAAGCTGGCTTGCGCGGTTGAGCGGACGGCAGGTGAGATCCCAGTTCACCAGATCTTTCGAGCGGTGGATCTGGACTCCCGGATACCATTCGAAGGTCGAGGTGGCGATGAAATACTCATCGCCCGCCCGGCAGATGGAAGGGTCCGGGTTGAAGCCCGGCAGGATGGGGTTGCGGATCATTTACGCTGGGGTCCCTTGCGCTCTGAAGATGCGGCCCACAGGTTGACATCCGCCTCGCGGGTCTTTGCCTCGATCTCCTGGAGTTCGGCGTCGGTAAAGTCCAGATTTTCGATGCAGGCGACGCAATCCCTGACCTGCTCCGCCCTGCTGGCGCCGATCAGCGCCGTGGTGACCCGGCCGTGCCGCAGAACCCAGGCAAGCGCCATCTGGGCCAGGGTCTGGCCGCGGTTCGCCGCGATGTCGTTCAGCGCCCGGATGGTTGCCAGGTTGTCCTCGCTCAGGAAGCCGGTTTGCAGGGACTTGCCCTGGGCCGCCCGGCTGTCTTCGGGAATGCCTTTCAGATACTTGTTCGTCAGCATGCCCTGCGCGAGCGGCGTGAAGGCGATGGAGCCGATGCCCAGGTCGTCCAGCGTATCGAGCAGGCCGTCTTCCTCCACCCAGCGGTTGATCATGGAGTAGCTGGGCTGGTGGATCAGGCACGGGGTGCCCAGCTCCTTCAGGATGGCGACGGCTTCGCGGGTGCGCTTCGAGTTGTAGGACGAGATGCCGGCATAAAGCGCCCGTCCGGAGCGCACGATATGGTCGAGCGCCCCCATGGTTTCTTCCAGCGGCGTGTCGGGGTCGTAGCGGTGGGAATAGAAGATGTCGACATAGTCGAGCCCCATCCGCTTCAGCGACTGGTCGCAGGAGGCGATCAGATATTTGCGGCTGCCCCATTCCCCGTAGGGGCCGGGCCACATGCCGTAACCGGCCTTGGACGAGATGATCATCTCGTCGCGGTAAGGCGCGAAATCGGTTCTCAGCAACTCGCCGAACGCTTGCTCCGCGGCGCCCGGTCTCGGGCCGTAGTTGTTGGCCAGATCGAAATGCGTGATGCCGAGATCGAACGCGGTACGGGCGATCTCGCGCTTGCGCTCATGTGGCGTGTCGTCACCGAAATTGTGCCACAGGCCGAGCGAGATCGCGGGTAGTTTCAGGCCCGAGTTGCCGCACCGGCGGTATTCCATCTTGTCGTAACGCGATTGCGCGGCTGTCCAGGTCATGAAGTGCTCCAGTTCAGGCCAGAAGGCCTTGTGCAGCCTGCGGACCGAGAGCCTCCGGCCGGCTGCAGGTTGTGTTGATGTCGATGAACCGCCCGCTTTCGCCCGAGGCGAGGATCGACGTCATCACGTCGACGACATGCAGGGCAAATTCAAGCGAGCAGCGGTGCGGTCGGTCTTCCAGAATGGCGAGCGCCATATCCGCAAGTCCGGCCGTCCGGTAATTTGCATGGGTTCGGTCGTTGCTCTTCGAGAACGGGTGCCTCCAAGCCTCGGTAATATTAACGAAGCTTCCCTTCTCTGTCATGCGGACTTCGCCGCCGAAGAAATTCGGGTCCGGAACATGCAATGTGCCATCCCGTCCGTAAAGTTCCATGTTGGAGTGCCCATGCTGCCAGACATCCCAGGAGGCGCAATAGGTGATCTGTGCGCCTGAATGGAATTCCATCACCGCGTGGATGGTGGTCGGTGTCTCCACCTTGATCTTTTCGCCGGAGCGCGGCTGGGACGTGATGGTCCGCTCCTCCGATCCGGAGGAACTCATGGCGGTGACCCGTTTCACAGGTCCGAGAAGCTGCACCAGGTTGGACACATAATAAGGCCCGAGATCGAGGATCGGGCCGCCACCGGCCTGGAAGAAGAAGTCCGGGTTCGGATGCCACATTTCCATGCCCGGGCTCTGAACGAAACAGGTTCCTGACGTCACCTTGCCGATGGCGTCGCTGTCGATCAGATGCCGGGCGAGCTGATGCGATCCGCCCAGGAACGTGTCCGGCGCCGAACCGACTCTGAGCCCCTTGGTCTCCGCGATGGCCGCGAGAGCTTGGCCCTGTTCGACGCTCAGGACGAAGGGCTTTTCGGAATAGACGTGCTTGCCCGCTTCCAGAACCTGTTTCGAAACGTCGAAATGGGCAGCCGGAACGGTCAGGTTGACGATGATGTCGATGTCGTCAGCGGCCAGCAGGCCGTCAACCGTTTCCGCACGAAGCCCGAACTCTTCCGCGCGGGCCTTCGCCGCCGCGTCGTTGATGTCCGCGCAGGCGCGCACCTCGATCCCCCGGAAAAGGGGCGAAAGGCGCATGTAGGCAGCGGAAATATTGCCGCATCCGAGGATGCCGATCCCAAGTGTCTTGCTCATGGTCTGTCCTTAATAGGTGCGAAAGGCGTCGATGGAACGGCTTGCGAAACGGTCGAAGTCGGACGGCTTGTCGTGTTCCATGACAAACAGATTGGCGCCGGCGCTGCGCACCGCGGCCATGATGGCCTTCCAGTCAAGCGTGCCCTGTCCCACATCCGCCCAGCCGTCTTCGTCAAGACATTCGCCTTCCGGAGCGATATCCTTCACATGAACCGTGGTGATACGGTCCGCATGGCGGTCGATCCACTCAAGCGGATCCTGCCCGCCCCGGACAATCCAGGCGATGTCGGCTTCCCACTCGATGGTTGGGGCCGCGGTGAGCAGAATGTCCATCGGCAACCGGCCGTCCGCGCATGGGGCGAATTCAAAGGCATGATTGTGCCAGCCGAAACGCAATCCGGCATCGCGCACCTTCGCGCCGATGGCTTCAAGGCGTTCGCCGATCGATTGCCACATGACCGCGTCCGACACGCGCTGCTCCGGCGGCACGGCCGGCACGAACAGGCGGCGCATACCCAGCGTCCCGGCCGTGTCGATGACCTTGTTGAAGTCGGTTTCGAACTGTTCCATGGGAAAGAAATGTCCGGACGGCATGGTCAGACCATTGGCGTCGAGGAGCTTCTTGAACCCCGCCGCGTCCTCGTAGTTGCCGCCGAAACCCTCGACCTGGGTATAGCCGAGCTGCGCGAGCCGTTCGAGAACCGGGCCCCAGGGAGCGAATTCACGCGCGGAATAGAGCTGGAAGGAGATATCCATCATGCATGTCCTGAATGTGCTGGAACCCGCGGCTTAAAGCCGGTTTTCCGTGGTTTTGTCGAAAAGATTGGCACGTGCCGGATCGAACCCGATCGCTATGCTGTCGCCGGAGGCGATGGCGGCCTGACCGTCGAGGCGAATCCAAAGTGAATGGCCCTCCGCGGTCACACGGGCAAGGGTATCCGAGCCGAGCGGCTCCACGAGATTGACCTGTCCGTTCATACGGATGGGCGCATTCCCGGCATCGGCTCCGCTGAGCATATGTTCCGGCCGGATACCGAACCATGCCGTGCCGGGCGCCGGGCTACCGGCATCAAACTCGTATCCTTCAAGGGTGAAGGACAGGTCGCCCGTGGTGAAGCGCAACTGGTCGCCGCCTTCGATCGCACCGTCAAAGAAGTTCATGGTCGGCGAGCCGATGAAATCGGCCACGTATTTGCTGGCCGGTTTGTTGTAGATTTCGTGAGGTGTGTCGAGCTGCAGGATCTGCCCGCCACGCATGATCGCGATCCGGTCGGCAAGCGTCATGGCCTCGATCTGGTCGTGGGTGACGTAGATCATGGTGTTCTGGAGCTGCTGGTGAAGCTGCTTGATCTCGACCCTCAGGTCCGCGCGCAACTTGGCATCCAGATTCGACAGCGGTTCATCGAACAGGAACACGTTCACATCCCGGACAAGGGCCCGGCCGATCGCCGCGCGCTGCCTTTGGCCACCCGACAGGGCCGCCGGCTTGCGTTTCAGAAGCGGTTCGATCTGCAGGATCTTGGCCGCCCTGTTGACGCGTTCCTCGATTTCAGCCTTCGGCAGGCCCGCGTTTTTCAGCCCGAAACTGAGATTGCCGGCAACCGTCATCTGCGGATAAAGCGCATAACTTTGAAATACCATGCCGATGCCGCGCTGAGACGGCTCTTCCCAGGTGACGTTTCGACCGCCGATGAAGATCTGCCCGTCGGTGATGTCCAGCAGGCCGGCAATGCAATTGAGCAACGTGGATTTGCCGCAGCCGGAAGATCCCAGAAGCACGAGAAATTCACCTTGCCCGACTTCGAGGTTCAGGTCTTTCAGGACCTTCAGGTTGCCGAAACTCAGGGCAAGGTTCTTGATGGAGATACTTGGTTCCATGGGTTTTTCAGCCTTTCACAGCACCGGCGGCGATGCCGCGGACAAACAGCTTTCCGGAAAGGAAGTAGACGGTAAGCGGCACCAGGCCGGTTATGATGGTTGCTGCCATGTTGACGTTGTATTCCTTCACGCCCTGAACCGAGTTGACGATGTTGTTCAGCTGCACGGTCATCGGGTAGGTGTCGGGCTTGGTGTAGACGACGCCGAACAGGAAGTCGTTCCAGATGCCGGTGATCTGCAGGATGATCGCGACGACGAAGATCGGCAGCGACATCGGCAGCATGATCTGGAAGTAGATGCCCCAGAAGCCTGCGCCGTCGACCCGGGCGGCCTTGAACAGTTCCTCCGGAACAGAGACGAAATAGTTCCGGAACAGGAGTGTCAGGATCGGCATGCCGAAGATCGTATGGACGATCACAAGCCCGGTGAGCGAGCCGTAGACGCCGATCTCCCGCAGCACGATCACGATGGGATAGATCATCACCTGATACGGAATGAAACTGCCGAAGATCAGGATGGTGAAGAACACCTCGGAGCCGCGGAAACGCCAGTTGGCCAGTGCATAGCCGTTCACGGAGGCAATTGCGATGGAGATGATCACTGACGGCACGGTGATCCGGACGGAATTCCAGAAGCCGCGGCTCAGACCGTCGCAGTTGAGACCGGTGCAGGCTTCCGACCAGGCCTTGACCCAAGGCTCGAAGGTGATTTCAACCGGCGGTGCGAAGATATTGCCGAACCGGATTTCCGGCATGCCCTTGAGCGAAGTCACAACCATCACGTAGAGCGGCAGCAGATAGTAGACCGCGATGACGATCAACGTGCCGTAGAGCATGATGTTGCGTCGCGAAAAAATGGGCTTCGGACGTCGCCCGAACGGCCCGGTAACTGCAGCGGTATCTGTCAGAACCTGAGAGTCAGCCACGGCGTTTGCCTCCGAATTCCAGATAGGCCCAGGGGATGACGATGATCGCCACTGTGAGAAGCATGATGCTCGAGGCGGCGAAGCCCTGGCCGAGGTTCTGCGACTGGAACATGTAGTCGTAGACGTATTTCGCCGGCACCTCCGATGCGATGCCCGGCCCGCCGCCGGTCTGCGCGACGATCAGATCGTAGACCCGGACGATGCCGGAAGTGATGATGACGATGGTGGTGATGAACACGGGCCGCATCATCGGAATGACGATGAACAGATAGGTCTTCCACATGGGAATGCCGTCGACGCGGGCGGCTTTCCAGATGTCTTCGTCAATGCCGCGCAAACCCGCCAGCATGAGGCACATCACCAGTCCGGTTCCCTGCCACAGGCCGGCAATCAGGACGCCGTAGATAACGATGTTGGCATTGTAGAGAGGGTCGAAGTTGAAACTCTCCCAGCCAAGGCTGCGCACCGCATGCTGAACGCCGAAATCCGGATTGAGTATCCATTGCCAGACCAGACCGGTGACGATGAATGAAAGGGCGAACGGGTAAAGCAGGATTGTCCGGAAGGTGTCCTCGAAACGGATCTTCTGGTCGAGAAGCGCTGCCAGCAGAAAGCCGATGAGAAGGGAAAAGATCAGCGACAGGCTTCCATAGATCAAGAGGTTCTCGATCGAAACCAGCCAGCGGCGGGTTCCCCACAGGCGCTCGTACTGATCGAAGCCGACGAAATCCAGCTTGGGCAGAAGCTTCGATTTGGTGAATGAATAGAAGATCGTCCAGAGGGTGCAGCCGACGAAAATCACCAGCGCCGTCAGGATCATCGGGATCGATGCGATCTTCGCGTTCAGATTCCGGAAAGGCTGAAAAGGTTTGTCGTTGGCCACTGTCTGCTACGTCCTTGGCAATAGCGTGGACGGTGCCGTGGAGCCCTGACGGGCTCCACGGCGCTCATTGTCGGAAGAAAGACTGGGGATCAGTCCCCTTGCGCAACGATGTCGACGAACCGCGCCTGAGCGTCTTCGGCCGTGATGCTTTCGTCGTTGAAGAATTCGACGAACAGATCGTTGAGCTGCGTGTTGGTATCCTCGGTGTTGAGCTGGTTCACGTCCGGAAGCGTGTTGCCCGATGCGAGGATCTTCAGACCCTTCTTCATGCAGTCGTTTGCGGTTGCCAGATCGACGTCGCCGCGAACCGGCAGCGAGCCCTTCTTGAGATTGAAGGCGACCTGCACGGCCGGCGAAACCATCAGCGAAGCGAGTTGATCTTGCGCTTTCTGAACTTCCGGATCGTCAACGACCGGGAAGTAGAACGCGTCGCCGCCAGTCGAGATTACTTCGTTCACACCAAGGCCCGGCAGGCAGGTGTAATCCTCACCGGCGACCTGGCCCGCGACCTGGAATTCGCCCTGGGCCCAGTCGCCCATGATCTGTCCCCCGGCCTGCCCCGTGATGACCAGGTTTGTCGCCTGGTTCCAGTCTTGGACGTTGGATCCCTTGCGCATGCGCCGGGCATCCTCCGCGGCCTTGAAGACCCGTTCCATTTTCGGGCCGGCGGCTACTTCGACGTCTTTTTCGCCGTAGACCTGGACGAGTGTTTCAGGACCGGCAAGTGTCGCGATTAGAACGTTGAACAGACCTGAATTCTGCCAGGGCTGCTGACCGAGGGCGAGCGGAACGACACCGGCTTCCTCGAGCTTCGGCGCTGCAGCGACAAATTCGTCCCAGTTGTTGGGGACTGGAATACCGGCTTTTTCGAAAGCGGCGTTCGACAGCCATAGCCATTGCCAGGAGTGGATGTTCACGGGCACACAGTAGATACGGCCGTCCACGGTGCAGCTGTCCAGCAGCGACGGCGGGTTGATGAGGTCTTTCCAGCCTTCGGCTTCGGCAATTTCCGTCAGGTCTCGCATCAGACCGGCTTCGATCAGCTCTTCGGTCTGGCGGCCGTGGTTGAACTGCGTGGCGCCCATCGGATCGCCGCCGATGATGCGGCTGACCATCACGGGCCGTGCCGTTCCGCCACCGCCGGCGATGGCGCCGTCGACCCAGTTGTTGCCTGTTGCGTTAAAGGCCTTTGCAAATTCGGCGACCGCCGCGGCTTCGCCGCCGGATGTCCACCAATGCGTGACTTCAAGATCTGTTGCGTTCGCTGCGGTTGCTGCGCATAGAGCAGTGGTCGCGGCAAAAATTGCGCGTAATGCTTTCATATCATCCTCCCACCGAACAGGTCTGTTCGATTGCACTTAACAATACGGCCTCCACCGCATTTTAAATCGATTACATCTGGTTGTTTATCTCTATGTAATCGATTACATTCATAATTCTCAGGAAACGGGCTCATGTCAACCCGAAATTGTGAGCGAAGAAAAAGCAGAGCACACCGGAGACGGGTTTGGTTCAAAAAAGCGCCAGAATTCAGGATGTTGCCAGACAGGCAGGTGTTTCGACGGCAACAGTCAGCCGCGCTCTCAGCAATCCGGAACTCTTGACGGAGGCAACACGTGAAAGCGTGTTCGCGGCAATCCGGTCTACCGGATACCGGGTGAACAGGGCGGCGCGAAACCTGCGGACACGGCAGGCCGGTGCCGTGCTCGTGCTGGTCCCCAATCTGGGAAATCCGTTTTTCTCCCAGATCCTGGCGGGCATAAGCGAAGCGATCGGCGAACGGGATTATTCCGTCCTGGTCGTCGATACCAATGACCACACCAGCACCGGGAAGCTGCTGGTCGACTATTTCCTTGATTCACAGATCGACGGCATGATCTGTCTGGATGGCACGGTTTCAAGCCACGAGCTAAAGCAATTCGAGGTAAACGGTGTTTCCGAACAGATCGTGTTCGCCTGTGAATGGGTGCATGGGTACGACTTGCCGTCGGTTCGAAGCGACAACAATCGCGGTGCCCGCCTTGCCGTTCGCCATTTATATGAGCTCGGGCACCGGAAGATTGCCCATGTCACCGGTCCCCAGGACAATGTGCTGACCCACACCAGACGGGAGGGCATGCTGGCCGAGCGGGAACGTCTTGACCTGCCGTTTCGGGAGGAGTGGATCATCCGGGGAGACTTTTCCCTGGAGTCGGGCCGCAATGCGGTGGAAAAGATCCTGGCGATGGACGAAAGGCCGACCGCTGTGTTTTGCGCATCGGATCAGGTGGCCTTCGGCCTGATTTCCACTTTGGCAGCCAACGGGATCAAGGTGCCGGAAGATATGTCCGTCATCGGCTTCGACGATATCGAACTCTCCGAATATTATGTGCCGGGATTGACAACCATCCGCCAGGATCGGCGCGCTCTGGGTGTTCAGGCGGCCGCGCTGCTGCTGGAAGGCATGGATCCGGCAGGCGCTGTCGCAGACCGGCGGAAGTCGCCGGTCATGCTCGATGTGGAACTGGTTGTCCGGGCAAGTGCTGCGGCCCTTGGCAGGTAATACCAAGCCATCAAATAGGGTCTTGTTTGTTGAGCCTGGTATCGGGTTCCGCTGGCGATCGTCGGTCGCGGGTCCGTTTGCGGACAAATCGGCGTCTGATGAGACGCGCTTAAACTAATAAACAAAATCATATAGTTACGACAGAAGATATTTTCTGGGCCCTGGAGCATAACAGGGCTCTGCGCTCGGCCTGCGTTCCGCCGAATATCTTCTCGAACATGCCGCGCGCCAAATACAGGTGGCTTTAGGGGGGGGGCGGGCCTGAAGCAGGTTAAGGACTATTTTGTCAGGTAATAAAGGTCTCAAAGAGATCGATAAAGTTTAAAATATTACGTTGCGTCGTTATAAGTGAAATATTGTCGCCCGAGGGCAAATAATTTTTGCATAGATCAAATATACAACCAGAAGAAAAATTAAGTTGTATTTCTGATTACCACGAAAATTTCACTTTTACTACAAATTCTAGCCCGGTTTTAGCTTTTAGTTAACTTGAATATGCTAGATTAGCGAGTGTGAACAAGATTAGGTGGTATATATGAAAGCTTTGACATTCGCCCTGGTATTGTCGCTTGGCGCACTTCTGCAGCACACCCCGGCTGCGGTCGCCGATTCCGGCCTCAAGGTCGTCGGCACGGGTGACGGCCTTGAAATGCTTCGGGAGATCGGCAATGGCTTTTCAGCTTCTTATCCTGACATTGAGTTGTCGATCCCTCCGAGCATAGGCTCAGGAGGTGGAATTGCGGCGGTCAGCTCCGGTGCGGAACGGCTCGGCCGGGTTGCACGGCCCTTGAAGGACAGCGAAGTCCAATATGGTTTGATCTACCTTCCGATCGCCAGAATTCCGAGCGCTGTTTTCACGCATCCCTCTACCGGAATTAAAGGCCTGACAAGTGAAGAACTCGTAAAAATATATACCGGTGAAGTTACGAATTGGGCAGAAGTCGGTGGCGCGGATTTGCGGGTCAGACTCGTTCGGCGGGAGGATGCCGACAGCACGCTGCAGGTGCTGCGCGGCTCCATGCCCGGTTGGAATGATCTGGCCTTTTCACCGCGCTCCAAAACGGCACTCACCACACAGGATGCGATTTCAAGTGCCCGCGAGGTTGAAGGCGCTATCGCGTTCGGCCCTTATTCCCTTCCCCTCGAAGATGGACTTAACGTTCTCGAGATCGATGAAAGTCATCCGACAGACGACAGCTACCCAAGTGCCGTCACGCTGGCTCTGATCTACAAGGACGGCACCATGGATGACCAGATGAAGGCATTCATCGAATACGCCCAGTCCGATAAGGCGCGCAGCCAGATCCGTGACTTTGGCGGTGTGCCGGTTCTTAAATAGCGTCAAGTGTGAACATGATACGTCACTCGTCTATTCTTTGGCATTACACTTACGGCGCTGTTTTTACAGCGCTATGCGCGTTTGCCGGACTGATTGGACTGGTGGCTTATCAGCTTGAGGGCAGCATGGCCCGCCAGGAGACCGAACTGCTGCAACTGTCGCAGACGGGTCTGCAGGAAAAACTCTCAGCCGATGTGGAACTCGCCGGAACGCGTCTGGAATTTCTGTTTGAGGACAGGCTCCGGCGATTGAACTCGATCGCCGAGCGCGCCGACACCGCAACGGCCATCGCGTCCCGGAATGTCGTCGCCATGTCCGAGTTGCTCGGTCCGGCCGCCAATTTGGCGAATGTCGACGGGATTATCGTTCTGGACGATGAGGCAAGGGTCATTGGTGCCTCATCCTATGACGCGGATCTCGTGACGTTGGGATCGAAGGTCGAGGGCTTCAGCTTCTATTCCGACATGGTCCGGTCCTTGAAGGCAAGTTACCCCGGCGAGAAACTTACCATCTCGAAAATACTGCCCATCGCCGACACGAAGGTGTTCGTTCCGGACGACAACGTCAACGTGGTGTCCCAGATCATCTTCGTACCGGTCTTTGACGAATTCGGTTATGTAATCGGAGGGCTTCTGGCACAGCGCTGGCTGCGTCCGGAAGAAACCCTGCTGGTGGATCTTGCCCAGATCAATGCCTTCGAGCTGGCCATCATCTACGACGAGAGAATTATCTCGCGGGCGAATTTCCTCGGCAATGAATCCGATCTCCTCAGCTGGTCCGACAGGCCGAGCCTGACATCCAACGGTGAAAGGGTCATCGAATGCGGCGTGCCGGTTCTGCCGCTGTCGATATGTGCGATGATGCCGATCGAGGCTCTTACGGAAACCCAGAATGAACTCACAAGGATCGGGATCGAAGAGGAAGCGAAACTGCTCAAATGGCTTTTGCTCTTCGGTCTTCTGACGCTCGTGGCATTCGCCAGTGTCGCGTTTCTTCTGGCTCGTCAGGTCACCCGCCCGCTGACAAACATAACCCGCGTTCTATCCGGTATCCCCGACGGTGATTTCGAAAGCAAGGTGGTCGGCACCGAGCGCAGTGACGAAGTGGGCGATATCGCACGCTCTGTCGTTTCCCTGCAACGATCCGTCAAGGAACGGGACGCACTGCGCCTCAGGGTGAGCGAGAAGAACCTGATCCTGAAATCCCAGGAAACCCGGCTCCGCGAACAGAACATCCTCTTCGATGCCGCCCTCAGCAACATGTCCCACGGCCTGTGCATGTTCGACGCGGACGGCAAACTGATTGTTTCGAACCAGCGTTACCTGGAACTCTTCGAACTGGAGCCGAATGGCATCAAGCCGGGTATGACGGCGGCCGAACTTTCCGCACTCCAGAATCTCGAAACGATCGAGCCGGAGAAATCGAAGGCCGCGAGCCCCGGCGCGTCATCCGCGGAGCGCAAGCAGAAGGCGGGAACGCAAAGTACGGAGATGGTGAGAATCCGTTCCGGCCGGATCGTTCTGACCACGCGCCAGCCGCTGTCCGACGGTGGCTGGGTGGCTATTTCCGAAGACATCACGGAACGCCAGGAAGCCCGGGACCGGCTGGCCTATCTCGCCCGCCACGACATCCTGACCCAATTGCCGAACAGAATGGAATTCCGCGAGCAGAAACAGGCGCTCCTGAAACGTCAGCGGGTTGAAGGTGGCGAGTTTGCGATCCTGTGCCTCGACCTGGATGAGTTCAAGACCGTAAACGATGCTCTCGGCCATCCTATTGGCGACGAACTTTTGCGGCAGGTCGCGGTACGGCTCAAGGCGATTGTCGGCGACAGGGAAATTGTCGTCCGGCTCGGCGGCGACGAATTCGCCATCCTTACAGATCTGCCTTGCACCGCGCAGGAGATCGACGAACTCGCCCAGACGATTATCTGGGAGTTGTCGCAACCGTTCCAGATTGCCGATCATGAAATCGTCATTGGCGTGAGCATCGGGATCTCGCTCGCCATGGGAGACGGTACGGCGGGAGACGAGCTGTTCAAACAGGCCGATCTGGCACTTTACAGGGCCAAGGAAGACGGACGCAACACCTACCGCTTCTTCGAGGCGGACATGGGCACTGCGGTCAAGGACCGGCGCGAACTGATCACCGATCTTCGCAACGCGATCGGAAACGGCGAACTTGAGCTTTATTTTCAGCCCCAATACTGCCTCAGAAGCTTCACGATTTCCGGCTTCGAGGCCCTTGTGCGCTGGAACCATCCTACCCGCGGGCTCGTATCTCCGGCGGACTTCATTCCGCTTGCCGAGGACACCGGCCTGATCAACCCACTGGGAGAATGGGTTCTGAAGGAAGCCTGCCGCATTGCGGCGGACTGGCCGCAGCACCTGCGTGTGGCGGTAAATCTGTCGCCGCGGCAACTGCGCGGTCACGCTTTCGGCCCGGTGCTGATTGAAACACTTGTCACCTCCGGCTTGCGCGCGGAGCGTCTTGAACTGGAAGTGACGGAAGGTGTTCTTCTCTCCGATTCCGATGACGTTCTGAATGCCCTGCATCAGGCCCAGTCGCTGGGGGTCAAAGTGTCGATGGATGACTTTGGTACCGGATACTCCTCGCTCAGCTATCTGCGCCGCTTCCCGTTCAACAAGATCAAGATCGACCAGTCCTTCGTCAGGTCGATGGCCTATTCGGACGACTCAAAATCCATCGTGAAGGCGATTATCGAGCTGGCAAAGGATCTCGATATGACCACAACCGCCGAAGGTGTCGAGACCAAGGAACTTCTGGACATGCTGGTGGACATCGGCTGTACCGAAGCGCAGGGCTATTATCTCGGACGTCCGATGCCGGTTGTGCAAGCCCAGGAACTGATCTTCTCAATTGACCAGGTGATATCGACGGCGGCCCAGTAGGCTGCCGGTGCGCTGCTTTCCGGCACCCGAAGGGCCGGGCGACTTCGTCCACGGACTGTGTTGGCCCGTTCTTTTGGTGAGAGACTCCACAACGCGCACCCCGCCTTTTCTGAAGACGAAATCACTATGGTCAAATGTCCGCCATTTGATGGACGCGCTCTAACTCGCTGTCGTGGAAGTGAACGGGTTTGCCGCCTTCCTTAGCAGGGCGCCGGCGAGTGCAAGAACGCCCTTGTCTTCTTCAGCCATATAAAACGGGTCGGCATAGAAGGTTGCGCCGGATTCGCGGGCCAGGTCGCGCATCGCTTCCACATGCGTCGGCGCGCCCGCCGAATAGATGACGTGGTCCGGGGTCAGGTCGCCGACAAGGTCCTGCGGACGTGCCGAGAGAACGGTCTCATCGTCGCCGTCGCTCGCCGTCAGTGAAATCGCAACGCCGCGATTGCGCAGCCAGCGCACTGCGTCGCGCATGTAAAGACCGTCTCGGGTGCGGGCTCCGGCAATGACACGGATCTCCCGCCCCGGCTGACCCATGCTCGCGGCAACGGCAATCGACCATATTGGAGCAAACCCGGTTCCGGTTGAGGTCAGTATGACCGGTTCCGGCTGACGCCGCAGGAAAGCGTTGCCGAAGGGACCGTGAAGCTTGACGCTGTGGCCCTTTGCGATGCCGGTTCCCAGTTTCGAGGATACGACGCTGTCGGGATAGACCTTGATGTGGAAGACGATGATGTCCTGTTCCGCATCCAGGTTGAGCGGTGTCGTCGGACTGTAGTCCCGTGGCGGATAGCCCGCGAACGTGGCCCGCAGGTACTGGCCTGCAAGCCAGGTGACCGGCCGTGCAACGCGGATGCGAACCTCCAGGTAGTCTTTCTTGACTTCGCGGATGGAGTCCACGACGCCCCTGGCCGTTTTCACGATCGGCACGGGATCATAGGAGATCTCCGCGTCACCCGTCAGCACGGAAATGCATCCGAGCACGGTGTTCTTTTCCCGCGTTCCCAGGTCGTCGATCTCGCCATCCAGCACGCGAACCCGGCAGGTTTCGCACTGACCGGAGCAGCAATCATGCGGGATGACGAGACGTCCCCCGAGGCCTGCGTCGATCAGGGTGTCCCCGACGTTGGCCTTGATCTTCTTGCCGTTGATCGTAACGGTGCAGGTGCTCTTTGACATGTTTGGCGGGTCCGTGGTGTGAAGCGTGGCGGTCCGGTTCGTTCAGGTGCAGGTTATTTGAAAGTCATCCGCACCGGGCGTGAGTGCCGCGTATGGCGGGTCTGGTTGTGATCGAAGACCGACAACCACATGAACAGTCCGTCCTTCATGGCCAGGTCCTTTTCGTTGCCTGTATCCATATCGCGGACGACTTCAAGCGTCCAATAGCCGTCCTGCCATTCCGAGCCGCCCTCAAGGTCGGCCCGATTGCCTGAATATTCGCCCTGGATCAGAACGCCTGGAAGAACCGTGCCTACGGGAATTTCGGCGTCCTTTTCCTTGGAATAGGGAACGCTTTCCTCCTCGAACATCCACCATTGGGACCCCTGGTCATCGCTGGCTTCCACCGAAAGGTCGATGTTGCCCATGAGAGCTACGGTCTTCTCATAGTCGATGGGAAGGCGCCGGACACCGACGGTGCCGTGATAATGGGTCTCCGGATCGCTTATGTAGTTGTAGACGTAGAAGGCCTTGCCGTCGTCGGAACTGTAGCCGGCGCTGTAGCGGCCCTTGCCGGCCAACTGCGCCTCATTCGGCTCCACGGGCGCACCGAACCACATGTCGTCGACTTTGCCCAGCATGCCGCCGCGCGAGGCTTTCCATTGCCAGACGTCGACCAGGCTGCCGTCGGTGGTGTAATGCAAGCCGCGCCCGTGCAAGGCTGACGGTTTGTCGCCAAGCGGTTTTGGACCCATATGCGTCGCACCGCCGCCTCCAAAGACGTCATTGGTCGAAAAGGCCACGGAGAACTTGTCTTCATAGTAAGCCGTCTCGTCAGAGATATCCGCGCGGTTGTTCAGCATGCGCCACCCGTCTTCAGTCTTGACGAGCGGGTGCCGTTTCAGGGAGCGGTTGGGGTCCTGCCACCGAAAACCGAAGGCGATCTTGTCACCAACCTGAACGGCGCGGACTTCAACGGTGGATTCGCCGACTCCGTCAAGATTTGACCCCTGCTGGGTTCTGACGAACACAGGTTCGGCAGCTTGCCAGAGCGCATCGTCCATATTTCCGTCGAGCGTCGGCAAGGCGTCCGCCTGAGCGACTACAAGGTCGGACCTCGTGCCGAAATCCAGCGAAACGGTGGCGGCGATGATGACCGCACCGAGAGCGGTGGCGATTGCGAGAGGATGGCGCGCCATGCCGGGAAACCGGCGCAACGTCTGCGGACGGAACAGGCGCAGAAGCTGCTCCAGCCCCCCATAGCAATAATGAAGCACAACATGAGCGCCAATATAGGTCAGCACGACCACGGCGGCGGTAAAATGGACGGTGACCCAAATGCCGCCGTAGCCCATGTAGAGAAGCACCCCCGTCGCCGATAGCGTGATGACGGCTGCGAACAGGATCCAGTAGGCGATGACATTGACCGCCGCGATACGCAGCTTGTTGCTGGCCGGCAGGGTCAGGACGACAATTTTCTTGGAGGAAACCCGCCTTTTCAGACGCGCCAGTGACATATAGGCGGCATAGGCGAAAATCAGTCCCAGCACGAAGACGGCGGAAACGTAGTGCCATGTCCAGATCTCGCCCTGGGGCAGGATCGGCTCGAACAGTTTGGAGAACCACGCACCTTCCGCGTCGGCGGACAGTCTGAGCCCTGTCAGGAGACTGACAAAAATGGCGATCACAAGCGTCCAGTGGAGCAGGATGGTGCCAAGATCGCTGCGGACCGGAGCCTTGACGTTGGGCGGTCTGCCAGCGGTGGCGCGGCTGTCCTGAGCCGTCCCGGCTTGTGTCGATGATTTAGGCGGAGCCGTGAGGTCGAGTGGATGGTGTGTCACGTGGTCCGTCAACATGTCCTCCTGATCCGAATTGGTCCACGATCACATGTTAAACCAGTGAACCATGACGGAAATACTGCGAGATAAGTCTATCTTTAAGTCTAGAAAATAACATTTTGAGAAAAATGTGAAGCAAAAATGTAGGGTGCAACTTCCGGTTAATCTAACTTTGACACTCAATATGAACGTTAATATTACTTAAGAGTGTCGCGAAAATTAAGGAGGTTTACATAATTTCTTAAAAAATTAAGTATCTAGTTAATAATTGATATAGTAATTCTTGTAGGAATGTAAATTCTGTCAATAGTTTCGGCGCATGTTGGAAAAATTGCGGCCATGAATCTGCCGAATTCCGAAGAGGAATGAACTATCGGGATCCCGGCAGGGGTAAAATTTACGATCTGATTTAGAAGGTCGCCCTCATTCACGATTTCAGTATTTTCAGGGGAGATAAATTTCCGTAGGGGAAGTTTTGTTCGTCTTTGAGGTTTTTCATGGAATGCCGGGCCGGAGAGAATCGCCCGGAAGGTGAGAAAGACAATTCACCCCGCGATATTTACCCCGCAAGACACTGCCGGCCGATCGGTTCTGATCATTGATGCAGGTCATATCCCGGCGAAAACATCCCGTTTAACCTTCTTTGAGTTGAACGGTATCGATGGTGTGCCGGGTAACTGTGATTGCAAACAGACAAAGTACCCACCTAAGATATAATTCCGCATAGAGGTGATCGAGGTGCCGAAACACCCGATATCCTTGCGCTTAACAGGACCATTCGCAGGGGACGATGATGCTGGTCTCCCATAGCCGAATTATCGATATCGTTGGCGATATCATCCGGATTGCGGTGTCGTCCTCCAGGTCAGGGTCGGAGGGGCATCCCTGTTTGGGTGATCTGGCGCTGGTGGATCCTGGCATTGGCGAAACGTCTCTCGCGCAAGTCATCAGTATCGACGGCGAAATGGTGTCTCTTCAGGTGAATTCCGGCACCAAGGGACTGGCGAACAATGCGTCCGTCCGATTTCTGGGCGAAGCGGCGAAGGTCACCTATTCGGGCAATATCCTCGGCAGGGTTTTCGACGGAGCCGGTCATCCCATCGATCAGGGGCCGGACTTGTCGAGCGATCCGTCCGTTCCGCTCGGCGGCCCGTCCGCCAACCCGATGAAGCGCGTTCTGGCTTCACGTCTGATCCGCACGGATGTGCCGATGATCGATGTGTTCAACTGCCTGGTGGAAAGCCAGAAGATCCCGATCTTTTCCGTATCTGGGGAGCCCTACAATCCCTTTCTGGCGCGTATCGGGATTCAGGCCGACGCCGACATCGTTGTCTTCGGCGGCCTTGGTCTGATTTTCGACGACTATGCCTTTTTCCGCAAACAGCTCGAGGACGCAGGCGTCTTTCCGCGCACTGTGATGTTCATCAACCAGGCGTCCGATCCGGTGGTCGAACGACTTCAGGTTCCTGACATGGCTCTGGCGGTTGCCGAGAAATTCGCGGTCGAGGAAGGCAAGCGGGTCCTCGTTCTGCTGACCGACATGACGGCCTTCGCCGATGCGCTGAAGGAAGTCTCCATCGCGATGGAACGGGTTCCGGCGAACCGCGGCTACCCGGGCGACCTCTATTCCCAGCTCGCGCGCCGCTATGAAAAGGCCTGTGACTTCAAGGGTGCGGGCTCGGTGACGATCCTGACGGTCACGACCATGCCGGGCAATGATGTCACCCACCCCGTGCCCGACAACACCGGCTACATCACCGAGGGCCAGTTCTACCTGCACAGCGGTGTCATCGATCCCTTCGGCTCGCTCTCGCGTCTGAAGCAGCATGTGATCGGCAAGGTAACCCGCGAGGATCACAATCAGATCATGAACACCATGATCCGGTTTTATTCGGGCGCGCGGGATGCGGAGCAGAAACAGTCGATGGCCTTCGAGTTGTCCGGCTATGACCGCCAGCTGCTGAAGTTCGGCGCCCTGTTCCGGGAACGCTTCATGGACATCGAGGTGTCGAAACCGCTGGAAGAGGCGCTGGATCTGTGCTGGCGGACCCTGGCGGACTGTTTCGAACCCGACCAGCTCCTGATGAAGCAGGCACTGATCGACAAATACCTTCCGAACGAGGGGCAACCGGTGAAATCCTCGAACGGGGAGGCTGCCTGATGGCAAGGCTGGCGCTCAACAAGTCGTCCCTTGCCAGGGAGAGCGCGCAACTGGCGGAATACAACCGCTTCCTGCCGTCGCTGGAACTCAAGCGCCTTCAGATCGTCGCCGAGCGTGCCAGGGCAAGGGAAACCGTGAAGCGGCTGGAAGCCGAATATCAGCGAAAATTCGATGATATCGCGGCATCGCTGCCGATGCTCGCCAACAGGCTTGTGCCGCTTCAGGGCCTGGTAACGGTCGGAAAGCTGGTGAAGGGAGAACAGAACCTTTCCGGGACCATTCTGCCAACGCTTGAAGACGTCGAGCTTCAAACGAGGCCCTATTCCCTGCTGGCGCGCCCTCACTGGGTCGATCCCTATGTGGAGGGCATGAAGGACCTGCTGCGGCTCAGCCTGGAGCTTGAGGTCGCAAGGGAACGGGTCGGGCGGCTGCTGGAGGCGGAAGCCGTGATCTCGCGTCGTGTCAATCTGTTCGAGAAGGTGCTCATTCCGCAGGCCGAGCGCAACATCCGGAAAATCCGCATGGCCCTGGCGGATGCGGAACGTGACGCGGTGGTGCGCGCGAAGATCTCCAAACGCAAGACGGCCGCCCGCGCGGCCGGTGCCAGGATGGCCGAGCTATGAGCATCGTTCCCCTGGTCAAGGTGAGCCTTGTAGGCGTTCTGAACGACAAGGATGCGGTCCTGGAGGCCACACAGCGCTTCGGGGCGCTGCATCTAATCCCGCTCGCTTCGGTGCAAAAGGAGCTGGAGGCCATTCCGCCCGGCGGAGGACGGGAAGCGGTTGAAGCGTTGCGGTGGCTTGTCGCCTGTCCGTCCCAGCTCCGTCCGGTCACCGATCCGGATCGTTTCGATCTCGAAGGCGTTGTCGAGCAGACCTTGAAGAACCGCGCTGCGATGAAGGACTGCGAGGATCATGTCGCCAGGCTCGCACGCCGCATCCGGGATGTCGAACCCTGGGGAGAATTCAGCTTCACCGATCTTGCGCAGATAGGTCACAATCGTTTGTGGTTCTATGTGGTGCCCCTGGAAAAACTCAAGAAGGTCGACCCGTCGGACAAGATTCTGGAAATTGTCTATCGGGACCGGTATCGCGCCTATATCGTGCTCCTGGCGCCTGAAGAGCCGCCGGTCAGCGACATGCCGGTGCCGCGGGTGCATGTCGGTTCTGAAACGCTCTCCTCCCTGAACCGCAGCTATGAAGCCGCGGCCATCAAACTCGAGGAACTCCAGCTTGAGCGCCAGGTCCTGACGAAATGGCGCTATGTGCTGGCACGAAATCTGGCCGCTGCGCGGGACCGGGCCGCGCGCCGCCGTGCTGCTCTCCAAACGGCGGACGCCGACCGGGTGTTCGTTCTTCAGGCCTGGGCACGGCGGGACCGTATCGCGCAAGTGAGGGACCTCGCCGGCCAAATCGGTGTCGCGGCGCTCATCGAGGAGGTTTCGGAGAAGGACTCACCGCCGACACTTCTGGAAAACGACCCATCCTTTGCCGCCGGTGAGGATCTGGTCGAATTCTACCAGACACCCGGCTACCGCGACTGGGACCCTTCCCCGGTCGTCTATGTCTCGTTCATCGTCTTCTTCGGAATGATCATGACGGACGCGGGCTATGGCCTCCTGCTGCTGGCTCTGCTTTTTCTGTTCCGCAGGCGTTTCGCCGGCACGGCTCTTGGCCGGCGGATGTTCTCAATGTCCATCTGGCTGTCGGTGTCCACGGCGGTGTTCGGTGTGGCGACGGGAAGCTATTTCGGCGTAAAGCCACCTGAGGGGAGCTTCCTTGCGCATTTCGACGTCCTGCCTCTCGGGAACGTCGATGTCATGATGAAAATCACGCTCGGCATTGGTGTCCTGCACGTTGTTCTGGCCAACGTCATGCGCGCCTGCCATGAAAACACGCTGAGCGGCCGGCTCCAGCCCGCCGGCTGGTGTCTGGTGGCGCTCGGTGGACTGGCCACCTACCTCGGCCAGGGGACGCCTCTGGAAACTGCAGGGCCGGGAGCGGTTGTCGCCGGTCTTCTGATCGTGGGGATCTTCGGCAGCGACCGAAAGGTCAATTCCCTGAAGACCGGTGCTTTACGCATCTTCGACGGGCTCACGTCTCTCACCCGGTTCATCAACATGTTTTCCGACGTCCTCAGCTACATGCGTCTCTTTGCACTGGCGCTGGCGGCAGCCTCGCTTGGCGAGACGATCAACACCCTGTCAGGCCAGTTGAACGGTGCTGTTCCGGGCGTCGGGATACTGATCGCCATCCTGGTTCTGGCCATCGGTCACGCGATCAATATCGCGCTCGGGCTGATTGCCGGCTGTGTGCACGGATTGCGGCTGAATGTCATAGAATTTTTCAATTGGGGTCTGAAGGACGAAGGCACCCCATTCCGTCCCTTCAGGAAAGAGGAGACACGCCTGTGAACGAATTCATTGTAGTTCTCGGTTGGTTCGGGCTTTACGCACCTGTCGCATTTGGTGCGATCGGCAGTTCCTGGGGGTGCACGCTTGCAGGAAGCGCCGCCATCGGAGCCATGCTGGACAGCGATGGTGGCTACGGCCGCTTCGTCGGCGTGTCTCTGATGCCGTCCTCACAGGTGATCTATGGCATCGTGATCATGTTCACCCTGCAACGACCCGACATCGGGGCGGCGAACGGCGCGGCGTTGTTCGGGATCGGGGTTCTCTCCGGCGCCACGATGCTTTTGACCGGTATCCGCCAGGGAGAGGTGCTGGCCTCCGCCATCAACGCCTCCAAGGCCAAGCCGGAGATCTTCGGGATATCGCTGGCTCCCGCCGCAGTGCTGGAAGGTTTCTCGGTCTTCGCCCTGGTGTTCGCACTGGTTCTGGCGGGCTCGATCCCGGCTTAGGGTACGGACACATAAAATTATGCACTCAGGTTGTTCTCAATAGGAGGCGGTAATGTCCAAACATGACGCGGCGGATGACCTTGAAAATGCCGCCGGCGCGGGCGTCCAGGCGCTGATAGAGCGCCTCAAGGCCGAGGGCGTGTCAGCCGGACAGTCCGAGGGCGAGGAAATACGCGCCCAGGCGACGGCGAAGGCGGAAGAAATCGTATTCGCCGCCCGGCAAAAAGCCGACGGGCTGCTGTCGGAGGCGCGCGCCGAGGCGGCCAGGGAGACGGCGGCAACCAAGGACGGCCTGAAAGTCGCCTCCCGGGACCTGGTTCTCAGCCTGCGCAACGAACTCGGTGAGCGGATCCAGCAGGAAGCGAGCCGGCTGGTGGCGACGACGCTTGCCGATGAAACCTTCCTGCAGAAGCTCATTCTGGCCATGGCGGCCAACGCCAGGGAAAACGCGGCCGTCAGCGAAACCGAGCCGATGGAAATCGTGCTGCCGGAAAAGGTCATCTCGTTCGAGGAGCTGAAACAGTCGCCTGAAGCGGTTGAACCCGGCACCCTGACGCATTTTGTCATTGCGCTTGCCGGAGACGTTCTGCGTGAAGGTGTGACCTTCTCCACCGCGCCGGGTCTTGACGGGATAAAGGTCAAGCTTACGGACAGGGACGTTTGCATCGATCTGACCGGCGAGGCGATCGCGGCGCTGCTGAAGCGGCATCTTCAGCCACGTCTGCGTGCCGTCATGGAAGGGGTCCTGAGGTAAGGATGTCCCGGTCGCACCAATATATCATGCTGGTCACCAGCCTGCCGCATCTGGGCAAGATGTTCACCCGCAAGGAGGTGCCGATTTCGGAGTTCCGGTTGAAGCAGCGGCTGACGATGCTTCAGCCCGAACATTCGCACCTGCTGCGGGAACTTATGGAAGTGACCGCCTGGGCTGGCGTGGCCCGCCATAACCGGGACAGCGAAGTCCTCGATAGCGCGCGCAACGCAATCGCGCATCTGAAGGCTTACCCCGATCTTCAGAATCTTGTTGGTGCCCGCATGGAGACACGCACCGTGATTGCCGCGCTGCGCCGCCGCCGGGAGGGGCAGGACAGCGCGGGCGATATTGAAAACTGGGGCTTCGGCCGCTGGTGCGGCCGAATCGCGAAGCATTGGAGCGATCCGGGTCTGGGCCTCGGCAATTTCATGCCCTGGGTCGTGGAAGCGCACCGTCTGATGCAATCGGGTGATCACATCGCCATGGAACGCCTCAGCCTGACGCAGATTTTTCGTCAGCTCGATCAATACGGAATGCTGCATGAATTCGATTTCGAGGCCGTGGCGATCTATGTGTTGCGCTGGGTCATCGTCGAACGCTGGTCGCGTTACAGCGAGGATGCGGCCCGTGAGCGGCTGCAGCTTCTGGTGACTGCTGCGCTTGGCGGTTCAAGCCCGCCCGATGAGGCCGCCGCCGACGAACCTCCCCCCGGCCAGGGTTTATTCGCGGACAGCTCTTCAGCCCTTCAGGGAGCCACTTCATGACCAGCCACGCTCAGCTTCCCGAACCGACCGCCCGGATCGTCGCCGTGCAGGACGACCTGGTGACCCTTGCCCCACTCGACGATGCGCCGCTGATCAAGAACGAAGTTGTTTACATCATTCCCCATGGCCCGGAACGGGACGGCAAGCCGCGCGAATATCTGAAGGCGGAAGTGCTGCGCGTGCGCGGCAGCACCGCAGAAGCCCAGGTCTTCGAAAGCACCGCCGGCGTGCGTGTCGGCGACCGGGTGATCCAGAGCGGCGAGATGCTGTCCGTGGCGCTCGGACCCGGCCTGCTCAGCACGGTGTTCGACGGTCTGCAGAACCCGCTTGCGGATATTGCCGCCGAATACGGCTTCTTCCTGCCACGCGGCGTTCTCACCAACGCGCTCGATCAGAATCGCAAATGGGCCTTCGAGCCCAAGGTCAAATCCCGTGACCCGGTCAGGGCAGGAGATGCGCTCGGCACGGTTCCCGAAGGCCGTTTCGAGCACAAGATCATGGTTCCGTTCTCTCTTACCGGAAGCTGGACGGTGGAGCGGGTGCGTGAAGGGGCCTTCACGATCAACGAGGTTGTCGCCACACTCCGCAACGAGCGGGGCGACACCCGCGACCTGACCATGGTTCAGCACTGGCCGGTGCGCCGTGCCATTCCCGAAAGGTTGGTCAGGGAGGGGCAATGCGAACGGCTCTATCCGAATGAGCCTCTGGTCACCACCCTGCGTCTGATCGATACGTTCTTTCCGATCGCACGCGGTGGCATGGGCTGTATTCCAGGTCCGTTCGGCGCCGGCAAAACGGTGCTCCAGTCGCTGATCTCACGGTTCTCGGCGGTCAATATCGTCATCGTTGTCGCTTGCGGCGAGCGTGCTGGCGAGGTTGTCGAGACCATCACCGAATTCCCGCAGCAGCCGGATCCTTCCGGTCACGGGACGCTGATGGACCGGACGGTGATCATCTGCAACACGTCTTCCATGCCCGTCGCCGCGCGTGAGGCGTCGATCTATACCGGCATCACGCTGGGCGAATATTATCGCCAGATGGGCTATGACGTTCTGCTGATCGCCGACAGCACCTCGCGCTGGGCGCAGGCGATGCGTGAAACCTCCGGGCGTCTCGAGGAGATACCGGGAGAAGAAGCCTTCCCGGCCTATCTGGATTCCGCCATCAAGGGTGTCTATGAGCGCGCCGGTGTCCTGAGAACCGCGACCGGGGAAACCGGCAGTCTCACCATGATCGGCACCGTTTCGCCCGCGGGCGGCAATTTCGAGGAACCGGTCACCCAGTCGACGCTCGGAACGGTCAAGACATTCCTGGGTCTGTCCTCGGAGCGCGCCTACAAGCGCTTCTATCCGGCGGTGGACCCCCTGCTGTCCTGGTCGCGCTACCACACGCAGCTCGCCGACTGGTATGACGAGAATATCGGTCCCGACTGGGTGCCCAGGGTGGAGGAGATGATCGACTTGCTCAGGAAGGGGGACGAGATCACCCGCATGATGCAGGTCACCGGAGAGGAGGGCGTTTCGACCGGGGATTTCGTCGTGCAGCAGAAGGCGCTGTTTCTCGACATGGCATATCTTCAGCAGGACGCCTATGATGACGTGGATGTGTCCGCTCCCCTGGCGCGCCAGCAGGAAACCTTCGACCTCGTCTACCAGATCGCCAGAACCGGTTTTGCCTTTGACGGCAAGGACGCGGTCCGGCGGTTCTTCACCGAACAGACATCCCTGTTCAGGAATCTCAATTATGCGGTGGACGGCAGTCAGGACCGCAGGGATCTGCTTGAGAAAATCCGTGAAAACGTCAGGTCGGCTCCGCGGCATCTGCCGGCGTGAGGACACTTGTGTTCACCACATAAACGGTATGGCTAAAAAATAACCTTGACCAGTGTGGTGGCAGCTTCCTAGATTTTCTTGACCAATTGGTCAGCGATGGGCGCAGGCAAGCAAACGCCCGGGCGATTTCAAAGTGACCATAACAACCCGCTTTCGAGCGAACGGGGGATGTTATAGTTGTGATCGAAAGACGGGCAGCCGGCATGGTGCATGGGAAGCGCCGCAAGATCGGGCCGTCGGATGGTTTAAAGTTCCAGAGAGGGCGAGCCGGTAGGTTCTGCCCATAACAAGTAGGGGAATGGTAATGAAGGCATTGAAAAGTCTGGCGCTCGCGTCCGTTTTGGGAGCGGGCCTGACATCGGGCGCGGCGCAGGCTGCGGACGAACTCACGCTGCAGCTCAAATGGGTCACACAGGGCCAGTTTGCCGGCTATTATGTAGCGGAAGACAAGGGTTTCTACGATGAGGAAGGCCTTGACGTGACCATCAAGCCGGGTGGCCCGGACATCGCGCCTCCGCAGGTGATCGCCGGTGGCGGAGCCGATGTAATCATCGACTGGATGCCGTCGGCGCTGGCGTCGCGTGAAAAGGGCGTTCCGCTCGTCAACATCGCCCAGCCGTTCAAGAAGTCCGGCATGATGCTGACCTGCCTGAAAGAATCCGGGATCACGTCCCCGGAAGACTTCAAGGGCCGGACCCTCGGTGTCTGGTTCTTCGGCAACGAATATCCGTTCCTGTCCTGGATGAGCCATCTCGGCATCCCGACAGACGGCAGTGACGGCGGCGTGACCGTGCTCAAGCAGGGCTTCAACGTCGACCCGCTGTTGCAAAAGCAGGCCGACTGCATCTCCACCATGACCTACAATGAATACTGGCAGGTGATTGATGCCGGCATCCCGGAAGAAGACCTGATTGTCTTCAAATACGAGGACCAAGGTGTCGCGACGCTGGAAGACGGGCTCTATGTGCTGGAATCCAGCCTTGAGGATCCCGCCATGGTCGACAAGCTGACGCGTTTCGTGAAGGCTTCCATGAAGGGTTGGGCCTATGCCGCCGAACACCCGGAAGAAGCTGCGGAGATCGTTCTTGAAAACGACGCCACTGGTGCCCAGACCGAGAAACACCAGATCCGCATGGTCGGCGAGATCAACAAGCTGGTCGACGGTTCCGATGGAACGCTGGACATGTCGGCCTACGAGCGCACGGTGAAGTCGCTTCTGTCCGGCGGCTCGGACCCGGTCATCACCAAGGAGCCGGAAGGCGCCACCTCCACGGCGGTCACCGACAAGCTCTGAGCGGCGGTTCAAAAAACGTGTAACCGCAGAGAGGCCGTCCTTCGGGGCGGCCTCAGTTGTTAGACACAGCTTCAACACCGAGTATGAATTTGGCCTCACGCGTCCTGAATGGACAGCGCTGATTTGCCTGGTTTTGCTGACCCGGGAAGAAGTTGAGACGTTGACGCAGTTGCCCGACAAGGTGACCAGGCACGTGACACGCTGGTCAGTGCTTCCGCCATACGAAATCGAATGACGTTCCCCGAGTTTCACGATGAGCGCTTTCTGCGGTCCCGAAAACGTCGATGCCTTCATGCTCTTCCGCTCCTTCCCAGCCGGGAAAATCGTCGCGGGAATCTTGCCGATGCACATCAAACAAGAAACTGGCTTGGGAGGCACATTGGCAGCGCCTCCCGAGACTACGATGCCTGTCGGAAATCAGACGAACTGGAAATCATCCTGATGAAGGCTTGCAGTCGTCACGCCTTCCAGTTTGACGGATGTATTCGCATCAACCGTGATGACGACATCACCGCCAACATCTGCAGCTGCGGCAAGCACACTGGCATAATCATTGAAGATGGTGGTCTCGAACTCAAGAACGTCGCCAACTCCAGCACCCGCGGTAAAGCCGGATATAGTGTCATGACCGGTGTCACCATCGCGGAACACAAAGGTGTCGTTGCCCGATCCTCCGGACAGAACATCGTCACCAGAGGCTCCGGCGATGGTGTCGTTGCCAGCGAAACCGCTTATGGTGTCGTCAGAAGCACCGCCAATGAGGGAATTGTCTACTCCGGTGCCATTGATGTTTAACCCGGCAGAGGCCACTCCCCCGTAGACAGTCCCATCGTATCCGACGTAGTCGCCATCGCCATTGGGCACGAAGGTGTAGACGGCTCCGGTGTCTGCGACAGTTCCGTCTCCTGCCTGAGCACCTATGCTGACGACACCATCTGAATTGATTGAGACAGAGATGCCGAACTTGTCAGCGGCGGCGGCATCCGGAGCGGTCAGCTTGTACTGGGTGTAACCGCCAGCCCCGTCCGGGACAAACACATAGGCGCTTCCCGAGTTTGCGCCCGCATCGTCGTTGTTGTAGGCGCCGGCAACAATGGTGCCATTGTCATTGATGTCGAGAGAATATCCAAATCTGTCGTCGGGATAGACATCCAGAGCGACAATTCTGGTTTCTGCGTAACCGCCTGAACCGTCAGGCTCGTAAACGTAGATCGCACCCGAATTGGTTATGCCGCCNGAATTGATTGAGACAGAGATGCCGAACTTGTCAGCGGCGGCGGCATCCGGAGCGGTCAGCTTGTACTGGGTGTAACCGCCAGCCCCGTCCGGGACAAACACATAGGCGCTTCCCGAGTTTGCGCCCGCATCGTCGTTGTTGTAGGCGCCGGCAACAATGGTGCCATTGTCATTGATGTCGAGAGAATATCCAAATCTGTCGTCGGGATAGACATCCAGAGCGACAATTCTGGTTTCTGCGTAACCGCCTGAACCGTCAGGCTCGTAAACGTAGATCGCACCCGAATTGGTTATGCCGCCAACATCTGCCAATGGAACGCCGACAACAACTGTTCCGGATGCATTGACAGCGCTTGCGTGCCCGAATTGATCCGTTTCATCCGCATCGGAAGCCGTCAGTTTGGTTTGCGTATAGCCGCCGCTGCCATTTGGAGTGAAGACATAGACGGCCCCCTGATTAACTTCCACGCCGTCGTCATTGTAAGCGCCAACGACAACGTGCCCGCCATCTCCGACAACAACGGAGTAGCCAAAGTTGTCYTGTGCAAGACCGTCGGATGCTGTCAGCTTGACTTCATCGTAGCCTCCAAAGTCATCAGGTGTGTACACATAGACCGCTCCGGCATTGGCCGCCTTGTCATCATCTCCGATCGCTCCAACGGCAATCACACCGCTTTCGTTAATGGCGACGCTGTGCCCGAAAAGATCAGAGTAAAGAGTGCCGGCCGGCAATAGTTTGGTTTCGAAATGTCCGCCATTGCCGTCAGGCTGGTATACATGAACCTGGTTGCGGTCAAAGGATCCAACGACCGCTACCTCCGAGTTGTTGAGCGCAACGGAGTATCCATACTGGACCCCGGCAATTGGAATGGAAGCATTCAGAATCTGCTCGGAGTAACCACCGGAACCATCCGGTCTGTAGAGATAGATATAACCGGAATTTGCCCCGGGATCATCGTTCAGGGGCGCGCCGACAAGGACGAC
>NZ_JSEP01000014.1 GCF_001624695.1 Labrenzia sp. OB1 | reverse complement strand
CCGCAATGTGTTCAGCCACGTTCCCTCCACCAAGGTGCGCGAGGTCACGCATATGCTGAAGGCCATCCATGCCCAGAACCGCAAGGCGGCCCAGGAAAAGGCTGACTCTGTTATCGCAGACCTGCGGGCGCGGCGACTGACACGGGCCGCCGACCTGATTGAAGAGAGCATCGGCGAAACGCTGACCTATTACGGCTTTCCGGACAGCCATTGGCGCAAGATCAGAACCAGCAATCCGCTGGAGCGGATCATGAAGGAGATCCGGCGACGAACTCGGGTCGTCGGGGCGTTCGCGGACGGCCAATCCTGCCTCAACCTGGCGCGGCCAGGCTCAGGCATATCGCGGCCGGAGAATGGTCCAGCCGCAAATACATGAACATGGCACCGCTCTACCAGGAGCAACACAAAACCCAAGGAGCCGTCGCCTGAAAACAAAGGTGCGAAAGATCTTTGACACTATCCGCGAGACATGTCCGCACAAGGCCCTACACTCCGCAGACCAACGGAAAGGCAGAGCGCTTCATCAAAACCCCTCAGGAGGAGTGGGCTTACGGAGTTCCGTACAAGACCTCAGACATGAGAAATGCCGCCCAGCCACGATGGCTCGATATCTACAATTGCCAACGACCGCACGGCGGCATTAACTTCAAGACACCGATCAGTCGCCTGAACCAAAATCGGTGAACAACCTCATTGGAAAGCACTACCAGGTCAACGACATAGGCTTTGTCCGCGAAGACGCACTGGCGTCGTGGCGCGCGCAACTACGGTTGGCGGATTGTATCCATTACTTGATAGTGTTTCAGCCGCTTCTCCGAAGATTTTCGAATTAAACCACCAAGAGTTTTTGCATTTGTCATTTAGAAGATCCCAATTTATTGAGACAAACTCCAACAATAGAAGCTCCGAACAAAATCAGCACAAACGCCGCCGTAGGCAGTATTAACTGCGAAAGAAGATCTACCCTCCGAGATGAAAGATATAGAAAATCAATATTTATCAAAATAATACCAGATAACAACAAAGCAAATCCGGCAGCGACGGCTGAATAACCGGCCTTTCTTTCAGTCGCCGGGAAGAACTGAAACATGCTTGGCAAAATCATTGAAAACCAGACAATTGAAACGAGAAATGAACCATACAAGGCACCCTGCCAAGCAAATAGTGTATTAGCAAGAAAACTTCTACCTTCAAACCAGTCATAAAAGTCTAAATAAAAAGCACCACTGCTTATTGCAGAAATAAAAACTTTATTTTCCGGGAACTTAATTTCCTATACATGAGCAAGGAAACGAATATAATCACTCTGAATTATGTAATAATCTATTGGAATGAATAAAACATACGCAGCGACTGCGGCATTCAATTGAGAATTTAAATAAATAGATATTTTTCTTGCATTATGTATTCTTGGAAGTTTTCCAGCAAACTTCAATACACAACAAATAATTACCCCCAAGACAATCCCAACAGAACCTAAATATAGTATAGAAATTAACACCAACAAAGACGCAAGAAACCTAAGCAATATGCCCTCCTGCCATGCAGTTTCTTCACACTCATTGAAAAATGCCATGGCTTGAGACCTTGTCAGCAAATCCATGGCCTATCTGTTTACTACAGTTGGCTGCACCTGCTCTCAGCAACGGATGCCAAGGCATTCTCCCGTTTCTTCGATCAAAACTGTTGAATGTCCGCGACTACCTGCGGGCATCGGCACACCACTTCGTAAAACAAACTTCACGGAATGTCCGCCATTCAATCCGGCGGGAAACCGCACGATGGGCTTGTCAATTGAATAAGCACCATCACTTAACCTGCTCAGTGCACCACTTTTCATCAGTTGAACCAATCCTGCCTGCTGCGGCAACACTTCATACACCTCTGCCTTTCCGTTGGTCACGATATCTTCCGGCATTAGCCTTTCGATCCCGTCCGGATAGTTTCGGCGCAGATCAATTTCCAAAGCGGAAGAGGTTTGCGACTCTACAATTTCCGCAAGGCCCTTATCAGTCATCCGAAAGCGCTTGTCGCCCTTTTGTATGATGATACCGCCGCTGGCCTTTTGCGATGCTGCGGGTTTATCGCTACGACCTGAGGGAAGCTGCAGTCGACTAAGTTTGTAACCAACAATCATGCTGGCCTCGCGGCCAAGATCGGCGGTCAACAACGCCCGCGCCTTGATCCACTTCGAGGTATTTTCCTTATAGGCAACCGGAAAATGGCAATTTGACAATGATGTTAGATCCACTAGCTCTGCCGGCAGCCCGATAACGCCCATGCCATTTTGGCTTCTCCCAACAAAACGCTCGACACGTTCGGTCGCGCCGGTGACGCGTAAAACCATCGCATCATATACGCTGGCCACGATGTAGACCGGTTCCTTGCCTTCCTCGATCTCAAGCTCCGCGAAGGTTGTTTCGTTTTCAGGGCCGGCAACCGCAACAGTGGAGAGAGCAGTCCCTTCGTAGGCACCCACAAAAACCGGAGAGGCTTCCGGTGAGGGTTTAGGCAGCTTGCAAACCTCGTTTCGGTCAGATCGAGACTCTGGCGTGACAGATGGCCCTTCTTTGGTGAGGCGATCAATTGTTTTGATGATGTCGTCGACGACGACCACGTCGTCCGCATTGGCATCGAACACCATGAACGCCGTCCCCTTAAGCCTGCCACGTCCACCAAGCTTTTGCAGATCCGCGACCGCTTCAGCACCCCTTTTCCTGATCTCGGCAGCCGACAGCGTTCCGTCGTTGTCAGTATCAACCTTGATCACTGTTGTTTCAAAGCGTGATCGCTGTTCCCCTGAAAGAACCGCGCGGACACGGTCGATTTCCTCGCTCGACATTTCACCGTTTCCGTCCAGATCGTTCCTCAGGATCGATGTCGTTATGCTTGTTCGTATTTCAGCTTTGAACCTGAGATCAATTGTCTCGGCCATTGTTCGAGTCAGTTCACCTGTCGGAGACATTTTGAACAGTTGGGAGACGAATTGTTCCTTCGCCTTATCAGCGTCGCGATTCACAGTTTTTCGGAGCATATCTTCCGTAGTCGGGGGCGATTTGGACATTGCCGGAGACGTTGCAATCAATAATGCACAAAGGGCCGCTTAGCTGCGATACATAAAAACTCCCACTAACTTAAAGTTGCAATTTCCTAGCGAGATTTCGTTACGAATTTGATAAACAAAGGTTGCAATTTGAGTGCTGTGTGGCAGCTGTCGATTTGGCGCTGAGACCGTCGCGAGCCCGGTCTGTTTGGATGTCCGGCTGGATAGTTTGCAAGGGTGTAAGCCGCCAGTCCCCTATCAGCCCCACCCCGGTCATTCTTCACGCCGGAGACCATGCCCCCCACCCTACTTCCCAGCGCAGTGCAGAAGTTGACACTTTAAATCGGCGTGGGCGGCGGACCGATTCAGGTCGGCCTGCAGATCTCTGCGGATTTTCCGATGGAAACTTGCATTAATTGGACAGTCTGCGGAGCGCCGGGTAAATTGCGCCCGCCTCGATCCAGTGCCCCTGCTCACTGAAATTCATCGTCAGTGAAATAGTCCGGGAAATCCCCCCGCAGTTTCTCGACCCGGCTGATCGTTCCGGACAGATGCTCGTTCATTGCCGCCGCCGCACGTTGTGCATCCCCTGCTTCGAGCCCTTCGATCACCTTGGCGTGTTGCCGCAGAATTGTTTCCATCTTTCCCTTCACCGGAAGTTCCAGCCGCTGACAGCGTGCAAGGTGCCCCATCTTGCGGCGCACCATCTCGTTGATCCGGCTCATGCCGGCACCTTCGAAAAGTGTCTCGTGGAACGACCGGTCAAGCTCGTTGAAGAGATCCATTTTGTCCATCTCCCCTTCCAGGGTCGACTGCATTCGCAAGATGGTTCGGGCGCGTTCGATGGTCTCGCTCTTTTGTGCATCGGCGAGCCGCCGGACCACCTCACATTCGACGGCCACGCGCAGAAACTGGGTTTCGTAAAGCTGCTTGACGTCGATCTGCGAGACCAGGGTTCGGGACTGGGGGATGATCAACACCAGCCCGTCCTCTTCCAGCGCCTGGAGCGCCTCCCGGACGGGGGCCTGGCTGACCCCATAATTCTCAGCAATTTCATTACGGCTCAGGGACGCGCCCGGCGGCAGGTCGAAGTTGAGTATGCGCTCACGCAGTTGCCGGTAAACCCGGTCCGGCGCACCGCCGGTCTTGGATCCCCCAGACCGTGTTTTCGTCAAACCCTGCTGCATGTTTCTTCCGTTCAAGTGAAAGGGTGAAAATATGCCGTTGCCAATAATAGTCAACTAATATATTAGTCTTATCTTCGCTCTGATCGAGCAGAAAGAAGACAGTCTGCACGGAGCGAACTTTGGGAGGAGTTCTATGAAAATCAATATCCTGGGCAAATCGCTTGCCGTCGCTGCGGCTTTGGGAATGAGCGTCGCTGCTTCCCACGCGGCAGATCGCGTTCTGAAGATCCAGACGTCAGCCAATGCCAGTCACGCATCTCTGGGCTACCTGAACGAAGAATGGGTACCAAAGCTGGAACAGATGACCGGTGGTTCGCTGTCCGTCGAACTGCTGCCGGTTGATGCCGTCGTGCCGCGCCGTGAAACGGCCGAGGCCATTGCCGTCGGCATTCTTGATGGCGACCTGACGTCGATCAACTATTTCGCCGGCATCGATCCGGCCTTCGCACTCATGGGAGACCTGATCGCAGGCTATGACAGCGCCGACCAGATCCAGGCCTTCTGTGCCCAGGGCGGTGGCAAGGAAATGCTGCAAAAACTCTATGACGAGCACTTTCCGGGCGTTCACGTTATCGGCTGTGGCGCCTATGCGCGCGAAGCATTCGTGTCCAAGGTTCCGGTACGCGGCATCGCCGATCTCAAGGGCCTGAAAATTCGCTCGCCGGAAGGACTGGCCGCGGACGTATTCAAGCGCGCCGGCGCAGCCCCTGTCTCGATGTCGGGTTCTGAAACATACGGAGCCCTGGAAAAAGGCGTCATTGATGCCGCCGACAACTCGGCCTATGCCAACAATGATGCGAACGGCATGCACAAGATCGCGAGATACCCGATTTTCCCGGGCATCCACTCGACTCCGATCCTGCAGTTCACCATCAGTCAATCGGTATACGACGAGTTGAGCGAGCAGGAACGGGTCGCGCTCGAGACCTGGTATCTTGCCGCCTATAACGGGCTGCGCCAGTATTTCGACCGGCTCGATCGCCAACTGGTGGCGCGTGACAAGGCGGAAGGCGAAATCGAGGTTATCGATTGGCCGCAGTCCGAGCGCGATGCGCTGCGCGAGATTGCACAGGAAGCGTGGAACGATTTCGCAGCGGGTTCCGACCTCGCTCAGGAGGTCTTTGACGCGCACGTTGCTTTCATGAAGCAAGCCGGCCTTCTCTAAGGCTCTCAAACACCACTTGACGCACCCCGGGCCCGGCCCGGGGTGACACACCTCCTCGTGCTTGCCATGGGCGGGGAAGGTCCGGATATTATCCGGTAAGGGAGAGGAAAGAGATGGGCGACCAATACGACAAGGCGCTGGAAGCAACGGAAGTCGAGATCGCGGCACAGGATCCGGAGCATCACGAAACGGATACGCCGCGCAGCCAATATGGCCCGGTCGAACATGTCAGTCACGTCACCGGTATCGCGGTTTCGACGTTTTACCTGATCGCGGCTCTTGCAACGCTCTTTGAAGTCTTTTCCCGGTACGTTCTGAACGCGCCGACCTTCTGGGCATTTGAGACCGTCATGGTCACCGTCGCCGCCGCATGGATGTTGTCGGCGGGCTATGTGACCCTGAAAAAGCGCCACATCGCGATCACGGTCATCCACAACATCGCCAGCCCGGCACAGCGCTGGTGGCTTGAATTGTTCGCCATGATCATCGGCGTCATTGCCCTTTACATGCTTCTGACCGACGCATCGATCCGCGCTTACGACAGCGTTGGGCGCATCGAGAAATCGGGCTCTGCTTTCAACTCCCCGCTCCCGATGATGATGAAATCGCTGATGGTGATCGGCGCCTTCATGTATCTCGCGCAGCTCATGGTGAACCTGCATCGCCACCTGACCTCTGCCTGGGCCAGATGGCTGGTCAAGATCGTTGCCGTCTATTTCGTTGCCTATTTCGCCTCTGCCTTCCTGAGCCACGCTCTCGACATTCAGCTGTTTGCCCATTTCTCGGATTACATGTCCGACATCGGCAAGGCGCTGGATCCGTCGAAAGCCCTGCAACTGCGCAGTATGGACCTGGGCACTATCTCCATCATCATGGTGGTGCTGCTCATCGCACTTATGATGACGGGCATGCCGCTCGGCATCGTGACGCTGATCGTTTCGGTGATCATGGCTGTCGGCTTTTTCGGGCCCCGAGGCTTGTTCCTCGTCAGTTCCAACGCCGTAGGCCTCCTGGAACACTACTCGCTGGTCGCGGTGCCTTTTTTCGTGCTGATGGCCTCCATCCTGGAGCGCGCGGGCATTGCGGAAGACCTGTTCGATGCCATGTCCATCTTCGCCGGCAACATGCGCGGCGGCGTCGCGGTCCAGACCACGGTCGTGGCGGTCATTCTGGCGGCAATGTCGGGTGTCATGGGCGGCGAGATCGTCATGCTCGGTCTTGTGGCCCTCCCCCAGATGTTCAGGCTCGGTTATGACCGCAAGCTTTCCATCGGCCTGATCTGCGCCGCCGGAGCGCTGGCCACGCTGATCCCGCCGTCAATCATCACCATTGTTTATGGCGTCTCGGCGGAAGTCGGCATCGGGGACCTGTTCATGGCAGGCGCGATCCCGGGTATCATGCTGGCGACCTTCTATGCCGGTTATGTGTTGATCCGGGTGAACCTGAATACGTCCCTGGCCCCGACCGCCGCCGAAGTGGCCGAGGTGACAGGAACCCATCAGAAACTGTCACGCGAACGCCTGACCGCCGTCATCCTGTGCGTCATCCTGATCATGATGGTGATGGGGTCGATCTACGGCGGTATTGCCAGTGTGACGGAATCCGCTGCCGTCGGCTGTATCGGAGCCCTGTTCATTGCCGCCGTCCGCAACCGCTTCAACTGGTCCGTCATCTCCGCCTCGCTTCTGGGCACCATGACGACTGTCGGCACGATCATCTGGCTCATTCTGGGCGCGGTCAGCTTCGTCGGAATTTTCAACCTGGTCGGCGGTGGCGACTTCATCCGCTCACTGTTCCTCAACCTCGGGCTCAGCGCCATGGGCACCATCGTGGTGATGATGCTGATCCTGATGGTGCTCGGCACGTTCATGGAGTGGATCGCCATCGTGCTGATCACTGTTCCGGTCTTTGCGCCGGTCGTGATGACCCTGGCTCCGGAACTGGGCCTGACTGAAGATCAGGCGAAAATCTGGTTCGGCATCCTCTTTGTGATGAACATCCAGATCTACTTCCTGTCGCCCCCCTTCGGTCCCGCATGCTTCTGGCTGAAGTCGGTGGCCCCCAAGGATGTCACCTTGCAGGAAATCTTCATTGCCGTTCTGCCGTTCATCGCCCTGCAAGTCACAGGTCTGGTACTGGTGATGATGTTCCCGCAGATCGCGCTGTTCCTGCCCGAACTCTTGAACTGAGGAGACTGCCATGATCGGTCGCGATTCCCATGACGACATCAACGGCTATGGCATCTGGCCCTGGGTTCTGGGCCTGGTGCTGGCAGGAGTGATCATATTCCTGATGTTCACCCTTGCCCAACCCATTTCCTGATCGAGATCCGACGCATGAAGAAACGCCCTGAAGACCTTCGATCCGCACGCTGGTTCGCGCCCGACGACCTGCGCTCCATGGGTCACCGATCGCGCGCCATGCAGATGGGACTTGACGGTGAAGACTGGGAAGGCAAACCGGTCATCGCGATCGTCAACACGTGGTCGGACCTGTCTCCCTGTCACCACCATTTGCGCGACCGGGCGGAGTTCGTGAAAAAAGGCGTGTATCAGGCCGGCGGCATGCCGGCTGAAATGCCGGTGCATTCCTTTTCCGAGCAGTTCCTGAAACCGACGTCCATGCTCTATCGCAACATGGGCGCGATGGAAGTCGAGGAAACAATCCGTTCGCACCCGATCGACGGTGTCGTTCTCATGGGTGGGTGCGACAAGTCCACTCCCGCCCTGATCATGGGCGCATTGTCGATGGGCATTCCCTTCATTTTCATGCCTGCAGGCGCGATGCTCAGGGGAAACTATGCCGGGCAGAAACTGGGCTCCGGCACGGATGTCTGGAAATACTGGGACGAACGGCGCGCGGGCAACATCGGCAAGGAAGAATGGGATGGTGTCCAGGGCGGCATCGCCCGCAGCTACGGCACATGCATGACCATGGGCACCGCCAGCACCATGATGTCGATTGCCGAAGGCTTCGGGCTGACCTTGCCGGGTGCTTCGTCGATCCCCGCACCGGATGCGGGACACAAACGCATGGCGGCAGCCTGCGGCCGGCGTATCGTGGAGATGGTGTGGGAAGACCTGACGCCAGACAAGGTCGTGACCCTGGCGGCTGCCGCCAACGCCACGACGATAGCAATGGCCACCGGTTGCTCGACCAATGCCATTATCCACCTTGTCGCAATGGCGAAACGCGCCGGGATCGACTGGGGGCTGGACGATCTGGACCGGATCGGTCACCAGGTGCCGGTGCTGGCCAACATCCGGCCGTCAGGCAGCGAATACCTGATGGAAGATTTCTACTACGCCGGCGGGTTGCCGGCCCTGATGAAGGAACTTGGCGACAAGCTGGACCTTTCGGTCCTGACGGTAAACGGCAAGACCGTTGGCGAGAACATTGCACCTGCGGTGAATTACAACGAGGACGTCATCCGTCCGCTCTCCAACCCGGTCTATCACGAGGGCTCTCTGGCCGTTCTTCGCGGCAATCTGGCTCCTGACGGAGCCGTCATAAAACCCGCCGCCTGCGATCCGAAATTTCACAAGCATTCCGGCCCGGCGATCGTCGCCGACAGCTACCCGGAACTGAAAAAGATCATTGCCGATCCCGATTACCCGATGACGCCGGATCACGTGCTGGTTCTGCGCAATGCCGGCCCCCAGGGCGGCCCGGGAATGCCGGAGTGGGGAATGATACCGATGCCGCAGGCGCTTCTCAAGGATGGCCACCGGGACATGGTGCGGCTCAGCGATGCCCGCATGTCAGGCACGTCTTTCGGCGCCTGTGTGCTGCATGTCGCCCCGGAGTCCTTCATTGGCGGACCGCTGGCATTGATCGAGACCGGCGACATCATCGAACTCGATGTCCCCAACCGGGTTCTGCGTGTCGACATATCCGATGAAGAGTTCGCCAGGCGCCGGCAAAACTGGACCCCGCCGGAACCGCACTACGAACGCGGCTACGGGCACATGTTCTCCAGACATATCGAGCAGGCCGACAAGGGTTGCGACTTCGATTTCCTGCGCACCGACTTCGGCAAACCCGTACCGGAGCCGGACATCTACTGATGAGCCTCGACCTTTCCCTTCGCCGCATTCCGGCACGTCCGCCCATGGCAGGGCTGCCGAAGGGGCCAGCCTCTCAGGATGCAATCACCGGCAGCCGGGTCATGCATGTGACCTTGCCGCTGGACAAACCCATCTCCGACGCAAAGGTGCTGACCGGCCGGCAAACCCCACTGGCCGCGCACGAACTTCTGTTTGTCGAGATTGTCAGCGAGGCCGGGCACCGCGGCCTTGGCTTCAGCTACACGCTGCGGGCCGGCGGCTCGGCTCTTTACGGTATCGGTTGCGAACTGGCGCCTATCCTTCAGGGGCAGGATCCGAACGACATCGGGCGCCTCTGGGAGCGGCTGGCCTGGCAATCCATTTCGCTGGGGCGCGGGGGCGCTGCCTATCAGGCGATCTGCGCCTTCGATGTCGCGCTTTGGGACATGAAGGCGCGCCGCGCGGACCTGCCGCTCGCCAAGCTCCTTGGCGCCCATCGGGATTCCTGCAGGATCTACAATTCTTCCGGCCAGTTTCTCCAGGCCTCCGTGGCCGATATGAAAACGGCGGCGGAGACCTCGATGCAAAAGGGTATTGGCGGGATCAAGATGAAGGTGGGCCAACCAGATGGGCAGGAAGATCTGAAACGCATCGATGCTTTGCGGACCCACCTGCCCGACGCAATTGCCCTGATGATCGACGCCAACCAGCAATGGGACCGTGCCTACGCATTGCAATTCGGACGCATCGTGGACGATATCGGGCTGGCCTTCATCGAGGAGCCGCTCGACGCCTGGGACTTTGAGGGCCATGCGGACCTGGCCCGCGCACTCGCGACGCCGGTCGCGACGGGCGAGATGCTGACCTCTCCGCAGGAGCATTTTCGTCTTATCGGCCTTGGCGGCTGCGACATCAGTCAGGCGGATGCGCCGCGCATCGGCGGCATCACCCCCTTCCTGAAGGTCATGGCAATGGCAGAGGCCAGCCAGGTCCAGCTCGCGCCGCATATGGTCATGGAGTTGCATCTCCACCTTGCCGCGGCCTTCCCGACGGAGCCCTGGGTCGAGCACTTCGAGTTCTATGACCCTCTCTTCAACGAACACAATGAAATCCGTGACGGACGCATGCATGTCTCGGACCGTCCCGGCCTGGGTCTCAGCTTGTCCGGCCGGGCACTTGACCTGATCGTGGCCTCACAAAAATTCGGAGACTTCCATGACGCATGATCTGAGCCGCGCCCTAACCGGCGTCTCCGGCATCCTCGTCACGCCATTCGGAGCCGATGGCGAAATCGCACCCGCCCTGCAAGCCTCGGTGGTCGATCGTGCAATCGCCGCAGGCTTGCATGTTCTAACCGCCAACGGCAACACAGGCGAATTCTACGGGCTGACCACGGATGAGGCTGTCGCGATGGTGCGGGCCGCCGCCGGCCATATCGCCAAACGCGTACCGCTGGTGGCCGGTGTCGGCCGGGGGGTTCGCGACGCCTGCCGTCTGGCAGAGGCATCCGCCGCCGCTGGCGCGGATGCCTTGATGATCCATCAGCCGCCCGACCCGTTCGTCGCCCCGCGCGGCATCGGTGATTATATCCGCGCGGTCCAGGAGGCCGGTGACGGTCTGCCTCTCATCTTGTATCTGCGCAATGACGCCATCGGCACCACCGCCATCGCCGACATCTGCAAGATACCCGGTGTGATCGGCGTCAAATGGGCGACACCCAACCCGATGAAGCTGAAGGCCGCGATCGAGGCTGCGCCGGACCACATCATCTGGACAGGAGGGCTGGCAGAGGTCTGGGCTCCGGTCTTCTATGCCGTTGGAGCCAGAGGGTTCACCTCCGGACTGATCAACGTCTGGCCCGAGCGCTCGGTGGCGATCAACACCGCTCTGGAAAGGGGTGACTACGCAGTTGCCCGGCAACTTATCGCCGAAATGCAGGTCTTTGAAGACATCCGTGCCGAGGAACAGGGTGGCGCCAACGTTCCCGGTGTCAAGGCGGCTCTCGCGTTGATGGGGGAGGATTGCGGTCATGCCCGCCCGCCCGCCGCCTGGCCATTGAACCCGGATCAGATGACCCGCCTGACCAATTTCATGCGAACCCACAATCTGATCAACGCCTGAAACCGGGGCGGATTTGCCGCCAATCCCTGAGAGAGATCCATGACCGCCACACCTCCAAATCCAACTACCCTCGAAAAACTCCGCAACGTCTCGGTCGCAACACTTGCCACAGCGCTGTACAAACGCGGATTGCGCCACCAGGTGATCCAGGACGTTCGGCCCGTCAAGGCCAAGGGCCGCAACATGGTCGGCCCGGCCTTTACCCTGCGCTACATGCCCGCACGCGAGGACCGCAACCAACTCGTCGAGTTCCGCAACCCCGAACACCCGCAACGGCACGCGATCGAAACCTGCCCGCCAGGGCATGTGCTGGTCATGGACAGCCGCCGCAATGCGGATGCGGCAAGCGCCGGCGACATTCTTATCACCCGACTGATGGTTCGCGGTGGCGCTGGTATCGTGACCGATGGCGGTTTCCGGGATGCGATGAATATCGGTGAACTGGACATGCCGGCCTACCACTCCCGCCCCTCAAGCCCGACCAATCTGACGATCAACGAAGCCATCGATATCAATGTCCCGATCGGCTGCGGCGATGCGCCCGTCTTCCCCGGCGACATTGTTGTGGGCGACGATGACAGCGTCATCATCATCCCGGCGCATCTGGCTGACGAAGTTGCCGATGAAGCAACCGAAATGACGGCTTACGAGGATTTCGCCATGGAGCAGGTCCGCGCCGGCGAAACGATCATCGGCCTCTACCCGGCAACCAGAGAAGAGAACCTCGTCAAGTTCACTGCCTGGCGGGCCCAAAACGACAGATGAGAGGGCAATGCCCCCTTCGCGCGTAGCTTGCCGTCTCCCATAAGTCGCCTGCGGTGACTTTGCCCGTGCAGACGCCTCGATATCAACCGGACGCGGCTGACGGTTTTATCGATGCGGCAGTTCGGTGGAGTTTCGCTGTTCCCGCTTCACCGTGCAGCGCGGCGCTCCGCCATTACGGCACGATAGTTCGAGAACAGGATGATGCCGCCGCCCAGGAACACCCAGAGGTCTATTGCCTCCCCGTAGGCGTAGTATCCGACGACCGCAGCGAGCGGCACACGCAGGAAGTCGATGGGCATGACCACGGAGGCCTCCAACCTCTTCAACGCCTGCGCCTGACAGAAATGGGCGCTGAGCGCGCCGATGCCGGCCACGAGCATCCAGGGCACGTCCGTGAGGTGCACTTCGTTCCATGCGGTCAGGGCCGCGACGAAACCCAGCGGCAGCTGGATGAGGATCATCCACACCACGATCACCCCGGGCGAGCAATATCCGGTCAGGCGTTTGACGAAGATCAGCGACAGGCCGTAGCCAGCGGCGGCGATCAGGACAAGGCCGGCGGCAGGATCGACCATGCCGACGCCAGGACGCACGATGACCAGCACCCCGATGAACCCGCCGATGGTGGCAAGGATGCGCGGTCTGGTCAGGCGTTCCTTCAGCAAGATCCAGGCGAAGAACGCTACCCAGATCGGCATCGTGAATTCCAGCGCGAAAACGGAAGCCAGGGGCAGCATGACCACGCCGATGGTCCAGAAATACTGTGCGGCGAAATGGATGACGTTGCGCAGGACGTGCAGCCGCATCATGGTCATCTGCCGAACTTCCGGCAGCAGGGATCTGCCCACGGCCAGGATCACGAAAAGACCGACCAGCGCGCGGAAGAACAGCACCTGATTGATGGAAAGCGTGGCCGCCAGTTCGCGCGAGCCGACCGACATTCCGATGAAGGACACCATGCTGAACGCCATCCACATCAGCCCAAGGCCGAATTCGGGCCTTGTCAGGATTTGGGTGGGCAATACGCCGTTCGTCTTCACGTGTTCGGATCCTCGTCTGGACAAGGGGTATGGAACGCCAGCGGCTCCAGATCAACAGACTTTCAGAGCAAATCGTTGAAGGCCGCGGACAGCCCCGGATCGTCGCGGCAGTTCGGCGAGGCCTGCATGTCCGATGGCTTGTCACGCCGCGCTGTCTCCGACGGACAGGTCCCGTCTTCAGCATGACTGTTCCGGTCCGGTGATGCGGGTGTCACCGGTGATTGCGGTTCCGGTCAGGCGATTGGCCCGGACGGAACAGCATCAGGAACGCCTGACCGATCAACAGCGGCAGAAAGCTCAGGGAGACAGCGAGAAGCATTGCTTCCGAACCTGGCCAGTGAAGACCCAGAACATCGCCAAGGGTCGGATGCCCCATCGCAAGGCCCAGGAGACCGAGGCAGAGTGCAAGGGCTGCCCAGACATACGGGTTGCGGCTGATTTCATTGCGAACAACTGCCAGGGAGGGCCGCCGGACATTGAAAACATTCCATAGCTGGGCAAGGGCAAGGGTCAGAAAAGCGACGACCACCGCGGTGTCGGTTCCAAGGTCAAGATAAAAAAGCGCCAACACGAAGGCCGAGAGGGTGGCAAGGGTGATCGCCCCGCCAAGCAGCCCGATCAGGAACCATCTCTTCCTGTCTATGATCGGTTCGTCCGGATCGCGCGGAGGCTCCGACATGATTGCCTCGTCTCCCCGGCCAAGCCCCAGCGCGAAAGCGGGGAAGACATCGGTGACGAGATTCAGAAACAGGATCTGCAAGGGCAAAAGCGGAGCCGGCAGGCCAACGCCGACGGCAATCCCGACAATCAGGATCTCGCTGACATTGCAGGACATCAGGTAGACCACGAAATTGCGGATGTTTTCGAAGATCGTTCGCCCCTGGCGCATGGCCGCGATGATCGTCGCGAAGGCATCGTCCTTCAGAACGATGTCGGACGCTTCGCGCGCCACCTGTGTGCCGCGCAAGCCCATGGCAATGCCGATATCCGCCTTTTTCAGGGCCGGCGCGTCATTGACGCCGTCGCCCGTCATGGCGACCACGTGGCCCTGTTCCTGAAAAAGCGACACCAGCTTGAGTTTGGTATCGGGCGCCACCCGCGCGAATACATCCGTCTGAAGCACGTTCTCACGCGTCGTCTCATCAGCGGATGAGGGGTCGATGCCGGCGAGATCCCGGCCCGTCAGCACCTTGAGCGGCTCCGTGCCGAGGCCTGCCTCCTGAGCGATCTTGGCGGCTGTGTCCGCATGATCTCCCGTCATCATGACGACGCGCACGCCGGCGTTCTGGCTTGCCTCTATGGCGGCGGGAATATCCTCGCGCAGGGGATCGAGAAAGCAGACCAGCGCGACCAGTGTCAGTTCCTCATACGGATCTTCGGTTTCCGTTGCCGCCGTCTTCATGGCCAGAGCCAGAACACGCAGTCCCCTGCTCGCCGCCAGTGCGCTGCGCGCGCGCCATTCGGCCAGGTCCTGCTCGCTCATCTCACGCGGGCCGCCGTCCACGAGAACCGAGCGCGATACGTCGAGCACATATTCGGGGGCGCCCTTCACCGCGTAGAGGCTGTCATCGTCGCGTGTGAAGACCGTCGCCATCATTTTGCGAAGCGGATCGAAAGCATACTGCCTGACCTCCCGGAAATCCGCTGCAAGGGACGTCCTGGTCAGGTCAGCCCTGGCGGCAACGGCAAGCAATGCGATTTCCATGGGGTCGCCGATGCGGGCGCTGCCGTCCTCAAGATCCGGCTCGGCCGTGTTGCACAGGACGCCAACCTTCAGTGCCCAGTTCAGGCTCTCCGAACCAGCAGGGACCTCGCAGTTGTCCGACATGCGGAAAGCAACATCTTCCCCGTCGCGCGATACCTCGACGTCCGTGCCGCCGAGGAGATAGCTGACCACCGACATCCGGTTCTCCGTCAGAGTGCCGGTCTTGTCGGTAAGGATCAGGGTGGTCGCTCCGAGGGTTTCCACCGAGGACAATTGAGTGACAATCGCATTGCGGGCCGCCATCCGCCACATGCCACGCGCCAGACAGAGCGTGGCGACGACCGGAAGTCCCTCCGGAATTGCCGCCACGGCCAGTGCCACACCGGTCTTGACCATCTCGGCAATGGAGTTGCCCCACAAGATGCCGGCAAGGCTGGTCAACGCCGCCAAACCCAGCGTCAGCCAGACAAGCTTCTGACCCAGTTTGTCGAGACGTTGTTCCAGGGGCGAGGCGTCGGAGTCCGCCTCCTCGGCAAGCGCGCTGATATGACCGAGCTGCGTCTCCATTCCGGTGGCGACGACAATCCCCTCCCCGAGCCCCTGGGTGACCGCAGTTCCGCTGAACGCCATGTTCGTCCGGTCCGCGACACCGGCACCGGGGGCGATGCTGGCGGTCTGTTTCGCAACGGGCGCGGATTCACCAGTGAGCAGGGATTCATCGCACAACAGGTTCGATGCGGTCACGAGCCGCAGATCCGCTGTGACCACGTCACCGGCTTCCAGAACCACAACATCCCCCGGCACCAGCTCGTGAGCGTCTATGTCGCGCACCCGCCCGTCCCGGCGCACGCGCGTGCGGACTTCGGTTATGCGCATGAGAGCTTCCATCGACCGCGCGGCACGCAGTTCGGTGAAAAATCCTATGGCCCCATTCAGCAGCAGGACGATGACGATTGCGACCGAGTCCGCGACATCCCCCAAAACGAATGACAAGACCGCCGCCGCCGCGAGCATCCATACGATTATGCCGGTGAACTGATGCGCCAGGATGAGAAGCGTGCTGCGGGTCTTGTGCTCGCGGAGCCGGTTGGGACCATGAACACCACGACGGCGAACGGCTTCGGCCTCCGCCAGCCCCTGCCCCGGCCGGGTGGCAAATTTCTCGGCAATCTCCCCGCTCTCGAGGGCAAAGGCATTCGTCACGGTTCCGGTCGTTTCCATTGTTCCTCGGATCACACTTTCCTGTTTCTTTCGGCCGGGCCGATCCCGCGAGAGGGTGCGCTGAATGCCGTCGTCCGGCAGCGCCGCTCAGCGGAACCGTGCACAGTCAAACAGTCTGTCATTCCTGTCGGCAGAAAGTGGTATTCTATCCCTGCTTGCCGCCGATACATCCTATCGGTGATAATCGCTTTTCCGACAGGCGTTCGATGCGCCTTCCACCTGCAAGGAAACCGGCCATGTCCATCAAAACAATCCTTGCGATCATGGAATTCAAGACGGCTCTGGAGAGTATCGGCCTGGCCACCGCCGTGGCGCGCGCGCATGATGCTCATCTGACCGTCCTCAACATCGGTGAAGTGCCGCATCTTCCCTTTTACGGCTACGGAGGGCACGGCTACGTGAAAATCTGGTCCGAGGAGTGCGACCAGCGCAAGGCGGACCTTGCCGAAGTCAACCTGCGGATGGACCAGTTGCTCGCACGGGAAAGTCTTTCCTACGATCTTCGTCCCTGTCTCTCCTCCCCGGAGCGGGAGGACAATCTGGTAGCGCGTCATGCGATCTACTGCGATCTGGCGATTGTTCTGCGCTCCGCCGAACAGGAGCTGGAGAGTATTGAGAAAAACGCGATTGATGGCGCCCTGTTCGATTCCGGCAGACCGGTTCTCTACATTCCAAAAGCTCCGGAATTGGACATATTCGGCCAACGGATCGCGATCGCCTGGAACGCCCAACGGGAAGCCGCCCGTGCCGTGACCGATGCCTTGCCTTTTCTGAAAAAGGCGGCTCAGATCGATCTCCTTGTCGTCGATCCGGTCATCGGCAATGAGGAACACGGTCAGGACCCGGGCAGCGACATGGCCCTGATCCTCTCCCGCCATGGCCTGAAGCCCCACGTACGGGTCGTTGCGTCCGAAGGAAGACCTGTCTCTCAGGCCCTGCTTGAAAAGGCAGGCGAGATCAAGAGCGACATGATTGTCATGGGGGCTTACGGACATTCGAGGCTCCGCCAGAACATCTTGGGGGGGACCACATCGGAAATGCTTGAAAACAGTGGTGTTCCCATACTGCTGTCGCGCTGACCCACCAGCTCTCCCGCACCTGTTGACTTTCGCCCGGCAAGAACAAAAAACAGGCGCGACAACCTCATACCAGACCCTCGCGGGCGCCAATTGACACCGGTCAATGAGCGCGAAGATAAAACGCATTTTGATGAGGTTCACTTCAAATGGACGGGAACACCGGCCTCCGGCATCGGGCGTGCCTTACTGCTGTTGGTGCCTCCCGGTGAGTGGCGTTGGGATGTTGGCAATGAGCAGAATTCTGACCGTTTTCTATTCCAGGACCGGACATACCCATTCGGTCGCAGAAGTGATCTCCGGCACCCTGGGTGCAGATCTGGAAGAACTGGAGGAACGCCGGCGTCGGAATTATCTGATTGCCGGTTTGGGGGCGTTGTTCAAACGCGAGACCCAGCTGAAGCCGGTCCATACCACTCCAGAAAATTACGATCTCGTCATTGTGGGCACACCGGTTTGGGCCAGCAGTCTCCCGCCAGCGGTACGGACTTACATACACGAACACGCCGAAGGATTCGAAAGGATCGCTTTCTTCTGCACCGAAGGCAATGTCGGAGGACAGGACGTCTTCAAACAAATGGAAGATCTGTGCGGCAAATCACCAGTAGCGACACTCGAAATAACCGAAGGCGATATTAAGTCGGGCAAGCACAAGGAAAAAACCGCAAGCTTCGTCGAAGCGCTCAAGCCTGCCCTGGCACCCAAGGGTACGGCCCCGCAAAATTAGGCTTTCAGGACACCGATAGTCTCAAGCGGCCTCGCGTTTCGCCCGTTCGATCCTGCCGATGAAATCCGACAACCAGGCGATTTCCTTCAGGTAGACATCCATGCTGAGCGAGGCGAGTTCCATCAGCAGGGCCTGCGGGTTCGGATTGTCGAATCCGGCTTCCCGCAAGAAGCTCTGATATTCTTCCCTGAAAGCCTTTGGAACACGCATAACGGCCTCACGCACCTGATTTATTTCTCCGGACTGGCGCGGGACATGACCGCAGCAAGTTAACAAACTGTTAAGAAATTCAATCTCACACAGTTATCGTCAATTCTGTCCTTTCCTCGCAATCCCCAGGCGTTGTCCGCAGGCACAGGGAAAAGCACGATGACCAGCAAAAACAGATCACAATCCGTTCTTTTCGCTTGCACTTGGGCAATCAAATCTTCGACGCTGCCAAGAATCACAATTCTACCCGATCGCCGTTCACTCCAAGAGTCCTGCATGCCGCCGTCCACAGACCTTTGCTTTGCCCCCCTGTCAGCCGAATTCGCACAGGATCCCTACCCTTTTTACGCGGCCCTCCGCGCTACGGAGGGCCTGACCTACTATGAGGAGTTCGACATCTGGCTGGCGTCGCGCTTTTCGGATGTCTCCCGAATAGTGCTTGACGACGACATGGTTCGTACCCTCGACCATGTCGCCGCGCCTGAGGAAATCGCCGCGCAGAAACGGGCACAAAACTGGCACGACATGCCGCATCATTCCCGCTTCGTGCAATTTTCGCTGCTCGACAGCGACGGCGCCGTGCATGACCGGCTGCGCAAGCAGGTGTTCAAGCTGTTCACGCCGGTGATGGTGGGAAAGCTGAGAGACGACATTCAGACATATGTCGATACGCTGTTCGACAGGCTGGGTGACCGCGACGGGATCGACTTCATCGGCGATCTTGCCGCCCATGTGCCCGGCCACATCATCGGCCGCGTTCTGGGGGTGCCCGACGAGGATTGCCCGCAGTTGCGCGTCTGGTCGGAAAACATCGTGCAGTTCTTCGATATCGACCGTTCGGATGAGCGCAAGGAGCTCGCCGAACGCAACACCACTGAATTCTATGACTATCTGCTGAAGCTCAAGGCAAAACGGGAAACCAACCCCGAAGACGACCTGATGAGCCTGATGATCGAGGCCGAGCGGCAGGGCCATATAAACCACGACGAATTCATCTCCACCGCCATGCTGATCCTGATGGCGGGACACGGGTCGACGATCGACGTCCTTGGCAGCGGGATGCATGCACTGTTGAAATTCCCGGATGAAATGCAACGCCTGCGCGCCGATCCGAGCCTCATGAAAACGGCTGTCCAGGAGATGTTCCGCTACGAATCTCCCCTGCCCTTTTTTCACCGCTACACAACCAGGGATGTTGAAATCGGAGGACGGGTGTTTCCGCGCGGCACCAAGTTCGGTGTTCTCTACGGGTCCGCGAACCGCGATCCGGAGCAGTTTCCCGATGCGGACAGGTTCGACGCCGGGCGCACGCCCAACTGGCATATCGCCTTCGGCCGCGGCGCGCATTTCTGCCTCGGCAATCATCTGGCCCGGCTGGACATGGACATCATCTTTTCAACTCTGCTCAAGAGGTTCCGGGACATTGAACTGGCGGAAGACATCGTCACGTACAAGCGCGGACTGTCCGTTCGCGGACCCGAGACGCTGCGGATCGGCTGGACGGCAGCCTGACACCTTCTTGCCCCTCGCCACCGCTTCGCTATATTCAGTTACACATCGAGTTTCGCCGTTACCCGCCCTCTCAAATTACCGGACATAAGATGCGTTCTGCCCTTGCCGTTCTGTCAGTGATCGGACTGACCCTTGCCTCGCCCGCGCATTCCGGCGAAATCGAACTCGGTCCCCGCCCGGCCTATCTGGTCGGCCAGATGGCGGATAGCCCGTTGAAGTACAAGCTTGCCGCCTGCATCGGCCAGCCGACGAAACGGACCCTGTTTTCCATCAGCCATCGCGGCGCGCCCCTGCAGTTTCCCGAGCACACGGAGGAAGGCTACCGCGCCGCAGGGCTCATGGGCGCAGGTATCCTGGAGTGCGACGTTACGTTCACGAAGGACAAGGAACTGGTCTGCCGCCATTCACAGAACGATCTACAGACAACCACAGACATATTGGCTACCGACCTGGCGGCGACATGCGAGGAGCCCTTCACGCCCGCGCAGGGTGACACTCCGGCGGCTGCTGAGTGCCGGACTTCCGACCTGACGCTTGCGCAGTTCAGGTCCCTGCGCGGCAAAATGGACGCAGCCGACAAGACCGCGCTCAGCGTAGAGGACTACCTGAAGGCCAATGTCCCCTGGCGGACCGCACTGTATGCCGGCACTGGAACCCTGCTTACCCACAAGGAGTCCATCCGGCTCTTCAAGGATCTGGGGGTAAAGTTCACCCCGGAGCTGAAGACCCCGGTTGTCGACATGCCCTTTGACGGTTTCACCCGCGAGGCCTATGCGCAAAAGATGATCGACGACTACAAGGACGCCGGCATTCCACCGGAAGATGTCTACCCGCAGTCGTTCGACCTTGAAGATGTGCGCTACTGGATCCGCAACGCGCCGGAGTTCGGCCGGCAGGCAGTCTTTCTCGACGGGCGGCGCGGGCTTGATCCAATGGATCCAGGTTCGTTCTCACCCTCCATGTCCGAGTTGAAGGAGATGGGGGTGAATTTCATCGCGCCGCCGCTCTTTGTCCTGCTTGCGCTGGAAGACGGCAAGATCGTGCCGTCCGCCTACGCAAAGGCTGCCAGGGACGCAGGTCTGGATATCATCACCTGGACCCTGGAGCGCTCCGGCCCCCTGGCGTCAGGAGGCGGCTGGTATTACCAGAGCGTGAGCCCGGCCATCGATGGCGACGGACGCATGCTGGAAGTGCTCGACGTTCTGGCGCGGGATGTCGGCGTGAAAGGGGTCTTTTCGGACTGGCCGGCGACGACCAGCTTCTACGCGTCCTGCATGGGACTGGAGTAATATCAAGGCGCGATGATTTTGGTGCCGGGAATAATACGGCAACCCCGAGTGAACTCGGGCAGCCTGATACAGGTTGGCAAATGAAACCACAGAAGATTGTTTAGTCAGTCAGGCTCTCAGCGAGCCTGATCCAGCGTGCGCTTGCATTCCAGAAGTTCGAACAAGGTGGACTGCAGCCGGCGGATATCCTCTTTCGCAACCGAGGGCTGCGCCGCCGAGGCGCTTGCCGCTGACTTGTCGCCGCGAAGTCTGCCGAGAATGTTGAGGCCTCCGGAGGAAGAATGGCTGCCCGCATCCGGAACGGTTTCGGCCAGAACGCCGCTGGGCAGCTTGTCCTGATGTCCGTTCGTTGTGGATTGGGATGCCACCCGGGTCTGACCGCCGTTTGCATGGTCCACGGTCTCCGGCGCGGCGGGAGCAGCCGACTGCAGCGGTGACGCGTCCTCACGCCATATCTGCATGACAAATCTCGGGCCTTGCTCCTTCAGGATACGCTGCACCCCTTTGATGGTGTAGCCTTCTCCATAGAGCAGATGCCGAATTCCCTTCAAAAGCTCGACATCGTCCGGACGGTAATAGCGCCGCCCTCCGCCGCGTTTCAGCGGTTTGATGTGAGAGAACCGGGTTTCCCAGAACCGCAGCACGTGTTGCGGCAGGTCAAGGTCGTCAGCGACCTCGCTGATGGTTCTAAAGGCGTCCGGGCTTTTATCCAGTGAACTCATCCGGTCTTGTTTATTTGCTGGCCTGTCCTGTGAGCGCATCATTGATCCGCTGCTTCAAAACATTCGATGGTTTGAACACCATCACGCGGCGCGGTGAAATCGGAACTTCTTCTCCGGTCTTCGGATTGCGGCCGATACGCTCCCCCTTGGAGCGAACCACAAATGAACCGAAGCTCGACAATTTTACCGATTCTCCCGTCACAAGACAGTCAGAAATTTCAGAAAGTACACGTTCGACCAATTCGGATGATTCAGTACGTGACAGACCCACTTTTTGATAAACGGCCTCACACAGATCCGCACGGGTAATAGTCCGGTTGCCCATAACCCCTCCTCAACGACGCCAGTGATCTGGCTGATTTTGCAAGAGAACTCGACGCAATACGGTACGGTACGGCCTCACGGCGGGTCGGTCAACCGGAACTCCGCAACAAGTTAAGATTTGTCGCAATAAGCCGGCAGCGACAGCTACCAGCGCAGGAGAACCGATCCCCATGTAAATCCGCCACCCATTGCCTCGAGCATCAGGAGATCGTTTTTCTTGACGCGCCCGTCTCTGACAGCCGTATCGAGCGCCAGCGGAATGGAAGCTGCGGAGGTGTTTCCATGCAGTTGCACGGTGGTGACGACCTTCTCCGGTGCAATGCCGAGCTTCTTGGCGCTGGCATCGATAATCCGCTTGTTGGCCTGATGCGGAATGAACCAGGTCAGATCCTCCGAAGTCAGGCCAGTCGCCTTGTAGGCGTCCTCGATCACGTCCGTGATCATGCCAACCGCGTGTTTGTAGACCTCGCGGCCCTCCATGCGCAGATGACCGACTGTCTGAGTTGAGGACGGCCCACCATCCACATAGAGCTTGTCCTTGTGGCGGCCATCGGAGCGAAGATGCGATGTCAGAATGCCCCGGTCTTCATTGCCCCCGGCGCCTTCAGCCGCTTCCACGACAACAGCCCCCGCGCCGTCGCCGAAAAGCACACAGGTGCCCCGGTCTTCCCAGTCGAGGATGCGGGAGAAAGTCTCGGCACCGATGACCAGGCAGCGTTTTGCAAGCCCGGTGCGAACATAGGCATCGGCAGTGGTCAGTGCGTAGACGAAACCCGAGCAGACTGCATGGATATCGAAGGCAGCTCCGTGATGGATGCCGAGACCGGCCTGCACGGTGACCGCCGTTGCCGGAAACGTGTTGTCCGGCGTCGCCGTCGCCAGGATGATGGTATCGATGTCCTGGGCATCGCGGCCGGCCGCCTCGAGCGCCCGCCTGGCGGCCGCAAGAGCCAGATCCGAGGTCAGCTCGCCTTCGGCGGCGACGTGACGCTGCCTGATGCCGGTGCGCTGAACGATCCATTCGTCGGACGTATCGACCATCCGGGACAGATCATCATTTGTCAGAATTTTTTCCGGCAGGAAGCTTCCGCAGCCGGTTACGGTTGAACGGATAACGCTCACAAATCACCTTCCGATGTCGGCGCGGCTTCTGCGAAGCGGCCGCGATGGTAATGCACAAGATCCTGAGCGATCTTGTGGGTCAATTCATTTTTCACCATGTCATAGGCCAGATCGATCGCCGAGGCATACCCCTCCGCATCCGTCCCGCCATGACTCTTGATCACGATGCCGTTCAAACCCAGGAACACACCGCCATTGACTTTGCGCGGGTCCATCTTCTCGCGCAGCAGATCAAACGCGCCCTTGGCGAAAAGATACCCGATCTTCGACATGAAGGTTCGGTTCATGGCCGACCGCAGGTAACCGCCGATCTGTTTGGCGGTGCCTTCCGCCGTTTTCAGGGCGATGTTGCCGGCAAAGCCCTCCGTCACAACGACGTCGACCGTCCCCTTGCCGAGATCGTCGCCTTCGACGAAACCGGCGTAATTCAGGGAACGCAGAGGGGTCTCGCGCAGCAAACGTCCCGCCGTGCGCACTTCCTCCAGACCTTTCACTTCCTCCACACCGATATTCAGAAGCCCCACCGTGGGACGCTGGACACCGAAGACGGCGCGGGCCATGGCGCCGCCCAGAATAGCAAAATCGATAAGCTGCTGTGCGTCGGCGCCGATGGTCGCACCGACGTCCAGCACGACCGATTCCCCGCGCAGCGTCGGCCAGATGGCGGCAATGGCTGGCCGCTCGATATTCGCCATGGTGCGCAGGCAGAACTTGGACATGGCCATGAGAGCGCCGGTATTGCCGGCGGAAACGGCGACGGATGCCTCTCCGGTTTTCACCGCCTCGATGGACCGCCACATGCTGGACCGCCACCGCCCCTGGCGCAGGGCCTGACTGGGCTTGGTGTCCATCGCAATCGCGACTTCACAATGATGGACGGTGGAAGCGTCGCGGACCCGGGGATATTTTTCCAGAAGCGGACGCAAAACCTGTTCGTTGCCGTAGAGAAGAAACCGGATATCGGGATGGCGGACAAGCGCGATCTCCGCACCGGGTATCACAACTTCGGCCCCGTTATCGCCGCCCATGGCATCCAATGAAATCGGAATCGTTTTCGCCATTTAGAAGGTCTTTTTAACGTTTTTCTACAAAGGGCGTCACCTGGACGGTGCGCCCGCAATGTCCCACCGGTTCGGCAGGGGCCCTGATCCGGCGCGAACATAACGGTTTTGGACGGAGTGACAACCGTTTTCCTTACCCTTGCCGGTGAAGAGACTGAAAAGCGGCGGGAAAACCGCGACCGGAGCACGCGCCTGCCGCGGCAAACCGGCGCCAGGGTCAGGATCGGCCGGATGAGGCCGGAGCGTCAGCTTTCCTTTTCGTCCTTCAGGGCCTGGAGGGCGGCGAACGGGGAAGGCTTTTCCTCCGCCACCTCATCATCGGCCTCCACGTCACCGCCTTCAAAGGCGACACCCGGCTTGCGCGGGAATGGATCGAGCGACAGAGCCAGTTCCTCGCAGATGACCGCACCGAGGTCCAGAACCCCGTCGACGATGACATCCGGCGGATCCAGCGACTCAAGGTCGATCTCGATTTCGCCGTCCTCGTTGAGATCCCTGATCTTGCGCTGTTTGCCGGAATGGGCCTCGAAGGTCCGGTCGACATCGAGCTTCAGGGAACTCTCGAACGGCTCGAGCGAAACGACGCAGACCTGGGTGATGGTGGCGGTGACCGGTCCCACCACTCTCAGACCGGCCTTACGGTAAGGCTTGAGGGTGAACTCCGCCTTCAGATCATGAACTGCTTCAAGATCGAACGCCTTGGCGATCGCCTTCAGGCCGTCTTCATTCGGCGCCACAAGGACGGTTTGGTCCTTATCGACCACACTGGCGGCCGTCACCTTGAAGGAATAGGGAAATTTGTCCTTTGCCATGGGTCGTCTTTCTTTTTTACGTCTTAGGCTCGAGATTCTATTGCGCGATGGTCTGTGGTGCGAACGTCCTGGACCGGCTTCAAACAGGCAGGTCCCTGAACGCCTCCGGATCGGCCCAGTTGATCTGTCCGCTCATCAGATCCGCGACTGTCTGATCGCCGAGACGGTTTGCTGACTCAAGGATATAATGCGCCAGACGCAACTGTGCGACGGGTTCGGGATTGTCCGGGAAGACATTGCGGCCGAGAGCCTCGGCAAGTTCCACCGCATTCGCGCTGTCGATGGCAGGGTTGTAGACATTGGCGCGGCCGTAAAAGGCCTCCCCCATGACCGTGATCTTCTTCTGCACGCGGCTGTCGCTGACGCCCATCTCGCGCAGGGACGCATCCATGTCCTGGAAAAACAGATCGAAGACATACTGGGTAAACTCGGAAACCGTCTTCCCCTCCCCGCGCATTCGCCTGAAATACAATACTGCGTGAGCGACGATCAGGTCGAACCGTCCGTCAATTGTGTCGGGCACATGAAAACCGCTATAAAATGCCGGTTGCCGTGCTTGAGCCACGATTTCACAATAGACCTTGTGCTCGGCATCGCGGTTGCGGCGGCGGAACAGGCCGAAAATCATGACGGTCTCCAAAGTCTTCATTCGAGTCTGCTGTTGTCATGTGCCCTATCCCACGATAGAGATTTTGCCAAGCAACGAAATTCAAAAGCAGCCAGACCGGTCTGGCCCAACGGGACTTCTTAAATGAACTTCAAGGCAAGCGCCCTGATCCTTCCGCTTCTGGCCACACTGCCGCTGGGAGGCTGTTTCACGTCCACCTATACACACGGGCACGTGGTCACCACCGACATGCTGAACCAGGTTCAAGTCGGCTCCAGCCGTGAACAGGTCGAACTGGTGCTTGGATCGCCGTCAACGACGTCGAGCCTCAATGGCGATGCCTATTATTATATTTCGCAAAAGACAGCGACGACGGCTTTCATGGCGCCCGATATTGTCGAACAGCGCGTAGTCGCCGTTTATTTCGACAAGGACGGCTATGTGCAGGATCTCGGCAACTACTCGCTGCAGGACGGCAAGATCGTCGACATCGTCACGCGCAAGACCCGCACAGGCGGCGCCGACTACGGCTTCCTGACGCAGATCCTGAGAGGCGCTGCAAACCCGAGCCTCGGTCTTTAAGGCATTCTCTTCAATCAGGTTTGTATGATCCATGGGTCATCAACGAGAAACCCCGGCCAAAGCGGCCGGGGTTTTTTCTTTCAGAGCGTCAGGCGTTTAAGAAACGCCCGACGCTCTGCCATTCAGGAGTCGATCAGCTTTTGGCCAACAAGCCGTTTCCGGCTTATCGCCCGCTGATCCAGGCACCAATGGAGATCAGTGCGCCAGGACCGCCAGAAGCAGCAGGGCGACGATGTTGGTGATCTTGATCATCGGGTTGACCGCGGGACCTGCGGTATCCTTGTAGGGATCGCCCACAGTGTCGCCGGTAACAGACGCCTTGTGCGCTTCGCTGCCTTTCTGGTGGGTAACACCGTCCTTGTCGGTGAACCCGTCCTCGAAGGACTTCTTGGCATTGTCCCAGGCACCGCCGCCCGCCGTCATGGATATGGCGACAAACAGGCCGGTTACGATCACGCCGAGGAGCATCGCCCCCAGCGCGGCAAAGGCATCTGCAGGTGTTGCCACCGCCTTGACCACAAAGAACACAACGATCGGCGAAAGCACCGGAAGCAGCGACGGCAGGATCATTTCCTTGATCGCGGCTTTGGTCAGCATATCAACAGCCCGGCCGTAATCCGGCCGTTCAGTGCCCTGCATGATGCCGGGCTTCTCCTTGAACTGACGGCGGACTTCCTCAACCACTGCTCCGGCCGCCCGGCCGACGGCCGTCATGGAGATACCTCCGAAGAGATACGGCAGAAGACCACCGAACAGGAGACCCGCCACCACATAGGGGTTGGACAGCGAGAACAGCGTGGAGACATCGATGCCATAGAAGATCGATCCCTCCAGCGCCGTGCTGGAGAAGTGCTTCAGATCCTCCGTATAGGCAGCGAAGAGGACCAGCGCCCCCAGACCGGCGGACCCGATGGCATAGCCCTTGGTCACCGCCTTGGTGGTGTTGCCGACCGCATCGAGCGCATCCGTCGTCGATCTGACTTCCGCGGGAAGGTCAGCCATCTCGGCAATACCGCCGGCGTTGTCGGTCACTGGGCCGAAGGCGTCCAGTGCCACAACCATCCCCGCCAGCGCCAGCATGGTCGTCACCGCGATGGCGATGCCGAACAGGCCGGCGAACGTATGGGTGACGAGAATGCCGGCGATGATGATGATCGCGGGAAGCGCCGTTGCCTCAAGTGACACGGCAAGGCCCTGGATCACGTTGGTGCCGTGGCCGGTCACCGACGCCTGGGCGATCGATCTCACCGGACGGTATTCCGTGCCGGTGTAATATTCGGTCACCCAGATGATCAGGCCGGTGATGATCAGACCGACGAGGCCGCAGATGAAGAGGTCGAAGCCGTTGAAGCTGAAACCTCCAGAGGTGGTGTATTCGGTACCGGCGCCAAGCCAGCCGAAGATGATGCCACCAAGCGCGACTGCCGACAGCAATGCCGTGGCGATGAAGCCCTTGTAGAGGGCACCCATGATCGAGTTGTTCTTGCCGAGCTTGACGAAGAAAGTTCCGATGATGGACGTCACCACGCAGCTTGCCCCGATCAGAAGCGGCAGCAGCATCAGTTCGATGGCCTGTCCCCCGGAGAAGTAGATGGAGGCCAGAACCATGGTGGCGACGACCGTCACCACATAGGTCTCGAACAGATCGGCCGCCATACCCGCGCAGTCGCCGACGTTGTCACCGACATTGTCCGCGATCGTTGCCGGGTTGCGGGGGTCGTCTTCGGGAATTCCCGCTTCCACCTTGCCGACAAGGTCGCCGCCGACATCCGCCCCCTTGGTGAAGATGCCGCCGCCGAGACGGGCGAAGATCGAGATCAGCGATGCGCCGAAGCCGAGTGCGACCAGTGCGTCGATCACCGTGCGGTCCGTCGGATCGTATCCCAGGCCTCTGGTCAGGATGGCGTAGTAGACGGCCACGCCCAAAAGGGCCAGACCGGCGACGAGAAGACCGGTAACAGCGCCGGACTTGAAGGCAATCTCCAGACCTGCACCGAGGCTCTGGCTCGCGGCCTGAGCGGTCCGCACGTTGGCGCGGACGGAAACCATCATGCCGATATAACCGGCACTTCCGGACAGAACCGCGCCGATGGCAAAACCGATTGCCGCCGGACCGGAAAGCAGTACCCAGGCAATCACAAACACAACCGCACCGACAATGGCGATGGTTGTATACTGACGGTTGAGATAAGCCTTGGCCCCTTCCTGGATCGCCCCGGCGATCTCCTGCATACGGGCGTTGCCCGCGTCCGCCGCCATGACGGATTGGATTGCCCAGGCGCCATAGGCGATGGACAAGAGACCACAAATTATGATGACGACAAGCTCGATCATGCTTCCTCCCAAAACTGCGGCGGACTGATTTTGTTTTTGTTTATCCCGCCTGACTGTGCCTCCCGCCGATTCCTCTGCGTGAGGGATTGACACGATAGCAACAAAGCAGAGCCGCTCGTCAAGCTCTCAGATCGACTAATTAGCCAGTTCCGTGACGGTATTATTTGGTGCGGTGCAGTATTTATGCTGCACTGACGAAATAAAATTTGGGAGAAACTTTAAGCGGTTGTAACTGCTTTTCTTTCAGCCAAAACGAGCCAGCCGAGAAGCCCGAGACACAGGACCACGAAAGGAAAAACAAGGATATTCACCGTGTTCCAGCCGTAGATATTGAGAAGCGCTCCGGAAGAAAAGGACGCCGCGGCCACGAATCCGAACACCATAAAATCATTGACCGCCTGAACCAGATTGCGCTCTTCCGGCCGGTATGTATCGGTCAGCATCGCAGTCGCGCCGATGAAGCCGAAGTTCCAGCCGAGACCAAGCAGCACGAGCGCCGTCCAGAAATGACTGAGTTCGACCCCGGTCAGCGCAATCACCGCGCAGCCCGCCAGAAGCGCCAGACCAATGGAGACAATCCGTTCCTTGCCGAACCGTGCAATCAGGTTTCCGGTGAAGAAACTCGGTCCGAACATGGCGAGCACGTGCCATTGAATTCCGAGCGCGGCATCGGTTTCCGTCAGGCCGCAGGCGATCATCGCCAGCGGGGTCGCGGTCATCACCAGGCTCATCAGGGCATAGGAACAGATCCCGCATGCCACCGCCACGAGGAAGCGCGGCTGCGCCATGATCACGCGCAACGGACGCCCTCCGGCCTGTGCGTGCGTGCGCCGTGGCGGAATGGGGATCTTGATGAAGGCCAGCAGGCACAGGGCGATCAGCGCCAGTCCGGCCTGCGCCAGATAGGTGCCTGCGAACAGGATCGGCTCGAACAGATCCTTCGTCGCGATCACGGTCTGGGGACCGACCACGCCGGCCAGAACACCTCCTGCGAGAACCCAGGAGATTGCCTTGGGCTTGAAGGCATCGCTCGCCGTATCGGCAGCGGCGAAGCGGTATTGCTGGACAAAGGCCCCTGCAAGCCCGCCCAGACAGCACGCAAGCGCAAATAGCAGGAACAGGTCCTCAAAAACCGCGTAGGAAGCCAGAAGACCGGAAAGCGCTCCCAGCAGCGCCGCCCCCATGAAGCCCGCCCTGCGGCCGTAGCGGCGCATGATAATGCCCGCCGGAATGGTGCCGAAGGCCGTTCCCAGAACCATGGCCGAAACCGGCAGGGTGGCAAGGGACTTGTCCGTTTCCAGCATCATGTAGCCGACCAGCGGCCCGGTCGCGATAACGATGGAGGCCGATGCGCCGCCGATGGCCTGAGCCAGACCAAGAAGCAGCGCATTGCGTTTGGCCAGACGATCATCGACGAAAACGTCCGGAGTTGCGGCAGTCATGGCTGGTCTCTCGAATAGCTTGGTTTGGTAAGGGCGGGGCCTGATTTCTAAAGCGTGTCGCGTTGAATTGCATGCTGGAAATCACCCGAACACGTTTGCAATGCAAACGTAGCCCCGGGCATTTTCCCAGATCCATGGCCCTGTTTGAACGCAACACGCTATAACATGGCCGCCAGGGAGGGGATAGTCGTCGCGGCAGATCAAAAGTGGCGAAAGCCGCCATTGAAATCGCACTGGAACGGTTTGCCCGCTTCCGTGAGATGCACGCCGCCCAGGCCCTGATCTACCCGGCCGATTTCGGTTACGGGGCACCCGGTGACCTGCGCTGCCCGCTGAAAGGCGACCGCCTCGCCTGCCGGCACGCTGGCAAGGATTTCATAGTCGTCACCGCCATTGAGGCAGCGTGCGAAGTCTTGCGGCGACTTCACCTTGAGATGCTGGAGCGCACCCGAGAGCGGGATCCGCTCCACATCGATCGTGATATCGACAGCGGAGGCTTTCGCCATATGACCGCAATCGGCAATCAGTCCGTCGGACACATCGAGGGCAGCACAGGCAAAGCGGGTGATGAGCACCGCCAGCCGGGTTCTCGGCCTCGGCAGCAGATAACGGTCCAGAATGTGCAGCTCTTCGCTTTCGGTCAGGTCATGCTCCCGACTGAACTGCGGGTGAAGGCGGGCTTCGAGGCCGGCGGCCGCATCGCCAATGGTTCCGCTCACGAAGAGAATGTCCCCCGGGCGTGCCCCAGAGCGGCGGACGGTCTTGCCCGTTTCCACTTCGCCTATAGCGGTAATGGAGATCTGCAGGCCATTTCCGGAGCGGATGGTGTCCCCTCCGAGCAATTGAACGTCATAGGCGGCCTGGTCCGCGGCCAGCCCGTTGCAGAAGCGCTCCAGCCAGGTTTCCGTCCAGCCGGCGGGCAGAGCGAGCCCCATCAGGTAGCCGCGCGGGCGTGCGCCCTTGGCGGCCAGATCCGACAGATTGACCCTGAGCGCCTTGGCGGCGATCGCCTCCGGTGCGTCTTCGGAGAAAAAATGTATGTCGGCGGCCAGCATGTCCTTTGTCAGAACAAGATCATGGCCGGCTTCTGGCGCCAGCACCGCGGCGTCGTCCGTCAGCCCCAGGCTCCCGGGATCGGTCGCCAGCGGCGCGAAATAGCGCTTGATGAGCGTAAATTCGTCCGGCCGGTCACCATCCATGATCAGGAGGCACCATCAACCTTGCTGACCTGGGTATCGGCATCGAATTCCGCGTTGCGCAGGTCGTGGGCCAGCCGGTCGAGCACACCGTTGACAAGACCCGGCTCGTCGTCCTCGAAAAAGGCCTTCGCGACGTCGATATATTCGGAAATGATGACCTTGGCCGGGACATCCTTGCGGCGCAGCAGCTCATATGAGCCGGAGCGCAGGATGGCGCGCAGCAGGCTGTCGATCCGCTTCAGCGGCCAGTCTTCCGTCAGCGCGGTATGGATAAAGGGATCGAGGAACTTCTGGTCCTCGACCACACCGGAGACGATCTGCTTGAACCATTGTTCATCGGCATCGCGGTACTGGGCGCCGTCGATTTCCTTGCCGAGGCGAAAAGCGGTGAATTCGCTTATCACATTGGCAAGCGGCGAGCCGCCCACATCCATCTGGTAAAGGGCCTGGACCGCCGCAAGACGGGCCACACCGCGTTTATTCGCCGGGCGCACAGTTTTTGCAGCCGGTTTTTCCGGGTCGGCCTTTCCGGTCATTTTTCTTATACTCCAAGCCGTTCGCGCAGGGCGATCATCTGAAGGGCCGCATCAGCAGCAGCCCCGCCCTTGTTCTTGTCGTTCACCTTCGCACGGGCCCATGCCTGATCGCCGTTTTCTACGGTCAGGATGCCGTTGCCGACGGCGAGATCAGCGTCAATGATCAGGTCCATGATGGCCCGGTTCGATTCATTGGCGACAATGTCGTAATGCGAGGTTTCGCCCCTGATCACGACGCCCAGAAGCACGAAACCGTCGTACAGTTCGCCCTCATTTTCCATGGCTGTCATCGCCATGGACAAGGCGGCCGGGATCTCCAGCACACCCGGAACGGCGATCCGTTCATAACTGGCGCCCGCAGCTTCAATCGCCTTCACAGCACCTTCTGCGAGCGCGTCGGCAAGATCCTCGTAGAAGCGGGCTTCTATGATCAGCAGTTTCGGGGCAGCGCTCATGGGTTTTACCATCCAGTATCAGGCCGCGACAGGAACCACGTCTGCCCCGGTTTGTCCAGTCATTCATACAGGATCGCCCCGTGGCGACCGCACCACATCGCAATCGTGTTTAACAACAACAGCTCACGTCCGGAATGACGTTGCGTCTTTAATCAATCCTGCTGAACTCTGCGAGACGGGCCGCATAGCGGGCCATCATGTCCACTTCAAGATTGATCCTGTCTCCCACCTGACGGTCAGACCATGTGGTCACTTCCAGCGTATGCGGGATGAGGAACACGGAAAACAGCAGCCCGTCGACCTCATTGACCGTCAACGAAGTGCCATCCAGGGCGACGGAGCCCTTTTTGGCGATGAAGGGCGCGGCTTCCGCGGGCGCTTCGAACTGAAAATAAACGGACTCCGGATGGTCTTCTCGCCTGGTGACGGTCGCGACACCGTCCACATGCCCCAGCACCAGATGCCCGCCGAGCTCCGCCCCCATTGTCAGGGACCGTTCCAGATTGACGTTCTGGCCGGTCTGCCAATCCGAGACGGTTGTCAGAGCGAGCGTTTCGGCGGCGGAGACCACATCGAACCAGTTGCCGTCCGGAGCGTTGTCCTTGGCGGTAACAGTGTGGCAGACACCCGCACAGGAGATAGAGGCTCCGATATCGAAGCTTTCCGTGTCAAATGCGGTGCGTATCCGGGTACGTTTGCCCGCCGGAACGTCTTCGATGGAAAGAATTTCGCCAAGGTCGGTCACAATGCCGGTAAACATGTCAGGCTCCACTCCGCCTCAAATAGATAAAGCTGTCCGGCCCGAATTTACCGGCATCCACACGCTCGAATCTGGGGTCCTGAAGAACATCTGCAAGGTCAAGGCCATGCAGAGCCGGTATGCCGCCCGCGCCGATCTGGATATCGCCGGTAACCACACAAAGGTCATCCACAAGATCGGCGGTCAGGAAGGAGGACGCTATCCGCGCTCCGCCCTCCACCATCAGGCACGTGATGCCACGGGTTGCCAGCGCGCTGAGGATGACGGACGGGGCGATGCCGGTTTCGGACGCCGGGACGCGGATGATATTCACCCCGGCCTCCGCCAGGGCATCAAGGCTGTCGGGGTCCGCGGCGTTTCCGCAAATCAGCCAGACCGGAACATCCACGCAGGTGCGCACGAGTTTCGATCCAACAGGCAGGTGCGCGAAGCGGTCGACGACCACACGGACGGGCGAGCGGCCCGCAAGTCCGGGCAGACGGCAGGTCAGTTGCGGATCGTCCGCGAGCGCCGTGCCCGAGCCGATCAGAATGGCATCGTAGGCAGCCCGGAAGCCGTGCACCTTGCGCATCGACAGATCCCCGGAAATCCTGATCTGCCCCTCCCCGGCCTTGCCGATACATCCGTCCCGTGAAGCAGCGAGCTTCAGGAACACATGCGGCCGCTGCCGGAGCTGACGCATCGTGAACCCGTGATAAAGCACCTTCATAGACGCTTCGCGCACGCCCACAGTGACTTCGATCCCGGCATCTTCCAGCATTTTCACGCCGCGGCCGGCAACTCGGGGGTTCGGGTCCAGCATCCCGACGATCACGCGGCTGATGCCGGCATTGATCAGCGAGAGCGCACACGGCGGCGTGCGGCCATAGTGGGAGCACGGCTCGAGCGTCACGTAGCACGCCGCGCCTCTTGCCTTGTCTCCTGCCTGGTTGAGCGCATTCACTTCCGCATGGGCCATGCCCGGGCGCGACGTCACACCCCGTCCGACCAGAACCGGGCCGTCCTCGTTTTCACGGACGATCAGGGCGGCCACGGAAGGGTTCGGCCAGACGTGGCCGAGCCCGCGGCGGGCCAGACGTTCGGCCGCCGCCATGAAGCGCTCATCGAGATCGGGATTAGCTGACATGAAAAGCCGGTTGCAACGGGTCAGTTGTCTTTGACGGGATGTTTCTCAGGGTCGCTGAGTTCGTCCAGAAGTGCTTCGAAATCCTTGGCTTCACGGAAATTCCTGTAAACGGAGGCAAAGCGCACATAGGCGACGTCGTCGATAGCCTTCAGGCCTTCCATCACATGATTGCCGATGGTTTCCGCGGTGATTTCACTTTCACCCGAACTTTCCAGCTGGCGGACGATGCCGCTGACCATGCGTTCGATCTTTTCCGGATCGACGGGACGCTTGCGCACAGCGATCTGCACGGAGCGCATCAGTTTTTCCCGGTCGAAGGGAACCCGGCGGCCGGAACGTTTCAGCACCATCAGCTCACGCAGCTGAACCCGTTCGAATGTCGTGAAACGGCCGCCGCAGGTGTTGCAGATCCTGCGCCGACGGATGGCGGTGTTGTCCTCGGTCGGGCGGGAATCCTTGACCTGGGTTTCCTCGCCGCCGCAAAACGGACATCTCATCTTTCAAAGCTCCTGACGGGACCCGTCGATTACCCCCCGTAGATCGGGAACCGGGCCGTCAGTGCTTCTACCTTGGCTTTGACGGCCGCTTCAACCGCCGCGTTGCCTTCTTCGCTGTTTGCTGCCTTCAATCCGTCCAGAACTTCGGTGATCAGCAAGCCGACTTCGCGGAATTCCGCCACGCCGAACCCGCGTGTGGTTGCGGCCGGAGTTCCGAGCCGGATGCCAGACGTCACGAAGGGTTTTTCCGGGTCGAAGGGGATGCCGTTCTTGTTGCAGGTGATGTTGGCGCGGCCGAGAGCTTTCTCGGCGACCTTGCCGGTGGCGTTTTTCGGGCGCAGATCGACGAGCATCAGGTGGTTGTCCGTTCCGCCGGAGACGATGTCCAGGCCCTGCTCCTTCAGCACCTCGGCCAGCGCCTTGGCGTTTTCGGCCACGGCGCGGGCATAGATCTTGAATTCCGGCTGCAGCGCTTCCTTGAAGGCAACCGCCTTGGCCGCGATCACATGCATCAGCGGGCCGCCCTGGAGACCGGGAAAGACGGCGGAGTTGATCTTCTTGGCAATCGCCTCGTCATTGGAAAGGATCATGCCTCCGCGCGGACCGCGCAGGGATTTGTGGGTGGTGGTGGTGACCACATGCGCATGCGGAACAGGAGACGGATGCACTCCTCCGGCCACCAGACCTGCGATATGAGCCATATCGACCATCAGATACGCGCCGACGCTGTCTGCGATCTCGCGGAACTTCTGCCAGTCCCACAGGCGCGAATAGGCCGTGCCGCCGGCCAGGATCAGCTTTGGCTTGTGCTCATGGGCGAGACGCTCGACCTCTGCCATGTCGAGCAGATGATCTTCCTTGCGCACACCATAGGAGACGACGTTGAACCATTTGCCCGACATGTTGACCGGAGAACCGTGGGTCAGGTGGCCGCCGGAATTCAGGTCGAGCCCCATGAAGGTGTCTCCCGGCTGCAGCAGCGCCAGGAACACGGCCTGGTTCATCTGGCTGCCGGAATTGGGCTGAACGTTGGCGAAGCCGCAGCCGAACAACTGCTTGGCGCGTTCAATCGCCAGTGTCTCGGCGACATCGGCAAATTCGCAGCCGCCGTAGTAGCGCTTGCCCGGATAGCCTTCGGCGTATTTGTTGGTAAAGATCGACCCTTGAGCTTCCAGAACGGCACGGGAGACGATGTTCTCCGAGGCGATCAGCTCGATCTCGTGCTGCTGACGGCCGAGTTCCTTTTCGATGGTATCGAAAATATCGCTATCTGCCTCTTCCAGACCACGGGTGAAGAAACCGGACTGCAGGGGCTGATTGGAGCTTTCCATCAAAGACATCGCACCATCCTTGTTCTACGGCCCGATTGCAGGGCCTTGTTTCGCGGCCCTGTTGTCAGGCCATTTTTCACAACTGTCCGCATGCAAGGTTCTCCCCCGGATGCGTTCCAGCAACTCGATTCCGGCGACCGGGGCTCACAGCCGCATCGGCCTTTCTGGCGGAGCCCCGGCGCATTGACCGGGTCACGGCGTCTTGCAGGTCAAGCAACGCCCTGCGACGGCCAAGCCAACTCGAGGCGAGGAATTAACACAGGCCCCGGGAAGAACCAAGGGTCTTACCGACGCACGCCAACTTGAAAACGACGCTGTGGCCCGAACGCCATGACCGGAGCCGGAGAGAGCGGTCAAATCGGCCGGATCATTCAGTAAAGCGACGGGTCGGACCGTCCGCCGGCTGCTTCGCGTTCCTGCTCTATCCGGCGTTGAAGCTTACGGATGGCGATCCGTTTCAGATCTCCCTGGGAAGCAGAATTCGGTCCGAACGCTGACACTTCGATACCGGTCGCGGCATCCATCGCGATCACCTGGACCTGACGGCCGACAGAACGGAATTCAAGATAGATCTCGCCGGACTTCGGCTCGCGACTCATGTTATCGATCCTTGCGCGCAGACCCCCAGAATCCACGAAACGCCGGTCTGATCAAGGCCGGCGTTTCGCAGTGAACATAAAGATCGGGTTGTCGTGCCGGAAACCGCGTCAGAGACGGGCCTGTGTACCGGTACCGTAGAGATCGTCCCGATTGTAGATATCCTCGCGAAAATGCACGACGCCGTCCGCATTGGCCCAGGCGGTGACATAGGTCAGGTAGAGAGGAATCTGACCTTTCAGCTTCACGTCTTCACGCTCGCCGGTGCGGATGACCGAATCCACGCGGGTGCGGTCCCAGTCCGGGGTGGTCGATTGCAGAAGCCACGTCACAAGCTCACGCACGTTCTGAACACGCACGCAACCGGACGAATGAAACCGGTAGTCTTCGCCGAACAAAGTCTTGGACGGAGTGTCGTGCAGATAGACCTGGTGCTTGTTGTGGAAGTTGATGCGTACGGAGCCGAGTGAATTGTCCGATCCCGGATCCTGTGTGAACCGGTACTGGGTCGCCTCTTCGGTGTTCCAGTCGATCTGCTGCCAGGACATTTCGTTCCCGCTCCAGTCGAAGATGCGGATGTTGTTCTTCGCCAGATATTGCGAGTCCTCATTCATCTTGGGGATCAGGTCCTTGCGGATGATGGAGACGGGCACTGTCCAGTAGGGATTGAAGTTCAGTTCGTAAATCTTGCTGTTCAGGATCGGCGTCTGACGGTCGATCTTGCCGACAACGGCGGTATGACGGGACCGCACACGGCCGTTCTCGACCGCTTCGATTTCGGCAGCCGGAATATTCACCATCACATAGCGGTCACCAAGGAAACCGGACATGGAGCGCATGCGGATCATGTTGGTTTCAAGCTGGCGCAGACGCACATCGGCGGGAATGTTCAGCGCGGTCACCGTGCCCTCGCCCATCACGCCGTCCGGGATCAGACCGTGACGAAGCTGAAAGCGGCGCAGGGCCGTGTCCACGTAGGAATCGAACGTGTTGGACAGGCCTGCCTGCTGCTCAAGATCGCCGGAAACGATCAGGCGGCGGCGCAGTTCGACAACGCGCGGGTCTTTCGCACCGATTCTCAGCGGCTTGCCACCGGGCGTGACCATACCCCAGCCGCCGGCCTGCACGATGCGCTGATAGCGGTCGATGGCGACAGAAATGTAATCAGCCGTTTCCGGCGACAATGTCGGTGCGGACGACTTCACTTCCTTGATGTTGTCCGTGGCGATGTCGAAGTTATCGGCCCACTCAACCTGTTGGCCGGAGGATTGCGCCTGCGCCTGGGCACCCGCCATAAGCGGCGCCACGATCCCGAGTGCGCACAGGCTCCCGAGCGTCCGCCGAGTAATCCATCCGTGGTGAAGCTTTATCCCGAACTGTCCGGATAAAAGGTTCATTGCCGACCCCATCTTGCTGCGTTTCACGCGCTGACCTGTCTTACAAGCACCTTTTGTTCAACCGATCGCGAACAACGTGCCCTGACACCTTAAATTCAATCAACTTCCTGACGAACAAGCGGTTGCGACCGGACGTCCGCTGATGTCGTGCCTGAGGCCCGGATGACGAATTGATACGTACCGCACCACATTTACCAGCTCCGATTCCTAACGTAAGGGAGTTAACAAATCGCTTGATTTTTTAACCGAAATCTTGCTGGAAGCACCGCACAAAGCCATTTCAATGTGACCTAAAGATGTCGATGACAGCAACTCATTTCAGGCCTGTCATCAACGCAGGTATTTTGAAAGAATTCGGTCGCATGGAAACGCAAATCTGCGTGAGGCGGCAAAAAAGAAAGCACCGCCCGGTGGGCGGTGCTTATCAAACTCAAATGTGTCTGCTGTCTGCCCTTAAAGGCGGTACAGGATCTGGTCAGTCCAGAACCGCTCGAGGCGGCGAAGGGACTTGTTGAGAACCGCGAAGTCCTCTGGTCCGATTTCACCGACCTGTTCGACCGACAGAACGTGACGCTCGTAAAGATCGTTGACGATCTTCGCCACTTCCCCGCCCTTTTCCGTCAGGCTGACGCGAACGGAGCGGCGGTCCATACGGGAACGCTGGTGGTGGATGTAACCGGTTTCGACCAGTTTCTTCAGATTGTAGGAAACATTCGATCCCAGGTAATAACCGCGCGTGCGCAGCTCACCGGCCGTCAGTTCCGAATCGCCGATGTTGAACAGCAGCAGTGCCTGCACGCTGTTGACATCTGACCGGCCCATACGATCGAACTCATCCTTGATAACGTCGAGAAGACGTCGGTGCAGCCGCTCTACGAGCGTCAGAGCCTCGAGATAAAGCGGCTTGATTTCCGCTTCTTCACTCTGGCTCGGTGCAACAGCGTCAACTGCCCTGCTTGCTGTAATCATTGTAATTGCGCCTCTTCAAGTACCTGTCTTTCGACGGATATTATTCCCGCCTTACTAAGCAATTTAACCGACCGATTCTAAAATCTGCTTAAGAGACACGCTGAATCATTGGTTAATTTTCACGAGGTCTTTGAAGGGGTCATTTAATACATTGTTTATGATGATCCCCGCAGGAACTTCACAATGGCAGAGAAATCCTGGCTTTCCCCACCCGAGTTGCAGAACAGCGCATAGAGGGACGCTGCTTCAGCGCCCAGTGGCGTTGCCGCGCCGGAGGAATTCGCGGCCTCCTGTGCCAACTTCAGATCCTTGAGCATCATCGCGGCGGCAAAGCCGGGCTGGTAGTCCCGGTTCGCCGGACTGGCCGGCAGTGGACCCGGCACCGGGCAATAGGACGTCAGCGCCCAGCACTGGCCCGATGCGGTGGAGGAAATGTCGAAGAGTTTCTGTGCGTCGAGGCCAAGCCGTTCCGCCAGCACGAAAGCTTCGGACACGCCGATCATGGAAATGCCCAGGATCATGTTGTTGCAGATTTTGGCTGCCTGGCCATTGCCGGCACCACCCGCATGCACGATCGTCTTGCCCATGATGTCGAGATAGGGTTTGGCCGCCTCATAGGCGTCATCGGCTCCGCCCACCATGAAGGTCAGCGTTCCGGCGGCAGCCCCGGTGACGCCCCCGGAGACTGGCGCATCGACCATGGGCATACCCTTTTCGGTGGCCGCCGCGATCACCGCGCGGGCGCTGTCCACATCGATGGTCGAACTGTCGATCAGCAATGTGCCCGGTTTGGCATTTTCCAGAATGCCGCCCTCGCCCTGATAGATCTGGCGCACATGTTTGCCCGCCGGCAGCATCGTCACGATTATATCCGCGGCGGCCGCGAGTTCTGCAATACCTGCCGCCTTTTCACCACCGGCATCGGCATGGGCAGACATGGACTGCGCAGACAGATCGAAGCCGAGCACCTTGTGTCCGGCCTTGACGAGATTGACCGCCATCGGGCCACCCATATTGCCAAGCCCGATGAACCCGATTGTCTGTGCCATTGCGTTTCTCCCGAAAGAAAATTGGTGATGTTTTTGAATCTGTTGTGCGAAGCAGTTCACGCCCGGAATCAACAGGGCCGATATCCAGTCAACCCGAACCCGGGCCAGCGTCAGCCGGAACCGGCGCGGTTTTCCCTGTCCATCAGGTAGACCAGCAAGCCGAAGATCGCGATTGTCAGCAGGTAGAAGGCAATCTCATAGGGCCGCCGGCCATAGAGATCGGAAAAGATCGTGTGCATGACGATCTGGCTGAAGCAGCGGAACAGCCACATGACCGTTCCCCAGGAGACGGTCAACCAAAGGCCGGTTGCCGCGACCAGATCCAGCACCGCGAAGAACACGATCGCGCCCTGAAGGGCGACGGGCATATCCCAGAACCACAGGCCGCGCCATTCGACGATGCCGATTATCCGCGCCCAGTAAATGACGCCGCCACCAATCAGAAGAATCGCCATCGCGCGCAGATACCAGACCAGAACGGTGCTCCACGGCGGGCGGGAGTCGATCAAGTCCTGAAAACTGGTAATCATGCGCGGTCCGGTCCCGGATTAAAGTGGAAGATCCCCAACAGACGGTTTCTCGAAATACGACGCCAGACCGGCCCTGTCCACCTGACTGAAGTGGGAAGGCACCCATTTCGGATCCTGATCCTTGTCGACCAGCACCGCGCGAATGCCTTCGAAAAAATCCTCACTCTGGAGAATCCGGCACAGGATGCGGTATTCGAGCCGCATGCAGTCGTCAAAGGAAAGCTGCGCACCGCGCTGCATCTGCTCAAAGGCGATCAACACGCTTGTCGGCGATTTCTGGTGAATTGATTCCAGCGTCTTTTGCGCGAAGGCGTCCCGGGAATTTTCGAGGCGTTCCAGAATTTCCTCGACCGACCCTGCTGAAAACACCTGTTCGATCAGGTCCGCGTTCCCGCTCAACGGCCCCTTCTCCGGCGTGACCAGATAGGGTGCCAGAGCCGCGCCGATGTCGCTCGCGGTTTCCAGCGCCTTTTCCAGATACGGCAGGGATGTTTCATCGATTGCATGGGTCAGCACGCCGGTTGCCAATGCGTCGCCCTGCTTCACGCGTCCCGCGCTCAGGGCGCAATAGACGCCTGTTCTCTTTGGCATGCGCGGCAGAAACCAGGTGCCGCCCACATCCGGAAAGAAACCGATTGCCGTTTCCGGCATGGCGAACAGCGTCTTTTGTGTGCCAACGCGATGGCTACCGTGCACCGAAACGCCGACACCTCCCCCCATGACGATCCCGTCGATCAGGGCAACATAAGGTTTCGGATAGGTCTTGATCTGCGCATTGAGGAGATACTCGTCGCGGAAAAAGGCGCTGAGCCCGTCGAGCTGCCCCGCCTGGCGGGCATCATAAATGCTGCGGATGTCGCCACCGGCGCAGAAGGCTTTTTCGCCGGCTCCAGTGACGACCACATGAGCCACGTCCGGATCATCCGCCCAGCGCTCGAGCTGGGCGGCGAGCGCTGTGACCATCGCGTGATTGAGCGCGTTCAGTGCCTTCGGGCGGTTCAAGGTGACAAATCCGGCCAGGCCGCGTTTTTCAAACAGGATGTCGTCGGTCATGCTGGCACCTCACGCGATAGTGGAGTCGTTTCAAGATGTAACGGGAACCGCTTCACTCAGTCCTTCAAAAGCTGACGGGCGATGATCAGCCGCATGATCTCATTGGTGCCTTCCAGGATCTGATGGACCCGGACATCGCGGAAATAACGTTCGATGGGATAGTCCCGCAGGTATCCGTAGCCGCCATGAAGCTGCAGCGCATCGTTGACCACCTTGAAGCCGGTATCCGTGGCAAGACGCTTTGCCATGGCCGCGAGCCTGGTCGCATCCGCGGATTTGCTTTCCACGGCCTGAGCGGCCTTGTGCAAAAGAAGACGGGCCGCTTCCAGTTCGGTCGCCATGTCCGCGAGGCGGAACTGCAAGGCCTGGAAGTCGGCGATCGGCTTGCCGAACTGCTTGCGCTCCTTGACGTAGGCGAGGGAAAAATCGAGACAGGCCTGGGCCGCGCCCAGTGAGCAGGCGCCTATATTCAGGCGTCCCCCATCCAGAGCTGCCATCGCGATTCGGAAGCCCTGTCCTTCTTCGCCCACCAGATTGGCCTTGGGAACCCGACAATCGGAGAAATTAACCTGCGCGGTAGGCTGGCTCCTCCAGCCGAGCTTGTCTTCATTGGCACCGAAGCTGAGACCCGGCGTATCCTTTTCCACCAGCAGGCAGGAGACGCCCGCCGGGCCCTCGCCTCCGGTGCGCACCATCACCGCGTAGAGATCGCTCACTCCACCGCCGGAGATAAAGGCCTTGGAGCCGTTCAGAACATAATGATCGCCGTCGTCCCTGGCGCTGGTGCGCAGGCTGGCCGCATCCGACCCGGACCCGGGCTCGGTGAGGCAATAGCTGGTCAGGAGCTCCATCGCGCACAGCCGGCCGAGGTATTTTTCGCGCAACGCCTGCGACCCGTAGGTATCGATGATCCAGGAAACCATGTTGTGAATGGACAGATAGGCGGCCGTAGAGGTGCATCCCCTGGACAGCTCCTCAAAGATCAGCGCCGCGTCCAGCCGGGTCAGGGCCGAGCCGCCGACATCCTCGCGCACATAGATACCGGCGAAGCCGAGCGTGGCGGCCTTGCGCAGGGTCGGAACGGGAAAATGGCTGTTCTCGTCCCATTCCTTGGCGAAGGGCGCCAGCTCGTCGCGCGAAAAGCTCGCCGCCATGTCCTGAAAGGCGCGCTGATCTTCATTCAGAGAAAAGTCCACGGATTGTCCTCCCAAGCGCGGTGGAGACCAGGGCTCCCGCCGCAATCCCTTTTTGCAAGGGCCTGTCATTTCACTGTCGCGACAGCACTAAAGCATATTTGACGCTCACGTCAAACAAACTCTTTTTCGTTATTGATTTCAGTTATTTTACAGAATGTTGGAAAGCTCAGATCTGCGTGATAGATTGCGGCTCACACATGCGGAAACGCAGATTCACCGCCACTCTCATCATGCAGACAGAGACCATGTCGTCCAGATCCAAGCTTCCGCCAATCACCCCAGACCATATGGATACGCTTCTGGCAGGCACGCGCCTGCGCCGGAACCGCCAGACGGACTGGTCCCGCCGCATGGTGCGCGAGAACACGTTGACGGTGGACGACCTCATCTGGCCGGTCTTTCTGGTCGATGGCGAGAAGGTGCGCCAGCCGGTGGCGTCCATGCCGGATGTCTTCCGCCTTTCGGTCGACGAGGCGGTGCAGGAAGCCGAGCGCGCCGCCCAGCTCGGCATTCCGGTGATGGCGTTGTTTCCCTACACCGAACCCGAGCTGCGCGACGAAATGGGCACGGAAGCGCTGAACGCGAACAATCTCACCTGCCGTGCCCTGAAGGCGATCAAGGCCGAAGGGCTCAATCTCGGGCTGATGACCGATGTGGCGCTCGATCCCTATACCAGCCATGGCCATGATGGCCTGATGGAGGGTGAGACGATCCTCAACGATGAAACCGTCGACCGGCTCTGCCGACAGGCGCTGGTTCAGGCGGAAGCCGGATCGGATGTCATCGCTCCGTCCGACATGATGGATGGACGGGTCGCCGCCATCCGCCAGTCCCTCGACGGGCAAGGCTTCCGGGACACGCAGATCATGGCCTATTCAGCCAAATACGCCTCCGCCTTCTATGGTCCGTTCCGCGACGCGGTCGGCTCGTCCGGAACGCTGAGGGGCGACAAACGCACCTACCAGATGGACCCGGCCAATACGGATGAAGCCTTGCGCGAGACGGAGCTCGACATCGCGGAAGGCGCGGATATGGTCATGGTCAAGCCCGGCCTGCCGTATCTCGACATCGTCCGGCGCATCAAGGACACCTTTCAGGTTCCCACTTTCGCCTATCAGGTCTCCGGTGAGTACGCGATGATCAAGGCGGCAGGGGCAAATGGCTGGCTGGATGACGAACGCGCCATGATGGAAAGTCTGATGGCCTTCAAGCGCGCCGGCGCAGACGGCATCCTGACCTATTTCGCACCGAAGGTCGCCGCCATGCTGGCCGACGCCGGATGATGGAGGCCGCGCAAGTTGTAAACGCTCCGGTGACCCTGGAGGAAATCCTTCGGGCCGCCGAACTGATCAAGGGTGCGGTGCTGGAAACACCCTGCCTGCCCGCTCCGCGCCTGTCGCAGCTCACCGGCGCGGATGTCTTTGTCAAATACGAGAACATGCAGGTCACCGGCGCCTTCAAGGAGCGCGGCGCGCTGGTCAAGCTTGCCAGCCTCGATGACGCGGAAAAGACGCGCGGCGTAATCGCCGTTTCGGCCGGCAATCATGCGCAGGGCGTTGCCTATCACGCCGGACGCCTCGGCATACCGGCAACCATCGTCATGCCGGTGCTGACACCGTTTGTGAAGATATCCGCCACTCGGGGCTACGGCGCGGAAGTGGTGCTGGCCGGCAACACGCTGGCCGAAGCCAAGGCGGAGGCGGACCGGCTGGCGGAAGAGCGCAATCTGGTCTGGGTGCATCCCTATGACGATGTGCATGTGATCCGCGGCCAGGGCACGATCACGGCCGAAATGCTGGCAGCCCAACCGGATCTCGATGTGCTCGTGGTGCCGGTGGGTGGCGGCGGGCTGATTGCCGGCATGGCAACGGCCGCCAAGGCTCTCAAACCCTCCATCGAGGTGATCGGGGTCGAGACGGTGCTTTATCCGGGCATGTGGGGAGCCTTTTACGGCAAGGAGGTCCGCTGCGAGGGCGCGACCATCGCCGAGGGCATCGCCGTGCGTGACATCGGCGTGCTGACGACCGAGATCGTCAGAAAAACCGTCGATGACATCCTGCTGGTTTCCGAAAGCAGCATCGAGCAGGCGATCAATGCCTATCTCACCCTGCAGCGCACGATTGCCGAGGGCGCGGGCGCTGCTGGCCTTGCCGGTCTTTTGAGCGAACGGGACCGGTTCACCGGCAAGCGGGTGGGCCTCGTTCTGTGCGGCGGCAACATCGATCCGCGGCTCTTGTCCAAGATCGTTGTGCGCGAGCTGGCCCGGGACGGCAAACTGGTCTCCATCCGCATCGACACGCCGGATCGGCCGGGTGTCCTTGGCGAAATCGCCACGGTCATCGGCGACCTGCAGGGCAATGTCGTCGATGTGGAGCATCACCGGCTGTTCCTCAACGTTCCCGCCAAGGGCGCGACACTGGATGTCACCTTCGAGGCCTTCGACCGCCCGCATGGCGAACGCATCGTCGCTGCCCTGCGCGAACACGGCTACGGCGTGCGCTACCTGGAAATCGGCGAACGGATGGAGTGAACGGGAAAAGCGGCAGATCCGCCGCTCTTCCGCGCAAGAGAACGCGGGATTTGCGAATCCCTGCGGAAGTTCCCACATTCAGGTCATCACAAAACCGGGAGCCGGATCATGTCAGTTGAAACCTCATCGCAATACGACCGTCAGGACGTGTTCGACGCCGCCCTTCATCCGGACCTGTTCTCAGGCGTCCGCAGCCGCCGGATCTTCGCCTTTTTCATTGACGTGATCGCGATCGCGCTGCTGACCCTAGTGGCCGGGGTATTGGTGTTCGTGCTCGGCGTGTTCACGCTCGGTCTCGGCTTCCTGCTCTATGCCATCCTGCCAACCGCCGTCGCATTGATCTATGTGGCCTTCACGCTGGGTGGCCCGCAGTCATCAACACCGGGCATGCGCGCCATGGGCCTGGAAATGCGCCTCTGGTATGGCGACCGGCCCTATCCCCTGCTCGCAGCGGTCCACGCCATCCTCTTCTGGTTCTCCATCTCGCTGCTGACACCGCTCGTCCTGCTGGTCTCCCTGTTCTCCGACCGCAAACGTCTGCTGCACGACATGGTGCTGGGCGTGGTCGTGATGAATTCGGCGTATTACCGGGAATATGTAGCGGGGAAAGCGTAGTGGCGCTTCACTTGGTTGGCGTTGAGGCCAAGCGTGCGCCTGGAGCGCACGCTGCAAGGTAAGAGATCATTCCGCGGGGAGACGCGCGTCCTTGCGGATTATCCGCTCCGGCAGAACGAAGGCCACGGCGACGAAGACCAGTCCCAGCACGATGCCGAGCGTGTCGCCGGGCAGACCGGTCAGCCCCGGGTAATCCGTGCCGGGGATCGCTCCGAGCGTTGCGTTGCTGCCGAGAATTGCGTCAAGAAGGCCGGTGGCCTTGACGGCGGGATAGGTCGCCATGTAGGCGGCGGCGCCCAGAAGGCCACCCGCGATGAAGGCAAAGGCATCCCGGCGGCCCGCGCCGGCGGCGACAACGCCGGTGCCCGGGCAATAACCGGCAAGCGCCCAGCCGACGCCGAGCAGCAGGCCACCGGCGAAGACGCCAAGATAAGCCGTTTTCACCGACATGTGGCCGACCTCGACGATGCCAAGCATCTGCCCGGCGAACATCAGCACAGAGCCGACACCGATGGCCAGCAGGATCGCCTTCATCAGTTTAAGATTGGTGAGGTTGAGCATGCGCCCGATGACATTCGGGTTGGAAGCGCTAATGCGGTCCAGAACCGCGCCAAAAGCACCGCCGATCGCAAGAGCGAGTATGATTTCCATGGGTTACGCCTCCTCTTTATAGAGCATCAGGGCGGTTGGAACCGCCGCGGCGAAGGCGCCTGCGGCAAACAGATAGCCTGACACCGCCGTCTGCATCATGCCGGACATCATGTGGCCGGAGGTGCATCCGCCCGCCAGCCGCGCGCCGTAAAGAACGATGAAGCCACCGGCGAAGGCCGCCGCAAAACGCTTTATCGGGCTGTCGCCGAAGTTCGCCTTCCAAAGCTCCGGGACGCGGCGCTCTGCAGGGCCCACGCCGCCGCGCTGCCAGGCCGAGGCAGCACCACCGAGCAGCATGGCCAGAACGAAGAGGAAACTGTAATTCAGCGGGTTGGCGACCGCCTTGGCGTATTTGCCGCCCGACTTGGCAAGATAGGCGTTTGTCGCCGTATAGCTGTCCTCGGTCTGCGTCACCACAGCGGGATCGACCGCGTCCCACAGCACCCCGTCGAGGATAACGAACTGGGTCGAGACCCCTATGGGCTTGACCAGCAGCACCGCCGCGAAAAAGACCAGCCCCAGGGCCAGCCCGCCTGTTTTCCAATCCAGTGTCATGTCAGCCTCCATATATATTCATTTATTCGAATAAATAGAACTATTTGGAGTCGGCTTTGATTTTTGTCAATTTTTGCAGGATTCCGGAGATCTTTGGAGATCGGAACAATATTTACCCCGCGCGTGCCAAGCCGCCCTCTTCCTGAAGTCAACATCAGGTGGCTTGTGAAAAAGCCCCGGTCGACAAGAACAAATCTGTGTTAGGCATTGCGCCGTTTCCCATCTCTCGACCGGGTGCCTTGAATGAACAGCGACTGGCAAATCGAATTGCGGGCCTTGCGGTACTTCATCTGTGTCGCCGAGGAAAAGAGTTTCACCCGCGCCGCCGGCCGGCTCAGGATCGCGCAACCTGCTCTCAGCCGGCAGATCAAGAAACTGGAAGAAGACTTGCGGGTTCAGCTGTTTATTCGCAATTCCCGCGGAGCCGAGCTGACCGAGGCCGGAGAAATTCTTCTGCGCCGCGCCTATCTCATCTTCAATCAGGTGCAGCAGACGCATCACGACGTCACGATCCATTCAAGACACCTGGGTGGGGTCGTGTCTGTCGGCATGCCGCCGACCCCAGGAGAATTCATCGCCCCCCGCCTGCTGGAACGCAGCAAGGAACGCTACCCGGATATCGAGCTACGGTTTGTGGAAGGTTTCAGCGGAGAACTGGAACGCAAGCTCGCCAACAACGAGATCGGCGTCGCCGTGATGCACGACCCCGCCCCCAGGGACGATATTCGCATCAGCAAGTTGCTGGTCGAGCATCTGTGCCTGGTGGGGCGGTCGGGCACTCTGGAAAAACCGGAATATTCCCTGGCTGAAGCCGGCAGTTATCCGCTGGTGATGCCAAGCCGGCCGAATTTCCTGCGCATTCTGATCGACGGGCATGCCGAACAGCTCGACATCCCCCTGAACATCGTGACGCGCTCCGACGGGATCGGGCATACCAAGTCACTGGTTAAATATGGTCACGGCTTCACAATCCTGACCTACGGCGCGGTCATTTCCGAAGTGCAGCAAGGCGTGCTGCAGGCCGTGCCCATCTGCAATCCGGAAATCCTGTGGACCCTGTGCGTCGCCATGCGCACCGATCAGCGCCGCAAACGGACCCTGGCCGTCATCGAAGAACTGATCCAGGAAGTCGTGCAAGAACTGGTCGCTGAAGGTATCTGGAAATGACTCATACCCAAAAGGCATAATACATATACGCCTATTGTATTTGAATTATAGGCGGCGATCTTTTTAATCAGATCCGTTTCCGGCTACTTGTCATGCAAGCCGCCACTTCAGGGACAAACGTTTGCGCCTCAACTGCGCAATGGGAGGAAATATGACTGGACTTTTGAACCGCGGAACACTTGGATCAGCAGCGATTGCCCTTGGTATGATCGCCGCGGTATCTACGACCGAAGCTGTGGCAGACACCTACAAGTGGATCACGTTCAAGCCGCAGGGTGCGGGCGATGCACAGGCCATCTCCACACAGTGGTTCGTCGACGAATTCAAGAAACGTACCGGCGACGAACACGAGATCGAGGTCTATTGGGGCGGCAGTGTCGCCAAGACCCGGGAAATTCCGGATTCCCTCGCCGCGGGCGTCGGTGATTTCGGCGATATCGTCACCCCCTATTTTCCCGACAAGTTTCCGCTGAACAATGCCGTCGGCTTCTTTATCCCCCAGCCCAAGTCCACCCTCGAGATTTCCGACCTGATGGAAAAGTGGCATGAAGCCTATCCGCAATTCGCCGAGGAGCTTGCCCGAAGCAATCTGAAAGCCGTCGGTTTCCGGCCGCTGGAAAGCTACGGCCTGCTTTGCACGACGCCGATCCGGTCCGTAGAGGACCTGAAGGGCAAGCGCATCAGGACATACGGCTTCGCCTATCCCGCGCTGGTCGAGGCGCTGGGAGCGACACCGGTTTCCGTTGCAACTTCGGAAGCCTATGAAGCTCTGGAACGCAGCATCCTCGACTGCACGCCGATCGGCCCGGCGCTTGCCCATGGCTGGAAATACGATGAAGTTGCGAAATACTATATCGAGATTCCGCTTGGCGCATCGTTCGGCCACCTCATCGCCATGAACCTGGACACCTACAACGGCATGGACGAAAAAAACCGTGCGATCGTCGATCAGCTTGGCAGGGACTATGCGAAGAACTATGCCGGCGAACTCGACAAGACCATTTCGGCCGTTCGTGCCGGCTGGCCGGAAAAGGACGTCGAGGTCATCCAATTTCCCACGGACGAACTGATTGCGGTCATCGACGACGAACGCATCCAGAATGTGCGCAAGGAATGGATCAGCCGGGCGGAGGCTGCCGGCGTGCCTTCCGACGAGATTGTCGAAGAACTTCGTTTCTGAGAAACTCCTGAATATCACTCCCTCCCAGGGCTGACCCTGGGGCGCCCCCCCCCCCCGCAGATGGCCGAGACGGTTTTACCGCCTCTCGCTGTCTCCTGGGCCGCCCCGGGGCACGCCTCGGGAACGTCAAATGGACGCCCCGGGAGACACTCAATGATCCCCCCCGGGCAGGTCTCACTTTTCGGAGAAATCAACGATGTCGCTGTTCGATAGGATCTGGCGCGGTTACGGCAGATTTCTCTACGGATGCGGGCTGGTTGCCGGCTACACGACCTTTGCGATGATGATGCTGGTGATCGCCAACGCTGTCTCCCGCTTCCTCTTCAATTCCCCGGTGTCGGGCGCCTTCGAAATCACCGAGACCATGCTGACGGTGCTCGTGTTCCTGTCTCTGGCCCTGACGCAATATGAGGGCGGCCACATCCGCGTGGTGCTCCTCACCCAGAGACTGCCGGGCGGGCTCCAGAAGATCGCACGCCTCGCCGCACTTGCGCTTGGCGCGGCCTTCTTTGCTTGGTGTGCCTATGCGGCCTGGGGCTACACACTCGCTTCCTATGTGATCGGCGAACAGCAATGGGGTGCCGTTCGCTATCCGCTCTACCCCGTGAAATTCATGGTCTTCTTCGGCCTGACCCTGCTCGCGGTTCAATATGTTCTCGGGCTCGTCCGCGAGGCGACAGGCACTGAACAGGCTGAGGAGCTTGCCTCGAAATGACAGGTCTTGAAATCGGTCTCATCGGTATCGGCGCGCTTTTCGCCGCCATACTTCTCGGCGTCAACGTCATGGTCGCGCTTGGGGCGGTCGGCGCCATCGGCCTGGCCTCCATCGTCGGCGTCAAGGGTGCGACCGCGATGCTTTCAACGGTGTTTTTCGACACCACCCACAGCTTCCATTTCAGCGTCATTCCCCTGTTCCTGCTGATGGGCTTCTTCGCCATGCGTGCCGGTCTTGGCGAGGACATGTTCGAAGCCACGAGCAAGTGGCTCGGGAACCTGAAGGGCGGGCTCGCCATTTCCACCACCATCGGCGCGGCGGCTTTCGGCGCGGCCTCCGGCTCGAGCGTGGGAACGGCGACGGTATTCACGAAACTGGCTTTGCCGGAGATGCTGGCACGGGGCTACGACAAGCGCCTGGCGTCCGCCTCCATCGCCATCGCAGGTACCCTGGCGGTTATGATCCCGCCGAGCGCGCTTGTCGTCGTGTATGGCATTCTGACCGACAGCAGCATCGGCGGACTTCTGATCGCGGGGGTTATTCCCGGGGTGGTTTTCGCCGTCCTTCTGTGCTTCGCCACCTATTTCACGGTGCTGCGCAATCCCGCCCTGGCACCTGTGGTGAGAACCGAATCCACCCTGCGCGAGAAGGTCTATTCGCTGCGCCTCGCCGGCCCGCTCGTGCTTGTAATCGTCTGCATCATCGCCGGACTTTATCTCGGGATTTTCACACCGACCGAAGCAGGCGGCATCGGTGCGGGGCTGACATTGCTCCTGGCCATTGTCAGGCAGCGCAGCCTCAAGGCCCTCAAGCTGAACCAGACGCTTCTGGATACCATCCGCACATCGGCGATGATCTTTGCGATCATCATCTGCGCGCTGATCTTTTCAAAATTCCTGGCGATCAGCGGCGTTGCCAATGCACTCGGCGACTTCCTGACCACACTGGACGTCAACCGCTGGGTCGTCGTTGCGATCATAGTCGGAATCTATCTGGTACTCGGCATGATGATGGACGCACCGGCGCTGCTGGCGATCACCCTGCCGATCACCCATCCGGTGATGATGAACCTCGGGTTCGACCCCATCTGGTTCGGGGTCTTCGTGGTTCTGCTCGTGGAAATCGGTGCAGTGACGCCACCGGTCGGCATCAACTGTTTCGTTGTCCAGGCAGCCTCCGAGGGTCGTGTCAGTCTGGAAGAAGTCTTCAAGGGCCTGGTGCCTTACGTGATCGCGGGCTTCGTGATGCTGATCCTTCTGTGCGTATTCCCGCAACTGGCTCTCTACCTGCCGCAGACGATGAAGTGAGGCCGCCGAGATGAGTTTGAACGCTTCCCCGACACCCGGTAGCGAACAGAGCGCGGCGCCGCGCATCCTTCGCACAACTCTGACGTCACCCTTCGGACGCAAGGTCCGGATCGCGATGGAGGTCCTCGGGCTGTCGCACAAGATCGATCTGGAACCCGCCGATACAAGAAGCGAAACGGACAGCCTCCGCCTGCAGAACCCGCTCGGTAAAATGCCCTGTCTACTCCTCACGGATGGCACGGCGCTCTACGACAGCCGCGTCATCATCGAATTCCTGGACGCCTGGTCGGGCCGGAACCTTCTTGTTCCTGCAGACCCGGAGGACCGGGCAAGAGCATTGACCGGAGAAACGCTCGCCGACGGTATCGCCGACGCGGCGCTGCTGATGGTCTATGAGGGGCGGTTCCGCGATCCCGCGCAGGTCTCGCAAGCCTGGCTTGCGCACCAGCGCGGCAAGGTGGAGCGCGGTCTAGCCGTGATGGCTGCGGAGCCACCGGATCCGGACAAGACCGGTGTCGTCTCCATCAGTCTTGCCTGCGCGCTCGGTTACCTGGACTGGCGCAAACCGTTGGAATGGCGCGGTCGGTACCCACAGCTCGTAAACTGGCTGGAAAGTTTCGCCGCTGCGGAACCCGCCTTCAACATGACCCGCAGACCTGAGGAAGCCGTGACATGACACGCCTGCCACCAGTCGATCCTGCAAACCTGACATCCCGGCAGAAGGAAGTCTTTGAAGCGATCCAATCCGGTCCGCGCGGCAAGGTCCGCGGTCCGCTGGCCGTCTGGCTCCACCGCCCGGACCTGGCTGACCGTGCGCAGGCACTTGGACGCTACTGCCGGTATGACAGCCTGTTCCCGCCGCGCCTGTCGGAACTCGCCATCCTGGCGACCGCGCGGGTGTGGATGTCGGAATATGAATGGGCGGCCCACAAGCCGGTTGCCCTCAAGGCCGGGATAGCGCCGCAGATCGTCGAGGCGATCCGCACCGGCGGCGAACCGGTATTCGATGAGGCCGACGAGGAGATCGTCTACCGGTTCTCAAAGACGCTGCACACGGAACGGCGGGTCAGCGATGCGCTCTACAAGCAGGCCGTGGATCTGCTCGGCGATGAGGCTGTCGTCGATCTGACAGGCATCCTCGGCTACTACACCCTGATTTCCATGACCATCAATGTCTTCGAGGTCCCCCCTCCCGAGGGTCTGCCGCCGGAACTTGAATAGACGTCCGTCACCTGAAGTCACGCCTGCCTGAATTTTCCAACGAGGAAAGCCATGAACACGGCTCCGATCACCTATCATCCGGCTCCCAGAAAGCCGTCTTTCGTCATGCCGGCGGGCGCCTGCGATACGCATTGTCATGTCTTCGGGCCCGGCGACCGGTTTCCCTATGCGCCTGAAAGCCGGCTGCAGCCTGGCGACGCGCCGAAGGAAAAGCTCTTCGCCTTGCATGACATGATCGGGATCGAGCGCTGTGTCATCGTCCAGACCGGTGTCCACGGCTTCGACAATTCGGCAACGGCCGATGCGATTTCCGCCCGCGCGGGCAGATACCTCGGCATTGCCCTGTTGCCCGCCGACGTGCCGGACGACGAGATCGCGCGCCACCACGCACTCGGCTTCCGGGGCATCCGCTTCAATTACATGGCGCATCTCGAGGGCGGCGCTTCAATGGACACCCTTCTGAGGCTCGCCGACAGGTTGTCGAAATTCGGCTGGCACCTGCAAATTCACATGGACAGCGACCTGATTGCCGAAAAGGCTTCCGGCCTTGCAAAGGCGAGCGTGCCCGTGGTGATCGATCACATGGGCCGGATAGACGCCTCGCGGGGTCTCGACCAGGTGCCGTTCAATGCATTGCAGCGCCTCATGGAAACCCGCCACATCCACGTGAAGGTTTCCGGCGGCGAGCGGGCCTCGCGCCTCGACGCGCCCTATGAAGACGCCGTGCCGTTCGCGCGGAAACTGGTTGAAACCTTCCCCGACCGTGTGCTGTGGGGCACCGACTGGCCGCATCCCAATTTCCGCAGTCTGCCGCCGGATGACGGCGTGCTGGTCGATCTTATTCCGGAGATCGCCCCGACACGGGAGTTGCAGCAGGCGCTGCTTGTCGATAATCCCCTGCGCTTTTACCGGTTTGCGGCCTGAACGATGGCGGGACGGCTTCAGGACAAGGTTGCGATCGTCACCGGCGCGGGCTGCGTCGGTCCAGGATGGGGCAATGGCCGTGCAGTTTCGGTCCGCTTCGCCGAGGAAGGCGCGAAGGTCTTTGCGGTGGATCTCAATCCGGACGCGTTGAAGGAAACCCTTGAGCGAGCAAAGAGCACCGACGGCGGAACTGTGAACGCGAACGCCGGCGAAATTCACGGCCATATCTGCGACATCACCGACGGCAAGGCCGTGGTCGCCATGGTGGAAGCCTGCGTTGCTCGCTTTGGGCGGGTCGATATCCTGGTCAACAACGTCGGCGGCTCGGCGAAGGGTGGCCCGGTGGAAATGAGCGAGGAAGTCTGGGATCGTCAGATCGACTTCAACCTGAAGAGCGTTTTCCTGACCTGCAAATCCGTTCTGCCGGTGATGGAAAAACAGGGTTCGGGGGCCATCGTCAACACCTCGTCGACCTCGGGCATGCGCTGGACCGGCGCCGCCCAGTCGGCCTATGCGGCGACCAAGGCCGGCGTCATCCAGTTCTCGAAGGTCGCCGCCGTCGAATATGCCGCGCGCGGCATCCGCGTCAACACAGTGGTGCCGGGTCAACTTCACACCCCGATGGTCGAGGCCCGACTGGCTGGACAGCGCGCGGACGGCGATATCGACGCCCTTCTCCAGAGCCGCCTCGCCCGCATTCCCCTCGGCTTCATGGGTGACGGCCGCGACACCGCCAACGCGGCGCTCTTCCTCGCCTCCGACGAGGCCCGCTTTATTACAGGAACCGAGATCGTGGTTGATGGAGGCATGACGGCCCGCTGTGATTAGGGGAGCGGTGTCAGGTCTACAATGACGTCCTTCCTCACAGTGCGATCAGAAACAATGTGCCGATCGCGTTACAAATTGCCGATGGTTTGACCAACCGCCATCCTGATCGGGACTGGGAAACCCCAACCTTCGCCGATCCGAATTTCGCTCCCTTGAAGCCTCTATTGCCACAATTGAAACAGGTGAACTGCGACGCTCAGGAGACCTTCCGCGCGAAAGCGGGAAAGAGATTCTATTTTTGGTTGTATATTTTACCGAATCGAGCCGGATTACCGTCATTCACGCCACTTTGCAGGAAGCAGTCTTTCGCAAAGAATTTGTAGCGCGTTCAAGGCTCCGCTCACCGAGCGGCACGAAGTCTAGAGTTTGAGCGAAATCTCGAGCGGTTACCTCAAAGGAGCAACGCATGACATCGACAAAATTCGAGATATCGAACCAGTCCGGCAAGGACCTCTATGTCTATGACTTCAATTACGGTTCGAAGTCCAAGGTCAAGCCACTGGGTGGTGGGCCACTGAAGAAGAACGATACGCTTTCGTTAAAATTGGAGCCCGACGCCGAACAGCGTATCTATTTCGCCGGGCAGAGGTTGAAGGAAAGCCTTGAAAAAGATGTCGCACCCGACCCCTTCAATTTAGGGGTGGACGGTTCGGTGATGTTCTCTTTTGCCGAATACAATTATGACCCCGGCAATGACCGATACACTGTCGACCTCTCCTATATCGACGTCTTCTCCTACCCGGTGACGATCCTGTTCTCTGACCTGGGCACCTACAAGGGCGCAGTCGCAGGGCACGAGTACGGCCCGAAAAGCCTCAAATCGATTCTGAAAGAATTGGGTGAGCAGAAGGATTATGATTGGTCCGCCCTGATCTGGCCGCTGAAACACGTGAAGACCCAATGGGGTCAGTTTCCCAACGGAATTCATCGCGTCATCGGCCCCAACACCGCCTGGCAAGGTGAGTTGCCAGATAATAAAATCGGTCCCTGGGTGCCAACCAGCTACAAGAGCTTCTTTTCTTCCCTGCCCAAAAGCGGAACACAGTTGTTCAGCAGCGAAAGCAACTGGAGTGGCTGGCAAAGTCTGACGCAATCGACCGCAAAAAGTCCGAGCGACACCGGTTATGTGAAGGCCATGCATGCCGCGGCACACCCGGACACGAACGGCAAGTACGGGTTCTTCTGTTATCCAAAGGACAACACTGCCGGCGAATTCACCTGGGTCCCGGACAGCGCCCACTGCCAGATCACCGTTTACCCCTGCAAGTAAGTACTGCAACAACTGATGCCGTGCGGTGGCCTTGAAGGTCGTCGCGCTTCCTTTCAAGCGTGTCTTTCTCGTAGGAGAATGATTCGTACTTGTTCAGTTCAAAACGGCAATCGAGACGTTTAAAAGCCCGGCGAAGGCGACCCAGGCCGCATAGGGCACGAACAGCAGTGCGGCCGTGCGGTCGGTGCTCCAGGCGCGGGCGATGAAAACCAGAACCAGTGCGAACAGCAGGACAATCACGGCAAATGCTGCCCAGACCTGATGAAGCACAAAGAACAGCGGCGTCCAGGACCAGTTAAGCAGCATCTGCGCAGCCCAGGCCCCCGGAAGCGTGCCTCGAGGCGTCCTGCGCCAGACCCGCCAGCCGGCAATGGCGATGAACACGTAGAGCACCGTCCAGACCGGTGCGAAGATCCAGTTGGGCGGATTGAACGGCGGCTTGCGCAGCGCCTCATACCACGGCCCGGGTGCGGACAGGGTGCCGATCAGTATTCCGACACCGACAACAGCGACGATGAAAAATACCGGGGCCGGAAATTGCCGGTGCTGCGGAGGGTGTGAATCAACAATGTTCATGACAGGTTCAACGCGCCTGCGGCCGGAGGGTTCCACTGGCGGGTCATTCCCGGCAGCTCTCTTCGACATAGCGCCGGCGGTATGCCCGTCAACCGGCAGGGCCACCTGTGCCTGCCGCCAAGCCGGTGGTTTGCTTCGCGAACACCAGTTCTCGCCGGAGTGATGCAACCTGCCAGATCCGGTTGCGTCCTTGCACCGGCAGGCACTTTTGCGCGAAGACACCACTCTCCTGCCCGGCCCAGTGCAATCTTTAACAATCTGGCTATAACAATCCGGCTATGACAATCTGGTGACTTGCCTCTTTCAATACCGCGACCGCCTGCTTTAAAGTGGGCGTTCGTCAGGTTCGGCGATGAAGTTCTTGGGCAGGTGAATGGAAGCAGTTGATATTGCGATGACGCTGACCTTTCTGGTAATTGCGTCGACTGTGGTTCTCTACGCCATTGAGCGCTATTCCATCGAAACCATCGCGCTCGGATCCGTTGCCGCCTTTATCGTCATCTTTTCGATCTTTCCGGTCAGCAATCCGGACGGTTCGCCTGTTGTGGCGGCCGATTTTCTGGCCGGCTTTGCCAATCCGGCGCTGATCACCGTCATCTGCCTGCTGATCATCGGCCAGGGGCTGTTCCAGACAGATGCGCTGGAGGGGCCCGCCAAAGCCATCGTGCGGATGACGCGCGGCCGCTCACACCGGGCGGCGATCCCCATTCTGCTCGTGGTCGCGGTGCTCAGTGCGTTTCTGAACAATACTCCCGTGGTGGTGATGTTCCTGCCGATCCTGACTGCTGTCGCGGCGACCGTCGGGCAATCTCCCGCCCGCGTGCTGATGCCGCTGTCCTTCATCGCGATCCTTGGCGGCATGACGACGCTGATCGGTTCTTCCACCAACCTTCTGGTCGCCAACTACGCCGCGCAGCATTCCGGTCTGCAACTGACGTTTTTCTCTTTCACGCCCATCGGCCTGATTGTCGCCGGCACCGGGGCGCTCTACGTCCTGTTCCTCATGCCGCGCCTCATGAAGACCCGAAAGACCATGGCCGAGGAGTTTCAGGCCACTTCCGGCAAACAGTTCATCGCACAGATCGAGATCACCTACGGCCACCCACTGGTCGGGGTCGAGGCGGTTTCCGGCATGTTCCCCAAACTCAAGGACATGACCGTGCGCCTCGTACAGCGGGGCCAGAAGCCTCTCCTGCCGCCGTTCGAAAATGTCGTGCTGTCGCCAGGCGACACGGTGATCGTTGCCGCGACACGCACCGCACTCGCCAATGCCCTTGCCCAGCGGCAGCCGCTCATGGAGGCGGAATCGGACGGCAATGTCGCCGGACGAGAGCCCTCCGCCACAACGCCCGGATCCATAAGCCTGGCGGAAGTGGTCGTGGCGCCAGCCTCGCGTCTAATGGGCAGAACCCTGCCGCAATCGGGCTTCTACAGCGAAACCGGCTGCCTGGTGATGGGCATCCAGAGGCGCAGCCGCATGCCGCGCATGGCGATGAACGACATCCGCCTGGAGGCCGGAGACGTGCTTCTGGTCGCCGGCAAGGAAGACGAGATCGGCCGCCTTCGCGGCAACCGCGACGTGCTGCTGCTCGACTGGTCGACCACGGAATTGCCCAGACGGCGCTACGCCCCGCACGCGCTCATCATCTTTGCCTGCGTGGTCGCGCTTGCCGCCAGCGGCCTGGTGCCTATCGTGTCGACCGCCGTGGCCGGGACCTTCGCGATGATCGCGACCGGCTGCCTGAACGTCCGTCAGGCGCTGCGCGCCATCGACAGCCGGATCTTCATGCTGGTCGGCGCCTCGCTCGCCGGCGCGGTGGCGCTGGAATCGACCGGCGGCTCAACAGCCATCGCCTCGGCGATGGTCTATGTGCTGCACGGCGCATCGGCGCCGGTGATGCTGTCGGCGCTGTTCTTCGTCGTGATGCTGCTCACCAATTTCCTGTCCAACAATGCGGCGGCCGTTCTGTTCACGCCGATCGCGATCAATCTGGCCGAGCAGATCGGCCAGAGGCCGGAAGCCTTCGTGGTCTGCCTGATCTTCGCCGCCAACAGTTCCTTCGCCACCCCCATCGGTTATCAGACCAACCTGATCGTCATGGGGCCCGGTCACTACAGGTTCATAGATTTCGTGCGCGCTGGCGCACCGCTGGCTCTAATTTTATGGTTGACCTTCTCTCTGGTCGCACCATGGTATTACGGATTGTAAGTGTGGAGGCAGACCGGAGCGCCCTGATTATGGTTCATTGCTCTCTGGCATGGGGTCAGGCCTTGAGGTTTCGCGGGACAAAACGGTGACACGGCACCCAACGGATCATCCGCAGTTCTATCTGACGGCGCCTGCGCCCTGCCCCTATCTCGAGGGCCACCAGGAGCGCAAGGTCTTCACGCATCTTGTCGGCCACAGTGCTCCGGCGCTCAATGAGGTTCTGACCCAGGGCGGTTTCCGCCGCAGTCAGAACATTGCCTACCGGCCGGCCTGCGAGAAATGCCAAGCCTGCGTTTCCGTACGCGTCCGAGTTGACGATTTCAAGTGGACCAGATCGTTGAGGCGCGTTTGGAAGTCCGGAGCGGACATCGTCGGCGCGCGCCTTCCGCCGAGCCCGTCAGCCGAACAGTACGACCTCTTCCGCGAATATCTGCTGGCCAGACACGAGAATGGCGGCATGACGGAGATGAGCGTTCTCGATTACGCGATGATGGTCGAGGACACCCATGTGGAGACACTGGTGCTCGAATACCGCCGCCGGGGGCCGGACAGTTTTCTGACCGGAACCGGAGACGGCCCGCTGCTCGGCGTTGCGCTCACCGATCAGCTCTCCGACGGGCTTTCGATGGTCTATTCCTTCTACGATCCGGCCCATGAGGACACCGCGCTCGGCACCTACATGATCCTCGATCATATCAACCGGGCGCGCAGATTGCGTCTGCCATACGTTTATCTGGGCTATTGGGTCGAAGGCTCGGCCAAGATGGCCTACAAGGCACGCTTCCGGCCGCAGGAACATCTGGGGCCGAACGGCTGGGCGGTCGTCGACGCGGACGCGAACGTCAGGGAATGACACTGCCCGCTCGACGGAAGAAGCAAGGCGCTGCTTTCACGGAATATGCCGGCGGATCTTGTCGAAGACGGATCTGAACATCTCTTCCGTCAGGCGGCCGGTGTTGGTGTTGTAGCGTGAGCAGTGATAGCTGTCGAACAGGTCCATCCCGTATCCGGGCAACTCATGCTGCGCGCCGTGGCCGAAGGGATATCGCGCCCTTTTGAGCTCGAGTGCGGTCAGAAAGGTCTCATGGGCGATGCGCCCGAGCGCCAGAACCGCCCGGATGGACGGATTGGCTGACAGTGTCGCCAGCAGATAGGGCCGGCACGTCCTGATCTCCTCGCCGGTCGGCTTGTTCTGCGGTGGCAGACAGCGAACCGCATTGGTGATCAGGGCGTCGGTCAGCGCCAGCCCGTCATCGGGCCGGGCACGATACGTTCCCTCGGCAAATCCGTAGTCGAGCATGGTCTTGTAGAGCAGATCCCCTGCATAGTCGCCGGTGAACGGACGGCCAGTGGCATTGGCGCCTTTCATTCCCGGGGCCAGGCCGATGACGAGAAGACGCGGCTTCGATGCCCCGAAAGAGGAAACCGGTGCGTTGTGCCAGCCGGGATGCAGCCCCTGCAGTTCCTCGCGCAAACCGACAAGCCGAGGACATCCCGAACAACCCGATGGCGGGTCGACCGGTCCCATATCTGCATTCGCGAAGTTCATTTGCCGACCTTAGTAGTCGTCATCCTCGTCATCGTCATCGACGTCCGCTGCCATCTGCGGGCGCACGGGGCGCTCGGAAGGGTCGCGGCCGATCTTGTTGGCAAGACTTGCCAGATCGATGAAGTGGTCCGCCTGCCGGCGCAGATCGTCGGCGATCATCGGCGGCTGGGTTTTCAGGGTCGAGACAACACTGACCTTGCGGCCCTTGCGCTGCAACGCTTCGACCAGCGACCGGAAGTCGCCGTCACCGGAGAACAGGACGATGTGATCGACGGATTCGACCAGTTCCATGGCATCGACCGCAAGCTCGATATCCATGTTGCCCTTCACCTTGCGGCGCCCGGCGCTATCAACAAATTCCTTCACCGGTTTCGTGATGACCTTGTAGCCGTTGTAATCCAGCCAATCGATCAACGGACGGATGGAGGAATATTCCTGATCTTCTATCAGCGCGGTGTAATAGTATGCGCGCAGAAGGTAGGCATGTCCCTGGAACTCTTTCAACAATCGCTTGTAGTCGATGTCGAAACCGATGGCTTTGGCCGTCGAATACAAGTTGGCTCCGTCAATGAACAAAGCAACCTTTTCTCGAGCGTCAAACATCCTATTTGAAACCTTTCAGAGTGATATGTGCTGTTTTTGAATTTGTGACGGCTACGCAGGCTTCCCGCAGCCTGTCTTTGCTTGTCCAATACTTTAAACAACACATATTTGCCGGATTGAGGCCGCTAATTTTCGCAACTTCAAACAGCTTATATTTTTGTTTTTCCCAAACGGTCCTTGATTCTTAGCTGGTCCGCACAGGTGCCCTACACTATTATATTGGACAGCCGCAACGCAAAAGCGAGTGCCGAATTGAAAAAAGCCAATGAAAATTCGGCCAAAAGCCACAGCCCACTACCAATGTAGCACACATCGCCAATCAGATCTGGCGGGGGGTTGCTTTTTGGAAACGTGAACACTATACGCTGTTTCTTCAAGTTCCTTAAACCTATGGAGACGTCGAATGGCGCGCGTGACCGTCGAGGACTGCATCGACAAGGTCGAAAACCGGTTTGAGCTGGTACTGATTGCTGCGCATCGCGCTCGCATGATTTCCAGCGGTTCTCCGCTGACGATCGACCGCGACAACGACAAGAACCCCGTCGTTGCCCTTCGCGAGATCGCCGAGCAGACCGTCAGCCCGGAAGACATGAAAGAAGATCTGATCCACTCGCTGCAGAAGTTTGTGGAAGTCGATGAGCCGGAAGCAGAGGCCGTGCCGGTCGTTCCTTCCGCAAATCAGCATCAGGTGACCCAGGTCAATGCCGTCGACGACGGCGCGGTGGAATTCGACCGCATGTCCGAAGAAGACCTTCTGCGCGGCCTTGAAGGCCTGGTTCCGCCGGAGCGAACCGACGACGTCTGATTTTTCGTCACAGGCAGGCCTGAAGCGCGCCCGGTTCCTTCCGGCGCTTCGGCCTGTCTTTTTTGTTCATTCTGCTGATCTCCCGGCCGGTTGCCGGGTTCGGTTGCTGCCATGATGCGTCAATACGAACTCGTTGAACGGGTTACGCGCTACAATCCGGAAGCGGACGAAGCCTTGCTCAACAAGGCTTATGTCTATGCCATGCAAAAGCACGGCAGCCAGATGCGCGCATCCGGCGATCCCTATTTCTCCCATCCTCTTGAAGTCGCCGCTATCCTGACCGGCCTGCGTCTGGATGACGCGACCATTGCCGTCGCGCTTCTGCACGACACGATCGAGGACACGGATGCCACCCGATCGGAAATCGACAGCCTGTTCGGTGAGGAAATCGGCAAGCTCGTCGAAGGGCTGACCAAGATCAAGCGCCTCGACCTGGTGTCCCAGAAGGCCAACCAGGCGGAAAACTTCCGCAAGCTTCTGCTTGCCATCGCCGACGACGTGCGCGTGCTGCTGGTGAAACTGGCGGACCGTCTGCATAACATGCGCACGCTCCACCATATGCCGGAGCACAAGCGCGGCCGCATCGCGGAAGAGACCATGGAGATCTATGCGCCGCTCGCCGGGCGCATGGGCATGCACGACATGCGCGAGGAGCTGGAGGACATTTCCTTCCGCACGCTCAATCCGGAAGCCTATGAGACCATTACCGAAAGACTGGGAGATCTGCGCGAACGCAACAAGGATTTGATCCTCGAGATCGAAACCACTCTCACGGAACGGCTCAGCGAGCGCGGCATGGCGGCGCTCGTCAAGGGACGGGAGAAACGCGCCTACTCGATCTTCCGCAAGATGCAGCGCAAGGCGATCGGCTTCGAGCAGCTGTCTGATATCTACGGCTTCCGGGTGACTGTCGGCACGGTTGAGGCCTGTTACAGGGTTCTGGGTGTCATCCATACGACCTGGCCAACCGTTCCCGGCCGGTTCAAGGACTACATCTCGACACCGAAGCAGAACGACTACAAATCGATCCACACCACCATTGTCGGCCCTTCCCGCCAGCGCGTCGAGCTACAGATCCGCACCATTTCCATGGACAGGGTGGCCGAATACGGGATTGCCGCCCACGCTCTCTACAAGGACGGTGAATTCGGCGGCCGCAACATTGCCAATTACTCGGAGGACTTCCGTGCCTTCGAATGGTTGCGGCGAACAACGGAATTGCTCGCCCAGGGAGATACGCCCGAAGAGTTTCTGGAAAACACCAAGCTGGAGCTTTTCCACGACCAGGTCTTCTGCTTCACGCCCAAGGGCCGCCTGATCGCCCTTCCGCGCGGCGCGACGCCGATCGACTTCGCCTATGCGGTCCACACCGGTATCGGCAATACCTGCGTCGGCTGCAAGGTCAACGGCAAGATCATGCCGCTGGTGACCGAACTCCATAACGGTGACGAGGTGGAGATCATCCGCTCTCCCGCGCAAACGCCGCCGCCCGCCTGGGAAACCATCGCCGTCACCGGCAAGGCGCGGGCAGCCATCCGCCGGGCGACTCGGGAATCCGTGCGCAAGCAATATGGCACCCTCGGAGAGCATATCCTCACGCGCGCTTTCGCCCGCGCCGAGAAAGCCTATTCCGAAGACCTTCTGGACGCCGTTCTGGACGAACATCATCAGGCCAGCGTCGCCGATCTGCTGGCCGCGGTCGGCCGCGGTGACCTGAGTGCGCAAGCGGTCCTGAAATCCGCGCATCCCGACTATCAGGACGAACGCGTGGCGATATCCGGCCCTCCTGTGGAGGAAGGCTGGTTCGACCTGAAACAGGGGCATGGCCTGAAGTTCCGCATTCCGCCGGGCGAACTGGATCACGAGCCGCAGGTATCGGGCCCCGCCGACGAGAATGGGGATGGCCCGGCCCTGCCGATCCGAGGCCTGTCCGGTGATATTCCGGTCACTTACGCTCCCGACAGCGGCGCGGTGCCCGGTGACCGCATCGTCGGCATCTTGACCCCGTCGGAAGGCCTGACCATCTATCCCATACAGTCACCCTCCCTGAAGGAATTCGATGACCAGACGGAGCGCTGGGTGGATGTCAGATGGGATATAGACGTCGATAATCCGGAGCGGTTTCCGGCGCGGCTCGAAATCTCGGCGGCCAACGAACCGGGTTCACTGGCGACAATCGCCCAGGTTATCGGTGAAAACAGTGGAAATATCGACAATGTGAAAATGATCCAGAGGGCGCATGATTTCCATGAAATGATCATCGATCTGGAAGTCTGGGATCTGAAGCACCTGAACCGGATCATCAATCAACTTCGTTCCAAACCGAATGTTTCAAGCGTCAGCCGGGTCAATGGATAGCTGAGCGTCAGATTGAGGGAGACTATTTATGACACGTGACGAAGTCTTGTCCCTGTTCCGGGAGGCCGGCGCGATCCTGGAAGGGCATTTCATTCTGACGTCGGGCCTGCGCAGCCCCGTTTTTCTTCAGAAAGCCCGGGTGTTCATGCATCCCGACAAGACCGAGAAACTCTGCAAGGCGCTGGCGGAGAAAATCCGCGCCTCGAACCTCGGCAAGATCGACTATATCGTCTCCCCTGCCCTGGGCGGCCTCATCCCAGGTTATGAAACCGCTCGTCATCTCGGTGTTCCGGCGATGTGGGTGGAGCGCGAGGACGGCGAGTTCCGGCTGCGCCGTTTCGAGCTTCCCAAGGGCGCGCGGGTCATCATAGTTGAGGATATCGTCACAACCGGGCTCTCCAGCCGGGAAACGGTAACCTCGTTGAAATCTCTTGGTGCTGAAGTTCTCGCACTTGCATGCCTCATCGACCGGTCGGGTGGTGAAGCCGATGCGTCCGTGCCGGTCATCGCCCTGGCGCAATACAAGGTGCCGGCCTATGAGCCGGACAATCTTCCCCCGGAACTGGCGGCTCTGCCCGCGGTAAAACCGGGCAGCCGCGGTTTGGCCTGAGCAGAAACGAGCAGGAACAACGGAGACCACCTCAAGACCATGCTGTTTCGCCGAAGAAATAGGCCATCCCGTGCCGAGCGCCTGCGAATCGCCGTATGGCCACGCAACAGCTGGGCCCGGTCAACGCGCTATTTCAGCAAACGTGTGCTGCGGCTAACAGCGACACCGCATGCCATCGCCATCGGATTTGCCTCCGGTGCGTTCGCGTCTTTCACTCCGCTGATCGGTTTCCACTTCCTGACCGCCTTCGCCGTTGCCTACCTGCTGCGCGGCAATCTTATTGCCGCCGCGCTGGGAACCTCCGTCGGCAACCCGCTGACATTTCCGTTCATCTGGGCTCTCACCTACAAGATCGGCCAATGGGTCTTGCACGGCCGGGCCCCGAAGACCGACCCTCACCAGGTTCACCAGCAATTCCAGCACGGACTGTGGGAGAAGTCTTTCGATGCGCTCTGGCCGATGCTCAAACCGATGTTCATCGGAGCGGTTCCTGTCGGTCTGATCGTCGGGTCAATTTCCTACGTGGTCGTCCTGAAAAGCGTCGAGGTCTATCAGCGCCGCCGGCGGCGCACGCTCGCAGGCAAGAACGGCCGTCTTTTTCCGGCACCGGATACGCCTGCGGAAGAAGACGGCAGCGCTTGAAAAAAAGCCCAACGATCCTCATAAGTGCCATGGGTCATGTTTCTTCGGCCCTGCAACCATGAATTCCCGTCCTCGTCACGGTGCCGCGGGGAGAAAACACAGCGGCCTTCACATGAAGTTCTCCCGAAGGACACGTTTCGTCTGTTTTAAGGGCATGACCGTTCACGGGAAGCTTTCCCCGCATTGCTTCCATTCGATTGAAGAGCTAAGAGTCCCGCTGAATGGCGGCGTCTCCCTCCGGGATTCCGGACAACTTGCCTAAGGGAAAAAATGAGCGTGACAGACCACAAGAAAGACAAGGAAGGCGGCCTTTACGAGACTGTGAAGGTCATCGTCCAGGCTCTGCTGCTTGCCCTGATCGTCCGGACCTTCCTGTTCCAGCCGTTCAACATCCCTTCGGGGTCCATGAAGGATACGCTGCTCATCGGCGACTATCTTTTCGTGTCCAAATACAGTTACGGCTATTCGCGCTTCTCGTTCCCCTTTGGTCTGGGTCCCTTCTCCGGACGTGTTCTCTCTTCGGATCCCGAGCGCGGCGATGTGGCTGTCTTCAAACTTCCGACCAACACGTCCGTCGACTACATCAAACGAGTGATCGGCCTGCCCGGCGACACCATCCAGGTGACCGATGGCATTGTTCATATCAACGGCGAGCCGGTCAAACGTGAGCGTATCGACGACTATATCGAACAGTCTCCGTCCGGCGTCGTCCGCCGGGTTCCGCGTTTCAGAGAAACCCTTCCGAACGGCGTCTCCTACGATACGCTGGACCTCACGACACGCGGCCAGCTCGACAATACGCGCGAGTACAAGGTGCCGGAGGGTCATTATTTCATGATGGGCGACAACCGGGACAATTCCGTCGACAGCCGTGTCCTGAGCCGCGTCGGGTATGTGCCGATCGAAAACTTCATGGGACGCGCGGAGGTCCTGTTCTTCTCCATCAAGGACGAAACACCGGCCTGGCAGATCTGGACCTGGCCATGGAACGTGCGCTGGGAGCGGATTGGCCGGACGCTTTGAGCGCCCGGCGCGGCGTCCACCCCCGCTGAAGGACCAGGCAGGTCGCATGATCAAGCAACCGCAACAGCAGAAGAATTCCATCTCAGCTCTCAAGGCTGCGCTGAATTACGACTTCAAGGACCTGGATCTTCTGCGCGTCTCGCTGACGCACGCAAGCGCGCTCACCCCGTCGGAGACAGTCGCGGGAAGCTATCAGCGCCTGGAGTTTCTCGGCGACCGGGTGCTCGGTCTGGCGATCGCGTCCATGCTGCACCGTCACTTTCCCAAAGCTGATGAAGGCGAACTGGCCCGCCGCTTCAACCATATGGTCAAGCGTGAGACCTGCGCGGAGATCGCGCAGGAACTGGGCATCGGCGATGCCATGCGCATCGGCCTCGCGGAAGCCCAGACCGGTGGACGCAAGAAGACCGCATTGCTCGCCGATATCTGCGAGGCGGTGATCGCCGCGATCTATCTGGATGGCGGCTACGAGGCGGCAGAGGCTTTTATCCAGCGCCTTTGGGAACCGCGTATGTTATCGTGGTCTGGACCGCTCAGGGACGCAAAGACCACATTGCAGGAATGGGCGCAGTCCAGAAGTCTGCCGACACCGCATTATGAAGTTACCGGCCGGGACGGGCCCGATCATGAACCGAATTTCACGGTATCGGTGATCGTGCAGGGGCTGAAACCCGGTGAAGGCAAAGGCGGTTCGAAGCGGATCGCAGAACAGAGCGCGGCCGAGGCCGTGCTCCGCCGCGAAGGCGTTTGGAAGGAATAGAAGTACCTTGAGCGACGAAGACCAGGATGTGAGCCCTGCCGGTGAACCGGAGGAAGATGACAACGTTTTCCAGCCTGCCAAGGGCCGGTTCGACTTTCCCCTGCCCGATCCCGTTTCAGCCATGCCGTCTGATACGAAAGCCGGCTTCATCGCCCTCATCGGCGCGCCGAATGCGGGTAAATCCACCCTGATCAATCAGCTTGTCGGCACCAAGGTCTCCATTGTCACACACAAGGTGCAGACCACGAGGTCCATCGTCCGCGGCGTAGCCATGCACGGCACGGCCCAGCTTGTGTTCATCGACACGCCAGGCATCTTCAAACCGAAACGCCGTCTGGACCGCGCCATGGTCGACACTGCCTGGGGCGGGGCAAGAGACGCCGACCTGATCGCGCTTCTGATCGATTCCCGCAAGGGCATCGACGAGGAAGTCGAAAACATCCTGAAGCGGCTTTCAGGCCAGTCGGCGCCAAAGGTGCTGATTCTGAACAAGACGGATATTTCCAAAGGCGAAAAACTGCTGAAGCTGGCTCAAAAAGCCAATGAATACGCGCAGTTCGAGGAAACCTTCATGGTTTCGGCTCTGACCGGCGACGGGACCGGGACCATTCTGGACTATTTTGCCTCCAAGGTGCCTGAAGGCCCCTGGCTTTATCCCGAGGACCAGCCCTCCGACCTGCCCCTGCGCATTCTCGCGGCCGAGATCACCCGGGAAAAGCTGTTCGAACGCCTGCATCAGGAACTGCCCTATATTTCCACCGTCGAGACCGAACGCTGGGAGACCCGCAAGGACGGCTCGGCGCGCATCGAGCAAACAATCTATGTGGAACGCGACAGCCAGAAGAGTATCGTCCTGGGAAAGAGCGGCCAGACCATCAAGGCTATTTCCCAGATGGCCCGCCATGAGCTTTCCGAAATCATCGGGGCGCCCGTGCATCTGTTCCTGTTCGTGAAAGTCAGGGAAAACTGGGCCGACGACCCGGAACGCTACCGGGAAATGGGGCTTGAGTTTCCGAAGTAACTCCAAAGAACGTTGATCGTGCCCCGCCTCTAATATCCGTCTCCGGCGGGCCATAACCAACGCTCTTTGGTATACTTGGCGTCCGGGCCAGAATCCTCCAAACTCCAAGTTGGCCCCCTACGCAGGAAACAGCATTTGGAATGGACCGGACGCGGGATTGTCCTGACCACCCGCAAACATGGCGAAAACGATGTCATTCTGGAGGTGCTGACGCTCGAGCGGGGCCGGCATCTCGGTCTGGTGCGGGGCGGCCGCTCGAAGCGTCATCGTCCGGTGCTTCAGCCCGGCAACGAGGTGGAACTCACCTGGAAGGCCCGTCTGTCGGACCATCTCGGCCAGTTTCAGATCGATCCGCTCAATCTGCGCGCCGGCGACCTTATGACCAGTTCCGTCGGTTTGACCGGCGTCCAGCACCTGGCCTTTCTCGTGCGGCTCCTCCCGGAGCGGCACCCTTACCCCGGACTGTTCAATGCCGTCAGCGTCGTGCTGAACCATCTGAACGAAGCGGAGACGGCAGGCGCTCTTGTCATCAGGTTCGAACTGGAACTTTTGCGCGAACTCGGGATAGGCCTCGACCTGTCCTCCTGCGCGGCGACCGGAACCCGGGAAGACCTTGCCTATGTGTCCCCGAAATCGGCGCGCGCGGTCAGCCGCGAGGCCGGCCTGCCCTATCATGACAAGCTGCTGCCGCTGCCCTCATTCCTGCTGGACGGCCAGCGTCAGGCCGGCAGTGAACTGATGTGGAAAGACATCACCCAAGGTTTTGACCTGACAAGCTTTTTCCTGAATCGCCACCTTCAGGAAAGAGAGACCACAGACAGCGGCACACGCTCGCAGCTTCTAGGCGCTCTGGAAAAACGCTACCGCGAGGACTTCCCGTGGAACTTTTAGGCCGCCACTGACGCCCAAAGAACCCACAGCCGGTCGAAATCCGTTGAAAATCCGCCGATCCCGCCTGTGAATGCCCGCAAGCGAATTGCGCTGATTGCCTGAACCGGCTAGCAAGCAGATATGGGAAAAGAGACCACACTACCGCCCGGCGGCATTGAAGGCATCAACCTGAAGGACGCGCTGGAAGAGCGCTACCTGAACTATGCGCTGTCGACCATCATGCACCGGGCGTTGCCGGACGTACGCGATGGATTGAAGCCGGTGCACCGGCGCCTTCTCTATGCCATGCGCCTTTTGAAGCTTGACCCCGGTTCCGGGTTCAAGAAATGCGCGCGCGTCGTCGGCGACGTGATCGGTAAATACCATCCGCATGGCGATCAGGCCGTTTATGACGCCCTTGTCCGGCTCGCCCAGGATTTTGCACAGCGGTATCCGCTGATCGACGGCCAGGGCAATTTCGGCAATGTCGACGGCGATAACGCCGCCGCGATGCGCTACACCGAAGCGCGCATGACAGATACGGCCCGGCGCCTTCTGGACGGGCTCGACGAGAACGCCATCGACTTCCGGGAGACCTATGACGGCGAGGACAAGGAGCCCATTGTCCTGCCCGGCGGATTCCCGAACCTGCTCGGCAACGGCTCCTCGGGCATCGCCGTCGGCATGGCGACCTCGATCCCGCCGCACAACGCCTTCGAACTTTGCCAGGCCTGCGAACACCTGATCCGCAACCCGAAAGCGGAAGTCGAAGAACTTCTGGAGTTTATCAAGGGGCCGGATTTCCCGACCGGTGGACTTCTGGTCTCCGATCAGGGATCGATCCGCGAAGCCTATGCGACGGGGCGCGGCAGCTTCCGCGTCAGGGCGCGCTGGGAAGTGGAAGATCTCGGCCGAGGCCAGTGGGCGATCGTCGTTACGGAAATCCCCTATCAGGTTCAGAAATCGCGCCTGATTGAAAAGATCGCCGAGCTTCTGACAGCCCGCAAGTTGCCTCTGCTCGACGATGTCCGGGACGAATCTGCGGAAGACATCCGCGTCGTTCTGGTCCCCCGCTCGCGCAATGTCGATGCGAACATTCTCATGGAATCGCTGTTCAAGCTGACGGACCTTGAAAACAGGTTCTCGCTGAACATGAACGTGCTGTCCATGGGCAAGGTGCCCAAGGTCATGGGCGTGAAGCAGGTGCTGCGCGAATGGCTCGACCACCGCAAGGAAGTGCTGATCCGGCGCTCCGAACACCGGCTGGGCCAGATCAATCACCGGCTTGAGGTTCTGGAAGGCTATCTGGTCGCCTATCTGAATCTGGACGAGGTGATCCGCATCATCCGCGAAGAGGACGATGCAAAGGCCGAGCTTATCCGGACTTTCGAACTGACCGACGTGCAGGCGGAAGCCATCCTCAACATGCGCCTGAGATCCTTGCGCAAGCTGGAAGAGCTGGAAATCCGCAAGGAGCATGACAAGCTCACCGCGGAAAAGGACGGCCTCACCACGCTGCTCGGCTCCGACGCGCGTCAGTGGACGAAGATTTCCAAGGAAATCGCCGAAATCGCCAAGGTCTACGGACCGGAAACCGAAATCGGCAAACGGCGGACCGACCGGGCGGAAGCGCCCGAAACGGATCTCGTCGACATCCAGCAGGCGATGATCGAAAAGGAACCGGTCACCGTCATCATTTCGGAGAAGGGCTGGATCCGCGCTCTGAAAGGCCATCAGGCAGACCTTTCCTCCCTGACCTTCAAACAGGGCGACAAGTTGAAACTGTCCTTCCATGCGGAGACGACCGACAAGATCCTGATCTTCTCCACCGGGGGCAAGTTCTTCACAATTGGTGCCGACCGCCTGCCGGGTGGACGCGGACATGGCGAGCCGATCCGCCTGATGGTGGAGATGGACGAATCCCAGGATGTGGTGGGGGCCTTTGTGCACAAGCCGGGCCGCAATCTCCTGCTTGCCAGCAACGAAGCGCGCGGTTTTGTCGTCAGCGAGAACGATGTGATCGCCAATACCCGCAAGGGAAAACAGGTCCTCAACCTCACCATGCCCGCCGAGGCAACGCTCTGTGTGGAAGCCGCAGGCGACCAGGTGGCGATCATCGGCGAGAACCGGAAGCTTCTTCTGTTCCCGCTGGCTCAGATCCCGCAGATGGGGCGCGGACGCGGCGTGCGCCTGCAACGCTACCGGGACGGCAACCTCGCCGATATCCGCGTCTTCAAGGGTGAAGAAGGTCTCACCTGGAGCGACAGCTCCGGCCGCAGTTTCACCCGGTCACTGGAGGAACTCGCGGAATGGCACGGCGAGCGCGGTCAGGCCGGCCGTCTGCCGCCAACGGGCTTCCCGCGGTCCAACAAGTTCGGGCCGGGTAAACTCTAGATGTGAGCTTTCAACAGGGTGTCCACGAGGAGACTGGAGTTGCGAGACTTCAGTCCATCCCGGAGCACCCGAAAACCTGCTTTCCGGCATCATATGATCCGATATCTGGTGGATGTTCTTCAGGTGCACAGACGACGCCAGTGGCCCGGGGTCATGCCATAGGCGCGTTTGAAATGGCGGGTCATGTGGCTTTGATCGGCAAAGCCACTATCGGCAGCAGCCTCCGCAAGCGACCCGCCCAGTGCCAGCGCCGACTTGACCCGGTCCAGCCGCCGCATGATGAGATAGCGATGCGGACTGGTTCCGAAAGCGGTCCGGAACTGCCGGGAGAGCGTGAAGCGGTCCATATGCGCGATCCCTTCCAGATGCTTCATTTGAACCGGCTTACCGCAGCATTCCCGCAAATACTCGCTGCATTGCCTGAGCGCGGGCCGGTTCACGGCAGTTGCATCAGATTTGCCGTTGTCCGCGCGGCGGCATAAGCCTCCGGCGAGATCCGCAAGCAGACTGTCGCGCTTGAAAGCCCCCATTTCAGTGTCAATATCGTCGAGCGCCTCGATCAGGTCCCGTTGGAAATCCGGGTCGGAGAACACCGGAGAGGCGACAAAAGGCAGAACAGCGAAATGGCCCGCAGTCTGAAGGGCGTCTGCGATCATCTCTGGCGGAATGTAGATCATGCGGTAGCGCAGCCCACGCTCGGTTCCAGCACCGCCGTCGTGGAGTTCATCCGGGTGGATGACGATGATCTGCCCGGGGAGAGAAGCCCGCTCCTCGCCCCGGTATCTGAAGGTTTGCACCCCGGCGAGCGTCAGTCCAATCGCGTAGGTGTCATGGCGATGCGGCGCGAAGCCATTGCCGCTGAACCGCGCCTCAATCCGGTCAATACCCTCTTCGGACGGCGAAGTGCGGATCATATCCCTGCCGGTAACGCACAAACGTTCAAGACCGGTCTCCCCGGCTCCCTCTAGGTTTTGCGACTTCCAGTCCCTCTGAAATCCCTGTGTGGAGTTGTTATTCATGTTCGAAACCAAATTCGTCGTTGTTGTCCGCGAAGATCTGGCCGTCTGGCAAAAACTCAACGTCACGGCCTTTCTCGCGACCGGGATTGCAGCCACAAAGCCTGAAATCATTGGAGAAAACTACCGCGATGCCGCGCAAAATGTCTATCACCCCATGAGCATTCAGCCGATAATCGTTCTGAGCACGGATGCAGTGACACTTGGCAAGATCCATCAGAGGACACTTCAGCGCGGCATTCGCGCCAGTCTCTACATCGAGGAAATGTTCTCGACCGGCCATGACAGTGCCAACCGGGAGGTCTTTGCCAAATTCACCCCTGAAGACGCCAGGGTCGCCGGTTTGGCCTTCCATGCCGACAAGAAGATCGCCGACAAGATCTCCAAAGGCGCACGCATGCACGCTTAGTCGAAAGACCATCAAAAAACAGTGCCTTCACCTCTCGACGGATCCTTTCCAAATGGGCACTCTGTGCTGAGAAAACGGCATGGAGACACCAATGATAAGCGCGTTTACGTTCAATACCAGTCAACGCATTGTCTTTGAGAACGGCTCTGCGTCCGCGTTGGGCCGTCATGCAGCGCCATTCCTCGGTGCCCGCCCGTTTCTGGTGACAGATCCGGGCATTGTCGCTCTGGGTCTGCAGGACCCGTGCGAGACCTCCTTGCGGCAGACAGGATGCGTGCTGGCGCGATTTACCGATGTCACTGCGGATCCACCGAGAGCCCTGGTGGACAAGGCCATCGATGCGGCCAGGGCGCACGGAGCGACGTCTGTTATCGGCTTCGGCGGCGGTTCGTCGCTGGACGTTGCCAAACTTGTGGCACTGATCGCCAGAAGCGGCGAAGATCTGGACGGTGCCTGGGGCATCGGCAATGCGAAGGGGCCGCGGTTGCCGCTGATCCTTGTTCCGACGACGGCGGGAACCGGTTCCGAGGTGACACCGATTTCGATCATCACCGTTGGAGAAGAGGAAAAGCGCGGTGTAGTCTCCCCGCTCCTGCTTCCGGACCTGGCAGTTCTGGATCCCCTGTTGACGCTTGGTCTCCCGGCACCGGTCACGGCGGCGACAGGCATTGACGCGATGGTCCACGCCATCGAATCCCATGCGTCGAAATCGGCCAACAACAATCCCTTGTCCAGAACGCTGGCAGTCGAAGCTTTGAGGCTTCTGGGTGCGAATATCGAACGCGCGGTGCATTCGCCCGGCGACGAGGGCGCACGAGGCGCGATGCTGCTCGGCTCGATGCTGGCAGGCATGGCCTTTGCGAATTCGCCCGTTGCCGCGGTTCACGCCCTCGCCTATCCGCTTGGCGGGACTTTTCACGTACCGCACGGACTGTCCAATGCTCTGGTCCTGCCGCATGTAATTGAGTTCAACAACGCAGTTGCCGCGCGGACCTATGCTGAGATCGCCCCGGTTCTGTTTCCCGATCTTGCCGGGATCGAGGACGTGCCGGAACGCGCCGCGCAGTTTGCCGGCCGTTTGGCGGCGCTGTCCGCGAAACTGGGGCTTCAGACCCGATTGCGGGACGTCGGCATTGGCGAGGCCGACGTCCCGAAACTGGCCGCAGATGCCATGAAACAGACCAGACTTCTGGTGAACAACCCAAGGGACCTAGCGGAAGCCGATGCATTGGCCATTTACAAGGCGGCCTTATGACTTCCACAGTTTCTCCACCGACTCCACGCCCTGCACCGCTAACACGCGAAGATTTCAAGGACTTCCTCACAATTTCCACACGGTGGATGGATGTGGATATCTATGGACATGTTAACAACGTGCAGTATTTCAGCTATTTCGACACGGCTGTGAACTCCTGGTACGTGAAACACGGCATCCTGGAGCCGGCAAATAGTCCTCAGATCTTTCTCGTGGTCGAATCAGGTTGCAATTATTTTAGCGAGCTGAATTTCCCCGATGACGTCACCGCAGGGCTGACAATAGCCAAAATCGGCTCAAGCTCTGTGGTTTTTCAGATCGGATTGTTTTCCGGGGGAGCGTCGGAAACTGCGGCCCATGGCCGGTTCGTGCATGTCCATGTCGACCGGACTTCGCGCAGACCGGTGCCGATACAGGAGCGGAAGCGGGCTGTTCTTAACCGTTTGATGTTCTGAATCATGTCGTTATGCGGCGAAGCTTCTTGTTCCGTCCATACACAGGTTTCGCACAGCAAATGCTCTGCGCAAGAGCGAACACCACCCACAATTAGCGCACAGGAAACAAACAGCTTATGCGCTACTTCTCAACAGGCAGCGCACAAGCCACGCTCTAAAGCGTGTCGCGTTTAGACGGATTCACCTATTCAGGAAAACACCCGAGGCAGCGTTTGCATTGCAAATGCGTTCGGGTGGTTTCCTGAATTCAATTTAATGCGACAGGCACCAGCTGCGAGACTCTCTCAACCGCCGTTTTTCATGATACGCGATTTCTCGCGGTCCCAGTCGCGCTTCTTTTCAGTGGCGCGCTTGTCGTGCAGTTTTTTACCGCGCGCAACCGCCAGTTCCAGCTTCGCACGACCCTGATCGTTGAAGTAAAGCTTGAGCGGGACGATCGTCTTGCCGTCCTTCTGGACGGCGCCAGCCAGTTTACCTATCTCGCGCTTGTGCAGAAGCAGCTTCCGCGGCCGGCGCGGCTCATGGTTGAACCGGTTTGCCTGCAGGTACTCGGGAATATAGACGTTGTAGATCCAGATCTCGCCGCCACGCTCGGCCGCATAGGATTCGGCGATATTCGCCTTGCCGCTGCGCAGGGATTTCACTTCCGTTCCCTGCAGCTCGATCCCTGCTTCCAGCGTATCCTCAATCTCGAAGTTGAACCGGGCTTTCCGGTTGTCGGAAATGATGGTCCGTCCCGGAACGCCCCCTTTTTTCGGAGCCATTTTTATCCTTCCGAGCTATCCCTGCTCAATTAATCAGACCGGCATGAGCCATTGCACCGCGGACTTCCATCTGCGCCGCTTCGGAAATAGGCAACAGCGGCAGGCGCAGTTCTTCCCCGATCTTGCCCAGCAGCGAGAGCGCATATTTGGCACCACCCGGGCTCGGCTCGAGGAACAGCGCGCGGTGCAAGGGCGCCAGACGGTCCTGATACTCCAGCGCCGTCTTGTAATCTCCTGCAAGCATTGCAGCCTGGAATTCCGCGCACAAACGCGGGGCGACATTCGCGGTCACGGAGATGCAGCCCACTCCGCCATGAGCATTGAACGCCAGGGCGGAAATGTCCTCGCCGGAAAGCTGAATGAACTCCGGGCCGCACAGATGGCGCTGGCGGCTTGCTTTTGCAAGATCGGCGGTCGCATCTTTCACGCCCTTGATATTATCGCAGGTTTCATAAAGTTCCGCCATGGTCTCCGGCGTCATGTCGACGATGGAGCGGCTCGGAATGTTGTAAATGAGGATCGGCAGGCCAACGGCACTGTCGATCGCCTTGAAATGTGCCTTCAATCCGGCCTGGTTCGGCTTGTTGTAATATGGTGTCACGACCAGAAGCCCGTCAGCTCCCGCCTTTTCAGCATGCTGGGCGAAATCGATCGCTTCCACGGTGTTGTTTGACCCTGCCCCCGCGATGACCGGAACACGGCCAGCGGCCGCTTCCACGCACAGCTCGATAACCCGCTTGTGTTCGTCATGGGCCAGCGTCGGGCTTTCACCCGTTGTGCCGACCGGCACAAGTCCGGAAGATCCCTCGGCAATCTGCCATTCCACAAAATCCTGAAACCGTTTCTCATCAAGCGCTCCGTCCTTGAACGGGGTAATCAGCGCTGGAATGGAGCCTTTGAACATCTCGGTTTCCTCTTGGATGAAGTTATTGTGGCTGTGGTCTGAACGTTGCCGGGTTTCAGTGGAGGCGCACCATACTCATCTGCCGGTCAAGGGGCAATGCTCCGCTCGTCATTCCAGCAAGGCTTCGCGACATTTCTGCCTCGTGCTGGGGCTTTTGGGCGACACGGGTGCGTGACCTCCATGGGGTAGGAGTCTTCCTGTTGGCAGCCGGTCGGAAACCCCTTTATCCTTGAGGAAGCCGGCTTACGAATTATCGCGCGGGAGGCGCTTATGAATACTGCCTTGCAACCAGCTGGATCGACTTCCGGTCCTCTGCCGCCCCGATCGGGTTTCAGTTTGAAGAGCCCTGACGGTCTCACGCTTGCCGGGTGTGAGTGGCTTCCAGCACGGAGCGAACCGGACATGACTGCGGCGGCAATTCCGGTGCTATGCCTTCCCGGACTTTCAAGAAATTCTCGCGATTTCAATGATATAGCCGAGTACCTTCAATCCTTGAATCACCATGTGATCGCGCTTGACTACCGTGGCAGGGGCAGAAGCGAATGGGATCCCGACTGGCGAAACTACGATCTGACCATCGAAGGTAAGGACATCGATGCAGCGATCGAACAGCTTGGACTTGAGCGCTTTGCCCTTCTTGGCACGTCGAGGGGCGGCTTGCACGCACTCGCCATGAGCGGACGCTATCCGGCAAACCGCATGGCGGCGGTGATTTTCAACGATGTCGGTCCGCATATCGAAATGCGGGCCATTCACCGGATCGCGGCGACGCTTGGCCACAAGATGACCCACGCTTCGCTTGAAGATGCGGCTGTTTCGTTGCAGCGAACACTTGGAAATCAGTTCCCCGCTTTTGATCTTGCGAACTGGAGAAAATTCGCAGGACAAGTGGCGTCCGACGATGGTGGCCAGATGATCATGGACTACGATCCGGCCCTCGCGCATCAACTGGCGAGTCTGGACGATGCGGCCCCCGTCGCGGATCTCTGGCATTTATACGAAAAACTGACCGACCGCCCTGTCCTCATTCTCCACGGCGAACATTCCGACCTCCTGAGCGAGGAGACATGCCTGCGCATGCTGGACTCTCACCCGAACGCACGATTGAAAACAATCCGCGGCCAGGGACACGCGCCTGTGCTCTGGGAGCGGGACACTCAGGAAGAAATCGCCCGATTCCTGGAAGGACTTTGATCCGGCATATCCCTGAACATCAGTGCCTGTCGCGTTTGATTGAATTCAGGAAACCACCCGAACGCATTTGCAATGCAAACGTTGCCTCGAGCGTTTTCCGGAACAGGTGAATCCGTGTAAACGCGACACACTTCAGGTGTGAGCTTTCAGCAGGTTGTCCATTCAGAGCTTACCGGGGAAGCTGGAGATACCGCTCTTCGGTCCTCCCCGAAAAAGAACAAAAGAAAACCCGGCGTTTCCGCCGGGTTTTCCCTCAAACCTCAAGATGAGGATTGATTAGAACGTGCGCTGCATACGAACACCGAAGAGGAGTTCGTCGGTGTCGCCAGTGACGTCGTAGTCGGTGTTGGCGTAACCAACGTCAGCACCCATTACGAAACCGGAGACCGGCTCCCACTGTACGGAACCGTCGATTGCCCAACGGGTCACATCGTTCAGGCCAGCGGCTGCGTCAACATCGAGGTAAGAACCGTCGAGTGCGAGACCGATGGTCGAAGTTGCCTGGATGAAGGCACCAGCGGACAGGGAGTAACCTGTGGAGGTGTCACCCGAACCGTTGCTGTCTGCAATTCCACCGAAAGTGGAGATGTAGGCCATTGCGCCGTCGCCGTAGAAACCCTGGAAGAAGATGTTCGAACCCGGGGTAACCATCGGCAGGTTAACGACTACGCCACCGCCGACTGCAAAGCCCATTTCGTCTTCGCCGCCGTTGTTGCCGCCGTTAGCAGCTGCATCCGGGTAAACCTGGTGCAGAGCACCGGACAGCTGTGCGGAACCCCAACCCTGGGAGATGCCGAGAGCAGCAACGACGTCCGGAGCACGCGTGCCGCCGTAGTTCACGACACCGCCGCCTGCTGCGGAACCGGTAGCTTCACGGCTGGAACGGTCTTCAAGAGCGATGGTTGCGGAGAAACCGTTGCCGAAAGCAGCGGTGTAGGCAACCTGGTTCAGGGTCACGTCCGACCAGTCACGATTGACCACGCCGACGAAGGCCTGACCGGTGAAGATGTCGAAGTTGGAACCCAGACGACCAGCCGTCAGGCCGCCCCACTGGATGTAGGCGTTGTCCATGGCGAAACCGGAGTTGTCGCCATTTGTGGAGTTGCCGTACATGGAGACGTAAGCGCGCAGCGTGCCGAATTCGGTAGCCGTGCGAGCGTCAAGGTACAGGTAACCACGAGCGAGCCAGGAGTAACCGTCCGTGTCGCGATCGCTCCATGCGCCGTCTTCAAGAACGTTGTTGGCTACGATCTGGGTACGAACACGGCCGCCAACGCGGAGGCAGGTTTCGGTGCCCGGGATGTAGTAGAAGCGTGCGCCGTAAGCGTCACAGACGCGAACGTAATCGACCGGCTCCGGAGCAACCGGAAGATCGGCTGCCTGGGCGGTGGTAGCTGTAGCAACTGCTGCAGCGCCGAGCATCAAGCTCTTGAGTTTCATATCTGACCTCCAATCAGTCATTTCAATTGGCACTAAAGAATAAGTACCATTGTCCCCGCGAATTAAGTCTGTGTTTGCCACCGACCGGAGGTTGGATGTCCGAGGCATGCAAACCAGTGCGGCTCGAAGCCGCTCGCAAAATGACCATACGCATCCGCATTGCCGGTTCAACATCGAAAACGCCCTCCCCCTGCCCAGGGGGCTGTTTTCAAAAACCGGTGTTGCGCGAATGTCACAAAAACGGAGAGGAAATTTAGACTCTGTTAGGAATCAAGGCCTGAAAGAGCCTCTTCGACCTCATTTTCCGAGACCTGCCGGCGTCTCAAATACGCCGTTCCCGCGTTTTTTGAAGAATCAAAACGGGGACGGCCCGGCAGATTGGAGCCTGCCGGGCCGCATGACTGACTGGAGTTCAGAGCCTTCAGTCAGATTCTAATCGGATGATTAGAACGTACGCTGCATACGAACACCGAAGAGGAGTTCGTCGGTGTCACCCACAGTGTCGGTGTCGGTGTTGGCGTAACCAACGTCGGCACCCATTACGAAACCGGAGACCGGCTCCCACTGTACGGAACCATCGATCGCATAGCGGGTCACATCGTTCAGGCCTGCTGCTGCATCGATGTCAGCGTAGGAACCGTCGAGTGCGAGACCGATGGTCGAAGTTGCCTGGATGTATGCACCAGCGGACAGGGACCAACCGGTGGAGGTGTCGCCCGAGCCGTTGCTGTCAGCTACGCCAGCCTGGTTGCCCATGTAGGACAGAGCGCCATCAGCATAGAAGCCCTGGAAGAAGATGTTCGAACCAGAGGTGATCATCGGCAGGTTGAAGACTACACCGCCGCCGACTGCAAAGCCCATTTCGTCTTCGCCGCCGTTGTTGCCGCCATTAGCAGCCGCGTTCGGGTAAACCTGATGCAGAGCTGCGGACAGCTGTGCGGAACCCCAACCCTGGGAGATGCCGAGAGCAGCAACGACGTCCGGAGCACGCGTGCCGCCGTAGTTGGTTGCAGCGGATTCACGGCTGGAACGGTCTTCAAGAGCGACGGTTGCGGAGAAACCGTTGCCGAAAGCAGCGGTGTAAGCAACCTGGTTCAGAGTTTTATCCGACCAGTCACGACCGACAACACCCACCAGAACCTGACCGGTGAAGATGTCGAAGTTGGAACCCAGACGACCAGCCGTCAGGCCGCCCCACTGGATGTAGGCGTTGTCCATGGCGAAACCGGAGTTGTCACCGTTCTGGGAGTTGCCGTACATGGAGACATAGGCGCGCAGCGTGCCGAATTCGGTAGCCGTGCGAGCGTCGAGGAAGAGGTAGCCACGAGCCAGCCAGGAGTAGCCGTCGGAGTCGCGCTCGCCCCAGGCACCGTCTTCAAGAACGTTGTTGATCACAACCTGGGTACGAACACGGCCGCCAACGCGGAGGCAAGTCTCGGTGCCCGGGATGTAATAGAAGCGTGCGCCGTAAGCATCACAGACGCGAACGTAGTCAACCGGCTCCGGAGCAACCGGAAGGTCGGCTGCCTGGGCGGTGGTAGCTGTAGCAACTGCTGCAGCGCCGAGCATCAAGCTCTTGAGTTTCATTATCTGACCTCCAAAGTCAATTTCTATTAGAACCTGAGCCGCACCTCGAAAAGGCTAGGCAGGTCCCGTCCCCGCGATTTCCTAAAAAAACGATCCGATCAATTCAATCGAACCATTTTTACTGGCGATTACTCGCCGTCGCGGATCTCAAGAACCAAACTTGATAATCGTCAGCAAGCTCAAAATGGTCAATTGAGGCAATGATAATTATGCATGTGTGCTTTTTGCAACATGCTGTAATGCAACAATTATTTACTTACCCAGCGTAATATTTCCAACGAGAAACTTTCACCTTTAATTAATTATTGACGATTTTCTTACGATTTTTACGTACGATCCGCAAGAATTATATAAATGATGAAAAAATATTTTCATGTTGTTCTGGTGCGATGCAAAATTTTTGATCGACATCAATTGTAATTCAAAAGAATAATTATTCTATAATTTATAATTGTGGCAAATAGTAATATTATCGCCTATTTTTTGTCATTATTTCGCCTGAAAAATGCACCTTCCCCTACCGCACAATCTGTTGCAGGTAGAAACTCTCCAATTTCCGGGAAAAAGACGCACATCGGCAGAAGGCCCGAACCAGTCGGCCTGCATATGCTGCAATGTGAAGGACTTGAGAATCGTGCCCGTTTCGGGAAGGCGGTCAGGATCCACCTTCCGAAAACAGGTCAGAAACCAATTGAATTCAACGCAGGAAAACGGTGATCCCTGCGCTTTTCCCATTGGAATCGAGGATCGTGACGGTCAGGTAGCCCGGTGCGTCAGGTTGCCAGACCAACTGGTGCCTGCGCGCCTTTTCGGCAAGCGGCGTTCCATTGACCAGAATCGAAAACGGCGCTGAGCCGCCCTTGAGCTTGACGACGAGCGGTTGAGACCGCGGCGCCCCGCTGCCGTGAGCGCCGAACCCCAGATCCAGTTCAGCTCCATCCGGCGGATAGGATATTTTCAGGGCGTCTCCGACGCGCGCGGCCTCCCGCCGGCCCGGCAGCCGGGCATACCTGAGCGGCCCCGGCACTTCGCTGCTTGTCATCTGGAGGACTTCCGGCGGAGCCTCCGGCAGCTCCCTGCGGCCGGGCCCGAGTTGCTGGAAGATTTCAAACAGGACAGGAACCGCCGCGCTGGCCCCGGTTGCCCCGGGGACCGGTGTTCCGTCCGCCCGGCCAAGCCAGACCGAGACCACATAGCGGCCGTCATACCCAACGGCCCATGCGTCCCGGTAGCCGTAGGCTGTACCGGTCTTGTAGGCGATGTGGGAGGCTTCAGCGCCCCGTAGCTGAGGCAAACCGGAGAGAATGTCGCTCACCAGCCATGCAGACTTGCGGGACAGAACATCGGCCGTCCGCCGCGAACCGACATCTGTACCTTTGCCCGCTTCTGAGACAGGCATGGAATCACGTTCGCACTCCGCGCGGCAGACAGACAGGGAGACCGGTTCGCCTTGCCGCGCCAGCGACGCATAAAGCTGCGTCAGATCCTTCAGGGTCAACCCGAGCCCGCCCAGACCGATGGCAAGGCCCGGCGCCGCTCCCTTCTCCAGAGCGGGACGGACGCCAGCCCGCCTGAGCCTGGCCATCAACCTTGCGGGGCCGACGGCCTCCAGCAACTGCACCGCGGGCGTGTTCAAGGACAGTTGCAACGCCTCGCGAAGGGTGACGGTTCCTTGATAGGCCTGATCGAAATTGGTCGGCTTGTAACCACCGATATCCGTCGGCCTGTCGTCGATATAGCTTTCCGGAAAACCTATTCCTTCCTCAAAGGCCAGCCCGTAAATGAAAGGCTTGAGGGTCGATCCCGGAGAGCGGACGGCACGCGTCATATCGACGTGCCCTTGCCTGGTACTATCCAGAAGCTCAGGAGCGCCGATGCTCACCAGAATGTCGCCGGTCCGATGATCGGCGACCATGACGGCCATCGAGACCGGCTTCGGGTGGGAACCGATCTTCTGACGGGACAGTTTCTCGAGCGCTGCCTGCAGGTCCCGGTCGATCGTCAGCCTGTGAACCGGTTTCAGCGGGTCGGTCAGGCGGGCATGCCGACTTTCATGAGGTGCGAGGAAGGGCATGGGATGGCGCGCTGCCCGCACCGGCTCAGCGGATGCCGAGCCGGCCTCTTCCGGCGTCAGGACACCGGCAGTGGCGGCACGCGCCAGCACCCGGTTGCGCGCTGTGCGCGCGTTTTCGCGAAAACGGTCGGGCCGCCGCGCTTCCGGGCTCTGCGGCAGGGCAACAAGCAGGGCCGCCTCCGCCGGGGTCAAGCGCCTGGGCTCCTTGCCGAACCATGTCAGGCTGGCGGCGCGGATACCTTCAAGATTACCCCCGAAAGGCGCTCGAAGCGCATAGAGCCTCAGGATGTCCTGCTTGGACAGGCTCCGCTCGAGCTGAACGGCTTTCAGAAGTTGCTCGTATTTGCGCATGAAAGTTCGTGTCGGCGCCTCGTCCAGAAGTCTCGCCACCTGCATGGTCAAGGTGGAGCCGCCCGAGACGATCCTTCCGGCGCGCGCGCTCTGGAGAGCCGAGCGGACCAGGGCCCGGATATCGATCCCGCCATGGTCGAAAAACCGCCTATCCTCGAAAGCCAGCAGCATCTTGAAATAAAGCGGATCGATCTCTTCCAGATCAACCGGCAGGCGCCACTTGTCATCGCCGCTGGTAAACGCTCTCAGCAACCTGTCGTCCCGGTCCAGTACCGTGACCGAAAGGGACAAGTCGCCGATCTGCGGCAGAGCTGGCAGCGCGTTGAAGTCGTGGCGGACCTTGAGCCCACCACCGACGGCAAAAACGAGCGCACCCAACCCGGCGGCGATTGCCCACCGCCGGGTTGCGCGCCAGCCTTGTCGCGGCCCTTTTTTCATTGTCCTGCCTTGCCAGCCCTAGCGGGTCGGCCCGAGTACGACAAAGCGGCCGGTTGCCGTTATCGCGCGCCGGTCCGGCCGGTACATGTCTTCAACCGATGCCGGAGGGTGGGCAAATGTCCCCGGCGTGGCCGCGCGGGCAAGATAGGCGAAAGTCATTTCCCTGCCCTGCTGCCGGGTCTGATCCACCGCCACTTCGAAGCGGTCGGAATAGAAGGCGGAATGTTCCGGCTGATCGATGGTGGACAGGAACGACAGGCCGCCAAGGTCGCCGGAACGCACAAGGCGCGGGTTGTCGATGACAAGGCCCGCAGGCAGCCGGTCAACTACCATTAGCCGCCCTGGCTGATCCGTCAGCGCGCGGACAGTCACCACGATTGCAAGACGGGTATTGACGGGGACCGCCGAGGGATCCACCGGATTGCCGTCGAGATCGTAAACCGTGCGTTCGACCGCGAAGTCCTTGCCGCCGGCAGGTTCCGGTGTCACGGGTTGCCCGACAACCGAGACCAGAAGATCCGTCGCCTCACCGCCGTTGTTCGTCACCTCAGCCGGAGCCCCGGCGATGTCACGTCCCTCAAGGGACCATGCCAGACGCCCGGGCGTTTCTTCGCCATCGACAGAGATTCGGGCCTGCTGCGCCGAGTCGTTCAGGGCCTGTGCGGCAAGAAGCAGCCAGGCCATGTCCTGCGTCGAGCGCCAGGACGAGGAAGTCTGTGCGGTTTTCAGGAAATCGACCGCTTCGCCGGTCAGGTCCGCTCCCATGGAGGTTGAGACGACATAGTCGGTCACACCGGCGCTGTCGCGCAGGACGGACCCGTAATCGTCCCGGTAAGTCTGCTGCCTGTCGCCTGGCAAAGCGGCAAGGGCGGCCTTGAACCCGGTTTCTGCACGCTCACGTTCCCCATACAGGGCCAGGCTGGCAGCCAGTTGGGCCTTTGCCAAAGGCGTCGCGAAACTTTGCAGTCTGGCATCGAGGTAATACCGCAGATCGCCCATGGACGCGCGGCCGTTCCGAGCCAGCACATAAAGCGCATAGGCGATCCCCTCGCCGCCATCCTGAAAATCGGAGGCGTAGGCCAGCCGGTTCTCAAGATTGTCCAGCGCAGTGGTGAAAGCGATTTCGGGAACCCGATAGCCCTTCTCCTTGGCCCGGGTGAGAAAATCCGTGACATAGGCATCAAGCCAGGTGTCGCCGCCGCCATAGCTGTTCCACAGGCCGAAATCGCCCGAGGATGACTGGTTTGCCAGCACCCCGGCAATCGCCTTGACCACCCTCTCGCGAATGGAGTTGTCCGACCCAAGACCTGCGGCCTCGGCGACGTCGCTCAGATAAAGCAACGGCAGCGCGCGGCTGGTTGTCTGTTCCGTGCAGCCGAACGGATAGCGGTCCAACGCATCCAGAAGCCCCGCCACATCGATACTCGCCGCGCCGCCCGCCGTCAGGGTCACCCTGACGGTCTCGGGACGCAGCCCGTCGAAACTGTCGGCGGTCAGCGACAGGCTTCCGCCCGAGGCCAACTCGAAGGAGGAATTTCGAACCACATTCGGCTGTGTATCCCTGATCTCGACGCCGAAGCGCTTGATATAGGTCTTGCCCTCTGGCCCGGTAAGCGCGGCGACAACTTCACTGTTGCCGGCCTCCTCGCCTGCGGAAACCGGCAGGAGGATAAGAGCCTTCCTGCCAGCTTCGATTTCGAGCGTCCGGTTCTGAACCGCCGTGCCGCCGTCAAGCGTCAGCCCGTCCGCCACAGAAACGTCCAGCGCATAAGCGCCGGGAGCCCCGTCGACATTGTCGATTTCGATGGCCAACCGTGACTGGTCACCCGGCGCCAGAAACGCCGGTGCACTTGCCGTCATCACCACCGGGGAACGGACTTCCACCTCCCGGTCCGCATGACCAACCCCGTCTTTCGTCCAGGCCACGGCCATCACCTTCAGGGCGCCGTTGAAAGCCGGTATGTCGAAGGAAACCACGGTTTCGCCGCTGGTTCCCACATCCACAAGGCCGGAGAACAGCGCGACCGGCTCATCATCCGGCGGCGGAGCATCCAGACGCATCCCCATGGCATCGCCTCCGGAGCGGACCCGCCCCATCGTGCCCGCCATGCGGTCGATCAGTTGGCCGTAGAGGTCGCGAACATCAGTGCCGAGACGGCGCTGGCCGAAATACCAGCCTTCCGGATCAGGTGTTTCGTATCGTGTAAGATTCAGAATGCCGACATCCACGGCCGCCACGGTAAGATAAGCCTGTGTGCCGACTTCAAGGTTGGCGAGCCGGACCGGGATTTCCAGCGTCGTTTCCGGCAGGATCCGGTCAGGCGCGGTCAGCTCCACGTCTATGGCCCGGTTGCCCGGATCAACCTGCAGCCAGGAAAGACCTATCGCCCGCGAGGGCATGCGTCTCTGCTCGAGATCCATCGGACGGTAGAGGCTGGCCGTGATATAGGCCCCAGCCCCCCAGTCATCGCTGACCGGAATTTCCACTTCGGTTTCCTCGCCGGTCACGTCCACGGTGCGGCTGGCCAGAAGGCCACCGGAGACGACGTTGATCACGGCGATCCCGGCCATCTGCGGCTTCAGCCGCAAGATAGCGGTGTCGCCCGGCCTGTAACTCGCCTTGTCCAGCCCGACATCCAGATAATCCGGCGTGTCGGAGGTGGCGTCCGCCGTATACCAGCCGGCATCGAACGTGACGCTGGTCGATGTCTGGAGAGCGCCGCCGCCGTGAATATCAAGCCGGTATTCCCCCCATTCCACCGGCAGCGACAGACGGGCGGGCGCGCCGGGAGCTGTTTCGATCTCACCATTCGCCACCCGTCGCGACGTGGTGATGGGTTCAAAGGACCAGCGCCCGTCCAGACGATACCATTGATAGCGGCGATCGATTTTGGAAAGCGTCCAGCCAAGCCCGGAAGCTGTTTGCTCCCCGCCATCGGCGCCAACGACGATGACGGAGAAATCGGCTGGTCCGCCTTCGTCGACACCGCCGTCGAAAGCTGGCTTGATGCCGATCCGCGGTCCGTCGAGAACCACCGGCAGATCCAGATTACGCTCGACATAACGCCCGCCGGCCTCGACAAGGCGCGCATTCAGCTCGCCGTCATAGAGCAGCGTCGTCTCGGGCAGCTCCGGAAGGCTGACTTCGAAGCTGAGCCTGCCGTCGTCGTCGGTTTTCAGACCGGAAGGGATCTCACCGCGCTGCGAATAGGTTTCCTCGTCCTCCAGTCCGAACCGGTAGTCCGGATAGGCCTTCAGGGTACGGACAGGACGAACGATGATGTCCCCTTCCAGGGACTGTCCGCTCGCAGGAGAGCCATAGAGGAACTTGGCGGAGAGCGAAATTTTCGTCGGCTCGGTCCGGCTGAAGGTCTTCGACGCAGTCTCGAGCTCGAAATCGACCCGTTCCGGCTGGTAATCCTCCACCAGGAAGGTTTCCTGCGCCAGAGAGCTGCCCTTCGGGTCGGCATAGACGCTCCAGGACCAGATTCCCTGCTGCGCGGATTGCGCAAGTGTCAGGTCCTGCAGATGACCTCCGAGACCGCTGTCATTGACGGTAAAGCGGGCATGCTCGACACCGTCCGGGCGGGTAAAGACCAGTGTCAGCGGAAAATCTTCCTGAGCGACGGCGCTCGCATTGCGCAGGAGCGCCTGGGCATGAACGGTTTCTCCGGCCTTGTAGATGCCCCGGTCGGTCCAGGCGAACACGTCCAGCGGTCCGGGCGCCGGGCGGCCTTCAACACCCCGGTCCGAAAGATCGAATGCCGGTTTGCGCAAGTCGAGGAAGGAATAGTCGCCGGTGCCTGTTTCCGCGACCAGTATGCCGGGAGCCCGACCGCCTTGGCCACGAGTCAGACCGGGAGCGAATTCCGCGAAACCTTCCGCATTCGAGGTTGCCTCGCCGAGAATCTCGTTGTTCACCGCGAGAAGCCGGACCGTCACGCCCTCAAGAGCCTCTGCTGTGGAAAGCGAGCGGATATTCGCCGCGATGCCGTCATCCCCGGTGAGTGCTGTCACCCCCAGGTCCGAGACGAGGAACCATTGCGTTGCCTGTGTTCCCCAGCGGTTCTGCAAGTCGAGCCGGGAGCGCGCCGTCATGGCGTAGATACCCGGTTTCAGTTCGATGCCGGTTTCGCTGATCGGTATCGCCGTGGTGATGTCCTGGTTGAGCGGGTTCTCGGTTTCCACGATACCGGACCAGATTTTCTCCCCGAGCTCATCGCCTATCTGCTCGGCCTCATAGGCATTAAGCTGCCGCAGGAACCTGTTTTCCCGCAGGATATCGGCGACGGACCGGTCGCCGATCCTGTAGATAGACGCTTCCACTTCGCTGGTGTTCACCGAGACGATGGGAATGGTCGGGTTGCCGCCGGCGGGCAGAACATAGGAGCGGCCGAGGAAATTCACGGTCGGCGTGCGATCCTTCACATAGGCGGAAATCTCGACGGATTTCTCGAGCTTCTCACCGTCAGCTGCCGGAAGACCGCTGCGCGCGCTCACCTGATAGCGCTTGCCGTGCTGAAGGCCGTCCACGCAGATCTGGTTGCCCTCCGCTTCGACGGACAGGACCCCTTCACCGCGCATGGTGACATAGGGGTTCATATCCTGACCGACCGGCAGTTTCTGCGAAAAAACGAGACAGATGCGCGGGGAGACGCTGTCGGAATCCACCTGATGATCGACAATCCGGAAGCCGTGTTGTGCCACCAGATCGTCATAGCGACGGCGCAGAGCGGCATTTTCCTCAAGCGCCAGTGAGGCGCGCATGGCCTTGATCGCCGTCTTGAATTCGCTGCGCCGTTCCAGCGACAGACCCAACAGTTCCAGCGCCAGAGCCTGCTCGGGGACGCTTACAGCCCGCAAATAGGCGTTGACCGCCGCGGAAACCGCGTTTTTCTGCTTGTTTTCCCGATCCTGCCAATCTTCCGGTTCCTGCAGCAGCAACGCATTTGTCAATTGCCGCCAGACATGGAAATCACCCGGTTCCAGCACGATCAACTGAAGAAAATCGGCCTCCGCCAGAGACCCGTTCCGACTGGACAGAGCTGCCTGACCGTCACGGCGGAGCTGATCCGCGCTCTGGCCCCGTGGACGGACGGAATTGGCAATGCTGAGAGAATAGGTCTCGGCCGCGTCGATCCGGGATTGCGGCAGGAACGCGAGCTCTGCTTTCCGGTCGGCGCTCAGATCCGGCCGCGGAGCCTGAACTTCGACGACCCGGCCCGCAATTGCACCGGAAAAGCCCTGCAATTCTCCGAAGTCGGATTTCAGGAAGCACCAGCCGGCGGAAGTGTTGAACGTGAAGGCCCTGCACTGATCGTCCCGCAAGCAGACGGACTTGCATCCTTCCAGATCGACGTCCTTCACCGTTCGATAGTCACTGCCGAAAAAGTCTGCGTCTTCAATGGTGACAATGCGCCGGTCCTGGGCTTCGGCCGGGGAAACCGGGGCGCCAGCGCCCCAGCCCAGCAGCGACGACAGAACCAGGGCAAAGGCGAAGGATGTGCGACCGTTTTTCATGTGATGTCCTGAAAATAACTGAAATCTAAAAGAGAGCTGCGAAAAAAGAGCCATGGCCAGACCTCCCGGGCCGAGAATTTTACCCATCAAGGCACCGGATCATGACAAGGACAAGGCAAAAATGCACGGTCGAAAAACGGCGATGACATTCCGGCTGGACGTCCGGCAAAGGATCAGGCGGCTTCACAGGCGGTAATCCGCAAAAGCGAGGCCCAGGACGATATATGGCTTGGTTTCGGCGCTCACTCTCCTGATCGGGCCCATTGGGGCGTTCCTTACGATCCTGCATCCCGGGCTGGGAGAGTGGTGGCGGAACTACGCCATGTATTACCCGATCCGGACGATCAGTTCTTCGACGAGCAGACCGACTTCCTGCGCCGCCTTGCTGGAGGGCGCCTCCTCCATCACCGAGTTCCCTTTTCCCATGGCGGAGGCGAATACGGTGCGGTTTCCAAGACGGGCGTTCAGAGCATCGTAACCGGAGGCCTCAATCGCTTCCGCCATTTCTTGCGTGAGGGAGGCGCGGGGTGGGACACGGTTGAGAATCAGCAGTGCTGGCGTATCCTCGCGGGCGGCCAACTGGACGGTTTGCGCTGTTGCCCACAGGTCGACCGGTGTCGGCTGGATTGGAACAATCACGAAATCGGCGACGTCGATGGCGGGTTTGGCGTCGGTGTCGGTCTTGGGCGCGGTGTCGATCACCACGTAACCGTGGGACCTGGCGAGCGATCTTGCTTCCCGCCGCGCGCCCCAGCCGGATGCCGTGCGAAATTCCAGGCCGGTGTTATCCTCACCCAGCCGGTTTTCCCGCGCTTCGTACCAAGTGCCGAGAGATCCTTGCGGGTCGACATCGAGAATCGCGACCGGTTCGCCAGATTGTCTTGCAAGGGCCACAGCGAGATGCGCAGCCAGCGTCGTTTTTCCCGAGCCGCCCTTTTGCTGCGCAACAGTCAAAATCCGTCCCGACATGCCATTCCTCCAGAAAACGCCAATATAGTGCGCCGCGCCCTACCGCATTGCAACAAAGCAATGCCGGAACCGGTGCATATACGCACCGGCATTCGGTTTGATGAAGTAATCCGCGCGGAAATCCGGATAGCGTTCAAAATGAACGCAAGGACAGGAGAATCTGCGAGCTGAAGGCGCCGCCTTTCTCTCTAGCGTCCTCCAAGGGCGTAGTAGACGTTCCAGGAAGGCCGGCCCGTTTCCGGCATGCCGTATTTGGCCTCCGCCCTGCGGATCCCGGCTCGTGTTGCCGGCCCTACCTTGCCGTCCGGCTCACCAACGTCGAAACCGTTCCGGTTGAGCAGCTTCTGGAGGTCAAGCCGCTGTGCCCGGGACAGTCCGGGATTGTTGGTCGGCCAAGGGGTCTTGAAAGGCTCGCCGTCTGAGACAAGTTCCGACAAAAGGGCAATCGCCAGGCCGTAGGATGTCGAGGCATTGTAGGACCGCAGCGCACGGAAGTTCCGGGTGACGAGAAAAGCCGGTCCATTCGCGCCGGCCGGCCGGATCAGCGCTGCCTCGAGATTGCCGGAGAGACGGTTGCCATCGATGCCGACAAGGCCGCGTTTGCCCCAGGTGGCGAGCGAGGAATAGGACTTCCGGCCGGATGGACCCGAGTATCCGTCCGGCACCTTGACCTCGTATCCCCAGGCACGACTGTTCTTCCAGCCGGCGTTCTTCAGGAAATTGGCAGTCGACGCGAGCGCGTCGGGAACCGAGTTGACCAGATCCTTGCGGCCATCGCCGTCATAATCGACAGCCAGACTGTTATAGGTGCTCGGCATGAACTGGGTCTGGCCAAAGGCCCCCGCCCAGGAACCGCGGAAATCCTTTGCCGGAACATCGCCGCGCGAGGCGATCTGCAAGGTCTTGATCAGCTCGCCGCGGAAATATTTCTGGCGGCGTTTTCCAGCGCAGACCAAATTTGCCAAGGCATGCGGCGTATAGAAGTCGCCCCGAAACTGGCCGTAATCGCTTTCAATGCCCCAGACAGCCAGCACCACATGACGATCCACGCCATAGCGTTTTTCGATCGCGGCCAGTGTACGGGCGTGTTTCTTCAGGTTCGACTTGCCGTCCTTGATCCGCTGTGCGTCGACAAGAAAGGCCATATAGTCCCAGATTTCGGTCTTGTGTTCGGGCTGGGACGTGGAAAAGCGGATGACTTTCTCGTCGAAAGTGGCGCCTGAAAGCATGCGCTCGGCGACATCCGGGCGAACGCCGGCAGAAATAGCCTGCTTCTTCAGGGCCGCGACACAGCTCTCAATCGCATGCGCCGGACCCGATGCCGGAAGGAAGCCCAGTCCGCCTCCTATGACCGCAGCTGCCAGTTTCCATTCCATGCCTTGTCGCATTGCCTGCTCCGTCCCCCTCGAATCACCTGAAGACGCTGCCATGCCACCACGACCTAAATGCGGCACAAATCAGGATCGAGCAGTTATCAAGCGAAAAGCAATGACAGATCGCGTCACCCGGTTTTTTTACCCTCGATCAACTTGCGGCGCAGCCAGCCCGAGCTCTGATCCATTGCGATGACCACAACGATGGTGAGAATGATGATGTAGCTGGTGTTTTCCCAGTCGCGGGAGGTCTTCATGGTTTCAACCAGGAGCAGGCCGATCCCCCCTGCCCCGAGCGCGCCGATGACGGTGGCCGAACGGGTGTTGGATTCCAGATAATACAGCACCTGGGAGACGAACACCGGCAGGATCTGCGGGATCACGCCGAAGCGGTAGCGCTGGATCTGGCTTGCGCCGGTTGCCTTGACCCCTTCCACCTGCCTGTTGTCGATATTTTCCAGAGCCTCGGAAAACAGCTTCCCAAGCGAACCGGTGTCGGTGAAGGCAATCGCCAGCGCTCCGGTCAACGGCCCCAGCCCGAAGGCGCGGATGAAGATCAGCGACCAGATCAGCATGTCGATGCCGCGAAGGAAATCAAACAGCCGGCGGGTACCGAACCGCAGCACTTGCGACGGCGTGAAATTGCGCGCCGCCAGGAAGGCCAGAGGCAGGCCGAACAAGGCTGCCGTGAGGGTTCCTAGAACCGCCATCATGATCGTTTCGAGCAGCGCCATGATCACTTTGCCATGCTGCCAGTCGGGGTTGCCCAGAAACTCGTGCACGATGAACCAGAGGTTGGAATAGTCCGGATCCACTCGGTCGGCACTGAGGGCAAGCGCATAAAGCTGGCTGAAGGACTGGCCGTGGAGCAGCGATTTGAAGGGAAACCAGAAGTTCTCCCAGCCGCCGAAATAGTTGTGGATCTCGATCTTTGTCCTGGTCACCTGCAGACGCTTGTCGAGGCTGGGGCGCGCGTCGAGTTTGCGCGGATTGTCCTTGAGCCAGCCGGGCACGTCGCCCTCGGGAAGGATGGTGTCGACGCCTTTCGCGGTGGCCGTCGCCTCGATCACTCCATAGCCGGGAACATTGAAAAGGGCCGTCTTGTCCTTTATCTCCACAGTATAGCCGTCGCCGAGGTCGACAAAGGCGTCTTCGCCGTCAAACGTCACCCAGTCAGGCAGTTCGGCATTGTCGTAGGTGGCCGTCCGCTCACCTTCAATCGCGACTTCCATCTCGCCGTGGCGGAAGTCCTTGGTAACGTGAACCTTGTAGGCGACAGAGTCCGTTGCCAGGATCGCCGCCCGTTCAGGCTGTGCCTTGGACAGCAGGTCCGGCACGTCGAAGGCGAACCATGTGTAGACGAGATAGGCCAGGATAGCGAGCGGCGCCAGAACCGTTATCCAGGCCCTGCGGTGGACCTTCCGCCAGACGTCTTCGAGCTTTACGGCCTGTTCGAGGGTATCGGTTGTCATGAAGGTTCCCTCAATGCGAACGGCCGGAGCCGACCAACCTGCCACGCAGGTAGGACGAAAGCTGATCGATGGCCATGATGGTGAGAAACAGGAGTACGAAGATTGCCGCGGTTTCATCCCCTGCCCCCTTGCCCCAGCCGATGGTCCGCCTCAGTTCCTGGCCGATACCGCCCGCGCCGACGAAGCCGAGAATGGCCGAGGCACGCACGTTGATTTCAAGACGCAGCAGAAAGTAGCTCAGGTAATTCGGCGCGACTTGCGGCATCACCGCGAAGCGGATGCGCTGCAGCCAGCTCGCACCGCAGGCCGTCAGGCCCTCGATGGGCTTGCGGTCAATGTTCTCGTTGACCTCGGAAAACAGCTTGCCCAGCGCCCCGGCCGTATGAAAGGCGACGGCGATCATGGCCGGCACCGGGCTGGAGCCCAGAACGAAGATCAGAAACAGCGCGACGATCAACTCCGGAAAGGCGCGCATGATGTCCATCAAACGCCGAACCACCGGAATAAGCGGGCCCCAGCTGTCGACGTTGCGCGTGGAGGCCATGGCCAGAACGACTGCCATCGCACCACCGAGAAGGGTCGCGACACCGGCGATGTTCAGCGTTTCCAGCATCGCCGGAGTGAAGTGCACCACCAGGGCAAAAAACGCCGGTCCGGCCTGCCAGGCCTCGACGACGATTTCGCCGGGATAGTCGAAGAACTTGGACAGGCCCTGCAAAAAGCCGCCGGAATTCATCTCGTTGGCCTTCGAATAACCGGAAACGAGAACCGCGACCACTAGCAACAGGCCGATCATGGAATAGAGCTGGCGGTGTTTGCGCAGCGACAGAATTTCCTGCTCGAGAGCGGCAACGGCCATGTCGGGAGAACCTTCAGGTTATGATTGGGAATGTCCGTGCCGGCTTTCCGCGGGCCTGGACAGATGCCGGACTTTCAACGTCTCGTCCGTGCGATATCGGGGATCCCGTATCGGCGGCTGGTTTATCCCGGCCTTCCGCTTCGTTTCGGGTCGAAAGAAACCCGAAAACAACGGCTGCAAAAACGCGGACCGGAGACCGGCCCGCGTTCCGTTCAAGCGATACGATTATTGGCTCTTCGCCTTGCGCGCTTCCACGATGGAGACGTAAGCATCGTGAGTGATCGGCATGAAGCCTTTGGTGTCGCCGGCCGCAACGCCGTAAGCGCAATCCGGGTCAATGGACTGCAGAGACGCCATCAGACCGGTCATCAGGATCTTCACGTCTTCAGGCAGCTTCTTCGACAGGACGATCGGACCTTCCGGGATCACCGGAGAACGCCAGATTTCCTGAATTTCGGTCATGTCGACCAGACCGGCATCGGACGCCTTGCGCAGTGCGCCGGAATTGTAGCCGTCTTCCCATTCGCCGAGGCCGTCTGCCCAGGTGACGCCGGCGTCGATGTCACCATTGGCAACGGCAACGATTGTCTGCTCATGGCCGCCGGTGAAAACGACATCGCCGAAATAGTCGCCCGGGGTCATGGAGTAGCCGAGTTTCGGAATTTCGATGGAGGGGATAAGATAGCCGGAGGTGGAATTGGGATCGCCGAAGCCGAACTTCCTGCCCTTCATGTCTTCCAAAGAGTTGATCTCGCTTTCGATGCGCGCGAAACCGATGGAATAGTAGCCGTAGCTGCCATCGACGTTGACTTTCACCAGGACCGGCTCAACGGCGTCCGGATCGGTCAGGAAGACCTTTGCGTAACTGGAAGCGCCCAGCCAGGCCATGTCGAGGTTGCCGCCAAGGAGACCCTCGATCACACCGTTATAGTCGGCCGGGGCGAAAAGCTTGACCGGAACACCGAGCAGATCGGCGGTCTTCTGTTCCAGGCACTCGAAGGCGCGCAGGCGGTCCGAAGCGTTTTCACCGCCCAGGATGCCAATGCGGAATTCGGAGATTTCCGCCGCACCGGCAACAGAAGCGTTCAGGGCGATCATGCTGACAGCAGCAAGCGCGGCAATTTTGGAAACGAGTTTCATTTGGGACACTCCCCCGAGAGTTCTCGATATTGATGACGTTCAAAAAATGGGCGGGCGGCTCAAACCGCCGCCGCCGCCGGGGTCATCGCTCCGGCGGAGTCTTGTGAACCGGACTGACCGGCATCGATTGCAGTAGAGGTCGCAGCCTCATTGAAGCTTTCATTCGCGCCATAGATCTCGCGTGCGGCGTGGGTCGTCAGCTCCTCGGGCTTGCCGTCAAAGACCAGAAATCCGTCACGCATGCCGATTACCCGGTCGCAATAATTGCGCGCCGTATCGAGCGTGTGCAGATTGCAGATGACGATCTTGTTGTCGCGCTCGTGGATTTCGCGCAGGGCGTCCATGACGATCTTGGCATTCATGGGATCGAGCGAGGCGATCGGCTCATCCGCCAGGATCATGTGCGGATCCTGCATCAGGGCGCGGGCAATCGCCACGCGCTGCTGCTGGCCGCCCGACAGTTCCTCTGCACGTTTGGTGGCTTCCTGGTCTATGCCGAGACGGTCTAGCGCGGCGAGCGCGGTCCTGACGTCGTCCTCGCCGAAGATGTTCAGAAGGCTCTTGAGCGTCCCGTGACCGTTCAGGCGCCCGAGCATGACGTTGGTCACCACGTCGAGACGCGGAACCAGGTTGAACTGCTGGAAGACCATGGCGCAATCGCGCTGCCAGCGGCGCATCATGCCGCCCCTGAGGCTGAGGATGTCGCGGTCCTCGAAAAGGATCTGACCGGATGTCGCCGGGGTTAGCCGGTTGATCATTCGCAGCAAGGTCGATTTGCCCGCGCCGGACCGCCCGATGATCCCGATCATCATCGGTCTGTCGATATCGAAACTGACCTTGTTCACCGCGGTCCGGAACCCGAAGGTCTTGGTCACTTCCCGAAATTCAATCACCCGCCAGCCCTGTCCGTGTCTGTTCGTCTTGCCTGCGACAAGAGCCAGCGGACCGTTACAGAACGATGACAGTTACTTGACCCCACGATCAAAGATTTATGACAGATCGATGACCGCCAGACTGTTGAGAACGCCACATTGTCAAGATTTCGAGATTAAAACATCACATTCAACGGCTTATTCGATCAGACGAACAAGAACGAAATATCTCGACCTGAATCATGTTTAGAATATTTCGTCAGACCATTCGCGAGCTGGCATTCAAATTTTCGAGATGCTGATTTTAAAAAGCTGAATACTGTCATACGGGCGTCATCAATTCGTCATCACGCGCTTTGTCCAGCCCGCTAGAACCGTCATTCACCCGTCCGAAGTTATTTTCATCCGGAGCATCGAATGTCCGCCCCAACGCAAAAGCCCGTGCTGAGCGAAGCGCCCAATGTTCACGCCGAGGCAAGGGTCCTTGATTGCGAACTCGGCATCTGGACGGAGGTCGGCGCGCGCACCGAAATGCGCGAAAGCCTCATGGGGGACTACTCCTACATCGTCGAGGACGGCGACGTGGTCTGGTCGACCATCGGCAAATTCTGCTCCATTGCCCGCCGTGTGCGCCTCAATCCGGGCAACCACGCCACCTGGCGGGCGTCCCAGCATCATTTCACCTATCGCGCAGCGGCTTATGGTCTGGGCGAGGACGACGCCGGTTTCTTCCAGTGGCGCAAGGACGACTGGGTGACCATCGGCCACGACGTGTGGATCGGACACAATGTTACTGTGCTTGCCGGCGTCACAATCGGGACCGGCGCGATTGTCGCCGCGGGCGCCGTCGTCTCCAAGGATGTCGCGCCCTACACCATTGTCGGCGGGGTCGCCGCAAAACCGATCAAGCGCCGTTTTACGGTTCCCCAGGAAGAAGCCCTCATGGAAATTGCCTGGTGGGACTGGACACACGCGCAGCTCAAGGAGCGTCTCCCTGATTTTCGTACATTGCCGATTGACGCATTCATCGAAAAATACCGGTAAGGGACGCGGACCGGCTTGAAGGCAACGGTTTTTCTTTGCCTTGAAGCTCCTGATATGCTTTGCGCGCACTCTTACAGGATCAAGACCGATGGGAATACGTGAAGCCACCTGCCGTTGCGGCCAGTTGACGGCGGTTTGCCAGGGCGAACCGGTGCGCGTTTCCGTCTGTCACTGCCTTGAATGCCAGAAACGCACAGGAAGTGCTTTTAGCGCCCAGGCCCGCTGGCCGGATGACAAGGTCTCTTTAAGCGGAGAGTTTTCAGAATGGAATCGGTCTGCCGACAGCGGTCACAAAGCCACCTACAGGTTTTGCCCGACCTGCAGCTCCACCGTTTCCTATGTGATCGAAGGGTGGCCGGGCGTTATCGCCATTCCTCTCGGGGCGTTCGCCGATCCGCAGTTTCCGGCCCCGCGCTTTTCCGTCTATGAACACCGCAAACATGAATGGACGACCGTCCTGGGAGAAAACGTCGAACACTCATCGGACCCGGCCATTGCTTTCACCCAGGGCGAACTCCGTCCGGGAAAACAGGATCAGGTCTGAGTTTTGGCGCCGCTGACCCGTGTGATTCTTTATGTCAGAGATGTGGACCGCAGCGCGGCGTTCTACGCACGTCACTTCGGGTTTTCCGTTCTTCACGCGCCCTCGGACAGGATCACGGAACTGGTCCCTGCAGACGGCGGCATGCGGCTCCTGCTGCACAAGGCAGGCAAAGCGCAGAAACTTGGTCAGGCTGCGGTCAAGCTGGTCTTCGATATCGAAGACATTCCCGGCTTTTGCGCGGCGGCGAAAAGTCAGGGGCTTGTTTTCGGATCGCCTCATCAGGCGGACGGATATCAATTCGCGAACGCCAAGGATCCGGATGGCAATTCCCTTCAGGTATCCAGCCGGGCCTATCGCGAAGCCGCGAACGGTTAGGGCGTGGACTCCCCCGAGGGATCCAATCGCGCTAGACTTGCCCCATGTCCAATGAAACCGCAGTCCTGGAAACGAGTCTCGGCCCCTCCTTACGCCGGTGGAGGGTGCTGAACCGTATCAAGCAGGAAGCGCTGGCCTGTGATCTTAGTGTCTCCCAGAGCAGGATTTCCCGCTGGGAGAGCGGTCTTGCGCTGCCGGACAAGGTGGCGCGGCGGAAAATCACTCGGCTCTTGAGCGCCCAGCCCGCCTCGGCGGCCGACAAGGCGCTGCTGGATCTCGTCACCCAGGCATCGGAGCCGGTTCATCTGGTTTGCGATCTCACTCACCGCCTTCTGGCGATTTCCCCGGCGCGGGCGCGCGAGTGGCATCTGCCAGTGGCGCAGTTCATGAACCGTCCGCTCTGGCGGTTTGCCTCGGACGGTATCCGGGCAATGGAATTCAAACTGGCGGATTACGGCTGGTTCGAGCCGCAGTCGGCGGATATCGTCTTCGCGACAGAGCCGGTGGATTTTCCGGAGATCTCGATCCCCGAAAGCCGGATCAGGATTTCCCGGATGCCACTGTCGGACGGGAGCTTTGCCCGCCTCGTGCGTGAGGCCCCCGGGGACGCGTTTCGCGCATAAAATATTCACGGCATGGTCTGGCCCACACGGACCCATTAGTCTTTCCGCATGACACAGATGACACCCCCTCCTCCCGTCTGCAACCAGCAGATGGACGACAAAAGACTGTCCGGGATCCTGGCGTTTCTCCAGTCTGCCGAACAGTTGAAAGACACGATCCGGTCCGGTTCGACCCGTGAGGGCCGACCCGAAAGCACTGCCGAACACAGCTGGCGCCTCGCACTCCTGGTGCTGCTTCTTGAAAAAGAGCTTGCGGGCATCGATTTTCCCAGACTTTTGAAGCTCTGCCTGATCCACGATCTCGGAGAAGCGATATCCGGGGACATTCCCGCTCCCGACCAGCAGCCGGGTGACGATCGCCAGGAGCGCGAGCGGCGCGATTTCCAGACGCTTTGCGCTTCACTCCCCAAGGATCTGGCGGAACACCTGATCGCCTTGTGGGACGAATACGCCGAGGCCACGTCAGTGGAGGCACGTTTTGCGAAGGCTTTCGACAAGCTGGAAACGATCTTCCAGCATCTGCTGATGCCGCCGCCCGGCGCAAGCTTCTACGAGTTCAATCTGACCTATGGACGCGACCGTACGGACTATCATCCGCTGACACGGCAGATCCGGGAACGTGCCGACACCGAAACACTCGAAATGATACGGAGTCTGGAAGGTGCGCCGTCCCGATCTTGAGGTATTGTAGTGTCTGCCTGCGTTCAGCCGGATGCAGGGTTCTCTTGAGGAGGAACAATCATGTACACCATTCTGCCGCTCAGCCGAGGCTCCGTTCTGGGTATCGAAATCAACGGAAAAGTGGATATCGCCCAAGAACGGGAACTTGTCGCCAAGGCGGAAGAGTTGATCGGTGAACATGGCAAGATCAGCCTGCTCGTAGTGCTCGGTGATCACGTGGGCACATCCTTCGAAGCGGCAATGGCGGACATGAAGTGGATGCTCGCCAACATGAAGCACCTGGCGAAGATCGCGATCGTCAGCGACAGCAAACTTCTCGCCGCCCTCGTTGCCGTCGATGCGGCATTCGCGAAGCTGGCTAGCATCGAGGAAAAACACTTCGACAAGGCCGACATCGAAACCGCGTGGCACTGGATCGAAAGTTAGAGCGCATCCCGACGCTCAAAAGCCAATTGCTCCTTCTGACCGGCACACACTTCGGTTCCCCGGGCCCTTGGGGACTTCTCTCCAGGACTCGCAGGATCACGTGTAGGCACGGGCACAGGCGCGCCACGCACGAATGCCCCGAAGAACAGACAACCGGCGTATCAGCGGCGGCGGCCACCGCCGCGCCGGGCGCCCCCTCCCCTTTGAGGTTGCGGACGCGAGCGCTGCACATTGCGCTGCCGGTTGATCTGCTGATTGCCGACCTGACGCGCCCTGTTGTCCCGGTTCAGATGCGCCGGAGCCTGTGGCCGTTGCGCCGGACGCTGCACATTCGGTCTTTGTACTGCCGGTTTCCCGACAGCCGGGCGCTGTACAGCGGGGCGCTGCGCAGGCCGCTGCACGTTCGGCCGTTGAACATTGGGGCGCTGCCCGGCCGGCAGGTTCGCGGGACGCTGCACATTGGGCCGGTTTCCGGTATTCGGACGGTTCTGGATCCTGTCGCCGGCCGGGCGGTTGGCAAGTGCCGCCCCTGCTCCGGCGCCGAGCGTGGCGCCCGCTCCAGAATTTCCGAGCCTGTTCTGAATATTCTCACGCGATGGGGCGGCAACATCTCCCCAGCGGCCACTTTCGAATTTCTGCCAGTTGTCGCCATCGCGGCGGTAGACCGCGCCGTCCCGTCCGGCGAAAACGTCGCCGCGGCGGTCGAGATTGGCCACACGGCCGGGTGTACCGTCCTTCTGCCAGCGCTTCACCGCACCTGCCTGAAGATCGCGGGTCCGCGACCATTGCGGCCCGGTGACGACCTTGCCGCCCCAGGACCCGTAAATGCCGCGCGCGCCGCCGGCAACGATGCGATTGCCGGTGCGCGGGTTGTAGGCGGAGATGAAACCGGCGCTGCCGCGCGGCCCGCTGATCGCTGCCCCGCGGATATAGCCGCCAGTACGGGGATTATAGACGCCGCCACCGGCAATGCCGCGCCGGGGACCGTAGGCATAGCCGTAGCGGCCATAGGTGCCGCGCACCGGATTGTAGAAGGCGCCGATGCCGTAGGTCACGGGTCTTGGGAAATAGATCGGCCGGTAGCCGGGGCGGTACCAGGGCCGGTAGTAGTAACCGGTGCCGTAGACGAACACGCCCCAGGCCAGAAAGCCTGTCAGATAGCCCATCGTGTAGCCGTACCACACCGCATCGGGTTCGGTTTCGTAGATGCGCACATACGTCACGTTGTAGACCGGCGACGATGGCGGGATTGTGTAGATTGTGTCCGGGACCGACGTCGCGACCGCGAACGGTCCATCCGGACTGTCGCCAACAAACCAGACTCCGTCCTGCAGGACATAATACTTCGTGCCCACCTTGATCACCTGATCATCGGTGTTGACCGCATAGGACATCGATGTGCCCTCGATCGGCTCGAATTCCGGATCGCCCGCATAGGCGACATCCGTGCTGAGCGAGCCCAACTCTACCCGTGCCGTTGTCGGGATGCTGGCCTTCAGGCGCGCCTGAGAGGCTTCCGAGGTGCCTGGTATGGAAGAACGGACCGAGTAATAAGGTGCATCTTCCGGAATGTTCAGGAAATCGGACGGCAAGTCTGGCGTGGTGAAAGCCCAGGGCCCGTCCAGCGATGCCGATTTGAACCAGCGGCCGGAAACGAGGATGTACCAGGTGGCCGCCGATTTGAGGAAAAACACGTCACTGTCGGTGTTGGACGCCCACTCAAGACCGGTACCAGCCACCGGTTCAAGCTCAGGCTCACCTTCAAAGACAATCATTTCCGCTGGCTTGTCGGAATAGATGACCTTCGGCGCCGCGTTGTCCGGGAACGGTTCGCCGGGGATGGCTTCGCGGGTCTCCTTCCAGTTGTCGTCATCCGGCAGCGTCTTGATCAGGTCGGGAAGTTCGGCGACCGGTTGCCAGCCCGCGGACATGTCCTTCGTTGTCAGCCAGGCCTTCTCGTCGCGCAGATAGAGCTCTTCGGTTTCGTCGATCCTGAGAACATCCCAGTTGGTATTGACGACGAAACTCAAACCCTGCTCGCCTTTGACGGGAGCGAAGATGGGTGCCCCTTCCGTCTGCACCAGAATGGCGGGCGAGGTCGACACGAAGACCGGCGGCGCGTCGGTGCCGAGCCCCTGGACGTCCTCCATGCGCTGGTACTCGGCCAGGCCGGCCGTGATCCGGTCCTCCTTCACCGTGATCGTGCCGGTCGGCATGAGCTTGCCGACCTGCAGCGAGAGGTCGGTAAGTGCGCTTCGGTCGAGCGCGGAGAAATCAAGCTTCGTGACCTGGATCGCGCTGACGTCGACCTCATCCTTGTCGGTGTCCGCCACGGTCTGACCGCTCACGCCGATGACGCCGAAGACCGGCTTGGCGTCCTTGTTTTCGAGATATTCAGCGGCGATCAACGCATTGAGTGTCTTGAAATTGTCCCATTGCGTGAATTGCGGCTGATACAGGACGAGTGTCGCGCCGCCATCCGTCTGGAACGAGCGCGGCCAGCCGGTGGTTTGCTCCGGTTCAGTCAATTGCAGGTACCTGCCGCTGACAAACCCGTTGCGGCCGTCGTAGCTGACGGAACACCAGGCACCGCTGTCGTCGCAGTTTTCGAGCTCCACCGCGGTGCCGTTCGGAACCGTGCCGAAGGAACCGTAGCCGGTTCCTGGCCCCTGCCGGAAATTGACATTGGCCGTTGTGACCGCCGGGGCGGCCAGTACGCCGTTCACCAGAACAGATTGAACGAGCAACGCCGAGGAAAGGACGACAGAAACAGTCTTGCGCATGGCAGCCTCCAACAAAACGCCGCGGCGGATCTTGCCGATCCCGCACATAGGCATTTGCAGCCTATCAGCAAAGGCGCCGCGAAGCACGGACCCCGGCCTTTAGATAATGCAAGGCGCTCCTATTCCCTGTGCGGCGCGTCACAGGCAGTTGTCTGGTAAAGTGACAATCTGTCTGCAAGATGCGTCATTCGACTGCAGCACCTGACCCGGGAGATTACCAACATGCGGATATCGCGCCGCTTCCTGACTGCCGCCCTGGCGGGCCTTGCGTGGATCGGCTCTCTTGCCATCGCACCGCCGGAACAGGCGCAGGCGGAAATTTTCTACTGCCAGAGCACCCGGACGCCGCAGGGAAGCCTGCCGTATTGCAACTTCCTGCTTTTCGACAGGTCCTTCACACGCCACAAGCAGGTCATCGTTGCGCAAGGAGCATTCCGCGAAGTGGATATAAACGGCCGCTATGACGTCTTCTGTGTGCTGGTGCAGAGAAACCAGGGCAGACCGGGCCAGTTCGACTACCGCAAACAGCAGTGCCGGCAAAGCGATACAGGGCGGAACTACCAGTTTCCGATCAAGGCCCTGAACATGCGCCGGGGCCGCGACGGCTTCAGCTCGGATACCGTACAGACATTCCTGCCTGACGAAGGCTGGTAACCGTTGACCGGCGCGGCGCCGGACTGTCTGTCATGCTTTTTCAGGCGGTTTTTACGCGTCAGCAAGCCACTGAGGAAAGCGACTTCGTCGCCATCGGCACAGCCTGACCGGTACGGGCCGACTGCTGGGCCGCGAGGCCCATTTCGACGGCGCGGCTGCCGTCTTCCAGCGTCACATCCGGAAGGTCTTTTTCTCCGCGCACAACTGCGGCAAATCCCGCGTGCTGATAATAGGTCGAACCGTTGTGGTCCCCCGCTTCGAGAATTGCCGGATCGACCGGAATATCGATTTGGCGCGGCCCCTTTGGACTGCGCGGCGAAACGACGAGCATCGGCACGGGCGGATCGCCCAGATCCTCCGGCCAGAAACGTCCCGGTCCGGGCACGAAAGCTTCCACCTTGCCCTGCGGCCCGACCGCCGAAACTTCCTCCTGGTAGCGCGAGCCTTCCGCGAACATGCAAAGTTCCAGCATGGCGCGCGCACCGTTCTCGAACTCCACGATCACGTAGCCGTTGTCGAGTACATCCGGCTGTTCGCCGTCGTAAATCTCGTCCTTGTGATTGGCATCCTGTCCAGCGGAGGCCATCACGCGTACGGGCTCGCATTTCATGATCAGCCGCATGAGATCGAAAAAATGGCAGCATTTTTCGACGAACGTCCCGCCCGAATAGCGGTTGAAGCGGTTCCAGGCCCCGACCTTGTGCAGAAAGGGAAAGCGGTGCTCCCGGATTGTCAGCATCCTGACACCGCCGGTGACCTCATCGGCCCGTTCGATCAAGGCCGCAATCGGCGGCATGTAGCGATATTCCATCGCCACCCAGACCGGCGCCGGATAACCGGCCCTGAAGGTCTCCAGCTCGGCCAGATCCCTTGGATCCGTGAAAAGCGGTTTTTCAACCAGCAACGGCAGAGGGCGTTTTTTGCGGATTTCCTCCATTTGCGGCAGATGGCAGTGATTTGGACTGGCAATCAGAAGGCAGTCCAGCGCTTCCACGTCCAGCAGTTCATCGACAGAGCTTGCAAATTCGGCGCCGGGCGCAAGTTCGGCAGCGGCCCGGGCCATTGCCGGGTCAGGTTCGAAAATCGCCGTCACTTCGGTATCCGGCAGAAGGGCAATGTTGCGCAGGTGCTCCTGCCCCATCATGCCACAGCCGATCACACCATATCTCACCTTCACAGGCATTTAAGTTCTCCTTGGATGGCAGGTCTTTCTGATACCTAACGCCTGCCTGTCTATTTCAACCGCTGTACGTAATGCGCCCTGTCGGTGTCGAACCAGGTTCGCGAATATTCAACCGGCTCCGGCCTGTCCGCCCAGCTAAACCGCTCGATATAGCCGGTGAGCGTTCCCGTCGGCTTTGAAAATTCAGCCGGCGCCCATGCGGGCACTTCGCCGAGGGTGACCCTGTCCTCGGCGCGGACAATCCAGAACCCGAGATGCTTCTGATAGAACCGGTAAAGGGAATCGGACATGAACTCCCGCTTCACCTGACCCGCGTCACCGTCGAGCCAGATTTCCTCCACCGCGATGATGACATCATTGAGATATCTGAGGCGTCGGATGCGGGTGCCTTCGGCACTGGTGCCGAAATCCGGCAGGTCCCGCGGCTTGCGCAGCCGCTCCAGCTCCAGAATGTCGGCGCGCGGCAATCCACCGCCCGTCAGCAACTCCAGACGGAACATCGCGTAGACACTGTCTCCCGTGCCGCCCTGGCGTATGTAGTTTCCCGACCCCTGCACCCGCTCGAGTAAGCCTTTTTCCGTAAGGTCCGCCAGCGCCTTGCGCAGGGTGCCGATAGAGATTCCCAGTTCCTCGGCCATGTCCCGCTCCGGTGGCAGGCGCTCTCCGTCGATCAGCCGCCCGGAGGCGATATCGCGGATCAAAAGCTCACTAATCTGCACATATAAAGGCAGGGCATTGGGGGTATGCGAGGCCATTGGCATGGCGATCTGATTGCCTGTTCTGCAAAATTGATACACTATTGATTTACATCAAACCCGGTGATATGCAAGAAGAAATCGAAGGCAAAATGAAGCCAATCGAAAACAATTGAAAACCCCGGAACGGCTGGCGTTCAGTGGAACGCCAACAGGCAGTTCCGGTAATTTTGGGATCGCTCAACCCGTCCTCGTGCGGCTCGCACAGGCAGGTTGATCCAGGGAGGAAATTCATGACCATTGTCCCGGTAACTTCGCCGGATCTCGATGCTGCGGAGGTTTCCTGGTTCGCGGCGCTCTGCTCCGACGATTATCAGTTCCTGGGCGTGCCGGAAGGCCACCTGCGCTCGTCATGGGACCATTGTTCCGCGATCGTCAAAACAGCCGAGCAACAGGGCTTCCGCAACATCCTGTGCCCGTCCTCCTATCAGGTCGGCCAGGACACGCTGTCCTTCGTCGCCGGTTGCGCGCCCATCACCGATAAAATCAATCTTCTGGCTGCTGTCCGATGCGGGGAGATGCAGCCGATCATGCTGGCGCGCACCATCGCGACGCTGGATCACATGCTCAAGGGCCGGCTGACGGTCAACATCATCTCCTCCGACTTTCCCGGCGAACAGGCAGACAGCGCCTACCGGTACCAGCGCTCCCGCGAGGTGGTCGAAATCCTGAAACAGGCCTGGACCCGCGATGAGATCGACTATGAAGGCGAGGTCTACACCTTCAAGGGCCTGACCACCGATCCGGTCCGGCCTTACCAGACCGGCGGGCCGCTGCTCTATTTCGGCGGATACTCGCCGGCAGCGCTCGAGCTTTGTGGCCAGCATTGCGATGTCTACCTGATGTGGCCGGAAAAGATGGAAGGGCTGCAGGGCCGCATGAAGGCGGTCAATGCTGTAGCGGAAAACTACGACCGCACCCTGGACTACGGCCTGCGCGTCCACATGATTGTGCGCGACACGGAAAAGGAAGCGCAGGAATACGCCGACTACATCGTCTCCAAACTGGACGACGATCAGGGAACGGCCATCCGCGAGCGCGCTCTCGATGCGAAATCCCTCGGCGTCTCCCATCAGTCGAAGAACCGCGAGATCGCCGATGCATTCGGCTATATCGAGCCTAATCTGTGGACCGGCGTAGGTCGGGCAAGATCGGGCTGCGGTGCGGCGCTCGTGGGCTCCACCGATCAGGTCCTGTCGAAGATCGAGGCCTATCAGAAAATGGGTATCCGCGCCTTCATCTTCTCCGGCTATCCGCATATGGAAGAGGCGGAGCATTTCGGTACACGGGTCATGCCGCAGCTGAAGACCTGCTCGCTGCCGCAAGCTTACGGCCGCATTCCGGCCGACACGCCGGCAACCCCGCTTGGCAATGGAGTACGCCGCTAATGGAACGCGTCAGTCTTTGCGAGACCCTCGAGTTCTCACGCCTGATCTACGGTATGTGGCGCATCGGTGACGATGCCGACACTTCCCCTTCTTATGTGGAAAGAAAGATCCAGATCTGCCTCGATCAGGGGATCACCACCTTCGACCAGGCGGATATCTATGGCGGTTATACCGCCGAGGCCGTGCTCGGAGGAGCTCTTAAAGCCAATCCCTCGCTGCGTGAGCGCATGGAAATTGTCACCAAATGCGACATTGTCGCCCCTGCCGGACGTTATTCCGGCAAGACGGTGAAATACTACGACACCTCGCGCGCCCACATTGAAAAGTCGGTCGAGACCTCGCTTGCCGACATGGGCATCGAGACCATCGACCTGCTTCTGATTCACCGCCCCGATCCCTTGATGGATCATCATGAAACCGGCGGCGCGCTCGACGATCTGGTGAAAAGCGGGAAAGTGAAGTCCGTCGGTGTTTCCAACTTCCGTCCCTGGGACTGGGAATTGCTGCAGTCGGCGATGTCGACGCAACTGGTCACCAACCAGATCGAAATTTCGCTGAAGGAAATCTCGCCGTTCACCAATGGCGATCTCGCCTTTCATCAAAGGCTCGGCACACAGCTGATGGCCTGGTCGCCGCTCGGCGGTGGCGCATTGATTTCGGAAGGCGGGCGTCTCGGCGCAGTGCTCGACGAACTTGCCGGAGATCATGGTGTCGACCGCTCTGCGGTTGCCATTGCCTTCCTGCTGGCGCATCCGGCACGGCTTCTGCCTGTCCTGGGCACCAACAACCCGGACCGGATCGCCAGGATCTCCGATTCCCTGAAAGTCAATCTGGATCGCGAAACCTGGTACCGCCTCTATGAGGCGGCCCTCGGACAAGAGGTGCCCTGATGACCATGCAGACTGCCAATCATACCGTTACCTTCGAGCCCGATGCCGAAAATACCCGCCTGCTGCGGGATGCATTCGGCCGTTTCGCCACCGGCGTCACCGTTGTGACCACAGGATCGGTCGACGGCCCTGTCGGCATCACGGCAAACAGCTTTTCCTCCGTATCCCTGGAACCGCCTCTGGTTCTGTGGATGCCGGACAAGGGCTCGCGGCGGTTTCGCTACTTCGAGACCGCCGAACACTATGCCATCCATGTTCTCAGCCGCGAGCAGGCCGAGGTGTGCAACGGCTTTGTACGCAACGCCCATGCCTTCGATCAGTTGAGTTACAAGGTGGACGAAAACGGCGTGCCGCTGATCGAGAACTGCCTGGCGCGGTTCGAATGCAAACGTTTCACGGCCTATGAAGGCGGCGATCACCTGATTGTCCTGGGCGAAGTTCTGCAGGCGGAAATGCGCAAGGGAGATGCGCTTACCTTTTTTGCAGGCAAACTGGGGCAAATCGCTCCACAATAAGAACCGGCAACGGGACGGCTGGCCGCCCCGGACAGACACGGAGATTTAGGGAGGAGCCCGAATGGGCATTTTGCTCGCGGTCCTTGCACCGCTCGACTTCGTCAATTCGCACCTGTTGCGAATAGGACGAGCGATCGGCGTTGTCGCCGTTGCCTTGATGGTGGTCGCAATCCTGATTCAGGTCGTGTTCCGCTATGTCCTCAACAATGCGCTGCCCTGGCCCGACGAGGCCGCGCGGTTCTGCATGCTCTGGATGACAGGCCTGATGGCACCCACGGCCCTGCGGCGCGGAGGATTTGTCGCGATCGACATGTTCGGCCATGCCCTGCCCCGCGTCCCGGGCAATCTTCTCACTCTTTTTCTGCTGCTGATCTCCCACATCGTGCTCCTGATCGCGATCAGGATCGGCTATTCGGAAGTCACCGGCTTCGGCGGCAATTTCGCAACCGCTTCTCTTTATGTCCCGGGAAACTTCACCCTCACCGAATGGGTCCGCGTGCCACGCAGCTGGATGATGGCCTCGATTTTCGTCGGCGTGATTCTGCTGGCGATGGTCAATATCGAACTCATCCTGCGCAGTTTCATATCCCTTCTGGGCGGTGAAACCCGACTGACGGATATACCTGACCCGGACATGGCGGGGGCTGACTGATGCTTATCTGGTTTCTTCCGGTCTTTCTCTTCTTCCTGATGCTCGGTCTGCCGGTCTTCTTCGGACTACTCGCAGCGCCGGGCCTGCTGCTGTGGATGAACGGTCAGGAGCGTGACATCGTGCTGCTCTACCGCAACGTCTACAATGGCATGGACAGTTTTCCTCTGATGGCGATTCCGTTCTTCATGCTCGCGGGCGAGTTGATGAACAAGGGCGGCATCACCATGCGGCTGGTGGAGTTTTCGCAGGCGCTGATGGGCCATCTCCGCGGCGGTCTTGCGCATGTGAACATTCTCTCATCAATGTTGTTCGCAGGATTGTCCGGATCGGCGGTCGCCGACACCTCGGCGCTCGGCTCCATGCTGATCCCGGCGATGGAAAAGCAGGGCTACACCCGCAAGTTCGCCGCCGCGATCACCGCGGCGAGTTCGGTCATCGGTCCGATCATCCCGCCCTCCGGCATCATGATCATCTATGCCTATGTCATGGGTGAAAGTGTCGCCGCCCTGTTTCTGGCCGGGATCGTGCCAGGGGTCATGGTGGGCGTCGGTCTGATGATCATGGTCAAATTCCTGGCGGATAAATACGATTTCCCGGCCTCGAGCCGCCGCTACACGTGGGGAGAGCGTGGCAACGCCTCGCTGAAAGCCTTCTTCCCCCTGCTGACTCCGGTCATCATCATGGGCGGCATTCTGGCGGGGATCTTCACGCCGACAGAGGCCGCAGCCGTTGCCGTGGCCTATGCGCTTTTCATCGGCCTCTTCGTCTTGCGCTCGATCAAGCCGTCGGAAATACCGGGTGTCCTGAACCGGGCCGGCATCACTTCGGCCGTCGTCCTTCTGCTGGTCGGCGCGGCGATGGCTTTCAAGACGGTCGTCAGTCTCAGCCACGCACCGGAAATCATGGCCGACTTCGTGCTGTCGCTGTCACAGAACCCCCTTATCCTGCTGTTCCTGATCAACATTCTTCTGTTCGTGGTGGGCATGTTCCTGGATGCGGGACCGGCGATCATCATTCTGGGGCCGATCCTCGGTCCCATCTTCATCTCGATGGGCGTCGATCCCATCCACTTCGCCATCATCATGAGCGTGAACCTGACGGTCGGTCTGGCCACGCCGCCGATGGGGCTGGTGCTCTTTGTCGCGGCGTCGGTTTCAGGAGAACGGGTTGAAACCATAGCCAAGGCCATTCTGCCGTTTCTGGCGGTAGAGATCGCGGTGATCTTCCTGATCACCTACATACCGGCACTTTCCATGACGATCCCGCGTCTGACCGGATTTGCCAACTGATATTGAGTTTTAAAGGGAGGTACCTAATGCTCAAATCTGCACTCAAAACGCTCACCGTCGCGGCGATGCTCGCCGGCTCGTCGTTGAGCGCCATAGCCGCGGACTACACGCTGCGCGCGACGGCCAACTCCAACGAAAACGACGAGGACTATGACGGTCTGGTCGTGTTCAAGAACTTCGTGGAAGCCGCGTCCAACGGCGCGATCGAGGTTGAACTCTACATCGGCACGCAGTTGTGCTCGAACGGAGCCGAATGCCTTCAGGGCGTCGCTGACGGCGCCATCGACATCTACATCTCCACTTCCGGCGGCGCGTCCGGCATCTTCCCTTATGTTCAGGTTCTCGACCTGCCCTACATGATGGCTGACGACCGGATCGCCGAGCACGTTCTTTCCGGCGACTTCACCCGTGCCATGCGCGACATGGCCCTGGAGGATTCCCAGAATTCCATCCGCCTGATGACCATCGGAAATACCGGCGGATGGCGGAACTTCGCCAACACCAAGCGCCGCGTCGCAACGCCGTCGGACCTTGAAGGCCTCAAGATCCGCACCGTCGTCGCCGACCTGCCGCAGGAACTGGTGAAATCCCTGGGCGCTTCGCCCACGCCGATCCCGTGGCCGGAACTGTTCACCTCGTTCCAGACGGGTGTCGTGGAAGGCTCCAAGAACGGCATCACCGACATCATGGGCATGAAGTTCCCGGATGCCGGCCTTCAATATGTGACCCTGGACGGCCATGCCTATATGGGCGCCCTGTGGTGGATGAACAACGAGAAGTTCCTTTCCATGCCGGAAGACATGCGCCGCGTCGTGGTCGACGGTTTCTATGCTCTTCAGCAGGCAACCTTCGCCTCACCGAAGCGTAAATCCATCCAGGCCTATGAGGAATTCGTTGCCGGTGGTGGCGATCTCTACGTTCCGACACCTGAGCAGAAGTCCGCCTTCAAGGAAGCTGCCGCTCCGGTTTACGACTGGTTCAAGAGCAATGTTGGCCGCGGCGACGAGATCTTCAGCGAACTCGAGAAAGCCGTCTCGGAGGCAGAAGCTTCCATCGACGGCAGCCGCAAGGCCGATCTGAACTGAAGTTGAAACACGCGTGTCACGCCCTGCGGGGCGTGGCACGCACTTTTCCTTGTCCTCCTTGCAGGGCCCGACCCTGCATTCCCTGGTAGCAGGGAGCAAAGACAGGAATTCGAGAGCTCTCATCCGCCCAGCGCTCCGCCAACCGAGCCCTGAGCCGATCAGAACACTTCATCGGAACGGATACATCCAGACCTTGTAGTCGCCGACAAGAACATGCGCTTTTTCAATCTCGTCCCCGGTCATCTTCTTGACCACCTCTTCCAGAGAGATCGCCGCATCGGGGTCCCCTCCGATGGCGGAGAGCGTGTACCACATGTAGGCACGAACCAGATCCGGCGCCGGCATCCCGCGTCCGACCTCATAGTACCAGCCGACCCCGGACTGGGCGCCCGGGTGGCCTTTCATGGCACTTCTGAGATACCATTCGAACGCCCGCTGGTCGTCGCGCTCGACGCCCAGGCCCATGGCATACATCACGCCGATCAGTTCCTCCGCGTCAGCGTTGCCGGATCGCGCCGCCGGCCAGAGTTCCTGCATCGCTTCTTCATAGCGATTGGCCTCCATCAGGTCGCGCGCTTCCTCGATTTCGGCAAAGGCCGGCGCGCTCAGCAAGGCGAGGCCCACAAGGGCAAATATAAGCTTTCCAGTCATTCGATCCTGTCTGTCCCCCTGATCTTTCTTCTTGCCGCTCCTGCCCTGGCGGCGGAGTTTCCCGCGCCGCTTGGCCCTGACGATTTCATCGCCTTCGACCGCAGGCAGGCCGCACTCGGACAGCTTCTCTTTTACGACAAGATCCTGTCCGGCAACAGGAATATCGCCTGCGCGACCTGCCATCACCCCACACTCGGCACGGGCGACCGCCTGTCTCTGGGAATCGGTGAAGGTGGCGAGGGTCTCGGGCTTGAACGCACAGCCGGTCTGGGAGAAAACCGGATCCGCAAGCGGATCCCCCGTAATGCGCCGGGGCTATGGAATCTCGGGGCGAAGGACCTTCACACACTGTTCCACGACGGCCGCCTGTCGATCGCCGAGACCTATGAAAACGGCTTCAACTCGCCCGCCGAGGAATTGCTGCCCAAGGGGTTCAATTCCCTGCTCGCCGCCCAGGCGGTTTTCCCTCTCATCGCCCAGTTCGAAATGGCCGGCAACCCGAGAGAAAACGAGATCGCAGGCGCGATCCACGACCGGATCGATGCCGCCTGGCCGATCCTTGCCAAGCGCGTGCGGATAATCCCGGAATACGGGCAGATGTTCGTTGCAGCCTTCGACCATATCGATGCGCCTGAAGACGTGACGATCGTGGAAATCTCCAATGCCCTCGCCGCATTCCAGGCACTCGAATGGCAAAGCTTCGACAGTCCGTTTGACCGGTTCCTGGCAGGAGACACAACCGCACTGGACAGCAGCCAGAGGCGCGGAGCAGAGCTTTTCTACGGAAAGGCCGGTTGCTCGAACTGCCACTCCGGCAAGCTCCTCAGCGACCAGAAATTCCATGCCCTCGGTCTGCCACCCTTCGGTCCAGGCCGCACACGCCGCTTCGATCCGATGGTGCGCGATGTCGGCGCGATGGGGGAAACCGACCGGCTGGAAGATGCCTACAGGTTCCGCACCCCGATACTGCGCAATGTCGAACTTACCGCACCCTACGGACACAACGGGGCCTATGCCACGCTGGAAGACATTGTCCGCCATCATTTGGATCCGGATGGAATGCTGCAGGCATGGACGCCGGAAACTGCCGCACTTCCCGACGCTCCCTGGCTTGCCCCAATCGATTTCGTGGTCTGGCATGACACCCGAGAGATGGCGCGCCAGGCCCGTTTCCGTGATATTACTCCCGTCGCGTTGGCGGACACGGATATTACCGACCTCGTGGCGTTCCTCAAGGCGCTCACAGGAACCGCCTCTGTCGCCTCCCCGCCTTTCGGCGTTCCCGCCACTGTCCCCAGCGGCCTTCCGGTCGACAAGTAACAAAGAAGAAGGAAAACAATGGTTGAGCCATTGAAAGACCGGGCAAACCAGTTGTTCCCGGGCCTGGTGATCGCGGGGCTGGTCGCGATTGCGGCCCAGTTCCTGAATGAACACTACGGTGCCCCAGCCATGCTGATGGCAATCCTGCTCGGCATGCCGCTCAATTTCCTGTCGGAGGAACAACGGACCGCCGAAGGCATCGCCTTTTCCGCACGCACCCTGCTCAGGATCGGCGTCGCCCTGCTTGGTGTGCGTATAAGTGTCGACATGGTTCAGGCTCTCGGCCTGCCCTTTTTGCTGCTGGTCATCTGCGGCGTTCTGGTCACGATCGGCTTTTCGTTGCTCATCGGTGGACTGTTCGGCAAGGACAGGCTGTTTTCGTTCCTCTCCGGCGGCGCGGTTGCCATCTGCGGCGCTTCCGCGGCGATGGCGATCGGATCGATCCTGCCGAAACGCGAACATGCGGAACGAGACCTTGCCTTCACCGTGATCACGGTAACGGTGCTGTCGACGCTGGCCATGATCTTCTATCCGATCCTGACCGGTGCGCTCGGCCTTTCCATGGACGAAACGGGCGTGTTCCTGGGCGGCACGATCCACGATGTCGCCCAGGTGGTCGGCGCCGGTTTCTCGATTTCCGAGGAAACCGGCGATCTGTCCACGCTGGTCAAGCTGATCCGCGTTACTCTGCTGGCGCCTATCGTGCTTGTCGCCGCGCTCATCCTGCGCAGCAGCAGCGGTCCGGGAGCGGCCCGCCCGCCGCTGATGCCGGGCTTCGTGATCGCCTTTCTGGTGCTGGCGGCCCTCAATTCCTTCAACCTGATTCCGGAGGTCGTCAAGGAGATAGCCGGTCAGGTGTCCCGCTGGGCGCTGCTGGCGGCCATCGCCGCGGTCGGCATGAAGACATCGATCCCCAAGCTTCTGGAGGTTGGCGGCCCCGCGATCTGGATGCTGGTTACCCAGACAGTTTTCCTGGCGCTGTTCGTCCTCGGCGGTATCTGGCTGATCGGGTAGACCCGCCCGGCAAGCAGGCCCTGTTGTCGCCGGAGGGTACAGGCAGCCCTTCCTGCCCTTAAGACACCGGTCAGCCCCTTGAGTTTCTTGCCGGATCTCGCACTTTGGAGACTGGAAAGCAAAGCCGGGGCTTTTCTTGACCTCATGAGTGTGAAATATAGCTTTACCTTCACTGATGGGACCGTCCCAGCAAAATTGCGGAGACGCTCTTCGGCGATCCGCCCGCATCAGCCCGGAAATTCGAAAGCGCCTTGATGAAAAGCTACATCACGACCCCGATCTACTACGTCAACGGTTCTCCGCATATCGGTCATGCTTTTACTTCCGTCATGGCCGATATCCTGAAACGCAACCGCGTGGCGCTGGGATACGAGCTGATGCTGTCCACCGGTGTTGACGAACACGGCCAGAAGAACCAGGAAGCGGCCGCCGAACTCGACATGTCGGTGACCGATTACCTGGAGATGCGCGGCAAGGAATTCCGCGACGTGTTCGACCGTCTCGGCGTTGCCTACGACTATTTCGTGCGCACCAGCCGGGAGGGTCACAAGACAGCCGTCGCCGGCATGGAACAGGCGATCTTCGACAAGGGCCTGATCGTCAAGAAGCAGTATACCGGCACCTACTGCAAGGGCTGCGAAGAGTTCAAGAAAGAGTCCGACCTGACCGACGACGGCCAGTGTCCGCTGCACCCGACCATGAAGGTGGAGCAGACGGACGAGACCAACTACTTCCTGAAGATGGAGCCGTACCGCGAACGGCTGCTGCAGCATATTGCCGACAATCCGGAATTCGTTCAGCCGGAAGCCTTCCGCAATGAGCTGAAGCAGATGCTGTCAGAACCGCTGGAAGACCTGTGCATCTCGCGGCCGAAGGCCCGCGTGACGCTCGGGGTCGATCTGCCTTTCGACCCGGACTTCGTGACCTATGTCTGGTTCGACGCCCTTGCCAACTACCTGACCAACATCGGTTGGCCGGAAGACGGTTACGAGGACTGGTGGGCGGAGTGTGAGCACCTGATCGGCAAGGATATCCTGAAGCCGCACGGTGTCTACTGGCCGATCATGCTGATGGCCGCGGGCCTGCCGCTGCCGAAGAAACTGTCCGTGCACAGCCACTGGGTCGGCGCCGGCGGCGTGAAAATGTCGAAGTCCATCGGCAATGTCGTCGATCCTATCGAAGTGATCGACAAGCTCGGAGTCGACGCGCTGCGCTGGTACCTGGCCCGCCACATGCGCGCCGACAGCGACAGTCAGATTTCCGTCGATCTGATCACCCAGACCTACAACAGCGAGCTGGGCAACAAGGTGGGCAACCTCCTGTCGCGCGCAGCGAAATTTTCCAAGGCGCGCTTCGACGGCACCTTGCCCGCCCCCGGTCCGCTGAACGCCCAGGACGAGGCTATCCGCAAGTCGGTTGTCGAGGCAACCAGGGGCATGAGCGCCTGGATGAACCTCGCCGACATTCCGGCGCGGGCGCAAGCGATCATCACCGTATCCGACGAGATGAACAACTATTTTGCAGAACAGGCGCCGTGGGACCTCATCAAGAACGAGGACACAAGGGAACGCTGCCAGACCGTGATCTACGTGACCCTCGACTGCCTGCGCATCGTCATGGAGGCGCTGTTGCAGATCATCCCGGGCTCGGCAGGCAAGGCCTTGAAAATGCTGAATGCGCCGGAGCCCCCTCTCCCCTGGACGCCGGAACTCGACAAGCTTCAGGGCGACAGTGAACTGGGCGAGATCGAGACACTGTTTCCACGGGTGCAGTAGCGGCAAGACACGACCAGCACGGGATGAAAGGGCACGCAAGGCGGCGATAAATCTTGAAAAGCTGACGGAACCGGGCGCGGGCCGAATAGCTGGAACAAGCCTATCGGGACCAGCAGATCGTAGCGGTTTTGCAAGGGGTCAGCCAAACGCAATTGACAGAACCTGACTTGACCGCGTGTGGAGACTGATCCACCGCGTCGCAGGTCTCGGCCGATGCACCAAACATCCGGTCAAGCGAGTTTATACTAGGGCTTCAACCGCGCTGTTGTCGTGCGGCAACGATCAGCGATATGAGCTGATCGAACTCGCGCCGCGTGATGAAACGATGCTCCATGCAATATTCGGTTTCACGGGCAGCCGTTTCGCGGCATGACAGAATGAGTTGTTCTATGGCGGCTTCTCCGGTCATTTCCTCATCGCGAACCAGCGGCACAAACCGCTTCCAGAACTCCGTGGTGTCCGATTGGTGGACGACCACCGTGTTCCACTGCGGGATAACCATGAGCGCCTGATTTCCCAGACCCCATGCCCAGAATGTTCCCTCGGGCAGGCCGGTCTCCGGGCCGGGAATCCACCACAGATATCCGTGGCCCCATCTCAACCCGCCGATGCCTGTCTCGGTGAAGTCCTCTGTTATGAGCCTTGTCCAGTTTTCCGCAAGAACACGTCGTCCGCCGGCACGTCCGTGGTTGATAAAGAGCTCTCCAATCCGAGCAAGGTCGCGTGCGGACATGGAGAACATCGCGGCCCTGTGTTCTGACCGGCTGGCATCGGAGATATACGACACGGCAGATCGCACGAAGTCTTCCATCCCCGCAGGTTGCGCGATCCCTATATCGAAAGCCTCGGCAATCTCTGTGCCTGTTTCGCGCTCAAAAACAGTCGTCAGGGCGTTATAGTCCCAGTTGTTGTAAGCCCAGACAGTGCCCGGCTGGTTCTCATTATGACCCAGACGCCTGTCGATTTCCGCCTGCAAACTGCCCGATGCGGCTGCCGGGTGATTGATGCCAGAAACGCTTCGCAGCAAATGACGCAGGGTTGCCTGGCGCTGTAACTCCGTCAGCGGCAAAGGGGCGTCATCAATGCCCAGTTCCTCAAACGTCGCATCAAGACGCAGCTGGTTTGCATCCGAAGCCATTTGCCGGGCGATCAGGGTGCTCAGAAGCGATTTTCGTATGGAATGGACCTTGTAGGGTTTCGAGAGATCCCCAAACGCACCGACAACCTGCCCATCCGTGACGATCATCAGCGAATCCGTGCTGAGCGTGGCTATATGGCGGAATACTTCGTCCAACCCATCCGGGTTCCATCCGAGATTTCGGGTTTCTGTCGGGTCGAGCCGGGTGACTTCGATCGAATAGGCCTGCGGCTTCGGGCGTGAGAACCCGTTCTCGCCGGTCACAACAAGATAGACCATCCCGATAGTGACGATCATCAGCGAAGCTGAAATGCAGGCAACAGCGTGGCGCTTCATTTGGGTCAGTCTCCCGGAAAGTCGTCTGAGTTTTACCTGCTCGCAGGCCGTATACCCGCGCTCCCAGGCCTTGCCAGCCGGTAGTGAAGCCGCGCGTAGCGCGTCAGCCGGGCCATTCCCCAGCGGAGGCCAAAGATCAGCAAAACGACTCCGCCGATCGAAGCCGCGAGAAATCCGATGCTGCGGAACAGAAGATAGGTCCAAGACCCCTCAGCCGGATCCTGGCTGGCCGATATAAGGTCCAGAAGCGTTCCCAAGCCGATCACCCCGAACAGCGACAAAACGAAAAACAGGATCAGGACCAGGAACCCGAGAACGAGCAGAGCGGGTATCAAAATGATGAGATCAATCGCGGCCAGACCGGCCAGCGCAAGCATTGCATTCCAGAATGTCCCGGGGCTGCGACGGTCCTCCCATTGGCGCAGGCCCAGTTCCGCCCGCAGTTCCCGCGCCAGTCGCCGAGGATCGCCATGGGCTGCAACAACTTCATCGATGTTCCGGCCTGCCGACAGGGCTTCCGCGAAATAGGACTGATAGTCCGCTACAATGTCTTCAATGTCAGGTGCAGGGACACCCGCCAAAGCGCCGCGAAGTTCTTTCAGGAACTGCTCTCGGGTCACCGACTGTCTCCCAGAATATGGTTTACGGACGTCATGAAGGCTCTCCAATCCCGGGTCTGCTGTTCCAGCCTCTGTCGCCCTGCGTGAGTGAGCGTGTAGTATTTGCGAGACGGACCGTTGCTTGACTCGACCAGGCGAGACTTCACCAGGCCTTCCTTTTGCATGCGGCGCATGAGCGGATAGATCGTGCTCTCTCCGATTCCGACGGCCTCTGCCAAGGCGCTTGATATCTCGTAGGCATAGCTTTCCTTGCGCGACAGCATGGCCAGCACACACAATTCCAGCGCTCCCTTCTTGAGCTGCACCTGGATAGAGTCGGAACTTGCCACGCCGTCTTTCATCACTAAGACTTAATACAAGCTACCTTGCATTGCAAGGTACAGGATTGCCTGAAGGTGACCGGGCTTCAAACCCATTCCCCGTGTCACACTCCAAGGCGAACTTGATTTGCGTGAAATACAAGAGATCTCTTGTTGAAACTGCAGCACTGTGCGCGCAGCGTTCCGACTGAACCGTCCATCGCCATCGGATGGATCCAGATTCATGAGACACGCTCCCTATCCGGTGGGCTTTATACCATCCACAGTTGATAGGAACCCATTTGATGGCATTGTCCCAATTGGCCGACGAGGCGGGCTGCGCAGGACGGTCTGGTTGACCGTTCAAGCAGCGCAAAGCTGTTCGGCGAGCCGGACCAAGCCACCGAAGGCCGCGTTTGGAGGGTGTTCTGCCGCGTCGCGCGTCTTGGCCGATGATCCACATCGCCCTGCAACGCGCTCCTTGCCGAACACCCTCCAAATGCGGTCAAATGGGTTCCTATCAACTGCGGATGATATTAGTGGACCTGACTTGGCAGGTGACCGAACCTGTTCTTGTAATCCCGTGAGAAGCGGCCCAGGTGGGAAAATCCATTGGTGAACGCCACATCCGTAACCGAAGGTGGATCGCGGCGCACCGACAGCTGATAGCGGGCCGCGTCCAGCCGGGTATTCCGCAAGACCTGCATGGGGCTTAGACCGAAAGCACGCTGGAACCCCTTCTGGAGCGTTCTTACGTTCATGTCGGCGTTCCGGGCGATATCCGCGATGCGGACTGGTTCTGAAAGATTGGCCTGAATATAGGCCAGTGCGCGGCGGATGCCCGATGGCAATGCGCCATGATCAGCCGCTGCCAGCATATGCGATATATTGCTTGCATGATGGTTGAGCAGGACCGACACGAGATCCGTCTCCGCCCAGAGGTCCTGAGCGCGGTCGCGGCCACTGAACAAAGCGGCTTTTTCCGCCAGTTCGGCCGTCCTGACCACCATATCCCGGATCAGGCGGCCCGATCCTCTGGTCAGGTCGACGGCAGGGTCAAAGCGAATGGGACCCGCGGGTGGTGCCCCCAGCAGATCCTCCGCGACCGCGTTCAAGTAGGTCCGGTCGATTTGCAGCAGCAGTTTGCGGCAGTCGCCGTGCCATGACATCTGCGTTTCGCGGTCCGGATTGAGCAGTGTGGCCGTGGTCGCACTCGCCTCGATTTCGTCGCCGCGATGGCGTACGAATGCGCTGCCGCTCAGAGGCACTTGCAGCAGATAAAAGCCTTCCAGCATCCCCGGGTCGATCTGAACATCCGCGCCATAGTGCAGGTAATTCACCGAAACATTCACGCCAGAGACGTGGTTGTGAGTTACGGCCAGGCTGTCATGTCCTCTGGACATCATCAGTTTGTGGGCGCAGAATTTTTCGGTGACCACATGCCTTGCTTCGTCGAGGTCGCTTGTCCGCAATAGCGGATGGCTCGTCAGAAATTCGGCATGTCTCGAATACATCCAGGTCACCTCCGCAATGAAAACTGGATCATCGACGGCTTTATTTCAAGCATAAAGCAAATTTGTTCGTTTTCTGGACAATCGAACAACACCTCCTCGCGCAGTCTGGAAGACGAAGAGCAAACGCGAGGACCGTTCAATGGAAAAGGGAATAACGCCGGCCGCGGCCGGGATTGAAAATCTGTCATGGAATGTCGTCGGTCAGACTTATGTGCCAAAATTGCTGAGCACCAACGCCTTTGTCTGGCACGCGACCCTGCCGGCCGACACATTTGTTCCCCCGCACATCCACCCGACACAGGACGAATGGATCTTCATGCTTGAAGGGAACCTGGAAGTCGAGTTCCTGGGCGACGTTCACAAGGCGGGGCCGGGCGATACGGTGCGCATGCCGATGGGCGAGGCACACGGTATTTTCAATCGCTCCGGCAAGGAGGCAACCTGCGTCTTCGGCGTGGCCCCCGCACGCAAATTGTTCGACCTGTTCATCCAACTTGATGGGGTTACGGATCCTGCCGAACTGGTCAGACTGTCGGCCATGCACGAAGTCGACTTCCTGCCGCCGCCGGATGCGGCCTGAGCCGGGGGCACAGAGATGACAGATCGAAAAAAGGTTGCCGTCATCGGCGGCGGCGTGAGCGGTCTTGCCGCGGCAAAGGCTTTCGACGAAAAAGGACACCGGGTTGTCGGTTTCGAACGCAGCCACGACTTTGGAGGTGTCTGGGAGCTGTCGCGGTCCTATCCCGATGTGCAGACCCAATCGCCGAAGGATCTTTACTGCTACACCGATCATCCGATGCCGGCCGATTACCCGGAATGGCCCAAGGGACCGCAGGTGCACGCGTATCTGCATTCCTACGCGCACAAACACAAGCTCGCGCGCCTGTTCCGTTTGAACACCAATGTCAGGACAATGGACCGGCGAACGGACGGTCGCCCGGGCTGGACGCTGACGATCGAGGCCGGCGGCCACGAATGGACGGAGGATTTCGATTTCGTCTCCATTTGCACCGGCCAGTTTTCCGACAAGAACATCATCACGCACCCGGGTCAGGAAGCGTTCGTCGCGCACGGAGGCTCGGTCCTGCATTCGTCGGAATACACCGATCCGGGCATATGCGCCGGCAAGGACATAGTTGTTCTGGGCGGCTCCAAATCGGCGACCGACATTGCGGTCAATGCCGCCAATAACGGCGCGAGATCCGTACGTCTGGTCTATCTGGGAAACGTGTGGCGTGTGCCGTATTTCGTTGGCGGGATCAATTTCAAACGGCTGCTTTACATCCGGGCACAGGAACGGCAGTTCAACCAATGGGACAAGACGCCCTTCCAGAAGCTTGCCAGCACCGTTTTCAAGCCGTTGATCTGGGCGAACTTCCGCGGGCTGGAAACGCTGCTGAAAATCCAGCTCAAGCTGAAGAAGCACAACATGGTGCCCGACACGCCTATCGAAAAGGAAGTGTCCTGCTCCGTTCCCATCGTGACCCCGGGCCTGATCAAATGTCTCGATGAGGGAACGATCAAACCGGTGCTTGGCACCTTTGACAGTTATGAAGAAGACGGCCTCAGATTGAGTACCGGCGAAACCGTCCCGTGCGACCTCGCCATTCTGGCGGTCGGCTGGAAACTCGGCGTTCCCTATCTTCCCCAGAAATATCAGGACAAGCTGATCGAGGAAGACGGCCAGTACCGGGTCTACCGCCTGTCGGTGAACCCCGACCTTCCCGACATGGGTTTTGTCGGCTTCAACTCAAGCTTCTGCACCGTCCTGTCCGCGGAAATGATCGCCAACTGGCTGGTGCGCTATGCCGACGGGAAGCTGGCGAACCAGCCGTCGGCAGCTGAGATGAACGAGAATATCGACATGATGCTGAACTGGAAGCGCAAGGAACGCCCTGCCGCCAAGGTATATGGCGGGCTGTGTTCCGCACCGTTCCATTTCAAGCATTTCGATGAACTGCTGAATGACATGGGTGCGACAAGGAAGAAGCGCGGCAATCCGCTGGCCGAGCAGTTCTCCTATCCGAACGCCCCAGCCTACGGCACATTCCTGGCGTCAACTCCGCAGTATCAGGCCGGATAGTCCGCAATGCCGGTTCCGGCAGGACGTCCTGCGTCCGGGCTGGAAGCATGGTCGGAAACGGCATCACCGGACCCGACAGGGTGCGCGCCGTTTTCTTCAGCCCGGGTGGCAAGAGCTTCTTCCAGCGTGGCGAGGCGGTCGAGCACGGCTTGCCGTTTTTCGTCGAGACCGGCTCTGAGCCGATCGATCTGCTCGAGCTTTGTTATCAGTTGCGCAATGCCACCTTCGCATGGCCCGGCCCCCTCGTCGGAGAGGCAGGCCGCCATTGCCCGGATCTCGCGCGTTGAAAAGCCCGTGTCGATGAGGTCACGGATTCGCCCTGCACGGCGCAGGTCGGCGGTGCCATAGCTGCGATAGCCGTTCTGCGAGCGGCCGGCTTCCATGAGGCCCGACTTTTCGTAGTGGCGCAGCATGCGTTCCGTGATTCCAAGCCGTTCGGCTGCTTCCTTGATCTGCATATCGGCTCCTTTCCAAGCGGCTCTAGCACCCTGACACTAGTGTCAGGGTCAACCCTCCTTTTCAAGACTGCGTTCGCAACCGATACCGTCGCAGCAAAGGCTCCAGCCTTCCCTCAGTGTTCGAGGGAAGGCCCTAAGGCCAGAAAGGCCTAGCTCCGCAGAGACCATCCGCCGTCAATGGTGATCACCTGGGCGGTGAGCCACTCATTGGCCGAACTGCCGAGCCTGAGTATCCAGGGCACAAGATCGGAGGTCACTCCGCGCCGTCCCAACGGGATCTGTGCCGCCTCGGCCTCCTCTACGGATTGCGCGATTTCGGCTGGAAGCCCCATCATGCCCGTCAGGGCGCCACTCTTGACGGGGCCGGGAGAGATGGCATTTACCCGGATACCGTCTTGGGCAAGCTCAATGGCCCAGGATCGGGTCAAATGCTCAAGCGCCGCCTTGGTGGCCGCGTAGTGAGCCAGACCCGGCGCCGCGTTTTGAGACACCGCTGTTCCAATGTTGATGACAGCGCCCTTCGTCTCCTTCAAGGCCGCCTGCGCCTCCTTCAGGAGAAGCGACGGGGCAACGATGTTGACCGCACAGATGTCGGCGATCGTCCCGGCATCATAGGCGTCGATGGCGAGCGGTTTGCCCGCCCCGGCATTGTTGACGATCAGGTCCAGTCTGCCCCAGCGGACCATCGCCGCCTCAACGATGCGCCTGCTGCCGGCCGGGTCGGCGCTGTCGGCTCGCACAGCCTCGATTGCCGCGCTTCTGCCGGCAACGCCGGCAAGCCTGGCCTCATCACGTCCCGTGATGACCACATTGGCTCCGCGCTCGGTCAATGCCAAAGCCGTGGCTTCTCCGATACCGGAGCTGCCACCCGTTACTATGGCGACCTTGCCCTGCCAGTTCGTCTGTTCACTCATTCCGGTTCGCTTTCCTGATTAACACACGTGAATGTGCTCTAGCGGGTTGCCGCTAGTGTCAGGGTAAAGACCGAATTTCAAAGGGAACGTCAGCAGTTCAGAACAGGGCTGGAACGACCGCAAAATTTGTCGGCCGTCTGCGGGTTTCAGGCCGCGCCGCAGCTAGGACATAGTGCGTTGAAGCAGTCGCCGGCGGCAAAGCGCATCGTCGCGGCGGCAGCCAGGTCGCCAAGCCCTCCCCTGTTATCCACGATTTGGGGAGTTCGCCGGTTCTCTCCGCTTTCGGGCGGCCGTTTCAGCAGTTCGCTGCTTCACCACAGATAGATACACTCAGCTCTATCGACCCCTCAGATCAGCCCGGCGGTCTCCATGGCCTGGTCGATGGCCTGCCTCGTCTCGCCGGTCACCGGGGTGAGCGGCAGGCGGACATCTTCCTGACAAAGGCCAAGGCGCGAGAGCGCGTATTTCACACAGGCCGCCGGCGGTTCCGGGAACATCGCCGAATGAAGCGGCAAGAGACGATCCTGATAGTCGCGTGCAAGCTGCAGGTTCTCGGCGAGGGAAGCCTCCTGGAATTCGGCGCACAGGCGCGGCGCGACATTGGCGGTGACCGAGATACACCCCTGCCCGCCATGAGCGTTGAAACCGAGCGCAGCGGCGTCTTCCGCGCTGAACTGCAGGAAGTCCGGACCGCAAAGTGCACGTTGCTTGCTGACCCGTTCCATGCTGCCGGTGGCGTCCTTGACGCCAATGATCCTGGGCCAGCGGGCCATCTCGGCCATGGTCCCGGGCAGGATGTCGATCACGCAGCGGCCGGGGATATTGTAGAGGATGATCGGCAGCATGCTGTTGTCGTGCAGGACCCGGTAATGGCTGAGCAGTCCCGCCTGGTTGGGTTTGTTGTAATAGGGGGTAACGATGAGCGCGGCATCGGCACCGGCGGCTTCCGCGGCCTGGAGCATGTCGAGAGTTTGAGCGGTGGCGTTGGAGCCCGTGCCCGCGATAACAGGCACGCGGCCGTTCACCAATTCCACGACCCGTCTGATGAGGTCCTTGTGCTCGTCTTTTGAGACAGTCGGGCTTTCGCCGGTGGTGCCCACGGCAACGATACCGTGACTGCCCTCAGCCACATGCCATTCGACGAGCCGCTCAAGGGCCGCGAAATCCACCTTGCCGTCCCTGAAGGGCGTTACCAGTGCAGGCATGGATCCTCTGATGTCGGGCATTGAACTTCCTCGGATTGAGCTGCCGCAGCCGGACTCAGCTCTTTGTCACCTGTTATTTCTTGCACAATCTGTGACATCAAAAAGGGCAGGAAGGCAAATGATCATCATCGAGGATCACAAGCAATCTGTCAGGCCGCCAGAAAGTCGAGCCGCTCGTCCAGCCGGGCCGGCGTGATCTCCAGGATGTCCGGGGCAACCACGTTGCCGGTCACGAACGGATCCTGGCGAACAAAGGCTTCCAGATCTTCGCGTGTGACATTATGGGCGAAAATTCCGCCTCCCATGTTCGGCTGCAGACTGCCGACCATCAGAAATATCCCTTCATCGAAACCTCGCTGGATCCAGGCCTTGTGGCTTTCCATCAGGTCCCCTGCGCCGGCTTTGTTTTCCGAGAATTTCAGCGTTACGACGAACATCGGTTTTCCTTTCAACTGGGTTGTTGGTCTTGTCGGACGAGCACCCGCGTACGTCAGTGGGGCCTTGTCGCGTTTTGCCGGACGGCCTCAAGCCACTGCAGGATCCGGTCGACCTCGCGCCGGACGAAGGCGTCATCTCCGATAGCCTGGGCAACGGTCGCGACACCCTGGCTCCAGCTCAGCACATGCAATGCGTTTTCCAGAGCGGCAGTGCCGCAGCCGAGGTCCTCGAACTGCCGCGTGAGCCAGTCCCGGAAGAGTGTCATGATCCGGTTGGCGTTGTCCGTAGACGCATGCCCGAGCTTGGTCAGTTCCGTCACAAGCGTTCCGACCGGGCAGCCATGAGCCATGATTTTCGTCTGGTTTGCGATGACGATCCTGATGAAACATTCGATACGGCGGGCAGGATCGGTGGCGGTTTCATTCCAGCGTGCAAGCAGTCTTTCACGGTCGGCAAGGCGCTTTTCAATGACCGCATCGAGGATCTCGTCCTTGGTTTTGAAATGATAATAGAAGTTTCCGCGCGATATGCTGACCGCCGCCGCGATATCCGCGAAGGACGTCGCCGCGAAGCCCCGGGTGTAAAACAGGTCATCCGCCGCATCGACGATCTGCTGCCGGGTGGCCCTCGCTGCCATTGCGTTTTTCCCTGCTATTGAACCGCCGCCCGAGCAGCATGTTGCGTCTATTAGGATGATTGTCCTAATAGCTTATTAGGACAATCATCCTAATTCGTCAATTCGATATCTCGGGATAGTCCCCACAAGCAGGCTTTCCTGACAAAGCCTTTCCACAGGTGGCAATTCCGGCTCGCCGGGCGTCTCACGTCAATGTGAAGGGGGGCTGCAACCAATCCTGACACCCCTTGTCAGGATTGGTTTTCTATTTTCCCGGACATCGAGCGGGAACGTCCCGCGTTGGAAAAGTTAAAAATAGTTCCCTGAAACCAAGGTTTTGTGGACTATTCTTTGCTTGAGAGGCATAAATGGTATTACTCAGAACATTGTTTCATTTTTTCAACAGGTCAGCTTCCGGCGCCCGTGCAGTGCATTCATGCGCCGCACGGTTGCAAATTTCGACATTGGAAATGACGGAAGCGCTCTTACTTTCAAACCGTCTGGTGGCGCTCACAGAACCGGCCGGAGGCATTTTGCCGGGTTCCGCGTGGAGGAATGCAAATGACTAATCTGGACGAACGGGCAGAACCGTTACCGGCTTTCGCGGTTTCGGATCTATTCGAAACGGTCAGAGCACAATCCCTTGCTCTGGTCGCCCCTCTGAACTCCGAAGACATGGGCCTGCAGTCGATGGAGGATGCCAGCCCTCCAAAGTGGCATCTGGCGCATACGACCTGGTTCTTCGAAGAATTCATCCTGAAGCCCGCGCTTCCCGGCTACCGGCCGAAGGACGACCGCTTCGCGGTGCTGTTCAATTCCTACTATGTGCAGGCCGGGCCCCGGCATACCCGTTCCCGGCGGGGACTGTTGTCTCGGCCGACCGTCGCCGATGTTCTCAGCTACCGATCCCATATCGAGGACGCCCTGCGCGAAGGTCTTGCCGGAGACGCTTTCACGCTGGCTCCGGAGCAGCTGGATGCGCTGATGACACTTGGCTGTCATCACGAAATGCAGCATCAGGAGCTGCTGGTGACCGATCTTCTCAACGCCTTTTCCTATAACCCGCTCCTTCCCGCCTATATCGAGCCCAAGCACACCCTTGTCAGGGCGGTACAGGAGAGCGGCTGGACGGTTTATGACGGCGGATTGCTTGAGATCGGCCATGATGGCGAGGGGTTCGCCTATGACTGCGAGGGCCCGCGTCACAAGGTATGGCTCGAACCCTACCGGCTCTCGGACCGTCCCGTCACCAACGGCGCTTGGATCGCCTTCATGGAAGACGGCGGTTACGACAACCAGACGCTCTGGCTCATGGAAGGCTGGGCGGTTCGCGAGAAGAACGGCTGGGACTCGCCACTCTACTGGTGGCGTCAGGAGGGAGCCTGGTGGACCTACACCTTGCAGGGCCCCCGCCCCGTCGACCACTCGGCCCCGGTGGTTCATGTCAGCTATTACGAGGCCGATGCCTTCGCCCGCTGGGCCGGTGCCCGCCTGCCGACGGAAGCGGAATGGGAAGCGGCGGCCGAGCCGACGGATATCGACGGCAATTTCCTGGAAGACGGTCATTTCGCGCCGATCGGACGCAAGTCCGGCCTTTGGGGCGACGTCTGGCAATGGACCAGCAGCGCCTTTTCCCCCTACCCGGGTTTCAAGCTCCCTGAAGGCGCAATCGGCGAATACAACGGCAAGTTCATGGTGAACCAGATGGTGCTGCGCGGCGGCTCCTGTGCCACACCAAGGCAGCAGATGCGCTCCTCCTACCGCACCTTCTTCTATCCCCACCAGCGCTGGCAGATGCTCGGCCTGAGACTGGCAGCAGACCAATGACCAAACACGTCCCCGCAGGCATTACCAATTCCACCTTCAGATCCGAGATCCTTGCCGGTCTGAAAGCGCCTCGCAAGGCGGTCAGCAGCAAATGGCTTTACGACGATGTCGGGTCGCATCTGTTCGAGGCCATCACCGAACTGGATGCCTATTATCCGACCCGCACCGAACTGGCGATCCTGGCGGACAACGCCCGGAAATACCGGCACCTGCCCGGCGCCAGCGGCGCAATGGTGGAACTTGGCAGCGGCTCGAGCCGCAAGACCGACCTGTTGCTCGGAGCCTTTGAAGACCTTTCGGTCTATATGCCGGTCGATATTTCAGCCAACCATCTGCAGGGCGCCGCCGAACGGGTGCGGCGTGCCTATCCCTCGCTCGCCGTCATTCCGGTCGCAGCGGACTTCACCCAACCGCTTGGCAAGCTGCCGCTTCTGCCGGAGCTGCCGGTTCTGGTGTTCTTTCCCGGATCGACCATCGGCAATTTCGAACGCTCGGAAGCCGCCGAACTCCTGGGCAATATCCGCAACGCCATGCCGCAGGCTACCATGATCATCGGGGTCGACAGGCCAAAGGACACGGCGGTCCTGGTCGAGGCTTATGACGATCCGGCAGGCGTCACCGCGGCATTCAACCGGAACCTGCTGCAGCGTATCAATCGCGAGCTGGAGGCAAGTTTCGACCTTGCGGCCTTCGCGCATCGGGCAGTCTGGAACGCCGGTGAAAGCCGCATCGAGATGCACCTGGAAAGCCTCCGAAGTCAGACGGTTACGGTGAGCGGCGAAAGTATCTCCTTCACCGAAGGCGAAACCATCCATACGGAGAATTCGCACAAATACGGCGAAGAGGCTTTCGCCTCGATCGTCAACAAGGGCGGTTGGCGGGTCCTTAATCAGGACAGTGACACGGACACTCTCTTTTCGGTCTATACGCTGCAGGCGATATAGGGCCCGTTCGGCCCGACAACATGCGCATCCGGCCCCTGCCGTTCTCGCGGCAGGGGCTTCTCGTTGCGTGCCGCCCGCTCAGCGCTCGGCAACAGCCAGCCGGAGCGCCAGGCCGACAAAAACCAGGCCTGCAAGCCGGTTGAGCCGGACCTGCGCTTTCGGAGATCGCTTCAGGAACGCGCCAAGCATTCCTCCCCCCAACGCGACGCCACCGAACACAAGAATCGTGGCCACAATAAAGAACGCGCCGAAGATGAGGACCTGCAAGGGAACGGACCCGCGCGCCGGGTCGGCGAATTGCGGCAGGAAGGCCAGGAAGAATATCGCGACCTTCGGGTTGCTCACATTCATCACGATCCCGCGGCGGTAGAGCGTCCATGCCGGCAAGACGGGACCGTTGCCACCGGAAATTTCTGTTTTTCCGGCCCGGAAGGCCTGAAACGCAAGGTAAAGCAAATAGCCTGCCCCGGCGAATTTCAGCATCGTGAATGCAAGTTCGGAGGTCTGAAAGATGGCCGCAACCCCGAGCGCGACTGCAATTGTATGTACGATCAGACCGGTACAAAGACCCAGCGTGACGATCAAACCAGCAAAACGGCCATAAAGCGCCGACTGGGTCAGAACGAAAATATTGTCCGGCCCCGGAGCAACACCCAACGCAACGGCAGCAGCAAAAAAAACAGTCAGGACGTCGAACGGAATCACTGATTTGCTCCCCAATTGCCAGCCTGATCTTTGGAACGCCGCACCATCAAGGTCAAGTCCGGCCACAAGACCGGTGTCAGGCAGAACGCCGACTTTTCATCACGCTACGTCAAGTCCGCAAGTCAAACTCATCAATATTAGCGCTTGTCGCGCCTTGATCGGATATGCTGATGTGAATCCGGGTAGTGGGCCCATGCCAAGGAAGCCTGAACGCATGAAATTGAAACTGAAATTTCCAGGTGCCTTTCTGGCCGCTTTTTTCGCCCTTGCCGGCGCTGCGTCCGCGCAGCAGTTCGTGACGTTCGGAACCGCCGGCGTAACCGGCGTCTATTATCCGGCAGGCGGCGCCATTTGCCGCCTTGTCAACCTTGGCCGCAAGGATCACGGCACCCGCTGTCTGGTCGAAGCCACTGGTGGATCCGTTCAGAATGTAAATGCCATCCGCGACAACACGCTCGACTTCGCCATCGTGCAATCCGACATTCAGGCAGCGAGCCTGCAGGGTAGCGGATCATTCGCCGCCGAAGGGCCCGACACCGAGTTGCGTTCGCTCTTTTCCCTGCATGCGGAACCGATGCATCTGATGGCCCGCGCCAAGGCCGGCATCAAAAGCCCTGAAGATCTGAAGGGCAAGGACGTCAATATCGGCAATCCCGGGTCCGGTACGCTTGTCATGGCGGATCTGCTCCTGAAATATAGCGGCCTTTCCTCCGATGACCTTTCGTTGGCTGCCGATCTGAGTTCCACAGAACAGGTCCCTGCCCTTTGTAACGATAAGCTGGACGCCAGTATCTGGGTCGCAGGCTTGCCGAACGCATCCACCCAGGAAGCAGTCTCCACATGCGATGTCAGGCTGGTCCCGATTGCCGGCGATGCGATAGACAAGTTGCTTGCCGAGAACCCGGCCTATTCGGCGGCTGTCATTCCAGGTGGACTATATCAGGGCAATCCGGACGATGTGCCCACCTGGGGCCCCAGAGCGACCGTCGTGACCTCCGCAAGAATGCCCGAAGAGGTCGTTTACACGATCGTTGCCGCTGTCTTCGACAATTTGGAAGATTTCAAGAAGTTGCATCCGGCGCTCGACCGGCTCACGCCGCAGGAGATGATCCAGGAAGGACTGACCGCCGATCTTCATCCGGGCGCGCTTAAATACTACCGGGAGCAAGGCTGGCTTTAGGATACGGAATTGTGACCTCAGGATCGTCCGGATAGCGTAATTTTATGAGTTTACGCCCTAGGCAAATCGGGCCGGCCATACTATCTGATCGTAATATTGCGATGGTTCGCGCGGAATTATTTGCGTGAAATCGCGCAGGCACGTTCAAGTCAATCCGGTTCTGGAGCATTTTCCCCATGAGTGACGCAACCTACACCCCGCCCAAGGTCTGGACCTGGGAACAGCCGAACGGCGGCCAGTTCGCCAGCATCAACCGGCCGATTTCCGGAGCAACCCATGATAAGGACCTGCCGGTGGGCAAGCACCCGCTGCAGCTTTATTCTCTCGGGACACCGAACGGGGTCAAGGTGACCATCATGCTCGAGGAGCTTCTGGCACGCGGCCATAAGGGCGCCGAGTATGACGCATGGCTGATCAACATTGGTGAGGGAGACCAGTTCTCCAGCGGTTTTGTCGCCGCCAACCCGAACTCGAAAATCCCGGCTCTGGTCGACCGCAGCTCCGACAAGCCTGCCCGCGTGTTCGAATCCGGTTCCATCCTGCTCTATCTGGCAGAAAAATTCGGCGAGTTCCTGCCGACGGATCCCGCGGCCCGCACGGAAATGATGAACTGGCTATTCTGGCAGATGGGTTCGGCCCCTTACATCGGCGGCGGCTTCGGCCATTTCTATGCCTATGCACCGGAAAAGTACCAGTACCCCATCGACCGCTTCACCATGGAAGCGAAGCGCCAGATGGACGTCCTCGACAAGGCACTGGGCGAACGCCCCTATATCGCCGGTGACGAGTACACCATCGCCGATATCGCCATTTTCCCATGGTACGGCGGCCTTGTGCTCGGCCGTGCCTATAATGCCGGGGAATTCCTGACGGTCCACGAATACAGGAACCTTCTGGCCTGGGCGCAAAAGATCGACGCACGTCCCGCGGTGGTGCGCGGCCGCAAGGTTAACCGTGTGACCGAAGACAAGTCCGAAGGCGTCGCGGAACGCCACGATGCTGCGGATCTGGATGCAACTATCGACACCGCGGCCGAATAACCGGAGACCAGAGGCGGCTGCTTGCATTGGCAGCCGCTTTTTTTTGCACAAACGAAGCATTGGAATGCGAGCAAACCGCCCGGTTTCCGCACGACTTGGACGGAAAACACTAAAACATTCTCCCTTTCGAGTATTTGGCGGCGACGTGAACGCAAAGGCGCACGGCAATGCTCCATTTGAGCCGGCCAACATTCTGCGGCAAAAAGCTGCTTTCTCTGATCCGGCTCGAAATACCGTCCGAAACATCGTTCAACACACCTTGTCATAGGTAGAATTTTCGTCTCTATATTCGCAGCGCGCTTGTGGGGGGTCCGCAATTTGTTCGACCCTCCTGTCCAAAGGCCACGCCTGCGTCACCATCTTGGAGCGACATATGCCAGAAGCCCTAAAAATCGGCACACCAAAGGAAACCTTCCCCGGAGAGGCCCGCGTGGCAATGACCCCGGACTCAGCAAAGCAGCTACAAAAGCTCGGCTACAGCTGCCTTATCCAGAGCGGCGCGGGAGCCGCAGCCGGTTTTTCCGACAAGGCGTATGAAGACGCCGGCGTCGAGGTCATCAAGACCGCTGCAAGCCTCTGGAAGAAATCCGACATCGTCACCAAGGTGCGCCAGCCCGACGAAAAGGAAACGCGTCACCTTACCAAGGGTAAGACGCTGATTTCATTCTTCAATCCTGGTGGCAACGAAGAAGGTATGGAAGCCGCGAAGGCCAAGGGTGCCAACGTGATCGCCATGGAAATGGTGCCGCGGATCTCGCGTGCCCAGAAGATGGACGCACTCAGCTCCATGGCCAACATCGCCGGCTACCGCGCCGTGATCGAGGCCGGCAACAATTTCGGCCGCTTCTTTACCGGACAGATTACCGCCGCCGGCAAGGTTCCCCCGGCGAAAGTGCTCGTCGTCGGCGCCGGCGTGGCCGGACTTGCCGCCATCGGCACCGCCACGTCGCTTGGTGCCGTGACCTATGCTTTCGACGTGCGCCCGGAGGTGGCCGAGCAGGTCGAATCCATGGGTGCCGAGTTTGTCTATCTGGATTTTGAGGAAGAGCAGCAGGACGGCGCTGCCTCCGGCGGCTATGCCAGCGTCTCCTCGCCGGAATTCCGCGAGGCCCAACTCGCCAAGTTCCGTGAGCTCGCTCCGGAAATGGACATCGTCATCACCACGGCACTGATCCCGAATCGCCCGGCTCCGAAACTTTGGCTGGAAGACATGATCGCAGCCATGAAGCCCGGCTCGGTGATCGTCGATCTGGCGGCAGAACGCGGCGGCAACGCGGAAGGCACGGTGCCCGACGAGAAGGTGGTCACCGCCAACGGTGTCACCATCGTCGGCTATACCGACTTCCCTTCGCGCATGGCCTCCCAGGCGTCCACCCTCTACGCTACCAACATCCGCCACATGCTGAGCGACCTGACCCCGGAAAAAGACGGGCAGATCGTCCATAACATGGAAGACGACGTCATTCGCGGCGCGACGGTCACCTATCAGGGTGAAATCACCTTCCCGCCGCCGCCGCCGAAAGTTCAGGCGATTGCGGCCAAGCCCAAGGAAAAGTCGAAGGAACTGACACCGGAGGAGACGCGCGCCCAGGAGGCCGCCGCCTTCAAGGCACAGACAAAACAGCAGGTGTCCCTGCTTGTCGGTGGCGGGTTGCTGTTGCTGCTCGTTGGTCTGATCGCCCCTGCCAGCTTCATGCAGCATTTCATCGTCTTCGTGCTGGCCGTCTTCGTCGGCTTCCAGGTGATCTGGAATGTCAGCCATTCGCTGCACACACCGCTCATGGCGGTGACCAACGCCATTTCGTCGATCATCATCCTCGGTGCGATGATGCAGATCGGGTCCGGGTCCTTCCTGGTGATCCTGCTGGCGGGTCTCTCCGTCTTCATGGCCGGGATCAACATCTTCGGCGGTTTCCTTGTCACCAGGCGCATGCTTGCCATGTTCCAGAAATCCTAAAGGAGGCCGAGCGATGGAATTCGGTTTCACGACGGCTGCCTATGTGGTTGCAGCTGTACTGTTCATCCTGTCACTGGGCGGTCTTTCGGGGCAGGAAAGCGCGAAACGCGCGGTCTGGTACGGCATTGCCGGCATGGCGCTGGCGGTTGTCGCCACGCTGATTGGCCCGGGCTCCGGCCTGTGGCTCCTGTCGGTTGTGCTGATCGCTGGTGGCGGGATCATCGGTTATTACGTCGCACAACGCGTGCAGATGACCGAGATGCCTCAGTTGGTGGCAGCGATGCACTCGCTGGTGGGTCTGGCCGCCGTTTTCGTCGGCTTCAACGCCTACATCGAGCTCGGCCGGGTCCTCTCCATGAGCTCTGAAGAGCGCGAGGCGCTGGAAGGGTTCGCGGCGATCCTGGCGCACAAGAGCCCGGTCGAACAGTCGATCCTCAAGGTCGAGGTCTTCCTCGGTGTGTTCATCGGTGCGATCACCTTCACCGGATCGGTTGTCGCCTTCGGCAAACTCGCCGGCAAGATCACCTCCAAGGCGGAGAAACTGCCGGGCGGTCACATGCTGAATGCCGGCGCGGGTATCCTCAGCCTGATCCTGCTGATCCTGTTCCTGAACGGCGCGGGCATCTGGACGCTCATCCTGATGACGCTGCTGGCTTTCTTCATCGGCTATCACCTGATCATGGGCATCGGCGGCGCCGACATGCCGGTGGTGGTGTCGATGCTGAACTCCTATTCGGGCTGGGCCGCGGCGGCCATCGGCTTCTCGCTCGGCAACGATCTGCTGATTGTCGTCGGCGCCCTGGTCGGCTCCTCCGGTGCGATCCTCAGCTACATCATGTGCAAGGCGATGAACCGCTCGTTCGTCTCAGTCATCCTGGGCGGTTTCGGCAACACCACGGGCCCTGCCATGGAAGTTGAAGGCGAACAGATCGCCATCGATGCGGACGGCGTGATCACCGCCCTAGAAGACGCAGACAGCGTCATCATCGTTCCCGGCTATGGCATGGCCGTCGCGCAGGCGCAGCAGTCGGTCAGTGAACTGACCAAACGCATGCGCGGCAAGGGCAAGAATGTCCGCTTCGCGATCCACCCGGTCGCCGGACGCCTGCCCGGCCACATGAACGTGCTTCTGGCGGAAGCCAAGGTGCCCTACGACATCGTCATGGAGATGGACGAGATCAATGACGACTTTCCCGATACGGATGTCGTCATCGTCATCGGCTCCAACGACATCGTCAATCCGGCGGCCCAGGAAGACCCGAACTCGCCCATCGCCGGCATGCCGGTTCTGGAAGTCTGGAAAGCAAAGCAGGTCTTCGTTTCCAAGCGCGGCCAGGGCACGGGTTATTCCGGCATCGAGAATCCGCTGTTCTACAAGGAAAACACGCGGATGTTCTACGGCGACGCCAAGGCCAGCCTCGACAAGCTTCTGACCCAGATCAGCTAACGGGAAGCCACCGCAGATGACAAGAAAGGCCACTCCGGGCGACCGGGATGGCCTTTTTTCGTCTCCCTTGCGGTAGCACCCCTTCAGCCCGTTCCCGCGCTTTCCAAGGCCAGGTACCAAGACCAACGGCCGGACACATGGATCTCGGCAGATGTTATTTCTTGTCGAACAGGAAATAATCCGGCCACAGGTCCCGGAACGTCCCGATGTCGATCCGCAGCTTGTTGAGATGATTGTTCATGGCGGCCACGGCCGCATCCGCGTCGCCACTCTCGATGGCGTCGAGGACGGCTGCGTGTTCGGCAACGATCAACGCCATTCTGCCTTTTTGCGGCAGCGTCAACCGGCGATAGCGTTCGACCTGCAGCCTGATCTTTTCGATCATGGACCAGATACCGGGATAGCCGCTCGCGGCAGCCACACCGGCGTGAAAGGCGTTGTCCGCGTCATGGAACGCCTGTTCGTCACCGGCAGCGCACAGTTCGTATTCGCGCTGAATGATAGCCCGAAGCTCCATGATCTGGCTCTTGCTGGCTTTCGCTGTCGCCTCGCGGACACAAGCCCCTTCCAGCGCCTTGCGGGCGACAATCGCCTCATGCAGGACGGCAACCGGTATGCGGGCGACAAAGGTCCCTGACTTCGGGATGACATCCACCAGCTGTTCTTCGGCCAGTCTGAGGATCGCTTCGCGAACCGGGGTCCGGCTGATTCCATATCTTTCCGTGATCTCTTTTTCGACGAGCGGCGTTCCCGGCGTCAACGTGACGTCGACAATCGCATCGCGCAGATCGCGATAGACGATCTCCGAGTTTCGCGTCGCCTGTCCGGCATGCCTGTCAGGTGCCCCGCGCGGCGGCGAATTCGGCGCCCTCTGCTTGCGCACCTTCAATTCGGTGGAAGACCTTTCATTCAACGATACGGCCATCACTTCTCCTGAAACCAGCCGGCTAAAAGTTTTCGGCAACACTTGAGAGCCACGAGAACCGGCGGTTTCTCTAGGTATTTCCCAAGAGGGCGTAGCAGTTCGCGGCCGGTCTGACCAGATCGAATTCGTTTGCATTCCGTAAATATGTCATATACGTAAAATATCTTGTATACTAGTTATGCAAGAATTGGCCAGGCGAGCGGAGGAGTTCGGCTCCGGCCATCGGGAGGACAAATATGTTTGGAAAAAAGGTGACGCGGGGCCTTCTGGCTGCCGCTATGACGGTGACCCTTGCCGGTCAGGCCCTGGCGGCGGATCTGAAATGGGCGCATGTCTACGAGGAAGGCTCCAGCTACCACAAGTGGGCGCTCTGGGCGGCGGAACAGATCAATGAAAAGACCGACGGGCGGGTATCCATTTCCGTCTACCCGGCCTCATCGCTCGGCAAGGAAGCGGAGATCAACGAAGGCCTGACCATCGGCTCTGTCGACATGATCTATACCGGACCGAACTTCGCGGAACGCGACTATGGTCCTATCGCCATATCCGACTACCCCTTCATGCTGAAGGATTACGACCACTGGAAAGCCTATCGCGACAGCGATCTCTTCACGGATCTATCCGACGGCTACAAGGACGCCACCGGTCATACGGTCATGGGCATCACCTGGTACGGCTACCGCCACGTGACCTCCAAGTTTCCGATCACCGAACCGGCGGACATGGAAGGCCTGAAAATCCGCGTTCCGGATTCGCCGCTGATGGTGCTGTTCCCCAATGCTGTCGGCGCAAATCCGACCCCGATCGCGTTCTCGGAAGTCTACCTCGCGCTGCAGCAGGGTGTCGTGGACGCCCAGGAAAATCCGCTTCCGACGATCAAGTTCAAGAAGTTCTACGAAGTCCAGTCGAACATCAATCTGACCGGTCATATCGGTAACTCGCTGATCGTCGTGGTCTCCGAGAACGCCATGGGCCAGCTGGGCGATGACGCCGCGACCGTCGATGCCGTCATCAAGGACGCCCTGGCGCAGAACGCTGAAGAAATCTACCAGTCCGAACAGGATCTGGTGCAGTGGTTCCGAGATGAAGGTATCCAGATCAACGATGTCGACAAGGCGGCCTTCCAGGCAGCTGTCGCGCCCATCCTGACGGATGAATCGAAAGTGCCTTATACCCAGGAACATTACGAGCGGATGCAGGCCCTCGCTCAATGAACCAGGAGACCGAAGCGGCGGCGGAAACGAACGACCCCGCCGCTGCCGAAACGCGGAAAGGGCGCACTTCAGGTGCGCCCGGTCTGCTGCAGTTCGAGGATCGGGAGACCGACCTCAGCAGCCTGAGATGGATCGACGGCCCGGGCATCTTCGTTTTCTGGGTTCTGGCCGTCGTCGTATTCCTGCAATTCTTCACCCGCTACGTCCTGAACGATTCCCTGGCCTGGACCGAGGAAGTGGCACGCTATCTTCTGATCCTGGTCTGTTTCCTGGGATCGATCACGGCGACGCGGCGCGGGTCCCACATCACACTGGAATTCCTGATGCGCATGGTGCCTCCAGCAGCCGCGAAGGCGCTTACCGTGCTGTCGCAGGCAATCACGCTGGGATTTTTCAGCGCCATGACCTGGATCGGCATCGAGCTGACCCAGAAGACCCGGCAAAAAATGATCTCCCTGCCCATCCCGAAGGCCTGGATCTACACAATCTGCGTGATCGCGCTCGGCGTCATGGCGTTCTACTCGGCCATCTGGCTGTGGCGCCGGCTGCGCCAGACGCCGGATGAAGTCGTGCGTTCGCTGGACGCGCACCTGCCCACCGATTGAAGTTAAGACCGCATGGCCATTGTGCTCATGATCCTGTTTCTGTTTGCTCTGATGATCATCGGCGTGCCGGTCGCCGCCGCCCTGGCGCTGGCCTCCCTGGCGTTTATCGTCTTTGAGGGAATGCCGCCGATGATCGTGCTGGCAAACATGGTCAACGGTATCAATTCCTTTCCGCTGATCGCGGTGCCGTTTTTCATCCTGGCCGGCAACCTTATGAATTCGGCAGGCATCACAACCCGCATCTTCGCCTTCGCACGGGCCACCGTCGGCTGGATGCACGGCGGTCTGGGACACGTCAATGTGGGTGCGAGCGTCATCTTCGCGGGCATGTCGGGCGCGGCTGTGGCCGATGCCGGCGGGCTGGGGAACATCGAGATCAAGGCGATGCGCGATTCCGGCTACGACACGGATTTCGCCGTCGGCATCACGGCGGCCTCGTCCACCATCGGGCCGATCATCCCGCCTTCCCTGCCGCTGGTCATCTATGGCGTCATTGCGGATGCGTCCATCGGCCAGCTGTTCATGGCGGGTATCGTGCCCGGCCTGATGATGGCGTTGGCGCTGATGGCCATGGTCGCCTGGTACTCGCGCCGCCGTAATTACCCGCGCGACCAGGCGTTCGTTCTGGGACGCTTCGGACGCACTTTCCTCGACGCGTTGCTGCCGTTGATGACACCGGCGATCATCATCGGCGGTATCATGTTCGGCATATTCACGCCGACGGAAGCGGCCATCGCCGCCGTCGCATGGTGTCTCTTTCTCGGTGTCGGTGTCTACCGCACACTGAACTGGAAGAAGATCCTCAAGGTCTCGTTCGAAACAGTGGAGACCACGTCCGCGATCATGCTCATCGTCGCAGCCTCCACGATCTTCGCGTGGATCCTGACGGCCAACCAGACCGCCAGGCAGTTTTCGGAAGTCATGGTAGCCCTGACGGACAACAAGGTGGCGCTGCTTCTGATCATCACCATGATCATTCTGGTCATCGGACTTTTCATGGAGACCATTGCGGCGATCACCATCCTGACACCGGTTTTGCTGCCGGTCGCCGTCAGCCTTGGCATCGATCCGGTGCATTTCGGCATCATCATGATCCTCAATCTGATGATCGGGCTGCTGACACCACCGGTGGGCATGGTGCTTTACGTTCTGTCGAAGGTGGCCCATGTGCCTTTCGAGCGATGTGTGACAGCAACCGCCCCGTTCCTGATCCCGTTGGTGACTGTCCTGCTCCTGCTCACCTTCGTGCCGGCGTTCTCCATGTGGTTGCCGACAATGATCTATCGCTAGAGACAGACCCGCTCAGCGCCCTGGCACGGGTGCGTATGAGCTTCCGGATCAGGAGAATTCGACCGTGTTCCTTCAATTGCCGGTGACCTGATCCTCGCCGAAGCGCCTTTTCTTCAGCGCCCGTTTAGTTGCAATGATTCGCAAACACGGGTCCGGACCGGTCCGGCGAGCGAGGGCCGCTATCCCGGCCCGCGTGACCGCGTTCTCCACCAAAAGTCGTCCTTCCTGGGCGTGAAACTCATTGCGTGTAGGGATATATTAATCTTTAAAGCATTATTTTTGCTGAGATATTTTGACTGACCTATTCGGTATTCTCAAATGCGCTTTCTGCTTTCAGATAGCTAAAATTAAGTCGTTTGCGTTTTGAGTTGTTTGAGAAAACCGGGGTTAGGGTTTTTGACATATCGGGAGAAAAGCTGGACTATTCCGGCAAGGTGCTGCTCCGGTGGGCAGCTCCCACTCCCTGTTTGAAGCGCCAGCGCCCTGCAGCACCGGGCGATGGCGAAATCGGGGAGGCTGCGCTGCAACCGGCTGATGGGGGAACATCGGCTCGCCGGTTAGCGCCACTTACCGTTCGTACGCCTGACATACAAACGGACCCAAGGTCCAACGGAGCAGGTGACGACACCTGTCTCGCCTGAATGAACGCGGGTGATTGCACCCCGCAAAACCCATAGGGAGGACCTCGCCAGGTGCCTGTATCAGCTCGAGAACAAAAATTGGCCATCGATGGCGGAACACCAGTCCGCACGTCTCCCCTGCCCTGGGAGCTTCCCGGTGCGCATTGGATAGGCGACGAAGAACGCGAACTGGTCGACCGGGTTCTGCGCTCGCAGAGCCCTTTCCGGTTCTATGGCATCGATCCTCAATACATGGTGGAGACCCTTGAGCAGGAGTGGTGTGAGACCTATGGGCACAAACACGCGCTGGCCGTTTCGTCCGGAACGGCTGCCTTGTCCATCGCCCTTTCCGCGCTTGAGGTCGGCCCGGGTGACGAAGTTCTGGTCGCCGGATACATGTGGGTGAGTTGCATGTCCGCCATTGTGCGGGCGGGGGCCATTCCGCGGCTGGTCGACATCGACGACACATTCTGCATGGACGTCAAGGATCTCAGAAGCAAGATCAATTCCCGCAGCCGGGCCATCTTGCTGGTTCACATGAGCGGCGCTCCCGGACATGTTGCGGACATCGCCGAGCTTGCGCGCGAGCACGGGCTTGGGCTGATTGAGGATTGCGCGCAGGCCGCAGGTGCGAGCCAGAACGGAACACCCGTTGGCCGTTTCGGCGACATCGCCACGTTCAGCTTTCAGATGAACAAGAACATGACGTCCGGCGATGGCGGAATGATCGTCTGCAAGGATGAGGACCTGTTCCGCCGGATCGTTGCCATGCACGATCTTGGCTACGCCCGCAACGACGCCGGCCGTTTCGATCCGGAGGATGAAACCTGCCAGTTCTGGGGTATCGGCGCACGCATGTCGGATCTGACCGGCGCGATGGCACTGGCGCAATCGCGCAAGTTGGGCGGGATCACCGGAGCCATGCGCAGTGCAAAATGGCGCATTCGCGAAGCCCTGTCCGCGTATCCCGAAATTCGGTTACGCAATGTCATCGATCCGGAAGGCGACAGCGGTCCCTTCTTGATCATGACCTTCGAGGATGCGGACATGTGCTCGCGCTTCATGGCTGCCGTAAAGGCAGAGGGAATCCACGGACCGGAAGGGTCGCTGAGCTGCCTGCCCATGCGCGACTGGGGGCTGCACTGGTATTTCAACATTCCCAGTCTGACGGAAAAGCGATCAAACACCCGGGACGGTTTCCCCTGGTCGCACCCGGACAACGCCTTTGCATCGCAGATCAACTACCACCGTGGGCTTCTGCCGGTGTGTGACGACCTGCACGACCGCTCCGGACTGCTGTCGATCGCCTCCATCCTGAGCGATGCGGATGTCGACGACATCATCCGTGCATTCCACAAAGTTGCTGCCGCCTATTTCAATCGCTGAGGCTTAAATCCATGAAATCTCTGTCTTCGGTCCTGACCTCCGACCTGTTTTCCATCGCAAAAGCCACAACAAGTATCGACGTCCTGATCGTGGGATCGGGGACGGCGGGCGTCACCAGTGCCATAGAGCTGGCCAACAAGGGCCTGTCCGTCGTGATCCTTGAGGCCGGGCCATTCGTGCTTCCGAGCCATGTCGGTTCCACCCCTTTCCGCAGCCGCAGCGATCTGACGCCGCAGATCCACAATCTTGTGCGTTACAGAACCGCCTGGACGGATCGCGCCGATTTCGACGAAACCGTGTCTCCGCCCCTGAACAGCGACGCATGGTCGACGGTCGGCGGCAGGACGCTGTTCTGGGGTGGCTGCACCCCGCGCTTTACGGAATGGGATTTCGCCGACTGGCCCGTCACCTACGACGAGTTCGAGCCCTACTACCGGAAGGCCGAGAACCTGATGCACGTCTCCGGGCCCAACACGGACCGGCCGGCCTTTTTCCGGGGTGAGGCGCAGCAGGGATTTCTCGACCGCCTGAATGACGCGGGAATTGAAGCCGTGCACGCCTCGACCGGCGTCGATACCCAGGAGCCCCGTAACGGCTATATGCCACGCGGCTTCGACAGTTCTTCCGACCGTCTGATCCGCAGCGGGCTTCTGGCCCGCGATGTGGAGCGCGGACGGATCGTTCTGGTTCCCGACGCGATCGCCGAGCGGGTCGACCATGACGGCAACACGGTCACCGGCCTGATCGTCAAGGGAACCGGCGATGAAAAGCGTTTCAGGCTGGTCGCCCGGCACTACACATTTGCCGGTGGCGCGATCCAGTCGACCCGTCTGGCCCTGGCGTCGGGTCTGAAGGACCTGCATCCGGATGTCGGCACCCACATCGCCGATCACCAGTTCATCCAGGGACTGTTCAAACTGCGCAAGCCGCTGAAAGAGCCGATCTACGCCTTTATCCCGCCGACCAAGGAACGCCCCTATCACATCCAGATCCAGGGGCCGTTCGCCGAAACCTGGTACACCCCCTATCATGCCACCGTCTGGCTCGATTGCGACCCCGACGGCCTGTATCTTCTGGCCTATTGCTTCGGTGTCGGGGAATCCTCGGAAACAAATGAAGTCGTACTGACCAAAGGCCAGGGAGACGGCCCCGGAGACATGGGCCAATACGCGGTCATTGCCGACCGCAGCGACGGCGACAAGCGTATCCTGAGCGAAATGGACGCCTTCCTGCCGCAAGTCGCCGAAGCCCTCGACGCGGAGCTATTGCGAACCCAGGTCAATCCGCTGGGAGCAGCCCTGCACGAGATTGGCGGGCTGCGCATGTCACAAGAAGAAGATGCCGGGGTGACCAACTCCTTCGGTCAGTTCTGGCGCCTGCCCAACCTGTCTGTCGCCGATGCGGCCGCATGGCCGTCACAGGGGTCGGCCAACAGCTATCTCACGATCACTGCATGGTCTCTGCGCCATGCCGAAGGCGTCTACGCGCGCTTGTCGGCCTGAACCCGAAGGATGACTTGAATGCTCTTACGATTGGTTTCCCTGGCCGCGCTGTTCGGCCTGTTGTTCGGCTTCGATGAAGGTGTGATCGCCGGGGCTCTTCCCCTGATCACCAAGACTTTCGACATCTCGGCGACCGGTGAAGGCTTCATGACGGCCGCGGTCCCGTTGGGGGCTGTCGCCGGAGCTATCCTGGCGGCGATGTATGCCGACAGTCTTGGGCGGCGCAAGGTGCTGATACTGTGCTCGGTCCTGTTCGCGATCGGCGCGGTCGCGGCCGGTTTGGCCACGGGCCTGGAGTTTCTCGTCGCCGCGCGTCTGTTGCTGGGTGTTGCCATCGGGGCATCCGCCCTGGCGGCCCCGATGTTCCTGGCCGAGCTCGCCCCGGCGAAATACAGGGGCGCGGTGGTTTCGGCCTTTCAGTTGATGATCACGGTCGGCATTCTTTCGTCCTATCTTCTGGATCTGGTCCTTGAACCGCTTGGTGCGTGGAGATGGATGCTGGCGCTCGGTGCGGTACCTGCACTGGTTTCCCTGATCGGAATAGCCCTGTCGCCCGAGAGCCCCCGCTGGCTGGCCATGAACGGTTCACATGACAAGGCAATCAAGGTCATCGGCCTTGTTCAGCCGGATCTGTCCAAGGAAGAGGCCACTCATGTCGTCACTGAGATCGAGCGCACGCAAGCGTCCGGAGTCGCCGAACCGGGCTGGAGCGCATTCCTGACCGAAAACGTCCGGCCGCTGGTGATTTTCACCATCGCAGCCTTTGTTTTCCAGCAGGTCAGTGGCATCAATGCCGTTATCTATTATGCTCCGATTATCATGAAACATGCCGGTTTCGACGGTTCCAGCACCCAGTTGGCCGCTACCGTCGGTATCGGCGTGGTGAACGTTCTGATGACAATCGTCGCCATGTTCATCGTCGACCGTTTTGGCCGCCGCCCCCTGCTGATTCTGGGCTTCATCGGCACCGCGCTCAGCCTTGCGGTGATCGCCTACGCCATGCAGGCCGACAAGCCCGAGCTGGCGCCACTGGCCCTGGCCGGTCTGTTTGCCTATATCGCCTTCTTCGCGGTCAGCCTGGGGCCGTTGCCGTGGCTGTATATGTCCGAATTGTTCCCGCTGGCGCTGCGCAGCCGGGGCATGGCCATGGCCTCGGTCGCGAACTGGAGCTGCAACTTCATCGTGGTGTTTTCGTTCCCGGTGGTTCTGGCTCATTTCGGCGCGGTGGCAACCTTCGCTCTGTTCGGAATTTTCTGCACCCTTGGGGCGATTTTCTCCTGGTTCTACGCTCCTGAAACCAAGGGCGTCAGTCTTGAAGAGATCGAAATGCGCCACAGCCCCGCCGCGGCGGCATGACACTCACTCAAGTCACCGGCACGCGGCTCTACCTGGCGGTAGGCCGCGTGTCCTTCCTGACAATTTGCGCAGGCCTGCTGTTCGGCTACAGCACGGCCAGCATTGCGGGATGGCTGGACGAAATCGGCCGCGAATTCTCCCTCGGCACCGGGGGCAAGGAATATGTGACCGTTTCGCTGGTGTTCTGCTGCTTTCTGGGAGCAATCGCCGCCGGCCCGCTGGCGCGCGCATTCGGGCGGCGGATCACGCTGCTGGCGGCCTTCGGGCTTGCGGCCGCCGGGTACGGCCTCACCCTCACCCATCCCGATCTGCCCGGACTGATCGCCGCGCGCGTTCTGATCGGTCTGGCTGTGGGTTTGTCTTCCATGGCAGGACCGATGTACGCGGGTGAAGCGACACCGGCCCGGTTTCGCGGAAGTGTCGTTTCCCTGTTCCAGCTCGCCGTCACCATGGGGATACTGGCCGCCTATACCGTCCCGCTTCTGATAGATGACCCGGCTGCATGGGCCCATGGCATAGGCGTTGGTGGCGTGATCGCCGTGGCGGGATTTGCCGCACTGCTGATGGTGCCGGAAAGCCCGGTCTGGCTGGCGAGGGTCGGGCGACATCCCGAGGCGGAATCTGTTTCCGCATCCCTTGGCCTTGAACGGGTTCCCGTCGCAGAAGGGTCCGCACGGCCGGCATTGTCCCTCTGGAAAACACTGCGCATCGGATCGACCCCGGCTGTCCTGACCTTGTGCTGTGGCCTGTTCATTCTGCAGAACCTGAGCGGCATCGACGGAATTCTTTATTATGCCCCGGCGATCTTCGTCGACCTGGGCTTCTCGCCGGGAACGGCCGCCCTCGGCGCCACTTTCGGCCTCGGCCTGATCAATCTGATTGCAACTGTCGTCGCCATCGCAACGGTCGACAGGCTGGGGCGCAGGCCACTTGCCATCTTCGGATCCCTCATCATGGTCATCGGCCTTCTCGGCGTTGTCGCGGCCCAGGTCTGGTCCCTGCCCATTCTCGGCCTGATCGCCCTGTGCGTCTATATCGGCGCCTTTGCCGTCAGCCTCGGCCCCCTTCCCTATGTCCTCATGTCCGAACTGGTTCCCTCGACCATCCGGGAAACCGGGATCTCGGTCGCCTCGGCCACCAGTTGGCTGTTCAACGCGCTGATTGCCTTCGTCTTCCTGAGCGGTGTCTCCTCCATCGGGCTTGACGGAGTCTTCCTGATCTTCGCGGCGGTCTGTGTCTGCTCGCTGGTCATTTCGCTTGTCTGGTTGCCGGAAACCAAATCCAGAAACCTCGCGACAATCGAAAGCAACGTCATCGCCGGAATTCCCCTGCGCCAGTTGGGCGATGCCAACCAGGGACATGCGCCCGTTCAGGATGCCAGCTCCCCACTCAGGTGAGCGGCTGGCATTTCTCGCGGAACGCTCTCATCTCTTGGTCAAATAGGTTCTTATTTATCGGGCTTGCTATTAAGCCTCTGCGCGCATCTCTTTGTAGTATCCGTCCAATATTTTGCGGCTTTTACGATATTTGGCGACACGCGCGTCAAGCTCCCTAATTTCCTGCTCCATCGCCGACATTAAATCCGGGCAAGGATGCAGGATTGGTCCTTCGCTCCGCAAACAAGGCAAAAAACGGCGTATGAAATCGAGCTTCAATCCGGCCTCGCTCAAGATACGAATTGTTTTCACGACCTGTTCATCCTCGCGGCTATAGTCGCGATATCCGGAGGCGCGGCGCGTTGGGCTGATTAATTGTTCGTCCTCATAGTAGCGCAACATCCTCGCCGAGACATTTGTGCGTTTGGACAATTCGCCAATTTTCATAGCGTTCTCGATCCATCTTGACTCTGACAGTACTGTCAAGGTTTATACCTGTTGGCACCGCGAGACAACCAAGGAGTTGAGCAGTGCATTTCACGACATTTGACGGTGTAAACGTCGGTTACCGCCAAGAGGGAACTGGTCCGGCAGTGGTGCTGGTACATGGCACCGGCGGGGATGGTGCGGGGAACTGGGGCGGCATCTCAAAGGAACTGTCGAAAGACTACACCGTTGTTCGTCCTGATTACACCGGGTCGGGTGAAACCGGGGATGACGGGCGCGAGCTGACGGTGGAGTATCTGGCGTCTCAGATATTGGCGGTCGTCGATCATGTCGGCGTCGACAGCTTCGCCATTGTTGGTTTTTCGCTTGGTGCTGCCATTTCAGTCCGTATTGCAGCAGATCACCCCGAACGGATAAGTAACCTCATTCTGATTGCCGGATTTGCGAGGTTGGATCCCCGCCTGAAGATCCAGTTCGAACTTTGGCGTGACCTGATCGCATCGGAACGTGAAGCGATGGCCAAGCTCGTTTTACTGACGGGCATCAGTCCGGATGCCCTGTCTTCATGGGGCTTTGAGGGTGTTGATGAAGCCATGCGGGAGACAGTTGAAACGCAAGCCTGGCTTGGCATGGCCCGTCAGGTCGAAGTCGATCTGACGCTGGACGTCGGTGATGCTGTAAAGAAAATAGTCACCCCGACTTTGGTGATTGGCGCAACCCACGACCACATGGTGCCCCCCGCGCATTCGAGGTCGCTTGCGGCGTCCATAAAGGGCGCATCCTATGTTGAATTGCCTACTGGCCATCTGGCGCCCATGGAACGGCCAGACCTGACGGCAAGCGAGATTAGAAACTTTTTGTCCAAGGTCTAATCGGTGCTGACGCGGGAAGTCTTGCATTCACCAAGGTCCACACAGCGACCGTCCGTTGGAGCACATCCTCCCAAGGGACCAATCTAAACCTGCAAGCTGATTTCAGCACACTCGGTCTGGCGTCCCATGGCAAGGAAGCTGTTCCAGAAACACTACTGCTTTATGAAAAATGGCGGAGAGGAAGGGATTCGAACCCTCGAGACCCTTCCGGGCCTACTCCCTTAGCAGGGGAGCGCCTTCGACCACTCGGCCACCTCTCCGGTTCGTTCCGTTTACGAACAAAAGCCCTGAGCTTCAAGGCTTTTTTTGCCCCTGAATGTTTTTTCCACTGCACCCGACCTCGCAACTTCTTGTAAGAACACGCAGTGAACAAACAGGGATTTACAGCAGTCTTCCTGCAAAACCCCGACAGTTTCACCCGCGTTTGTTCCCACATTTCGTACCAGCAAGGTGCAGCCTTGAGCCACTTTTGGGATACCATCGGCAAGGCTGCCATGCTGAGAGGCATGGCGGTCATGATCATTGCCATGGCAGGCATGGGTACTGTTCTATGCCCCGATGATCACAGGCAAAGAGACGAAATTCATTGATTTTTAACGTGAAAATTGCTGAATAGCACTATGATTGTGAGCATAATGAATACCGCAATCAAAATTCTAGCGACTGTCAACGCGCCTTACGGCGTGGATATGACTGCGGACGCTAATACGAACATAAACAGCGTTGATAGCTTTAACGCCCCTGTATTTTCATTCTTTTCGGAAGTCTCCCCTGCTCTGCAGATGGAGTTCATCAACGAAATGGGTGTAGATAAGGGCGCTGCGGCTGCCGTTGCTGCAGGTTTCCAAGAGCTTGCCGGTTACGACCTGCCTCTCGCAGCTTAATCTTGAACACTCCTAGAGTATCCGTTTTGATCAAGCTGGCTTTTGTGTCCACGTTCTGTTTTGCTTGATGAGAGTGTTTGCGAGTTCTATGAGCTTTCGCATGATGGCGGTTAAGGCGACTTTTTCCGGTTTTCTTTCTCTTCTCATGGCTTTGTATTTTGCCGCCATGTCCGGATTGAATTTGCTAGTGACAAGGGCGGGCATATAAAGGGCGTCGCGCAGGAATTTTCGCCCGCCTTGAATGAATGCCGTGCCACGCCATTGTCCTGACTGTCGGGTCATTGGCGCCAGGCCGGCCAGGCTGGCGATTTGCTTGCGCCCGAGCGAGCCGATCTCAGGACATTCGATTAGGATCGCAGCGGCTGTGGTTGAGCCTATCCCCGGAATGGACTTGAGGATGTCGAGCGCGCGTGGCCGGTCCTGTTCAATCCGCGTTTCGATCTCGCCGTCAATGGCTTTCAACTGCCGTTCAATCTGGGCCAGCCGGGCCTTGGTCTGGCGGCGGGTTAAGGCGAGAATTTGGGTCTTGAGCCGGTTCTTGAGACGGGTCCGGTCCTTGATGAGCGCCGTGCGCTCTATCTGCAGCTCTTTGAGTTCATAGTGCTCCTTGCTGACAACTGGGTCCGGTTCCATGTCAAGCGTTGCGCCCATTGCCGCCAGCATGGCCGCATCCACCTTGTCGGTCTTGGCCCGCAGTCCACACGCCTGAGCGAAGCGGCGCGCCTGAAGCGGGTTGATTTTGTGAAGCGGCAACTGACCGGAAAACGCCAGCTCGAACGCACTATGATACGCGCCAGTCGCCTCATAGACGACAAGCTCAGGCAGGCCGGCGCCGAGCCAGCGTTTGAGGGCCACAAATCCCTCCCGGTCATTGGTAAAGCGGGTGCTCTTGTCTGCCCGCGGCCAGGCAACGTCCAAATGGTTTTTTTAAATATCAATCCCGATGCTATCCTTCGTCATCTTCGCTGTCCTATGCTTGTCATGCAGAGCCTTACAGTTGCTGCGTATCCGTTCAGGCCCAAGGCGAAGACGGCAACGGATCAAACTCTAGCACGGTTCCCAACGACCAAGCCTTTCGCGATCCCGCTTCCGCCAGTGCTGGCCATGTGGAGTGGCCTGCACTGGCTCATTCTGAACTCATGAGCCGAAAAAATCATAAGACAAGCTTTTCCGATCACGTGGAATCGAAATAGGATTCACATCGTGCGTAAGATCTGATTCATATGTGGACGCCCCCTATGGCAAGAGCTGTTTTTGTCTTGTTGCGGTGATCGGTTGCTTTCATATGTGCGGCATACGTTTGCCACTGGCCCTGATGGAAATCCGCCGGGGAGGTCCCTGATCAAGCTGGCGCGATGAATGGCGCAGCCTTTCTGGCTTATGTCGAACAGGTACTGGTACCATCCCTATCGCCGGGTGACATCGTGGTCATGGATAACCTGCCTGCTCACAAACCCTCGGCCGTAACGAGCATCCGCCGGAGGCTTTTAAAAAAGACTTCCCTGCAGAACTCAGTGCCCAGCTTGGTCCCCAACTAATCTCAAGACTTCAAAGCGAATGAACAACCTTCTTGGAATCCACACCTAGCATACACGGATAGATGCACTTAAATCGAGCGCAAAACCGTGATTTTTGCGACCCGAGCTTCGGATCAGTGTAATACCAAACGACAAAATTCAGGACCGATGCGCCCAGTCACGCATTCCGATTGACATGATTTTCCATGGCTGATCGATGAGCGTGTTCCAGGCCCGGCAGCACAGGTCGACGATCTGGTCGTAGTCCTTGAAGACCCGGTTTGAGAGCCAGTTTTCTCGCATGTACTGCCATAGGTTTTCGACAGGATTGAGTTCGGGAGATCGGGGTGGCAAAGGCAAGAGTGTGATGTTGTCCGGGATGGCGAGCTTGTTTGACGTGTGCCATCCGGCCTGATCAAGGATGACCACGCCATGGGC